>CAVSLM010000008.1:0-336444 GCA_963728895.1 uncultured Gammaproteobacteria bacterium
CCGTTGCACCTCCTCTCGCGCGATCTCATAGTGCACCCCTATGCGCACCCCTGAAGGGGTGCACTTTTAGGGGTGCTCACCTGAGAGGGAGCGTCATGGGCAAGCTTACCGACGTGCAGATTCGGCATTGGATAAAGCGCACCGAACGGCTCGACCAGCGCGGCGACGGTGACGGCTTACTTCTCTGCTGCCGGCAGGGCTACAAGTTGCCAGTCTGGCGGTTTCGCTACCGGTTCGCGGGCAAACAGCGTGTGATGGTTTTGGGTAGTTACAGCGCTCTCTCGCTGGCAGACGCCCGCAAATTTGCAAAGGAAACTCCGCGCGCGGGTAGCGCTCGGCTACGACGTGGCCCGGGAAGCAGCAGCGCAAGGTGCGGGCCCGCGCCAAGATCGAAACCGATAAGCGAGCTGTGAATGTGGCGCAACTGGCAGACGATTATTTCAAGCGCATGATTCTTCCCCCTTTGGAAGCACCCTGACATCGTCCGAAGCCGGATCGAGAGGGACATCAAACCCGCCATCGGCAAGCTCCCGGTGGAGGACGTGAAGCCCAGAGACATCGAAGCCTAAAAATCTGGCCTGAAGCAAACAGGAGAGCGTAGTGCCGGAAAACGGCATGCTGCGTTCGACGTGGGGGAGCTGGAAACGTGACCATGGTTACCGGACTGCGGGCCATCGCGAAAGCGGCGGAACTCGCACCGGCGCCTACCGTGCGCGCGCCAGTTCTCGACCCTACCTGGGCGGGGGCCCCGGGTAACCGGCGTCCCTACCGCAGAGGCGCTTCGTCGCGCAGTGCGCTCTTTCGGTTGTCGCCGCTAGAAGGGCATGAGTATCACGTGTTCGGCAGGCGCAGAAGATCGAAACTCATTCCGGTTCGGCCCAAGAACTACCGGAGCATTTGTCTCAGGGCTATCCAGACGGCAAAGGAACCACACGTGTTCTTTGAGGGCGCTGAGGTATCGGATTTTTCGGAGCGCGGTTCGCTGACTCAGAGCGCCCTTTGCAGCTGTCGGGATTTCGCGATCCTAGCAGGCCGGACGCGGAAATAAACCGGCCGGCCCAAGCGTCAGAAGACTTGGTCGGCCCGCTTGTCCCAGTCCTGTGCCAGCGCCGGATCCTCCGCGCGCCGAAGCAGATCATAAGCACTGTAGGGATACTTGAAAACGTGCCCGATATCCACATGGTGGTCACGCCGGGCCTTCCAGTAGGCCGCCTCCGTTGGTCTTAGATCACTGTGGGGGTGGTCGGGGATGGCTCTTGCCCCCGGCTCAGGACCGAGTCGTGTGACGGTTACGTATTTACGGAAGGCATTGCGGCAGCTTTCGGCCAACGCGATGTCCCCCATTGCTGCCAGCTCGACCAGTGTCTGACCAAAGGTAAGCATGTGACCGGAATAGCCCTGCCCGAAACCGGCGAACCTGTCGACGGCATCACACGCTTCGCGCAAGATGTACCGGGACGCGGCTTGCAGATCCTCAAATGGGGGAGGATTGATTTCAGGATCCGGCGCGACATCACGCCATGGCTTGAACATGCGAATCAGGCGGCATACGCCTTCGATTCGCGCCGGCGTTGCTGCCTCAGGCATCAGTCGAAAACCCTTCATCGCCAACATCGTGAAGATTGCGTTATGCCCGACTTCCCGCAACGTATCTGCCCCTTCAATCAGTGTAAGACCAATATCGTTGATCCGTTCGGGCCGGGGCTCTTCGTCGGGAAATCCCGCGCACAACGGTGCTCTCGACCAGTTCAAATCGACCAGCTCCTCGATTCGCGACCCGACCATGTCACTCAGATTGTTTTCCCTGCAGAGCAAATGGGCGGCCACCATCGCGGCGCCGCGATGGCCGTTCGCAAAGTAGTCCCCCTCATGCGCTCTGGCAAGCGCGTTCAATCCAAGCATTACCAGACGTTCAGTAGACAAAGCATGACCCTCCCTTCTCCCGGCGCCTCCTCGGCGCGGCATACGCAGGGGTTGCAAGCCGTGGCGCCGTTAACTGGACCGATAAGCAATCACTGCAGCTACGGCGATGATCACATGCCATCGAATTGCCTTGGTCACGTTCGCGATTCCTGTCGAAACCGAACCTGATGGGAAGAAAATCGCAACTCAGTTCCTGCGGTCGGGCGGCATCTGCACCGTTGGCGCTGTTCCTGCCGCGGTCGCGTCGGTGCCACCGCTGGTAGTCACCACCTGGCAGCCGCCCGGGAGGCCGATACAGCAGGGACCCGGGGGACGCGCGATACAGGGACGGGGATATTGACGGATCGGCGGCGTCGACAAACCCGCTACCATTGAAATCCGCATCGGGATTCGTCGACGTGCGACGGGCCCGGTATATCGACAGGTCACCCGCGTCGACAAAGCCCGACGGGTCCAGGTCAGCGTCGCAGATATTGCCGTATCCATCCCCGTTGGTATCACGCTGATCGGCGTTGGGCGTATTGATGCAGTTGTCCTGGTTGTCCGGGACGCTGTCATCGTCCGCGTCCTCAACAGGAGGCGTGCCCCAGGTCGTAGAGGCCATGATCACGGGCGGCATCATCTTGCGGTCGCCGGCGACTTCCACGGCACTCGGAACATCGGCATTTATCCACGCATCCAGCATGTTCACGCCTTCCTGGCCGAGGAACGCATTCTGACCGTTATTGGCTTTCCACAGGAACTGGATGTATTCCCAGCTGGTGCCCTGATAAAGCAGGTCGATGGTGGCGTAGACAGCGCCGGCGGGCGGATTCAGGTTGATTTCATCCCAGCAATTGTAGGTGCCGCCCGCGCCCGGATCGCCGTACTGGCTGGCCGGCACCGGCAGCACGTTACGCTTTTGGGCCACATCGTAGCTCATGCCGTAGGGTGGGGATACGGTTGTCGCCTGCGACGTAGTTGCTGAGCGCGAAATGGAAGCTTTCGTGATAGCTGCCCGGCCGGCTGTGCGGCCAGTTCCCCCCAGGGTGAAATCCGGGTCACCGGTCATGCGATCGTAACTCAACACCAGACCGGCGGAAAACCGGCCGCGAGTAGTTTAACCGCCCACTCCTTGGTTATCGCATAGTGGGTCTCGTAGATTTTCGTGTTGGGGTCGTTCAGATCGACGATCGACTCGACCTGCACATCCGGACCGCCGGCCGGGTTCGGGATGCTCGCGCCGATGGGACCGTAGGCGCCGTCTTCGCGCAGCAGCATGTTGCTGCCGTCATACCATATGATGTTCAGCCACATGCGGCGGGCTTCGGGGTTACCGGTGATCAGCTTGTGTCCGGTGAGGTTGACGATTTTCAGGGTATTGCCATCGACCGTCAATGAAGCCGCCTGGGTGAGGTGGGTCACGGCGCGCTGTTGGCCCAGGTCCATGGCCAGCCTCTGATTGTCGGTCAGTCCTCCGCCGATGCGCAGGGTACCCCGGGTACCCTGGTATTGCGTCATGTTGGCGAACCAGTAGTTGACGGTCTGGTCGTGTTTCGGCAGATCGGAACGCAACGGCGCAGTGCTCCTGTTGCAGCCTTTGTCCTCGACGGGTCTCATATGACAGCTCTGACAGCTGAAGTAGCGCGTTGTGCCGTCTTCATAGTCACCCCCCCTTCCGGCCTGAAGCGCGGCCTGGTAGGTCATTTCCAGCGCGCCGCCGGGAAGCCGGAAATCGGCGGGCAGGTTGTTGAAGCTGGAAACCGGTGTAGTCGGAAAGACGCTGGATTTGTATTCGCTGAAAGTGCGCTCGACAATGCCGCAGGCATAGGGCGGGTTATTGAACGCCGCCTTGGCCGGGCTGGGAGAAAGATCAATCGGCGCATCCAGTGTGCCGTCCGCGATTACCGCCGGTGCGTCTGCCTGGGTGCCATGGTTCGGCGCCAGGTCGCCAATGACCGGATTGGAAACGTCGTGACAGGAGCCGCAGAAATCCACACTGCGGTGGAACGCCGACGGCAGGTAAGAATGCTGGGCCACGGTCTGACTGTAGGGGCCGAGTTTCTCGTCATTTGGCCATAGGGAAAGCATGCCATTACCGTAGTAGCCCTCGCTAGCCCTGCCCTTTACCCACAAGTTTTGGAGACAAAGTTTCGTTTCGGATCGAGCGTGTCATTGCATCGTCTCGTGGAGCAGAAAACCCGCACACATGCCGGCCAAAGTCGTGTAGCCGTACCACATCAGCTGATGGCCCGGTGGCGGGTCGTGTTTGCGGTTTTGATAGCCGCCGAGGATGGCCACCCAGCGTACCGCATCATTCAGCGTCACGATGGGGGCCCGGCCGCGGGATCGGGTAGGCGTTGAGCACCTTGAGCTCGATGTCCGAGAACATCAGCTGCGGGTGCAGATCGCTGGTCTCGCGCCCGAGCAGGGTCATCAGCATGATGCGCCAGGCGATCACCATGCGGATGGCGATGGCGCGCTCGAGTCGCCCGGCGCTTTGGTGGGCCAGGCGTTCGATGCGGCACCCGCTCTTGAGCACCCGATGCCAGTCCTCGATGCGCCAGCGCAGGCAGTACCACGCGAGGATCTCGCGCGCACGCTCGCTGCAGTCGATCGCCACACTGGTCAGCAGGAACCATTCCAGTCGTTTCGCACCGGCGGGTGGGGATTGCTCGCGGGCATGCACCACCCACAGCGTGAGCGGCTCGCTGCCGGCGTGTTCCGGGAGGCTCGAGGCGAAGCTCACCTGCCGGTAGCGCAGCGCCACCTGTGCGGTACGGGCCTGGCGCGCCGGGCGGGCGGGTTTGCCGCTGCGCTTGGGTCGAGCGCTCTGGCGATCGATGCTGAGCTCCAACCACGCGTGCACGGGAGCGGCCCGCAGCGTGTCGAAGAGTTTGCTCGGGTCGTGCAGGCGGCGGTCGTGCTGGGCGCGCACCACGACCTCGACGTCGGGGCATTGGCGTTGCTCGAGGAACAGGTCGAAGAAGTCGGCCTCGCGGTCCATGACGCTGACGAGGCGGGTGCGCGGCAGCTCGGCCGCCAGGCGGGCGCAATCGCGCAGCCCCTCGATCCAGCGAAAACTCTTGCGCTCGGCCAGCGCCGCACGCTGCGGCTTGCCCGTGGTTTTGGGCTTCGGCTGCGGGGCCTCGAAACGGGCGCGCAGCACGCCCAGGGGCAGCCCTTCGGTGCTCACCGCCAGGGTCGAGTGCACATGCAGGCCCAGGCTCTGGGCGCCGGTCTGGTTGCTGCCCATCACCCCCAGGCCCGTGCTCTGCGCATGGTTGGTGAAGTTCAGATCCGTGCCGTCCTGCAGGCACAGCACCGTCGCCTGGGCCTGCATGCGGCGCACGCTCTGGCGGCGGTGCGGGGCCAGGATGTTCTCGGGCGTGACGGCGGAATCTTCCGGCTGATCGATCAGTCGGTAGTAGCCCTTGACCGCGGCCCAGTCCTCGCGTGCCACGCCCGTAAAGGCGCGCAGCGGGTCTTCGGCTTGACGTTTTGCACTCATCACCAACCTGCGGCTCAGTCGTTGATCGCCGAGCGGCGCTTGCCCGAATTCCTGCTCGGCCCACTGCTGCCCCTGCAGGCCCACCCCCGGCGCCAGCGGCCCATGGGCCAGCACCGGCGCCGGCCCCACGCCGAGGTGCTGGCGCCACTGCCGATCCAGTGCATAGAGATAGATCGCCTTCGGGGTCTCAGTCCCCGTCCGGTGGCGATCCTGACGGCCCCGCCCGCGGCTTGGTCCCACATACCGCCAGTTCGCCGCCTTCAGGCTCGCGCCCGAGTGCACCCGGCTCTCCACGAAGGTCTCCACCAGCCACGGACGGTAGCCGAAGTGGCGCTCAAAGTCCTCCCCCAGCCGGCGCAGCACAGCGCCCAGCACGTGCGAGGCCAGGTTGCGGCAGCGCACCCCAGGGCGGATCAGAAAGCGATTCAGCCCGACCACGCGCAGCAGATGGGCGCGCCGCTGCGCCTCGTCCCAGCCGATCCAGTGATCGCGTGCCGCCAGCTTCAGCGCCGCCGCTCCAAAGCCGATCGCGCCCAGCCAACCATGGGCCGAACCGATCAGGTAGCGCAGCTGACAGCCCACCAGCGGGCCCGCCCCACGCGGGTGTTCATGGGCCATCAGCCCATTCCAGATCGCGCGCTGCGCGGCATCGCTCACCAGGATCAGTTCCAGATCGCGCACCGCCCCCGTTTGCGCAGGCACCCCCTGCGCCGCAGGTACCGGCGCCGCGCCCTCGCGCGCACCGCACCGGCGCCCGGGCGTCTGCGCCGCCGGCAACTGCAGATGCCCACTACGCTCGAGCTCGCGCAGCGCCTTGAGGCAGCCGGCGCGCTGCGGGCGACCCCGCACATCGCGAAACCCAAACTGCGCGCACAGCACCTCGGCCAGCGCCGTGCGATGGGCAATGGTGCCGCCCTCCAGCACGGCTATCCGAAGAGCAGCTGCAAGCGCTTGTTGCCCAACCATGGGACAGGTTGGTCGATCTTTGTGAAGCCGGCGGCGAGCAGCAAGGGATTGTGGGCGCGTTTTTGGAAGCGCACCTGGATATCGCGCTCGGCGATCGTCACGTGTGCCACGGCGTCGATGAAGTCGCGGAAGATGTGTTGCGACTTGGCCGTGGCATAGCCGTTGCCGACCTGCTCGCCGAGCAGGCGGTACAGGGAGCTGGCCATCAAGGTCAGCTGCAGATCGCAACTGACTTTCATCGCCACCGCCGAGGAGAGCGCATCCATGTGAAAGAAGTCCACCCCGTCGGCGATGCCGTTTTCGATGAGCATGCGTTGCGCATAGCGTTGCACCAGGGTCACCGCGGAACGCTTGAGCTGGTTGGTCAGCACGATCGTGGGTTCCTCATGGCCCAGATCGGTGACGACGATCTGGCGGATCGGTCCCTGATAATCGCGCAGGCTGATGCGCTGATCCCAGATCCGCGGCGTACGGTAGGCGCGTGAAAGGCTCTGCAGCTCGATACGCCGCCAGGCCGAGGGCGCCAGAGCGTGGATCTGCTGGAGGAGTTTCGCATCCCGCCGGCGCAGCGTGATGAACTGCACGCCGAGCCGGTTGAGCTCGCTCAAGTTGCGGTAGGTGGTGAGCTTGGAGTCAAACACCAGTTCCTCGGGCAGATGCCCGGTGCGCTGCTTCCAGTACTCGATGAAGCGCAGGATCTCCGCGTTCTGATCTTCCTTGCGTACCGCGGCATTGGCATAGCAGAACACCCGTTTGCCGGCATCCTGGGCGAGGAAGGCGAGCACGCCCTTTTGCCGGCGGCTGCGCTTGGAGATGTAGTGCTTCTGCAGCAGTGCATCCTCGCCGTGAAAGGGGATGGTGTGAAAGTCCACATCAAAAGAGCCCCCGTGCTCAAGGCCCAGCTCCTGCATGGCATCGAACCAACGGCTCATGAACTTCGGATAGGCCGCCGGCGCAATGCGGCAGCTGTATTGGGTCAGGAACGCACGCTTCGGGGGCACATTGAGCCCGGCAAACAACGCCAGTCCCTCATCGAACACCGAGCTCATGACGTGGCTGTGCCGAGCCTTGCCGAAGAGTTTGAGCGCCAACAGCGCCCGCATCGCCTGAGCCGCGGGCAGCTGCTGCGTACCGGGGAAGCCGGTCTGCTGCAGCATTTTTTCCAGCGGAATCTGTGCCAGGTACGGCACGAATAGGAACAGTCCGCCGAACTGGGTGCGAAAGTGTCGGGGCGACAGATCCAACTGGCGCACATCGGCGACCGCAGCTGCATCGGGCCGCGGTGCGCGGGGCCGCTCTTCATCGACGCGCCGCGGCAGCTTGGCAAAGCCGGCCTCCTGCAGCACGCGCGCCACAGCCGCAGGGCTTAAGCGGCGATCTTGCTCCTGCAGCATTCGGCTGATGTCGTAGATCGAGAGGTTCTGTTTACGCAACTCGATGACTTTCTCGTGCGTCGCGTCGCGCTTGGGCGAGGCCTGCGGTCCCTTGAGCACGGGCAGAAAGAAGGCACGCTGGGGGTTTTGCCGAAACTCATGGCACAGCACGCGAAAGCTTCCAGCGGTGTAGCCGAAGCGCGCGGCGACCTCGCCGGAGGGCAGTTGCTCGACGAAATACGCGCGCAGGGCTTCGTATTGGCGGTGGGTGGGGTTGGCGGGTTCCAAGAAGACCCGCTGGAGGGCGCTATCCGTTGTCTCTTCACCAGACTGATGAGACATATGCCCACCATGTCACATCGGAAACGAGATTACAAGTCAAAATCCCAGCTGGTTTTAAGTAAAACGTGCCGCAGAGCCTGTAAAACCGGCTCTAAGCAATTCGACCAGACCAGCGCAGGCGACTCGGTGCTTCGTCGAGCGCCGTTCAGTGACCGTGTGGCGTATATGTATACGTCTATGGTTCGACTAATGACAGAATCGGTCGAAGCCCGCCATCTTCGAGAAAAGCCGTACTGCTCAGCCCGTAATCGTTAGGCCAAGGGGGCGGTAGCAATCCAGGCTAGCGCCGTTGCGCAGATGAAGCATACGCTCAAGACCCGGGCCGGCCGTGCGACCTATACGCTGCGCAAGCAGACCGTCGAATCGGTGTTCGGGATCATCAAGTCGGTAATGGGGTTTCGCCAGTTCCTGCTGCGCGGATTGGCGAATGTCGGCAACGAATGGACTCTGGTGTGCCTCGCGTGGAAGCTCAAACGCATAGCCGCATTGCGCCCGCAATCCGCCCGATGGGCCTGAAAGGCGGCGAAATTCGCTTGTCTTGAGCCAATCGGCGCGAGCAGAAGCTGAATATGCGCCAACAACGTGCGCACCACACGTTTGCGGTCGGTGCCGGGCCGCGACCAGACCCTTAAGTCCGACAGGCTGCTAGGTAAAACAAGCGCCATCCCTGCACAAAGTCTAGCCATAATTCAACCACACTGTCCGCCCATTGGTGATGTTGAAAGTGAAGGCTCGTCGGCGAAATCTGTGGGTGGATTGGCCGTAGGTTAAGGGGCTTTGCCCTGCTGCAGGAAGCGGTATAGCTTGCGGCAGGTGGCATCGAAGGACTTCTGTTCGGATTCGCTGATGCGCGGCCAGATGAGGGGTCCCCCGTCCTCTTCGAGGAGCGCGGCGAGCAGCTCCTTGGCCGGCTGGCGGGCGAGGTCTGGATCCTCGTACCGACGGCGGATGATCTCGCCGCCGAGCATCCAGAGATGATCACGATGCCGGGCCCGGGTCTTGACGGCAAGCGGCTGGTGCAGGAGCTCCAGCAGGAAGGGTTTGAGCTGCTCCACGATGTCCTGGCCGATGGGCACATCGTCTGCTTCGCCCTGCCAGGATTGCGCCCAGTTCGAAAGGTCCGGGCAAAACTGCGCAAGGGCAGCCGCTGCGTCTGGAATAATGGCAGGTCTGCTGACTTTGCGGTGCGAGATGCCCATGTTGCTGACCCGTCTGCTCAATGCCTGTCACCACTGCCCCGGCTTTGTCTATGAAGGCGCCCGACTCAACCAAAGCACCCAGACCATCGAAGTCGCGGTGCGCCCCCGGCGCGGCTCCCGGCCGCGCTGTTCGGGCTGTGGTCAAAGCGCCCGCGGTTATGACACTCAGCCCGAGCGGCGCTTCGAGTTCATCCCGATCTGGGGTTTCGCGGTGGTGTTACTGTACCGCATGCGGCGGGTGCAGTGCAGCGCCTGCGGGGTCAAGGTGGAAGAGGTGCCGTGGGGCATCGGCAAGCACACCCTGACCCGCGCCTACATGCTTTATCTGGCCCACTGGGCGCGGAAGCTCTCCTGGCAGGAGACCGCGCGAAGTTTCCACAGCTCTTGGGAGAAGGTCTGCCAGGCCGTGGAGTACGTCGTCGAGTGGGGGCTGCAACAGCGCCAGCTCGGCCCGCTTCGCGCCATCGGCGTGGACGAGATCCAGTATGGACGCGGGCACCACTATCTGACCCTGGTCTATCAGATCGAGGCCGGCTGCACCCGCCTGCTATGGGTGGGCAAGGAACGCACGCAAGCGAGCTTCGAGCAGTTCTTCACCCTGATCGGCACGGAACTGGCGCAAACCATCGAGTTCGTCTGCTCGGACATGTGGAAGCCCTACCTCAAGATGATCGAGAAGCACTGCATCAATGCCCTGAACATCCTCGACCGCTTCCACGTCGTGGCGAAGATGAACCTGGCCATCGACAAGGTACGCTCCGCCGAGGCGCAGCGCATGGCCCAGGACGGCTATCAGCCGGTGCTCAAGAAGTCCCGCTGGTGCCTGCTCAAGCGTCGCGCGAATCTCACCGACACCCAGCGTCTCAAACTGCGCGATCTGCTGCGCTACAACCTGCAGAGCGTACGCGCCTACCTCCTCAAGGAGGACTTCCAGCAGTTCTGGGACTACGACTCGCCCACCTGGGCGGGCAAGTTTCTCGATCAGTGGTGCACCCAGGTCATGCGCTCGAGAATCGCGCCGATGAAGAAGTTCGCCCGCACGCTACGCACCCACCGCGAGCTGCTGCTGAACTATTTCCGCGCTCGAAAAGCCTTCTCCAGCGGTGTGATCGAAGGCATGAACAACAAGGCCAAACTCACCATGAGAAAAGCCTACGGCTTTCGGACCTTCCGAATAACAGAACTCTCGCTCTACCATGCGCTTGGAAAACTCCCGGAGCCAAAACTCACCCACAGTTTCTACTGACGATCCAAAGTGAAAACCCGCTTGAGTCGCTGCGCCCAGGTCATCGATACATTAGCGCTATGACCCGATATCATGACAGAATGGCAAAAGTGTATCAGAAGCTCCACTAGTTCAAGGACATAGTTCAAATACACCTAACCAGCTGCTTGCTATTACGACGAACCGTAGATGGATCGATTTAAAGGCGTTTCATCTGCAGAGCGGCTGGATTTTAAAGTAGTCCTTCATCCCGTAATCGCTCTATATGAATCGTTTCCTGCCGGGGGCTCCGATGGATTCACGAAGGAAAGGGACTGCAATCCCAGGGTCGAAGCATTTCGCTGAACCGCATAGTCCGAGACTCGCGGTTAGAGGAACGTTCCGCGTATGCGCGCGGCGAACGACACGTGTGTTTCAGTCAGGCATCGTGCTCGCCGTGTCTCTGTTGATTCAACAGGCTAAGCCGGCATTCGGCGAGGCTGGGTACGATGTCCACGCCAATGGCATGGAGGCCACCGGCGCCAGGTCAACTCGGGAAGGTCAGTTTGTTACCGATTGGACGAATGCCGGAGCGAGCTGGCTTGCGGCCGCCCGGCGCTGGATCACACTGCGCGAGTATCGTGCCAGTGAAAATGCAAAGGGACTGCAGGCGCCCTGTCGACGACAGGCGTTCCGTACGTACTTCGAACCGACGGGTATCCGGGTTGTGGACCGCATAACCGACGGGAATCCGCAGCTGCTGGCGCTGCGGCTACAGCGTATGGGAAGACCGGATTTACTCATACCCGTCGCGCCCGGTGTGCTGAAAACCGACGGCGCGCGTGTCGAAATCCACCACGAGTCGTTGGTCGAATGGTTTCTGAACAGTCCCGCTGGTCTCGAACAGGGATTCACGCTGGCCGAACGTGCAGCAGGCGAAGGTCCCGTCGTGTTCGATCTCTCACTCGAAGGCGCGAAGGCATCCGGAAACGGTGACTCGGTGCGCATCGCGACGGCGACCGGCCGCCAGCTTGTCTACGGTCGACTGAAAGCGGTCGATGCTGATGGCACGGTCCTGCCCGTGGAACTGGTCGTGATATCCGCCAGCCGCATCCAGCTCCTTGTCGATGATACTAACGCTGCCTATCCCGTGGTGGTCGACCCCCTGCTTGCGGATGCGGCGGCAACACGGCTCGAGTCTGACCAGCGCGGCGCCCTGTTTGGCTTTGCGGTTGCCGGTGCGGGTGACGTCAACGGTGACGGCTACGATGACGTCATTGTCGGTGCCTGGCGTTACGACACCGGCGTGACCGATGGTGGTGCGGTTTTCATTTTCCACGGCAGTGCCACCGGCATAGCCGACGCCAATCCGGCGAGCGCGAATACTCGGATCGAATCCGATCAGGCGAACGCCGAACTGGGAGAAAGTGTGGCCGGTGCGGGCGATGTCAACGGCGACGGCTATGACGATGTCATCGTCGGAGCCCCGCGCTATCGTGACGGCGAGACCGAGGAAGGCGCAGCCTTCGTGTTTCTCGGCGGGCCCGCGGGGGTTGCCAGTGCCACTCCGGCTAATGCCCATGCCCGGATCGTGCCCGACCAGGCGCTCGCCGGGTTAGGCGAGAGCGTGGCCGGTGCGGGCGATGTCAACGGCGACGGCTATGACGATGTCATCGTCGGAGCCTGGTATTACGATGTGAACGAAACCGACGAAGGTGCGGCCTTCATTTTCCAGGGAAGCGCACAGGGGATCGCCGGTGGCACCCCCGCGACCGCGCAGACACGGTTCATCGGTGGACAGGCGGGAGCTCGCATGGGCAATTCGGTTGCCGGTGCAGGTGACGTCAACGGCGATGGTTTCGCGGATGTGATCATTGGCGCGCATGACCTGGATGCCGGTGAAACCGACGAGGGCGCGGCCTTCGTGTACCTCGGAAGCGCGTCGGGCATCGCTGACGGCACGCCGGCCACGGCTCAGGCACGCTTCGAAGGCAATCAGGCGGGAGCCTGGATGGGTGTCAACGTGGCCGGTGCGGGCGATGTCAACGGCGACGGTTATGACGACGTGATCGTGGGCGCTCGACGCTACGACGACGGCGAAACCGACGAGGGCGCCGCCTTCGTGTTCTACGGCAGCGCGTCGGGGATCCCTGACGGCAACCCGGAGACGGCCCGTACCCGCCTCGAAGGTAATCAGGCGGGTGCGTGGATGGGCCATGCCGTGGCGGGTGCGGGCGATGTCAACGGTGACGGTTACGACGATGTGATCGTCGGCGCCAGTCATTACGACACCGGCGCGTCATTTATGGGGCGTGTACGCCGCCTGTTGAGGCGTAAGGCCGACGAAGGCGCCGCATTCCTGTTTCTCGGTAGTGCTTCCGGTATCGCCAGCGGCGGTGCCGCCGACGCCTATGCCGCGTTCGTGAACGATCAGGTGAGCGCGAACATGGGCTACGGTGCGTCCGGTGCAGGCGATGTCAATGGCGATGGCTTTGATGATGTCATTGTCGGCGCATACCACTACGATTGTGGCCAGAAAGACGAGGGAGCGGCTTTCGTGTTCCTCGGCGGAACGAGCATTAACGGTGCATCACAGCGCGGCAGCTGCACAGTGGTGCGTGAGTACTCCGCCAAAAAGATCGCCGCCGCAGTTGCACTTCTGTTTGCTATCGTGGGCGTGGTTGCCTACCTTGTGCGTCGCCGGTTCGGCACGCGATCATCCCTTTCCTGATTGCAGAACGGTTACCGTGGACACCGCACGAGTCCGGCGTAGCATGCGCGTCGACAGGCGACTAAGGTTCAAACTGCGTGTTGCCGGCCGCCGCGATGTTGCCGGGTGCATGGTCTACGGCTGTCCACCGGGGCAGTTTCCCGATCGAAGCCGCTGTCGTCGGTATTTCCGGTAGAGGATCCGCCAGCCAATGTGTGCGGCACGTAGTATCAAACCGGGCGTACTTAAGTGGCCAATGGGGGTGCTGGCCCTGATCACAGTGCTGTTGCTAGGACCGTTGAGCGTGCTGCTATTCGGAAATCTGGACCTGGACACCGACTGGCGCGTGGCGAGCCGAGTCAGCAGCGGGCTGGCTCCGACACCCGCACAGGAGCCAACGGCGCTCGTACAGGTGTACGCTGCACGCGCGTACAACTGGCGGGGAGCATTCGCAATTCATAGCTGGATCGCCACCAAGCGGCAGAATGCCGCAGGCTACACGGTCTATCAGGCAACCAGGTGGGGGAAACCCGTGGTTAAGGCGCAACGCGGTCCAGCGGACCTGCTCTGGTACGGCGCGCAACCCGATCTATTGCTGGAACGCCGCGGGGCGGGCGTCGAAGCGCTGATCGATCATATCGAAGTCGCAGTCGGGGCATATCCCTATGCGAACGAATACCGACTGTGGCCTGGACCGAACAGCAACACCTTTACCGCCTACGTGGCTCGGGAAGTGCCCGAACTGGGGCTCGATCTGCCACCCACCGCGATTGGCAAGGATTTCCTGCCGAACGGACGGATACTGGATCATATGCCGAGCGGCACCGGATGGCAGGTCTCCTTGTACGGCCTGCTCGGGTTGGGAGTGGCGCGGGAGGAGGGAGTCGAGCTGAATATTCTCGGTCTGAGCGCAGGCATCGACTTCGGGAAACGCGCCTTGCGCCTGCCGGGTATCGGCTGGCTCAGCGTCCTGCCCGCTGGATTCCAGAGCGCGTCCGTTAACCCACAGTCGGTATCTGATTCGAGCCCTCGGCCCGGTCGCTGACTTCGCCGCCCGGTTTTGCTTCCCTTTGGGCCCGATCCGTAGGGCACTCTCAAAGGCTATCCGCCAGCCATTTTACGATTCGGTCGATCTTTCAGAGACAGAATGCTGCGGCTTTCGGAAGCGCGAGACCCGGTCGCGGCCTTCTGACCGTCGTCATCGCATGCGTCTCCAACACCGTCACCGTCGCTGTCCAACTGGCTGGCTGTGGCATCACCGGGCTTGAGCGGTCCGTTGGGGATCAGCCGGCAGTTGTCCCTGTAATCGGGAATGCCGTCAGCATCCGTATCCACCGGATACAAGTCCGGAATTCGCTCGCTTCGGAAGACCTGCACCCGGGCATGCGGTGCCGGGTCGTATACCAGCAGGTCGAATACCTTTACCGCGGGGGTGGCGTGTGTGACTTCAATAATCCTCGTGGAGACGTCCCCCAGCCCCTGGTCGGCATTGGCTACGCCGCCGGTATAACTGGTGCCGCCGAAGGTAATCAACACATTGCCGGTGGTTCTCATCCAGTTCGCATCGCCGATATGGCCTGCATACAAGTAGTCTGGGATATCTTTTCCGTATTCCCACACCTGTCGTACTTCCATTTTCTGTTCGTCGATTGCATATTCGACGGCACGGCTGTAGTTCTGGCTGTTCGGGAGTTTTGTCCTGCCGTCGAACGGGCTGGCTCGGAAGTTGCCATTGTCGAAAAGCAGAATGGTTCCTGCGGGGGTAATGGTGGGGGAATGCTGGTGATATTGCCATTCGAAGGGCTTGCCCACAGGCGTCAGAAGAAACTGCTGAAACGGCTCGGACCAGTTGTCGTGAGGTCCTAAAATCCATTTCAGTTTACCCGTCGTCCTGGAGAATTTTACCACCGCATCCTGGTGACGCAGGGATGTAATGATGGAATCATCGCGCGGATCGTCGATGACGGCGTTTGCGTGTGCCCAGTCATATCCGAGAGGATCATAGTTTTTCGGACGACTTGTCAGGGAACCGTAGCCGATGCGGCTGGGGTCGAGCAGGCTCACCAGCGGCCAGATATGCAAAAGTTTTCCGTCTCTGTCGAATTCGACAATCGGATTGTCCTCCACTTTGGCAGTTACTCTGGCGGCATTCGGATCGGTATCTGAAACATGGAACTTGTCGATGGTTGCCTGTTGCAGCGTGATACTGAGATATGTCTGCCCACTGGTCGGAAACATGTCGTGCGTTAGGCCTGCCCCGGGATCATCCAGTGCAACCCGGCTTATCTCCCTGCCCAGCAGATCGATATTGACCACGGCGGATTTGCTGCGGTACAGGATCGTTCCATCTTCCAGTTGGTAATTGTTTTCGGAGCCCAGTTTCGAATACCAGACGACATTGCCTGCATTGTCAACGATGATCGTGTAGCTGGTTTCCGCGTCAGGGTCGCACTCGCGCACCCAGCTGATCGCACGGCACAACCACTTGGATACCGTCTGTTTCGACACGCCGGTGCCGAATCCCGCGAGAGTGACTTCTCTGTTGGCGCCCGCACGTATAAATCTGGCCATCATGGTGTAGCCGGGTTCCATCAGGGCAGGCTTGCTGAGGAGGACTTTGATGTCAGGAAAGTCGTCGGGCAGTGGCTGTGTCGTGGCGTGCAAGGTTGTTGCTGTGACCACCTGCTGGTTGTTCTGATCCGTAAGCCTCACTTTAATCGTATATGTCCTGTCAGGCCTAAGCCCGAGAAGGGGGAGCGAAAAATCCTTCTTGAACTCACCGAATTCGATCGTGCGAGTTTCCTTCCCGTCGCTAACTTCAAGGGTAACCCGGGCGGGCGAGTCCGTATTGAGTCGAATAACCCCCGCAAGGGGTGTTTTTCCGTTGGGATTCAGGGTGAAGGTCGGACCGGATGTAGCTGTAACGGGCCATGCCGACGGACTGGCCAGTAATATGATCAGGCAAGTTGCCATGAACGCAAGAGCGTTCACCGTCGACGAGCGGGGACGTGGTTTACCGTTTGAAGCATAATGGCTGCTGGACATTTGGAAACCGCATTGATCAGTGGAAAACGACGAGCACGTTGCGAACATTTGATGATGGACAGCGTATGTATCGGGAATTCAGCGCGCAAAGCAGCATAACTCATGTGCTTATCAGATTGAAAGACGTTAAATGATCGGGACTACATGGGTAGGAGATGGCAGATGTCGAACCCGCATCCGATCGCTGCCTCGCCAGTGCAGCCATTTTCCTACGAGAAGTGGATATTGTGGTAAAGGGGGAGTAACGGTGCCCCGTGCCATGATTGCTGAGTTGATTGTTCGCATGAACCAAGGTCGTCAGACAGACGGCTACGTGCAATTCGGCCAGTTTGCTTTTGGGCGGCGCAACGCGTCTTGCCAGTCGATGGCCTCGCTAATCCTACCGGCAGCCAGACGGATCCAGGCAAATGTCTCCGACGCTTGATCTTCGCTGATTTCCCGAGCGAGAATGGCTAGCCACTCAACCGCTTCGTACGCCGGTGCATGACTGGAAGATTCCGCCTGATTCAGCCTGCTGATTCCGATATCACTCCGGTATGCCTGTATATAGGCGAACGTGTTTGTACGGTACGGGCACTGGCCGGTGGAGCGTTCACAGATGAAAATCCTTTCGAGCGGAATGGCAAGACCGTTTACCCCGCTACCGCGTTTACCCGGGTACCGCGTTGCGTTTCGACTCTACAAACCTCAGCGTGACAGTCGCCGACGTTCATGAGAATCGCACTTATTCAGGACGAAATCTACTTGCCTTCTTTCGGTGGTGGCGTTAAGGCAAACCGTTGTGTGCTCGAAGGTCTTGCGCGGCGAGGCCACGAATGCCTCATGCTTTCAAAGGCATTGACCCGTTCCTCCGACGGACCCCGAAATATGCAGCAGTTTGCCGAGGAGATGAAGGCCCGAGGTACGACCTTTCAAGAGGTGGAACCCGACGTATTTTATTACAAGTACGAGGGAGTCCAGGTAGAGGCGTTGAACTTCTCCAACCCGGAAGGGCAACGTGACTACCTGGTTCGCCGGCTCATGGCAATGAACCCGGACTGGATCTTGGTGACGGACGACAAGCGTCGATCCATGTTGAAGGTGGCAATGGAAGCAGCCCCGTCGCGCGTGATCCTGCTGCTGCAGACGATCATCCAGCTGCCGTTTGGTCCGCTCGCGGTCGACAGGAACCCGGAGTACGCGACGCTGATAAGGTCTGCTCGGGCAATTGTCGTGGTCAGCGACTTCATTAAACGCTACATTCATGACCATGCAGGCCTCGACGCACAAGTGTTGCCGATGCCGGTTTATGGCGCCGGGCCGTTTCCCGATCTGTCCGGATTTGATCGTGGATTCGTGACGATGATCAATCCTTGCGAGCTCAAGGGCGTGAGTATTTTTATTGGGCTGGCGCGCGAGTTCCCTGACATTGAATTCGCAGCCGTTCCAACCTGGGGTGCAGACCAGGGCATGATCGATTGTCTGCAAGCGCTTGGCAATGTCCGCATCTTGAAACCCGCCGATGATATTGAGGACATCTTGCGTCAAACCCGCATCCTCTTGGTACCCTCTTTGTGGCCGGAAACGTTCGGGCTCGTGGTGCCTGAGGCGATGCTGCGGGGGATTCCGGTGCTGGCCAGCAATGTTGGTGGCTTGCCGGAGGCGAAGCTCGGCGTCGATTATCTCTTGCCGGTCATTCCGGGCGAGTTCATCGAGGGTGGCTTTGTCAGCCCCCCCCAGGATCTTTCGCCGTGGTCGCAAGCGCTGGGCAGGTTGTTGTCTGATGAAGGCGCCTACCGGCGGTGTTCTCAGCTATCGAGGCAGGCGGCGCAGGACTTTGTTTTAACCGCTTCGGTAACGCGATTCGAGAGATTGATGAACCAGCTTGCGGGGGACTATGGTTGACGGCGCTGTCACAGCGCCAGCGGTCACGGGTGCCGGCCGCGGTCATTATCATCTGCCAGCGATTGACAAGAGGACTAAGGTGAAAACCAAGCCGATGACCGGTAAGCCAAAGCAAAAGCTCCATCCGGAGTTCCAGCGTTTCATTGATAAACAACCCTATTCGGTGATCCTGGACGGGCTAACGTTAGCCGTCGACAATGACGTGTTTCCACCCGATATGGGGAAGTGCTCGCAGAATCTCGCCAGGATCGCTCAGGGTTATCACGCTCAGACGGCCCTCGACATGGGGTGTGGCTCCGGTTATCTCGCGTTGTCATTGAAGCGCAGCGGGGTGCCTGAGGTCTGGGCGTCCGACATTCATGCGCCGGCTGTCGCTTGCGCGCGTAAAAACGCGGAGCAGAACGAGGGTGTCGGGCCGGTTCATATTGTGCAGAGTGACCTTTTCGAGGCTATCCCCGTCGCCGTGAAGTTCGACTTGATTGTCTTCAATCAGCCTTTCGGTCCCGGGCAGGGCGATACGGTGTGTGGCTGCGGGCCGGAAGGCGGTTACGACATCAGCAAGCGATTCCTCCTGCAGGCTGCGGACCGGCTGAATCCGGACGGGGTCGTCATTATGGCGTTTTCCGACCGGGAGCCTGCGATCAACAGCCCGGATCGGGTGGCGACCGATCTCGGCTATCCTGTGAAGGTATTGCTGAACGAATATTATGGTGGGGCGACCAACACCATTTACGAGATCCGTCCGTCGCAGGAAGCGGCCGACGAGTCCTAGTGCTTTTGCCACACACGATATGAGGAGCGCTGGCTGTCGAACGAATTGGGGCCAGTTTGACGTAGATCGGTTTGATTCGTTCCACGCAGCAGGAAAGCCGTCGAATAATCTTACGCGTGCGTGCAGGGTGCGAAGCTTCCGCAAACTTTTACAGATCCCGTAACTACTCACCCCATCTGTATAGAACTGGCCAGAGAGGGCCAACTGGATAGCGACCAGTGGATCATATCGGTAGTTTGCGATGGCCTGTAGGTAACTGGAGAAGCGGCAATAAGCCTCGGCGTACCGGCTAGGTCTAAGGTAGCCGGCTACTTTCTGTTTCATCTTGCTCATTCTCGAGTCGCGTTTGGCGCGGTTGCTGGTGAACGCCGGCTGCCAGGGTGCTACTGGAGGGGAAAACCACTTGATCAAGCGCCATGCAGCGGACGTCAAGATGAACGTCAAGATGCGCTGTAAGAAATTCCTTACGTATGACTATCCTCAAACAGCACAGCAGCGGCTGCTTGACCTTGCCCGTTATACCGGTGCCGGTGTGGCGATGGATCGTGGCGGAAAGGGTGAGCTGGTTGAGAAACTCGAACAGCAGCTCATCAAACTGCTTGACAAGGAAGCCGTTGCCTTCATGCCCAGCGGCAGGATGGCGCAGCTGATAGCGCTGAAACTCTGGTGTGACCGGAGCGGTGTCCCCCGGATTGCTGTACATCCGAGGAGCCATATAGAGGAGCGGGAGCAGAAAGCGTACCAGGAGATCTACGGCCTCAAGGCTATGTGGATCGGACACTATGACCGGCGCACCACCCTAGCGGACCTGTCGCAGATCGCGGAGCCTGTCGGCGCCATCGCACTCGAGATCCCGCTGCGTCCCCTGGGGTGCATAGTGCCGCCGTGGGAAGAATTGCAGGCAATGTCCGAATGGGCACGGAGTCGCAAGATTCCATTTCATGCCGATGCGGCGCGGCTGTGGGAGATCGGACCCTACTATGGCCGCACATATGCCGAAATCGCGGCGCTGTTCGATACTCTTTACGTGTCGTTTTACAAGGGGCTAGGCGGCATCGCCGGGTCCGCCCTGGCGGGTCCGGGGCAGTTGATCAACGAGGCCAGATATTTTCAGCGTCGGCTGGGCGGTCGCTTGAACAAGCAATTTCCGATGCTGATCGACGCCCTGCGCGGGCTGGAAACACGTTTGCCGCTGATGCCCGCGTTTCATGACAAGGCTAAACAACTGGCGGCTTCCATTGCTGAACTGCCGGGGGTTCTGGTGACACCCGACCCTCCGCAGGCCAACGCAATGTTCATCGCGCTGCAAGGCGACCAGAACAAGCTGGTAGACGCTGCGATCGAGGTGGCGGAAAAGACCGGTCTGTGGCTGTTTGACCTCCCCGTGATATCTCCCATCCACGGGATCGCTCTGTTTGAAATTACTGTCCGCGAAGCGGGGCTCGACGTAACGGTGGAGGAGGCGGTACGAGCCATATCTTTGTTACGTGACCTGTTGGCTTCGGGTTGAGCCGGGTTGCTAAATCGTCGCACGCAGGGAACCGGAGTGTTGGACAGTCGATTCCGAACTACTTAGAATCTGGTCATGGCGAGTGTTCTTAGAACGACAGAGTATCATGACGTTGCCGGCCTCGCGGCCGACGTCGCTACCGCCCGTCAGATACTTGATTTCGGGGCGGGTACCTATGAGCACAGTATCTCGCTCCCTGTCGAGGGCGACATCAATGCCGGGCACAGGACACACAGGAACAACAATCCCTACGCCGGGGCCCTGAGGTCATGTCCGCTGTTCGCGGAGATCTTCAACAGCTTCCAGGCCGAAAAGGCAGGTTATCGTCTGTTGCGTCGCAAGCCGGGAACCGCCTATTCACTACACGATGACAAGGACGTGGACGATGCATTGATCCGCATGCAGATGCCCGTGGTGACCAACCGGAGTGCCCTGCTTCTGGTCCAGAAGGACGGGGCGGAACTGGAGCCGATCGCGCGACGGGTCGATACTTTTACTCATGACGACGGGCAACCGATAGTCTTCGATTACCGGCGTCTTGCCCGAGAGTTCGGTGCGTGGTTTGACGCGTTCCTTCTGGAGCCAGGTTACTTTCACCTTATCGATCCAACCCGGGTTCACACGCTGATCAATGCCGGTGACGCCGAACGCATCACCCTGTGCATCGACATGTTGCCGAATGACTGGCTGGATGGCTGGCTCCCAGAACACATGAGCTGGGAAGTCTCCCCCCTGCCGACTGACAGCTGGCCGGACGGAACATGGGAGTGGGGCGCCCTGCGGCACGGCCTGTTGACACATCCACGTGTCCAGCTGACCTGAGCCACCAGGAAAAACTTGTCATTGCAGACCGGTGCGGAGCGATGATTTCGTTACGACCAGTCAGCTGAAGACTGCGGCGCGGCTTCATTCGTAGCGATGACGGGTTAGTCCGAGGTTCTCCAAACAAGTAAGAGTGTATTTGAATCGGACCGGGTTGTAACGCAAACGGTCTCAAGCGTCATTGCGTTGAAGCGCCGGGAATGCAGCGGACCCCTTTGACTGACGCGAAATGTTCATAACTTAGAGATGTGTGGAATTGCAGGAATCGTAGGCGAGATAACGCCCGGTCTGGCTGCGGCGGCGGACAGGATGCTGAACCGCCTGCAGCACCGGGGACCGGATGACCACGGCTGGCTTACATACTCAGGGAAGCAGCTGCGCAAGGGTAAAGGCAAGCCGCCGGATGAACCAACAGAGGTGATGCTGCTGCACCGCCGGCTGTCTATCCTGGATCTTTCCGAGGGCGGCCACCAACCCATGACATCCCGTGACGGTCGCTATCACATCGTCTTCAACGGGGAAATCTACAACTATGTCGAGCTTCGCAACGAGCTCAAGGGCGCCGGCCTCACCTTCCACACGGAGTCGGATACCGAAGTTCTGCTGGCGGCTTTCGACCATTGGGGCGCGGGTTGCCTGCAACGTCTGGTCGGCATGTTCGCCTTTGTCATACTGGACAGCGAAGCCCGGAAGCTGTTCCTTGCGCGGGATTTCTTCGGGATAAAGCCGCTGTACTATTCGAAGACGCCTTCGAGGCTGGCGTTCGCGTCGGAAATCAAGGTACTTCTAGAACTGCCGGATATCGCGCGTCACGTGAATCCACAGGGCGTGTTCCATTACATGCGGTCAGGTCTGACAGACTTCAATGAAGAGACTCTCTTCAGAGAAGTGCATCAGCTGCCGCCGGCGCACTATCTGGAGGTCAGTCTTGACGAAAACCGCCAACTCCAGCCGATTTCCTACTGGGCTATCGACATCGACGACACCGAGGACTTGACGTTCGAGGAAGCCGCGCTGCAGTTGCGTCAACTCTTTCTCGAAAGCATCGAGTTGCACATGCGCAGCCACGTAACGGTGGGTGCATCTCTGTCCGGTGGCATGGATTCATCGGCGATCACCATGGCCATGCACCATCTCGCTCCCGAGGGGCAGGCGCTGCACACCTTCAGTTACATTACCGATGATAGAGCGACCAGCGATGAACGCTGGATTGATCTCGTATCATCGGCCACTTCGGCGACCGTGCACAAAATCCGCTCCACCCCTGACGGTTTCGCCAGGGATATGGATGAATTTATCGTGGCACAGGATGAGCCGGTGGGTGGTCCGAGCGTCTACGCACAATACCTCGTGTATCGGTGTGCCAAGCAGGCCGGCGTGAAGGTTGTAATGGACGGGCAGGGCGCGGACGAGATATTTGCAGGGTACAACGAGTTCCTGGTTACCAGATTCCTGTCATTGTGCCGAAACCTGCGTTTCCCGGAAGCGTTGAGGTTCTATCGGCATGCTTTGGATCATCAGCCCAACCTGGGCAAGAGTATGCGAAGAATCGGAACCCGCATGTTGCCGCGCTGGCTACAGGGCAGGGTTCGTCGGGACACGGATGTGCTCAACAGAGCCTGGTTTGAGCAGCGGGATATCGCCACTGAGAGGCCACCGTGGGCGGTAGCCGCGGCTTATACCACACGAACGTTGCTGCATGAATTGATGTCCCGCACCCAGAATCCGATGCAACTACGCTACGGGGACCGCAATGCAATGGCCTTTGGCGTCGAGAACCGGGTGCCGTTTCTCACGCCCCAGCTCGTGGAATTCATATTCCGTCTGCCCGAGGAGCATTTGATTGGCGCAGATGGTGCCCGCAAAAACGTATTGCGCGCCGCTCTTCGCGGAATCGTTCCAGATGCCGTTCTGGATCGTAAGGACAAGCTCGGTTTCCAGAAGCCGCATCGAAGTTCCATGATAGGCTTGCGGCCCTATGTGGAACAGGTACTGGTCAACGACGTAGCGAATCAAGTAAGTGCCTTGAACCTTGATAAGGTTCAGGAGCAGTGGGCGGAGGTATTAAGTGAGAAATCTCCCTTCGACTACAGGGCGTGGCGATGGATCAACCTGATTCGCTGGGCCGAGCTCACCAATGCCCGGTTCGACTCATGATTGGGAATCTCGGATGACCCGAGAATCCAATACGGTGGTGTTGAACAGAAAGCGTGGGCTATTTGCGACGGAATCCTGATCGCAGAGCATGCCCTTCGTCTTACACCGGCTTTTCGCTTTCCACTTCGAACATGCACTCTCTCTCAAGCGCGCGGATTACGCCAACGTCCCGTTCGATCGCCGTTATGTTCTCGTCGATTAGGGTGATCACGCCGGCCACGCGCTTGA
Organism: uncultured Gammaproteobacteria bacterium; assembly: GCA_963728895.1. Classification (GTDB taxonomy): domain Bacteria; phylum Pseudomonadota; class Gammaproteobacteria; order JBBQDK01; family JBBQDK01; genus CAVSLM01. The sequence continues at coordinate 23,626 of CAVSLM010000008.1, forward strand.
GCATGTCGCCCGGCTCCGCGCCCACGGAGGCCGAGTGCAGCGTGGGCAGTCGTCGTATCTCATCGAGGCCCCGGATTCGGATCAGGCGCCCGCGCCGGGGCGGTACCAGGAACAGGTTGACAGCGCGCCTCTGCAGGCGCGGCTTCTCATCCAGCTTCGCCAGAAACTGCTCCGGTTCGAGCAGGCAGCTGACGGTTTCGTCGACCTGGCTGATTCCCCCGCAGATACCGCTCAACAGCGCACCGCTGCCGCCCGACAGGCGGCTGGCGGCCTCCACCAGGACCGGTTCTTCGCCCACCCACATCAGCTCGCATTGTGCCGGACCGAAGTCGATGGCGAGAGCGTCGAGTACCTCGAAAGCATAGGACTGCAGCGCCTCCTGCCGCTCGCCGGCGTATGGCAGCAGGGTCATTGCATCGTAGGAGACGAATTCGCCGGTCCCCTCGGTCGGCGGACGGTTGTACTGCCAGAAGGCGGTCGTCTTTCTGCGGCGCTCGCAGCTTACCGTGTCCACGATGTATTCGGTGCCGGCGAGGAACTCCTGGACCAGTACTGCGTGGTTTCGGTAGCCAAGCGCGTTGGTGGCGGACAGGATCCTGCCGGCGGCCGCGCTCACTTCGTCGGTCGAACGGCACAAAGCGACACTGTCGGACGCAACGCTCTTGGGTGGCTTCACAATCACCGGCCAGTCCAGTGTACCTTTCGCCCAGTCGACGATTTCCGCTACATCGCTCGACAGCAACTGCGCCGCAGTGCGCAGGCCCCGTGCCCGCACCGCCTCGGCCATCAGATATTTGTCTCGCCTTGCCTCGCGCAGTGCCGCGCCGTTGACGGGTAATCCGAGATCATTACCCAGTTTTTCGGCAAGTTCGACGCCGGATTCGCTGCCAGGCACTACAAAATCGGGCCGGTGGCGCCCCACTGCAGCCAGCGTCCGCCCGTAGTTGTCTTCGTGCCGGATAATGTTCCAGAACACTGCGGGATTGAAGCGCGACCTCATCGCCTTCGGGATCGCCTGCGAGCTCTCGACCGCTATGCATTTCACCCCGCGGGCTCGCAGCGCCTCGGCAAGCATGGCACCCGCGGAATACGGATCCACGATGATGATGCAGGGCTTGTCGCGCTGGCGCTGCATGTGTCAGGGCGAATTCCGCCGCAGATGGAGGATCCGGTGATGGAAGTGGTCGCAGATCACGACTTCATCCTCGCCGATCAGACGTACCCAGCGGGGCTGGTTCAACAGTGGCTGCAGTGAATCCGGTATCGTGGACAATTCCCAGAGAAAGCCCCCTGCCAATGTGGCGGCCAGGATGCGGTTATGACCGGTATCCGCGATCACCATCGTACCGCTTGCCGTCACTTCCACATAGCGCGGGCGGTGCAGCCTGTACTGGCATGTGTCGTCCTCTACGATGCAGTCGAATTCATCCACCACTTCACCGCTGGAGTCCGCTACAACGATGCGGCTGTGCCCGGTATCGGTAATGATAATGCCTCCGTCCTCGAGTTCCTGAGCACTGTGGGGGTCCTCGAGGATACCAGTGCCTTTCCCGCCGACAGCCTGGAACACCCTGCCAAACCAGTCCGCGACTACGACCAGGTCCTGTGATGAATCGGTGATCAGCAGCCTGCCGTCCGCCATCATGCGTACATCGTGAGGATCCTGCAGTTTCCGCCGTCCGTCCAGGTCTATGTGGGTCAGCTGGTTGAGGACATCTCCGTCGACGGACACCTCCACGATGCGCTGGTTCCTGGCGTCAGCGATCAGCAGCGATCCGGAAGGCAGCATGCGCGCGCAGCGCGGCCAGAACAGGCCCGGTTCGCCTTTGAAAGGTATCTCCCTGATGTGCTCGTCCACCAACTCGATGATGCGGTCGTGGGCGGTGTCCGCGACCAGATATCCGCCGGATCCGTTCACGTCCACCGAGCGCGGATAGGAGAGCAGGCGACGGGATACGACCGGTGCTCCGTAGCTCCAGACGATGTATCCCCGCGGATCCAGTTCAATCACCCGCTTGTTACCGGTGTCACAGACCAGGCAATTACCGTTGTCCAGCAGAACGGCATACGCTGGATCGCGGAACGTCCCGTCGTGGTGCAGCATTTGGCAATCAGTCCCCTCGGCATTGAGCAGCAATACTCGGTGATTCCGGGTGTCAGCAATCACGCTGCCTCCGTCCTGAGTGCGCCTGATGGAACTGGGACTTGAAAGGTGATCGAGGCCTTGCGCGGGATGCTTCGTTTCTCCGAACTGCCAGATGACCTTCCCGGCACGGTCGATTGCCACCGCCACATGCCGCATGGAATCGGCCAACAGCATAGTGTTCGACGGGGTGAGCTGAGCGCTCGTGACGATACCGAATTGCCTGTTATTGGAGGGAAGGGACCATAGCAGCCGCCCCTTTACATCGAGCTCGATGATATCCAGGTCATAAACCTTGTTGACGAAAACAACCAGAAAGGTCTTGTTGTGGGTCCACGAAACAGACCAGGGCAGGCGCTTGCTGAAGGTGGCCAGGCGCAGACGGTCACTCACTGCGCCCTCCGGCGATACAATCAACAGCTCCCAATTCGTGCGTCGTAGAATCGCCAGGCAGCCATTGTCCATCTCGCAGCCGTAACCGTCTTCTATGCCGTTGGCCAGCGAGTCATACAGGATGTTGCGGTTTGCATCGACACGTATCGTCCGGCAGCCAAAACCATAGGGAACCAGTTTTTCCCTTCCCAGTTCGTCTACAACCAGGTAGGAGCCGTCGGTACACCGGGTAGCAAATACCGGATGGCGCAGCGGGCTACGCTCGCCAGCCCCCGCCCGAATCTGGGTGTTCAGGCCGATACCGGCCTCCTTGATTAACGACCAAGCCATTCGATTCAAGCCCTATACCAGATACCGTAAACGACCGAGTCCGCGAGAGCCGCCAAGGGGCCGTACGCGCAAGCGTGTTGACCCCGCACACTGCGAAGGCCAATCCGTACTTCCTTTGTAGCCGATCTGCAATTTCAACAGGTGGAACTTGCTCCGGACCACTGTTCCCTGAAAAGATCCAGTTCTTCCTTCGAAAAGAAGTGCCTGGCGAATTTGGAGTCGTACATCTGATCGAGCAGGGGCGGTGGCAACTTGATGCGCTGCTTGAACATCGAATACGGTATGGCATAGTTCTTGTCACTGGCAACATTGCTGCGCACGATCTCGAATTTATCGAGCCCGATGAAGTCAGCAATGGCTCGCCCCTTCGCCCGGTCGTCCAGGTCGCATCTGAGTACCAGCAGACTGACATTATCCTGGGAGATGGTGGTGTAGCCTCTTTCGATCGGAAACGGCAGCTGGAAAACGTCTATGCCGAAGTGGGTTTTAATTTCCGCGTCCAGCCAGGTCAAAGGTCTCGAGTGCATGTACCGCTCGATGAACACGTCAATCAGTTCATCGGTATCGCATGCTACAGGTTGGACGTCCTGGCCCAGATATTGGTACAGCACCTGGAAGAACATGGAGATATTGTTGGCCACCGGTTCGCGTACCAGGGTTATGACTTTCAGCCGGCGTTTCGGTTGAACGTAGCGCCTGTAGATCATTTCCGCATAAAATTTCTCCCGGAACCGCCGTCCCATTCGCTGGCGCAGGGAGCGCTGTTGATAGACGTGCTGTTCATGCGCGATTTCGCGGGCTAGCATGTTACGGTACTCTGGCTCCAGGGCGATCCGGTTCGGATCTCGGTCCCTGACGGGAAAGTATTCATGGCTGTTTAGAACGAGACGGGTGCGGGGGTCCGGGCAGCGAAACAACGAATTGCGTATTGACGACGAACCTACCTTCCCCATCTGGTAGATGAGTATGGGATCGGCCCAGTTTAGCCAGGGCGCAATGTGAACCGCGAAATACTCGTATACACGGCGGTCGAACCATTTTGCTTTCAGGTACAACTGGGTTTCCCTTTGAATATTTTAATATAAGCATACGGCTCCAGTGCGGTTTGGCACGCGCCTGACAAGTCCCGGAGATTCATGTCGCGCGAAGCCACTGTCTGGCGGTGTGCAACTCGAGCATATTAGTAGCTACCACAGGCTTTTCCGGCCACTTCCGGCTGACGGATTCCGACCCGGTCCAGTACACTGTCTACTGCCGTATGAATTGTGGTTATACGCTGATATGCTAGCATCATTGCACTTATTAAAATAATTCAAATGCCCCAAATTGACCCAGAGTGAGGTCACATCCATGCAGCCACAACTTGCCACAGCACGCCAACCTGAGTTGTTCGTTCGACACCGCGGACCGGTGACCTGCGTAGCGGGGATTCCAAACCGCAATGCGGCCGTTACGTCCGGTTATGACGGCGCGGTCGGGTATGCGGACCTCGCAGCGGGTACCCTTGAGCTGATGGGGTATCACGATCACCTCGTCAACAAGATCACCGTCAACAAGGCAGGCACCAAGGTCGCCTCGTGTTCCTCGGATTACACGATCTATATCTGGGATCTGGCCACGAGGCAGATGGAGCGCATACTTAAAGGCCATAGCGATGATGTAGAGGACTTCGTCTTTGTCGACGACAGCCGCGGTGTCTCCGTATCGCGCGACTGGCGGACCATAGTATGGAATCTTGTCACCGGTGCCGCCATACATATCATCGAGGGACACGACAAGGATGTGCTGTCTGTGGCTGTCGACAACAGCCGAATCTACACATCGGGTGACGACATGACCCTGCGGGTCTGGGACCTGGAAACGGGCAAGCCGATCCGCATGTGGGGACCATTCGAGGACGAGACGGACAGCTGTGCGATAGACCCCGACCGCGGCCGTGCAATACTCGGCTGCGACGACGGTGTCGTGCGGGTTTTCGATATCGAATCCGGAGAACCGGTGGCGGAAATAGAGGCGCATGCGTCGGGCATCAAGCGGGTTACAGCATCTCCGGTCAGCGGCGACATCCTGTCCGCAGCTTACGATCAGCACATCCTGGTGTGGGACGCAAAGGACATGACGCTGAAATTGGAGCTTGAATTCCGGCCTTCGATCTGGGAACGCTCTTTCAACTGGACAGCGGACGGCGCACGAATTCTTGCTGGAACCTTCGACGGCACCGTGCTGGTCTGGGACGCTGCCAGCGGGAAATGCCTCGGCGAGGTCGGTGATCGGGGCGAGGGAAATGCCTGTTTCAATGATGTGAGTGGAACCGCAAACGGTGACATTCTGACGGTGAGCGACGATGGTTTGCTGCGTCTGGGTCGACTGACGCCTGCAGAGGCGACATGGGTTTCGGAAGTCGAGCCAAGGTCCGGCCGAATACTCGCCAACGCGATCACCATTGACGCGCAATACCGAATGGCGGTGAGTGGGGCCCACAACCAGGTGCTGCACCTGTTCGACTTTGATGGCCGGAACCTCGCTGGGGAGATCGAGGTGCCGCTCGGAGAGGGACCCATTAACTGCGTGCGAATCTCCCACCATGCTGGTTATGAGCGGCAGAGTTTTGTCGCCTGCTACAGCGGTGCCATCGTGCGCGTCGGCCGGCAGGGTGAAATCCTGGGAAAATTCGCCGGCAATGACGGGGCGGTCAAGGCAGTCCGGCTGCACCCGACGGAGAAGATCGGTGTCAGCTGCAGTGCCGACAATACCCTGCATTCGTGGGATTTTGACGGGAAACGCTTGCATACCTTCCTTGGACACATGGCGATTGTCGACGACGTGGATATCGATCCGACCGGCACGCTGATTGCCAGTGTTTCGAGGGACTTCACGATGAAGGTCTACCGTCTGGATGACGCCAGCATGGTCGGGTCGTATTCCCTCGGCCGCCGCTCACCCAAGGCGGTATGTTTTGTGGACAAGGATACGGTCATCGTCACGAACTACTGGGGCTCGCTGCTGCGTTTCGATCTGACCAGTGGCGATACGCTGGTTCGCCATATTGCCAAGAACGGCATCAGTGCGTTGTCCCGTTGCGGTGATTACCTGGTGGCATCGTCGTATGACGGTGCACTGTACCTGGTGGACCCGGCAACACTGGAGCCGGTCAATACGCTGCGCAGCATGACCCAGCGTCTTGTGCCGAGTGCCCTGATCTGAGTTTGGTACCCGGAATCGGGGTTGCCGGGGTGCAGCAGGCGATATCAGTAGCCCATGTCCACAGGTACAAGGTTCGTTATATTGGCGGCGCCGAGAACGGGGAGCAACCTGCTGTGTACCCTGCTCAATTCGCACCCGGAAGTGCTATGCCATCATGAGCTGTTCAATCCCAACGGGATCTTTTATGCGCTCGAGTATCGTGATGGTTCGATGGATCTCGGCAGCATGGAAGCGCGAGACCGGGAGCCGTTGGCGTTCTTGCAGCGTGTCTGGGAGCACCGTCTAGGCGCATCCTGCGTCGGTTTCAAGATGACGCGGGGACAGAGCGATGCCGTCCTGCAGGCACTGATCGGCGATCCTGAAACACTGAAGATTTTACTGTACCGCCGGAATCGGCTGAAGACCTTTGTCTCGGAGCAGCTTGCCAGGCAAACGGATCGATGGGAGGTCTACGCACGGGATCAACTTGTGACCGGTACGCCCAGGCTGCACATCGATGTCGAGTCGTTCCGGGCGCACTGCGATCTAAACGCAGGCTTCTATCAGAACATCAAGCACGCTTTGCAATCCGGGCGGCAGCGCTGGATCGAAGTAGCCTATGAGAACCTTCTCACCGGATCGGAGCACGTCCGCCTGCTCGAGTTCCTGGGCGTCGGAGCGACCCGGACGAAGCTCATGCAGTCCAGCATCAAGCAGAATGACACGGATCTGCGTACCCACATCGAAAATTTCCAGGAGCTCGAACTGGCACTTGAAGGCAGTGGATACCTGGAGGAGCTGTACGACTGCAAGAACTAGACGGGCTCTGATGGCGGTGCGTCTTCGAGGGCGCCTGCAGCTATCTCGGCCCGCCCTGAATTGGAACCTGCGAGAAACCCATGCCAACGAATACATTGCTAAATAAAGACTTCATTACCTCGATGCTGACAGCCGATGATCCTTGGAGCACCAGCCATGGTTCTGATAACGGTTCGGAGGACCTTGGTGCAGGGCTGCTGTATTACGCGCTTCCTTACGCCATCAAGGCGCGCACCTGCGTCTGTCTGGGATCCGGTGGCGGATTTGTCCCCCGTCTCATGCGCCAGGCGCAGCGGGATCTGAACATTTCAGGCGCACGCACCTTTCTGGTTGACGGGGCGCAGAACGTGTCGAAAGATCGCAAGGCCATATGGGGCTCCCCCTACTGGCTGAATGATAGTTCGACGTTTCGCGATAATTATCCGGATGTCGAGATCGTGCTTAAGCTTACCGAGGACGCGTTCAACGAAGTATTTGTGCCGAACAAGATCAGCATCGATTACCTGCACATCGATGCTGATCATCACTATGACGGGGCCAAGCGGGACTGGGATCTGTATCGTATCCTTGTGCCCAACACTGGTGTGATCACATTGCACGATACCGCAAATTACCGTGAACCTTGCGGTGTGCCACAGTTGGTGGATGAGATCAGAAAGAGCGGCGAGTACGAAATCGTGAACTTCCCGCTGGCCTATGGTACGGCTATTGCCAGAAAGATTCTTGGCGTCGAAGAAAACATGGCTATTTCAAAAGCAACTCGATCTTCCTCTCCGAGCCCTGGGCGAAAGAAGCAAGCTTGAACGGCTGAACTGGGTGTGTGCGAGGAGAGCAGTGCAGTACCAATGAGCCGCAATGGGTTAGATTGTGCGATTACTGGCGACGTACGAGGGTGTTCTGTAAGCGCAACCTCAGCTGCGGTATCTCAGAGGCGTAGTATTGTGACTTTCAGCAGGCAGTCTATCGATGCGTTGAAATCGTCGCGGCGAATTCTGGTGCTCGGACCCTGTGGTGCCGGCAAGACCTTCTTCAGTCGGCAGTTAAGTCAAGTGCTTGGATTGCCGGCGCTACATCTCGATGCAAGGTTCTGGCGTCCAGGCCAGGTCAGTACACCGCAACCGGAATGGCGCGAAGTGGTGAGCTCTCTGATCAAGCAGGAAAGCTGGATCATGGACGGAACATATGAGTCAACCCTGGACCTGAGGATACCGGCAGCCGACGCGATCATCATCATAAGACGCCCGCGCCTGTCCTGCCTTTGGGGGGTGCTTCGCAGGAGCCTGACGTATCGAAATAAAACGCGGCCTGATGCTCCAGCAGGTTACCCTGTCGACTTCGCGTATTTGCGCTATCTATGGAGGTATCCGGTGCGAACGGATCGTCTCGTTCGTAAGCTGATCGAAAAGCACGGTCCGCAGATACCTGTTATCAAACTCGAAAAGCGCGAGAATATCGACAGGCTTTTAGCTGCCCTGCAGGCTGCGGCGCCTGCCAGCTAAAGGGTGTTGCTGCCCGATCTGCCGCCTGTGCCAGCGCCGGGGTATGCCCCGGCCCATTACCTGATGCGACAGCCTTTCTGTATGCTGGAAGTCAGAACATCAGGTGGCCTGCTGCGACGGACTTTCAGATTCACATTCCTTAGAGTCTAATTTCGTGTTTGAACAATCTGCGTGGCTTTAGGCAGTTGTCACCATCGATCAGGTAACGTTCCAGGTATTCCCCGGCGCGGATATGATTGACATTGATATTGTTGTAGTCCGATCCATAGAGGTAAATGCCCGGGTTGCGATCGGCCAGCTTTACCAGCCAGTCATCATAAATCGCTTTGCGTTCCTCGGCGGTATACAGCCAGTTACTGTATATCGTAAAGAATGCGTTGCTCCACCAGATCGCTGAATTGGCCTGATCATCAATGGCGGCAAGCAAGCTGGTTTGATCCTTGAAAAGGTTGCAGAGTACGTATTCGTGCCGCAGCGTTCGGTACGCCTTCCAGTGTTCCTTGATGACCGATTCTCCACCCCACTTCTCGATCTCATCCAACCACAATTGCCGCAGGTCATCCCAGTTGATCTCGTCCGGGCCAAGGTTGGCCCAAAGCTGGTAAAAAACCTCGGATGAAGGGAACTTTGTCATCAAGTAACGGACGAATCGCGGAAAATCCTCGCCGTCCCATTCAGCAACGATAATTTTCCTGATCTCCAGCGCTGTCTTGCTGTAGTCGTAAAACACCATGCGGCTGGTTTCGTCAAACCCGAGCGAGTGCAGAATCATATTGGGCTTGAAGCCGGCGGCAACGGAGTAGAGCGAGCCGATGGGAGGAGTGAAATTGTCGGGGCGCTCCACAACATCCCGGTAGGATTCCAGGTTGAAAAGAAACACGCCTTTTCTGGATTCCTTCACCTGCGAGCCGATTGAGTTCAGAAACTGTCGCTGCCCGTATGAAAGTTCAGGATGCGGTTCGGCTCTGGAGTAATCCGGCAACTCGGTGTCGAGATATCCGGCAAAAACCCGCATTTTCTGCGGGGCTGGATCAAACAAGTTTATGCGGCTGCCATCGAGGGACTTGTTGAAATTCAATACAGCAAGCCCGCCGTGCAGACTGGTATTGATGAAATTCCATCCCGCCCGCTGTGGTATCACACTTGCTGCTTTCTGTGTGGGCTCAAGCGAGCGAAACCGCCCATCATCAGCATCAGATTCCATGATGACGCGCGGGGCTACTACTTCGGTGGGTGTTTTGCGGGGCTGGCCGAAAGCCGGTCGTCCTAGTGCCGCATAGTGCTGCACATTCACCAGCAGGCAGTCTTCGGCCAGGCCAAACCAGCCTCCCTCGATTTGGAGAATCGTACCTGCTACGAAGAAATCACGGCTCTCGATCCATCGTCTCAGCGCGGTCTGAAAATCAACCTGCTCCCAGTGCTTGGGAATCCAGGTTTCGCCGATGACGTGCCCATAGGACTGGACGAGACAGTAGCTGTAGCCCGACTTGAGGGCCTCCTGCAACAGCCCGTCCAATGAATCGCTTTCCAGAATGTCATCGTGGTATCCAAACCGCGACCATGCAAGGGTGAAGTTACGCAGCTTTTCGGCCAGCCTCGGCTCCGGAATCTTGCCGGACGTATCCAGCAAACCGAATACGACACCATCGACGTACATTGAATTCGAGAAAGTGTCAGTCTTTAGTCTTTAGCGGTCGATCTTATCGAGCCGGTAGGCGCCAGGTTCCCCCATACCACCACGTCTTCTCCGAGCTGCTCAAACGTGACATCGGTCAGGCATGGTGTTGATAGTGAGCCTACACAATTCAATTCCGCAACTGCACGCACACCGTTTTGCCCGAAGAACTTCGGCGCGATGGTAAGTACCAACTGGTCCCCCAGACAGTGAGCCAGAACACTGGAAATAACTTTCGAACCGCCTTCGATCATCAGCGATTTCACCCCTTGCTTACGCAACCAGCAGAATAAGTCCGTCAGCCGTATGCCGCCGCCGGGTGCCTGGGGCAGGCGCACAACCCGTGCGCCTGCCTCGACCAGCCTCAATTCACGTTCGCGGCTGGCCTCCGGCAAGGTGGCGATGATCGCCTGTCGTCTGGTCTGCTGCAGGAGTTTGGCTGTTGGTGGCGTTCTTAGCCACGAATCAAGAACCACCGGTATGGGATCTTCACCATCTGCAAGGCGAACAGTCAATCGGGGGTCGTCCACAAGAACGGTATTGATACCGACCAGAATGGCGTCGTGCATGGCGCGCAACTGGTGTGTCATCAACATGGACTGGTCGCCACTGATTGCGGTTGAGGAACCTTTAGAGGCGGTAATGTAGCCATCGAGACTTTGCGCGAATGCCAACGTTACCGCCGGGCGTGGAACCGCACCGTTCTTTTTCGCTATCCTCGTAAGTGTCGCTCTGACTGTCCGGACAACAGCAGACTCACCGAATGGTCCGCCTCGCAGCCCGGCTTCCCGCTTGGGTGCATTGCTGAACATACCCGTATTTGAGTAGACCGGACTGGTCAAAACAGGTGATTCAACTTGTCACCCTTGATCTTGAGATAATGCCTGTTGTGATCGTTGGGTTCTATCAGAATGGGAATCCTGCTGCTGATTTCGATACCGTACTGTCGCAATGCATCGAGTTTGCGCGGGTTGTTTGTCATGAGGTTGATGGAACCTATGCCGAGGTGGTGCAAGATCTCGGCAGCAATCCCGTAGGTTCGCGTGTCGCTGGGGAAGCCGAGTTCGTGATTGGCTTCGACCGTATCCAGCCCGGAATCCTGGAGAGCGTAGGCGCGAATCTTGTTGAACAGACCAATACCACGGCCCTCTTGGCGAAGATAGATCACCATTCCGATTCCAAAGGCCTCGATGTGGTCCAGTGCCCACTCGAGCTGCTCATCGCAGTCACACCGCATGGACTCGAATACCTCACCAGTCAGGCATTCGGAATGCACCCGCACATCCAGAATGTCTGCGTTCTCGATCGCTCCCTTGTAGATGATTACGTGTTCGGTGCCAGATGACTCCTTGACGACCCGCACAAGGAAGTTTCCATGGCTGGTTGGCAGTTTGGCGACTTCGGAAAATGTGATTTGACTGGTCTGAAGTTCGCGTTGTTTCAGCGGGATCGCTTCGATTTCTGGTACGGCATCTGTAGTAATGATACTTTCATGCCTTGTATACATAAGTAACTCCTCCTGACCGAGCATTCATCTACGTGAGCTTATTGTGAAAACCCAGGTGCCCGCAGTTAAAAACGATGCCCGGTCCTCCCCAAAAAACAGGCATGCGCAGTTAATGTGCAAGTTTTGCACCGCGCATGAAAAACGTCGTAAATACAGTAGGATGAATGGCGGGCCAGCGGGAGAAAGTGATCCGTCTGTAAAAAATGCCAACAATCAATCCATGGGCGACCGGCCCAAAATGCCATTAGGAAAATGGGAAAATATAAATACTTTCTATGTTACAAAGACGTGAACGGATTACTACAGGTTCACACATTCCTGGCATGTGTAAAATTGTTCGACAGCCCTTGATGTGGAGATGAAGCGTGTCTGCTCAAATGCCGGGCTCCCTTACCGCGCGCCGCTCAGAGCGAACCGGGGTGATGGCCAGCGTTCGAGGACATTACGGGACCACCCAGGAAACCTGTGACCGTATCTGGACTCGGAAGTCGTCTGGAGACGACTTTCCTCCGGCGGTCATCACTGGATGGCGCTGGGTGTTGCCGTCAATGTGGCGAGTGACTGGCCAACAGCCCCGATGCGGGGCAGGGATGGAGCGCTGACGCCGCGGACGGTCGGAACGCCCAGGGCAACCAACTGTCTCCCGTGCTGGTCAGTCTATCTCTGCATCATGCTCTGGACCGCTGGTTGTCGGTTCACCACTCTGACATCCACTTCTGTCACTACGCTGACGACGGTATCTTGCACTGTCATCAAAAGCGAGGCCGAGGGGGATGCTGCGCGAGCAGCCCAGGCGCTCTTGGCCGCTTCGTCCATCTACGCGGTGGCGATCACCGCTTCGAGCCGTGTCGCTGCCGTCCGCACCCGTTCCCGCCCGGGCTCGGCCAAGGTTTGTGAACGCCACCGCTCCAGCGTTGACACAGAAACTCCGATCTCCCCTGAAACCTGCTGCACCGCGAAACTCTCCGGTGGCAACAGCCCTCGGTCTTTGGATGCTTGTCGGTATCTCGCCATTCACCTCTCCACCTCAAAGATTACAGGTCAAAGCAGGAAACAATCATCCTGACACAGGGGACATTCATCAGGCAGTCGATTTATGAGACTTTCCGTACTCCTGCTACTGGTTCAACTCGCCGCGGCTTGTGCGTGCACGAACCCGGCATGTGTGCCAGATATCAACGAACGCTCCAGCTCCAGCACAGACACAGCAAATGTAAAGGAAGCGACGTACCTCTGGCCTCCGGACACGAGTGCCAGCCTCAAGGTAATGACCTTCAATATCCGCTGGGAGGGACTAGGCGTCGATGGAGAATTCTATGACTCGGGGTTCGTGCGTCGCAAGCCGCTGGTTCTCGATGTGCTCACGAAATTCGGTGCCGATGTTATCGGACTGCAGGAAGCGTCGATCGAACAGCGCGCCGCGCTGGCTCCCGCACTGGACGGGTTTGGCATGTTTCCGCCGACGGTCAGAGCTGGTGATGAGTGTATCCTGTATCGCCTGGACCGGTTTGACCTCAGGGGCAGTGGGCGCGAAATGTTGCGCCGGGAACCGGAAAGAGTCGGAACGAATATTGGAGTGCGCGACTTTGTATGGGTACATCTCCAGGATCGAATCAGCGGCAAGAGATTCTACCTCGTCAACCTGCATCTGGATCATCGATCTTCTGAACGCGGCAGGCAATTGGACGGAGTACTGATAGGTGAATGGATAAGGAACCGTGAGTTTGCTGATCCTGTGATACTGACTGGAGACTTTAACGGTGGGCCAGACCAGCCGAGATACCTGTATCTGACGGGGCAACGGGCCTATTCTCGCGGGGACGGGGCAATCGACGGCACCCCAATGCGAATGCTGGACACCTTTACCGTGGCAAATCCGCATGCACGCTACACCGGTACCAGCAATGCCGCTTACAGTGGCAAGAAAAGCGGAAAACAGATCGATTATGTTTTTGCCCCGAGGGGTTCGAGGGTAATCGATTCAACAATCATCTACTATCACAGAAATGGTTTCTATCCCTCAGACCACTTCCCCCTCCTTTCCGAGTTTGAGCTGGAATAGGTTGGCGGTCGTCATGAGAGTGAGTTGTATCTCCCGATGCTGATCGTCGGACACCATTGCGGATCGTGCTATCCCCTGAACTGGTGGATAAAGCCGTTGAAGAGAGCCCACTATCCGGGCTGGTGCTTGCCCCAGTGAGTCTAGGCCTCGACCGCGGCGCGAAAAATATCACAGTGTGCCATGAGTTGGTCGTAACTGCCGCTGGCGATAATCCTGCCGTGTTGCAGCACGTGTATCACATCGCAGTCCTTCACTGTATTGAGTCGATGCGCGATGATCAGCAGGGTTTTTGTTTGCGCCAGTTCGCGGACGGATTGTCGGATGACAGACTCGGTCACACCATCGAGCGCGTTGGTCGCTTCGTCAAAGACGAGCAGTTCGGGTTTGTGATACAAGGCTCGGGCGATGGCAATCCGTTGGCGCTGGCCGCCACTCAGGCGAATGCCCCGTTCTCCAACAACCGTATTGAAGCCGTCTGGTAGTTCCTGGGTGACAAAATCGTAGATATGTGCCATGCGAGTGGCGTCGACCAAGGCGTCGTGATCGATGTCCTCCGGGCTGACCCCGAAGGCGATGTTGCGGGCTATTGTGTCATCGACCAGGAAAATCTGCTGAGGCACATATCCTGTGTGGATTTGCCAGGCAGGGGCATTCCGCTCTGTAATGGGTGTCTGGTCGACTTTGACCTGACCGGATTGAGGAATCAGCAGGCCGAGCACAATGTCGGCAATGGTACTCTTACCGGCTCCGGTGGAGCCGACCAGACCCGTCGATGTGTTCTTATGAATGGTCAGGGTGAGCCGCTCCACCGCATGCGTCCCTGCCGTTGGGTAGCGGAATGACACATCCTGCAACTCGATTGAATCCTCGCAGGTGATGGGCCGTCTTCTGATGTCCCTGGTCTGTTCTGCGCCGGGGTGCGCGTCCAGGATGGCCAAGTCCCTGGAGAGCACATTCAGGGACTTGCGGTTGAACTGCAGGGCAGACAAAGCCTGCGTTATTTGCTGAAACGCGGGAAGAATCCGATATGCGGCGACGGCGTACAAAGTGGCCACCGGTATGACTGCCTGCGCCGACTGCTTTACGCCGACGACGTACAGTGTTACGCCAAGGATTCCGCCAAAAGCGAGCGACTCCATCAGGTATCTGGGTAATTGCGAGAAAAGACCGCTGGCGATCATCTCTTGGGTGTATCTTCTGAGTGTCTCCATATAACTGTCGATGAAATATTGCTCACGACCTGTCATCCGGATCTCTTTGATGCCGCCGAGGGCTTCTGAGAGTGCCTTGAACCGCAATTTGTTGGCCGCGACACGACGTGTACCAATTGTCGACAGTCTGTCCCGGAACCCGAAATACATCAAGGCATAGGCGCCCCCGAACAGTATGGCTATGGCACCCGCCAGGGTCGGGTCATTCCAGAACAGCAGTGCGAGAATGCAACAGGCCATAATGGACTGGGTAATGAACTGCGTTGCCGGCATGATCATGCCAGTCACACTTTGGTTGATCTCTGATAGCAGGTTCCTCTGGATCTCGGAGGTGTTGCGCGTCAGGAAATATTGATAGGGGCTGTAAATATATCGTTCCAGCAATTTACTGGACAGTGACAACAGAGTGCCCCATACGAAACGCAATTGCAGCCACACCATAAAGGCGGCGAACAGGTTTCTGAGCAGATAGATCAGTAGCAGCGCGAGGCCGCATATCAGCATGAATTGGTGAAAATCAACGAAGCCCAGGCCGTTATAAAGTCGATTCAGCCCGGGATTGTTGAAAACCAGATCCGGTTGGGCCATGATCCCCATGAAGGCAACAATGGCACCAATTCCAACCAGTTCGAGGCCCGTCATCACCAGGGCAGCCAGCACCACAAAATAGAATTGCAGGCGTTCCCTTGCGTTTAACAGCGCATATATTTCCTTGACGATGCCAGGCACGCCCACTGAACCCTGTTTGACGTGCCCCGGTGATTCACTCAAAGCGTTGGATTACCGCCGCGGATGCTAAGCGACCACGGTCTATGGCGCGTGCTAGGGCGACTTTTACTATGTTCCGGTAAATCGGCAATCTGTCTCGCAACCGTTCCCGCACTTTGCTATGGAAACGCTGTCTTTCCAGGATGGGCTCCCAGGCGTTCGGCTCATCGAACATGCGATGGCGCACGTATTCATGGAGTGTCTGAACCGAATTATCCGAACGGATCCAGGCGCAAAGCTGCTCGGGCAGTACCGCCTGCAACAACTCGTGGGCAAGCGCCAGCCCGAGCAGCAGCATACGTCGTGCCCCTGTACGCGTTGCCAGGTCAAAGCTGTACGACCAATCAAGGTCGGGATGCGCAGCCAGTAGTTCTGCAATATCGCAGGTCCAGCCGATTCGCTTCCACCACATGTCTTTGCTGCCGTGAACACAGAGAAACACCAGCAAGACTTCCGGCGGAAACGTCTGTACCTCCTCGTCGAGCAGGTGCACCCGTTGAAGGCGTTTCCACACCTCGTCCAGGTCGACTTCGAAAGGAAAACGCTGGGCGCTTATGCGCCAGTGCAGATCGATCCCGTCGTTGGTGTCGGCATAGAAAAAAGTGTACTCGTGCCAGAAGGCAAAGTTTCGTGATTCGTTGCGGCCAGTGACCTGCCCCTTTATCGGGCGCCACTCGTAACCGTGAGTTAACAGAAGTGACTTTGCAGACAGGACGTCGCGTGGCCGTACGACGATATCTAAATCCCAGAACTTGCGCAGTTCGATATCACCATGAGCGAGGGCAGCCAAAACCGGCCCCTTGTATGGAACCGCGCTGATGCCCGCGGATTCCATAATGCGGAGTACTCTGATCAGTTCTGCGGTGTTGGCCCGATTGCGTTCGGCATTGGCAAGGTAGTCGGACTGGAGTTGCTGGAGCACCGCCGATGGAACGCGGTCTGCACAGAATCTACTCAGGTTGCGATACAACAACGGTATCAGCGCGTGCGGCTGGGCCTTCCCGCGGATGAATTCCCAGTCCAGCTGTTTCAGGGCGAGTGCGTGAATCAGTTCACGTTGCTGTGGTTCGACCCGGGTGCGGGCGCACAGCAACAGCATACGGTACTCGTCCCGGGTCTCTAGCGTCCCGCCCTTCGGCCACAAGGCGCTGAGCTTGCATGCGTCGCCGTTCATGTCAATCGTTCGGGCTCACCAAGGTGCAGTCGAGAGTCTGGCGTGAAAATCTTACAGGCCAATCTTATTTTGTTGATAAGATACTACCCTTGCCGTTGTACGAGCACAAGGCATCGCTACAAGCTACAACTTCGGTCGCGCCAATGACCCCGCGGTGGCGGAACGGCTGCGGCGGCTGGCACGCAGCATCCTGCGACGCTGCTCGCCCGAGGCGATCGTCACCGAGAATTCCGAGTGGCGCTTGATCGATGCCGAGGCGTTGCCACAGCCGCTCGAGCACATAGACATCGTCGTAGGACCAGGCATCCGGCACCGCTCCTCGTCAATGGCCGGCGCGTCCTCGTCGGGGACGGCCTCAAAACCCCCAAGCGCGGCAAGAAGATGCCCGCTGTGAAGCTGCTGCATCAGCACTCGGAGTCGAACACCAAACCGGAGTACATCATGGGACACTCGCTTCAGGCGGTGAGCCCGCTCGTTACGGCGGCCCAAAGCGTCTTCGCCGTTCCTCTCGCCGTGCGTATCCACGAGGGGCTCGTCTGGTCCAATCGCGACCGGCGAACCTTGCTCGACAAAATGCTCTCGCTGCTCGCCATCGTGGCGATCGAAGACCGCTGCTACTTCGTGACCGATGCGTTCTATGCCGCGCGCAAGATCTTCCGCGGCCTGCTCAAGCACAACAACCACCTCGTCACTCGCGTCCGATCCAATGCCGTCGCCTACACCGGCTACCGCCAGCGGGGTCCGAAACAGAGAGGACGGCCCAGACTCTACGGGGAGAAAGTGAAACTCAGTTCTTTGGTCCATGCGGCAGATCGGTCTGACGGTAGAAAATGTTCGAAAATTTCCTGCGCGGCATTGACGGTAAAGCTGACGGTAAATTATCTGGGTTGGGACGAGCGTCCACGAGAAAACACCGGCTTATCGGAGCCGTTGATGATCGAGGTGGAGTAGGGGGCGCAGGCAGGGCGCAAAGCGATAATTGCCAGATGCGGTAAGATCGCAGCCTGCTAATCTGAGGGTCCGGACGACCTCGCAAGGATGCGATCATGTGGCCCTCACCGGCTGGCAGGGAGGCCAGTCCGATTGTTGGTGCGCCAGCGTATGTGCGCCACCGTCCGGAGTGTACCCTCCTTTATCGACTCGTTCAGAAATACTACCCCGCGTTCAAGCGCCACTTGGCGGGAGCATCTTCGAGCGCGCTCTTGTGTGCAACCGCGCCCGAGCGTGGTTTGGGCATCGTGAACGCCGTGTGGCACCCACCGTGCCAATGGATGACCAGACTGAGCCGTTGAGCGGCGGCGTCGAGATCCACCATGATTTCTTTGATGAGGGTACGCGCGATCCGCTTCCTCAGCGTCATCGAACACGCGGCATCGCTCCACAGCCTCGCGAAGTCCTCGCCAAGCGCGCGGATGGCCACTCGTCGGCCGGGCTGAGCGTTGCTGTGGTCTCGCTCAGATCCTGCAGTTCGCGCGCGAGTCGCTGTTGTTGTTCGAGCTTGGCGTTGCAGAAGCACCTCGGCGATCAGGCGATTGTTCGAAGGCGCGCTCGGCTGCGTAGCGTGCTTGCTGCAAGTGCCGCTCGAGCGCGCCGCGCCGATCGCTGCCGTCAGTGTGCAGCCGTGCGAGCGCAGCGATACTCGCCTCGAGCCCGTGCGGTGAGATGAGCTCGACGATGAGCTCACTCAAACGCTGGTCAACCGTCGTGCCACCGAAGCCGAGGCGGTACGCGCCACGGTTACGAACGGTCACGGCGTTGCGCGACGGACGCGGCCACGCCAAGACTTCGAGACGGTGGTTATGGAGCGGATGAAATCGATAGTGAACCGTCACGGCTGACGGCATGGTATTCAGCGTGGTTGCTAAACATCCATTTTTACATGCCGTTCCTCGACGGGGTGTATATCGAACGCCCCGACGACTCTCTCGGGTTTCGCTGGGTGCCAGCACCGTCGAGTGCCGAACTCGCGCGACTGACGCAGACCCTGGCACGGCGCATCGGTCGGTTCCTCGAACGGCAGGGGTGGCTTGCGCGGGATGCGGAGAATGCCTGCTTCCATAAGCTGCTCTCGCAAGCCAGGGTGGGGAATTTTCGATGACCACAATCGGTGGATGCTTTCGGCAATCATCCTTGATGTCGAAGTGGCGATCCGGAACTCTGGTGGGATATATTCGAATCGAAGTGGAGCGCGCCGCGCTCGTTCCTGCGCGGACACTCGCAGCAACCAGCGCTCATCCCATGTGCACCCCGTGGCGAGTGTGGCGTATGAAAATTATTATTAGGCAATTCGTTACATGCATCCTTCCGTCGCAGGTGCAGAACATCGAATGATCAACGTATGAGCGGCACGTTGTATATCGTTGCGGCACCCTCGGGTGCCGGAAAGACCAGCCTGTTGCGGGAGCTGGTAAAGACCATGCCCAATGTGACGGTATCGGTATCCCACACCACCCGGGTGCCCAGGCCCGGGGAGCGCGATGGAGAGCACTACCATTTCGTTGGCGTGGAGACCTTCGAAGGGATGATCTCGAAGGGTGCATTCCTCGAGCATGCGCGGGTGTTCGACCACTACTACGGGACGGCGCGCGCCGGGATTGTGGATCGCCTGTCCGCGGACACCGACGTGATTCTGGAGATCGATTGGCAGGGCGCGCGTCAGGTGCGTACCGCGATGCCGGACAGCGCCAGCATCTTCATCCTGCCGCCCTCGCGCGCGGCGCTGCGGCAGCGCCTTGCCGGCCGCGGCCAGGACAGCGCCGACGTGATCGCCAGGCGCATGCGCGATGCCGTCGCGGAGCTCGCGCATTACGAGGAGTTCGACTATCTGGTCATCAACGACGACTTCGAGACCGCTCTCGCGGACCTTCGTGCCATCATGCGTTGCCGGTCGCCTGCGCCGTGACGGGCAGATGCAGCGCCGCGGATCGCTGCTGCGGGAGCTATTGGCATGAACGGCCTGCCTAAGTAGACTGGGAAGTCTCCGCTCTTGCGCCGCGCGCGGGTGCGGTGCCCGCAACCGGAGCAATATCATGGCGCGTATCACCGTCGAAGACTGCCTGCAGAACGTATCAACCGCTTCCAGCTGGTGCTGGTCGCCACCAAGCGGGCGCGCCAGCTGGCGATGGGCGCCGAACCCCTGGTCGAGTGGGAGAACGACAAGCCGACCGTGGTCGCGCTGCGCGAGATCGCCGAGGGCAAGGTCGGGCCTTCGATCCTGGACGAGGTGACCGCCCGCGAGCATGCCGAGCCACCGGTCGCGAGCGAGAAGAGATTCGCGAAGTGCGCACGAGACCTGACCGTCGCCCGCCGGCGAGTCCTGGGTCCTCATGGACAAGTCCGCTTCCACTATTCCACCCGTCGCCGCGCTGTCCGCCGTCCCGCTCGTGATGCCGGAACCGATGGTGGCGCCCAGCCCGGTTTCGGCCGCACAAGCGGCCGATCACCAGCGTTTTCTGATCAGCGACCTCTGCGCCCTGCTCGAGACCTACCTGGAGCCCGAGCAGGTGCAGGAGGTCTATCGCGCCTATTTGTTCGGTGCCGAGGCCCACAGCGGACAGCACCGCATGTCCGGCGAGCCCTACATCTACCATCCGCTGGCGGTCGCGAGCATCCTCGCCGAGATGCGGATGGACTACCACAGCATCATGGCTGCGCTGCTGCACGACGTCATCGAGGACACCGGCACCGCCAAGGACCAGCTCGCCAGCGCTTCGGCGACGAGGTCGCCGAACTCGTCGACGGCGTCAGCAAGCTGACCAGATCAAGTTCGAGACCCAGGCCGAGGCGCAGGCGGAGAACTTCCGCAAGATGCTGCTCGCCATGGTGCGCGACATCCGCGTCATCCTGGTCAAGCTCGCCGACCGTCTGCACAACATGCGCACGCTGGGTGCGATGCCGCCGGAGAAGCGCCGGCGCATCGCGCGCGAGACCCTCGAGATCTATGTGCCCATCGCCAATCGGCTGGGCATGAACAGCATTCGACGTCGAACTGCGAGGACCTCGGCTTCGCGGCCCTCTATCCGATGCGCTACCGGGTGCTGACCGAGGCCGTGCACAAGGCGCGCGGCAACCGCAAGGAGGTGGTTGCGCAAGATCGAAACCGCCATCAAGCGCCGCCTGCGGCAGGAGGGTTTGAGCGCGAACGCTGCTGAGCCGCGAGAAGCACGTCTACAGCCTCTATCAGAAGATGCGCGCCAAGAGCCTGTCCTTCGACGAGGTCTACGACGTGTACGCCTTTCGCATCGTCGTCGACAGGGTGGATACCTGCTATCGCGTGCTCGGCGTCATGCACAACCTCTACAAGCCCGTGCCCGGCCGTTTCAAGGACTACATCGCCATTCCCAAGGCCAACGGCTACCAGTCGCTGCACACGATGCTGTTCGGGCCCTACGGCGTTCCGATCGAAGTGCAGATCCGCACCGAGGAGATGGATCAGGTTGCCGAGGTGGGCATCGCCGCGCACTGGCTCTACAAGTCCGCGCCAAAGATGCAGGCGGCGCCAGGCGCGCGCCCGCGAATGGCTGCGCGGCCTGCTGGAGATGCAGAAGAGCGCCGGCAACTCACTGGAGTTCATCGAGAACGTCAAGATCGATCTGTTCCCGGACGAGGTGTACGTGTTCACGCCGAAGGGCGAGATCATGGAGCTGCCGCGCGGCGCGACCGCAGTGGATTTCGCCTATGCGGTGCACACCGACGTCGGCAATCGCTGCGTCGCCGCGAAGATCGACCGGCGCCTGGCGCCGCTGCGTACACCGCTGCAGAACGGCCAGACCGTCGAGATCATCACCGCGCCGGGTGCGCGCCCCAATCCGGCGTGGCTGCATTTCGTCGTCACCGGCAAGGCCCGCGCCAACATCCGCCACTACCTCAAAAACCTCAAGCACGAGGAGGCCATCAGTCTGGGCCGCCGCCTGCTGGACAAGGCGCTGGGCACGTTCGGCACCTCCAGCGCGGACGTGCCTCGCGAGCGCTACGATGAGCTGCTGCGCGAGTTCAATCTGAAGGCGTTGGAAGATCTCTTCGAGCACATCGGACTCGGCAATCGGGTGGCGATCCTGGTCGCCCGGCGCCTGGTGCAGACGACGGTCGAGGAGAACAAGGAGGCGGGCGCTGCGCTGGAGCGCGGTCCTTCGGGACCGCTCATC
Organism: uncultured Gammaproteobacteria bacterium; assembly: GCA_963728895.1. GTDB lineage: Bacteria > Pseudomonadota > Gammaproteobacteria > JBBQDK01 > JBBQDK01 > CAVSLM01. The sequence continues at coordinate 45,534 of CAVSLM010000008.1, forward strand.
ATCAAGGGTACCGAGGGCATGGTGGTGAACTTCGCCAAATGCTGCCGGCCCATTCCGGGCGATCGCATCCTTGGCTTCGTGACCGCCGGTCGCGGCATCGTCATCCACACCGACTCCTGCAAGAACGTGGCGGAATATCGCAGCCTTCCCGAGAAGTGGATCGACGTGCAGTGGGCGCCGGGCATCGAGGCGGAGTTCTCGGCCGAGATTCGTGTGGACGTGGCAAACCAGCGCGGTGTGCTGGCGACCGTGGCCGCCGCGATTGCCGAGACCGGTTCGAACATCGAAAATGTGGACATCACCGAGCGCGACGGCATGACCAGCTCCCTGAGCTTCACCATCGCCGTTCGCGACCGGCGGCACCTGGCGCGCATCATGCGGCGCGTTCGTTCCATCCGGCTGGTCATGAGAATCTACCGCACCAAAGGATGACTGCAGCGGTTGCCGGCCCGAACACCACCATCAGGACCCATCCATGTCGCGCGAGAACATACACACCGAGCGGGCCCCCGCCGCCATAGGCACTTATTCGCAGGCCGTGCGCACGGGTACGACCGTCTATCTCTCCGGTCAGATTCCCCTGCTGCCCCGGACCATGGAGCTGGTGTCAGGCGGCATGGAGGCGCAGATCCGGCAGGTGTTCGACAACCTCCTGGCGGTGGCCGAGGCGGCGCGCGGCGGGCTGCGTGACATCGTGAAGCTCAACGTCTACCTCACCGACCTCAGCCATTTTCCCCTGGTGAACCGAATAATGGCGGAGTATTTCACCGAACCCTTCCCGGCCCGCGCTGCGGTTGGGGTGGCGGCCCTGCCTCGCGGGGCAGGCGTGGAAATGGACGCCATCATGGTCATCGGCGAGGCCTGAGAAACACGGGAATCGGCTATCGGGTGGAAGCGCGCGGCGACAGGGAGTCGGTCGGGCATGCAGCAGGCGTGCACGCGAGCGCATGGGAAACGACGCCGGTGTCCTCGCTCAAGGGGGTCGGACCGCGGGTCGCGGAGCGGCTCGCGCGCCTGGGCATCCGCTCCCTGCAGGACCTTCTGTTCCATCTCCCCTTGCGTTATCAGGACCGCACCCATGTGGTGCCCATCGGCGCCCTGCAGCCAGGCACCGAGGCCGTGGTCGAGGGGGTTGTCGAGCTCTCCGAGGTCAGGTTTCGTCGACGGCGCGCACTGCTCTGCTGGCTGAGCGACGGCACAGGCGCCCTCGCGTTGCGCTTCTTCCATTTCACGGCGGCGCAGCAGGCCGGGCTGGCGCGTGGGGTGCGCCTGCGCTGTTACGGTACGGTGCGCGTCGGCCCGACCAGTCTGGAAATGGTGCACCCGGAGCACCAGCGGGTCGGCACCGACGAGCCCCCGCCCGACGCCGGCCACCTCACGCCTATCTATCCCACCACGGAAGGCGTGCACCAACTCGTGCTGCGTGCACTGACCGATCAGGTGCTCGAGCGCCTGCAACGCGAAGAGGAGGCGCTCACCGAGTGGCTGCCGGCACCGGTGCTGCGACAGTTCCGGCTGCCGTCGTTGAGCGCCGCCCTGCGCTACGTGCACCGCCCGCCCGGCGGTGCTCCGTTGCAGGCGCTGGAGCAGGGTGCGCATCCCGCGCAGCAGCGCCTGGCCTTCGAAGAGCTGCTCGCCCATCACCTCAGCCTGCGGCGCCTGCGCGAAAACCTGCGGAGCCACCCCGCACCGCGCATCCCTGACCAGGGTGCGTTGGCGCAGCGTCTGCGCGCCGCGCTGCCATTCCAGCTCACCGGTGCGCAGCGTCGGGTGCTTGCGCAGATCGAGCGCGATCTGGCAGGACCGATGCCGATGCTGCGTCTGGTGCAAGGCGACGTCGGTTCGGGGAAGACCGTGGTTACGGCGTTCGCCGCCCTCCATGCAGTGGAGGCGGGCTACCAGGTGGCCGTCATGGCGCCGACGGAGCTGCTTGCCGAGCAGCACTACCGGAGCTTTCGCATCTGGCTGGAGCCGCTCGGCACGCAGGTGGGTTGGCTTGCGGGCTCGCTCAAAGGCACGGCACGGCGCAGGATGCTGGAGGCGATCGCGGGTGCCGGCGTCGCGGTGGCGATTGGCACCCACGCCCTGTTTCAGGCCGAGGTCCGTTTCGCGCGCCTGGGACTGGTGGTGATCGACGAGCAGCACCGCTTCGGGGTGCACCAGCGCCTTGCCCTGCGTGACAAGGGAGCCGGCACCGATGGTCTGGTGCCGCATCAGCTGATCCTGACCGCCACGCCCATTCCGCGCACGCTGGCCATGGCCGCCTACGCGGACCTGGACAGCTCAGTCATCGACGAGCTGCCGCCCGGGCGCACACCGGTAAAGACCGTCGTGGTTCCGGACGGCCGGCGCGACGAGGTCATGGAACGTGTCCGCGTCGCCTGCCGGGGTGGCCGGCAGGCCTATTGGGTGTGCACCCTGATCGACGAATCGGAGTCGCTGCAGGCCCAGGCGGCCGCGGACACCGCGTCGCAACTGCAGCAGGCGCTGCCGGAGGTCACCGTTGGTCTGGTACACGGGCGCATGCCCGGTGCCGAGAAGCAGCGTGTGATGAGCGCTTTCCAGGCCGGGGAAATCCGGCTGCTGGTCGCCACCACGGTGATCGAGGTGGGTGTCGATGTGCCCAACGCCAGCCTCATGATCATTGACAACGCCGAACGTCTGGGGCTGGCTCAGCTCCATCAGCTGCGCGGCAGGGTGGGTCGGGGCGCTGCGGAAAGCAGCTGCGTGCTGCTCTATCATGGCAACCTGTCCGAGGCCGCTCGTGTCCGCCTGCAGGCGCTGCGCGAGACCAACGACGGCTTCGTCATCGCCCAGCGTGATCTCGATCTGCGCGGTCCGGGGGAGGTGTTGGGAACGCGCCAGGCCGGCGCCCCGCAACTGCACATCGCGGACCTGCTGCGTGACCGCCATCTGCTCGACTCGGTGCAGCAGGCTGGCGAGCTGTTGCTTCATGACCACCCGACGCATGTTGCACCACTTATCCGGCGCTGGCTGGGAGACGCAGTGCGTTTCGGGGAAGCGTGACCGCACCGGGTTCCGAAACTTCACGCGCGTCCCCCGTGGCCGCGGCCACATGCCATAATCATCAATGATGCCCTGGCCCGGAAACCTCACCAGCATCCCCGGATCTGGCGAAACCGCCAGAACCTGCTCAGGACGGCGGCGTGAACCGCGTGTCATCGTTCGGCGAACGTGAAAAATGCCAGATCTTCCCTGCCATCCATTTACTTACCGGCCAGCCGCCGGCCGGCTGGTGAGATTTTGGGGCTACAACCTCCCGTTGCTTGCAACTCCGTGAACCGCGCCGTCGAACCTCCGGCCCCGGCCACCGTTGGCTTCCTGCCCGCCACCCGCGAGCCACGCTGGGTCGTTCAGTCGCGCCTGTTGCGCTCTTCGGTGCCGGCGCAGGTCCTGCACTGGTTGCTGGATCCCGCCTCGCTGACGGACCGGATGCGCAGGGCCTGCACCGGAGCTTTCCGCGTGCGGGTGCTCGTCCAGTGCTGGGAACGTCCGTTGCGCAGCGAGATGCGGGCCCTGGAACTGCCCACCAGTCACCGCTGCCTGGTACGGCAGGTGCAACTGCTATGTGCAGGGCTTCCCTGGGTGTACGCGCGCAGCGTCATCCCCGCGCGCACACTGCACGGCGCGTACCGGCGCCTGGCGCGTCTGGGTGAGCGCCCGCTGGGGCAAGTGTTGTTCGCCGACCGCGGCATGCGGCGCGCAGGCGTTGAAGTGGCGCGACTGCAGCCGCGGGATCGGCTGTTTGACATGGCTACCCGCGATCTGGACGCCGAGCCCGCCGAGGTGTGGGGCAGGCGCTCGGTGTTCAGTGCCGGTAGCCGGGCGCTGCTGGTGAGCGAGTTCTTTCTTCCCCCGCTGATGGAGTGCGCCGGTTGAGCGCGGGCGCGCGTGAGCGCGCCTTTGCGACCCGGGCGCAAACACGGGTGCCGGGCGTGCGTGAGCGGCTGCGCCGCTACGCGTTGCTGATGCGCCTGCACCGGCCGATCGGGATCTGGCTGCTGCTGTGGCCGGCCCTGTGGGCGCTGTGGATCGCGGGCGCCGGCCGGCCCGACCCGATGGTGCTCCTCGTGTTCGTGGCGGGGGTGATCCTGATGCGCTCCGCAGGCTGCGTGGTCAACGACTATGCCGACCGCGGCTTCGATCCGCACGTCACACGTACCCGTGACCGGCCTTTGGCTGCCGGACTTGTGCAGCCGCGCGAGGCATTGCTGCTGTTCACGATGCTCTGCCTGCTGGCGTTCGCGCTGGTGCTGTTGTTGAACCGCCTGACGGTCCTGCTTTCCCTGGCCGGTGTGGTGCTGGTGGTGAGCTATCCGTTCACGAAGCGCTACACCCATCTGCCCCAGTTGTACCTGGGTGCCGCGTTCGGCTGGGCGATTCCCATGGCCTTCGCGGCGCAGACCGGCAAAGTGCCACCGATCGCCTGGCTGGTGTTTCTCGCCAACGTACTCTGGTCCACCGTATACGACACCATGTATGCGATGGTCGATCGGGAGGACGACCTGCGCATCGGCGTCAAGTCGACCGCGATCCTGTTCGGCCACGCCGACCGCATGCTGATCGGAGTGCTGCAACTGCTGCTGTTGGGGACCCTGCTACTGGTCGGAACGCAGCTGCAGTTCGCCTCGCCCTACTATCTGGGCATCGGATGTGCGGCGCTGCTGTCCGGCTACCAGCAGTATCTGATTCGCGACCGTGAGCCGGCCGCCTGCTTCCGCGCCTTCCTCAACAACCACTGGTTGGGGATGGCGGTATTCTCCGGCATTGCCGCCGAGTACCTGCTGCGCTGAATCGCTTCGAGGGCCGCGAGAGGCATCAGCGCGGCGGCATGGCGCGGGCGAGCGTCCAGACTTCGACTTCGCTGGCACCGCCCCGGAGCAGGGCGCGCGCCAGCTCGCCTGCGGTATGCCCCGTCGTCACCACGTCATCGACAATGGCCACGCGCTCGGGTGCCATGCGCCGCTGCACGGCGAACGCGCCGCGCACATTGCTGCGCCGCTGCCGGTGGGTGAGCGAAGACTGTGCGGCGGTGTCGCGTAGACGGACACAGCTTCGGGTATCGATGGGAAGTCCGAGCCGCCGCGCCACCGGGCGCGCGAGCTCCAAGGCCTGATTGAATCCCCGTTCGCGCAACCGCGACGGGTGCAGCGGGACGGGAACGATGCGCTGGCAGCCCTGTACGCCGCAGCCTTCCAGATACTCTGCCAGCAAGGACCCGAGCAGTCTTGCCCGCGCGAGCCGGCCATCGAACTTGAGTTCCTTGACCAGGTGATCGACGGGAGGGGCGTAGGCCAGCGCGGCCAAGCTTCGGACATAAGGCGGAGGGTTGCGCAGACAACTACCGCACACCGGATCGGGCCCCGCGGTTGCGGCCAGAGGCCCGGCGCAGCGCACGCACGCGATGGACGGGCGCGGAAGGTCGGCGGTGCAGCCGGCACACAGGTCCCGCTGGCCCGCGCCGGCTCGACCGCACAGAACGCAGGTAAAAGGGTACAGCCACTGCTGGACCATCCTTGTCCAGTCGTTCACTTCCCAACACCGATTCCGTTGACAGCACGCGCTGTGCGGCTAGTATTGATCGGCGCAGCCGGAGGTTCGTCCCGGCTGCCTGAGCACTTCCCGCACCGTCGGCGCAATTCTGCTGCGGTTGCGGGAGGCCTCCATTCATCTGCGCCGCCAGCATCATAGCCCATCGGCGCTTCAATGGCGGGCGGCTGCCGGCGCAGACCGTTCGCGTGAGCCCGCAGCATGAACGATACCGCGCAGGCGGCAATACTCCCTACCGAAGCGCTGCGCCATGACTGGGCACAGGCGGAAGTCGAGGCGTTGCTGGACCTTTCCTTCAACGATCTGCTGTATCAGGCCCACACGCTGCACCGCAGGCACTTCGACCCCAACGGCGTGCAGGTCAGCACGCTGCTCAGCATCAAGACCGGCGCCTGTCCCGAAGATTGTGCCTACTGTCCGCAAAGCGCGCGCTACGACACTGCCGTGCAAGCTCAACCGTTGCTCGAGCTGGACGCCGTGGTGGAGGCTGCGACGCGCGCCAGGGCCGCGGGTGCGACGCGATTCTGCATGGGGGCCGCATGGCGCAACCCCAGGGAACGTGACTTCGTGCGGGTGCTGGAGATGGTCCGCGAGGTGAAGGCGCTGGGGCTGGAGACCTGCGTGACACTGGGCATGCTGAGCGCCGATCAGGCACAGCGACTGAAGGACGCGGGTCTCGACTTCTATAACCACAATCTGGACACCTCGCCGGAGTATTACAGCCGCGTCATCACCACCCGCGAATACCGCGACCGGCTCGAAACCCTGTTGCACGTGCGCGACGCAGGCCTGCAGGTCTGCGCCGGTGGAATCCTGGGGCTCGGCGAGGACCGGCCCGATCGCGCCGGTCTGCTGCGCACGCTCGCCAATCTGCCGCGCCATCCGGAAAGCGTGCCCGTCAATCAGCTGGTGCGGGTGGAAGGAACCCCGCTCGCTGGTGCCGAGCCGATCGACCCGATCGAGCTGGTGCGCACCATCGCCGCGGCCCGCATTCTCATGCCGGCGTCCTACGTTCGGCTCTCAGCGGGGCGCACGGAAATGAGCGACGAGCTGCAGGCCCTGTGCTTCTTCGCCGGGGCCAACTCGATCTTCTATGGCGAGCGCCTGCTCACGACGGACAACCCCGAAACCGGGCGGGATCGGCGGCTGTTCGAGCGTCTGGGTCTGCATGCACTGGGCTAGCCCGCTGGATGCAGCACGATCTGAACAGCACGCTGGAGTGCCTGCGCAGCCACGACCTCTACCGCGAACGGCGGGTGCGCGACGGAGCGCAGTGTCGGGAGGTGGTCGTCGGGGACCGACGCTACCTCTCGTTCAACAGCAACGACTATCTGGGGCTCGCGGCCCATCCCGAGGTGATCGCCGCCTTTCAGCAGGCTGCGGCGCAGTTCGGCGTCGGCAGCGGCTCGGCGCACCTGGTAGGCGGTCACACAGTCGTGCATCACGCTCTGGAAGAGGAGCTCGCCGCCTATACCGGGCGGGCGCGGGCGCTGCTGTTCTCGACGGGCTACATGGCCAATCTCGGCGTGGTGACGGCGCTCGCGGGGCGCGGCGACCGCGTTCTGCAGGACCGCCTGGATCATGCATCGCTGATCGATGGGGCGCGGCTGAGCGGCGCGCGCCTGCTCCGCTATGCACACGGCGATGTCGAGGCACTGCGACGCAGACTCGCAGAGCAGGGGGTTGGTCACGGCCGGACGCTGGTTGCCACCGACGGCATGTTCAGCATGGACGGTGACCTCGCGCCGCTTGTCTCCTTGATTGAAGCCGCGCAGGAGTATGGCGCCTGGCTGATGGTGGACGACGCCCACGGTCTGGGGGTGATCGGCCCGGGTGGCCGGGGGACAGTGGCGCACTACGGTGCAGGAGCGGAGCAGGTGCCTGTGCTGGTCGGCACATTGGGGAAGGCGTTCGGCACCTTCGGTGCCTTCGTCGCCGGGTCCGAAGCGCTCATCGAGACCCTCATTCAGCGTGCCCGCACCTATATATTCACCACGGCACCGCCACCGGCAGTGGCCGCGGCGACCCGTGCCAGCCTGCGCCTGGCCCAGGCCGAAGGCTGGCGCCGCGAGCATCTTGGCGCACTGGTGCGCCGTTTCCGTGCCGGCGCGCTCCAGCTGGACTTGTCGCTTACCGACGCGCCGAGTGCGATTCAGCCGCTGATTGCGGGCAGTGCCGGGCGCGCGCTGGCCTGGAGCGAAGCGCTGGCGAGACGCGGCATCCTGGTGCCGGCCATCCGGCCGCCGACCGTGCCGCCGGGAAGCGCCCGACTGCGCATCACCTTCTCGGCGCTCCATGCGGAGGCCGACGTGGACCGGCTGCTGGAGGCACTGCAGTCGATCGTCGAGGTGCAGGGCAGGTGAGCGCGGACGTCTGCGCGGGTACGCGGCCGGTAAACACCCCCCGGAGCGCCTTGCACTGTGAAACGCAGGGTGCCGGCCCGGATGTGGTGTTGCTGCATGGCTGGGGACTGCACGGAGGAATCTGGACGCGCATTGTGCGCGCCTTGGCAGACGAGTTCCGGGTGACCTGTCCGGATCTCCCCGGGCACGGTCGCAGCGCGGCGTCGGTGGCGCGCACCCTGCAGTCGGCGGCACAGCAGGTTGCCGATTCCGCGCCTCGTGGCGCGACCTGGATCGGCTGGTCGTGGGGCGCAATGGTGGCATTGCAGGCGGCCGCTTCGGACTTGGCCGACATCGCCCGGCTCGTGCTGGTGGCGAGCACGCCGCGCTTCGTGCAGGGCGCGGACTGGACGTGCGCAGTGCCCGCGGCCGTTGTAAGGGATTTCGTGGCCGGGCTGGAGCGCGAACCCGAGGCGACACTGCAGCGCTTCCTGGCGCTGCAGACACGCGGCGCCGAGCACGCGCAGGCCGTGTTGCGGAGCTTGCGCGCGAGCCTCAACGCCCACGGTCGGCCTGACGCGCAAGGGCTGCGCGATGGCTTGGCGATGCTTGCCGGGGCGGATCTGCGGCCACTGCTTGCATCGGTTGCATGTCCGGTGCTGCTGATCATGGGTGGGCGCGACACGCTGGTGCCGGGCGGCGCTGCGGACGCGATGCTGGGCGCACTTCGCACCGCGCGCCTCGAGCGCATCGAGGGCGCCGGCCACGCTCCTTTTCTCTCGCATGAGGCACGATTTCTCGCAGCGTTGAGGGCGTTTCTGCATGATTGACCAGGACCGGTTCGCACTCAGCAAGCTCCTGGTGAGACAGGCCTTCGAGCGTGCTGCAACGGACTATGACCAGGCTGCGGTGCTGCAGCGCGAGGTGGGTGCGCGCATGCTCGAGCGCCTCGATCTGGTGCGCCTTGTCCCGCGAACCATCGCGGACGTGGGGGCCGGCACCGGCGTTGGCACGGCAGCGCTTTCGCGTCGCTACCGCAAAGCGCAGGTGCTGGCGCTGGACATCGCCTGGGCGATGCTGAAGCGGGTGCGACGCCGTTCGCCCTGGCTGCGCAAGTGGTCGCTGGTATGCGGGGATGCCGAGGCGCTGCCCTTGGCCGATGCGAGCTGTGACCTGGTGTTCTCCAACCTGACCCTGCAATGGTGCACGGATCTCGATCGTGCGCTGGCCGAGTTCCGACGGGTGCTGCACCCCGGTGGACTGCTGCTGTTCACCACGCTCGGACCGGACACCCTCAAAGAACTGCGCCACGCCTGGGCCGCGGCCGACGGACACACCCATGTGAATGCCTTTCGCGACATGCACGACGTGGGCGATGCACTGCTGCGGGCCCGGCTGGCGGACCCGGTCATGGACATGGAGATGCTGACGCTCACCTACCGGGACGTACAGGGCCTGATGCGTGATCTCAAGGCCCTGGGCGCGCACAACGTCAATGCCGCACGTCCCCGCGGCCTGACCGGCAAGGGACGGCTGCGCACGATGACCCAGGCCTACGAGCAGTTCCGCCGCGACGGGCTGCTGCCTGCCACCTATGAAGTGGTCTATGGTCATGCATGGGCTCCCGCTTCGGTTCGGCGCGTCGAGGTCGGGGTCTCGAGCCTGGGCTCAAGGCGTTAGCGCGCAGCCATGGCCCGGGCACTGTTTGTGACCGGTACCGACACCGGCGTGGGCAAGACCCGCATTTCGCTCGGTCTGATGCGAGCCCTGCAAGAGTGCGGGCTCCGCGTGGCGGGGATGAAGCCGGTGGCTTCGGGATGTCGGGCGACACGGAGCGGGCTGCGCAATGCCGACGCAGTGGCACTGCAGCGTCAGTCCTCGGTGGCGATTCCCTATGAGTGGGTCAATCCCTACCACTTCGCACCGCCTGTGGCGCCGCACCTCGCGGCTGCGGACGCCCGGGTGAGCATTGATCTGCAAACCGTCCGCAGCGCCTTCGATCGCGTGGCGGGGGAGGTGGACTGGGTGGTCGTGGAGGGCATCGGCGGCTGGCTCGTCCCCCTGGGTCCCGAGCTGTGCGTCGCCGATGTCGCGCTGGCGCTGGAGGCGACCGTGGTTCTGGTGGTCAGAATCCGCCTCGGCTGCCTGAATCATGCCCTGCTCACCTGGGGCGATGTCGAACGCCGCGGCGCCGAGTGGGGCGGCTGGATTGCAAATCTGCCCGACCCGCAATGCTTGCGCGCCCTGGAAAACGTTGCAGCGTTGGAGACCCGTTTGCGCGGGCCGAGGCTCGCGCTGGTTCCGCGCCTGAGCGGGAGGCGAAATGGCGCTGCCGAGCACCTGCGGGCCGCGGTGTCGGAGATCGCGGGTGCGCCGTCACTCGGCGCATGAACGCGCCCGCGCGCTTGCGGCATGCATGGCGCAGCGATTGGATGCCAAAGGTTTTTCCATGCGCCGAGGCCTAGATTCCGCCTTGTCGCGTGCCGGATCCGGATCATGGCCACGGGACCCGACACGGGCGCAGTTTCCCTTGCGCCCCGTTGGAACATACGCTAGCATCCGCCGCCAGTCGAAAAATCTTGACTCAAGTCAAGTCACGGGCGAGGCGTGAAGCCGGTGGTCGCCGTGCAATACGATGCGAGCAAGTCGAACTGCAGGATTCTGATTCGACCGAATCGATCGATGACTTGGAAGGAGTCGCTGGTTTTTCTTGCAGGGATATTCGCCGTTTCCCTCTCCATCGCCGTTGGGTTCGCCCTGATGGGGGCATGGCTGGTCTTCCCTTTTGCCGGTCTCGAGATGCTGGTGCTCACCGGTGGGATGTATGCCTGCGCCCGCGCGTGTGCGCACCGCGAGATCATCGCCGTGGAGGGCCAGACGGTGGAAGTCAGCAAGGGTCGACGCGAGCCACTGCAGCGCTGCTGTTTTCAGCGCGCGTGGGCGCGGGCGCATTTGCGGTATCCCGCCTCCGGTTGGTATCCCAGCCGCCTCACCATCGGGTCACACGGTAGGGAGGTGGTCATAGGAGCGTGCCTGACGGAGGAGGAGCGCCAGCACCTGGCGCGCGAGCTCCGACCCCTGCTCGGCTGGACCGCGCCTTTCCCCGGGGCGGCGCCATAGCGGGCGCCGGATCCTTGCGCGCGGGCAGATTATTGGAACTGGGTAGGAGAACAAAGGGCATGTCTTTGAGAAAGCGGAACCGGGTGCTGTCTGCATCACTGGGGGGGGCGCTGCTCGCAGGGGCCGGTGGCGCGCAGGCCGCATACGACGTCAACTTGCCGGTGGGCGTAACCCCGATCAGCCATCAGGTCTACGATCTGCACATGTTGATCTTCTGGATCTGCGTGGCAATCGGGATCCTGGTATTCGGCGTCATGTTCATTTCCATCGTCAAGCATCGCAAGTCGAAGGGCGCGGTGGCCGCCCAGTTCCACGAAAGCACCACGGTCGAGATCATCTGGACCATCATTCCTTTCCTGATCCTGGTCGGCATGGCCATTCCCGCCACCCGTACCCTGATCGCCATGGAAAACACCCGCGATGCCGACATGACCATCAAGGTCACCGGATATCAGTGGAAGTGGCGCTACGACTATCCGGACGAGGGATTCGGCTATTTCAGCACGCTGGCCACCCCGCACGATCAGATCACCAACGGAGCTGCCAAGGGCGAGAACTACCTGCTCGAAGTCGACCATCCGCTGGTCCTTCCCGTAAACCGCAAGGTGCGGTTTATGGTGACGTCCAACGACGTCATCCACTCCTGGTGGGTACCCAAGCTCGGCATGAAGAAGGACGCCATCCCCGGCTTTGTGAACGAGATGTGGGCCAAGATCGAGGAGCCCGGAATCTACCGCGGCCAGTGCGCCGAGCTGTGCGGCAAGGACCATGGTTTCATGCCGGTGGTGGTGGTTGCCAAGTCGGACGAGGACTACCGCCAGTGGGTTGCAGCAGCAGAAGGCGACGACCACGGCCGTGCGCCGCACAATCCAACAAGGAGTGGACCAGGGACGAGCTGATGACCAAGGGTGAGGAGCTCTACAAGTCCACGTGCGCGGCCTGCCACCAAGCCACCGGCGCGGGCATTCCCGGAACTTTCCCGCCCCTGATTGCCGGTCAGGAATACTCCGCGGGCGAGCCCGCCCTGAAGGCACTGCGCGACCGTGGCTTCATCGACGCGGACAACAAGATCGCCATGGGCCCGGTGGAGAAGCATCTGGACATCGTCCTGAACGGTATTACGGGGACCGCCATGCAGTCATTCGGAGGCCAGTTGAGCGATGCCGAAGTGGCTGCGATCGTCACCTACGAGCGCAATGCCTGGGGCAACGACACCGGCGACGTGATTCAACCTTCTGACGTTAAAGCTGGCCGTTGAAGCGCACAGCGGAGGAACTCCCATGAGCATTGCCACCACCCACGACGCCCATCACGAGGAACATCCGAGCGGAATCCTGCGCTGGGTCTTCACCACCAACCACAAGGACATCGGGACGCTGTATCTGATGTTCTCGTTGCTGATGTTCTTTGTCGGCGGCGCGATGGCCATGATCATCCGCGCCGAGCTTTTCGAGCCCGGTCTGCAGATCGTCGAGCCGATGTTCTTCAACCAGATGACCACCATGCATGCCCTGGTCATGATTTTCGGCGCCGTCATGCCGGGTTTCGTAGGACTCGCCAACTGGCTGGTGCCGATGATGATCGGTGCGCCGGACATGGCGCTGCCGCGCATGAACAACTGGAGCTTCTGGATTCTGCCGTTCGCCTTCACCATGCTGCTGAGCACGCTGTTCATGTCGGGTGGCGCGCCAGCGGGCGGCTGGACCATGTATCCGCCGCTGGTGCTGCAGACCGGCAATGCGTTTCCGTTCCTGATCTTCTCGGTGCACCTCATGGGTATTTCCTCGGTGATGGGCGCGATCAACGTGATCGTGACCATCCTGAACATGCGTGCGCCGGGCATGACCCTGATGAAGATGCCGCTGTTCGTGTGGACCTGGCTGATCACCGCCTATCTGCTGATCGCGGTGATGCCGGTGCTGGCCGGTGCCGTGACCATGCTGCTCACCGACAAGTACTTCGGCACCTCGTTCTTCAGCGCCGCCGGTGGCGGTGATCCCGGTAATGTTCCAGCACATCTTCTGGTTCTTCGGTCACCCCGAGGTCTACATCATGATTCTGCCGGCGTTCGGGATCGTCTCCCAGATCATCCCGACCTTCGCGCGCAAGCCGTTGTTCGGCTACAGCTCGATGGTCTACGCAACGGCTTCCATCGCTTTTCTGTCGTTCATCGTCTGGGCGCATCACATGTTCACCGTCGGCATGCCGGTTGCCGGCGAGCTGTTCTTCATGTACGCCACCATGCTGATCGCGGTCCCGACAGGCGTGAAGGTGTTCAACTGGGTATCCACGATGTGGCGCGGCTCGATGAGCTTCGAGACACCCATGCTGTTTGCCGTGGCGTTCGTCGTGCTGTTCACCATCGGCGGGTTCTCCGGCCTGATGCTGGCCATCACGCCGGTCGACTTCCAGTACCACGACACTTACTTCGTGGTTGCGCACTTCCACTACGTGCTGGTTACGGGTGCGGTGTTCGCCATCATGGGGGCGGTGTATTTCTGGCTGCCCAAGTGGACCGGCCACATGTATGACGAGAGGCTCGGCAAGTGGCATTTCTGGCTGTCGGCAATCTCTGTGAACGTACTGTTCTTCCCGCAGCACTTCCTGGGGCTGGCCGGCATGCCGCGGCGCATCCCGGACTATTCGGTGCAGTTCGCCGGCTTCAACATGATCTCCAGCATCGGCGGATTCGCCTTCGGTCTGTCGCAACTGTTGTTCGCCTATCTGGTGTTCAAGACCATCCGGGGCGGGGTCAAGGCCACCAGCCAGGTGTGGGAAGGTGCGCGGGGGCTGGAGTGGACCTTGACCTCGCCGCCGCCCTATCACAGCTTCACCACGGCGCCGGAAGTGAAGTGATTCCGGACATCGTCTCGCCAGAAGCCGGGGCGGCACCGTGACGAGCGAGCAGCGGCAAATGGCGCGCAGGAACGTCCGCCTGGCGGTGATCCTGGCGCTGATTGCCCTGGGGTTCTTACTGGCGTTCCTGTGGGTAAACGCCCGGTGAGCATTGCGCGCCACGGCCCGAGCGCAGCGGGTGGTACGGAGCGGGCCGAACGCACACGCGCGCGCCGCCGGGGCGCAGACACTTTGTCACGGGTACCCGACCATGGACCAAGACGAACGCGCGCGGCAGATTGAAGAGCCTGTCAAAGGGGATGAGAAGATGACTGAAGCACACGGGGGGTACTACGTTCCACACGGCAGCCGCTGGCCGATCGTCGGCTCGATCGGCTTGACCACGCTGCTGGTGGGCTTCGCCTCCATGCTCAACGGCCACGACTTCGGCGGCATGATGATGATCGCCGGAGTGGTCATCGTGCTGATCATGATGTTCGGATGGTTCGGCACCGTGATTCGCGAGAGCGAGCACGGCATGTACAACAATCAGGTGGACAAGTCGTTCCGCTGGGGGATGGCCTGGTTCATCTTCTCCGAGGTGATGTTCTTCTCCGCATTCTTCGGCGCCCTGTTCTATGCACGCGTCTATTCGGTGCCCTGGCTGGGAGGGGAAGGCGCGAAAGGCGACGCCCATCTGTTGTGGCAGAACTTTGAAGCAGCCTGGCCGCTGCTGCACATGCCGCGCCCGGACCTGTTCTCGGTCCCGCACGAGGTCATCGGAGCCTGGGGCATCCCGGCCATCAACACCCTGATCCTGCTGTCCTCCGGCGTCACCGTCACCTGGGCGCACTGGGGCCTCAAGGAGAACCGCCGCGGTCAACTGATTCTTGGCCTGGCTGCCACGGTGGTGCTCGGCGCACTGTTCGTTTTCCTGCAGGCGCACGAGTATGGCCATGCCTACCAGGAGCTGAATCTGAAACTGAGCTCCGGCATCTACGGCTCGACCTTCTTCATGCTGACGGGCTTCCACGGTGCACATGTGACCATCGGCGCCATCATGCTGACGGTCATGCTACTGCGCTCACTGCGCGGGCACTTCACGCCCCAGCATCATTTCGCCTTCGAAGCGGCCGCCTGGTACTGGCATTTCGTCGACGTGGTGTGGCTGGGCCTGTTTATCTTCGTCTATTGGCTTTGAGGTTTTATGTGCCCACGGGCGCTGCCGCTGTGGCGGTAGCGCCCGTCGTTTTTTCCAGCGATGGCACAACGGGTACGGGTTGGGGTCGCGCCCGGGGCCGGGCAGGGCAGTCGGGCAGCTCAGCCGCCGGTGATTCCGTGCGGTTGGATAAGCCCGGTGGCAAACGCCAGCATCAGCAGGACGAACAGGGCCAGTGAAAGCGCGATGCGCACCGTGAGTGCGCGCGCAGTTCGATCCGAGTTACCCTTGTCCTTGATCAGATACACCAGTCCGGAGCCCAGGCTGGCCAGGATCGCAACCAGCATCAATACGATCAAGGCCTTGACGAACATGGCGGAAGATCCCGGGTCCAGGTCACAAGGTCAGTATACACCGCAGCGCCTGCCGAAGGGCGAACGCTCCAGCCCCGGGACCTGCATCCTCCAAGCAAACTCAGCATGCGCATCGCCCACTATCGTTTCTCGCCCCGGCCTCTGCCCACCCTCGTCACGTTGCTGTTGCTGGCCGCACTGATCTGGCTCGGCTTGTGGCAGCTGGACCGGGCCGACCAGAAGCGCGCTCTGCAGCAGGCGCGCGAGCAGGCCGAGCATGGACCTGCCGTGACGCTGCAGGCTGATGCGCCCATGGCGGCACAGGATCTGGCGTTTCGCCGCGGTACCGCACTCGGACATTACGATCGCAGCCACCAGGTTCTGCTGGACAACCGGGTCCAGAACGGCGAGGCGGGATATGACGTGCTGACGCCCCTGCACCTGCAGGGAAGCGCTACGGCGATACTCGTGGACCGCGGCTGGGTTCCCGTCGGTGCCAGTCGCGAGGTGTTGCCGGCGATTTCGGCGCCCGAGGGGGCGCAGAAGGTGGCTGGACTGGTCAGCCCACCACCCTCCCACGGCCTGGTCATCGGAGCGGATACACCCGACCGGCAGGTATGGCCTCAGGTGGTGGAATATCTCGACCTTGCGCGCCTGGAGCATGACCTGGGCTACCGCCTTCTGCCGGTGGTCCTGATGCTGGATCCCAATGAGCCGAACGGCTATGTGCGCCGTTGGGAGCTACCCGGCCTTACGCCGGAGCGCCACCTCGGCTATGCGTTCCAGTGGTTTTCCCTCGCTGCAGTGCTGATCATCGTATACGTGGTGATGAATGTTGAACGGCTGCCTCGCGGGGAGGGTGCTCGTGACTGATCCCGCAACTGCGGGGCGGAGTCGATCTCGCCTCTCCCTCGTGCTCGTCGTGGTGCTGTTTGCACTCCCGGTGGCCGGTGCCTGGTTGCTGCACGCGCTGGGCGGTGGCTGGCATGGATCCGGCACCACCAACCACGGCGAGCTCATCGTGCCCGCCCGGCCCCTGGAGCCGTTTTCGCTGCCGCGCCTCGCCGGGGGCCCGCCGCTGGCGCTCCGGGATTTGCGCGGGCGCTGGACGCTGGTCTACATCGCGCCCGACGGTTGCGACGCTGCCTGTGAAACCAACCTCTACAAGATGCGCCAGGTGCGCCTCGCATTGGGCAAGGACATGGACCGGGTGCAGCGGCTCCTGGTGGTGGTGGGGGCGGCTCCGGCGGATCTGAAGTCCAGACTGCAGGACTATCCGGGCACGATGGTCGCCGCAGGCGGCGGCGATGATCTGGCGCGCTTCACCGCGCAGTTCGAGGTGCCCGGCCGGCTGGCATCGGCGCACGCCGGCCGGCTCGATCTGGTGGACCCGCTCGGCAACTTCATGATGAGCTATCCTGCAGGAGCCGAGCCCCGCGGCGTGCTGAAGGACCTGCAGCGGCTTCTTTCCATTTCCGGCATCGGCTGAACCTCAATCTTTACGTCTCACTGCGCTGTCGCTCAGCGATCCATTGCACTGCATGCAACGAACACAGGTCCTTGCGACCGGAGAGGAATGCCCATGCCGGTGGGATCTGCGCGCTAACTTAAGCGAGACGCAAGCAGCCGAGTCAGGCTAAAATGCCTCTTTTGCCACGGCGCAAGCGGGATAGGCCCGCATCCCGACACAGGTATTGGCGTACATGCGAGAGATCATCAAGAGCGGGCCGTTCGAGCTCGCATGGGGCGTCCAGTGGCGCGATTACCTGGAGCTCTGCAAGCCCAGGGTGGTGGCACTGATCGTCTTCACGGCCGTCGTCGGCATGTTCCTGTCGACGTCCGGTATGGTGCCGTGGGACGCGCTGGTGTTCGGCAGCCTCGGAATCGGACTCGCCGCGTCTTCCGCGGCCGCCATCAATCACCTCGTCGACCGGCACGTAGATCGCCTGATGAGCCGCACCCGTCGCCGTCCGTTGCCCAGCGGAAACATCAGCACGCGAAATGCCCTGATATTCGCCTTGGGTGTGGGCACGCTGTCGATGGTGGTGCTGAGCGTTCTGGTGAATCCTCTGACCGCGGCCCTCACATTCGCTTCGCTCATCGGCTACGCGGTCATCTACACCCTGTTCCTGAAGCGCGCAACGCCCCAGAACATCGTCATCGGCGGAGCCGCCGGGGCGGCGCCGCCGGTGCTGGGCTGGACCGCCGTCACCGGACACATCGACTCCGAAGCACTGCTGCTGTTTCTGATTATTTTCGTCTGGACCCCGCCGCACTTCTGGGCGTTGGCCATACACCGGCATCAGGAGTACGCCGCGGCCGACATCCCGATGCTGCCGGTAACGCACGGTGTCGCGCTCACGCGCCTGCACGTGCTGCTCTACACCATCATGCTGGTTGCGGTCAGCGTGCTGCCATTCGCCACCCACATGAGCGGCTGGCTGTATCTTTCGGGTGCGCTCGTGCTCGGGGCGGGATTCCTCTACCACTCGGTGCTCCTGAATGTCTCACCGGAAGGTGGGATCGCCATGAAGACCTTCGGCTATTCGATCATCTACCTCATGCTGCTGTTCGCTTTCCTGCTCGTGGATCACTACGTGCCGAGGTTGACGGCGCTGTTGGCCTGAAGCCCGGCGCCGCGCCCGCATGCGCGCGCCCGAAATGCCCGACATCGCTATGCGCACCGTGTCCATCATCGGAGCTGAGGAACGGACAGCCGTTCCGCCGCTCGAAGCAAATCCGCAACCGGGGGCTCAGGAGTGCTTTCACTGCGGGTTGCCGGTGCCGCAAGGCAGCACCTACGCGGTAGCCATCGGCGGGCAGACGCGCCCCATGTGCTGCCCCGGCTGCAAGGCGGTGGCGCAGGCCATCGTGGATGGGGGGCTCGAGGACTACTACCGCCACCGCACCGAGCGCCCGCGCAATCCGGTGGAGCAGGTCCCGGCCGTGCTACGCGAGCTCGAGATCTACGATCGTCCGGCACTTCAGCAGACATTCGTTCGCGTTGCCGACGAGCACGTGCGCGAAGCAGCGCTCATCCTGGAGGGCATCGTCTGTGCCGCCTGCGTGTGGCTCAACGAACGTCATGTCTCCGCGTTGCCCGGGGTGCTGGAATTCCGGGTCAACTACGCCACCCATCGCGCGCAGCTCAAGTGGGACGCACGCCGTATTCAACTGAGTGAAATCCTGCAGGCAATCGCTGCCATCGGCTATGTCGCCCACCCTTTCGACGCCGGCCGCCAGGAGGTGGTGCAGAAGCGCGAGCGTTCCATGGCACTCAAGCGCATCGCCGTGGCCGGGCTGGGGACGATGCAGGTGATGATGATTGCCGTGGCGCTGTACACCGGCGAATACCAGGGCATGGACAGCGATCTGCATACCTTCCTGCGCTGGGTGAGCCTGGTCATCACCACTCCCGTGGTGCTGTATTCGGCGCGGCCGTTCTTCCAGGGTGCGTGGCGTGATCTGCGGCGCCGCCGGCTGGGCATGGACGTACCGGTGGCGCTTGCGATCGGTGCCGCCTTCCTGGCCAGTCTGGTCGATACCATCCTCGGACGAGGCGCGGTGTACTACGACTCGGTTACGATGTTCACCTTCTTTCTGCTGAGCGGCCGGTACCTGGAAATGGCCGCGCGGCACCGCGCCGGCATGGCCACCGAGGCACTGGTGCGACTGCTCCCGGCAGCCGCCACGCGCATCGACCCGCACGATGGTGCCGAGCAGGTCGTCGCGGTCGCTGAGCTGCGCCCCGGCGACCGCGTACTGGTGCATCCCGGGGAAACCGTCCCGGCCGACGGCCGCGTGCACGAGGGCACCAGCTCGGTGGACGAGTCCTTGCTCACCGGGGAAGGCGTTCCCCGTCCGCGTCAATGCGGCGACGCCCTGATCGGCGGAACGGTCAATGTGCAAAGCCCGCTGATCATGGAGGTGAGGCAGGTTGGGCCGGACACCGTCCTATCGGCGATCGTCCGACTGCTGGATCGGGCGCAGTCGGAAAAGCCGCGGATTGCGCTGTTGGCCGATCGGGCGGCGGTCTGGTTCGTCGCCGCGCTGCTGGCCATTGCCGCTGTGGTCGGAGCCTGGTGGTGGCAACACGATCCCGCAAATGCCTTTCGCGTGGTGCTTGCCGTACTGGTGGTGACCTGTCCGTGCGCCCTGTCGCTGGCGACACCCGCTGCCGTGACCGCCGCGACCGGGGCCCTGACGCGACTCGGTCTGCTCACCACCCGCGGTCATGCGCTCGAGACCCTGGCGCGTACCACTCATGTCATCTTGGACAAGACCGGCACGCTCACCTACGGGCGGCTAGGGCTGGTGGAGGTACAGCCGCTGGCAGATTGGTCGGCAGACGAGTGTCTGGCGATCGGCGCGGCCCTGGAGCGCGGATCGGAGCATCCGGTGGCGCGAGTACTTGCGCGGCATGGCAATGATGCCGTCGTGGCGCACGAACTCGTGGCGACGGCCGGACGGGGCGTGGCAGGCGTGATCGACGGGCGGCGCTTCCGGATCGGCACTTTTACCTACGTCGCCCCGTGCAATGATACTCCCGCGCCTTCGGCCCCCGAGCTGAGCGAGGTCCTGCTCGGAGACGAGCAGGGACTGATTGCGCGGTTCCGATTCGCGGACGCTCCGCGGCGGGATGCGCCCGAAGCGGTTAAGGGACTCGCGGCGCTGGGCCTACATTTGCAGTTGCTGAGCGGAGATTCACCAGGAGTTGTGGCGCGGGCTGCGGAGGCGCTTGGCATCCCGCGGGCCGAAGGGGGGCTGCGCCCAGAAGGTAAATTGGCACGCATGCGTGCGCTGCAGGAACAAGGGGCGGTGGTGGCCGCCGTTGGTGACGGGGTAAACGACGCACCGGTACTTGCGGGCGCGCAGGTTTCACTCGCCATGGGCGGAGGCACACAGCTGGCACACGCCAGTGCGGACATGATTCTGCTATCGGAATCGCTGCCGGTCCTGACCGAAGGCGTGCGGGTCGCGCGACGGACCTTGCGTGTGATCCGGCAGAACTTGGCCTGGGCGGTGACCTACAATGCCTTGGCGGTGCCCCTGGCCGCTGCCGGCTGGGTGGCGCCTTGGATGGCCGCCATCGGAATGTCGGCAAGTTCCTTGATCGTGGTGCTCAATGCACTACGGCTTGCCCGCGGGCCTGGCCGGCGCCGCGGCGCGGTCATCGCAGACCATGGGGCGCAAGCCTCCCACCCCGTATCCATCTGACCTACCGTAGCGCAGTCCCACACTGCCAGCAGACTTCGAAGGTACGCGGGTTCTCCTCGCCGCAGATCGGACAGGCCATGGCGCTCGGGGTGTCCCTGCGCTCGAAGCTCGTGACAATCTCCCTGGCGCGCTCAAGGTCCCCTTCATGGTCCAGCCAGACCTCGGGATAGACCTGTGTGAAGGGGATTTCGCCCATTCCGCCCTGGGCGTTCTCGTTGAGGACTCGCGCCGCGATGCCATGTCCGGCGAGAAGTCCGAGTATGAGATATGCGTCCTGCAGGTTTGCCGCCGCGTAGAGCCGCACCATGAGATCCACGGCTACTCCCTGAGGCGAAAGCCGACCTTGACGGTAACCTGGTAATGCGCAATCTTGCCTTGTGCGATCTGGCCGCGCGTTTCGATGACTTCGAACCAGTCGAGGTTCTCCAGCGTTTCCGAAGCCCTGTCTATGGCGTTGCGTATCGCCTGGTCGGTGCCTTCGGTGGACGACCCCACCAATTCGATGACCTTGTAGACGTGGTCGCTCATGGTTCATCCTCCGCAGCACGTGCCGTTCCTGTGTCAGTGTAGCAGAGTGGCCTGCATCTCCCGGACAGATCGGTGCTCTGCTGCGTCGGGTGGCCGGGCAGGTGCTACTCAGGCGCGCAGTTTTTCATTACGATGGGATCATCGCCGCGACGAGAACAAGAGCAGCACTGACTGGGAGCCAGTCCGAGGAATCATGTCGCTACTGCAGCGGCCCGAAATCGGTCGATATTTCCGACGAAACGGTCGGCGCCGCGGCGCAGGCGCAGTCACATTGCAGACTGTGGTGGGGGCGAGCTGAAAGCGTATGGCCCGACGACGGCGCAAGCGCAGAAGGCCCGGACGGCGTGGACTGGCTGCGCTGGCTATCGCAGGGCTGCTGGGTCTGCAATTGCACGGCTGCGCAACGGTCCCGAGCCAGCCACAGGACTTGTGTTCGGTGTTCGCGGAGAAGCGTAGCTGGTACCGCAGCGCCAAACGATCCTTCGAGCGCTGGGGTGTTCCAGTGCATGTACAAATGGCCATCATGCAGCAGGAATCAGGATTTCGCGCTAACGCGAAGCCCCCGCGCATGCGCTTCCTGGGGATGATTCCCACGTTCCGGCCCTCCAGCGCCTACGGCTACGGTCAGGTCAAGGACGACACCTGGCGCTGGTACCGCAACGCAACAGGAAACAGCGGTGCCGATCGAGACGACTTCGGGGATGCCGCGGACTTCGTGGGCTGGTACTGCAACTACAGCCACGAGCGGCTCGGTATTTCCAAATGGGATGCGAGGAACATGTATCTTGCGTATCACGAGGGCCACGGCGGTTATGCCGCCGGAACCTTTCGCAGCAAGCGTTGGCTGCTGAAGGTTGCATCCCGGGTACAGGCAAATGCCGACCGCTATCGCCACCAGCTGGAGTCCTGTCGCGAGGAGCTCGAACGCGGACGCTGGTGGCCATCCTGGCTGTCATTCGCGCAACACGGACCCGTGTCCGCTGGTCGGTCCGGGAAGGCCGTTTTGCGCAACGCAGCATGGGAGCCGCGGCCCTGATCGCTGGGCCAGCCAGCGAACTCTTCAGGCCGGATATACTCAAAAGGGACGCGGGGGGTTGCGCAACGCTCTCCCACTCCCGAAAGGCGATCGAATCGTATGCTCGATGCCATACAGAACTTCGTCGAGCGCTATCTGACGCCCGCCACCGGTGCCGGCGCCGAGTCCGATGCGCGCCGGGTGCAACTCGCGACTGCCGCGCTGCTTTTCGAGATGACCCGCATGGATTACAAGGTGCGGCCCGAGGAGCGACAGGAGGTCGCGGCGCTGGTGAAGACCGAGTTCGGCCTTAGCGATGAAGAGACCCGCGATCTCGTCTCGCTGGCAGAGGAGCGCGTGCGGCAATCGACCAGCTATTTCGAGTTTACGTCCTTGCTGAACCGCGAGTTCACGGCCGAGCAGAAAGTGAAGGTGATCGAGAACCTGTGGCGGGTGGCATATGCCGACGGCGACCTCGACAAGTACGAGGAACATCTGGTGCGCAAGATCGCAGACCTCCTGTATGTGCCGCACAGGGACTTTATTGCGGCGAAGCTGCGTGTCAGCCGAACTTCGCCCGCTGGCGGTTAGGCCGCCCTAATCCCCCTGGCGCTGCGCCGCAGTGCCGACACGATCACTCTGCGAACCCCGGCTTAGCGGGATGGCGGGCGCGGGGTTCCTTGGTTACTTCGGCGCGACCGGCCGCTCAACTGGATCCATCCCCTCCGGATTATCGACGAAGGCGAAGACGCCGGTTCCGCCAGTCATCGGTCGTGCCAGGCGCAGGATGTTGCCGCCTTAACCGCGACGCATCGCCTCCGCTTACCAGCTGATGTAACTGTAGCCCGCCTCTTGCAGGCGAACCAGATCATCGGCACCCACATCGACTACCGTGGCGAAGTCCACCAGATCGTCCTTGGTCCACCCCAGCGATTGCATGGTATTGCCGCAGGCGTGAAACTCAACGCCGTACATCGCTAGACTCTCAGCGCGCTGCTGCAGGATCCTGGGTATCGGACGCTCGGGCCGCTTGCCCAGGATGTGTATTCCCGGCCCGAATGTCGTCACGACCAGCTTGATGTTGTCTCCGTGCTTGCGCAGCAGTTCGCCCACCGAAAACAGCACGTGCTCCATGTAGTCAGGGTCGGACTTGTTGAACTGATAGACCACCTTGTGTGCCGGTTCACCGAACAGATCGCTGTCGGCGTTCTGGGCGCGGGCGCCTACGGCAATGAGACCCACGCCTGCAAACAGGCACTGCAGAAATCCCCGTCTCGGGACGATGAGGTCGCGTTGGTTCATGAGCATGTCTCCGGGAACAACCGATGGTGGCGGCCGTCGTGATTCTACCGCCGGCCCAAGGCCAGCTGCCACCGAGCCGGGAGATGAGCGGCCCGCGTGCACCTTACGCCACGGCTGCAGATCTGGCCCGGGAGCACAGAGGCTCGTTGGGTTCCGAGCAACCAAGCGGGTGCTGCGCAAGCTCACGCTGGTGAGTGGGCGCCTGTGTGCCCTGCGTAGCGAGGGTGTACCTGCCATGATGGCCAATTGCAGTCGATACCTGCGCGGGCACATCCGGGTACGTAGGCGTCAGCGGCAAACTGCCATGCTGCGTGCACCGAAGCCTTGGATGCACCCATAATTCGAGAATGAGTGACCGAGAGGAGAATGAGTGACCGAGAGCTTGCCGCTGACTGCCGCATGCGGCGGGAGATTTCGCGAGGCGCGGGCGTCCCGGCGCCCTTGCGAAGACCGATGAGTCGCGCGGTCCGGATCCGGTACTCCTTCACCCCGATCCATTCGGCGCCTTACGCGCGCAGCCGCGCTATGCCATGAAGCAGCGCATTGCCTTCATCAGTTCGCAGAGCCACCCTTCGCGAGACGCTGTCGAGCGGGTGCTCCGCGCGTCATTTCCCGAATACCAGCTGGACGTCATCAATCCGGTCGAGCTCGTGCGGCGACGCGGACAAGATGTCGCGCACAATCTGCTCTATCTGTCGAAGGAGTATGGCTGGGATCTGCTGCTGTGCCGGCGGAACATAAAGCAGAGCTTTCTGAGGACCACCTACGCCATGAAGGCAATCCAGCGCAACATGGCACAAGTGTTGCTTCCCGGGCGGTATGCGTTTTCCTTCCAGTTGCAATCGTTGTTCGACGCTTCGGTACCGGAAATTCCCCACTTCGTCTATACCGACCATACCCATCTGTCCAATCTGGAAGTTCCTGATTTCCCCCCGAGCAGCTGCGTCCGGCGGCCTGGATAGAGCTGGAGCGGCGTCTGTATCACAATGCAACCCTGGTGTTCACGCGCAGCAGTATTTCCTCCTTGTCACGGGCCCCAACTTCGAACATCTTGACTCGGGCGCACTTAGGCTAAGGTCCCTGTGTCGAACATCCGGCGCGATCCAAGTCCTACTGCGCGTATCTCTTATCGGACAACCAACCAGGAAGGGAACACTGAACATGCTCTATGGTCGACTGCGCCTCGACTGTGAGGTCGGGACATCGCTGCGTCAGAGTCGTTCAAAGGGTTCGCGGCGCAAAGCAAAACGGCGGCATGCGCGCGCCGGGCACACAGGAGCGGCTCAGTTAGCCAGCATCGGCGACCGACGTCGAACTTTGCCTTGCCAGCAGCTCCGCGAAAGCGGAAGCGGGCATGGGTCTTCCAGTAAGATAACCTTGCACAGCGTCACAGTGGTGTTGTTTCAGAAAGGCGAGTTGATCCGGCGTTTCGACCCCCTCTGCAATTACCCGAAGCTTCAGGTTATGCGACATCGCGATGATCGCGGTGCAGATTGCCGCATCATCCGGATCGGTGGTGACGTCCCGCACAAAAGAGCGGTCGATTTTCAGCGCGTCTATGGGGAAGCTCTTGAGATAACTCAGACTGGAGTAGCCCGTACCGAAATCGTCGATTGCTATATGCACGCCAAGGTGATGCAGATCCCAAAGTGTCGAATTCGTCAGATTGTCGTTCTGCATGATACTGCTCTCGGTCAGTTCGAGCCCCAGGTGACAGGGTTCAACGCCGGATGCCTCGAGGATGCCACGCACGGCGTTCGTCAGCATCGGCTGTCTGAACTGGCGGCCGGAAATGTTTACCATCACGCGTATCTTGTCGTACCCGGCCTCCTGCCAAGACTTGTTCTCTGCGCAGGCAGTAGCGATGACCCATTCACCGATGGCCGAGATCATTCCCGTATCTTCTGCCAGAGGGATGAAATCAGCTGGCGGGACAAGCCCGTAGTCTGGATGATTCCAGCGGATGAGCGCCTCCGCACCAAAAATTGCACCGGTTTGCAGATCGATTTGCGGCTGGTAGTGCAAGACGAATTCGTTTCGTTCGAGGGCGCGCCGAAGACCGTTTTCCAGCGCAAGTCGTTCCATCGCCCTGGCACTCATCTCGGCGGTGTAGAACTGGTAGTTGTTACGACCATGCTCCTTCGCGCGGTACATCGCGGTGTCTGCGTTCTTGAACAGACTATTGAAGTCACTGCCGTCGAATGGATATAGGGCAATGCCAATGCTGGCTGTTACGAAGACCTCGTGACCGGACAAAGTGAAAGGTTCAGACAGAACATTGAGAATCTTCTGGGCGATCACTGCCGCTTCTTCGGCGGAGGCAACGCCTTCGGTAACCACGGTAAATTCATCGCCGCCAAGCCGGGCGACCACGTCGCCCTTGCGGATTTCCCGCGTGAGCCGTTCTGCGACGGCCTGAATCAGGAGGTCACCAACGTCGTGTCCCAGCGTGTCGTTGATAAGCTTAAAGCGGTCCAGGTCGAGAAAAAGCAGAGCCAACGGCTGACCGCGCCTTCGCGCCAATACCAGGCGCTGGTCCAACTGCTCGCCAAACAGTCTCCTGTTCGGAAGATCCGTCAGGGTATCGTGATAGGCGAGATGATTGATGTGTCTGTCGGCGCGGCTCTCGGTCAGCATACGGCGGACACGCTGACGAAGGACCGCCCAGCGAATCGGTTTGTGGATGTAGTCGGACGCTCCGCAGGCGAAGGCTCGGTTTACTGATTCCTCGTCGTCGAGTGCAGTGATGATCAAGACCGGTATCAGCTCGCCCCCGTGGAGACTCTTCAACTTCGTACATGCGGCAAAGCCGTCCATGATTGGCATCACTGCATCCATAAGAATCATGTCCGGGCGGAAGTGTTCAAATGAGGCGAGGGCCTGAGCACCATTGAGCGCCTCTTCGACCCGGTAGCCCTCCTTTTCCAGCCCGCGGCGCAGCATAAGGCGAGCGGTATCGTCGTCGTCCACGACCAGCACAAGTGGAACGTCGTCGTCGAAGGGATTCCGGCTCACGTGCTTTGTCCAGCCAACGCGTCCCGAAGCAGTCGCTGCACTGCCGCAAACTCCCATTCCGTTCGCATCATCAGCTCGGTGGCTCCTTCCAAGGCACCTGCGCGACCCATCCTTTCCAATTCCCTTGCGAGTGCGGAAAGTTGAAGAGCTCCCATGTTTGCGCTACTGCCCTTGAGACTGTGAGCGGAATTCGAAAACAACGCAGTGTCGCACGTACTCAATGCCCGGTGCATCTTCCGTAGGTGCTCAGAGGCGTTGGAAACGAACAGATCGACACAGGAACTCATCTCTTCACCAAGGACCTCACGCAGTTCGACCAAGGTCTGTCTGTCGAGCTGCTCGGCCATCGGAACTTGCTGAGTTGCGGATTGGAGGCCAGCTTTGACGGGACCGCCGGCGTCAGCCTGGTGCGGTTCCTTTGGGAGCCAGCGGCTCAGCACGTCGCGAAGAGAATCGAGTCGCACGGGCTTGGGAAGATAGTCGTCCATCCCGACGGCCATGCACTTCTCCTGGTCTTCCCGCGTCGTGTGTGCGGTCATGGCGATGATTGGGATTCGGGTGTCCTTGGGTTCGTGCCTGCGGATTTCCACCGTTGCCTCGTACCCGTCCATCCCCGGCATTTGGCAGTCCATTAGGATCAGGCCGTAGGTCTCCCTTGCGTACGCTTGCACTGCCTCGGAGCCATTCGCGCATACATCGGCATGGAGCCCCAGCTTCTTTAACATGCCAAGCGCAACCTTCTGATTCACAAGATTATCCTCGACAATCAAAATGCGGTGATGGGGTTGCAGGTCGCCTCCCCGATCTCCCTGAGCGTCGCCCGACGATGAAGCCAAGCCAAATACCCTTGCAAGGCAGTCCTGGACCTGAACGTATCGCAGCGGATGGGTAAGATAGTCCTGAATTCCCGCCTCTCGCGCCAGGGCCCAATCGCGGCGCTCTCCGAAAGGGCTCAAAAGAATCAGGCGAATCTGCGCCAGAGCTGGCTGGTGCCGGATGGCCCTTACCAATTCAAGGGCATCGAAGGCACGGCCACTCGACTCAATGATCGCGGCGTGGTACGGCTCATCCGTAATTGCCGCTACGCGCAGCTTTTCGAGCGTATCGGCAACGCCCAGAGCGGAGCCGGTTACCACCGACAAGAAGTGAAGCGTTTGTTCGAGGGTTTCTCGCTGAGTCTCATTGTCCTCCGAAATGAGGACCCGCCGGTCAGCGAGAGGGGAAGATAGATTGCCAGGCGGGGCACCGTCACCGTCACTTGCCCGTTGGGTACGAATCGTGAAATGGAATGTGCTCCCGTGACCGGGCGCGGACTGCACGCTCATCTTGCCGCCCATCAGCGTCACGAGATCCTTGCAAATTGCTAGCCCGAGTCCCGTTCCTCCGTATTGGCGGGTCGTCGAGCCATCGGCCTGCGAAAATGCATCGAAAATGCTGGTCTGGGCGGCCTCGGCAATTCCAACGCCCGTGTCGGTAACACTGAAGACCAAGCTGACCTCAGCCGTGGTGGCGGATTCAATGCCAACGCGCGTGGTAACGTCGCCGTGCTCGGTAAACTTGATCGCGTTGCCCATCAGGTTAATGAGGATCTGTCTGAGACGAGTCGGGTCACCGCAGACCATGGCAGGTACGTCCGCAGAAACAACGCCATTGAGCGAGAGACCTTTGCTTTGGGCCTGTTCTGCAAACAACTCGAGAGCGTCATCCACTACTTTCCGAATTTCGTAATCGATGCTTTCAAACCGCAGTTTGCCGGCCTCGATCTTGGAAAAATCAAGGATGTTCCCAAGCAGAGCCAATAGTGCATCTCCCGATCCATGTGCCATATCCAGATATTCGCGCTGTTCCGGACTCAAAGGAGTATCTCGCAGCAGGGTCAACATGCCCAACAATCCATTCATGGGGGTGCGAATCTCGTGACTCATGTTCGCAAGGAATTCACTCTTGGCGCGGCTTGCCGCCTCGGCATCGTCCTTCGCCTGCTTCAGTTCCCATTCGGCTTCGCGGCGCTCGAGCGCACTGACCAGGATCTCTGCCAATATCTTGAGGAGCGAAAGATCGCTTTCCGACCACTGCCTGGTATCCCTCAGTGAATCGAGGGCCAAAAGTCCAACGAGCTGATCACCGTAGACCATCGGAATCCAGACGCGTGAACGAAGACCGTGGGAAACGGAAACCGGTCTGATCGGCGGCGAATCATCAGAGCGTGATGACGTGTCAGGGATGTAAAGAACTTCGCGGCTCTTGATCCACTCCAGTTGAGCGGCAAAACTCTCCACAGGATCGCCACGCAGCCTGTATGCGGTGGGTTCCACGCTTGAGGCAGTCCACTCACTCACGTGACTTACCTGACTTCCGTCTGCCGTAAAAAGCAAAACGTACGAGTGATCTACGTTGTAAAAGTCTCCGACCATACCAAGGACCCGGTCAATTTCCGCAAGAATTGATGCTGATTCCAGACCGATGAAGCGGGCGGAGATCAGGCTGATCAATCTCTGAGCTTCGATCCGGTAACGAAGCGCCTGTTCGGCGCGAGTTCGCTCATCGACCCGTTGCTCCAGCATTGCCTTTTGGCCGCGCAGACTTTTGTCGCGTTCTTCCAGCACGACCATCATCTTGTTGAATGCTTGCGCCATGTCGAGGACGTCTCGGGGACCCCTCACATGCGCGCGAACTTGCGTCTGGCCAAGTTCCGCCGCCTTCATGATCTGTGAAAGCTCCCGAATGGGATTGGTGATACGCGTGGTGATGAGACGCAGTAGAGGAAGAAGTACTAGTGCGAACGAAAGAGAGATCAGAAGGTTGTTGAAGAAAATGCTTGCCTCCATGCGGTGCAGCGTTTCCTTGCTCATGGTAACGTGAACATAACCGAGCAACTGGCGTGCGGGTGTGCTGACCTCAAATGGAGAGTCGGAATTCTTGCTTCGTGTATCGCGGGTATAAACTGGACTTATGAAGTGCCACGCGTCACGCGTTTCCCGCAGGAGGGGCTCCTGGATCGAGGCAAAGTGGTCAATGTCTGGGCTCCAGTCCGGCCCGGATCCTTCTGAAAGCAGAGCGCGGCCCTGCATATCGTAGATGGCTACGTGTCGAATATCCGGAAAGGTGAGCGTTGCGGAGGCCGAATCGCGCGCGTTTTCCCCCGAACCGTAAAGTAGCGCCAGCGTGCTTTGTCGCGCGAAGCTGTCGGCGACCTGCCTTCCCTGCTCTAGAAGATTCACACGGATCGCGCTACTGACCACCCACCAAATCGTGACGGAAGAGATCAGCGCAAGGCAAAGTATGCCGGCGCTGAACGCAATGGAGAGTTGCCTCCGGAAATTCTGGCTGGGGGAGATCATTCGCGTGAGAACGTTCATGGCGTGTCAGCGCGAAGGCAGAATCAGGTCGAACTGCCGCTGCTGCTCACCGGTGAAATTCAATCCCAGATGTTCAGCAGTGCGGATGTTTACTGCGATGAGCAGGTCGCTCAGTGGAACGACACCTGTGTGGACGTTCGGGTCTTTGTGCGCAAGGCGTATCGCGAGCAGGGCCAGACTCTTCCCCATGGCCTTGTTATCGGGGTAAAGAGAGAACAGGACACCGCGCTCAACGTGCACGGGGTTACTGGAGAAGACTACGATCTTGCGGTTCCAGGACTCTTCTAGTACCAGCGGGAGAATGACTTTGTCTTCAAGCGTGGTGGCATCCGGCGGGAGCCAGAGCGCAGTATCCGTGGCGTCGATGCCTCTTAGGGTTTCCCTGTACCGTATGGCTGCCTCGTGGAGGTCGTCCGCAGGTACTCGTATCAGCTGGAGATTCATTTTGTTACCGGCTGCCGCAGCTCCATCAACCAACCAATCGAGCTCCTTCGGATTGTAGACGACCGCAATGCGACGGATGCCTGGAGCCAGACTCTTCAATCGACGTAGCATCTGTTCCGGATCGGGTACCAGACTGATGCCCACGTAGCGCAATCTCTCCTCAGGAGGAAGGAGCAACACCGCGCCGACGACCGAGGGAACGGTCCCGCTTAGATCATCAACAATGCCAAGTCCGCGCCTTCCAAGCGCTACCGCAGCGGCACAGCGCTCGGCGCGTACCCATCCGAGCGCTACATCTGGCCGTGCATCCTCGCCCAGCGCATACTTGCGAACATTGAAAGTGGACTGAGATTCCAAGCCCGAGACAATTTGCGTGAAGACACTGCGGTAGGGTTCGCGAATGTCCGGGTAGAAGACCGCAAGGCAGGGTTCCGAAGCAGCGGGACTGGCAGAGTAGAAGGTGGCTAGCAACGTAAGCCAAAGGCCTAAAGATGCCCAGCGCGTCCGACGAAGGTCACAAGTGGAGCCACTGCGATGCCCAGCTCCATCGTGACGCAACCCGAACATCGGCTCTGAAACCACCGTCGAGCCCGAGCAGGCCAGTGCGCAGCCGTTACGGATTAAAATCCATTGCGCGCTTCCAGATGCAAGGCGCGCTCCGCGAATGGCGGATTATTCAGTATAAGACCAGGTGCCGCACTCTGCTCGCGTATATCCTGATCGAACGGATGGTGGATGCCAGGGGCGAAATTGAGCTCAGATGTCGGGGGCTTAAGCGGTAGTGTCCAATCGACTTTCGTGCAGTTGTAGAAACGGGGATGGGCGTTGCCGACGGGCGCGAAATTCGAATTGTGATAAGTAAGGTCTGAATCGAATCGGTAGCGGTCTGCGCCTTCTGCGGGATCCGGACCAAGAGCGGCCTCGTCGCCGGTGCCAAAGTTGAATTGTCCTGCCTCATAGCCGGTGTGGAACTCCCAGCGACCACGCTGGGTATATCGGTGGACGGGCGGATTATAGTCGGCGCTGGAATCGTAAATGTGCAGACCGGGAACGGTATCCAGCACCGCGCTAAGATCGGTTGCACGGATCGTTTCGACATCCGCATCTGTGATGGTGCTCGCAACTGCGACAACGCGTGCAATCGGCTGCCCGTTTCCCGTCGCGCCATTGATAAGATTCTCGTCGCCATAGACGAGTACGAGAATCTGCTCTTCCGCGCACAATACGAGCACGGGATATCGCGCGATGACCAGCGCGGCGACACTCACGCGCACGTAGGACGGACACATCTTGCGACACTCCTTTTGCAATAGTTTCGGCGCTTTCGGCTGGAGCAGATAAATCTTTATGTCAAAAGGAGAAGTCCGAAGGAGCACGGTTAACAATACCTCTGAGCAGAGAGTCGATGACGCGCATGTCGCTGCTTTGTCCGCATCTGGCCTATCGCCTCAGTCCAAGTCCATCCGTGCTGCGTACGGTTCATGCCGACGCCACTGCGCAATTGTTCTACAACCTGGGGTCAGCATAGCTTGTGGCATTCCACAAGAGGTGAATGAGCATCATCTGCTCGTCGCTCAGAGAACGATTATGTCCGCCAACCGGAGCGCTCGTGCTTCAGACGATGCGCGCTCCGAGAAGTCGCAGGATCAGGCCGAGTATCCCGGCTGCTGTGTGCCAGATTCAAGTCGCAGAGAAGCCGCCCTCGCGACGCCAAGGGGATGAGGGCCACCCCCAGCTCTCCACCACGTTCGGCGAGCCATCTCCACTTGGGCACTGATCCTGCCGAAGCCAGTCTGTCCCAGCATCCGACGCTCCGACCGTGGACCACTGGCGCCAGGAGGGAAGGAGCCAGACGGACGTTCGTCGGCACCCAACACGTACCTCCGGAGCGGGAACGGGGAGTACAGGGGGTTCCCGGGTTCTGTAAGCTCGCTCCAGATCTCGGATCGGCTTGCTTCCTTGGATGCGATCAACCGACCATCCCAAGTACTTTCATCCGAACGGCAATCGGTGGAACCTCCTCCGGATCCACGTGCACGTCAAGCAAGGTCGGACCCTGGCGGGCGCAGATGGCCTCCGTGTCCAGATCAGCAAGGTGCCGCGGATTGCATATGGTGAAGGCGGCCGCCCCCATCGCTCTTGCCATGCTACAGAAGTTCACCGGGGGCAGTTCATAGGCGCCCTGTTCGGCGCCCGCCAGACGCTGCCCGTGCTTGATCATCCCAAGAGCGCCATCGTTTAGAACGACAAAGATGACGGGCAAGCGCTCGCTGACGGCGACCGTGATCTCCTGTCCATTCATCAACCAGCTCCCATCCCCGACGATGCAGACCACCGGGATACCGGGGCGACCGATCGCAGTGCCCACGGCACTGCCGATTGCCCACCCCATAGGGGAGAAATCCATGCACGTGCGAAAAAGCCCCCCGCTGGCCGGGCGTGGGCCGGCGACGCGACGGTCAAACGGGTGCAGGTAATGGATGCCCCAACTGGTGCAGTTTCCAGCATCAACCAGAAAGCGCGTAGTGACCGGGAATATGCGTGAGAGCTCGTACATCAGTCTCTGCGGTTTGATCGGTTCGGAGTCTTCATCTCGATATTTCGCCTCATCGTCGAGCGTGAGCGTTCTCGCCGGATCAAGCCGTCGTTTCAGGTGGCTGCGATCGCCGGTAGCGATCGACTCGGCTGTCTCTTTTCGCTGGTTCTGGCGACGCTCAGGGCCGAGCCGCTCTGATCCGGGAAATCTTTCGCGATACAGCCGCGCGACGATGCGCTCGAAGATCTCCGTGGGGTCGCCCGCCACCTGAAGACGTGCCATGGGTGACTGGCTGAAATGCTCTTGCGCAGAATCCACGTGTACGAGTCGTGGGCCGAGAAGCACGGTGTCCCAGCCACCACTGGCCAGCTCCCCAAAACGGGTTCCGATGGCGATGATCCTATCTACCGTCGGATCGTTGAGTGCTTCCTTGGCGCTGCTGTGGCCGGCGAAACCGAAGATGCCACGAAACTGGGGGTGATAAGGGGAAACCAAGCCCTTTCCATCGGGGGTTGCCACGACCGGAGCTTCGAGCAGAAGCGCCAGTTCGAGTACCAGTCCCACTGCGCCATCGCAGCCTGGTCCGATCACGAGCGCGACCTTGCGACTCTCGGCGATTTCGCTGTAGAAGGCGGAAATCGCGGCTTCATCGATCAGACATCGGGGACGCAACAATTTTGAGAGATCAACCGACGCCTGTTGGACGGGAGACGGACTACGCAGCACATCCAGAGGTATGCTGAGGTGCACGGGACCCTTCGGTGGCCGGAATGCGGTGAGTATGGCCGCCGTCAGCTTGCGCTCCAGTTGCGTAGGATGGGAGACGAGAGAATTGAAGCGCGTACAGTGGTCGTACATTCCCACCGTGTCGATGGCGGTACAGGATGACTCCTGGAACGCGTTTCTGCCGAGGGTGGGTAGCGCCGTCTGCGCGGTAATGACCAGTAGCGGAACTTCGTTTTCACGCGCACAGCTGACACCGGTGATCAGGTTGGTCGCGCCCGGACCAGTCGTGGAGCAGCAAACACCCAGTCGACCGGTTTCCCGTGCGTAGCCGTCCGCCATGAATGCGGCGCCCGTTTCGTGCCTTGCCAGGACTGGACGGGGTCCTCCCCGACGCGCACTACGCAGGAGTGCGTTGTAGAGGGGTTCAATTGCGCCTCCCGGAATACCGAAGACAAATTCGACTCCGAGCTGCTCAATATAACTGACTATTAGATCGCCCGCTTCCTTTACGACCTTACCTTCTCCCTTGCCATCGGCCTGCAAGCTGGGGAAACGGGTATCCGCTGACATCCAGGCACCTCTTGATCTGTTGCATCCTGATTCAGCGCGCGACGCCGTCAGGCGCATCGCTGCGGGGGGATTTGAGCACGTATTCGAATGGTGCGCAACCGCCCTTCGAGTCAAGTAGGAACGCGTCTGATATGGCAGTACCATATCAGATTATGAGCATCCTCTACCTTCTGGTGCCGCTCGGCGTGCTGCTCATGGGAGTAGCGGTCTGGGCCTTCTTGTGGGCGGTGAAGAGCGGACAGTACGACGACATGGAAGGACCGGCATATCGAATCCTCATGGACGACGACGAACATGTCGGCAGCGGGAAAGAGTCGGATGAAGGTCGCCGGTGAGAGCAAGAAGGAATGCTGGCTAGCGCCGAATTCGAGAGGTTCGGCGCTGTTGCTGGCGTAAGTGCGATATGACTGCTGCGGCTGCGAGGGATGTGGGTGTCGGCACCACAAAAGAAGCGGCCCAAAGGGCCGCTTCAGGTGTTTACGGTACCACTCTGCCCCGTCACGCTTCCATCGCGTGCTTGAGTTTCTTCATCGCGTTCATTTCGAGCTGACGAATGCGCTCTGCTGAGACCTGGTAGCGGTCGGCCAATTCCTGAAGCGTGGTCTTGGATTCGTCCAGCCAGCGGCGTTGCACAATCTCGCGGCTGCGTTGATCCAACTGCCCCAAAGCATCCCGCAATAGTTCGGCGCTCCTTTGACGCGTGTCCGCGTTTTCCAGCTGAGTCGCCGGGTCCATGCGCAAGTCCTGCAGATAGACTACCGGTGCTGCCTGCTCGTCATCGCCGGAGTCCGGATGAGGATCGAAGGACACGTCCTGCCCGCTGAGTCGCGACTCCATCTCCAGAACGGTTGCCGCACTGACGCCGAGGTCGCGTGCCACGGCATCGACTTCCTCCTTGCTGAACCAGCCCAGCCGTTGCTTCGCGCTGCGCAGGTTGAAGAACAGCTTACGTTGTGCCTTGGTTGTGGCGACCTTGACAATGCGCCAGTTGCGCAGAATGAATTCGTGGATCTCTGCACGTATCCAATGCACCGCGTAGGAAACCAGGCGCACCTTCATGGAAGGATCGAAGCGCTTTACGGCCTTCATGAGGCCAATGTTGCCTTCCTGGATCAGGTCCGCGAGCGCCAGCCCGTAACCCGAATAGCCTCGGGCGATGTGCACCACGAAGCGCAGGTGCGAAAGCACCAGCTGGCGTGCCGCCGCCAGGTCGTTGTGACGCTGCAAACGCTCGGCAAGTGCCACCTCTTCCTCCGCACTCAGCATTGGTATGGAATTTACCGCATGGAAATACGCGTCCAGGCTGCCAACCGGCAGTGCCAGCGGGAGATTCATGGAAGCGGTCTTGGTCATCGCGACTCCTTGCATCGTTCACCCAGATTTTAGCAGTCCTGATCTAAGAGTGCTAATTGTCCCCTAAGTTCCCTGGATGTGCATCGTCCAAACCGCGCGGCTGACATCGGTGTCAACCCAACTGATTGATTATAATTATCTACTAGGGCTCAATGCGGCCGAGGTGACGACTGACCGCCAGCCAGGAACCCATAAGGCCCAGTGTCGCACTCGTGCACAGGAGGAACAACACCGTGCGCGGACCAAAGGCCACCAACGTGAAGCTGCTCTCGTACAGGGCCGCAAGGCGCTGGACGGGCTCGTGAATCAATTCCAGCATGCCTGCCACTACCAGCGTTGCGATGACGCCCCCGAAGAGGCCATACCAGATTCCCCCCCAGAGGAAGGGGCGGCGGATGAAGGCATCGGTAGCGCCGATCAGCTTGGTGATCTCGATTTCCTCCCGGCGGTTCTGGATGTCCAGTCGAACCGTGTTTCCCACGATGAGCAGGACCGCGAGCGCCAGTAGTGCGGCAATCACGAGTACGCCCCGGTGGGCGATATCCATGATGGCGTAGAGTCGCTCGAGCCATTCGAGATCGAGTTGTGCGATTTCGACTTCCGGCAGTCGACGGAGTTCCTGCAACAGCTTCTGCACTGCTGCCGTGGCGGTACCGGTGTCGATGGGCTGTACGACGAGAACGGCGGGCAGCGGATTTTCGTCCAGCGCATCAAGGGCATCGCCGAACCCCGAGAGCCGCCGGAATTCCTCGAGCGCCGCAGAGCGGGTGATGGTACGCACCGCGGCAACGTCCGTGCGGCTGCGCAGCGTGGCTGCCAGCTTCTCCGCGTGCTGGTCGTCCACCGAGCCTTTCAAATAGAGAGACATTCGCGCCGCATGGTCCCAACTGCCACTCACTGATTTCATGTTCTGCAGCGCCACGTACAGCCCGGCAGGCAGCGCCAGCGCAATCCCGATGACCGACGCGGTGATCAGGCTGGCGAACGGCGCCCTGTAAAGGCGCCCCAGCGCAAAGATCATTACGTGGAGATGCTGCGCAAAGTAGGCCTGCAGCGGAGGCAGGACGGTGCGCTCGCGTGCAGCGCTACGCGTCGCCGCGCGTTCGCGCGATGACGCGGGACGGGCTTTGTCGAAGGTAGCGCCCCGCCGTGCCGGTCGCCTGCGCGTGAGCAACGCCATCAGTGGCGGTGCGCGTCGCCCGGCGCCACCAGCTGTCCGTGGCTCAAGGTCAATATACGGTGGCGCATGCGCTCGATCAGCTCCAGGTCGTGGCTGGCGATCAGCACGGCGACACCCACCTGACTGAACTGCTCGAAGAGACTCATGATCTCCAGCGACAGTTCTGGGTCCAGGTTGCCGGTGGGCTCATCCGCAAGAAGAACCTTCGGCTTGTTGACTACCGCGCGTGCGATGCCTACCCGCTGCTGCTCTCCGGCAGAAAGGGTTACGGGATATTGCCGTTCGCGGTCCAGCAGCCCGACCTTGTCCAGCGCGGCACGGACACGGCGGCCGATCTCCAGGTGGCGCAGCCCGGAAATCACCAGCGGTAGCGCGACGTTGTCGAATACGGTACGGTCCAACAGCAGCCTGTGGTCCTGGAAGATGATGCCGATGCCGCGCCGCAGATACGGAATCTCGCGGCGCCGTAGGCGTGCCAGGTTTTGACCGTCCAACACGACCTGGCCGCGACTGGCGCGCTCGATCAGTGCGACGAGCTTCAGGAGTGTGCTCTTGCCTGCCCCAGAGTGCCCGGTCAGAAAGGCCATTTCGCCACGTTGGATTCGGAAGCTGACGCTCATCAGCGCCTCGTGGCCGCCCGGGTAGCGTTTGCTGACGTTCTGGAAGTCGATCATGCGCTACCGGTGCGCCCCTGCCTTTCCCTGTGATGAGTACGCCTGCGTCGGGCGCCGGCATTCCGCTGCTCAGTCACCGCTGGGTGCGAACAGCGCATCGACGAACTCGGCCGCGTCAAAGACCCGCAGGTCTTCGGCGGCTTCCCCAACCCCAATGAACCGCATGGGAAGCCCCAGCCGCTTGGCAATCGCGAAAATAATCCCGCCCTTGGCGGTTCCATCCAGCTTGGTCAGGGTAATTCCCGTAACCCCGATCGCTTCATGAAACTGCAATGCCTGGTTGAGGGCGTTCTGGCCGGTAGTCGCATCCAGCACCAGCATCACTTCGTGCGGTGCGCTGGGGTCGAACTTCGCGATCACCCGCCGGATCTTCTTGAGCTCCTCCATGAGGTTGCTTTGAGTATGGAGCCTGCCTGCGGTGTCGGCGATAAGCACGTCTATGCCTCGGGCGCGTGCCGCGTGCAGTGCGTCGTAGATCACCGCGGCCGAGTCGGCACCCTTGCTCTGGGCGATCACCGGAGCATCGTGGCGTTGGCCCCAGATCTGAAGCTGCTCGACAGCGGCGGCGCGAAACGTGTCGCCTGCGGCAAGCATTACGGAGAGGCCCGCATCCTGCAAGCGTTTGGCCAACTTGCCAATAGTGGTAGTCTTACCGACACCGTTGACCCCTGCCATGAGCAACACGAACGGACGCGGTTGGTCCGGAATCGTCAGGGGCTCACTGCAAGGCTCGAGAATAGCGCGCATGTCCTCGCGCAACGCGGCGAGCAGCGCCGTGCCATCTGAGAGCTGTCGGCGTGCGACGCGCCCGCTGAGATCGCCGATGATCTGCTGGGTGGATTCGATGCCAACGTCCGCGACCAGCAGCTGCGTCTCGAGCTCCTCCAGCAGCGCATCGTCGATCTTGCGTTTGCCGACGAGCTCGGTTATGTCGGTGTTGAGGACGGCGCGAGTCCGCGCCAGACCCCGTTTGAGACGGGCCAGGAACCCGGGCTTGCGTGGTTCCTCCGCAGCCGCCTGCTCCGGCGCCGCCGTGCTGCCGGCCGGCTTGCCCTTCTTGAAACTGAACATGCTCTAAGGGGTCATACGGGCTGGTAAGGCAAAGTATCCTATCATTCGCTCACCGCTGATGGTAGGAACAAGAATAGAGGGACATGATGAAAATGCTACGACGTTGTTGGGCGCTGACCCTGCTGGGGCTTGTGGCTCCGGCCATGGGCGCGGCCGCGAACCCTTCGGTGCACGAGTTCAGCCTGGACAATGGATTGAAGGTTATCGTAAAGGAAGATCATCGCGCGCCCGTGGTGGTGTCCCAGGTGTGGTACAAAGTGGGGTCGACCTACGAGCACGACGGCATCACAGGCATCTCTCATGTGCTCGAACACATGATGTTCAAGGGGACACCGACCCACCCGGCGGGCGAATTCTCCCGCATCATTGCCGAGAACGGCGGAAGGGAGAATGCCTTCACCGGTCGCGACTACACGGCCTATTACCAGCAGCTGGAGAAGAGCCGGCTCCCTGTGAGCTTCGAGCTTGAGGCGGACCGGATGCGCAATCTGCAGCTTGCGCAGCAGGACTTCGCCAAGGAGGTCAATGTCGTCATGGAAGAGCGACGGATGCGCACCGACGACAATCCCCAGGCGCTCGCCTATGAGCGCTTCAATGCGGTCGCGTACCTGCTCAATCCCAACCGCACACCGGTCATCGGCTGGATGGACGACCTGCAGCACCTGCGTGTCGAAGATGTCCGGGGTTGGTACAAGACCTGGTACGCTCCGAACAATGCCACACTTGTCGTAGTTGGCGACGTGAATCCGCAGCAGGTGCTTGCCCTCGCCAAGCAGTATTTCGGAGCGCTTGAGCCGAGCGAGATTCCGCAGCTCAAGCCGCGCGACGAGCCCGAGCAGCGCGGCGAGCGCCGCATGGTCGTGAAGGCGCCCGCAGAGCTGCCGTATCTGCTCATGGGCTATCACGTTCCAGCACTGACGCATGCGGGCGAGGAATGGGAGGCCTACGCGCTTGAGGTGCTCGCGGGCATCCTCGACGGGGGAGACAGCGCGCGCCTGGCGCGCGAGCTGGTGCGTGGGCAGCAGATCGCAGCATCCGCGGGAGCGGATTACGATCTCTATTCGCGCGACCCCTATCTATTGCTGCTCGACGGCACGCCCGCCCAGGGCCATACCATCGGCGATCTGGAGCAGGCCCTGCGAGCGCAAGTCAAGGCACTGCAGGACAAACCGGTCGAAGCGCCGGAGCTCGAACGGGTAAAGGCACAAGTGGTTGCCGCGGACGTTTACCAGCGCGATTCGATCTTCTACCAGGCGTTGCAGATCGGCACTCTGGAAACCGTCGGCCTGGATTGGCACTTGATGGACGCCTACGTAGACAAGATCCGTGCCGTCACGCCCAAGCAGGTCCAGCAGGTGGTACGTAAGTATCTCAACGACGAACATCTGACGGTAGCGGTCCTGGATCCGCTGCCCATCAATCCAAACCGGCCGCCGCAGGCCGGGCCGGTGGGTGCCGCCGCGTTTCGGTAACCGCCGGCGTTGTGGCGCGGACGCCGCGTTTCGGCGATGCCACCCCAAGTTCGTTCGACGGGTTCTGTCAGGAGAGGCTTTCGATGCACAAACCGATTCGCTGGGCAGTGGGAATGCTGCTGGTCCTCGGGTTTGCGCCGTGGCGGCTGCAGGCCGCACCGCACATCCAGACCTGGGAGAGCAGCAACGGCACACGCGTGTATTTCGTGGCGGCGCCCGATCTGCCGATCGTAGACCTGCGTGTGGTTTTCGATGCCGGTAGCGCCCGCGATGACACGAAACCGGGTCTTGCACAGCTCACGAACGAGCTGCTTGCCCGCGGTGCTGCGGGCGTTACTGCGGACCGGATCGCCAGCGGCTTTGCCGAAGTGGGAGCACAGTTCTCATCCAGCATCTCCCGGGATATGGCCTGGGTGAGCCTGCGCAGCCTTACGGAGCCGAAGTCCCTTACACCGGTGGTGGACCTGCTGCGCAATGTTGTGCAGCGTCCGGATTTTGCGCCCGCTGATTTTGAGCGCGAACGCGACCGCATGCTGATCGCCGTCCGGCAGTCGCAGGAGTCGCCCGATGACATCGCCGACAGGGCCTTCTATGCCGCAGTCTACGGCAGGCACCCCTATGCGACACCGCCCGATGGAACGGATGAGGGTCTGCGTGCCATCACCCGCGAGGACGTGGTTGCCTTTCACAAGCGCTATTACGTCGCCCGTAATGCGATGATCGCAATCGTCGGTGATCTCGACCGTGCCGGCGCCGAGCGCCTGGCTGAGCGGGTCGTGAAAGACCTGCCACAGGGCACGCCGGCGCCCGCGTTACCGAGCGTGGAGCCGCTGCACGAGGCGCGAACCATCCACATTCCCCACCCGTCGACCCAGACCACGGTGTACATCGGACAGCCCGGGATGGCGCGCACCGATCCCGACTACTTCGCGCTGTACGTCGGCAATCATCCCCTGGGCGGCAACGGTCTGGTCTCGGAGCTCAGCAAGGAAATCCGTGAGAAGCGCGGACTGTCCTACAGCGTGTACAGCTATTTCCTGCCGCTGGAGCGCAAGGGGCCATTCGAAATGGGTCTGCAGACACGCAACCAGCAGACTGCCGAAGCGGTCCGGCTCATGCAGTCCACGCTTCAGGAATACGTCAAGGGCGGCCCCACGTCAGAGCAGCTGGTTGCGGCGAAACGCAACATTACCGGCGGATTTCCGCTGCGCATCGACAGCAACGCGAACATTCTGGAATATCTGGCAGTCATCGGGTTCTATCACCTGCCCTTGAACTACCTGGATACCTTCAACGCACGGGTGGAAGCGGTGAGCGCCGAGCAGATCCGCGATGCCTTCCAGCGACGCGTCCATCCCGATCGGATGGTGACGGTCACGGTAGGGGGCAGCTAACCCGAACCAAAGGCCTGCGTTCGATCCTGCATGTGGTGCCGGAAATCTCTGACGCCAAATTCCGCCTGATCCTACAGCCTGAACGAAGCGTAAGGGCTATGCTGCATTTCCGGCAATCGTCACCGATGCCGGGGGTTCGCCGCGGTTGCGGCGGAGAATCGACGTGATCTACAGGGAGATATCACCATGGAAAGGATACGCGGCACAATGCGTGCTTTGCCCGTGCTCGCACTTTTGGGAGCGGCACCGATGGGGGCTTCGGCAACACCGGTCATTTCGGAGCTGCTCTACGACGTACCCGGCACGGACAACGGAGTGGTATTCGTCGAGTTGTACGGGACGCCGGGCAGCTCGCTCGATGGCCTGGTGCTCGAAGCGGTCAACGGTTCCAACGGCGACGTGTACCTGAGCGCTGCGCTTTCGGGGGCGTTTCCGGACGATGGCCTGTTCGTGTTGGCCGACGACGCAGGGGATGGAACGACATCCGTCACGCAGGCGGACCAGATCGCCCAATTCGATCCTCAGAACGGACCCGACTCCATCGTACTGCGCGATGCCGACGGCGTGCTCGACGCGCTGGGCTACGGTGTCTTCGGGTCGGGAGACGTGTTCGCCGGAGAGGGTTCGCCGGCACTCGCCGCTGCGGCGGGGCAGAGCCTCATGCGCCCGTTCGCGAACCTCGACACGGATGATAATTTTGGGGACTTCGTCGTGAACGAAACTCCGAACCCCGGTTCGGCGCAGGTTGCCGCCGTTCCGATCCCAGGCACGCTGATTCTGCTGGCGTCCGGTGCGGCCGGGCTGCTGAGCAGAATGCGCCCGCGGGGCTCACCGGCCTGACGGGCGATCGTCATGCGGCGGTCGCTGGTGCAAACCGGACCGCCGCATGAGCTCCGACGGCACACATCGGAGAGACGCTGGGCGAGTTCAGGTAATCGGATCAAGTTGAAGAAGCAGCACACTTCGGGGCGCCGCCGGCCTGCAGGGCAAGTGCGGATCGTCGGCGGCAACTGGCGCGGACGTCGACTCACGTTGGCGCCCGGGGCCGAATTGCGCCCCACG
Source organism: uncultured Gammaproteobacteria bacterium (assembly GCA_963728895.1). Classification (GTDB taxonomy): domain Bacteria; phylum Pseudomonadota; class Gammaproteobacteria; order JBBQDK01; family JBBQDK01; genus CAVSLM01. Next base: position 87,832 of record CAVSLM010000008.1, read on the forward strand.
CCCGACCGCGTGCGGGAGACGTTGTTCAATTGGCTGCAACCCCTCATCGCAGGTTCCCGCTGTCTCGACCTGTTCGCCGGCAGCGGCGCCCTGGGTTTTGAGGCGGTGTCGCGAGGGGCTGAACGGGCAGTGCTGGTGGACCGCGATACCGAAGTGGTGCGCCAGCTGCAACGCGAGCGCGACCGGCTGCAAAGCGCCGCGATCGAGATCGTGCAGGCTCACGCGCTGGATTACCTTGGCGGTATGGCCATCACCTTCGACGTGGTGTTTCTCGACCCTCCTTTCGCGCAGCGCGGCTTGCTCGCCGACTGTATCGAACGACTGGAATCCCGGGGCTGGCTTGCCGAGGGGGCGCGCGTCTACCTCGAAAGTCGCGTTGGCGAGACGCCACCGGCATTGCCCGATGCGTGGTCGTTGCTGCGCAAGCAGCGGGCAGGCGGTGTCGACTTCCGGCTGGCTGTCGCGAGTGCCGTACCGGCGCGGGCAGGTGGCTGATACAGCGACATCACAACTCCCGACGAAGGCCGCGGGCGCGCAGGGTCGGGCTGCGTGCCCGGGAGCGCTGCGACCGCAAATCTCAGGGTGAAGCTTCGGGAGTCTCGTGTCGGCGCAGGTCGGATGTGCGCTGCCAGGAATTCTCGTTGAGGAAGACCTCGTGTCTGGCCCACCTCGCAAATTCCTGTCGCGTGCAGGTTGCCGCGACGTTGCGTCCCGGCCCCGCAACGCCGCGGTAGACGACCAGGGGCTGGCGTCCGGCGGCATCGCGATGCTCCGCAACAACCTGGCGAACGGCCCAATGGCTTCCGAACCGGCCGTTGCTGTAGCAGCGCCCGTTGCGGATCTGCGCGGCGTCGAGCGCAGGTGCATTGCTGTGGTCGCTCGCGAGCTCGAGGATCCGCTCCAGATCGTCTTCGGTGACATCGATGAACGAGCCGATCTCGCGCAACGCATACTGGACGTCTTCATGGGAAACCAGCGGCGGTTCCTCCGCTTCCTCGTCTCCGGCGCCTTTGGCGTGCCGAGCGCGCCCGAGCAGGGCCGCAGGATAGCGCCGCCAGGGTAACCAGAAGTTCACCACAACGGCGATCAGCAGGATGGTCATCACGTTGAGCAGAACCGGTGTCAGCATGAACTGATAACCCAAGGCGTGAACCCCGGCACCGCCGGCTACCGCGGTGAGCGCCGTTGCGCCGCCCGGAGGATGGATGCAGCGCAGGTAGTGCATGCCGGAGATGGCGATGGCGACCGCCAGGGCGGAGGAGAAATACAGGTCGGGCACGAGCTTGGCGCAAGTGACGCCGACGAGCGCGGAGATCAGATGTCCTCCCACCAGTGGCCAGGGCTGCGAAAGCGGGCCATGGGGAACAGCGAACAGCAGGACTGCGGAAGCGCCCATCGACGCCACTATCCATGCGGCACCCGAATCGGCCACGAAGTGACTGCTGATCTGCACCACGGCGAGGATGCCGAGGAAACCGCCGAGGCCGGATACCAGCTTCTCCAGGTGGCCGGTGGCATTGGCCTCGATGCCAAGCAAGGCATACAGGCGCTCGAGCGATCCGATGGTGGTGGGGCCGGTCATGCCCACGGACCCGCGCAGGATAAAGAAGTCGATCTTTTGGGAAGCATCATGATGACCATCTGACGAGAAGGATCGGGCATGTGGACCGGGCTCCCGCCGCCAATAGTGACGTGATGGCTCGGAGAGACTCCTGCGCCGGAGCGGCAGCGCCTCGGCAGGCACGGCGCCCCCAAGGGTCTCGGCCTGGCGGAGCTGTCTTCGTGGGTTCCACTCATGTCAGACGCTGCTATAGACCGGCTGCCCCTGATGGCTGACCGCGACCTGCACGGGTATGCCCTGGCGTACGCTCTCGGTGACTACGCAAAACTCCTCAAACAGTTCCGCGCAGCGGCTGAGCCGCGCGGCGGGTTCGAGTCCACCTTCGAGCTCGAGGCTGACGCTGAGTGCGCCGATGCGCAGTCGACCGGCAGGGTTGCGCACCATGCGCCCGGTTACGGTCGCAGTCAGGGTCTGCGGCTCGATCTTTGCCTTGGTCAGACAAAGCAGCAGGCTGGCACTGAGGCAGTTGCCCACGGCGGCGGCAAGAATGCGCGAGGCGTTCGGACCCGCGGCATGGCCCAGTGGTTCCGGTTCATCGAGATGCAGCGATGGCACCTGCTCCCAGTCGAACCGGACATTGAACTCGTAGTCGTGCAGCCGCGCGACCGTGACCGTGAAAGTGGGTTCTTCTGCCATGACGTGCCCCGCATCGTAGGGGGAGGGTGAGCCCGAATAGTCTGACAGGTCGCGGCATCGCATGCACCCTAAGTCTACCAGCGCGCATGTTTCACCGGGATCCCCGGACACCGGCGTGGGGCGCGCGCCCGGGCTGGTTCTGCACTCAAGGGGCGACTCTCCATGGCGCGCCGTCTGTGTGCATCGACAGGACGCCCCCCGCGGCGCGATCGGTCGTTTCACCCTCGTACCGGGCCAAGGGCGCGGACGCGGTGGAAAACTCCGGCGGTTCCCCGTATTCTTTGCCACCCTGGCCAGCGATGTGCGTCATGGATATCACTGCAGTTTATCCCGGCACCTTCGACCCGATTACCAACGGTCATTCCGACTTGGTGGAGCGTGCCGCGCGGCTGTTCGATCGGGTGGTGGTGGCCGTTGCGGAAAGCACGCCGAAACGGGTTGCATTCACGCTCCAACAGCGTGTGGAACTGGCCGGAGGGGTTCTGGCGCATCTGCACAATGTCGAGGTCTGTGGGTTCGACTCCCTGCTGGCGGAGTTCGTGCGCGAACGTGGCGCACAGGTCATCCTGCGCGGCCTTCGCGCCGTGTCCGATTTCGAGTACGAAGTGCAGCTGGCAAGCGTGAACCGCCACCTGGCGCCGGACGTGGAGACACTGTTTCTGACGCCCGCCGAGCAATACGCCTACATCTCCTCCAGCATCGTGCGGGAAATCGCCGATCTGGGTGGCGACGTGTCGGCCTTCGTCCATTCCAATGTCCAGGCTGCGCTGAAAAAAAGAATGCGCTAACATTGCTTTTCCCGTCCATTGGGCGATATGTCGAACCCCTCCGTTGGAGCGTCCCATGTCGATGATCATCACAGACGAGTGCATCAACTGCGATGTCTGCGAGCCGGAGTGCCCGAACGGCGCAATCTCGCAGGGTGAAGAAATCTACGTGATTGATCCCTCGCTGTGCACCGAATGCGTGGGCCACCACGACCGTCCGCAGTGTGTGGAGGTTTGCCCGGTGGAATGCATTCCCAGGGATCCCGATCACCTCGAGTCGCAGGAGCAGCTTTACGCCAAGTACCTGCGGATCTCCGGCCAGACCGCATGAGGTCCGCGCTCGCCGTGAAGCGCAAGGAGGCCCCGCTGAGGGCCTTTTTTGTGGGGCAGTGCCGCCGGGCCCGCGCCTGGACCGCGCTCTTCGCCTATCTGCTGCTGGTCATCGCGAGCCCTGCACCGGCCGCGGAACCGGCTCCGGCCGCGGCTGTCGCAAGTGCGCATCCGCTGGCGACCGCGGCAGGCCAGGAGATTCTGCAGTCCGGGGGCAACGCCTTCGACGCCGCGGTTGCGGTGAGCGCAGCACTCGCCGTCGTCGAGCCCTACAGCTCCGGCCTCGGCGGTGGCGGGTTCTGGTTGCTGCATCGCGCCGCGGACGGATTCGAGACCATGCTGGACGGCCGGGAGCGCGCGCCTCTCGGAGCGCGAGCCGATCTCTACCTGGACAGCAAAGGCGAAGTGGTTCCTGGCCGTTCGATGGACGGACCGCTGGCCGCCGGGATACCCGGCGTGCCCGCCGCTCTGGTTTACCTGGCGACGCACTACGGGCGGCTTTCCCTGGCCCGCACGCTTGCGCCGGCGATTCGCTACGCGCGCGAAGGCTTCCCGCTCGACGAGCGCTACCGCGCACTGGCCGAATTCCGCCTAGCAGCGTTGCGCGCTTCGCCCGCGGCGCGTGCAGCGTTCCTGGACCAGGACCAGGTGCCCCCCGCCGGTTTCGTGCTGCGCCAGCCGGACCTGGCCGCGACGCTGGAGGCGCTCGCAGCGCGGGGTGCAGCCGGTTTCTATGAAGGGCCCGTTGCACGCCGCCTGGTGGCGGAGGTGCGTCGCCGGGGTGGAATCTGGACCGAGCGCGACCTGCGCGAATACCGCGTGGTCGAACGCGCTCCGTTGCGGGGCCGATACCGCGGGATTTGGATCACCACCGCCGCTCCACCGTCCTCCGGCGGCGTCGCCCTGCTCGAAATGCTCAACGTGCTCTCCGGGTACGATCTGTCCGCGCTGCCCTCGGTCACGCGCAAGCACCTGATCATCGAAGCCATGCGCCGGGCCTACCGCGACCGCGCGGAATACCTCGGCGATCCCGACTTCGTGACCATGCCGTTGGCGACTCTGCTGGATTCCGCGTATGCATCCGGGCTGCGTGCCGCGATACGCCGCGATCGGGCCACGCCGAGCAGCCTGCTCCCGATCGCCGTGGTGCGGGAAGTGCCCGCGGCGACCCACACCACCCATTACTCGATCCTGGACCGCGAGGGCAACCGGGTCGCCGCCACACTGTCGATCAACTATCCATTCGGATCCGGCTTCATGCCGGCAGGCACCGGCGTACTGCTGAACGACGAGATGGACGACTTCTCGGCGAAGCCTGGCGTACCCAACGTCTACGGGCTGATCGGTGCGCAAGCCAACGCCATTGCGGGCGGCAAGCGGCCGTTGTCGAGCATGACGCCGACCTTTCTCACCACCCCGGACGGCGTCGCCATTCTGGGCACACCGGGCGGCAGCCGCATCATCACCATGGTGCTGCTGGCAACACTGGACTTCGCGGCCGGTGCCCGCGATCCGGCGAGCTGGGTGCGTCTGCCCCGCTACCATCATCAGTTTCTTCCCGACGAGGTGCAGTACGAGCCCGGGGCTCTGGATGCGACGGAAGCGCGGGCACTGCAGGATATGGGGCACACCCTTCATCCGCTGGAAAACACCTACGGCAATATGCAGGCGGTATTCTGGGACCAGGCACAGAAGCGCGTGCTCGCGGCCAGCGATCCGCGCGGTATTGGCGCGGCCGAGGTGCGTTGAGGACGGGGAGCTGCGGCTTGCCTGGTGCTCAGGTGTAATGGACGACCTTGCGCCTGCGTCCGCGGCGCGACTGCTGGACCACCACGCCGCGCACGCTGTAGGGCCCGGTCATCTCCACAGTCGGAAAGCGCTCGTTGAGCGGGCGCAGGAAGGCGCGTCCGTCGACGGTCACCAGCTGGCGAAAAGTGGTTTCACCTTCGTAATCGACGACCACATAGGAGCCGTCACTGGCCGGATAGCCGGGGTCGACGATAATGATGCAACCGTCCTCGAACTCCGGCTCCATGCTCGTTCCCAGTACCTGCAGGGCGTACGGCTCCTTGGCGGTGCAGCCACCTTCATTCATCGTGCGGTTCCCCCGGTTCAGCTCCCCTAACCTATAAACCGCTGCGGCGCGGGCCGCAAGTGTCGCGGGCTAGTGCTGGCAGTGGCGGCACAGAAAGCTCGAACGCTGGCCCTGCCGGATCTGAAAAATGGGCCGCCGGCAGACTACGCATGGCTCGCCGGGTCGCCCGTACACGCGCAGGTACTGGGCAAAATAACCCGGGCTCCCGTCGCTGGCCGTGAAGTCCCGCAATGTGGTGCCACCCTGGGCGATGGCTTCGGTCAACACCTGGCGCACGGCGCTGGCCAGCCGGTTGTAGCGCGCCAGCGATACGCGCCCGGCCGCACGCCGGGGATCGATGCTGGCCAGGAACAGCGCTTCGCTGGCGTAGATGTTGCCAATGCCGACGACCACGTGACTGTCCATGAGAAAGGCCTTCACGGCCACGCGGCGGCCGCGCGAGCGCTGGAAGAGCCGATCGCCGGAAAACTCGTCCCCCAGTGGCTCAGGCCCCAGCGCGGCGAGCAGGGGATGAGCCAGCGGATTGTCACGTGTCCAGAGCATCGTGCCGAAGCGACGCGGGTCGTGCAGGCGCAGGCACGCTCCGTCCTGCAATACGATGTCGACGTGTTCATGCCTTCCGGGAGCGCTCTGCGCAGGCACCACGCGCAGGCTGCCGGACATCCCCAGGTGCAGGATCAGGGTGCCGGCCGGCGTCGCGACCAACAGGTACTTGCCGCGCCGGCTGACACTCTCGATGACCTGCCCGGGCAGTTCCCTGAGCAGCTCTCCGGGCACTGGCCAGCGCAGCCGCGCCTCACGCACGCGCACCTCGACGACCTGCCGTCCCACCAGCCACGGAATGATCCCGAGCCGCGTGGTCTCCACCTCGGGAAGTTCAGGCATCAATCGGTCCTGCAGCGGCGGGCGGCCGCGCCGACGCCATCGCGTCTGTCCCGCAGCCGGTCATCAGTGCGCAGAGGGAGCCGGGGCCGGCGGCTCGGGTGCCGCGGGCGGCGCGGTCTCGGAAGTGCTCTGCGCGGCGCGTGCAAGCTGCAGGAGCTGGCCGGTGGCCTCCTGTGGCAGATAGTACTGTAGCCCAAGATCGACCCGTGCCAGGATCAGCTCCGGTTGGCGCGCTAGGATCCGGAAGTGGATCGTCGGCCGTTTCGGATCCATCATGTGCACGACGACCTCCCCCTGCGCCGCGCCCGCCTGATATTTCGTGACCCAAAGCGCGCGGGTCTCGGACCAGCTGTCGATGAGCGTCTGAATCGCGTCTTCGGATATGCCCTTTCGCTCCGGTTGTAAGGTCCAGGCACCTCCTTCGACGCGGGTGAGTGTCAGCTCGGGCAACTGCAGGCGGGCGATCGCGCCGGGTTCCGGGAGCAGTTTGGGGCTGACCAGGCCGGCGACATCCACATCGAGCAGGGGAAAATACCGGTCCTCCGTCAGATGCACCGTGTCGCCCAGCAGCACGTAACGGCGACCGTTGATCGGATCGGTGTCGCCGAACGCGAGCCGGGTGTCGTTGAGGCTCAGCACCACCGTGGGCTCCGCCAGACCGTATTTGGCCAGGTTATCCTTGGTGCCCGCGGGCAATTCGCTCTCGCTCGGCGTTTCGGTGATCGCCAGCAATGTGGCGATGCGCCCGTCCTCGGCCGGGAGGGACTGCGGTGCGGTGATGCGCCAGTGCCGGCCCGAGCGCTGCAGGCTGATCGCCGGGTGGCCGCGGCGCGCGATCTCGATCCGCGTGACCTCCCCGGCATGCAGGCGGGTGAGCGGCGGCGGGAGCGGTTCCGGTGCTCTTCCGGGCTGAAGATAGGCGAGCGCGCCCAGCCCGATCACCAGGACCGCCAGCACCACATTCAGCAGGCCTCTGGAACTCACGGAGATTTCAGCGCCGGCGCCGCCGCATCCAGACGGCAAAGCCGCCGCCGAACAGCGCCAGGGGCAGCCCAATCAGAAAGCCCAGGCCGATCACGGCCACCGCGGTATTCGACAGGCTGAGCGTCAAGTCCGGAGCGGTCTTGGCGGGGATGGCGATGAGATTGTCGTCGCGCGTGAGCCAGTTGAGGATGTTGAGCCCCAGGTTCAGATTGCCGCCGTTGCCGAGATAGGTGTTGGAGAGAAAGTCGCCGTCGCCCAGAATCACCACCCGTTGCTCGCCAGCTTCCGGGGCCGCACCTTTCGCGGCGTGCGGGGCAGGACGGGTGAAGCGCGCTCCAAGCGTGAGCGGGCCCACGTGCTCATCGCGCTCCGGGTCGGGACGGATTTCTCCGCTGAGCTCGCTGGTCTCGTTCCACGCGCGGTCGAGTGTGCGCAGGAATTCATGCGCCTGCCATCCCGGTGGACTCGCGACCTGCAGGGCGGCCGCCTGCGGAAACACGGTGAACACCTGAAAATCACGGGTGATGGGATCGTCCGGATAGTCCGCCACCAGCGCGAACGACGGGTTCTGGATTCCGAACAGCTGAGTGTTGGCATCGACCACCACGCCCGGGAGGAAAGTCACGCCGAACTGTTCGGCCAGCGGCTCCAACCCGTGCAGCGCACCGGGCTCGGCGAGCCAGAGCAGATTGCCGCCCTTCGCCAGATAATCCTGTACCAGCTTGACCTCTCCGGGCAGCAGATCCACCTGCGGTCCCGCCAGCACCAGCACACTGGTGTTGTCGGGTATTGTCGGCGTCTGTGCCAGGTTCACCGTCTGAACGGTCAGCCCCTTGCGCGTGAGCTCTGCGCCGAAAGAGCCGAGGTCGTGATTGGCTTCGCCCTTCGGTGCACGTTCTCCGTGGCCTGACAGGAACACGATCCAGCGCTGCTGCTGGCGTGCGAGCCGTTGCAAGGCGTTGCTCAGGCTCTGCTCGGAAAGGTCCTGGAGCTTTTCGCTGCGACTTTCGTAGGCGACCAGCAGCTCGCCGTCCATGCTGATCCCCTCGGCACGCGCGCTCGCCGGATCTGCCTCGGGATTCACGAAACGCAATTCGAGGTCGGGCTTGAAGCGCCGGTAGCGGCCCACGAGCTCCCCGATACGCTCGCGCAACGCGTCATTGTCGCTGACGTAGGCGGTGACCCGCACGGCTCCATGGAGCGTCGCGAGCAGCTTCTGACTGGACGCGGACAAGGTGTTGCGTGCGCCTGCCGTCCAGTCGGCCTGGTAGACGTATCGCGTGCTGAGCCATCCCAGCAGTGCGAGTGCACCGAGGAACAGCACTACGAACACCAGGTTCTGCAGGCGCACCTGCAGTCGTGTCTTGGCGGTGACTTTCATGCGCGGCTCGAAGTTCCGGGAAACACCTTCTGGACCCCTGTCATCGCAACCTTACCAGCCGGGGCGGGAGCGCATTGCTCAACCGGGAGCGGCGCCCTCCGGATGCGCCTCGTGGCCCCTGCGCAGGGGGGTGGCTGCATTCCTTGCCACACGTCGTGCCATTGCGGGCGATCGACGCTCGCTAATGCTGCAGCCGATAGGCGTCCAGGCGCCGTATGCTCAGCCCGAGGAATGCAAGGATGAACAACAGGTAATAGCCGACGTCGGCGCTGTTGAAGACGCCTTTGAGCAACGACTCGTAGTGGCGGAGCAGTGAAAGATAACCGATCACGCCGCTTTGTCCCGGGTGCGCCTGGCCTGCCCAGTCGAGTATCCACAACAACAACAGCAGGCCGAAGGTGCTGATTGCCGCGACCGTGGGCTGGTTGGTGAGCGTGGACATGAACAGGCCCGCGGCGGCAAATGCGCCGAGAAGCAGCCCGAGGCCAAGCAGCCCGGCGGCCAGCTTGCCGAGATCCAGGCTGCCGCCAGCCAGCAGGGCGAGCGGCATGAGCGCCAGCATGAGCAGCATGAGGAACAGGAAGCCGAGCATGCCGAGATATTTGCCGAGGACGATCTCAGTCATGGAGACCGGAGCGGAAAGCAGCAGCGTGAGAGTGCCGCTGCGCCGCTCCTCGCTGACCAGGCGCATGGTCAGCAGCGGGACGACCAGCAGCAGCACCACCGCCGCGGTGCCGAGCGTCGGCGCGGCGACGATGTCGGTCACGCCCGGGGCGCCGTCGATGGCTGCAAGCCGCGGTTGCAGGACCAGGAAATTGTCTACGCTGATGAGAAATACATAGGCCAGCACCAGCTGAATGACGGCAAGCACCGACCATGCAAGGGGTGACAGGAACAGACTGCGCAGCTCGCGCATGGCAATGGTGAAAATCATCATGCAACGGCCGCAGTCGCGAGGGTCGCAGGCTCGGCCTGCGGCTCCTTGCAGGTCAGATCGACGAAGATCTGCTCCAGACTGCGACGTTCGGGGACCAGTTCGTAGAGCTGCCAGCCGCCGGCCACGGCGCGTTCCACCAGCGCTTCCGCCGGAGACTGTTCGGGCAGGTATTGAATGCGCCACCGCTGCGCGTCAACCATCTCGACCGAGGTCACCCCCGGCAATGTCTGCAGCTCTTCGGTTCGTGGCGGACGGCGCAAGCCCGCAACCAGGCTCGAGGCCTGCATGTGCTGAGCGAGGCCGGCGATGGAATCGGAGAACACCAGGCTGCCCTGGTGGATGATCTGGACGCGATTGCAGATTGCCTGAACCTCCGGAAGAATGTGCGTCGAGACGATGATGCCGTGCTCGCGACCGAGCTCGCGGATGAGCTCACGGATCTCCCGGATCTGGATCGGATCCAGTCCCACCGTCGGCTCGTCGAGTATGACCACCTGCGGCGTGTGAATGATCGCTTGAGCGATGCCGACCCGCTGCTGGAAGCCCTTGGACAGATTGCCGATGAGGCGCATCCCCACCTCGGTGAGGCCGCAGCGCTCCTTGGCCGTGGCCACCGCATCGCGCACCCGTGCGCGCGCGATGCGATTGAGACGCGCACAGTAGGCGAGAAATTCGTCTACGGTCAGCTCGCGATAGAGCGGCGGTAGCTCCGGCAGGTATCCGAGCTGGCGCTTGGCCTGCTTGGGTGCATCCAGCAAGTCGACACCGTTGATATAGACGCGCCCTGCGCTTGGTGCCAGATTGCCGCTGACGATCTGCATGGTGGTGGACTTGCCGGCGCCGTTGGGGCCCAGAAAGCCCAGTACTTCTCCGCGCGCCAGCTCGAAGCTGACGTCGCGTACTGCACAGGTTCCACCGTAGTAGCGGTACAGCTGCTCGACCCGTACCAGACTGGCATCTTCCATGGCACATATTATTCGCACGGCCACATCACTTGCCAAGCGCTTTCCGGCGCGCATCGCGGCGGGCGTTTGAGAATCGCCTGATGCGGCAGCTTGGCATCGACACCGGAGGCACGTTCACCGACTTCGTTCTCATCGATGGCGAACAGGTGCGCGCGCACAAGGTACTGTCCACGCCGCACGCACCCGAGCAGGCGATATTGCGTGGCATCGCCGAGCTCGGCCTGAGCCGAGCGGAGCTGCGCGTGGTGCACGGATCCACCGTCGCGACCAACGCCGTGCTCGAAGGCAAGGGCGTGCGCACGGCTTTTATCACCAATCGCGGATTTGGCGATGTGCTGACGATCGGGCGCCAGACGCGCCGTGCGCTCTACGACCTGCAGCCGGCGCAGCTGCCCGGCCCGGTTCCTCGTGCGCTGTGCCTGGAAACCGGCGGACGGACCGGAGCTGACGGCAAGCCCATCGATGCGCTGAGCGCGGATGACCTGCAGCGCCTGCACGAAGCGCTGGAGGGGTTGCACCCCCGCTCGGTAGCGGTCAGTCTGCTGTTCTCCTTTTTGGACGACCGCTCGGAGCGCGCGATCGCCGCGGCGCTCCCGCCCGGGCTGTTCGTGGCGCTTTCGAGCGCGGTGCTTCCCGAGTATCGCGAGTACGAGCGGGGAATCGCCACCTGGCTGAACGCCTACGTCGGCCCGCTCATGCAGGACTATCTGCAGCGCCTGAGTCGCGGGATGGAGGCCGCACAAGTCGCGGTGATGCAGAGCTCCGGCGGCACCATCGCCGCCGCGGGTGCCGGGGCCCACGCCGTGCATCTGTTGCTGTCGGGTCCCGCGGGCGGCCTGGCGGGTGCGCGCTACGTTGCACGCCTGGCCGGCCGGGAGCGGCTGTTGAGCTTCGACATGGGCGGCACCTCCACCGACGTTGCGCTGATCGAGGGTGAGCCACGGCTGACTACGGAAGGATGCATCGGCCCCTATCCCGTTGCCGTGCCCATGGTCGACCTGCACACCATAGGCGCAGGGGGCGGCTCCATCGCCTATGTCGATGCCGGGGGCCTGCTGCAGGTGGGACCACGCTCGGCGGGCGCAGAGCCTGGGCCCGCCTGTTACGGGCGCGGTGGCACGGAACCCACCGTGACCGACGCCAATGTGGTGCTCGGGCGGCTGCGAGGCGCGGCATTTCTCGGCGGCAGTCTTGCGCTCGACGAGCGCGCCGCGGGCACCGCCGTGGCGCGACTGGGCACCACGCTGGGAATGGATGCCATGTCCGCCGCGCAAGGGATCATACGCATCGCCGACGAGCACATGGCGCGGGCGCTGCGGGTGATCTCCGTGCAGCGAGGGGTCGATCCGCGCACCTACACGCTGATCTCCTTCGGCGGCGCGGGCGGACTGCACGTTTGCGCGCTTGCCGAGGCGCTGGGCATGACCCAGGCACTGGTGCCGGTGCATGCCGGTGTGCTTTCGGCGTTGGGCATGCTTGCCGCGCCGCGCGCGCGGCGGCTGTCGCGGACGGTGAACGGGCTGCTGGCGCAGATGGAGGAGAGGGAACTGGAGTGGCAGTTCGCCGAGCTGTCTCGCAGCGGCCGTGCCGAGCTAGCCGCCGAGGGCGTGGCGGCCACGGAGCTCTGCGAAACGCGCTCGGTCGATCTGCGCTATGCCGGGCAGTCCTACACCCTGGCCGTGCCCTGGAGCGGCGTGGGCGATACCGAGCGGGCATTTCATGCCGTACACCGGCAGCGCTACGGGCATCGGCTGGAGCTGCCGGTCGAACTGGTCAATCTGCGCTGCGCCCTGGAGGGCAGGGCGGTGAGCCGCGGCTCGCGCCCGTGTCGAGTTCCGTACACGCTGCGGCGCCCGTAAAACGGGTGCGGGTATACGGCTGCCAAAGAGAGGCGGGCGTCTATCTCCGGGAGCAGCTTTGCGCCGGTCAGGCGATGATCGGAGCCGCCCTCATCGAGGAGATGGGTGCCACCACCTTTCTTGCGCCGGGCTGGATGTGCCGGGTCGACTCCTGGGGTAACCTGTTGCTGGAGCGCCGGAGCTAGCCCTCAGGTGGTGATTTCGTGCACCGTGCGATCGGCCCAGGTGACCGCATCCAAGTAGGCGGTCTTGACCGTCCTGGGATCGAGGCGCCGGCATTTGACGCCGTCCCAGTCGCCACGTTCGTAGGCGAGAGTGTCCTGCAGGATTTCGCCGGCAAGTCCCTCGCGCCGCAGCAACGCCGCTACCACCTCGTCGCTGAGTGGCAGGGTTCGGACCACCTCCTCCATGGGCGCATCGAGCAGCGCATCCAGCGCCGAGAACAGACCGACGACGAAGAACGTCTCCTTGTTGCGCAGTTTCAAACTGCCTGCCAGCAGCTCGCACATGCGACCACGCACCAGCGCGATGGTCATCAGTTCGTGCGGCTTGTCGTCGATTCCCGCCAGTGCGACCAGCGTGATCCAGGTCTTCAGCGTGCGGTTGCCGAGGTACACCACCGCCTGATGGATGGTGCCGACGTTGTGCGCAAGCCCGAAAAAGGGCGAATTGATGTAGCGCAGCAGCCGGTAGCTCAGCGATACGTCCTGACTGATGATGCTTTCCAGCTCATCGACCTGCACCTGCGGATCCTGCAGCCGGCTGAGCAGTCGCATGGTCGCCAGCCGGTTGGATGGCATGCGGTGGCCGCGGATCACCTTGGGGCGGCAGAAAAAATAGCCCTGGAAGTAATCGAAGCCGAGATCCCGGTAGTACTCGAACTCCTCCAGCGTTTCCACCTTCTCGGCCAGCAGCCTGGCGCGATGTGGCCGGAGCTGCGTAACGTGGTCGCGTACCGTGTGCCGATCGAGCTGGCGAACGTCAATCTTGATGAAATCGGCGAGATCCACCAGCGGACGCAGGCTCTCGTGATAGATGAAGTCATCGAGTGCGATCAGGTAGCCGCTGGCGGAGAGCTTGCGCACAGCGTCCACGAGCTGCGCATCGACGACAATGTCTTCCAGGATTTCGAGCACGATCCGCCCCTCGGGCAACGGCAGCGGGTTTTCTCCCATGATGAACGGACGAGTGAGATTGATGAACGCAAGATGGTCACCGACGAGGTGTTCCAGGCCGATCTCGGTGAACGTGTTGAGCAGTACCTGCGAAGTCGCCGCATCGCCGTCCAGCTCGCCGGCACGGTCCGTCTCGCCGCTTCGGTAAAGCAGCTCGTAGGCGAACACGTCCAGAGCGCGGTCGTAGATGGGTTGCCGCCCTATGAAGATCTCCAACGGCTGCATTCGTTTCTCGCGGGCCCAACTCTTGTAAATTCAGTAGAGCCGTTTTCCGCGCCGGCATCGGGTCGGCTGCTGGGGGGGACACAGATGATTCCACGGATCGGCGCCGAACTTCGAGGCCGCGGTCGCATGCCGTGGCTGCCGAAGTTGCTGTGGACGGGTCGGCGCCTATCCTCTATAGTGTCTCGACCCCACAGCCAAGCGATCGGCGGTGGGAGAATTTTATCATTGAGAGAGACGGCTTGCATGCTTGACGGCGTTTTGAACCTTTCCACCTGGGGCTATGTGGTGGCCACGTTATTGTTGACTCACATCACAATTGCCAGCGTGACCATCTATCTGCACCGCCACCAGGCACACCGCGCATTGGATCTGCATCCCCTGGCGAGTCACTTCTTTCGATTCTGGCTGTGGCTGACCACGGGCATGGTGACCAAGCAATGGGTGGCGGTTCATCGCAAGCACCACGCAAAGTGCGAAACCGCCGACGATCCGCACAGCCCACAGGTGGTCGGAATACGCAAGGTACTGTGGGAAGGTGCTGAGCTCTACCGCGCCGAGGCCAAGAACCTTGAGACTGCCGCCAAGTATGGTCATGGGACCCCCGAGGACTGGCTGGAGCGCAATGTCTATACCCGCTACTCCGGCTAGGGGCATCATGCTGATGCTGCTGATCGACGTGGTGCTGTTTGGCGTCATCGGTTTGACCGTCTGGGCCATACAGATGGCTTGGATTCCCTTTTTCGCGGCGGGCGTGATCAACGGCCTGGGACACTACCGGGGCTATCGCAACTACGAGATGCCAGGATGCCTCCACCAACATCGTGCCGGTGGGTCTGGTGATCGGCGGCGAGGAAATGCACAACAATCACCATGCCTTCCCCAGCTCCGCGAAATTCTCCAACAAGTGGTGGGAGTTCGACATTGGCTGGCTGTACATCCGGCTGATGAGCCTGGGGGGACTGGCGCGCGTCAAGCGTGTGGCGCCCGCGCCCGTCATCCTGCCCGGCGAGCACGATGTCGACATGGACACGCTGCGTGCCGTGATCATCAACCGCCTCCACGTGCTCGCCAGTTACGGACGCGAGGTCATGCTTCCGGTATTGCGCGAGGAGGTCCGGCGTGGCGATTCTTCCTGTCGCAACGCCCTGCTGCAGGCACGCGGGCTGCTGGTGCGCGAATTCAGCCTGCTGGATGAGCGGGCACGCAGAAAGCTCGACAACGTGTTGAGCAGCAGCCAGGCACTGAAGACTGTCTATCAGTACCGGCAGCGCCTGCAGGAGGTGTGGGGCCGCAGCGCGAGCAGTCAGGAGAACCTGCTGCGGGACTTCAGGACTGGTGCACACAGGCCGAGGCGACCGGTATCGCGGCCCTGCGGGAGTTCAGCCGTACGCTGCGCGGATATCGACTGGCCGCTGCCTGAGCGGCGTGACCGGGACACCGGGACCGGAAAAAAACCCCGCATCTGCGGGGCTTTTTCTTCTGGAAATCGCAGTGACGACTACTTGATCTTCCCTTCCTTGTACATCACGTGTTTCCGCACCACGGGATCGAACTTCTTCATCTCCAACTTGTCGGGCATGGTGCCGCTTGTTCTTGGTCGTCGTGTAGAAGTGCCCGGTGCCGGCACTGGAAACCAACTTGATCTTGTCACGCATGACGGTCGCTCCTTAAACCTTTTCACCGCGGAGCGCGCAGATCGGCGAGCACGGAATCGATCCCCTGCTTGTCGATGATGCGCATGCCCTTCGACGAGACGCGCAAGCGCACCCAGCGCTGTTCGCTTTCCACCCAGAAGCGGTGGGTATGCAGATTCGGCAGAAAGCGCCGCCGGGTCTTGTTGTGGGCATGGGAAACGTTGTTTCCGGTGATCGGGCGCTTGCCCGTGACCTGGCATACTTTGGACATACGACAGTCCTTCAGGAAGCTTGCGGCGAAACCAGCTTTATACCAATGTGCTGGCCCCAGAGCAAGTCTGCGGACCCTTTGGTAGTGCCCCGGGGAGTTCATAGCAGACCCCGTTCGACGAAGGACACCGCAGGACCGTCTCCCACGACGAAGTGATCCAGGACGCGCACGTCCACCAGCGCCAGGGCATCGCGCAGGCGATGCGTCAGCCGTTCGTCCGCGCGGCTCGGCTCGGCCACACCGGAGGGGTGATTGTGGGCGAAAATCACCGCTGCGGCGTTGTGACTGATGGCCTGTCTTACGACCTCGCGCGGGTGCACGTTCGCCCCATCGATGGTGCCGCGAAACAGTTCCTGATAGCGGATGATCCGGTGCCGGTTGTCCAGGAACAGGCAGGCGAAAACCTCGTGCGGATAGCCCCTCAGCCGAGCGGTCAGGTAGCTTCGGGTGTCATGGGGATTGCTCAGTGCCGCCCCGCGCTGCAGTCCCTCCTCCAGGTGGCGTCGTCCCATCTCGAGCACGGCCTGCAGCAGTACGTACTTGGCAGGGCCGAGCCCACGGCTCTGACAGAAGCGCCGTTGATCGGCTTCCAGCAGGGCCCGCAATCCCCCGAACTCGGCCAGGAGCTCGCGGGCGAGGTCTACAGCACTTTTCCCGGGTGTTCCGCTGCGCAGCGCGATCGCCAGCAGCTCGGCATCGGAGAGTGCCGCGGGACCGTGTATCAGCAGCTTCTCGCGCGGCCGTTCCTTGGCCGGCCAGTCGGTAATGGACATCTGCGTTACCTCCCTGTAACGGTTGGATCGCCTCCTGCAAGGCCGGCGGCCTCGCGTCGGTCATTGTGCATGTTCTGGTACACTGCCGCCACATGAGGCCACTTTGCGATAAGCACGTGCTCCTCGGCGTGACAGGGGGAATCGCCGCCTACAAGTGCGCCGACCTGGTGCGGCGGTTGCGTGCGGCGGGCGCCGAAGTGCGCGTGGTGATGACGCCTGCCGCAACCCGCTTCGTCTCGCCCATTACCTTGCAGGCGCTATCCGGACAGCCCGTGCGCACGCAGTTGTTCGACGAGCAGGCGGAGGCTGCGATGGGGCACATCGAGCTTGCCCGCTGGGCCGATCTCGTTCTGGTCGCGCCCGCCACCGCACACTTCATCGCTCGACTGGCGCACGGTCTTGCGGACGAGCTGTTGACGACGCTGTGTCTCGCGACCACCGCGCCCCTGGTACTGGCGCCGGCCATGAACCGGACGATGTGGGAGCATCCGTCCACGCAAGGCAATTGTCGACTGCTGGAGGCGCGAGGCGTGCGCATCCTGGGCCCCGCCTCCGGCGAGCAGGCCTGCGGCGAGATGGGACCGGGCCGCATGCTCGAGCCGGAGGCGCTCGCCGAGGCTCTGGCTGCGCCGCTATCCGGGAATACTCTGGAGCGGCTCAAAGTGCTCGTGACTGCTGGGCCGACTCGGGAGGACATCGATCCGGTGCGTTTCCTCAGCAATCGCAGCTCCGGAAAGATGGGCTACGCTATTGCCGGAGCCGCCGTCGAGGCGGGTGCTTCCGTGACGCTGGTGTCGGGGCCGGTCGCGCTTGCGACCCCACGAGGCGTGCAGCGTCTGGATATAACGAGCACGGCAGACCTCTTTCAGGCAGTGCTCAGCCGCGTGCACGACTGTGATATCTTTATCGCCGCCGCGGCTCCGGCCGACTATCGCGTGGCGCAATCGGCAGGTGAGAAGATCAAGAAGTCTGCTGCGGAACTCACCTTGACGCTGACACCGACCGAGGACGTGCTGGCCACCGTTGCGGGGCTTGCAACCCCCCCCTTCACCGTCGGCTTCGCGGCCGAAACCGAAAATGTTGAGGCGAACGCCAGGGCAAAGCTTGTGGGAAAGAAGCTCGACATGATTGCAGCCAATCGCGTCGGCGTGGCCGGCACTGGCTTTGAGTCGGATGAGAACTGCTTACAGGTGCTTTGGGCCGATGGTGCAGTCGTGCTGGAGCGCACGTCCAAGCAGCAGCTGGCGCGTCAGCTCGTGCAGCTGATTGCGCGGCGCCACGAAGCGAAGCGTCGCGCGTTGTCGAGTGGGGCGGATGCGACAGGTCCAGCTTAAGATTCTGGATGAGAGGATCGGGCGCGATTTTCCTCTGCCCGCGTATGCCACCGAAGGTTCCGCCGGTATGGACCTGCGGGCCTGTGTGGACGGGCCACTGGACCTGGCTCCCGGCAGCTGCCATTTGATTCCCAGTGGCATCGCCATTCATATCGCCGATCCCTCAATCGCGGCCGTGGTGCTGCCCCGTTCCGGGTTGGGACACAGGCATGGAATCGTCCTGGGTAATCTCGTGGGGTTGATCGACTCCGATTATCAGGGACAGCTGTACCTATCCTGCTGGAATCGCGGCGCGCAGTCCTTTACCATCCAGCCCGGTGATCGTATCGCCCAGCTGATGTTCGTCCCCGTGGTCCTTGCCGACTTCGAAGTGGTTACCGCCTTTGTCGAAAGCCGTCGGGCCGGTGGAGGCTTAGGTCACACGGGGCGCAGTTGATGCTTCGGGCGGCGACGCCGCAGTTCGACTGCGGCTTGACGATGAAATGCGTGACCCCTCCTAAAGGCGCCTGATGACTCTGCCGAAACGCGTGCCCGGACTGCACGGCCTGAAACCATGAAACTCCCTAAACTGCCCGCGCCGGGGCGCCTCGCGAAGCCCTCTCACAAGGGTGCAGGCCACAGCATCGCAAAGCTCGGATGGCAAGCTTTTGTTGCAGGCGCGCTGATCCTCGTCGTGACTGCGCTGCTTCTCTACCTGCTCCTGCTTGCCCAGACGCAGCGCAGTCGTCAACAACAGATCGACATCCTGGCGGACAGCTTCGCCAATCGCATTGGCGATGCCATGGCCCAGCACAGCGGTACCATGGAGCTGCTGGTCAAAGACCCTGAGATCGCCCAGGCGATTTCCGATGGTGACGAGCAGGTGCTGCAGCACAAGGAGAAGGAGCTGGGATACCTGTTCCCGTCCGCGGTCCGCGTGCGCCTGCTCAAACCGGGCATCGATGAAATCGACACCAGCACCTCGCCCCAGCTCGGTTATGCCTGTCTGGACCTGGTGCACCGGGCGGAGCTGAGCGACACGCCGCCGAGTGCTGAAGTCCATGTCTTTGGATCTCCGCAGCAGCATATAGACCAGGTGCGGCGCATACTCAGCCCCACGGGGCGGCGCATCGTGGGCACCTTGCTGGTAAGCTACCCGGTGCAGACACTGCAGGACGCCATCGACAAGATCCGACTCACCGGCGGATATCTCGAGCTGCAACAGCCCACGGGCACGGGACAGGATCTGGTCCTCGCGACGCGGGGAGATCCGGCACTGAAAGGCGGCACGAGCATGCGCCAGGTGCCTGTTCCAGGTACCCGCTGGTCACTGGTGTTCTGGCCCACGGCAGGCCAGGGAATGCTGGACAGCGCCGGTCAGCTATATTTCGCCGGTATCGTAGCCGCCGCGGTGGTATTGCTGGGATTGCTGCTATTACTGATGTTTCGTCTCTTTGCCGGAGAACTGCGGCGTGACCTGGTTACGATCATCACTCTGGCGAAGGATACCAACGAGGGCAGACCCAAACGCGATTATCCGGTGCGCCTCAGCGATGCCCGGGGAACGGTGGAATTGCTGGCCCGCATGGCGCGCGAAACGGTGGGGGTGGGGGGACCACCGGTAATCGAGCGCGGCGCTGCCCAGCCCGCGTCCGTGGAGCCGGGAGCGAGTCTGCTCTACCAGGGGAACGCATTGGACGTGGGAGAAGTGGATGTGGAACACGTGAAGCTGGATCCGTCGATCTTCAAGGCCTACGACATCAGGGGGATCGTTGGCTCCTCTTTGACAGCTGAAGTCTCCTACGAGCTGGGGCGTGCCATCGGAAGCGAGTGCGCGGAGCGCAACCAGCAGGGTGTCATCGTGGCGCGGGACGGACGGCTTTCCGGTCCGGAGCTGGCCGAGGCGCTGAGCAGCGGTCTCAGAGCTTCGGGCATGGATGTCATCGACATCGGCAGAGTGCCCACGCCCGTGCTGTATTTCGCGACGCACTACCTCAGCACCAGTTCGGGCGTGATGGTCACGGGTAGTCATAATCCGCCCGAGTACAACGGATTGAAGATCATGGTGGCAGGAGAGGCGCTTTCCGGGGAAGCCATCCAACGGCTGCAAAGCCGGATCGAATCCGGCAAGCTGGTGAGCGGGGAAGGCGGCCGACAGGTAGTGGACGTGGTGCCGGACTACATCGGTCGGATCGCCAGCGATGTCCGTCTGGCACGTCCGATGAAGGTGGTGGTGGATTGCGGGAGCGGGGCTGCGGGAGAGGTCGCGCCGCGGTTGTTGCGCGAGCTGGGTTGCGAGGTAGTCGAGCTTTACTGCGAGATTGACGGAAACTTCCCCCACCATCACCCCGACCCGAGTCGTCCGGAGAATCTGACCGACCTGATCAAGGCGGTACAGGAGAACGACGCAGACCTGGGTGTGGCGTTCGATGGTGATGGCGACCGGTTGGGTGTGATCGACTCTCGGGGCAAGATCATCTGGCCTGACCGGGTGCTCATGCTCTTCGCCATGGACGTCCTGTCCCGGCATCCCGGCTCGGACATCATCTTCGACGTCAAGTGCTCGCGCCATCTGGAGCGCATCATCACCGAGAACGGCGGCCGCCCGCTGATGTGGAAAACCGGCCATTCGCTGATCAAGGCCAAGATCAAGGAGACCGGCGCACAGCTCGCAGGGGAGATGAGTGGACACATTTTCTTTCGGGAGCGCTGGTTCGGTTTCGACGATGCCTTGTATGCCGCCGCGCGGCTCTTGGAGATCCTGTCCGCCGACAGTCGTACTACCAAGAGCGTGTTCGCCGCTTTGCCGGACAGCATAAACACGCCGGAGCTGAACGTGCGCATGAACGATCGTGAGCACTTTCGCTTCATGCAGCGACTCCTGACCAGCGCCCGGTTCGACGGGGCGCGGCTTTCCACCATTGATGGGCTACGGGCCGATTTCAAAGATGGCTGGGGGCTGGTGCGGGCCTCCAATACCACGCCCTCACTGGTGTTGCGCTTCGAGGCTGACAATCAACAGGCCTTGGAGCGCATCGAGAACCAGTTTCGCCGCCTGATGCTTGAGCTCGAGCCCAATCTCACACTTCCGTTCTGACCGCAACAATTCGGCAATGACGCTCGATTCCAAGGCCGCAATGAACGTGGCCCGCGTACTGTCGGAGGCGCTGCCGTACATCCAGCGCTTTTCGGGCAAGACCCTGGTGATCAAATACGGCGGCAACGCCATGGTCGACGAAGGGCTCAAGAACGGCTTCGCACGCGACGTCGTGCTGATGAAGCTGGTGGGCATCGATCCGGTAGTGGTCCATGGCGGAGGTCCGCAGATTGGGGAGCTTCTGCGCCGGATCGGCAAAGAGAGCGAGTTTGTCGAAGGAATGCGGGTCACCGACAGCGAGACCATGGACGTGGTGGAAATGGTACTGGGCGGGCTGGTCAACAAGGAGATCGTGAATCTCATCAATCGCCATGGCGGTGCGGCGGTGGGGCTGACGGGCAAGGACGGAGATCTGATTCGGGCGCGCAGGCTAACCATCACGCGAAGAGGACCAGAGCACGATGCGCCGGAGATTATCGACATCGGCCATGTGGGCGAAGTCGCCAGCATCGATCCCGGTGTCGTGCACATGTTGGTGCGCGGCAACTTCATCCCCGTGATCGCGCCGATCGGTGTGGGCGCCGACGGGCACTCCTACAACATCAACGCAGACCTCGTCGCGGGCAAGCTTGCCGAGGTGCTGCGGGCGGAGAAGCTCATCTTGCTGACGAACACGGCGGGGTTACTGGATCGCAGCGGGAACCTGTTGTCCGGTCTGAGCGCCAAGCAGGTCAGTGATCTGATCGCCGATGGAACAATCCACGGTGGTATGCTGCCGAAGATTCGCTGCGCCTTCGAAGCCGTGCAGGGTGGAGTTCATACCGCCCACATCATTGATGGCAGGGTGGAGCACGCCGTGCTGCTCGAGCTCTTCACCGACCAGGGGATCGGAACACTGATTCACCACTGAGACCGCGGCCCGGGGCGGATGACTGGGTGGTCACAGGTCTGTTCAGGACCGCGAGGGAGTGGATCCCTTTTCCTTCTGCCGGTTCTCCTCTTCGTCCTTCAGTTTGCGGAATACCTTGAGATCGTCTTCGAACTGGGCGCGCAATTGCTCCTGGGCGCTACTCTGGGCTTCGATGAAGCGCTGATTCTCTTCGATCTGCTGACGGTTCTGGATGATGTCATCGTGCAGGTATTCCGGGACAATACGACCGTCGCGCTCCATGCCTGCCGCCCGCCGGCGCAGTTCTTCCTGCTTCTCTTTCAACCCTTCTATGCGCTTCTTCGCCAAGGTAATGGCCGAGTCGATGGCCGAGATCTTGTTGTCGCGCGCCATGATCATGTCTTCTTCCGTACTGAAGGTCTCGAGGAGCATACGGTTGTGTGCAGCCACCTCGGCTTCCTGGGCGTGACGCTGTTGTTCGATCTCAGCGCGGCGCTGTGCCTCCGCAAGCTCCTCCCGCGTCTTGGGTGGCGCGATGGTGTCGACCGTAATTCCCTGGCCGCTCAACACGGCGGCACCCCGACCCACGTATTCGGGGGGTATCTTATCGCCGTAATGCACCTGTCCTTCCCGGTCCAGCCAGCGGAAGAGACGGCCCGTGCTCCCGGCCGTCCCGGGCGCGGGTGAGGTCAACAGAACGGCCAAAGACAAGGCGAACAACAATGGTTGAAGGGAGGTTCTCGTCATATGCTTGCCCGGTGAGAAGTGTACGCGCCCTTGCGTCTGCAGAGAGGCATCGTTTGGGGGGGCGGTCGGCAGGCATCCGCGGCCCGCATGCATCCTTGCAATTTTACCAGCCGCCCTGGGTGGCGTCTGCCGCCTAATACGTTGCGCAGTCGCACGCCCTGGACCCGGTGTCGGCGAGGCTGTCCCCGTCTTGAGCGGCAGGTCGCAGGTCAATTGCTGGCTGAGGACCAGGCGAACCGCATGTACTCCTGCTCTCCTGTGGACCCGGTCTCCAGCGGGGCCCGGGGCGTTCACGCACCGTATCGCGCTTGATAGTCCCGGATGCGGATCAGCGCCTGTTCCATTCCGGCTTGACTCTCCAGAAACTGCACCAGCTCCCTGAGGCCTATCACGCTCACGACCTTGACGTCGTGCTGCTGCTCCGTTTCTTCGACCGCGGAGATCGCGGTGTGGCCACGTTCCTGTCGGTCGAGCAAAATCACCACGCCGGCAGGCACTGCACCCCTATCGCGCAACAGACGGACCGAATGCCCGATCGCCGTACCCGCCGTTATGACGTCATCCACGATCAAAACCCGCCCTCCAAGTGGTGCACCGACGGTCGCGCCGCCCTCTCCATGGTCTTTGGTCTCCTTGCGATCGAACGCATATCCGACGTCTCGGCTGAACTGATCCGCAAGCGCCACGGCCGTGGTCGCAACCAGTGGAATTCCCTTGTAGGCGGGACCGAAGAGCATGTCGAACTCAATGCCCGAGTCGATGACGGTACGCGCGTAGAAGCCCCCGAGGCGCGCGAGCGCCGCCCCGGTATTGAATAATCCGCTGTTGAAGAAGTAAGGGCTGATGCGTCCCGATTTGAGGGTAAAGGTTCCGAAACGCAGCACGCCGGTCGCGACGGCGAACTCTATGAACTCGTATTGATAGTCTCTCATCGGTAACCGCTTCGGTCGTGCCGTCTAGGGGTTCCTGTATCATACACCGCGACTTTCCTGGGACCTTTGCATGCGCGTAATCACTCTCAACGTCAACGGCATCCGATCGGCTGCCGGCAAAGGGTTCTTTCTGTGGTTGGAGCGCCAGAATGCGGACGTGGTTTGTCTGCAGGAGACCAAGGCACAGGAACATCAACTCACTGAACAGACGTACCGACCTCCGGGCTATCGGGCATTCTTCCATGATGCCGCCAGGAAAGGCTACAGTGGTGTGGCGGTCTATGTACGCAAGGAGCCTGATCGGGTCTTGTCGGGCATGGGGTGGCCGGACATCGATGCAGAAGGCCGCTACCTGCAGGTGGACTTCGGCGCGCTCAGTGTCGCTTCGGTCTATCTGCCGTCCGGCTCCTCAGGACCGGAACGCCAAGCCGTGAAATTCGCGTTTCTGGAACGCTTCCTCCCGTTCCTGCGCGCACTTCGGCGCAAGAGGCGCGAGTATATTTTGTGTGGAGACTGGAACATCGCGCATCGGCCGATCGATCTCAAGAACTGGCGGGGCAATCAGAAGAACTCGGGATTCCTCCCCGAGGAGCGCGCCTGGATGGATGACGTCTTCGGCGCCAGCGGCTTCGTGGACGCATTTCGCGCAGTCAACCCCGATCCGGACCAGTACACCTGGTGGTCGAACCGCGGACAAGCATGGGCAAAGAACGTGGGTTGGCGCATCGACTATCAGGTGATCACTCCGGGTTTGCAGGATGCGGTGCGCTCGGTGTCGATCTACAAGGCGCAACGGTTCTCTGATCACGCTCCTCTGACGATCGACTACGAGATCTGAGGGCCGAAGACGGCGACTCGCGGGGCATGTCCTGCAGCATGCGCCGTACCCAGGGCAGAAGTGCATATGCGGGAAATGCAAGGAAAAACGTCAGCAGGAAATAGGGCGCGTAACCCAGGGCGTCGGCACCGTATCCGCTGCCCCAGCCGGCGAAGGAGCGGCTCAACGCAAACACCGAAGAAAGAATGGCGTACTCGGTGGCAGAATGCTCCTTGTGGACGATGGCCATCAAGAAGGCGAGGAACGCCGCGGTTCCCAGGCCGCCCGTGAAGGACTCGACGGCGCTTACTGAGTACAGCAGTAAGCGGTCGCCGCCACCGACGGCTGCAGCGTTGCCTGTCGGTAGTACGTGAGCCGCCCAGGCATAGCCGAGATTCGAAGCAGCCTGCAGCAATCCCAAGATCCATAACGCCTTGAAGATCCCTACTCGATCGGTGAACCAACCGCCCGCAATCCCGCCGGCGATGGAAAGGCCGAGGCCGATCTGCACCGAAACCAGGCCAATCTCCTGGGCACTGAAGCCGGAATCGACCCAGAAGGGTTTGACCATGAACCCCATGGAGCTGTCGCCCAGCTTGAAGGTAAGGATGAACGCGAAGACCGGGATAAAGGCCGGCCGGTGCAGCATTTCGATCAGTGCACCGAACACCGGACCTTCCGAACGTTCGTTGGGCGAACGTGTGCTGTTACGGCGTCCCGCCAGCACGCCCACGGTCAATGCGCCCAGCAGGCACAGTGCGGCCGTTGCCGCAGACTGGAGTGCGCCCGCCACCAGCCCCGCGATGAACAGCAGGATCGGCAGCAATGTCATTGGATGAGTCCATAGCTGTCGCAGTTCCTGGGCCACGCTTCCCATCTTGCCACCCGCCTCGCGGGCAGCTTCGGTGGGTGCATTGCGGCATGCCAGGCCGAGCAATACAAGCGCCAGTGCGGCGGTACCGTAGGTCGCGCTCCAGCCCATCCAGTCGCTCATCATCAGTGCGAACCCCGATGCGAGCATTCCGACCCGATAGAAGCCTATGCGCAGCCCGTTTGCCAAGCCCAGCTCGCGCTCGTCCAGTAACTCGATTGTGTAGCCGTCTATGGCGATGTCGTTGGTTGCCGAAAGGACCGTAAACAAGCTGATGGCTACCCAGGCCCAAGGCCCAAATCCGAGCCGCAGGGCAAAGGCCGCCAGCACCAGAGCCATTCCGATATCCACGACGAGCATCCATGCTCGGTGATGACGGAAGTAGTCGACTGCCGGTGCCCAGAGAAACTTTATGCTCCACGACAGGCCAAGCAGACTCACGAATCCTATTTGTGAGAGATCGATCCCTTCCTGCCGTAGTTGTACCGGAAACAGCTCATAGAAGATGCCGAGCGGAAAACCTTCCGCGAAATACAGTATGCCGATCCAGAACATCTTGGACCTGAGCAAGTGCGGCGATGGAGGCGACTGCGAAGGGTTCATCAAAGGCTCGAGACGGGGGAGATCCGCGTTGACTTGACCGCCGGCTGCGGCCGTATGTTACGCTACCAGGCAGGCTTTGTCCGACCCTTTACCTGCTCCTGTTCCATGCCTTCCGACATCACTTTCCTTGGCGCCTTTTTGGTCGGGTTGTTCGGGGGTGTTCACTGTGTGGGGATGTGCGGTGGCATCGTGGCGGCCCTGACGTTGGGTGTTGCGGAGCAGGACCGCAGCCGGCTTCGGAAGATCGTTCCCTACCTCCTGGCCTACAACGCAGGGCGCATTGGCAGCTATACCGCCGCTGGCGCGCTGCTGGGGGGCGTTGGCGCCCTGGCAGGTCGGCTGCTGTCAGTGCATCACCTGCAATTGGTATTGCTGGCGGTAGCGGGCCTGTTCATGGTCGCTATGGGACTATACCTCGCCGGGTGGTGGCATGGACTGACCCGCCTGGAGCATCTGGGCACGCCAGTATGGCGCGGCATCCAGCCCCTGGGGCGCAAGTTGTTCCCGGTGTCGGGGCCCCGTCGCGCGTTTCAGCTCGGTTTGGTATGGGGCTGGTTGCCGTGCGGTTTGGTATATAGCGTGCTGATCTGGTCGATCGCAGCGGGAAGCACGCGCGACGGTGCCTTGTTGATGCTGAGCTTCGGGCTGGGGACGCTACCCACGTTGTTCGGTATGGGTGCGGCTGCTTCGGCAATCAGCCGCGCAATGCAGTCGGCACGAATGCGCTCTGTGGCCGGTCTACTGGTCGGTGGCTTCGGAATCTACGCCTTGTCGCGCGCCGTACTCGGACTGATGGCGGGCTTTTAGGTAAAACGGAGCGAAGCCGCTGCGCGTGAGCAGCGCGGACCGGGTGTCGGGTCCCGATCCGCGCAGCGCAGTCAGTTGGTGAAAAAGTTTTGACGGAAATGAATCGTGTACGCCTGCGGTGCCCCGTCCGGATGCACCTCCGCCGTGAAGTCCAGGGTTTCCTGATCTGCAATTCCGAACTCGCCAATGTAGTAGATGGCGTTGCCGTCGCGAATCTCGCGGACCGGAATGTTACGCAGCTGCCCGTTCAAATTGGTTGCCGTGGCGCTCACTTGGGCCGGAACCGGCTGTCCGGAAGTTTCCATCACTTTCTTCAGGACAGTCAGATTCAAAATGGCCCGATTTCGGCTGCGCGTAATCCCGTAGGCGCGGGCGGTCTCGGCGGGAAGCAGGTCGGTGACCAGCGCGTTGTAGTGAACTACGTAGTTTCCGAACTCCTGAGACTGCTCGGCACTAGCGGGCCAGGACAGGAATGTGAAGATGACCGCCACTGCCAGCAAACCCGCGCGCATGATGTACATTGGTCCTCCTCCTCTTCTTTCAACTGGCGTGGCACCTAATATAGAACAGAAGTCCACAATCCCGGTAGAGGAAAGACGTGAAAACGACGCGCGGTCAGGGCCGAGGCTCTGACCGCGCAGCAAAGGCACTGGTATGCCGGCAAGGCGTGTGAATCAGCCTGTGGCGAGTTCTCCGACCACCGCACCGGCAGGCGAATCCGGCATCGGAAGCTCCAGCGCAGTGCGCATCGCGGCGAGCGTGTCGAGATCATCACGCAGACGCTGACAATGCTGATCAAGCTCCTGGATGCGTGATTCGAGCGTATCGCGCGACTCGTTTATCTTGCGCAGTGTCTCGAGACGCTTCTCCATCAGGTGCTTGAATTCCTTGATCTGGGATACCAGGGGATTCATCACCTCAGCAAGCCAGCTTTCGGCATCCCGATTTGCCTGGAAGAAGATGTGCCGCGCGTGACTTGCCAATGAGATGAAGAACTTCTTGACGACGAAGGTTTGCTCGGTCATCGCAGTGATGGGACTCTTCCGGAACTCTTCCGCCTTCTGATACAGCTCATCAAGCTGCGCATAGTACTTGTTGACTGAAAACAGCTTGGGTTGCATCTGCGGCAGACCGTGCTCGTCGTGGAACTTGCGATAAATCGCCGAAATGAGCAGTCTCGTCTGTTCGGCCTGGGTGAGCGCCTCCTGCATCGTGACGCGGGCACCCTCGAAGAAAGTCCTCATCCCGTGCTGCAAGCCCATGCTCGTCCAGCTGCCCATCATTTCCCGACGGGTTCGGGTGACAAGCTGATCCAAGGCATCCACGCTTAATGTGTCGAGCAGCTTCTTGGCTTGTTGTCCCAGGACGCGTCGGCTGGCCTGGAAGCTCTCGACATTTTTCAAATAGACAGTCTGCTCCTCGCGACTCTTCTGCATCAAGTGCCCGATCACCTCGGCGTTCTTTCCGCGTAGCGACTTGAGCTCATCCAGCTGGCGGGTCTGCTCTTCGAGACGAGCACCCACGACGTGGAGTGTGTTGCCGATCAGATCACCGAGAGACCCGACGATGTTTTCGCGAACGATGCGTTCCTTGGCCGGCAGGATCTGCGTGCTGAAAAACGCTTCGAGGTCAGGCAGACGACTGAGCTGCAGAAGAGCGTCGTCCCCGCGAATCTTTGCCAGCAGCCCCTTGTGTGCGGAGACGGGGAACACGCTGCTTGCCGGTACACCCAGCTTGTCCGCCGTGGCGTGCCGTTGGGTCTCGATGGCAGCACGCACATTGTCCGGATCGCGCAGCTCGTCCCACAGAGTATCGATCTTGTTCAGAGCGACAATCAGTCCGTGCTTGCGGTGTTCCCGAAAACCGTGGATGTGGTGCTGCCAGATCTCAAGATCGCTGCGGGTGACACCGGTGTCCGCCGCGAGGACAAACAGGATACCCTGAGCTGAGGGCAGCATGTTCAGGGTAAGCTCGGGTTCGTTTCCGAGGGCATTGAGCCCAGGCGTATCCAGCACGACCAGCCCCTGTTCCAGAAGCGGGTGCGGCAGACTGATCATGGCGTGGCGCCACATGGGAATCTCAACTTCGCTGGGTGGGTTGGCAGGAGCCTTGCCGTCCTCCGCCGGCGATTCCTGATACAGGCCCAGGCGCTGGGCCTCGGCGACGCTTACGCGCTTGCAACGCATGACTTCCTGGAGCGCGGACGCCATCTGTTCAGGGGATTCCATGTGCAGCGGCATATTGGTCCACTGGATGGGATCACGCTTGTATTCCGCGATGCTGGTGTCTGTCGCGCGGGTCTCGATGGGTAACAGGCGCATGTACGCGCGCCCAGCCTCCCGATCGTAATACAACTCCGTGGGGCACATGGTCGTGCGCCCGGCATCCGAAGGAAGCAAGCGACGGCGGTAGTCGGCGAAGAAGATGGCGTTGATGAGCTCACTCTTGCCGCGCGAAAACTCAGCGACGAAGGCAAGGGTCAGCCGATCGGAGCGCAACGCCTCCAATGCCTCGAAAATCGGCAGGTCGAAGTCGGGAGCCGCCATTCCGTGATCGTCCAGCCAGCTCTGATAACCCTCGATGGCGCGTACCAGAGTCGACTTCCACTCCTCGTACGCCTGCATTCGCTGCACCAAACGCTGGTTTTTCATCCGTCTCCGCCCTCGTCCGCAGCGCCCTTGTGAACCGGCACAGGGTCATCTGCCACCGAAAGAAATCGCACGGTGCTCTATCGGAATGGGGTAGGAACTCTTTAGGCGCAGAGCCGGAGCTGGAATGGACGCCACATATCGAATTTTATTTCGAAAAAGGTGAGGTTGTTCACGGCATCAAAGGCGCGGGAATCGCGTCCGGAAATGCTCGTGGTGCAACGATCCGGATGCGTTTGATGTGCTGCCCCTCGCCCGATTCCAGCGTCACGTGCGATCGGGGTACGTCGAACGCCTCGGCAAGGAAACGCAGTAGATGGGCGTTGGCCCTGCCTTCGACGGGAGGCGCGGTAATACGCACTTTGATGTAGCCATCCTGCATGCCGACGATCTGATCGGCGGTGGCTCGGGGCTGCACACGCAATTGCAGCACGAGGTCCGCGCCGTCCCAGTGACACGCACTATGCATTCTAGGCGGCATGTCCCACTGGGATAGGCACCCCCCGACCACACATTGGCTCACCCTGGTTCCGCAAGGTTCTGATTACGTCGAGCCTGCAGGCCAGCGTCCATCCCCCCGGCGAGACAGGTGGGCGATGCCTCCGCTGCGCCCTGACCCGCTGCGTATCCATGCTTCAGCGCAGGGCGAGGCGCCAGCCAAGATCCGAAATCGGCGCGATCACGAGGATCGCCGCCAGCTGCAATCCCACCAGGATGACAATGGGTGACAGGTCGAACCCTCCCATCGGCGGGATCATACGCCGGGCGGGTCCCAGCAACGGTTCGTTCAGCCGGTAGAGTAGGGCGCTCGCCGGGTGATAGGTGCCGGGGTTTACCCAGCTCAGAATCACCTGTATGAGTATGGAGAACAAAAAGATGTTCTTCACCAGGTTGAGCAGTTCGCCTGTCGCAAGTACTGCCAGCCCGAGGATCCCGGGGGCATATCCCTGTATTCTTGAAGAGAGCCAGATCTCCAACATCTGAAGCACCAGCAGCAGAATGAGGGATGCGCTGTCCAGGCCTCCCACGCCCGGTACCAAGCGTCGTAGCGGTATGACAGCGGGGTTGGTAATCTTTACCAGAAACTGCGATACCGGATTGTAGAAATCTGCCCGAGCCAGGGCTAGGAGGAAACGCAGCATCACCGCCAGGATGTACAGTCCAAAAACCGTGCGAATGAGAAAAACGCCGGCGTCACCAACATAAGGGGTATCCATCAGTCGGTTCCCAGCAGCTCGGCAAGCTCCTGCGATCGCGCGCGCGCAGACTGCACGGCGGCATCCACCAGCGAGCGGAATCCTCCACGCTCCAGCGTTTGCAGAGCGCGTTCGGTCGTTCCCCCGGGGACGTGACCCTTTCCCGCAGAACCGCGATAGTTTCCGAGCTTTCCAATGCCATGCGCGCCGACCCGAGGGCCGTCTCGAGGACCAGCAGACGAGCAGTTGCAGGGGAAAGGCCAAGTTTCGCCCCTGCGGACTCGAGTACCTCCATGAGCAGGAAGAAGTATGCCGGTCCGCTGCCGGACAAAGCCGTCACGGCGTCCATTTGCGATTCCGACTCCAGCCAAACGGTGAGCCCCACGGCGCGCAAAATGGCTTCCGCCTCGTTTCGCTGCTGTGGTGTCGTTTCGGAACTGGCGTAGAGGGCGGTGGCGCCGCTCCGTACCAGAGCCGGGGTGTTCGGCATGGCGCGCACGACGGGTACCGACTCGCCGACCCAGCGCTGCAGGTCCGGTACACGGATGCCTGCGGCGATGGAGACAACCAGGGGTCGATGCGATTGCACAACCTGCGCCAGATCCTGGACGACGGTGCGCAAGAGCTGCGGCTTGACCGCAAGTATGAGCACTTCTGCCCGGGTGGCTGCTGCCATGTTGTCGTTTCCCGTATGCACCGGGAAACGATCGGACAATAACTGGAGCTGTCCGGGATCCGGGTCGGCAACGTGAATTCGTTGCGGATCATAGCGGTCGGCGATCAGGCCCCCAATCAGACTCCGAGCCATGTTGCCACCGCCAATGAAAGCCAGCACGGGTGCACGCATCAGGTAGATTCCCAAAAAGGCTTCCTAATGAGGTAGGTAAGTCTACGGGAAAAGAGATCGCAGGGAAAAGCCGGCGCCGCCGGGGCTGCCTCACCGTCCTCGGCTGGGGCGAACACCGAAGATGGCGCTCCCGACGCGAACCATGGTCGCGCCCTCCGCGATAGCGGCTTCCAGGTCGTCACTCATGCCCATGGACATGGTGTCCAGCACCAGGTTCTCGCGGCGCAGCCGCCGCTGGGTTTCCAGCAGACGATGATAGGCTCGGCGTTGCTCGCACGGATCGCTGCTCGGTGCAGGTATGGTCATGAGGCCTCTGAGATTCAGACGGGGAAGCTCGCTTACTGCCCGTGCGAGCGCCGGCAGCTCTCCCAGGGCCGTGCCCGACTTGGTCGCTTCACCGCTGATATTGACCTGCAGACAGATGTTGAGGGGAGCGAGTTCGGCGGGCCGCTGTGCGCTCAGGCGCTGAGCGATCACAAGGCGATCTACACTGTGGACCCAGTCGAAGTGTGCTGCGATTCCGCGCGTCTTGTTGGACTGCATGGGACCGATGAAATGCCACTCCAAGTCGAGGTTGATCAGGGAACGGATCTTGGTGATCGCTTCCTGGAAATAGCTCTCACCGAACCGGCGCTGGCCTGCTGTCCGAGCGGCACGGACGTCACAGGGGGGCCGTCCCTTCGAAACAGCGATCAAGGCAACCGATTGCGGCTCCCTCCCGCAGCCGAGCGCGGCCGCGGAAATGCGCGCGCGAACAACGGCAAGGCGAGTGGCGATGTCACTCATGTTGCGGGCTCTTGGGGTTCTCTATACTGTAAGCTGACAGTTAAAGGAACAATGACCGACGACGATAACGCCCGGTGCTGAAACGTACATAGGGGATCTGCATGGATATCGCTGAGTTGTTGGCCTTCGGCGTAAAGAACGGTGCTTCCGATCTGCACCTTTCCGCTGGACTTCCCCCCATGATACGGGTGGATGGCGATATCCGCCGCATTAATGTTCCAGCACTCGATCACAAGGCCGTCCATGGGTTGATTTACGACATCATGAACGACAAGCAACGCAAGGACTTCGAAGAGTTCTACGAGACCGACTTTTCTTTCGAGATACCCGGACTGGCACGTTTCCGCGTCAATGCATTCAATCACAACCGTGGCTGTGGTGCGGCCTTCCGAACCATTCCCGCGAACATCCTGACCCTCGAAGAGCTGGGCTGCCCGACGGTCTTCAAGGAGATCGCCAACGTACCCCGTGGTCTGGTGCTGGTAACCGGACCGACCGGCTCCGGCAAGTCAACCACACTTGCGGCGATCCTCAATTACAAGAATGAAAATGAGTTCGCGCACATTCTCACCATCGAGGACCCTATCGAGTTCGTGCACGAGAGCAAGAAGTGCCTCATCAACCAGCGTGAAGTTCACCGCGATACGTTGGGCTTCAACGAGGCGCTGCGCTCGGCATTGCGCGAAGATCCCGATATCATCCTGGTCGGCGAGATGCGTGACCTGGAAACCATACGCCTGGCGCTGACTGCGGCGGAAACCGGGCATCTGGTTTTTGGCACACTGCATACGAGCTCCGCCGCCAAGACCATCGATCGCGTCATCGACGTTTTCCCGGCCGGCGAAAAGGCCATGGTACGATCCATGCTGTCGGAGTCGTTGCGTTCGGTGATTTCGCAGACATTGTTGAAGAAGATCGGCGGAGGACGCACTGCAGCCTGGGAAATCATGATCGGCACTCCGGCGATCCGTAACCTCATTCGCGAGGATAAGGTCGCCCAGATGTATTCTTCCATTCAGACGGGCCAGGCCAGTGGCATGCAAACGTTGGATCAGCATCTACAGGAGTTGGTGAAGCGTGGGCTGATCGGAAGACTGGATGCTCGGGCACGGGCGCAGAACAAGGAACTTTTCCGTTAGTCTTCGCAGCGGAGGGCCCGAACCATGGATTTCACCGCGCTGCTCAAGCTGATGGTGCACAAGAACGCCTCTGACCTGTTCGTCACCGCAGGCGTTCCGCCCAGCATCAAGGTCCACGGCCGCATCACTCCCGCGCTGGAAGCGACCTTGACACCCGAGCAGGCACGCGACGTGGTGTTGTCGGTCATGAATCCCAATCAGCGCGAGGAGTTCGAGCGCACGCACGAGTGCAACTTCGCAATCAGTGCATCGGGAGTGGGTCGCTTCCGCGTCAGCGCATTTCGCCAGCGCAATCATGCTGGCATGGTACTGCGCCGCATCGAGACGCGCATTCCCACGATCGACGAATTGCATCTCCCACCGATCATCCGGACCTTGGCGATGACCAAGCGCGGAATGGTCATCTTCGTGGGTGCGACGGGAACCGGCAAGTCCACGTCACTGGCTTCAATGATCGGCTTTCGAAATCAGAACGGCAGCGGTCACATCATCACCATCGAAGATCCGATCGAGTTCATCCATCAGCACGGCAGCTGCATCGTCACACAGCGCGAGGTCGGCATCGATACGGAAACCTTCGAAGTAGCGTTGAAGAATACTTTGCGACAGGCACCGGATGTCATCCTGATCGGCGAAGTCCGTAGCCGCGAGACCATGGATTATGCGGTCGCTTTCGCCGAAACTGGACACCTGTGTCTGGCGACTCTGCACGCGAACAATGCCAATCAGGCGCTCGACCGCATCATCAACTTCTTCCCCGAGGATCGCCGCGGGCAACTGCTGATGGATTTGTCGCTCAACTTGAAGGCCATCGTGGCACAACAGCTGATTCCGACTCCGGACGGAAAGGGCCGCCGGGTGGCCGTCGAGGTCCTGGTCAACACGCCGCTCGCCGCCGATCTGATTCGCAAGGGCGAGGTGCACAAGATCAAGGAGCTGATGAAGAAGTCGGGACAGCAGGGAATGAAGACCTTCGACCAGGCGCTCTACGAGCTCTATACGAGCGGCGAGATCACTTACGAGGATGCGATCCAGTATGCCGATTCGGCCAACGAGGTGCGCCTGATGATCAAGCTGGGGAAGGGCGATGTCGATCAGATGACCTCTGCGCTGGACGGGATATCCCTGCTGGACAAGCGGTAAGGCCGCGGCAGGCGCGCTCACTCAATCGAAGACCACGCTTGAGGCTTCGAAAACCGGCCCGTCCACGCACACGCGCTTCATGGCCGACCCGGCCGATGTGCGGATCTCAACAACGCAGCCTGCACAGCCTCCTACAGCGCACGCCATGAACTCCTCGAGGGAAATCTGACAAGGTAGCTCGTATTGCTTCGCGAGCCTGGCCACCGCTTCCAGCATCGGATGCGGGCCACAGGCGAAAATCTGCACTTCTTCGCGTTCCGACGATTCCAGCGTAGCAAGCCACATTCGCGCCAGTTCCGTCACGTAGCCCCGGTAGCAGCCGGCGTAATCTTGTCCGCTGGCAAGGCGCGAGGTGACGCCCCATTCGTCCAGCAGCTCAATCGACGCAGTCGTTGCATCTGGCAGTCCGGGCACGGCCAGGTCGGATGCGTGGGTCGGAAAGGGGAACGGAACCTCCGATCCCATCAGGAGCAGGGGCCTCAAGCGCTTGTCGTGGCGTAGAACATCGGCAAGGAAGATCATCGGCGGAATTCCCACCCCTCCACCGACAAGCAGCGGCCGGCTCCGTCGCTCATCGACCGAAAAGGGCACCCCGATGGGTCCGAGCAGACTGACGCTTTCGCCGGTCGTGCGCCGGGACAGCAGCTCGGTTCCGCTACCCACGACCTTGTAGAGGAACTCCACCCAACCGTCCTCACGCGAGGCGCGCATGATCGACAGGGGGCGCCGCATCGGCCGCTCAGAATGGCACTGCAGGTGGGCGAATGCGCCGGGTGCCGCGTGTGCGGCGCAGCACGGTGCGTGTACGCGCAACACATGCTGCTCGCCGCTGTGGTGCCGGTGAGCGAGTATGGGCGCCTCTTCCAAGAAGATGCTTGTCTGCCGGGCTGGGCTCATGGACAGGGTGAAATGCTACGATCGTGGTGCGACGATCCGTGCTCCATGGAATAGACGACACGCCCGCCCAGCAGGGTGTACAGCACGCGACCCATGAGTGTCCTGTCGAGGAAAGGTGTATTGTGCCCGCGGCTGAACATGCTCTCGGACGTCAGCGTCCACTCGCGCCCGGGGTCGAAGACGCACACGTCGGCCACGGCGCCAGGCTGGAGCGTGCCCGCGCAAACGCGTAGAATCCGCGCCGGACCACTGGTCAGCCGCGCCAGCGCCTGTGGCAGGGTCAGCA
Organism: uncultured Gammaproteobacteria bacterium; assembly: GCA_963728895.1. GTDB lineage: Bacteria > Pseudomonadota > Gammaproteobacteria > JBBQDK01 > JBBQDK01 > CAVSLM01. Next base: position 123,388 of record CAVSLM010000008.1, read on the forward strand.
GTCCCTGCGCGACCAGCGACAACATCAAGGGGAGCAGAGTCTCCAGAGCCGAGATGCCGGGCTCAGTCTCGGTGAACGGCGCCCTCTTGGCATCTGCCTCATGAGGCTGATGATCTGAGCATACTGCACCCACCGTACCGTGGGCGAGGCCGGCACGAAGTCCGTCCCGGTCGCGCGTGGTGCGCAGCGGCGGCGTTACATGACATTGGCTGTTGAATCCCACCACGTCCTGCTCGGTGAGATGCAGCTGATGGGCGGCAACGTCGGCGGTCACTGGAACCCCTTCGTATTGCGCGCGCCCGATCATCCTCACGGCCCGAGCCGTGGACAACCGGCAGAAGTGGGCGCGCACGCCGGTCTGCTCGATGAGCGCCAGATCCTTGGCTACCGCCGCAGTTTCCGCCGCCTCGGGGATGCCGGGCAGACCCATGCGGGCGCTTACCGCGCCTTCGTGCACGTAGCCGTTGGCGCGCAGCCAGTGATCCTCCGGATGGAGGAACACGGTCAGATCGTACGTGGCTGCGTATTCCATCGCACGCCGCTGCACGAGCGTGTTCTCGATGGGCGCCATGCCATTGGTGACGCCGGCACACCCGGCGCCCCTCAACGCGGCCATTTCGCTCAACTCGGCGCCGGACAGACCACGGGTGAGGGCAGCAAGCGGCACCACGCGCGCGAAGCCGGCCTGTTCCGCGCGCTGGCGGATCAATTCGGCGACCGCGGCGGTGTCGATGACTGGATCGGTGTCTGGGGGACAACAGAGGGTGGTGATCCCACCGACCGCCGCAGCACGCGTTTCACTCGCGATCGTGGCCTTGTGCTCGAGCCCGGGTTCGCGCAGGCGTGTGCAGAGATCCACAAGTCCGGGACACACTACCAGACCCGAGGCATCAATCACGTGCTGTGGCGTAAACGCCGGTGGCGGGTCCCCGAGGCCCGCGATGAGGCCGCTGTCGATGAATACGTCCTGTACGCGATCAACCCCATAGGCAGGGTCGATTACGCGTCCGCCGACGATGCGCAATCGTTCTGCTGCCGCGGTACCGTCAATGCTCATGCCGGCGGGCCATGCGGCAGAGGTTTGCAGCTCGACGCAATCCATCGGGCGGGCGGGGCATCCAGCTGCACCGTCGTGCCGGCCGGTCTCGGTTCTTCATTAAGAGGCGACCTTGCTGCGCATCGCCAGCGACATGACCGCCATGCGCACGGCAATGCCATGGGTGACCTGTTGCAGGATAACCGATCGCGGTCCATCCGCCACTTCCGAGGTCATTTCGACGCCGCGGTTGATGGGGCCGGGATGCATGACGATGGCGTCCGGTTTCGCGACCTGCAATTTCTCTGGCGTGAGTCCGTAGAGCTGGAAGTACTCGTGTTCGCTCGGCAGCAGCGCACCGCGCATGCGCTCATGCTGCAGCCGCAGCATGATGATCACGTCAACGTCCGAGATGCCTTCGCGCAAATCGTGATAGGGATGCACCCCCAGGGTGCCGACTTCCGCGGGCAGCAGGGTCTTCGGCGCGACCACCCGCACTTCACGCACGCCGACGGTGTTCAGGGCGTGGATCTGCGACCGCGCGACGCGTGAATGCAGGATGTCGCCGACGATGGCGACCCGGAGTGCGTTGAAGTCTCCCTTGTGTCGCCGGATAGTAAACAGATCGAGCATTGCCTGCGTGGGATGGGCATGTCGCCCGTCGCCGGCATTCACCACGCTCACGTGCGGGGCGACTTGCCGGGCGATGAAATGCGCGGCACCGCTTTCCGCATGACGCACGACGAACATGTCGCTGTGCATGGCTTCAAGATTGCGTAGGGTGTCGAGCAGTGTTTCGCCCTTGCTGGTCGCGGAGACCTCGACATTGATGTTGAGGACGTCGGCGGAGAGGCGTTTGGCGGCCAGCTCGAAGGTGGTGCGCGTTCGTGTGCTCGGCTCGAAGAACAGATTCACGATGGTCTTGCCGCGCAGCAGCGGCACCTTCTTCACGGACTGCTCGGCGACGCCGCTGAACGATTCGGCGGTGTCGAGAATGTCGGTCAGAATGCTGCGGCCGAGCCCCTCGATGGTGAGGAAATGTCGCAGCCGACCCTGCGCGTCGACTTGCAGGTCGTCGTGCGTCATGCGGCCCTCTGGATACTGAGGGCGAGCGGATCCGGCCCTGTGAGCTTCACGTGCTCCCCACTGCGCAGATCGAGATGCGTGCCGACCACGTTGGCCTGGATGGGCAGCTCGCGCCCGCTACGTTCGACCAGGACCGCGAGCAGCACCGAGGCCGGACGCCCATAATCGAAGATCTCGTTCAGGGCCGCGCGGATGGTGCGGCCGGTGTGCAGTACATCGTCCACCAGCACGATGTGGCGGTCATCGACATTAAACGGCAGGTTTGACGGACGCACCTGGGGATTCATCCCGATGCGCGTGAAATCGTCCCTATAGAACGAAATATCGAGGCTGCCCAGCGGCTGCTCGAGGGCGAGCATGGCGTGCAGCCGCTTTGCAATCCATACGCCTCCGGTGTGAATGCCGACCATGGCCGCAGCAAGCACGTCCTGCATCTCCAGCAACTTCCGCAGGTCGCGGGCCATGTTCTGCAGCAACGCGTCCACTTCCCCGGCGTGGTTCATCGATGTTCCCCCGTTTGCAGCCAGCTCTGCAGGATGAGCTGCGCCGCGACCTGGTCCAGTTCTCCGTCGGGCCGCCGGCTGCGTGCCGGCCCGGATCCACCGAGCAGCGACTGCGCTTCCGCGGAAGACAGACGCTCGTCCATGAAATGCACCGGCACCCTGAACCGCCCGTGCAGCCGGCGCGCGAAGCGCTGCGCGGCGCGCGTCATCTCCTGCGCGCTACCGTCGAGGCGGTACGGAATTCCCACCACCAGCCCATCGGGCTGCCACTGGGTAATCAACACGCTCAGCGCCTTCCAGTCGGGGACACCATCGACGGCGCCTAGCGTCTGTAGCGGACGCGCAGTGCGGGTGAGATCCTGCCCCACCGCAACGCCGATTCGCCGCATTCCATGATCGAAGCCAAGGTAGGTTCTGGTGCGCTGCGCCGGAATCATAATCGCGTCGCGCAGATTTTCGGAGAGACTACTGGACTAGGCGTGCCCCGCATCGGTCGACAGCAGATTCAGATCGATTCCAAGCAACCCGGCTGCGGCCGACCAGCGCTGGTCGTCGGGAATGTCGAAGAGGATGTGCGGATCGGCGGGACCGCTCAGCCACGCATTGTCGGCGATCTCGCGCTCCAGCTGTCCCGCGCCCCAGCCGGCATAGCCCAGGGCGACGAGCGTACGTTCGGGGCCCTCGCCGCGCGCCATTGCGGAAAGCACGTCGCGGGAAGTGGTGACCGCAATGTCGTCCGTCACGCGCAACGATGAGTCCCAGGATCCCGGCGGCTGATGCAGGACAAATCCACGTTCCTGTTGTACCGGTCCCCCCAGGTGGATGGGACGCGTGGAAACGCGACGATCCGCGGTGCTGAGATCCATCTGACCCAGCAAGTCTCCCAGCGTCAGATCGAGCGGTCGATTGATCACGATGCCGAGAGCGCCATCCGCGTTGTGCTCGCAGATGTAGGTGACGGTCTGGTGGAAATTCGGATCCACCAATGCCGGCATCGCAATTAGGAAATGGTTGGTGAGGAACCGCGGTTCTTCCATCGTCATAGTATCGGGTAGTTGCCGGAGCCCCGCAAGGGGCAGGGCCGCGGCCGGCGTCACTTGCTGAACAGGCGATTGCTGCTCAGGAATTCCCAGGTGCGGATGATGTGGAGTATGTCGGTTTCGTTGCGGATCTCGTCCGGGAATGGCGCAAACGGTGCCGCCAGACGCACGATCCGTTGCGCGGCGTCGTCCAGCAGCTGGTGGCCCGAAGAGCGCAGCAGGACGATGTTCTCGATGCCTCCGTCGGAACGCACCGCCACGTCGAGCAGCAACGCCCCGGAAAGTCGGTTGCGGCGTGCCTCGTCAGGGTAGTTGAGATTGCCAATGCGCTCCACCTTGGCCACCCACGCTTCCATGTAGCTCGCGTATTTGTATTCGCGCGTCTTGGCGGAAATGCTCTTCTGCCGTGGCCGCTTGGAGTAAGCCACCAGCGCTTCGTTGAGCTGATTGCTGAGGGTGGCGATGCGCATGCTGCGGTTCATCAGCTCCGCGGCCGAAAGCTGCGGCGGCTTGACCGGCGGAGGCGCCACATCGACCACCGTGTCGCTGTGCTCCAGCTGCGTCAGCACCTGCGCGCGCGGCGCCGGGTGTGGCAATTCGGGTTCGAGCGGTTGCGGCTTTGGCGCCTCGGCAGGTGACTTGTCCGGCATTGGCGGTGGCTGGCGCGGGTGCACCGGCTCTGCGACGTTGCCGCTGCCGTCCTGATTTGCCTGAGCCAGATAGTCTGGATCCTTCGGCGTCTCGCGCGAGCGGGTCTGTACCAGGATGACGTCGAGCACGGGGTTTTGCTCCGTCTCCGGAACCTGGGCGCTAAAACTGACGCCGAAGATGACAATCGCGTGCAGGGTGGCCGCGACCAGCACCATCAGGCCGAGCCGATCGTTGCTGCTCAGGTGCCTGGGCGATCTGTATGGACGACGACTCATGCGCGGAGCGGTTGTAGGCGGTCGAGTATGGCACCGGCGATGATACCTCCGATAAAGCCGAAGAGCAGCGCCGCAGTCATCAATATGGGCAACAGGTGGAACAGCGCAGGATGGGGGATGAACAGCCGGTAGGCGACGGCGAACTGTCCCGCCATGTGAGCCAGTGCCGCGAGCACGCTGTAGCCGATCGGCCCCAACCCCCGTCCCGGCAGCAGACTGCCGAGCCGAGCACAATCGTGGCGCTGAGCATGCCGCTGAAGCTCAGCAGGAAGGTCGGCGACAGGAACGTGCCGAGCAGCATGCTCCCGACCAGAACGCGAAGAGCGGCAACCCACGCGGCAGTGCGCCACCCGAAGCGTATGAGCACCGCGATGGTCACCACGTTGGCGAGCCCCGGCTTGATGCCCGGCAGGGGGCTGGGCAATGCACTCTCGACGATGCTGATGGTGATCGCCAGCGCCGCCAGCCAAGCGACCAGGTGGTCTTCACGGGTAGTGGTGATCTGCAGGGGCAATCGCTCTGGCCGCAGGTGGGAGGCGCGCATCGAGACTAGAAACTGACAGCGTCATAGCATCGTTCGGCGCCGACAATCTGCGCGGTCACGTGGTTGGGCAGACAGGCCGCCAGCTCTCCGCTGTGGGAAAGCCAGCCCGTGTGGACGCAGACCTTGCCCTGGCAGGGCGAGGAGAGGAAACGAAGGCGCCCGTCCCGTACTTCCAGGACGCTGGTGCCCAGCGCCCCCGCGACGCTCAAGCGCCGGTCTTGCCGCAGCGAAACCACCGCCTGCAGTTTGCCGTCGACCCAAATCTCGGCGTCCGTGCCCGGTGCACCCGGATTCCAGAAGCGCGCGTACAGGTAAGGCAGTAATGCCAGCGCCGCCAGAAGCACCACGACATCAGCGCGCGTCATCGGGGTCCTGCACCAGGATCGCAGGTGGAGGATCGGTCTCGAAGCGCACGCGTGCAGCCATCGCGGGGGTGAGGTGAACCTCGCCGGCGGTGTCCACGAGCATCACGTAGCGCGCGCCCATTCGGTGTGCCAGTTTCAGCCAGCCGTCGGGGCCTGCCACCAGCAGGGCATTGGCGGTGGGCTCCGCCGTGCTGCCGTTACGGCGGATCACGGTGACGGAAGTTGCGCCCCGCGCCGGTGCGCCGGTGCGGGGATCGATGATGTGGTGATAGCGCCGCCCTTCAAAGTCGTAGTAGCGCTCGTAATCGCCGGAGGTGATTACACTCTCATCGCCGCTGACCTCCAGCGCTGCAATCATTCCCGGTGCGCGTGGATGCCGGATGCCGATGCGCCACGGGCGCCCACCGTGGCGACCGATGGCGCGCAGGTCGCCCCCGGCATTGACGATGGCATTGGCGATGCCGAGCCGTCGTAGCGTCGCCACCGCCTGGTCCACGCCGTAACCCTTGGCGATGGCGCCGAAATCGAGCTGGACGGCGGGATTGTCGCTGCGTAACAGGTACCCATCGACATGCAGGTCGCTCATGCGCGCATGCGCGCTCACCAGCCGGGCGATGGCACTGGCTGGCGGCGGGGGACCGCGCGGCAGCGCATCGGAGTGAAAACCCCACAGCGCCACGAGCGCGCCGATGGCGGGCTCGAACAGTCCGCCGCTTTGCTCCGACATCTGCCGCGCCTTGGCGAGGAGCGGCAGCATCGACGGTGCCACGCTGAAGGAGCGGCCGGAAGGCAGCCGTTGGTTGATCGTTGCCAGCGCTCCGGGCTTCCAGGCGTGCCAGGTATGTTCCATCTGCACGAATTGCCGCCGGATCTCCGTGCTCGCGCGCGTGCCGAGCGCATCGTCCACGCCGTACAGCGTGAGCTCGACCAGGGTTCCGAAGGCCAGGAACTGATCGTAATAGACCGGTGCCTGATGCCGGCAGCCGCCGAGCAGCGCTAGCGCGCAAGCCCCGATCACCCAGCGTCGCGCCCCGCCCATTACGCCTCGGTATCGCGGTGCTGCGCAGAGCCGTTCAGCCGTGGGCATGCCCGGCGTTGAGCCCGGCCTCCACGCGGTCCAGCAATTTACCGGCGATGTTCAGTCCGAACTGCTGGTCGAGCTCGCGTATGCAGGTGGGGCTGGTGACGTTGATCTCGGTGAGAAAGTCGCCGATCACGTCCAGTCCCACGAACAGCAGGCCCTTGGCGCGCAAGGCGGGACCGACCTCGGCGCAGATCCAACGATCGCGCACGCTGAGCGGCTGTCCGACACCGCGGCCTCCGGCGGCGAGATTGCCCCGCGCCTCTCCCGGCGCCGGTACGCGGGCTAGCGCGTACGGCACCGGCTCACCGTCGATCAACAGGATGCGCTTGTCGCCGGCGCTGATCTCGGGCAGGAAGCGCTGGGCCATGGCGAAACGGGCGCCGTGGCCGGTAAGCGTCTCGATGATCACTCCGGTGTTGAGATCGCCGGCACCCAGGCGGAATACCGAGGTGCCACCCATGCCTCCGAGTGGCTTCAGCACGATCTCCCCTTGCTCGGCGAGGAACTCCCGTATGTGCGCGCCGTCGCGGGTGACCAGTGTCGGTGGACAACATTGCGGGAACCACGCCGTGTAGAGCTTCTCGTTGGCATCGCGCAGCGCCTGCGGGGCGTTGATCACCCAGGTCTGCGCGCGTTCCAGCAGATACGTGGTGTAGATGTACTCCATGTCGAACGGCGGATCCTTGCGCATCATGATCGCGTTCAGCTGCGAAAGGGGACCGATCTCCGGCGCCTGCAGTTCGAACCAGTCCCCGGGATCATCGCGGACGGTCAGTCGGCGCATGCGTCCGTAGCCCTGTCCGTCGCGCAGGAACAGGTCCGATTGCTCCAGATAGCGGATCGACCAGCCGCGGCGCTGCGCCTCGAGCAGCATGGCGAACGTGCTGTCCTTTTTCACGTGTATGGACCCGATCGGATCCATGACGACGCCGAGCTCGATCATCGCGTGACGGCCGACCACTGGGGCATGGGCCGGCGAGTATAGCAGTCGCAAAGCGCCGTCCCCAGCCGGGTGGCCGGCAACCGCCGGCGCGCTGCCTCTGCCTTTCCAGACCGCCGAGATGCCGCTCTCGGGGACCACGCCCCCCGCCTGTCCTCCGGCGGCAATTTTCCGCCACGCGGCCGCGGCATGATCGCTTCAGCCGTCTGCTCGAGCGGGCTGCGCATGCGCTCGGCGGCGCTGTGGGATTTTGCCGCGACCCGCCGGAATACCATGGTTTTGGCTTGCCTATCAGGCATCTGTCTGCGATTCAAGCCGCGGGGGACCGACCCCGCCAGCGCCTGCGGGACTCGGGACCCCGCGCCTGTCCCGGCCGACGAGGCCTGCCCAACGGTGCCATGGAATGGAAGTTGCTTCGCGGCAATGCGCGCACATTGCGAGGGTGCCTGAGCGCGATTCCAAAACGCCAAGCGCGAGGCAAGTGAAGGCGACACGTGACGAACTGGCGACCATGAATATTCTACACGACCGATCCGGCGATCACCCGCCGGTTGTGGACTCCACGACGGCCGAGGACAGCGGAACGGTCCTCAAGGTCATGGTGATCGACGACAGCAACACCATCCGCCGCACCGCGGAGACCCTGCTGCGCAAGGAGGGCTGCGATGTGGTTACAGCCGTCGATGGCTTCGAAGCGCTGGCGAAAATAGCTGAATACCGGCCCGACATCATTTTTGTCGACGTGATGATGCCGCGCCTCGACGGCTATCAGACCTGCGCACTGATCAAGCACAACCGCGAGTTTCAGCATACCCCGGTCATCATGCTGTCCAGCAAGGACGGGCTCTTTGATCGTGCCCGGGGACGGGTGGTCGGTTCGGAGCAATACCTGACCAAGCCGTTTACCCGGGAAGAACTGCTCGGGGCCATCAAGACCCACACGCACCGGGCGCAGTAATGCCCGGGACGCGGCAAGCCGGCGGTTCACTCGCAGCGCGGCGGATTCGCCGGTACCCGAAGGACGAGCCATGGCCCACGTGCTGATCGTCGACGATTCACCCACCGATATCTACGTCCTGAAACGCATGCTGGAGCGCAACGGACACGAGGCTTCCGCCGTGACCACCGCGGAGCAGGGTATCGCGGCGGCCAGAGCACAGCGGCCGGACATCATTCTCATGGACGTCGTGATGCCCGGCCTGAACGGCTTCCAGGCCACTCGGCAACTTTCACGTGATCCGCAGACCGCACGCATTCCGGTCATCATCGTCAGCACCAAGAACCAGGACACCGACCGCATCTGGGGGCTGCGCCAGGGGGCGCGCGAATATGTCACCAAACCTGTCGAGGAGCACGAGCTGCTCGGCAAAATCGCGGACCTGCTCGATGGCTAGGACGACGCACAGTCCGGACACGCTGTATGAGCTGCTGCGTCAGATGGACCAGCAGTACCGCGCAATGGCGCTGCCGCTTCCCGAGACGGTTGCCCCGGAACGGGAGGATTGGGTCGGTATCGGTTTCCGGCTGGGCGGAGCGCGTCTGGTGGTTCCGCTGCGTGAAGTCTCGGAAATCGTACCGCCGTTCCCGCTCACGCCCGTGCCCGGTGCCAGACGCTGGCTGCGCGGGGTGGGACAGCTGCGCGGCGAACTGCTGCCGGTAACCGACCTGCACGAATACCTCCTCGGGCGGCCGGAGCCGCACCCGCAGCGCAGCCGCATATTGATTACCCGTCAGGGCGAGCTCAGCGCCGGCCTGGCGGTGGGACAGGTCGAAGGACTGCAGCGCTTTCGCGCCGGTCAGCACGCGAGCGAACTGCCACCGCTCGTCCCTGCCGTGCAGGTTTACGTCAACGGTGCCTACCGTCGTGAGTACGACGTGTGGGCGGTTTTCGCTTTGGCGCGCCTGGTGCGCGCGCCGGGATTTCTGGAGATCGACCGCTGAGCCGCGCGCCGCGCAGGGCGCTTGCGCAGACGGAAGCGGGAAAGGGGAACGGCATGACCAAAGCAGCTGGACTGGTGCACCGCTTCGACCGTGGCGTGTGGGTGCTTATCGCGGTGCTGCTGGTATTCATCATCTTGATGGCAGGTGCGTTCGCACTGGTCGCAGCGCAGGAGCAGCGGACCCGGACCTACGTCGGTCTGGCGAGCGAGCAGCAGGTGTTGTCGCAGCAGGTCGCCAAATACGCGCTGGAAGCGGTGGGCGGCAGCGAACAGGGTTTCGCACGGCTGCGCCGTTACCGCGACCGGTTCGAGAGCGATCTGAAGCGGCTGCGTTCCGGTGACGTGGCGAGCGGCCTGCCGGGCTCGGGCGCACGCGCAACGGCCGAGCTGAAAACCGTGGAGGTTCAATGGCAGGCGCTTGCCGGCCACCTGGAAAATATTCTCGCCCACCAGGCCCAAACCATCGGCATGCACGAGCACGTGCAGGTGCTCAACCACGTAATGCCGAAGCTGCTGGACGATGCCGACCAGCTCGTGGTCCTGCTGATGAACCGCGGCGCGCCACCGAAAAAGATCTACTGGGCTGACCGGCAGCTCATGCTGGGTCAGCGCATCGTCAATCGTGTCAACGGCATTCTGAACGGGACGCCTCCCGAACACCTTGAGGAGGATCTGCAGCGTTTCGGACAGCTGCTGGGCGGGCTTACCCACGGCGATGCCGATGTGGACGCCGTGCAGGATGCCGACGCCCAGGAGCGGCTGCGGGCGATCGCCGACTCCTATGCGAGCCTCGGCGAACAGGTCCAGAGCATCCAGACGGCGCTGCCCGAGTTGGTGCAATCGCAACAGGCGGCGGCGCAGGCGGCGCGCGTCAGCGAGCCGCTTCTGCAAGCCACGGAGGGGCTGGTGCAGGCCTACGAGCAGGGCTCCCCGGTGGCCACGGCAGGGCGGGTCGCGGTGCTGGCATTCGGTGCGCTGGCGTTGGTGAGCCTGATCGCGCTGGGCCTGCGTCTGGTGCGCGACGCCGAACGCCGGCAGCGCGAGGCCGAGCTGCAGAGCCGACGCAACCAGGATGCCATCCTGAGACTGCTCGACGAGATGGGCAACCTCGCCGAAGGAGACCTGACGGTGAGCGCCACGGTGACGGAGGACTTCACCGGCGCCATTGCCGATGCAGTGAACTTTTCGGTCGAAGCGTTGCGCCATCTGGTGGCGACCATCAACCGGGCCGCGCTGCGCGTCGCCTCATCGGTAACCCAGACCGAGGTCGAGGCCGGGCGACTGGCCGAGGCGAGTGCCCGGCAGGCGAGTCGGATCGCGGCCGCCGGTACCGCCATCGTAGACATCGCGGCCTCTGTCGATGGGGTGTCGCGCGATGCCTCCGAATCGAGCGCGGTCGCCAGCTCCTCGGTGGAGATTGCACGCAAGGGCAGCGAGACCGTGCATCGCACCATCCAGGGAATGGATGCCATACGCGAGCATATCCAGGAAACCGCCAAGCGCATCAAGCGGCTCGGTGAAAGCTCCCAGGAGATCGGCGATATCGTCGGACTCATCAACGACATTGCCGACCAGACCAACATCCTGGCGCTCAACGCGGCGATCCAGGCGGCGATGGCAGGCGATGCCGGGCGCGGGTTCGCGGTGGTTGCCGACGAGGTGCAGCGCCTTGCCGAGCGTTCCGGCAACGCCACGCGTCAGATCGAGGCACTGGTGCGCACCATCCAGGCCGATACCCATGAGGCCATGGTTTCCATGGAGCGTAGCACCGCCGGTGTGGTTGCCGGCGCGGGGATGAGCCAGGACGCCGGACGCGCCCTGGACGAGATCGAGATGGTTTCGAAGAATCTGGCCGAGCGGATCCACGGCATTGCCGGCGCGGCCACTCGGCAGGTGGTCGCCGCGCAGGAGATCTCCAACGTGATGAAGGATATCCAGCAGATCACCGTCGACACGGCCGCCGGCAGCAGCGAGACCGCCACTTCGCTCGGCACCCTCGGGGAACTGGCTGACGAGCTACGCCGCTCGGTTGCGGGCTTTCGGCTGCCGCAACAGGCGTAGCGCCGGGAGCACCGAACCCCGGCGCAGTCGAGGGCTGCCAACGGAGCAACCGCCAGTGTGGCGGACTCTCAGGTCCGGGCGCTTCGGGCCGGCCATGGAGTGCGGGAATGACCATGACTGAAGAAATCGAACACGTCACATTGGGCTGGATCAAGAAGGAGCTCGACGGCACGCTGAACCAGGCCCGCCAAGCGCTGGAGCAGGCGGTCGCCAATCCTGCCGAGGCCGGGGCGATGCAGAGCTGTGTGGAGTGCCTGCATCTGGTGCACGGCTCTCTGCGCATGGTCGAACGCTTCGGCGCAGCCATGCTTGCCGAAGAAATGGAACAGCTGGCGCTGGCCGTGGTGGAAAATCGCATGACCAGCGCGCAGCGCGAGAGCGCCTGCGAAGTGCTGATGCGTGCCGTCGTGCAGCTGCCGGATTACCTGGAACTGCTGCAATCGGGGCGGAAGGACATCGCCTACGCATTGTTGCCGTTGTTGAACGACCTGCGCGCCGCGCGTGGTGAGAATCTGCTTTCGGAAAACGCGCTCTTCGCGCCGAACCTGCAGACCGCCGTGCCGGACCATCCCGGTACCGGCGGCACCGTCGCAGCACCTCACGCCGGCATGATGGTGCGCAAGCTCCGGCACGCCTTCCAGACCGGGCTCGTCGGCTGGTACCGCGACCGCGGCCCGGGCGAGAACCTGCGCAGAATCGGCGACACCATTGCCCGTCTCGAAGACCTCGCGCGCGTAGAGGCCGTGCTGCGCCTGTGGTGGGTGTGCGGCGCAGTCGTCGAGGCACTGCTGGATCGCGGACTGGAATACAGCCAGTCCATGGCGCTGCTGCTGGGTCAGGTCGATCGTCAGATCAAGCGCCTTATGGATGAAGGTGAGGAGGCGCTGGCCCACGAGCTGCCGGCGGAGCTGCTCAAGAACCTGCTGTATTACGTGGCCCGGGCGACCTCCCGGGGACCGCGCGTGGATGCCGTGAAGGCGGCCTTCCGCCTGGACACGCTGTTGCCGGATGAGGCCGACGTCGAGGCCGCCCGCGCCAGCCTGGCGGGACGCAACCTGGAGCTGCTCAGAACCGTGTCCGCGGCCATCAAGGAGGATCTGTCTCGTGTGAAGGAGACGCTCGATCTCTCTGTGCGACACCAGGTCCCGCAACTCGAAGAGTTGCGGGCGGCGGAGCCGGTCCTGCGACGCGTCGCCGACACCCTCGGCATGCTCGGCCTCGGTGTGCCGCGGCGGGTGCTGCAGGAGCAGGCAGCGGTGATCGCGGCCATCGCTACGGGCGCACGGTCGATGAACGAAGCGGCGCTCATGGACGTCGCCAGCACGCTGCTCTACATCGAGTCCTCGCTGGACGAGCTGAGCACCCCGGGCGGCCGGCGCTCCGGGCTGGCGATCGACGCCGGCGAGCAGGCCGCGCCGCCGCGCACGGATGCGCTGCTCGATACCGAGTATGAGCAGAGCGTGCAGTTCCTGATCGGTGAGACGGTGGCAGAGCTCGCGCGCACCAAGGAAGCGGTGGTGGGTTTCATCAACGCACCCTGGGATCACCAGCGACTGGAACCGGTGCCGGAGAGTCTGGAACAGATCCGCGGCGCCATGGTGATGCTCGGTGCACCCCGCGCGGCAGCGCTGATTGGCGACCTGCAGGGCTACGTGGGCGGTGCGTTGATTGCCCACCGTGCGATCCCCGATGGCGAGCAGCTCGATGCCCTGGCGGATGCCGTCACCGGACTCGAGTGCTACCTGGAAGGCATCGCCCAGGAAGGAATTTACCGCGGCTCGCTGCTGGAAGCCGCGCGGCGCAGCGCAGAGCGCCTGAGTCTCGCCTCCGAGGCGTTGAATCAGGCGGCGCCCCCTGCACACGCAGAGGCTCCGGCCATGGTCCAGGCTGCAGCTCCCGCACCCGCAGGCGGTACGGAGGAAGAGGAGAGCGCTTTGGCGGCGCCGGGTGCCGAGGCCCCTTCTGTCCCTGCCATGACGTCGCAGACGGTTGCAGACGAGCCCGCGGTGCCGGAACCCGCCACCAGCGGAGCTGCGGCAGCCGAAGCAAGCGCCCCGGAACCGGAAGTCGATCTCATCGACGAGGAGATCCTGGGTGTTTTCTTTGAAGAGGCCAGGGAGCAGATTGCCGTCATCGCCGAGCAGCTGGGACGCTGGCGCAACGATCCGCAAAATCGCGAAGCGCTGACGACTCTGCGTCGGGCCTTTCATACCCTCAAGGGCAGCGGTCGTCTGGTGGGCGCGAGCGTGGTCGGTGAGTTCGCATGGGCGTTCGAAAACCTGCTGAACCGCGTGATCGATGGTACTGCTACGTGCGTCGGCCCCGAGCTATTCGCCGCCCTGGAGCAGGCGCTCGATGCGCTCCCGGAGCTTGTCGAGAACGCGGTCGGCGCGACCTCGAACCCCGCCATCGAGGCGCTCATGGAGCGCGCGCAGGCATTGAGCCAGCCCGTCCCCGCCGCGGAGTGGGAAGCGCCTGCGAAGGTTCAGGCCGAGGTAAGTGCAGAGGCGGACGCGGAGCCGACTGCGGCGCCCGGGCCTGCTACGGAAGAGGAGCTGGCAAGCGGACCGTTCCCCCCCGACACCACGGAGCGGGAGCTGTCGGCCGCGCCCGACGTCGCGAGCGCCAGCGCGGCGGCCGAGTCGCAGGCGGAGCTCGCGCGTAAGGACGAGGAAGCGCCGCACGTGCCAGCCGAACCGCGATCCACCGAGCCCGCGGTCGTGGAGACCCTGGCGGATGTTTTCCGGCGTGAAAGTGTCGGGCACCTTGCGGTGATCCGCACGTTCCTGGAGCGTTGCCGGGCCGATGAGGCGCAATGCCGCCCCGACCGGGACCTGCAGCGCGCGCTGCACACCTTGCGCGGCAGCGCCGAGATGGCCGATGCCTTCGGCATCGCAAGTCTCGCCGCGGCGCTGCAGCAGCACGTCGAATCACTGGTGCGGGGGGGGCGGGTCCTGTCGCCGGACGCCCTGGCCGTTTTCGAGGAAGCGCTCGAGGCGGTGGAGGCGCTGGTCAACGGCTTCGGCAGCGCGCAGCCTGTCGAGCGCGATGTCGGGGACCTGCGCGAGCGGATCGCGGCGCTTGCCGTGCAGCCGGAGCGCGGTGCGGTCGCCTCCGGTGATCAAGGCGAGGAACAGGATGGCGAGCTGGTGGCGCTGTTCCTGGAAGAGGCCGCAGAGGGGCTGGAGGTGAGCGACGCCGCCCTGCAGCGCTGGCGACAGTTTCCGGAAGACGCCTCGATCATTGCCGACCTGCAACGGCGCCTGCATACCCTGAAGGGCGACGCACGTACGGCCGGCGCCGGCTCTCTGGGAGACCTGAGCCACGCCCTGGAGTCGTCCCTGACCGCCGTCGTCGACGGCAGGATTCCGGTGGCGCGCCCGCTGTTCGACGTACTGCAGCGTTCCCTCGACCGGCTGCAGGCCATGCTGGAAGCCGTGCGCGAGACCGGTAGCGCCGCGCCTGCGCAGGACCTGATCGAGGAGCTTCAGGCGCTGCCGCACGAGCTCGACGGTGCCCCCCCCGAGCGCAGCCTTCCGGAGCCCATCGCGCCGACTCCGGCCGTCTCGCCACCGCCATCCGAGGTCGAAGAGCACACTGCCGAGTCGGTCCCGATCCCCCCTCCGGAGCAGGAGCGCCGCGCCGTCCCCCGCGTCCAGCACGATCACGTGCGGGTACGCGCCGACGTCCTCGACAACCTGGTCAATTACGCCGGCGAAGTGGGGATCTATCGCGCCCGCCTCGAGCAGCAGCTCGGTGCCACGCGTCACAACCTGGTGGAGCTGGAGCAGACCGTCACGCGTCTGCGCGAACAGCTGCGTCGCCTGGAGATCGAAACCGAGGCGCAGATCCTGTTTCGTTACGAAGAGGAGACCGGCGCCCGCGGCGACTTCGATCCCCTGGAGCTGGATCGCTTCTCGCAGATCCAGCAGCTCTCGCGCAGCCTGGCAGAGAGCGTAACCGACCTCACGAGCATCCAGAGCCTGTTGGACCAGCTGGGCGCCGAGTCCCAGACCCTGCTTCAGCAGCAGGCGCGGGTGCAGTCGGACCTGCAGGACGCCCTGCTGCACACGCGCATGGTACCGTTCGCGCGTCTCGCGCCACGGCTGCGCCGCGTGGTCCGCCAGACCTGCCGCGAGCTTGGCAAGCGCGCCGAGCTGCGTCTCAACGGAGCCGACGGCGAGCTCGATCGTGCCGTGATGGATCACGTCGTCGCACCGTTGGAGCACATGCTGCGCAACGCCGTGGCGCATGGCATCGAGTTGCCCGAGCTACGCGAGGCAGCCGGCAAACCGCCGGTGGGGATCATCACGGTCACGCTGTCGCGCCAGGGCTCGGAAGTGGCACTGGAAGTCGCCGACGACGGTGCCGGTCTGGACATCGAACGCATCCGGGCCAGGGCGGCCGAGCGCGGCCTGCTTACCGACCGCGCGCAGACCTCGGACGCCGCGGCCATGCGCCTGGTGCTCGAATCGGGCTTCAGCACCGCGGAGGAGGTGACGCAGGTCTACGGCCGTGGCGTGGGTATGGATGTCGTGATGAGCGAGCTCGAATCGCTGGGCGGTGCGGTGGACATCGACTCACAGCCCGGCAGGGGCACGCGCTTCACCCTGCGCGTTCCGTTCACCCTGTCCATCACCCGCGCGCTGCTGGCGCAGGTCGGGGAGGAGACCTACGCCATTCCGCTGACCAGCGTCGAGGGTCTGGTGCGCATGAGCGGTGAGGAGCTGGCCCGCTTCGACGCCCGCCACGGCACCCAGTATGAAAACGGCGGCCACGCCTACCGGGTGCGCTCGCTCGGCCGCCTGATGGGCGGCTCGGCGCAGGAAGTGCCCGCGGGTTCGCGCGCGCCCGTGCTGCTGGTGCGCAGCGGCGATCTGCGCGCAGCCTTGCAGGTCGATGCGCTGCTCGGCAGCCGCGAGATCGTGGTGAAGCCGGCCGGGCCGCAGCTTGCGGCGCTGCCGATGATCTCCGGTGCCACCATCCTGGGCGATGGCCGCGTGCTGCTGATCCTCGACGCCAGTGCGCTGGCGCGTCGCGCCCAGACCGGCGAGTCGGACGCACCGCTACCGGCTTCCGAACCGGTTGCGGCCACCGGCCGGCCGACGGTGATGGTGGTCGACGACTCGATCACGGTGCGCAAGGTGACCACTCGGCTGTTGCAGCGCCACGACCTGCAGGTCGTTACGGCCAAGGATGGCGTCGACGCGCTGGCCTTGCTGGAGCAGCAGGTTCCTGACATCATGCTTCTGGATATAGAAATGCCGCGCATGGACGGTTATGAGCTGGCAACCCATATCCGCAACGACGATCGGCTGCGCCACGTACCCATCCTGATGATTACTTCGCGCAGCGGAGCCAAACATCGCGAGCGCGCCATGAACATCGGCGTCAACGACTATCTCGGCAAGCCTTACCAGGAAGCCGAGCTGCTCGAGCGCATCCACAAGCTCTTGGATGATGCCGCCACGCATGCCTGAGTACGCCGGTGCCCCGCTCCGGTTGGCGGTTGTGTCCGAATCCGAACATCAGCGCAACTGGCTTCGGCGCATCCTGGAGCAGCACGGGATGCGGGTGGTTCTGGACTGCCCGCTCAGCGACTGCGAGCCCGCACAGCTCCATCCGCGCGTGGCCGACGTGGTGGTGATCGACCTGGAAGGGGCGGGCCTTGCGGCCCATCGGCGCCTGGATGCGCTGATCGAGGAGTCCAGTCTGCCCTTGATGTTTACCGAGCAACGCCAGGGCAACGCCGCCACGGCCGATGAGCCGCAGCTGGCGGCCGCCCTGATCGAGAAGCTTCGTGCGGTCCTGCAAAGCGGCACGGCCACGGCGCGTGGTTCCCTTCCTGAGCCGGCGTCGGTCACAGGCAGTGGACCGGAACCGCAGCCTGCAGCAGCGCCCGCCACGGCGGGCGATGCGGAGCCTGCCCGGATCTGGGTGCTCGGTGCCTCCATCGGCGGACCGCAGGCACTCGCGCGGTTCCTCGGTGCATTGCCCAGGGACGTCGGCGCGGGTTTTCTGCTGGCACAGCACATCGCGCCGGCTTTCGTGCAGCTGCTCGCCACCCATCTGGCGCGCTGCACCTGGCTCAGCGTTGAGTGCGCGCGCTGCGGATCGGTGCTCGAAGCGGGGCGGCTCCTGGTGCTGCCGCCCCAGCGCTTGTTGCAGCTGGATGAGTGGGGCAGGGTCAACCTGCGCCCGGCGCCTGCAGCGCCCGGTTACAGTCCGAGCATCGACGCCGCACTGATGTGCGTCGCGGAGCGCTATGGTGCTGGCGCCGGTGCGGTGATTTTCAGCGGCATGGGCGACGACGGCGCGCGCGGTTGCGTGGCGCTGGCGCGGCGCGGAGGACGGGTGTGGGTGCAGGATCCGGAAACCTGCGTCATCAGCACCATGGTCGATCACGTGCGCCGCACCGGCGTGGTGAGCTTCAGTGAGGTGCCGGAACGCCTTGCCGAGCGGCTTGCGGCCGAGCTGCCGGCCCAGGCGTGTGTGTCCGGGGTGAAGAGGCCTGTGAAAGAATCCTCGGGAAAACTCGGTGCCCTGCTGGTGCCGCTGCGCACGATCCGGCTACTGCTGCCGAGCACGGCGGTGGCCGAGGTCGTCGACCGCGCCGAGCTGCGTCCACTGGACAACGAACTGGTGGGGGTGCTCGGGCACGCATCCTGGCGCGGCCGCGAGCTGCCGGTGATCGACTTCGAGGCTGCCGCCCTCGGAGAGTCCGCGGTGGTCGCGCAGCGCATCCGGCTGCTGGTGATGAAGGCGCAGGCACGGCGTGCCCGCGCACGCCTGTATGCGCTGGCCATCGCCGGTCTGCCACGCCTGCTGCACCTCGAACCGGACAACGCTGCGGTTCTCTCCCCGGCGCCTGAATCACACGAACTGGTGCTCGCCGAGCTGACCCTGGACGGCGTCGCAGTGGCGGTGCCGGACCTCGCGCAGCTGGAGACCATCCTGGAGTTGCTGCCCTAAGCCCGGAAATCTCACCAGCCGGCCAGCGGCTGGCCGGTAGGTGAAATGGATGGCAGGAAGATCTGGCATTCTTCGCGATCGGCGGACCGAGGTGGTTCCTGCACGCGGACTGCGCGTCAATCGGGACGGCCAGGCAGTGCAGGCGCGCGCGGTCCGTCAATGAGACTGCTTGTCGTCTGTCACCGACCCCACCCAGAGGGTCAGCCGAGGTCTCCCCATAGCGTCTGCAGGGCCGCGAGTGCCGCCACCGCTGCAGTTTCGGTGCGCAACACGCGCGGGCCGAGGCGTACGCCGAGGCATCCGGCGCGCAGCGCGCCGGCAAGCTCCTCCTGGGTGAGCCCGCCTTCCGGGCCGATCACCAGGGTCACTACTCCATCCGGACGCGGCATCGACCCGATCCCGGCAGTGGCACGCGGATCGAGCACCAGGCGCTGGCCCTGGGGCGGGCGGTCCAGCCACTCGGCGTAGCTTGCCGCGCTCTCCAGCACCGGCAGGCGGTTGCGCCCGCTCTGTTCGCAGGCGGCGATCGTCACCGCTTCCCAGTGGCGCTGGCGCTGCGCCAGGCGCTCGCCCCGCAGCGCCACCATGCTGCGCTCGGTAAACACCGGCACCACGCGCCACACGCCGAGCTCGACCGCTTTCTGCAGCGTGTAATCCATGCGCTCGCCGCGCGAGACGCCTTGCACCAGCACGGTCGCCAGGGGCGATTCGACCTCGCCCGTCAGGTGCTCCAGCAGGCGCGCCTCGACGCTCGAGCGCCGCACGCGCTCCAGCGCTGCGCGGAACTGTCCGCCGGTGCCGTCGAACAGCAGAAGCTCGGCGCCAGCGCGCAGGCGCAGCACCCGCACCACGTGATCCGCCGCGGGCGCAGGCAGCAGGATGTGGGTCTGGCCCGCTAGCGCAAGGTCGACGTAGACGCGTGGCACACGCATGGAAATCAGTCGGCAGTGGCCGCGACGATGCCCTGCCAGGCCACCTCGGCGATACGCGCGATCTGCTCCTCGGTGACCACATAGGGCGGCATGAAATAGATCACGTTGCCCAGCGGGCGCAGCAGCACGCCCGCGGCGAGCGCGTGCCGATAGACACCCAGTCCACGGCGCTGCTGCCAGGGGTAGGGGGTGCCCGCGTTCTTGTCCTGCACCAGCTCCACGGCGAGGATCATGCCGCGCTGGCGCACCTCCGCCACGTGCGGGTGGTCCTGAAAATGCGCCGTGGCTTGTGCCATGGCTGCGGCCAGGCGAGTGTTGTTCTCCAGCACTGGTTGCTCGTCAAAGAGGTCCAGGGTTGCCAGTGCGGCGCGGCAGCCGAGGGGATTGCCAGTGTAGCTGTGCGAATGCAGGAAGGCGCGCAGCTGCGCATAGTCGTCGTAGAACGCCTGGTAGACGGCCTCGGTGGTGAGGACGACGGACAGCGGCAGATAGCCGCCCGTGAGGCCCTTGGAGAGGCACAGCAGGTCGGGGAGGATGGCGGCCCTGCTCGCAGGCAAACAGCGTACCGGTGCGCCCGAAGCCCACGGCGATCTCGTCGGCGATGAGGTGCACGCCGTGGCGATCGCAGGCCGCACGCGCCAGTCCGAGATACAGCGGATCGTACATGCGCATGCCGCCGGCGCACTGCACCAGCGGCTCGATGAGCACGGCACACACCTGGCCTGCATGGCGCTCCAGCGCAGCTTCCAGCGCGGCGGCTGCTTGGCGCGCCCGATCGGCGCAGGTCTCGCCGTCGCGCAGCAGATAACAGTCCGGAGCGGGCACCGTCACGGCCTGCATCAGCAGCGGAGCGTAGGTTTCCTTGTAGAGCGCGACATCGCCCACTGCCAGGGCGCCCAGCGTCTCGCCGTGGTAGCTGTTGGCGAGCGTCACGAAGCGGGTGCGACGCATCTCGCCGCGGTTGCGCCAGTAGTGGAAGCTCATCTTGAGCGCCACCTCCACGGCGGAGGAGCCGTTGTCGGCGTAGAAGCAGCGCGCGAGTCCGGCAGGCGCAAGGGCGAGCAGGCGCTCGGAGAGCTGCACCACCGGCTCGTGGGTGAAGCCGGCGAGCAGCACGTGCTCCAGACTTTCCAGCTGCTCGCGCAGCGCCGCGTTGATGCGCGGATTCGCATGGCCGAACAGGTTCACCCACCAGGAGCTCATGGCATCGAGATAACGCCGCCCGTCGAAATCCTCCAGCCACACGCCCTGCGCGCGGCGGATGGGGATCAGCGGCAGCCACTCGTGGTCCTTCATCTGGGTGCACGGGTGCCACACGGTCGCGAGGTCGCGGCGGGTCATGTCGGCGTTGTTCATGGCGCGATGATACCGCAGCGGCGCCGGGCCGCCGCCCAGGCTGCGGGTAGCTCAGCCGGCGTACAGGCCCAGGTTGTTCCAGATGATGGAGGTGGGGCCGGCCTGGTTCATGGTGTAGAAGTGCAGCCCCGGCGCGCCGGCCTCCAGCAGCTGCCGGCACATCCGTGTGACCACGTCGGCGCCGAACTCGCGCAGCGCGGCGAGATCTTCTCCGTAGCCCTCCAGGCGCCTGCGGATCCAGCGCGGGATCTCCGCGCCGCACGCATCGGAGAAGCGTGCCAGCTGCGCGAAATTGGTGATGGGCATGATGCCCGGCACGATGGGCACGCTCACGCCCATGGCCTCACAGCTGTCGACGAAGCGGTAGTAGGCGTCGGGATTGTAGAAGTACTGGGTGATGGCGCTGTCGGCGCCGGCCTCGATCTTGCGCTTGAAGTTGAGCAGGTCGCGGCGCGCGCTGGTCGCCTGGGGATGGAACTCGGGATAGGCCGCCACCTCGATGTGGAAGTGATTGCCGGTTTCGGCACGGATGAAGGCCACCAGCTCATTGGCATGGGTGAGCTCGCCCGCCTCCCGCATGCCCGAGGGCATGTCGCCGCGCAGTGCGACGATGTGCCGGATGCCGTGCTCGCGATAATTCTGCAGCAGCTCGCGGATGCCCTCGCGCGTCGAGCCGATGCACGACAGATGCGGGGCGGCATCGATGCCCGACGCGCGCTGGATTTCCACGACGGTTTCCAGCGTGCGGTCGCGCGTCGAGCCGCCGGCGCCGAAGGTGACCGAAAAAAAGCGCGGGCGCAACGCGGCAAGCTCCTGGCGCGTCGCCCGCAGCTTGTTTACGCCCTCGTCGGACTTGGGCGGGAAGAACTCGAAACTGTAGACCGCCCGATGTCTTCTCTGCGACTGCATGGGCGACGATGGCCGATCAGTACCGGTAGTGTTCCGGCTTGAAGGGTCCCTCCACCGGCACACCGATATAGGCTGCCTGCTCGGGCGTGAGCTCGGTGAGCCTGGCGCCCAGCTTCTTCAGGTGCAGTCGTGCCACGCGCTCGTCGAGGTGCTTGGGGAGCACGTACACACGGTGCTCGTAGCGCTCCGGGTGGGTCCACAGCTCGATCTGCGCCATCACCTGGTTGGTGAAGGAGTTGGACATTACGAAGCTCGGATGCCCGGTGGCGCAGCCGAGATTCACCAGTCGGCCCTCGGCCAGCAGGATGAGGCGCTTGCCGTCGGGGAAAATCACGTGATCGACCTGCGGCTTGATATTCTCCCAGCGGTGCTGGCGCAGCTTGCCGACCTCGATCTCGGAGTCGAAGTGTCCGATGTTGCACACGATGGCCTGGTCCTTCATGCGCTGCATGTGCTCGAGCGTGATCACGCTCTTGTTGCCGGTGGCGGTGACGAAGATGTCGGCCTGGCTCGCGGCATCGTCCATGGTGACCACGCGATAGCCTTCCATCGCCGCCTGCAGCGCGCAGATGGGATCGATCTCGGTGATCCACACCGTCGAGCCCAATCCGCGCAGCGACTGTGCGCAGCCCTTGCCGACGTCGCCGTAACCGAGTACCACGCAGATCTTGCCGGCAATCATGACGTCGGTGGCGCGCTTGATGCCATCGACCAGGGACTCGCGGCAGCCGTAGAGATTGTCGAACTTGCTCTTGGTCACCGAGTCGTTGACGTTGATGGCCGGGAACAGCAGCGTTCCCTCCCTGGCCATCTGGTACAGGCGATGCACGCCGGTGGTGGTCTCCTCGGTCACCCCGCGGATGGCCTTGGCGAGCTGGCCGTACCAGCCCGGACGGGCGCCGAGCCGTTTGCGGATGGCGGCGAACAGTGCTTCCTCTTCCTCGTTGGTGGGGTTGGCGATGGCGGACGGGTCGTGCTCGGCGCGCGCGCCGAGGGTGACCAGCAGGGTGGCATCGCCGCCGTCATCGAGGATCATGTTCGGCGTTCCGCCGCCGTGCCATTCGAAAATGCGGTGCGTGTACTCCCAGTACTCCTCCAGCGTTTCGCCCTTGTAGGCGAACACCGGCGTGCCGGCCGCAGCAATGGCCGCGGCGGCGTGATCCTGGGTGGAGAAGATGTTGCAGGAGGCCCAGCGCACATCCGCCCCCAGCGCCTTCAGTGTTTCGATGAGCACCGCTGTCTGGATGGTCATGTGCAGGGAGCCGGCGATGCGTGCGCCCTTGAGCGGCTGCTGGGCGCTGTATTCCTCGCGCACTGCCATCAGGCCGGGCATCTCGGTTTCGGCGATGGAGATCTCCTTGCGTCCCCATTCGGCCAGGGAGATGTCTGCGACCTTGTAATCGGGCGCGAGGTTCTGTTCTGCGGGTCGACTGCTCATGTGGTTCTCCAGAATCGGTGTGCGGACGTGCGTCGCGCGTTTGCGCTCTTTTCTCGATCTCGTCGGGACAGACGCCTAGACCCCGGCGGCCTCGCGCAACAGTTCGGCCTTGTCGGTACGCTCCCAGGTGAACTGCGGCTCCTCGCGGCCAAAATGCCCGTAGGTCGCCGTGCAGGCATAGATGGGGCGCAGCAGATCGAGCATGCTGATGATGCCGCGCGGGCGCAGGTCGAAATGTTCCCGGATGAGCTCGACCAGCCGGTCATCCGCCACCTTGCCGGTGCCGAAGGTCGACACGGTGATGGAGGTCGGATGGGCGACACCGATGGCATAGGAGATCTGGATTTCACAGCGCTCGGCGAGGCCCGCGGCGACGATGTTCTTGGCGACATAACGTGCCGCATAGGCGGCAGAGCGGTCGACCTTGGACGGATCCTTGCCGGAGAATGCTCCCCCGCCATGGCGCGCCATGCCGCCGTAGGTGTCGACGATGATCTTGCGTCCGGTAAGGCCGCAGTCACCCATGGGTCCGCCGATGACGAAGCGACCGGTGGGATTGATGAAGAAGCGCGTTTCCTTCCCGATCCACTCACTCGGCAGCACGGGCAGGATGATCTCGTCCATGACCGCTTCGCGCAGCACCTGGTAGCCGATCTCCGGTGAGTGCTGGGTCGAGAGCACCACGGCGTCGATGGCGACCGGTCGCCCGTCCTGATAGCGGAAGGTGATCTGGCTCTTGGCATCGGGACGCAGCCAGGGCATGGCGCCGTTCTTGCGCACTTCGGCCTGCCGTTTCACCAGCCGGTGCGCATAGGTGATCGGCGCCGGCATCAGCACGTCGGTCTCGTCGGTGGCGTAACCGAACATCAGTCCCTGGTCGCCCGCGCCCTGTTCGTGCTGCTCGGTCTCGTCGACGCCCATGGCGATGTCGGCGGACTGCTTGCCGATGCCGGTCAGCACGGCACACGACTCCCAGTCGAATCCCATGTCCGAGCTGTTGTAGCCGACTTCCCTGATGGTCTCGCGCACCAGGCGCTCGGTGTCCACCCAGGCCGAGGTGGTGACTTCGCCCGCGAGCACCACCATGCCGGTCTTCACCAGCGTTTCGCAGGCCACCCGCGCCGCGCGGTCCTGCTCCAGCACCGCGTCCAGGAACGCGTCGGAGATCTGGTCGGCGATCTTGTCCGGATGGCCCTCGGAGACCGACTCCGAAGTAAAGAGATAATCGTTTGGCATCAGTTTCCTCTTGTTTCCGGCGGCCGGCCCGGCATCGGGCTGCCTCCCGCCGCAGCGCCCGACGCGGGCGCGCTCTCAAAGGCAGGGAAGTGTACATGGAATCGCGCCGGGCAAAAAGCGCTGCTACACCGGCGCATAGCGTGCACACAGGGCCGGCGGCGTGGCAATGCAGCCGGTACTGCGGTATACCTCTGGTTGACATTCATGTGGACGAGAGGTGAGCACGATGGTGAGTTTGGAAACCCCGGTTTGCGACTTCGGGCGACCGGCCTTGAATTTCTCGCTGCCCGGCGTCGACGGCAAGACCTGGACGCTCGAGGAGTGCCGGGGCGAGCGGGGCCTGCTGGTGATGTTCATCTGCAATCATTGTCCCTATGTGAAGGCGGTGCGCGAGCGCATCGTGCGCGATGCCGGCGAGCTGTTGAAGCACGGGGTGCGCAGTGTGGCGATCATGTCCAACGATTCGACCGAGTACCCGGAGGATTCCTTCGAGAACATGAGGCGGGTGGCCGAGCAGTATCGTTTCCCGTTTCCTTACCTGCTCGACGAAAGTCAGGAGGTGGCCAGGGCCTACGGGGCGGTATGCACACCGGACTTCTTCGGCTACAACGCCGACCTCGCGCTGCAGTATCGCGGGCGCCTGGACGCCAGCCGCAAGGAAAGCGCGCCCGCTGACGCCCGGCGTGACCTGTTCGAGGCCATGAAGCAGGTCTCCGAGACCGGACAGGGACCGCGCGAGCAGATCCCGAGCATGGGCTGCTCCATCAAATGGAAGGGCGGCGGCTGAGGCTCGTGACGACGGCTGTGCGTTCGTGCGATCCGCATCATGCAATCCGTCGCGGTGCTGGAACGCCGGGGCGCTCATCCTGGTCGACTGCGGGGTGTCGCGCGCCATGCAGCTTGCCTGGCAGCGGTTGCACGCGCAGCAGCGCGTGCGCGCTGGACGAGCCCGTGGCCCGCGGTCCAGCCCGCAAGGCGCTCGCCACCACGCACTGGCTGCGCGAGCGGGAGCTTTCACGCTGATCACGGTCGCATCGAGCCTCTGCGCAACGCTATTGCCCAACGCTGCCAAGTAGGGGAAAATACCCGACCTTGCGCTTTGCGGAAGGCCGGTACCTGCGCTGCAGCCAGTGGTTTCCTGCAGTATCGCTCGCGGTAAGCATCCTCGGCGTCGACGTGTTCGGCTCGCAATTTGATGCCGCCGCGGTTTCCCTCGACCGAGTGCCGCTGGTGTCGGGTTGCCGGAGCGGCGAACAGCATACAGGCGAGTCCTGTGACAGGGTGCAACCGAGCTGCGGCGGGATCGAGCGATCCGGCCGGACAACCAGCCCTTGAGCCGAGTCATACGCTCCCCGCTGGTGCGACAACAATTCTCCAGGCCCGTTGGATGCGCTGCAGCGCCCGTGTGGCGCTCGCCGGCAACGGGCCGGTGTGCGAGTGCGCCGGCGAGACGGCGCCTGATGACAGCTTACCAGTGCCAGGTTCAGTACTCAGGACTATTTAGGAGAGACCTATGCCCTCGCGCAGAGAACTAGCCAACGCCATCCGTGCGCTCAGCATGGACGCGGTACAGAAGGCCAAGTCCGGCCATCCCGGCGCCCCGATGGGAATGGCGGACATCGCCGAGGTGCTGTGGAACGATTTCCTGAAGCACAACCCGACCAATCCGAAGTGGCTGGACCGCGACCGCTTCGTGCTCTCCAACGGTCATGGCTCCATGCTGCTCTACAGCCTGCTGCATCTCAGCGGCTACGAGCTGCCGATCGAGGAGCTGAAGAACTTCCGCCAGCTGCACTCCAAGACCCCGGGCCACCCGGAGTACGGCTATGCCCCGGGCGTGGAGACCACCACCGGTCCGCTCGGCCAGGGCATCAGCAATGCCGTGGGGATGGCCATCGCGGAGAAGGTGCTGGCCGGACAGTTCAATCGTGACGGTCACCATGTCATCGACCACCACACCTATGTGTTCCTGGGCGACGGCTGCCTGATGGAAGGCATCTCCCACGAAGCCTGCTCGCTGGCCGGCACGCTGGGGCTCGGCAAGCTCATCGCCTTCTACGACGACAACGGCATTTCCATCGACGGCCATGTCGAGGGCTGGTTCACCGACGACACTCCGCAGCGCTTCCAGGCCTATGGCTGGCATGTGGTCGCCGACGTCGACGGGCACAATCCGGAGGCCGTGAGCCGCGCCATCCACGAAGCGCGCTCGGTGAACGACAAGCCGTCGCTCCTCTGCTGCAAGACCGTGATCGGATATGGTGCGCCCAATCTGTGCGGCAGCCACGACTGCCACGGCGCGCCGCTCGGTGACGACGAGGTTGCCGCTACCCGCGAGAATCTCGGTTGGAAGTATCCACCGTTCGTGGTGCCGGAGGAGATCTACGCCGGCTGGGATGCGCGCAACAAAGGCGCGCAGGCCGAGGCGCACTGGGCGGAGCGCTTCGCCGCCTATCGCAAGGCGTACCCGGAGCTCGCCGCCGAGCTCGAGCGGCGCATGCAGGGGAAGTTGCCCGCGAACTGGAACGAGGAGGCGCAGAAATTCGTGCGCGCCGTCGCCGAGAAGGCCGAGACCATCGCCTCGCGCAAGGCTTCGCAGAACGCGTTGAACGGATACGGCCCGCTGCTGCCGGAGCTCATCGGCGGCTCCGCCGATCTCGCCGGATCGAACCTCACGCTGTGGAAGAGCTCCAAGCCCATCGGCAAGACCGTGTCGGACGGCAACTACATCTACTTCGGTGTACGCGAGTTCGGCATGTCGGCCATCCTCAACGGTATCGCGCTGCACGGCGGGTTCATCCCCTACGGCGCCACCTTTCTGATGTTCTCCGAGTACGCCCGCAACGCCTTGCGCATGGCGGCGCTGATGAAGGTGCGCTCGCTGTTCGTCTACACCCACGACTCCATCGGCCTGGGCGAGGACGGTCCGACCCATCAGGCCGTGGAGCAGACCGCCACCTTGCGCATGATTCCCAACATGTCGGTATGGCGTCCGTGCGATGCCGTGGAATCGGCCGTGGCCTGGAGGACGGCCATCGAGCGCAGCGGCGGACCCAGCGCGCTGATCTTCTCGCGCCAGAACCTGCCGCACCAGCAGCGCGATGCCGCACAGATCGATGCCATCGCGCGCGGGGGCTACGTGCTGAGCGAGGCTGCGGGCGGCAAGCCGCAGGGCATCATCATCGCCACCGGCTCCGAGGTGGCGATCGCCATGGAAGCGCAGAAGCTGCTGGCACAAGACGGCAGGCAGGTGCGTGTGGTTTCCATGCCCAGCACCGACGTGTTCGATGCCCAGGATGCGGCCTATCGCGAGTCGGTGCTGCCGCGCGCCGTCACGGCGCGGGTCGCAGTCGAGGCGGGCGTGACCGACTACTGGCTGAAGTACGTGGGCCTGGACGGGCGGGTGATCGGCATCAACCGCTTCGGCGAGTCGGCGCCGGCCGGCGCGCTGTTCAAATACTTCGGTTTCACCGGCGAGAACGTGGCGAAGGCCGTGGAGGAAGTGCTTTAGCTCCGGGTTCGGTCCTCGCGGCCGGCACGCGGGACGGGGCGCACGGGACACCTTGATCATCACTCTGGGAGACACAGCATGACAATCAAAGTCGCAATCAACGGTTATGGCCGCATCGGGCGCAACGTACTGCGTGCCATCTACGAGAGCGGACGCAACAAGGAAATCCAGATCGTCGCGGTGAACGACCTCGGCAACGCCGAGACCAACGCCCATCTGACGCGTTACGACACCGTGCACGGCAAGTTTCCCGGCAAGATTACGGTGGAAGGCGATTACATGATCGTCAACGGCGACAAGATCCGGGTGCTGGCCGAGCGCGACCCCTCCAAGCTGCCCTGGGGCGAGCTGGGTGTGGACGTGGTACATGAGTGCACGGGCATCTTCACCACCAAGGAAAAGGCTTCCGCGCACCTCAGGGGCGGCGCCAAGAAAGTGATCATTTCCGCACCCGGCGGCAAGGACGTGGACGCCACGATCGTGTACGGCGTGAACCACAAGGTGCTGAAGGCCAGCGACACCGTAATCTCCAACGCCTCGTGCACCACCAACTGCCTTGCGCCGCTGGTCAAGCCGCTGCACCAGAGCATCGGCATGGTTCACGGCCTGATGACCACCGTGCACTCCTACACCAACGACCAGGTGCTGACCGACGTCTATCACTCCGACCTGCGCCGCGCCCGTTCCGCCACCATGTCGATGATCCCGACCAAGACCGGCGCCGCCGCCGCGGTGGGGCTGGTGCTGCCCGAGCTCAACGGCAAGCTCGACGGCTTCGCCATCCGCGTGCCGACCATCAATGTCTCGGTGGTCGATCTGACCTTCGTCGCGGCGCGTGAAACCAGCAAGGACGAGATCAACGCCATCATGAAGGAGGCCGCCGACGGCGAGCTGAAGGGGATCCTCAACTACAATGACGGGCCGCTGGTCTCCATGGACTTCAACCACGACCCGGTCTCCTCCACCTACGACGCCACCCTCACCAAAGTCATCGACGGCAAGCTGGTGAAGGTCCTGTCCTGGTACGACAACGAGTGGGGCTTCTCCAACCGCATGCTCGACACCACCGTGGCGTTGATGAGCGCCAAGTAGTCCGGCAGCGGTATCGGACCCGCCAAGGCGCGGCGTCGCGGAGGTCCAGGGTTCCCGGGCGAACCCTTCCCGCGGCGCTGCGCCTTTTGCGGTCTCGTGTCCCTCACAGGAACCATTCGGAGTAGCTATGTCCATCATCAAGATGACCGACCTGGACCTTGGCGGTAAGCGCGTGCTGATCCGCGAGGATCTGAACGTGCCGCTGAAGGACGGCAAGGTGTCCGACGACACGCGCATTCGCGCCTCGCTCCCCACCATCCAGCACGCCACGAAGGCGGGCGCCAAGGTAATGCTGATGTCGCACCTCGGTCGGCCCGAGGAAGGCGTGTACGACGAGAAGTATTCGCTGAAGCCGGTGGCCGATCACCTCGGCGGCCTGCTCGGCAAGCCCGTGCGGCTGGTCAAGGACTGGCTGAAAGGCGTGCCGGATATGCAGAACGGCGACGTCGTGATCTGCGAGAACGTGCGCTTCAACAAGGGTGAGAAGAAGAACAACGAGGACCTGTCGCGGCAGATGGCGGGGCTGTGCGACATCTACGTGATGGACGCCTTCGGTACCGCGCATCGCGCCCAGGCTTCCACGCATGGCGTGGGCATGTACGCGCCGATCGCCTGCGCCGGGCCGCTGCTCGCCGCCGAGCTCGACGCCCTCGGCAAGGCGCTGGACAATCCCAGGCGTCCGCTGGTCGCCATCGTCGGTGGCTCGAAGGTTTCCACCAAGCTCACTGTGCTGGACTCGCTGTCGAAGCTGGTCGATCAGTTGATCGTCGGCGGCGGCATCGCCAACACCTTCATCGCCGCGGCCGGCCACCCGGTCGGCAAGTCGCTGTACGAGGCCGACCTGGTCGAGGAGGCGAGGCGCCTCACCGAGGCGGCGCGCGCGCGCGGTGCGGACATTCCGGTGCCGGGCGACGTGGTGTGCGGCAAGGAGTTTTCCGAAAGTGCGGCGGCAACCCTGAAAAAGGTCTCCGAGGTCGCGAACGACGACATGATCTTCGACGTCGGTCCCGAGACCTCGCGCCGTTTCGCGGAGATCGTCAGGAAGGCGGGCACCATCGTCTGGAACGGACCGGTCGGCGTGTTCGAGTTCGATCAGTTCGGCGAGGGCACCAAGGCGCTTTCCATGGCCATTGCCGACAGCCCGGCCTTCTCCATCGCCGGAGGCGGCGACACCCTGGCGGCAGTTGCCAAGTACGGCGTCGCGGACCGGGTGTCCTACATCTCCACCGGAGGCGGCGCCTTCCTGGAATTCCTGGAAGGCAAGAAGCTGCCGGCCGTCGCCATGCTCGAAGAGCGCGCCGCCGGCAAGTAGCGCCAGGCATCGCGCGGGGTCGCCGGCCCCGCGCAGCGCGCCTGCAGCGCATCATCATCGAGGGTAGAACGTTGCTGCGTCGAACCAAGATTGTTGCCACCATCGGGCCAGCCACGGACGACCCCAAGGTGCTGGACGAGGTGATCGAGGCGGGAGTCGACGTGGTGCGCGTCAACTTCTCCCACGGCGCGCCCGAGGAGCACATCCGCCGCGTCGAGACGGTGCGCAACCGTGCCCGGGCGCACGGACGCCAGGTCGGCGTGCTGGCCGATCTGCAAGGCCCGAAGATCCGCATCGACCGGTTCGAGGCCGGCAAGATCACCCTGGCCGAGGGCAGCCGCTTCATCCTCGATGCCGGCCTCGATGCCAACGCCGGCACCGAGCAGCGCGTCGGCATCGCCTACAAGCAGCTGCCCCAGGACGTGAGCCGGGGCGACACCCTGCTGCTCGATGACGGGCGCATCGTGCTGTGGGTGGATCAGGTGATCGGCGATCAGATCGAATGCCGCGTGGTGGTCGGCGGCGAGCTGTCGAACAACAAAGGCATCAACCGTCAGGGCGGCGGTCTTTCCGCCTCGGCGTTGACGCAAAAGGATCGCGCCGACATCCGCGTGGCCGCGGAGCTCAGTGCCGACTACGTGGCCGTCTCCTTCCCGCGCAGTGAACGCGACATCCTGGAAGCGCGTGAGCTGCTGCGCGCCGCCGGCGGACAAGGCGGCATCGTCGGCAAGATCGAGCGCGCCGAGGCGCTGAACGCCCTGGACGAGATCATCAATGCTTGCGACGTCATCATGATCGCGCGCGGCGACCTGGGGGTGGAGATCGGCGATGCCGAGCTGCCCGCGGTGCAGAAGCGCATCATCCATCGCGCCCGGGCCATGGATCGTGTGGTCATCACCGCCACACAGATGATGCAGTCCATGGTGGAGAGCCAGATTCCCACCCGCGCCGAGGTTTTCGACGTGGCCAATGCGGTGCTGGATGGCACCGATTCGGTGATGCTCTCGGCCGAGACCGCGACCGGGCGCTATCCCGGCAAGGCGGTGGCGGCCATGGCCCGCATCTGCTGCGGCGCCGAGCTGCACCGGCTGGCAACCGCCTCCGACCACCGCATCAACACCCGGTTCAGGCGCAGCGACGAGGCCATCGCCATGGCGGCGATGTATACCGCCAACCACCTCGGGGTGAAGGCCATCGCGGCGCTCACGGAGTCCGGCTCCACCCCGCTGTGGATGTCGCGCATCAGCTCCGGGATCCCCATCTATGCCTTGACGCGGCACGTCGAGACGCGGCGCAAAGTGACCCTGTACCGGGGCGTCTATCCGGTCAGCTTCGACGTGCCCTCGACCGACCACGCCGTGGTGAACAAGGAGGTGATCGACGAACTGGTGCGGCGTGGCGCAGTGCGCGACGGCGACCTCGTCATCATCACCAAGGGAGACCTGATGGGGGTGCACGGTGGCACCAATGCCATGAAGATCGTGCGGGTGGGCGACCTGGTGATTCCCAAGACGGAATAGTCGCCACGGCCGGAGACCACCCGGCGTCGTGCCTGGCCGCGCCTTGGCTTACAATGTGCCGGCCACGGAAAGCGTGCGCCGCGGGTTGCCCCGTCACGAAACTTCCGTCATCCGATCCCGAACTACCGACAACGAGGAGACCCCAATGGCTCTGATATCCCTGCGACAACTGCTGGACCACGCTGCCGAGCACGGCTACGGCGTACCCGCCTTCAACGTGAACAACATGGAGCAGATGCATGCCATCATGCAGGCCGCCGAGGAGACCGACAGCCCGGTCATCGTGCAGGCCTCGGCCGGCGCCCGTTCCTATGCGGGCGCTCCGTTTCTGCGCCACCTGATCCAGGCGGCGATCGAGCAGTGGCCGCACATCCCGGTGTGCATGCATCAGGACCATGGCGCATCGCCCGGGGTGTGCCTGCGCTCCATTCAGCTCGGCTTTTCATCCGTGATGATGGACGGCTCACTGCTGGAGGACATGAAGACGCCTGCCACTTACACCTACAACGCCGAGGTCACGCGCAAGGTCGTCGAGATGGCGCATGCGGGCGGCGTCTCGGTGGAAGGTGAGCTGGGCTGCCTGGGCTCGCTGGAGACCGGCATGGCGGGTGAGGAGGACGGCTCGGGCGCGGAAGGCGTGCTCGATCATTCGCAGCTGCTCACCGATCCGGAAGAGGCTGCGCATTTCGTCAAGGACACCAAGGTCGACGCACTGGCCATTGCCATCGGCACCAGCCATGGCGCCTACAAGTTCACGCGTCCGCCGACCGGTGACATTCTGGCCATCAACCGCATCAAGGAAATCCACGCGCGCATCCCCGACACCCATCTGGTGATGCACGGCTCCTCTTCCGTGCCGCAGGACTGGCTCAAGATCATCAACAGCTACGGTGGTGACATGGGCAGCACCTACGGCGTCCCGCTCGAGGAGATTCAGGAAGGCATCAAGCATGGCGTGCGCAAGGTCAACATCGACACCGACCTGCGCATGGCGAGCACCGGTGCGGTACGCAAGTTCCTGGCCGAGAATCCCAAGGAGTTCGATCCGCGCAAGTGGCTGAAGGCATCCACCAAGGCCATGAAGGACATCTGCAAGATCCGCTACGAGTCCTTCGGCACTGCAGGTCAGGCGTCCAAGATCAAGGTCGTCGGCCTCGAGGCCATGGTGAAACGCTACCAGACCGGCGAGCTCGACCCGCGCGTACATTGATCCGCACCGCGGCAACAGCAGAAAAAAGGGCGGGATTTCCCGCCCTTTTTTTGTCGTGCGCCGGGCAGCACAAAGACGGCGGCACCTTGAAGTGCGCATCGCCCTCTCTCAATCCAAAGGTCGCTTCGCAACCTCGATGGATGATCGCCACGGCCCGGATTGCGCCAGCCACTCGTGTCTTGCCTGCAAGCTGCACCGCTTACGTGCACGCCGCGCAGAGTCGTGCGCTGCATGCGCAACTGCAGTCATCGGCGAGTCACGTTACTGCCGGCATCGTGCAACACGCCCGTGCATGGCATCCGGAATCGATGAGCGCAACAGGGCAAGCCACGCCGGTTGCGCGCGTCGATAAGAAAACTCTGTTCTTTTAATCGATGACGTTCGACCGCATCGCATCATTAAAGGAGTTCCGTTGCATGCGTAGAGCGTGCATTACAGTCAACGACACTGCGTGCGATGCAGCGTCGTAGGATTCTGGTATCCCCATTTGGAATAGGCTATGCTGGCTCCGCAGCCTGGGGGGCTGGCGTGGAGCGATTGGAGATGGAGGCACTCTGCGTCCCTTCACGAATTAGTCAAATTGCCTCAAGAGGTCGATTCATGCGTACTGGTACGGTCAAGTGGTTCAACGAGTCCAAAGGGTTTGGCTTCATCACTCCTGAGGACGGCGGCGAAGATGTATTCGTGCATTACTCATCCATCAAGGCCCAGGGTTTCAAGACGCTCGCCGAGGGCCAGCTGGTGAAGTTCGAAGTAGAGAAGGGCAAGAAAGGCCTGCAGGCGACCAACGTGGAACCCGCCAGCTGAATCTCCCTTTCCTCGCTTTAGTCGCCCCGCCTTCGGGCGGGGCGACATTCGCACCAGGCTTCCTTCCTTTTGTCTTTCGTTCCGGGCTCGCCAGGCCGCGTCTCAACTCGTGAGCAGTCGCTGTGCTTCGCGGTACTTTTCCGCAGTACGTGCCACCACGTCCGCAGGCAATGCCGGACCCGGCGCGCGCTTGTCCCAGTCCAGCGTCTCCAGGTAGTCGCGCACGTACTGCTTGTCAAAGCTTGGCGGGTTACTGCCGGGGCGGTAGCTTGCGGCAGGCCAGAAGCGTGAGGAGTCGGGCGTCAGCACTTCATCGATCAGCACCAGCCCGCCGTCGGGACTTCTGCCGAACTCGAACTTGGTGTCGGCGATGATGATGCCGCGCTGCAGGGCGTATTCGGCCGCCTCGGTGTAGATGCGCAGGCTGAGGTCGCGAACCCGTGTGGCAAGATCGGCGCCGAGCAGCTCGACCGTGGTATCGAAGCTGATGTTCTCATCGTGCTGTCCGGCCGCCGCCTTGGTCGAGGGAGTGAACAGCGCCTGCGGCAGTCGATCGGCCTGGCGCAGTCCCGGCGGCAGGGCGATGCCGCATACCGCACCGCTGCGCTGGTAGTCTTTCCATCCCGAGCCGATGAGATATCCGCGCACGATGGCCTCCACCGGCAGCGGCTCGAGCCGGCGTACCACCACGGCGCGTCCTTGCACCTGTTTGCGTTGCTCCGCATCCGCCAGCACGTCCTCGAGCGGGCGCTGCACGAGCTGGTTGGGAACGATGTGGCGCGTGCGCTCGAACCAGAAGTTCGACACTGCGGTGAGCACGCGTCCCTTGCCCGGGATCGGTGTCGGCAGCACCACGTCGAACGCCGACATGCGGTCGGTGGTCACGATCAGCAGGTGTTGGATGTCGAGTGCGTAGATGTCGCGGACCTTGCCTCGATGCAGCAGTGGCAGCGAGGAGAGCCGGGACTCGAACAAGGCATCACTCATTGGTATTGCTCCTGTGGAGGAAGTGCGCCCTCACGGGCGCCGCCGGCGGTTTCTGCGCAGCGCATTCAGCACCAGCAACACCAGGGTTGCGGCAGTGATCGGAAGCGAGAACTTGATCATGATGGCGCTGAAGGCCGGCAGTGAGTCGTGCTCGGTGGCCTTGAGCACCAGATAAGCGGTGTAGGCGATGTAATAGCCGAAGAACAGCAGGCCTTCCCAGCGCCCGACGCAATTGCCGGAGAAGAAGATCGGCAGGCAGGCAAAAGCCGTGGCGATCATCACCGGCAGATCGAAATTCAGCGCGGCCGGCGCCACCGGTATGCCGTGCGGTGCGATCAGGGCGGCGCTGCCGGCGACGCCAAGAATGTTGAACAGGTTGCTGCCGATCACGTTCCCGATGGCGATATCGCGCTCGCCACGCAGCGTGGCGATCACCGAGGTGGCGACTTCCGGCAGCGAGGTACCGAGTGCGATCACCGTCAAGCCGATCACCAGCTCGCTGATGCCGAGCAGTTGCGCGAGGCTCACGGCGCCGGTCACCAGCCAGCGCGAGCCGAGCGTGAGCATGACCAGCCCCGCGACCACCGCCGCAAGCGGCAGCGGCCACGCATCTGGCTGGGAAGAAGACGCCTCAGGCCCGCGCGCCGCCGCGCGCGTTGCGCGTTCCGCGCGCCGCCCTTCCCAGATCGACCAGCCGGTGTACACCACGATGCCGGTGAGCAGCACGGCGCCGTCCACGCGCTGCAGGCTGCCGTCGCGGCTGAAGGCATACAGCAACAGTGATGCTGCCACCATGAGCGGCACGTCGAGCCGCACCAGCTTGGTGGCCACGATCAGCGGCGCCACCATCGCCGAGAGCCCGAGCACCAGCAGCACGTTGAGGATGTTGCTGCCCACCACGTTGCCGAGGGCGATATCCGGCTGACCGCTCAACGCCGACTGCACGCTGACGGCGAGCTCGGGAGAGCCCGTGCCGAAGGCGACTACCGTGAGGCCGATCACCAGGGGAGAGACACCCAGACGTGCCGCAAGCCGCGAGGCACCGCGCACCAGCATTTCCGCGCCTGCGACCAGCAACACCAATCCGAGCGAGAATTTCGCGGCAATCAGGAGGTCCATGCGTGTGCGGTGTCGTCAGGACCGGACCGGCCGGGCCCATTCCTATGCGGGGCGCCGGAAAAGTCTGAACTCTAGCACGCGCGCGGGCGCGCGAGTAGTTTGCTCGGCGGGTCCAGCCCTACCCTACGTCTTGCTACCACCGGCCGTTGAGAGGTGCGGGTTGGCCCGGAAATCTCACCTGCGGGGCTAGTCCGGAGTGCGTCCGTGAAGCTCGGCCTGCAGTCCGTGGGCGAGCGCCTCGAGCGCCGATCCCATGATCAGGCCGGCGTGCAGGTGATAGACGTTCAGCCGGCAGTGCACCGGTTCGTGCAGCGCGCCGCGGCCGGCGGTCTCGAAATCGCACCAGGCGAGCACCGGCTGGTCGTCGCGCAAAGCGTCGACGCACAGCCAGGCGCGATCCCCCAGGATCACCTGCAAGCCGCGATGTCCGGGCAGGGTCACCCGCAAGGGATTGGCAATGCGCCGCAGCGCCAGCCGTGCCTGGTTGTAGCACGTGGCGTCCACCACCTTGGGCCACGAGCGCAACGGATACAGTGCCTGCAGGTCGATCATGTCCTACCACTCCTGCCTGGCGGCGGCCCTCAGACCGGCGGCGCGCCCTCGTCCTTCTGCTCTTCGGAATAGGAATCGTCGCTGCCGTCGGAGCGGCCTTCGATGAACACCCGACTGGCGCGGATGTCGGGGGCCTCCAGCGTGACCAGATCGGTCCTGGTCAGGCGCCCGCCGCTTTCGAACAGGCGATTGGCCTGGCGCAGGCGTGCGCGGTCCAGGGCGTTGCGAATCGAGCGGGCATTGGCGAAATGCGGCATGCCCATGCGCAGCCGGATGTATTCGGACAACGCCTCCTCGGCGCTCGGACTGAAGCGGTAGTTCTGCTCGGCCAGCATCAGGCGCGCGATCGCCAGCAGCTCGCCCGCGCTGTAGTCGGGGAAATCCAGGTGATGCGCGATGCGCGAGCGCATGCCGGGATTGCTGTGGAAGAACCTGTCCATGCGGTTCTTGTAACCGGCGAGGATCACCACCAGGTCGTCGCGATTGTTCTCCATCACCTGCAGCAGGATCTCGATCGCCTCCTGACCGTAGTCGCGCTCGTTCTCGGGGCGATACAGATAATAGGCCTCGTCGATGAACAGCACACCGCCCATGGCCTTCTTGATGACCTCCTTGGTCTTGGGTGCGGTATGACCGATGTATTGGCCGACCAGGTCGTCGCGCGTGACCGACACCAGATGGCCCTGGCGCACGTAGCCCAGCCGGTGCAGGATCTCGGCCATGCGCAACGCGACCGTGGTCTTGCCGGTGCCCGGGTTGCCCGTGAAACTCATGTGCAAAGTGGGCGCGCCCGAGGTGAGCTCGAGCTGCCGTCGCACGCGATCGACCAGCAGCAGCGCGGCGATCTCGCGTATGCGGGTCTTCACCGGTTTCAGGCCGACCAGCTCGCGGTCCAGCTTGTCCAGCACCTCCTGGACGTTGGAGGCGCGCAGCTCCGCCTGCAGATCGATGGGTGTATCGTCGGACGGCGCCGCTTGGCGCGGTGCTTCACTCATTGCCAGCATCCCCAGAAGGTGATTTCAGTATTGCGACGGGATGCCCGCGGGGGCGGCAAAGCCCCCGCGGGCCATCGACCGGCGCTCAGTAGCGACGGCCCTCCGGCTTGTCCGTAGCGTACGGACGGATGGTGTAGCCCATGCTGCGGCCGTTGCGCTCCTGGCGCATCAGCCCGAAGCCGGGCTCATCCTTGGGACGGTTGACGATGAACGACATGCGCGGGGTTTCCCAGCCGCGCGTGCTGTCGAACGCCGTGACGCGCACGTAGTGGTTGGGGAAGGTCTTACGGCACTCGTTGACCTCCATCATGATCCCGGCGGGATCCTTGAGGTCGAACATGGGCATGCCGTACATCTCCCAGTAGGTGTTGCGCGGATGCGGATCGTCGGTGTACTCGACGTTCACCGCCCAATTGTTCTGCAGCGCGTACTTGATCTGCGCGACGATCTGCTCGTCGGTGAGATCGGGCAGAAACGAAAACTGACCCTGTGTGATCCTCATGGCGATGGCTCCTCTCGATCAGGCGCTGGCAGTGGTGGTAGGCACGAAGTCCGCGGTGTCGGTGGACTCGTAGTTGAAGGTGATGTCCTTCCAGGTTTCGAGCGCGGCCTTCAGCGGCGAGCACCACTTGGCGGCGGCCTCGAGGATCTGCGGGCCTTCGCGCAGGTAATCGCGGCCCTCGTTGCGGGCCAGGATCATCGCCTCCAGCGCCACGCGATTGGCGACGGCGCCGGCCTGGATGCCCATGGGGTGGCCGATGGTGCCGCCACCGAACTGCAGTATCACGTCCTCGCCCAGATAATGGATGAGCTGATGCATCTGTCCGGCATGGATCCCGCCCGAGGCGACCGGCATGACCTTGTTCAACGAGGCCCAGTCCTGGTCGAAGAACAGACCGTTCTCCAGGCTCACCGGCGTATGGGTGTCGCGCAGGGTGTCGTAGAAGCCCTTGATCATCAGCGGGTCGCCTTCGAGCTTGCCGACCACCGTGCCGGCGTGGATGTGATCCACGCCCGCCATGCGCATCCACTTGCAGATCACGCGGAAGTTCATGCCGTGATTCTTCTGCCGCGAGTAGGTGGAATTTCCGGCGCGGTGCAGGTGCAGGATCATGTCGTTCTTGCGCGCCCACTTGGCCATGGACTGGATGGCCGTGTAGCCGATGACCAGATCGATCATGATGATGACCGAGCCGAGGTCCCGGGCGAATTCCGCGCGCTCGATCATCTCCTCCATGGTGCCGGCGGTGACATTGAGATAGTGGCCCTTGACCTCGCCGGTCGCCGCCGAGGCGCGGTTCACGGCCTCCATGCAGTACAGGAAGCGGTCGCGCCAGTGCATGAAGGGCTGCGAGTTGATGTTCTCGTCGTCCTTCACGAAGTCCAGTCCGCCCTTCAGCGCCTCGTAGACCACGCGCCCGTAGTTGCGC
Source organism: uncultured Gammaproteobacteria bacterium (assembly GCA_963728895.1). Taxonomy (GTDB): domain Bacteria; phylum Pseudomonadota; class Gammaproteobacteria; order JBBQDK01; family JBBQDK01; genus CAVSLM01. The sequence goes on from CAVSLM010000008.1 coordinate 162,291, forward strand.
CCCGACAGGCCGAGCTTGGGCTTGGTGGTGGCGCCGAGCAGCGGGCGGCCGAACTTGTCCAGTCGCTCGCGCTCCACCACGATGCCGGTGGCCGGGCCCTGGAAGGTCTTGAGGTAGGCGACCGGAATGCGCATGTCCTCCAGGCGCAGCGCCTTGACCGCCTTGAAGCCGAACACGTTGCCGATGATCGATGCCGTCAGGTTGGCGATGGACCCCGGCTCGAAGAGATCGAGGTCGTAGGCGATGTAGGCGAAGTACTGGGCATCGGTGTTGGTGCCCTCGCCGGTGTTGGGCACGGGGTCGACCCGGTAGGCCTTGGCGCGGTACAGCTCGCAGGCGGTCAGGCGATCGGTCCAGACCACGGTCCAGGTGGCGGTCGAGGACTCGCCGGCCACCGCGGCCGCGGCCTCTTCGGGGTCCACGCCCTTCTGCGGCGTGATGCGGAACAGCGCGATGACGTCGGTGTCCTTGGGCTGGTAGTTGGGCTCCCAATAGCCCATCTTCTTGTAGGGTATGACGCCGGACTTGTAGCGCTCCTTGCCCTCGCTAATCGTTTCAGACTTTCCCATCTCGACCTCCTCGTTAATCGGTTTGCGTCTGTGCGGACCCGCGCGGGGCCTGCTCTGGCTGGCACCACCGCCGCTCCCCGCGAGCGTCAGCGATTGCGCGGGGGCATGATGCGACCCGCCGTCGATGGATAACAGTCGAAAATCGATATATGCATGATAGACTCGAATCTATGGAACAGCCTCCCAAGCTGCAGCTTGCCCGCCATCTGACCTTGCGCCAGCTGCAGGTCTTCGAGGCGCTCGCGCGCTACGGCAGCTTCACCCGCGCCGCCGAGGAGCTGTGCCTGACCCAGCCGACGGTTTCGGCGCAGGTCAAGAACCTGAGCGATGCCTGTGGCCTGCCACTGTATGAGCAGATCGGCAAGCGCATCTATTTCACCGCGGCGGGAGAGGAGCTGTACGCGGCCTGTCGCGAGATCTTCGATCGCATCGCGCGCGTGGAGATGCTGCTGGCGGACATGAAGGGGCTGAAGCAGGGCCAGCTGCGCCTCGCCGTGGTGACCACGGCAAAGTACTTTGCGCCCCGGCTGCTGGGGCCGTTCTGCCAGAAGTACCCGGGCATCGACGTGGCCCTGAAGGTCACCAACCGCGAGCGCATTCTCGAGCGTCTGGCGCAGAACCAGGACGATCTCTACATCCTCGGCCAGCCGCCCGACGAGCTGCCGACCGAATCACGCCCGTTCCTGGAAAACCCCCTTGTGGTGCTGGCGCCGAACACCCACCCGCTGGCCCGCGGGGGGCGCATCCCGCTGGCGCGCCTCGCCGAGGAGCCATTCCTGGTGCGCGAGGCGGGATCGGGCACGCGCAAGGCCGTGGAGCGGCTGTTCGCCGAGCACGGCCTCACCCCAAAGGTGCGCATGGAGCTCGGCAGCAACGAGGCCATCAAGCAGGCCATCGTCGGCGGCCTCGGCATCTCCGTCCTGTCACGCCACACCATTGCCCTGGACGCCGCCGTGGGCCAGCTCACGGTGCTGGACGTGGAGCACTTCCCGATCCGCCGCGAGTGGTATGTCGTCTATCTGGCCGGCAAGCAGCTCTCGGTGGTCGCACAGGCCTTCCTCGATCACCTGCTGCAGACCGCCCCCGCGCTGCTGGAGTTTCCCTGCCAATACGCCGTCGACGCCGGTGGCTGTCCGCTGCGGGTGGAAAATCTCTGATCCCTGGTGTTGCGTGTTCGCGGCTCGCCCTCACGCGAACCCCGACGTCGCTGTGCTCACGCAAGTCGACCACCTGTAGGGTGCGCCGTGCGCACGCGGACAATAAACCCGCGCGTGAAGCGCAGCGCCGATTCAACCGCCGTCACAATCCTCGCACAGACGCTCGTACCGGACCGTCCCGACCCACTCAGCGACGGACCGAGCGCCCCAGGTGATCCCGACGCAACCGCATTCGTGCCGCCGGGAGCGGCGCCCCTGCAGATGGGCGATTTTGACGCGGATGCGACCACCCGTAGGGTGCGCCGTGCGCACGCGGACAATAAACCCGCGCGTGAAGCGCAGCGCCGATTCAACCGCCGTCACAATCCTCGCACACACGCTCGTACCGGACCGTCCCGACCCACTCAGCGACGGACCGAGCGCCCCAGGTGATCCCGACGCAACCGCATTCGTGCCGCCGGGAGCGGCGCCCCTGCAGATGGGCGATTTTGACGCGGATGCGACCACCCGTAGGGTGCGCCGTGCGCACGCGGACAATAAACCCGCGCGCGAAGCGCGCGCCGATGCAAGCCCATCGCGGATGGGTTTGCGCGCACTGGTCCTGTGCGTCAGGACGGATCTCACGCCGGATCTTCGTAGCGCACGCCCACGATGGTGAACACCGCGTGCCCCTCGGGACGCATCACCACCACCTCGTCGTCGATGCGCTTGCGCAGCAGGGCGCGGGCAAGCGGGGCATCGATACTGATCAGGCCGCGGGCGGCGTCCGACTCGTCGGCTCCCACGATGCGGTACACCATCGTGGCGCCATTCTCGTCCTCGAGCTCTACCCAGGCGCCGAAGTACACGCGCTCGGTATCCGCGGGCGTGCGATCCACGATCACCAGCTCTTCGAGGCGCTTGTGCAGGAAGCGGATGCGCCGGTCGATCTCGCGCAGCTGCTTCTTTCCATAGATGTACTCGGCATTCTCCGAACGGTCTCCGAGCGCCGCGGCGTCGGCGACCGCCGCTGTGACCTCGGGTCGCTTGCGGCGCCACAGATCGCCCAGCTCGTCGCGCAGCCGCTGCGCGCCCTCGGGCGTGATGTAGCGGCGCCTGGGTTGCGGTGGGGGATCGTTGCGGGGCATACCGGTCAAGCTTACCGCATGCCGGGTTCGAGCTTGAAAATATCACCAGCCGGCCGGCGGTTGGCCGTCAAGCATGCCAGCTCTTCGCTGCGATCCGTTCCCTCACCGGCGCCCTCGCTGGGTCTTCCCTCGAGGGGCAGATTTGCCAAGCTTGCTTGGCGCGCACCGTATACCGCCCGTGGGAGCGGGGCTGTGCGCCGCGATCCTGCGGCGCGTGAGCCGCCGGCTTCGGGTTCTGCGGGAGGCGAATGGTTGCGCGGCCCTGCGGGCCGCCACGGCGCCGCCCTGGGCCTTGCCGCGGAACCATGAACGTCCCACAGAAGTTAGACTAGCCTCCCATGGAATCCCCGCCGTACAAGCCGACGCCCGAGCAGCTCGCCGCGGCGCGGGGGCGCAGCGTGCCGGATCTCGTTGCGCCGGATCTGCGCGTGCTGTTCGTGGGCATCAATCCGGGGCTGTACTCCGCGGCCGTGGGGCATCACTTCGCACGTCCCGGCAACCGGTTCTGGCCGGTGTTGCACCGGGCCGGGTTCACGGCGCGCCAACTCTCCCCTTTCGAAGAGCAGGCGTTGGTTGCGCAGGGTTACGGCATCACCAACCTCGTGGCGCGGTGCACGGCTGCGGCAGCCGAGCTCGGGGCGCAGGAGCTCGCCGCAGGCGGGCGGCGTCTGAAGGCCAAGGTACGGCGCCTGCGCCCGCGCGTCGTCGCGCTGCTCGGGGTCGGAGCGTACCGCAGCGCCTTCGGATGCCGGGCGTCCGGCGTGGGCCTGCAGCCCGAGGATCTGGAGGGCGCGCCGCTGTGGGTGCTGCCGAACCCGAGCGGTCTCAACGCGCACTATCAGCTCGATGACCTGGTACGGGTGTTTCGCGCGTTGAGGGGCGCCCTTCCGTGACGCCTCGCCAAGTCGCCTCGCAGCGTCGCCGGGGTCGCGCTACCATGACGCGCATTGCTCAAGAATTCTGACCTTGTGAAATCCGCATGAGCGAGGGCAACGAACAGCCGGCGTTCTCCCGCGATGCGCCGCTGCCTCCCGGGCGTATCGACGTGCTCTGCGTCGGTCATGCCTCCTGGGATGTGGTGCTCTCGGTTCCGCACCATCCGGCGTCGGATGAGAAGATCGTCGCCGATGCCATGGTGAGCTGCGGAGGCGGCCCGGCGGCGAACGCCGCGGTCACGGTCGCCCGCCTCGGTGCGCGCGCGGCCTTCATCGGCTATCTCGGGCGCGATGCCTACGGCGAGCTGCACTACGACGAGTTGGAGCATGCCGGTGTGCATTGCGGCGCGATCGTGCGCGGTGCGGCGCCCACGCCGCTGTCCGTGGTCCTGGTGAAACCCGGCGGCGACCGTGCGCTGGTGAGCTATCGACGCAACACCCGGCCGCTGCCCGCCGGCAGTGTGGATTGCCGGGGATTCGATGCCGCACTGCTGATGCTCGACGGCCACGAGCCGCTGGTCTCGGTGTCCTTTGCCCGCCAGTGCCGTGTGCGGGGCACGCCGGTGGTGCTGGACGCAGGCTCGGTACACGCGGGCACCCAGGCGCTGGCGAGCCTGGTCGACTACCTGGTGTGCTCGGAAACCTTTGCCTATGACTTCACGCACGAGCGCGATCCGCGCATGGCGGCGGCGCGGCTGTGCCAGTATGCGCCCATGGTGGTGATCACCCTGGGCTCGCGCGGGCTGTTCTGGAAAAGCGCGCAGGGTGGCCACGGCGCGCTGCCGGCGTTCGTCGTGGATGCGGTGGACACCACCGGTGCCGGAGACGTGTTCCACGGCGCGTTCGCGGCGGGGCTCGCCACCGGCATGGGCTGGGAGGCCACGCTGCACTACGCGAGCGCTGCGGCGGCGCTTTCGTGTACCCGCCTGGGTGCGCGGTTCGCCATCCCCACGCACGAAGCGGTCATGGATCTGCTCGAGCACGGTGAAGTCCGCAGCGGCGCGGCTTCTTCTGCGTAGCGGATCATGGCGCGACACGGGCCGGCACGCACGCGGGCGCATCCGCCGATACCTGCGCGCAGAAGCCAGGACATCGCGCCGTAGACATCGGTCGCAGCCACGGCTTCGTTGCAGGGATGGCACTGCGTCGTGGTGGGAGAGATGGCCTAGATCCTGATCGTTTATGCCACCCGCGAGGGCCAGACCCTGCGGATCGCGAACCGCATCGCCGAGCGCCTGCGCACGGCAGGGCACCGCAGCACGCTCAGTCGTCGCGCCATGTGCCCGCACCATTCGATGCCGCGGTGATCGGGGCGCCGGTGCGCATGGGCAGGCACCTGGCGCCGATCGTCGCCTTCGTGCGCAAGCACCGCGCCCGGCTGCAGGCCGCACCGGCGGCGTTCTTCTTCGTCAGCCTGGCTGCCAGCGATGATGGTGACACAAGGGTCAGGAGGACGGCTGCGAATTCCGCCAGCTCCCGGGATGCCGGTGAGATTTCCGGGCTGGCTGAGCGCACGACGGCAGAGCCGCGGCTGTGCCTGCTTGGACACCCCGACGGAGTGCGCTAGCATGGAGGTAGTTGCAGTTATTGCGAGCGCTTCGCCGATGCGTGGACTGGTACCTCCCGATCCTCAGACCAGTGTGTCGGAGGTTCGGTATGCGGTGGTGTATGCCCCGCGGCGCGCGCGCAACCGCGTGCCCGCGGGCTGCGTGGAAGTGCTCGCCTCGCGCGAGGCGGCGTTGAGTGGCGCGTCTCCTGAGCAGAAGCGCTACCCGGCGATGGTGCTGGGCCCGTCAAAATCCTCGGAAGGGCAGTTTCTCTACTACATCCTGGAGTGGCTCGACTGAGCTGCCCGTGCGCCTGCGACGCGCATGCAACCCGCCGAATCCCCGCAGCTCACTGATCCAATCTACCTGTCCGGCCGCACAGTCGTGCCTCCCAACACCGTGGCGACTCATCCCTTGCCTGGGTTGCGACGGGCACTGCGACTGCTCCATGCGAAGATGCCCGCCTCCGGCTACACTGGCATGGCGCGCGAGCGGGGCCTTCACGGGCGCGCGTCCAGGAGGAGGGATCACGTGCGCTGGAGAACCGGACGCAGAAGCAGCAACGTCGAAGATCGCCGCGGCATGCGCCTCGGGCCACGCGCCGCGGGCGGCGGCGTCGGTCTGGTGGTGCTTGCACTGGTGGCCATGTACTTCGGCGTCGATCCTTCCATCCTGCTGCAGCAGCTTTCCGACGAATCCGGCTACTCTACCGAGCCGCAGGCCACGAGCCCCGAAGAGGACCAGCTCGCCGATTTCGTCTCGGTGGTGCTGGCCGACACCGAGGACACCTGGCAGGCCGAGTTTGCAGCTCTCGGCAAGACCTACGAGGAGCCGAAGCTGGTGCTGTTCTCCGGTATGGTGCAATCTGCCTGCGGGCGCGCCGGGGCCGCCGCGGGTCCGTTCTACTGTCCGGGCGATCATCGCGTGTACATCGATCTGGCGTTCTACCGCGAGCTCAGGGAGCGCTTGGGTGCACCCGGCGATTTCGCGCAGGCCTACGTGATCGCTCATGAGGTCGGCCATCACGTGCAGACCCTGCTCGGGATCTCGGAGCAGGTGGCGGCGCGCCGGGCGCGCGCCAGCGAGACCGAGGGGAACCACCTTTCGGTCATGCTGGAGCTGCAGGCCGACTGCCTGGCCGGCGTGTGGGCCAACCATGCCGATCGCGCCCGCGACATACTCGAGCAGGGCGACCTGGAGGAGGCGCTGAACGCTGCGAGCAGCATCGGCGACGATCGCCTGCAGCGCGAGGCCGGGGGCTATGTGCGTCCCGACGCCTTCACCCACGGCAGCTCCGAGCAGCGGGTGCGCTGGTTCCGCCGCGGGTTCGAAGGCGGCGAACTCTCGGGCTGCGACACCTTCAATGCCGCGCGGCCGTGACCTGGTTAGCCGGTTCGTTCGCGGTTCCCCTGTGTAACCCCGTGGCCCTGCGGGCCGCAATCGCGCCGCCGGGAGCCGGCGAGGGCGCACAGGTGCTTGCCAACGAATCCACGGCGCGTGACTTCGTTGCCGATGCCTACGCCCATCTCAAGTACATTGGCTGCGTCGAGGCCGCCGCGCCGCTGCTCGGCAAGGCCGGCCTGCCTGAGGAGGGCGACGAGGGCGTGATCAGGCTGAGCGGTTCGCGCGATGTGCCCGCCTTCCTGTCCGCCGCCAAACATCTGCGCTACTGGCAGCGCCGCGGGAAGGTCAAGCAGTTCTGAGGTGACGAATGCCCGGAGCGGGTCGGCGTGCAACCCGCTCCGGGTGGCAGGGATATCCGGGCTAGCTGTTCAGTTCCTTCTTGCGCGCGGCAATGCGATCGCCGAGCGCATTCAGCTCCTCGCCGGAGAACGAATTCTCAGCCATGGGGAACATCTCGCTTTCCTCCTCCTCGGCGTGATGCTCGATCAGCTCCCGGAGCACCTTCGCGCGGCCGGAGAACTCTTCACTCCTGGGATCGGTTTTCAGCAGATCCGGAAGAACCAGCTTCTCGACCGTCCGATGCTCTTCCTTCGCCTCGAAGAACATCTTCTCGTGCTCCTTGCCGTCGGCGTCCTTGAACGCCGGATAGAAGATCTCCTCCTCGACGCGGGTGTGGGCGAAAATTTCCGCCTCGACCTTCTTCAGCAGATCGCTGCGGGATTTGGCCGCACGGCCGGTGGTCTCGGTCAGCTGCATCAACAGGTCCCTCAGCCTCTCGTGATCGTCCGTAAGGATTTCGATGGCATTCTTGCTCACAGCTGCACTCCTTCGTGTGGGTGGAAAGCTTCCACGCTTGATTTAGCAAGGCCTGTGCCAGCACTCAGAAGCGCGCAAGTGGGCCGCGGCCCTGGCACGCTGCAACATTTACAAGCCTTGGAATGAAGGGCACGTGCCGGCGCGGGCGGCGGCCGCGCATGTCGCGATGGGTTTATCGCGCCGAGGATGCGGCCGCGGCCCTGGGACGCGCGGCCGGCTCCGGTGCGCGAGTGAGCGGCGGCAGAAAAGGTCCGAGCGGTTCGCGCGTCCACCATTTGCCGCTGCGGCGGTGCGTCTGCGCATCGGCGTAGCGGTAGCGATAGACCAACGTGCGCAGATAGCGTGGCGGCCGGTCGGGAAAGGGATTGTTCGCAAGCAGCGCGAGCACCGCCGGATCGTTGCGCTGCAGGCATGCCTCGAAGCGCTCGAACCAGGGAGCGTTGCCGTAGGGGTCGAGTGCGGCAAACCACATCTGCCAGTCGAGGCGCGGCTGGTGCGGGATGTTCCAGCCGGGGCGGCGGCGCAGGTCGCCGGGCTTGTAGCGGAACTCGTAGGCGCGCCAGTGCTCGCCGTCGTCCGAGCCTTCCACGATCACCTCGGGCCGCGTGGTCGTCATCACGGCAAAGACGCCGTAGGAGTTGACGATGTGCAGCGGCCGGACATAATCGTAGGCCGTTTGCAGCGCACTGCCCACGGCGAGCGGCGTGAACTTGGCGATCAGGCCGAGCAGGCTGAAAGTGGCGATCGCCGTACCCGCCACGACGATCGCCGCGGTGTCGAGCACAGGGATGCGCCGCGGCTGCGACACGCGCACGAGCCACTGCGCAAAGCGCGCCGGCAGCACGCGCCCGAGCGCCTGATCGTCGAACAGCAGCAGGCACAACAGCGCCGTGGTCAGATTGAAGAATCCATAGTTGCCCGTCAGCAGTATCAACAGCTGCAGCAGCAAAAAGCTGTAGGCTGCAACGAACCGTGCCCGGCGCGGCAGAAATACCAGCCACACGAAGCCCAGCTCGATGGCGAACAGCAGTCAGATTGCCTCCCTGCAGCACCCGTTCCGGCAGCTGGTGCGCGTACCACGCGAGCGGTGTCGGCAGCGGCTGGGTCTCGAAGTGATAGTCGAGCGCGGTCAGGCTCGCCCAGCTCGGATCGTGGCTCAGCAGTTTCACCACACCTGCCAGGAACATGAACCGGAACAGCAGCCAGCGCAGCAGCCACAGCACGACGCGCGAGCCCGTGGGCAGAAACACGGCGAGAAAGCCCGCCTCCAGCAGCAGCAGGTCCCACTGGAAGGCGGTGAACACCTGCCCGGCGTAAACGAGCGAAAGATACAGGACGAACAGCACGACCAGCGCGGTGCGCTGCAAGAAGCCCAGGGCCAGCGCAACCGCGGCCACGGCGCCCGTCACGCACACGACGCGCAGCGCCGTATCCGAAGCATCGAGCCAGAAGATCGTCGGAATCTGCCAATAGCGCTGCGCCCCGAAGTGCTGTGCCGCGGCGGCAAGGAAATCCTGCAGCGGCAGGATGCCGTCGCTGCCGACCAGTCCCGGCGCCTGCCAGCCGAAGGAGACGAACGCGAACAGGTAGATCAGCCCCAGCCCGCGCAGGAAGAGTCCTGTGGTGAGCGCGTACTGCGCCGGATAGCGCTCGGCACCCCACAGCCATATCGTGGGCCGGTACAAGGTATCGCGGTGGCGCGCGACGTAGCGATAGGTGAGCTCGGCGATGGCGGCGAAGCCCGGCAGCCAGCGGTAGAGCCACCATCCCAGGCCGCCGCCCGGCGCAAGGGCCAGCACGCGCACGCTTGCGGCGGCGCCGCTCGAGATTGCGCCGTCGCAATCGACAAACTGCACGGCGCGTGAGAAGGCTTCCTGCGGGATCTGCGGGAACTGCGTTGCGACTTCCTGAAAGGGCCGGTACTCGACGCGCTCACCGGTGAGACGCCGCCAATAACGCACCCAGTAGCTGCAAAAGCCGCAGGCGCCGTCGTAGATCAGCATTGGGCGGGAGCGCTCGCTCATGGCGCCTACCTCTTCGCTGCGGCGTCGCGCTTCCGGGAGCAGGAGGCAGGCGACGCCCGATCCGCATTTCTAGGGAACTCGCAGGCTGCAGAGCCTACCAGAGTGGCGCGGCCCGCGGCAAAGGGGGTGTGCACGTCGTTCTGCTCCGAGCGAGTGCGTCTGCACCGCCCGCGGTGGCGCAGCAGTCCGGGTGCCCGCCGCACCTCACGGCCCGATCCCACCCGTCTTCTGGTCACCGTGAGCGGCAAGGGCTTGCAGAGGCCCCAGACCGACTGGTGATCATGCTGCGCGCCGTCGGCCCGCACGCCGGGCCGCTTTCCTTCGACTACGTCGCCTACGACCAGCACATCGTGCCGGCACCGCTGGTGCGACGCCCTGGGCGCTCGTCCGAATAATCGAGACGGTAGCCCGGTGCTGGGCAGCGCTTTCGCTCGCGCCGCCCCCTGTCAGGCGACCCGCAGGCGTTGGTTCAGCCTGCCGCGATGCTGCGTCGCGCAGCGCCGCCGCTTTCGAGCTCCGCACGAACTTTGCGGGAGAGCGGCACTGCGGGCCGCAATCGCGCCGCCGGGAGCGACGTTCCGACAGGGAGTCGTTTGAGGTGGGACCGGCGTCTGCCGATGTTTGGCGGTACGCGTGCGCCGCTCCCCGTTCCCGCCCGTCGGAGAGGGGAGCCGAAGGCCGGGAGCGGGTGGACGGCGGTGACCACCCGGTATTCGACCAACGACCGTTGGCACGATGGAAAGCCTTGGAATGAAGATCGCCAAACGCCTCATTGTGATCGCCGTGCTCGCGGTTGCCGGATACGCGTACCTGTCGAACCACGCCCCGTCCCTTCCCGACAGCCTCCGGTTCGACTCCACGGATTCCCAGGCGATCGCGCATGCGTACCACGACCGACACAGCAGTACCGAGGTCAGCGGCGAGGGCACGGTGGTGCGGATTCTGGCTGACGACCGCGAGGGCAGCAGGCATCAGAGATTCATTCTGCGCCTGAGCAACGGCCTGACCCTGCTCGTCGCCCATAACATCGATCTGGCGCCGAGGATCGGGTCCCTGAGAGAGGGTGACACCGTCGCCTTCCGCGGCGAGTACGAATGGAATGCGAAAGGCGGTGTCCTGCACTGGACGCACCACGATCCCCAGGGCCACCATGCTGGCGGCTGGCTGAAGCACGCGGGGCGCACGTATCAGTAGGCCGATGGCAACGGGTCCGCCACGCGGTTTTCGAGCCGACGGAATCGCAACTTTCTGGCATGATGTCGCCTGCTTCGAACCGCTGTTCCGATAAGCACACGAACGCAATCTGCGTGGAATGGCCGCAGGCGCTCCGCGCCCAGGCGGGGCCCGATGGCTGCTCACCGACACACCACGAATCCGCTCGCGCCGCTGCCGACGGCCGCCGAGCTCGGCCTGATGCAACAGTCGCCCGTGGCGCCCGGAAAACGCGTCAGCAAGGACAACTTTCTTGCGGCGCCATACAACCGCTGGTCTTTCCAGCATGCCCGCAATCTCATGCCCACGGCGGAGATCCCGCGGGGGCAGGGTCCGGTCAGCGCGTTGCCGCAGGGGCGCACGTTCGACGTGGAAGCGGTGACCTTCACCACGCCGGACGGTGCGTCCTTGCGTGCCGGCGACTACCTGCTCGCCACCGGCACCGACGCCATGCTGGTGCTGCACGGCGGAAGGATGGTCTACGAGCGCTACTGGAACGGCATGACCGACCAGAGCCCGCACATCCTGATGTCCGCAACCAAGTCCTTCACCGGACTGCTCGCCGCCATGCTGGTGCACGAGGGCACGCTCGATCCGAAGCGGCGGGTCGAGGACTATGTGCCCGAGCTCGCGACCAGCGGCATCGGGGACGCCACGGTCGGACAGGTCATGGACATGACCTCGGCCATCGTCTTCTCCGAGGACCTGCGCGAGCCGACATTCACGGCGCCGCACATCCTGCAGTACACCGTCGCCTACGGCCTCACGCCGCAGCCACCCGGATACGCGGGTCCCGACAACATTCTCGATTACCTGCGCACGCTGCGCAAAAGCGGGCCGCACGGCGAGCGCTTCGTCTATCACTCCGTGGCCACCGACACCCTGGCGTGGATCACGCGACAGGTCGAGGGCAAGAGCTGGGCCGAGGTGCTCAGCGAGCGCATCTGGTCACGCATTGGCGCCGAGCGCGACGCCTACATCGTGGTCGATCCCCACAACGTGGAAACCACCGCCTCGGGGCTGAACGCGACCGCACGCGACGTGGCGCGCTGCGGGCAGATGATGCTGCAGCGCGGATACTTCCATCAGCGCCAGGTGGTCCCGGCCGCGGTCGTCGAGGACATCAGCCGCGGCGGCGACCCCGGCAAGTTCGCGCGCGGACCGCATGGTGAGGGTTACCTGCAGGGCGGTTCCTATCGCAGCCAGTGGTGGCACACCGGCGACGCGCACGGCGCCTATCTCGCGATAGGCGCCTACGGCCAGGTGCTCTGGATCGATCCCCGAGCCGGCATGGTCGTGGTCCGCCTCGCCTCGCACGACCAGCCCGGCGGGGACCTCCTGCGCCACAACCAGAAGCACCTCATGCAAGCCCTGGCGCGAGCCCTCGCGTAGCGCGTGGTTCCCGCACGCGGACGCAGCTCCGCAACTCATTTCACCAAGGAAATAACCTTGACGCGACGCACGAGGCGCCGTATGATTCCTTCATTAAGTCGGTTAACTAACATTGTGAGCTGGGTTCCGGATGACCAGGAAACGCGATCCTGCGAAGCGCGACCGCCTCGTCAAGGCTGCCGATCGGCTGGTCCAACGGCAGGGCTTCGAGCAGACCACGCTCGCAGATATCGCCAGAGACTCGAAGGTTCCACTTGGCAACGTTTATTACTACTTCAAGACCAAGGATGCGATAGGGGAGGCTGTGGTGGCGCAGCGCGCTGATGAGTACGGGGCCCTGCGCGAACGGTGGAACGGTTTGCCCGGCCCGAAGGATCGACTGCTCGCCTTCACGCAAATGACCATCACCAACCGCGACGCGCTGGCGAAGAGCGGATGTCCGATTGGCAGTCTCTGCCAGGAGCTCCACAAGGAGGGCGGCAAACTCGCGGAACAAGCCTCGGCCATGTTCGCGGATTTTCTCGAGTGGCTCGAAACGCAATTCAAGGAGCTCGGGAAGGGCGACGAATCGCGAGACCTCGCCGTCCATCTCCTGTCCGTACTGGAAGGCGCAACGCTGTTGTCCCATAGCTTCGGCGACCCGCGCTACATCACCCGGCAGGCCGGCCGGCTCAAAGCGTGGATCGCCGCCCTTTGACGAGGAACCCCGAATGACGGCATCGAAACCGCGGGTGTTGGTGACGGGTGCAACCGGGTTCCTGGGGCGCAACGTGTTGCAGGCGCTGATCGCGCGTCCCGATGTCGAAGTGATGGCAGCGTGTCGCGATCCGGAAAGGCTCGTGCCGGGATTCGGCGGCGATGTCCGTGCCGGCGACCTGATGGACCCGGGTTACCGGCGCGCTGTCCTGGAGGACGTTGACGTCATCTGCCATGCCGCATCGTGGGCGTCCATGTGGAATCAGCGCGAGCGCGATCGGCAGCGATTCCTTGAACCGGCACGCGATCTGATCGAATGTGCCATCGGGCAGGGTGTGAAGCGTTTCATTCAGACCAGCACCGTTGCAATCGGCGCAGTAACGCGGTGCGGCGCGCCCCACGATGATTTCTCCGACACCCGGCAAACGCGGTTCTGGCCGCACCTCGATCATCTGGTGGAGCTCGACCGATTCATGAACGAGAACAGCCATCGCGGCACGCAGATGGTTACCCTCCGTCTTGGCCATTTCATTGGCGCGGGAAACCGGCTCGGACTGTTGCCGGCGCTGGTGCCCCGCCTTCGCACCTACCTGGTGCCGTGGCTTGCAGGCGGGCGCAAGCGCCTGCCATTGGTGGCCGACGTGGACCTGGGCCGCGCCTTCGCGCTGGCAGCGACCGCCGAAAATCTCGACGACTACGAGTCGTTCAACATCTGCGGCGACGACTTCCCGACATTGCGCGAAGTCGTCGAATTCATCGCTGCGGAAACCGGATTTCCGAAACCCCTCTACAGCGTTCCCTATTTCGCCGGCTACGCGTTCGGCTGGCTGATGGAAACGCTGCATCCGATGCTGCCGGGTTCATCGCCGTTTCTGACGCGTTCTATCGTTCATCTGTGCGAGGACTGGTATTGCCCCACCGACCATGCGCACCGGAAACTGGGCTACACGCCGCAAAAGGACTGGCGAACGGCGGCGCGCGAGCATCTGGCCGACCTTCGTGCCGAGGGATTTCTGTGGCCGCGCCTGTGCCAACCGGCTTGACCTTAGCCCGAAAATCTCACCAGCCGGCCGGTAAGTGAATGGATCGCACGGAGGATCCGGCATTTTTCATGATCCTCGAACGATGACACACCACGATGTCGGGACGACATACTTCCGGGAACACGGCCCCCGCCGGCGCTCGATGAGCTCGAAGGCTTCATCCTGGTGCGGAACAGGCCCGCGCGCGAGCAGCGTGTCGCGCAGGCCGGCGCAGGCGGTGCACGTGATCGTCGAAGCGGCAAGGATGAGTTCGCGGGCTAATCGCGTGTGCCGGCATCGATTGGGACCCTGTGGCGTGACCGCTCAATGCGCTCAATCGTATCGGACGATTCCGAACGAAACCGCCGCTCCCATTCCTCGTTCTTATGATCGGCAAGACGCCGCAGTCGAGTAACGGGTGGCTCCGAGAGCAGAAAGGGCGCGTTGTCGGTCAGCAGGGCGTGCATCCAAGCCAGCACTCGCACGGGATCTTCTCTGAGCTCTTCGTAGAAGAAGCGGTGTGGAGACAGATTGCAGTTGCGGAACAGCGCCTCGAAGTACAGCTCGCTTGCCAGAATGGATTCGCCCGCTTCTCGATCTCTGCGCGGTCGTACTCGACGGACTGAAACTTTGCCACTAGACCGGGAGCGTCCTGATAGCTGTGCCACAGTCCGGACTTTCTGCTGCGGTAAAGCGATATCGCCTGGGCGACCAGATTGCGCCGACACAGGTAGAAGGGGACCATGCAGGTTGCCGCGCGGGAAGGAGATTCCAGCAGCTCGATAAGGCACTGCGTTTGATACTGCGATAGCTGGATTCCCATTACCCCATTTGCCGCACGATGGCTGGAGACCACTTCGTGCACGTATTCATTGATGTCGGCGGTACCGATCACTTTCGGCGGTCGGCATCCGAGCGCAATCTCCTCGGTGTGAATCCAGTTCTCGTTGAACCACTCCTGCGGGGCCCCGAGGAGTCCGGAATTCATCGCCAGCTCCGTAAGCCAGGTGCTCCCGGAGCGCGGCGTGATGAAAATGACGTAGAGCTTTGACGATCCCGCGAGAGAACCGATCGTCTCCTCGCGCAGGATGCTGCCGAAGGGGAACGCGGACTTGACGAGGTTGCTCATGTCGGGGTCGATCATGAATGGCGGATGCGCTGCGCTTATCCGCCCTCTCTGATGAGATCCCTATCGTGGCCGTGCCGCATGCTTGCGGAATCACCAAGCCGCTGCTGCGGGCGTGTACCCTCGCGAGCAGTTGCACGCTGTGCGGAACATACGAATCCCTGTAACCGCAAGGCGTTCGCGGTGAGGCGTCTCGACAAGACTACACCACCAGCGAGCGCCGCAATGCGCTGGTCATAAGGCCATCTTCGCCCACAGCGCCGGCTCGAGCGAGGCGGCCGCCATGAATCCGCCCATGAAGGCACCCTGAATTCCCGGGCTGGCCGCGTCCTGACCTGCCAGCAGCAATCCAGGCACCGGCGTGCGCAGTCTGAGTGCGTGATGGCTCATGCGCTCCGCCGACATCTCCAGCCCGTACATGGCGCCGCGGTCCGCGACGACGAATGCGGTTTGCGACAACGGGGTGGAGACCTCATAGAAGTCGACCAGCGGCGCGAGTCGCGGGAAGTGGTGCATGAACTGGGTGAGCAGGTGCTCGCCAATCCGGGCCTTGGTCGCCTCGTACTCCGAAGGGCGACCCCCGGGCACGCTGTGCTCCCATGCCGAGAACGGTTCCCAGCGGCAGAGTGCCACGACCTCGGCCGTATGGTGCTCGTCGTCGGTATGTTCCCTATCCTTGAGGGAGGTGAATGACACGAACATCGCAGGCGCTTCTTCATCGGCGGGGCGTTCCCATACCCGTCCGACGTCGTTGCTTTCGTACACCCAGACGTTGGCGGGTGTGGCGCCGAGCTGCCGAATATCGCCGCGAAAGCCCAGATACAAACTGACGTACGAAACCCCGGACTTCAACGACATGACTGCTTCGCGCCACTGTGGTGCGACAGCTTCGGGGAGGGCGGCAGCCGTGTTGTGTGCCCCCATTGCCGAAATCACCGACGGCGCATCGATCGAAGTTCCACCAGCCAGCTGCACACCCGCTACCCGACCGTGTTCCAGTCGGATCTCCGCCACGGAAGCCCGCGCGCGCAGCTCTCCACCCGAGGCGGTGATGGTTTCTCCCAGGGCTTCGGCGAACCTCGCCGGGCCACCCGCGGGGTAGTAGGCACCGGCGCCATAGCTGCCGGTCACGAGGGCATGCACCGCCAGCGGCGACTCGGCCGGCACCATTCCGTAATCACCCCAACGAGCGGTGAGCACGGCCGCCAGGCGACGGTCACCCACCTCGCGTACTGCTTCGGCAGTGGTGGTATCGAGCCCACGGCGCACGCGGCCCGCGTTGACCCAGCGCACCGCAGTCGCAAACGGGGCGGGGAGCGCTCGTCCCGCGAACAGCGATACGCTGGCTCTTGCTGCTGTCTCGCAGGCCTGGAAATATCTGTCGATGGCAGCGGACTCGGCAGGAAAAGTGGCCTTCAGCCGCGCAATGTACGCTGCCTGCGGAGCCTCGATCGCGAATTCGAAACCGGGCAGACGTATGATGTCGTAGGGAGAGCCGATGGATGTGAAGCGCAACCGGCCGTCGGTGAGCCACCGCAGCATGCGTCCGAACTGATTGGTCGGGCCGGGAGCATCGCCGACGCCACCGACATAGTGCAGTCCGGTCGTGAACGTGTATTCGCCGCGCATGAAAGTCTGCGTGAGGCCGCCCAGCTGGAAATGCTGTTCGAGCACGACAACCCGCCGGCCACGTCTTGCCAGAGCCGCCGCGGCCGTAAGTCCACCGATGCCGGAACCGATCACGATGACGTCGAATCTGTCGTTGTCCGAACTCATACTCTACACCGGCAGTATCCGAAACGGCCCAATCTCTGCCTGAGCGACGCGCGCGACCGCTGCTGCGCATCGGCCCTCGAACGAGGTCTCGAGCGCCGCAGCAGAGCCGTACCAGGCAGCGGAATCCGGGTTCTGCGGGTCGGCCCAGTCGGTCGACGCCGGCATTATCGGATGCGATATGCCGAATGGCACGCAACACAAGCAGAAGTAACTTCGGAAAGCGCATTGTACGCCGGCAGCGCTTCACCTTCCTGTGCCTTCAGCGCGAAGCGGCTTGCCGCCCGATGCATTCTGATGCCGGCCTGCTGCATTCCCTCCGGCATGAACGGCGCCATGTGGCTGGCCTGATGCGCCTCCAGCGAGCTCATGCCGAGGCGGGACTCGGCGACATCTGCGGCCTTGTCCAGATCGCCCTGTGCCATGTCTCTCAGGATTTTGTCTATCGATGCCAGATGGTCCCGCATGTTCGCCATCATGTGTAGCTGCATGACCTCCGGCAACCGGACCAACTGCCTGGGATCCTGGTCTGCCATCGATACACACAAGGGGCAGACCATGGGAAACGATGCGATGACGTACAGGATTGCTCTCATAGTGTTCTCCACACCCTTTTTGCCTACGACATCTCGCTTGCGCCGCCCGACTCGCCGTCATTGACCCAAAGTACGCGAAGCGGATTGGATAGGGTGCCCCAACTCCGTGTAAAATGCCCCATGAAATCGCCAAAACGAATCCAGCCTCTGATCGAGGAAGGCCTGGTGGATGAAGTGATCGGCCAGCTGATGAGCGGCAAGGAGGCTGCAGTCTATGTCGTGCGCTGTGGTTCCGAGGTCCGCTGCGCCAAGGTCTACAAGCAGGCGAACAAACGCAGCTTCAAGAAGGCGGTGGAATACCAGGAAGGCCGCAAGGGACGTAACACCCGTCGCACCCGGGCCATGCAGAAGGGCTCGAAGTTCGGTCGTGACCAGCAGGAAGGAGCTTGGCAGACCGCCGAAGTGGATGCCCTCTATCTCCTGGCGGATGCGGGCGTACGCGTGCCAAGACCCTACGGCTGCTTCGACGGGGTCCTGCTGATGGAATTGATCACCGATCATGAGGGTAAAGTGGCGCCGCGTCTGAAAGATGTCTCCTTGACCACCGAACAGGCGCTGGCGGGCCATGCCGCCGTCATGAAGCACGTGACGCGGATGCTCTGTGCCGGGGTGGTGCACGGAGACCTGTCGGAGTTCAATGTGCTGGTGGATGACGACGGGCCCGTGATCATCGACCTGCCGCAGGCCGTGGATGCGGCGGGCAACAACAACGCCCGGTCGATGCTGGAGCGCGACGTAAGCAATGTCACTGCATTTTATGGGCAGTTCGCGCCGCAGTTGCTGACCACCCAATACGCAAGGGAAATCTGGGCGCTGTACGAAGGTGGTGCATTGCATCCGGAAATCGAACTGACGGGCCAGTTCGAGGAAAGCCTGGAAGCCGTCGATGTGGATGCGGTGATGCAGGTAATCGAAGCAGCAATTGCCGAAGAGCAAGCGCGCCAGGAACGGCTACGCGAGGCGGCAGAGCCGATCAATTGAATCTGACGGTCTCGGCCCCCGCTGATCTGTCAGGCTCATTCCCGAAATCCGTGGCACGCCCCCCTCACCTACACTCAAGTGATCGCTACGGCTATCACTTTCGCTGCAGCGCGGCGCCAGGACGGCTGCGGATTCCGCCAGCTCCCCGGATGCTGGCGAGATTTCCGGGCTAGTGAATGAACATGGCCGAATTCACGTTGAGGTAGAGGATCTGCCATTGCCCTCCATGGCGAACCAGACGAATGGTGATCTGGGCAGGCGCTTTTGAGAATCGGGCGCTTGCCACATAGGATGCCGTTATCACCTTGCCCTCCTGCACCGTAAAGGAGATCGTGGAATCTCCTTTCGACCCGTCGTAATGCTCCAGGTTTCCGAGCCTGGAAAGGCTCGCGAAGAGCTGCTCGAGCTGGTGTTCGTCCGGTATGACTTTGCATGGCTTCCTCCTTTGGTCCGAGCGCGGATGGCGAGCCGGGTTGCGGCGGTACGGCGGGCTCGAGTTCGGCGAGCGGCTGACCCCCGTCTGTACTGCCTCATCACTTCGGCGTCGCCCCACCTGTTGCCGGCCCGGGCGCTTCGGATTGCGGAGCTCCCAGGGCCGGCGGCAGAAGACGCGGAACCTATCGGCGCCTCCATGCAGGAACCTTGAGCGGGTCCGAGCCGACGCACATCTCTCACCGGGCGGCGGCAGACTGGCCCACGCCAGTGGCGGTTCTGGAGTTTCTGTCGGCCACGACGTGGCTGGTGTACTGTTTCATTCTGTCTGGCTGTTTGGAACCCAAGCGGCGATTGGCGCGAATGACCTTCTGCAGGACATCGCGAGCGCTCCTGGTCCGGATGAATCGCTTGGGCCCGGTGTCGTGAATTGGCGATGTACTCGTCGATGGCGGTGACCAGCCCCGTAGGGCGGATAAGCGCAGCGCATCCGCCACCCTACCATGCCGAGCGTGACCGCGGGCTTGTGTTGTGGGAGCGGTAGGGCGGATAAGCGCAGCGCATCCGCCACCCCGCCACCTCTGGTTCAAAATCCGACTCCGCGACCCACTCGGCACGCGAAACTCGACTGGAGCGAAACGGCTTCGTGCACTCCTGACGCCGGCCGATCATGAATGGCGGATGCGCTGCGCTTATCCGCCCTACCTCCATTGAAGGCTCAAACGTCTCGTCAAGAGTGCACCACTACACTAACCCGAAAATCTCACCAGCCGGCCAGCGGCTGGCCGGTACGTGAATGGATGACGGAGAAGGATCTGGCATGCTTCACGATCGCCGAACGATGACACGGTGTTCACGCCGCCGGCCTATCCGGGTTCTGGCGGTTTCTCGCTCGCCCTGGCCTGGTCTGTACCGTCGCCTCGCTCGGCACATGCGCGGCTACGCCGACAGCCAAGCTCGCCAAATCTTCCGCGACCTCATCGATATGCCCGCCGATGTGCACATCACTGAGCACGAGGTGGCGGTTCGCTTCCGTCGTCGTGTCCACTTGCTGATCGTCATTGCCTCGGGTGCACTCGATGAACCGGTGTGCGTACCGTGGTGAAACGGCGCGACGCTTCGCATGAGCGCCTGAACCACGCTTGGCTAAGCCAATGTTGGCTAAACCCTTGTCCGTGGAAACTCAGGCTGGACGCTCGGAGTGGTCAGAGGCCAGTGTTGACGAAGCATTGGCCGCCCTACCCAAACGGGTAGGGCGCTTGGGCAGGACGCGCGTTATAAAAGGCGTCCCTGCTTGTCAGGGGAGTTCGAGGAAGATGTGCATTGACCGGAATGGGGGGCAAGAGTGATGAATAGCCGAGCGCAGGAGAGGTCTTCACAGGAGATGATGCAGGACAACGCCATCCGCACACGACCCAGCGCCGAGGTCGTGATTCATATCAACGAGACGCTGGACGGACCACAGCGCGAGGGGCTGAAGTCGGCCATGCTTGATCTGCAAGGGGTGAGCGATGCCGAATTCTGTCCGTCCCGTTTCCACTTGATGCTGGCCGCATACGATCCGCAACAGACGTCCTCACGCGCAGTACTCGACCAGTTGCTACGCCGGGGGCTGCATGCCCAGCTGGTCGGTCCCATTTGAGTTGTAGGCATCATAGCCTGGTGTGTTCGACACGGAACGAAGCGGCCCACCCGGAGGTGGTGCCAGGTGCTGCGGGAGCCGGGGGAGAGATCCCCCGGCGACGCGTCGGGTTCAACGGCAGAGGACGTTCTACCATTTTTTATAGGGAAGAAACTTGCCCGACATGACAATCTTCACCCGATCACCTTTGGGATCAGGCTCTTTCTCCACGTCCAGGGTGAAGTCGATTGCGCTCATGATACCGTCACCGAATTTCTCATGGATGACGGACTTCAGAGGCATGCCGTAGACCTGCATGATTTCATAAAAGCGATATACGAGAGGGTCCGTGGGCACCACCGGGCCCAATCCCTTCGTTGGAAACTCGGTGAGCGCCTCGGTAACGTCCGTTCCGAGATCAAGAACGGATGCCAGTTTCATTGCCTCTTCCCGGGAGGCGCTTGCCTGGCGATAAAACAAAGCCGCGATCCAGACTTCGTTCCGTCCAATGGTCTTTTCGAGGTCGGCAAACGTCAGGCCTTTTTGCTTCTTGGCATTCAGCAGCGTTTCGGTAACTTCTGAAGTCTTCATGCTGTGTCTCCTGTTTCCATTCGTGGAACCGGCGACCATACCCCCGGCGGCGCGCAGACGATGGGCGGTTCGCACGGCGCATGCGCCTCTGTATACGCAGAAGCTCAGTTTCGGTTGCCCGCTCGACACGAAGCCTTGCAGTTGAGACTGTATTGTGATCGGTCTGTCGGGCGCGCAGCTTCCGCAGCCGCCCCTCACCGGCAAGCGGCCGCGCGCGACCTTCCGGTTGGTCCGCATCCGGCTCATGACCGGACTGCTTTGAAGCGCGACTCTTCACCGAAATGAAAGAAGATCTGTCCGCGAAGGCCATCATCGCAAATTTCCGCCCATCCGCGACCGGAACACGAGTTGGCATCGGCATGACCCTCGAACGTGAACTCGATGCGCCCATTTCGCGTTCGTGGATCTATTCTGCAGTCGAGCTCGGCTTCCACCGCTTCGAATCGAAGAGTGCCATGACCGCCTTTCCCGAACTCGATGAATCCAGGTCCCTCGAGGTCGATGTATTCGCGGTCCCACTGTTCCATCTCGGCGATCAGCCATTTCCCAGGAAATGGTGACCTTGCTTTCCCTGCCATGTAAGCACCACGTTACCGGAATACCCTGCCCGCGCCAGCATAACACGCGTGTTCGCCACGGCAATCGAGCAAAGCCAGCCCTGACAGGTTCGACAGACACGATCGCCAATCGCGCTCTGCCAATCGGGCAGGCTCCGGCCGCGTCCACCGCACGGTTTGCGCGAAGGTGCGCTACCATCGCTTGCGATGGCGCACAGGTCCAGGTTGTTCCTTCTGGGCCTTGCACTACCACGGAGATCATCTATCAGCTGCTGATTGCAGTCCTCTATTCGGCGCAGCGCGAGCTCATCATCACCACGCTCTATTTCGTTCCCGACGAGACGCTGGCCGTTG
The DNA here is from genome assembly GCA_963728895.1 of uncultured Gammaproteobacteria bacterium. GTDB lineage: Bacteria > Pseudomonadota > Gammaproteobacteria > JBBQDK01 > JBBQDK01 > CAVSLM01. Next base: position 184,223 of record CAVSLM010000008.1, read on the forward strand.
CGCTGCAGTCGGCGACGCCGCGTGTGGGTGCAGCTCATCGTGCTGGAGAAGGTCGATACCGCCAATGCGGCCCTGTGGGCCGCGATCGCGCCGCCGGGAGCGACGCTCCTACAATGGGGGGATGGTTCGTGCTCGGCAGAACGAATCACGCGCGAGTGTTCGTTGGTCCTGCTGGCCCGCATGCCGGCACCGTGGACCGACGCTCCCACAAGGAGGATGATGCGCCGTCGCAGATTCCTTCGTCGTGATGCATTCATTCGCTGTCGGAGCGCGGCGATGAGTTGCGGCTGGGGATCCCACGGGTGGAGCGGGGGGTGGGTTGCAGTGCGGGTTCTGCCTGCAACGACGCGCCTTGCTGCGACAGCAACGCCGCAAGCCCCGCAACCGTCGGCGCTTCGAAAATCTGGCGCACGGTGATGCCGACCTGCAGGCGCTTGCGGATGCGAGCCACGAGCTGTGTGGCCAGCAGCGAATGACCTCCGATCGCGAAGAAATCCTCGTGCACGCCGATCCGCTCCCGCCCGAGCAGCTCGGCCCAGATGGCGGCGAGCGCCTGCTCCATCGACGAATGTGGTTGGACTTCTGGCGGAGCTTCCGCGCCTTCGTCGTGCGGAAACCGGGGCGCGGGCAATGCACCGTAATCGATCTTTTGATTCGGCAGGCGCGGGAGCGCCGCCAGCTGCAGGAACTGAGCAGGGATCATGGCCGCCGGCAGTTGCCGGGCGAGATGCGTGCGCAACGACTTCGCGCCAGGTGGAGGCTCACGTTCCGCGACCACGTAGGCCACCAGGCGTCGCTCCTCACCTTGCGGCTCATACACGCTCACGGCCGCTTCGCGCACTTCCGGGTGTGCGAGCAACGCGGCCTCGATCTCGCCCAGCTCGATGCGCATACCGCGCAGTTTCACCTGGCGATCGACGCGCCCACGAAACTCCAGCTCGCCGTCCGGCAGCCAACGCCCGAGATCGCCGCTGCGATATATCTGCGCTTGTGGCGAGCCCGAATACGGGTCCGGCACGAAGCGTTCGGCCGTGAGCTCGGCTCGATTCCAGTAGCCGTGCGCAACGCCTGCACCGCCGATGCAGATCTCGCCGATCTCGCCGGGCGGTACCGGCTGCAGCTTTTCGTCGAAGATGTGCACCTGGGTGTCGGAAATCGGGCGACCGACGGGGACCCGGCCGTCGGCGCGTGGCACGCAGCGCCAGAAGGTGCAGGCGATGGTGGTCTCGGTGGGGCCGTAGCCGTTGTAGAGCGGAGCGGACAGCGTGCGCGTATAGCGTTCGAGCAGCGCGGGCGTCAGCGTTTCACCACCGGTGGTGACGCGCCGCAGGTGCGTGCAAGCGGCGAGCTCGGGGACACGCAGCAGCGCATCGAGCAGCCAGGGTACGAAGCACGCGGCACTGACGCGCTGCTCGCGCATCACGCGCACCAGCTGTTCGGGATCGCGCTCCGCGCCGGGCGGCGCCAGCACCAGGCACGCACCGGCGGTGAGCGGCTCGAAAATCTCCCACACCGAGTCGTCGAAGCTGATGGAGGACTTGTGCAGGACCCGGTCGCCTGCATCCAGACCGAAGTATTCGTGGCGCCAGCGCAGGTGATTGCACACCGCGCGGTGCGGCACCATCACGCCCTTGGGCGCGCCGGTGGAGCCGGAGGTGTAGATCACGTAGGCGAGGTCTTCGGTTTCGGCGCGCGCAGCCTGCGTCGCGGGCGGAGCATCGAGCGGTGCATCCTCGGCGGGATTCAAGAGGTGCGGCACCCGTCCGGCATGGCGTGCGGCGAACGCAGCATCGGCGAGCAGCACTGCGGGCCGTGCGTCCGCCATCATGAACGCGATACGCTCGGGCGGATGCCCGGGATCGAGCGGCACGTAGGCCGCACCCGCCTTCAGCACGGCGATCAGGCCGATCACGAGCTCGGGCGAGCGTTCCAGCGCCACCCCCACACGCGCTCCGCGCCCGACACCGAGCGCGCGCAGGCGCTGCGCCAGGCGCTCGGCGCGCGCGTTCAATTCCGCGTAAACGAGCGTGCCGTTCGCATGCCATACCGCGGGCGCGGCCGGACTCGCGGCCACCTGCCGCGCGAACCATTCGTGCAGGCAGTGCGCCGCCTGCACGGGCATTGCGTTCTGCCGCCTGGCGATGGCGTGATCCTCAGGCGCTGCGCTGCGCGGCATCGGGGCCGGCCGCGGGAAGCTCGATGCGCGCTGCGCAATGCAGCGGTCGGCGCAGGCTTTCGAGCGAGATGCCTTCGCGCAGCGCGAGCAGCACGCCGGCCGCTTCCAGGTAGGTCTCGACCTCGATCACGTTGGCCATGCGCATGCGCGCGTTGTCGACATCGAGTACGGTGCGATTCTCGCGCACGGCGATCAGCGCAATGTCGCTGAGCTCGGCGGCGAGCGCGGGTATCCCACCGAGACAATCGGCCGGCATCACCACGGCAGCGACGTCGTTCAGGCTGATGAGCCCCGCCGGCACGGTGTCGAGGCCTGCGAGCGGTACCAGCCGCGGTGCGCGCGCCAGCCCCTTCAGCACGCAGTAGTAATGCGGCGTGGAAATGAATTCGGCCGAGGCGCGTGGATTGCTGGTGGCCTTCTTCTTGATGTCCTGGTAATAGGGCAGCGGTGCATGCGCGGTCGGCACGCGCAGCAGCTTGGAGATCAGGTGAGTGATGATGGCCTCGATGCCCCCCGAGGGATTGGGCCGGCTTCCCTGCAGATGCAGCGCGAACATTTCGCTGCTCACGCCATGGATCACCGACACGCCGCCGACCGCCTGCACGCCCTGACTCATCAGGTGCTCGACGCAATCCAAAATCACCTCGGGGTGGTGCACCGTGCCCACTGCGCAGCCGCTCTCCGACCAGCCGATGCGCACGTCCGGCGTGTAGGGCAGCACCGTATAGCGCCCGCAGTCGATGCCCTTCACGGCACACGCCGCGTTGAGGGTGTTCACCACGTCGTCGAGATAGTCCACCCCGGTGGGATCGATGAAGGTCGCGATGCGGTTGCTGCGTACCGGCTGCAACGCGAGGTGACCGAGTAGAAAGTCGTCGAGGCTCTTGCCTTCCACGTACAGCACGTTGGACGCCATCTCGTTCAGCTCGGAGGCGTTGACGGCATTGGGATGGGTGATCAGAATCTCGGCCGCCGCGGCCAGCAGGTTGGTGGCAGGTCCCGCATCGCCGGCGTAGCCGCCGATCTCGCAACCGACGCCGGTCGGCACGACCTGGACCACGACGAAACGGCCGGTCGTGTGATGTCGGGTGCGGGGTTCTTCCAGTTCGATGTCGCGCAATGCAGCGGCGTAGGGATCGTCGGGTGCGTAGTGAACGACGGTTGCCTCCAATGTGGCTTCGGCCCCGTCCACGTCGCTCAGTGTAAAGCGAAGCGGATAGCAGTTGCCTGCCAGCCGTTCGCGCAGCGCCGCGGCGATGTTTCGAATCCACGGCATGCCGCGGTCGACCTGAAAACGGAAGGCGAGATTATCGATCTTCATGTATGCACGTCCTCCCACCATCGAACATCCGCGTGCGCCCCGCTTCGCTCCCGCCGCCGGTCCCCCACGCCGAGGGAGCGTCGTGCTCGACGGCCGGCGAACTACCACCCCGAAGGAGCGCCGTTCCCGGCGGCCGGCCAACCACCCGCGTGCGCCCCGCTTCGCTCCCGCCGGCCGGCCAACCACCCGTGGGAGCGCCGTTCCCGACGGCGCGATTGCGGCCCGCAGGGCCGCTTTCCCCGGCATGCCTGGACTGGGTTCGAAGACGGCGGTGTTGGTCATTGGGCCGGTTTCTCCACGCCGGAGCAGGGCACCGGTGTGGAGAGCATAGCGCGAGTCATGCGTGGGGACAGCCAAAGCGGGGCAAGGGACTGCGGCCGCGTTCTGTAACAGCGCCGATACAAGATGCGACTCCCGGCGCGTGGCCCGCAAGCGCCGAAACCAAGCTGCAACAATTCGGCCCGTTCGCGAAATTCCCCTGATACGCGCCTTGGGTAGAGTTTTGTCCAACGCAGGCGCAGAGCCGACGTTACCGAAACCGCCCTGTCGGGCACGTACACTCACAATTGGAGGATGCAGCCATGATCGTCACCACAAGTTATCACACCACCATCCACGCCCCCTGTGAGCAGGTGTGGCAATCGATCCGGGGCGGGCAGTTCGTGCCCCTGGTGTACAAGGCCCGCCCGGCGGGTTCGGAGACCTTTGCCGGCAAGGCCGAGCTGCCGTCCTGGTGCATCCCGGGTCGGACCGTGGCATTCGACCGATCCGCCACCCACGGCCTGGCGCCCGCCGCAGGCGAGCTCGCCATCGAGCCGGAACGTATCGATGCGGTGCGCTACGAGCTGGAGCCGCGGGAAGAGGCAACCTGCGTGCGCCTGGTGGTGGAGTTCGATGCAGCGCCCGGCATCACCGGAGTAGTGCAGGCATTTGCCGAGCGCCAGTACCTGCGCCCGGCATTGTCGAAAAACCTCGAAGCCTTGCGCAGTGCAGTCGAGGGGAAGGTGATTGAGCTCGCCACGGTGTCCTGCTGAAGGGGCTGGAAGTGGGCGCGGACGCAGGCACGGTGCGCCGCGCGCACGCGGAATCGAACGGCAACTCCGCGTGCGTCGGCCGCGCCCTGCCGGGGACACATCGACGGGTCGATTGCTGCTCCGCCCCCTGTGCAGCATCGATAGGCGCCCCGGCAGACGCCGCGCGTCATCTACCATGAAGCGGCCGGTGGCCGAGTCGGGTATCGTGAAATAGAAGAAGGGCTCGGCGCCACGGATCTGGCGAGTGCTCATTGATCGCCGATCGATCGAGACTGACCCCATCGATTCCCCATCGATTCCACTAGCCCGGAAATCTCACCAGCATCCCGGGAGCTGGCGGAATTCGCAGCCGTCCTGGTGCCGGGCTGGAGCAAAGCAGAAGCCTTCGCTATCACTTGAATGAAGACCCAGCCAGGGCGAGCGAGAAACCGCCAGAACCAGGATAGGCCAGTGGCGTAAACACTGTGTCATCGTTCGCCGATCATGAAGCACGCGAGATCTTCTCCACCATCCATCCACTAACCCGCCAGCCACTGCAACAGACTTTATGCTCTGCAAGCGAACGGTGCGACGTTCTTCGAACGTTCCAAAGGCCTCTCATGATCGTAATATGCTATCGATGCGTTCGATATAATCAATTACCCATATGGATGCGAAAAGCTTATACGTATTAGCTCGTAGCAGTAACATGTCTTGAGCACGAGAGGAGAAACACGATGTCTGAAAGCAAATGCCCTTTCCATCACACAACTGGTGGCGGTATGTCTAACCGGGACTGGTGGCCCAATCAGTTGAATCTCGATATTCTGCGCCAGCATTCCTCCAAGTCCGATCCGATGGGCGAGGATTTCAACTACGCCGAAGAATTCAAGAGCCTCGATCTGGAGGCTGTGAAAAAGGATCTCCGTGACCTGATGACCGATTCTCAGGAATGGTGGCCGGCGGATTATGGCCACTACGGACCTTTGTTCATTCGCATGGCATGGCACAGTGCTGGTACCTACCGCACCGGCGACGGCCGCGGTGGTGCAGGGACCGGTAACCAGCGTTTCGCCCCCATCAACAGTTGGCCCGACAACGTCAACCTCGACAAGGCGCGCAGGCTGCTCTGGCCCATCAAGCAGAAGTATGGCCGAAAGATCTCCTGGGCCGACCTGATTATTCTCACTGGCAACGTCGCGCTGGAATCGATGGGATTCAAGACCTTCGGTTTCGGCGGCGGGCGTGAGGACATCTGGGAGCCGGAAAGAGACATCTACTGGGGAGCCGAGAGTACCTGGTTGGATGACAAACGCTATTCCGGGGAGCACGAGAACCTCGAAAACCCGCTCGCTGCCGTGCAGATGGGCCTGATTTACGTGAACCCGGAAGGGCCGAACGGCAAGCCGGATCCGATCGCATCCGGCCGGGACGTTCGAGAAACCTTCGCGCGCATGGCGATGAACGATTACGAGACGGTTGCGCTCACTGCCGGTGGACACACCTTCGGCAAATGCCATGGCGCCGGCGACGCGAAGCTGGTAGGCCCCGAGCCAGAGGCTGCCGGTATCGAAGAGCAGGGCCTGGGCTGGAAGAGCAGTTATGGCAGCGGCAAAGGTGGTGACCAGATCGGCAGCGGTCTGGAAGGCGCATGGACACCGACGCCGACGCGGTGGGACATGAGCTATCTGAACATGCTGTTCGGCAACGAGTGGGAGCTCACGAAGAGCCCGGCGGGCGCCTGGCAGTGGACTCCGAAGACCGCGACCGGGAATAACCAGGCCCCGGCCGCTGAAGATGCATCCCAGAAGCGGCCAATCATCATGACCACTGCCGACATGTCGATGCGCATGGATCCGATCTATGAACCGATTGCCCGGCACTTCCAGCAGAACCCGGAAGAGTTTGCAGACGCCTTTGCGCGTGCGTGGTTCAAGCTGACGCACCGTGACATGGGTCCGCGCGCCCGCTATCTCGGCCCGGAAGTTCCTGCCGAAGAGCTGATCTGGCAAGACCCCATCCCCGCGGTCAATCACAAGTTGATCGATGAGAAGGACATTGCCGCCCTCAAGGCCAAGGTGCTGGCTTCGGGCCTGTCGGTCTCGCAACTGGTGTCGACCGCCTGGGCATCGGCGTCCACGTTCCGTGGCTCCGACATGCGCGGCGGCGCCAACGGTGCCCGCATCCGTCTGGCGCCACAGAAGGATTGGGAAGTCAATCAGCCGGATCAACTGGCGAAAGTGCTGAGGACCCTCGAGGGTATCCAGAGCGAGTTCAACCGCGCGCAGTCTGGCGGCAAGAAGGTGTCTCTCGCGGACCTCATCGTACTGGCCGGTTGCGCAGGCGTGGAGAAAGCCGCGAAGAATGCCGGTCGGGATGTGACGGTTCCGTTCTCGCCGGGCCGCATGGACGCCTCGCAGGAACAAACCGATGTCGAGGCCATGGCGGTGCTGGAGCCGATCGCGGACGGTTTCCGTAACTACCAGAAGGTCAATTACAGCGTCTCGGCTGAGGAGCTCCTGGTTGACAAGACGCAATTGCTGACGCTGACCCCGCCTGAGATGACGGTTCTCGTTGGCGGCATGCGTGTCCTGAACACCAACTTCGACCAGACCAGGCATGGTGTCTTTACCGACCGTCCAGAGTCGCTGACCAATGACTTTTTCGTGAACCTGCTCGACATGGGCACGACCTGGAAGACCGTCTCCGATGACAAGGACCTGTTTGAAGGCAGTGATCGCAAGACGGGCAAAGCGAGGTGGACCGCCACCCGTGTCGACCTGATCTTCGGTTCAAACTCGGAGCTCCGCGCCCTGGCCGAAGTCTACGCGGCTGCGGACTCGCAGAAGAAGTTTGTCGATGACTTCGTGGCAGCGTGGACCAAGGTGATGAACCTGGATCGCTTTGATCTCGCCTAGTTCTGGCACAGCGTCTCAGGGGACTTCTGCAGCGTATTCTGAACCGCCTGCCGGATGAACAGGGAGCGATGAATACGACACCATGACAGATGCCTGAACACGGAAGCCCGAGGCAAAAAATTAGGACGGCGTTCTGCAACCTGGAACGCCGTCCTCTATTCAATCCAGCCTATGCGAAAGGCATCGACACAAAACAGCTGTGAGGCTGCGGACGCCGGTAGGGTGCGCCGCGCGCACGCGGAATCGAAGGGCAACTCCGAGTGCGTCGGCCACACTTTACGGGCGGCGCGATTGGCGTGACCGATACCGGCGCGCCTTCGTGCACGATGTTACCGACGGTCGCAGAGGCGACGGTATCGCAAGCCTTCGCGCATTGCGTTGCCGATGGTGCAGCAGCGACGAACCGCGGCGCTGCGCGCCGCAGGATCGCGGTATGTAGCCCCGCTCGCACGGGTGGTTTGTTTCGACCGTCAAGCTTTGAACGGACACTTGCGGGTAAATCACCGGCGGCATTAGCTGTTACTCGGGCGCGGCTCAGAGGTACCCGTAGTAGCCCAGGAACAGGTAACCGGCAGCGCCGACCAGACCGAGCCAGAGGACCAGCCTGCCGACCAAAGTCGCGAAGAAGATTTCCAGCAACCAGAACGCTACGCGAAGCGCAATAATCCCACCGACGACGATGCCTGCCCAATGGAGACCCCCTCTGTGCCGGCCACGGCATAGATGCCCCAGCCGATCGCGATAGAGATTGCACCTGATATCAGAATACGGATGCCGGTTGCCACCGTATCGTCCAGCGCCGTCTGGAAAAGGGTCCGGCATCGCGACTCCCCCACGAAACGGGCGCCATCTCGGTCGCCGGAATGAAATCGTGATCCAAGTGCGTTGCACGTGCAACCGCGCGTCCGTCGTAGACGACGCCGGATCGTTGGTGCGGGGTGTAGGCAATAGGACGCAAGGACGAGTGGCCATGCCAAGGATGAGGCAGACTGCTCTCTACGGATATCCGCATCACGTTGTTGAGCGAGGGTAGCCGAAACTCGTAGCCTCGATGAAGCGAAGCGGAACCGAGGAGGGAGTGCAGGAACCGAACCGATGGAACGAAGTCCCCGTCATTTGGGTATGGACCTGGGCTTGTCTGTTCCCGATCCCCGGATTCCACTTCGTTTCATCCGGGCTACGAATGGCTCGGCACGGTGACGCGCTATGTGGTGTGCGTATGCCTTTGCAGGATGCGGCCCCCGAAGCCGACGTGTCATTCAATTCCGCGTGCGCACGGCGCACCCTACGGGTGGCACATCCCTTACCGTGTGCCGATTTTGACGGGAATGGCGGATGCGCTGCGCTTATCCATCCTACGTCGATCGCGTAGGGCGCGTCCCACGCACGCTGGCGGTGCGGATCGGAACCGCCGTCACGGTTTGTTTCCGCAGTATCCCGGATGGGAGCGCCTGATACGAGCTGCGAACGCGTGCGCACGGCGCACTCTACGGTCAGGCGAACGGCAGCGCTACCGCGTCAGCCCCATGTACAGCATCGGCAACCGCTCCGGCAGCCGCTGCACGTGATCGACCACGAAGTACCCTCCTGCGCCGAACAGGCGTGAGACGTAGTCATCCGCATGCGGGTCGAGGCTCAGGCAGAAGGTGTGCACGCCGCGGGTGGCAAGCTCCTCTACCGCCTTCCTGGTGTCGTGGCGCAGGTACTGCGGGTCGCGCACGTCGATGTCGGCGGGCTCGCCGTCGGTGAGCAGCAGCAGGAGCTTGCGCGACTGGGGCTGGCGCAGCAGGTAGTGGCCGGCGTGGCGTAGTGCGGCGCCCATGCGGGTCGATAGTTCCCCGCGCATGCCGGCGAGCCTGGCCTTGGCCTTGTCGTCATAGGGGTCGGCGAAATTCTTGAAGCGGTAGTACTCCACGTCGTGCCGGCCGTTGGAGGAAAAGCCGTGGATGGCGAAGGGATCGCCGATCTGGTCCATGGCCCAGGCGAGCAGCGCGGTGGCGTCGCGGGCGAGCGAAAGCACCGTGCCCCCGGCGCCGGCCGGGGTCTCGTTGGTGGACTCGGAAAGATCGAGCAGCACCAGCACCGCGAGATCGCGGGTCTTGCGCAGCAATCGCAGGTTCACGCGATGATCGGGCGTGCGGCCCATGCGCAGGTCCATCATGGCGGCGATGGCGGCGTTGAGATCGATGTCGTCTCCGTCCTCCTGCTTGCGCAGGCGTACCACGCCGCGCGGTTGCGCGGCTTCGATGAGGAGGCGCAGCTGTGAGGCGAGCGCCTTGTGCTGTTCCAGCGCGGCGTCGATGTCGGCGGGGCGTCCCCTGGGCAGACGACGCTCGTACAGCGTCACCCAGTCAGGGCGCGCGAGCTGCACCTGGTAGTCCCATTCGTCGTAATGATAGGGCTCGGGCGCGGGCTCCTTGCCCTGCAGCTGGTTGATGCTGACGCCGGGTGGGTCGCCGTCGCGGAAGAACTCGGTCTCGAGGATCCACACTTCCTGGGCGTCGTCGCCGGCGAGCTCGTTGTCGACCTCGTCGATCATCTCCATCAGCGACACCTGGCGGCGCACCTGCCCGCGCTCCCAGGGCATGCGCTCCGCTTCGCCCTCCCAGGTCTGCTCAGCGAACGACCAGATCATGCGGTTGTCGTCGCGATAGGCAATGCCGAGCTTTTCCAGCACCGAGGCGGGCGGAATGGAATAGTGGCCGCTCACCTCGTTGAACCAGTCGACGCCGAGGTCCCAGGCGAGGCCGTGCTCGTGCGGGTTCTCGCGCATGCGCTCTTGAAACGCCTGTGCCGCGGAGCGCACCACGGGATCGGCATCCTCGTACTCGGGATCGAGCATGGCATGCGCGGCGCGCTCCATGACATCGACGATGGGCTCGGCAGGACAGCTCACCTTGCGCAGCGCCACGTGAAAGCGACCCCAGAGCTGGCGCAGTCCGGGGAACTCCTGGATGGCAAGGTACTCGACGCGGGCGTCCTCGAAGAGGCCAATGAAGGCCATCTGCACCGGGCTCAGCGCCTCGGCCGAGAGCGCGCGCCGGGTATAGGCGAGATGCGCGGCGGCATGTGCCGCGGCAGCGCGATAGAGCTCGGGAGCGGGAATCTCCGCATAGTCGTCGTAGGCGTCCGGCAGATGGATGATGCCGTGCTCGATATAGGGCTTGTAGCCTTCGCGGCTCTCCACGTCGCCCGAGGTCGGACGCAGGTAGAAGTCGCGGCCCCACAGCGCGCGCAGATAGAAGTTGAGGCGCCGGTGCAGGTCCACGAACAGCGTGCCGCGGCGCTCGCGCTGGAGCACCGCCTGCGAGTCCGCCGACTCCAGGGCGAAATAGGCGAGCTGCGCTTCGAAGTTGCGGGCGTGCGCCTGTGCGCCCCACAGCGCCCAGCGTCGCAGGCCGCCGAGTGTCAGCTGGTGCAGCAGCACGTCCAGGTGATCGAGCATCGGGCGCAGTCCGCGGGGCGCCTTGCTCGCGAGCTGATGGATGAGCGCGAGGTAATCGCGCAGCAGCTCGGCATCGCCGAGGCGACGCGCAGCGACCGGTAGCGTTGCGAACAGCAGCTCGATGACTGCGCCGCTGGTGAGCGAGGACAACCGGTGCGCGGCGCCCAGGCTCTCGCCGATGGCGCTTTCTCCGACCTCCTTCACCACGCCCGGCATCTCCTCCAGGAAGGCCACCACCAGTCCGCTGCCGCGGCCAAGCGCGCACAGCGCCTTGCCGCCGTCCAGGTACTGTTGCAGGCCGCCGGGCGACATGACGCGTGCGGCCTCGGCGAAGCTCGCGTGGAAGGTGTCGCGGACTTCCGGCGCCGCCTCCTGCAGGCAGCCGCGATAGTCGTCCAGGTTGATGGTCATGACCGGCTCCCCATCACAACGCTTGCCCCATCAGAAGTAGGTCGAGACCGCCGCGTCCAGGGTGTCGCGCATGTCGGGATCGTCGGTGAGCGGGCGCACCAGCGCCATGCGGCAGGCGGCCCTGGGCTCGACGCCGCGATGGATCAGGAAGCCTGCGTACACCAGCAGTCGCGTGGAGATGCCCTCGTCGAGGCCATGGCCCTTGAGGTTGCGCGCACGGTGCGCGATGGCGACCAGCTTCTGGGCGATGTCGGCTGCCACGCCCGATTCATGGCTGACGATCTCGACTTCGGTCTCCGAGCCCGGATAGGCGAAGTCGAGCGCGCCGAAACGCTGCTTGGTCGATTGCTTCAGGTCCTTCATCAGGCTCTGGTAGCCCGGGTTGTAGGAGATCACCAGCTGAAAATCCGGATGGGCGTTGACCACCTCGCCCTTCTTGTCCAGCGGCAGCTGGCGGCGGTGATCGGTGAGCGGATGGATCACCACGGTGGTGTCCTGGCGCGCCTCGACCACTTCGTCCAGATAGCAGATCGCACCGATGCGTGCGGCGACCGTGAGCGGCCCGTCCTGCCAGCGCGTGCCGCTGGCATCGAGCAGGTAGCGCCCGACCAGGTCGCTGGCCGTCATGTCCTCGTTGCAGGCCACGGTGATCAGCGGGCGGTCGAGCTTCCAGGCGATGTATTCGACGAAGCGCGACTTGCCGCAGCCCGTCGGGCCCTTGAGCATCACCGGCATGCGTGCCGCGTATGCCGCCTCGTACAGCTGCACCTCGTCCCCGGTCGGCCGGTAGTAGGGCTCGGTCGTGATCCGATACTGCTCGATGCCGTCCGCCTTGGATGCCGGTTGTGCCGATGTGCTCATAACGCTTCGCCTCTGTTGCGTCGCCCGTAAAATGAAAAAGCCCCCGTCGCTTGGCGCCGGACGGGGGCTTTGAGTCCTGCCGGTCCGGAGCCGGTTACTTCATCTTGCCCCGATAGATCACCATGGCCGTTCCCTGCGACTGCTTGTAGTTGTCGTAGCCGACCAGGCGCACGTGGTGACCGGGATTGGCCTTGTGGCAGGCGTCGGCCTCGGCCAGGATGCGATCCACGTCGGTTTCGCCGAACATGGGCAGCTTCCACATGTACCAGTAGTGGTCGAAGGCATTCTCCGGCTCGGTGTGCTCGAGGGCCGGATTCCAGCCCTTTTTCACCAGGTACTCGACCTGCTTGCGGATGTCGTCCTTCTCCATGGCGGGCAGGTAGGAGAAGGTCTCGAACTTGCGGCTTGCCGGATCGCTCAAGCGCGACTTGTAGTCCTGTAGTGCTTCGCTCATTGCCGGTTCCTCTTGCGTGATGGTGCGGCGTGCTGCACGCCAGCGGTGATCGTGATCCGCCGGGGCGTCGACGCCCCGGCGGGCAATATCATTACTTGTGGGCGACGTCCAGCTTGTCGATGGTGTCGAACTCGAATTTGATTTCCTTCCAGGTCTCCATCGCGGCCTTCAGCTCCGGGCTGTGCTTGGCGGCGGCGGTGAGGACTTCCTTGCCTTCCTTCTCGATCGCACGGCCCTGGTTGCGGGCCTCGACGCAGGCTTCCAGCGCCACGCGGTTGGCTGCCGCGCCCGCGGCGTTGCCCCACGGATGACCCAGCGTGCCGCCGCCGAACTGCAGCACGGCGTCGTCGCCGAAGATGGTGACCAGTGCCGGCATGTGCCAGACGTGGATGCCGCCGGAGGCCACCGCGAAGGCACCGGGCATCGAACCCCAGTCCTGGTCGAAGAAGATGCCTCGCGAGCGGTCTTCCTTCACGTACTTCTCGCGCAGCAGGTCGATCCAGCCCAGCGTCGCCTCACGGTCGCCTTCCAGCTTGCCGACCACAGTGCCGGTGTGCAGGTGATCGCCGCCCGACAGGCGCAGGATCTTGGTCAGCACGCGGAAGTGAATGCCGTGGTGCGGGTTGCGGTCGAGCACGGCGTGCATGGCGCGATGGATGTGCAGCAGCATACCGTTGTCACGGCACCAGTTGGCGAGACCGGTGTTGGCGCAGAAGCCGCCGGTGATGTAGTCGTGCATGACGATCGGTGCGCCCAGCTCTTTGGCGTGCTCGGCGCGCTTGTACATCTCTTCCGGGGTCGGGGCGGTGACGTTCAGGTAATGGCCCTTGCGCTCGCCCGTTTCCTGCTCGGCCTTGTGGATGGCTTCCATGACGAAGTCGAAACGCGTGCGCCAGCGCATGAAGGGCTGGGAGTTGACGTTTTCGTCGTCCTTGGTGAAGTCCAGGCCGCCGCGCAGACATTCGTACACGGCGCGGCCGTAGTTCTTGGCGGACAGGCCGAGCTTGGGCTTGATGGTGCAGCCGAGCAGCGGACGGCCGTACTTGTTCATGATGTCGCGTTCGACCTGGATGCCCTGGGGCGGACCGCCGCAGGTCTTCACGTAGGCGATCGGGAAGCGCACGTCTTCCAGGCGCAGAGCGCGGATCGCCTTGAAGCCGAACACGTTGCCCACCAGCGAGGTGAACACGTTCACCACCGAGCCCTCTTCGAACAGGTCGATGGGGTAGGCCACGAAGGCATAGAAGCAGGTGTCGTCGCCCGGCACGTCTTCGATGCGGTAGGCCCGGCCCTTGTAATAGTCGAGATCGGTCAGCAGGTCGGTCCACACCGTGGTCCAGGTGCCGGTGGAGGACTCGGCGGCGACGGCGGCAGCGGCCTCTTCGCGCGGCACACCGGGCTGCGGCGTGATCTTGAAGCAGGCCAGGATGTCGGTTTCATTGGGGGTGTATTCGGGCATCCAGTAGGTTTCGCGATACTCCTTCACGCCCGCCTTGTAGCTCTTTACTTTTGCTGACATCAGAAAACCTCCTTCAGGAAAAGACCGCGAGCGGGTGCGGCTCGCGGCCGGGTTATTCGGGCGGCGGAAGCTCCGCCTACCCCATCACGGGGCGGTTCGAAAAGGGCCTGCCCGGCGATAGGCGCACAACTTACAGGAGAATATCCATAAATGATATTCAAAGTTAGTGATTGTCGTGATAAGGTTGGCTTATGGTTATAGGGCGCCTTTCATGAGTATCACCTTGCGCCAGCTGAAGATATTCGAGGCCGTCGCACGGCACCGGAGCTACACCCGTGCCGCCGGCGAGCTGCACCTAACCCAGCCGGCCGTCTCCATGCAGATCAAGCAGCTGGAGCTGTCGGCGGGGCTACCGCTGTTCGAGCAGGTGGGGAAAAAGGTGTATCTCACCCAGGCCGGCAATGAGCTGCACCACTACGCGCGGGCGATCGGCCAGCAGCTCAACGAGGCCGAGCATGTGCTCGCCGAACTGCGCGGCGTACGCCGCGGCCGGCTGACCATCGCCGTGGCCAGTACGGCGAATTATTTCGCGCCACGCCTGCTGGCCGCCTTCGCTCGGCTCCACGAGTCGGTGACCTTCAGCCTCGATGTCACCAACCGTGAGACCCTGCTGCGCCACCTGGAGTCCAACGACAAGGACCTGGTGATCATGGGCAAGCCACCGGAGGGCACGGACGTGACGGCCGTGGCATTCATGGAAAATCCCCTGGTGGTCATTGCGCCGCCCGACCATCCGCTGGTGGGGCAGCGCCGCATTCCGCTCGAGCGCCTGCAGCAGGAGTCCTTCGTGCTGCGCGAGCAGGGCTCGGGGACCCGCATTGCCATGGAGCGCTTCTTCACCGAGCGTGGCATACAGCTTTCCACCGGGATGGAGCTCAGCAGCAACGAAGGCATCAAACAGTCGGTGGAGGCGCGCCTCGGTCTCGGGATCGTCTCCGCGCACACGCTGGAGCTGTTTCTCGAGGCCAGGCGCCTAGTGGTACTGGATGTTACAGGCTTTCCCATCCTGCGCCACTGGTACATCGTCCATCGCACCGGCAAGCGCCTGACCCCGGTGGCGAAGGCCTTCAAGGACTTCGTCATCGCCGAAGCGGCCGGCCTGATGAAAGTGGCCTGATCGTCCCACAGGAAACTCATCTGTCGGTTCGTCTGGCGGCGCAGGCGCACCACTTCACCCGGTATCCCGTGAGTGGGCGCGTGACATTCCAACGTCGACTCAACCTGTGTAGGACGGTTCGTGACCGCCCCTGCCGTGAATCGGTCACATGTTCTCTTTCAACCTGCCGCGCAGCGGCCGGCACGCTGCACCTCCATTTTTTCCTCAACGATGAAAGGGACATTCCGCCCCAAGCGGGTCCCGTCACGTGTCAGTTGTGTACGGCAGGATCGACGAGGTACGAACGAATTGCACGTGCGTGGCATTTCAATCGCATCGCTAACAACTTTTCCTGCCCATGGACGATATAGCGCGCCTGGAGTAAGGGGCCAACATCCACGCCGCGCGGATCGGCTCATTGGCCGCAATAACCGGAAGAGTTATAAGGGTTGAGGATGCGATGAAATCTGTCTTTCTGGTGGACGATTCCACCACGGTCCTTCTCAGTACCGCCAGCATTCTGGCGAAGGCCGGCTATGAGGTGGAAAAGGCCGCTTCCGGCGCCGAAGCTCTTGGCAAGCTCAAGTCGGGTTTGAAACCGGACCTGTTGATAACCGACCTGAACATGCCGGGCATGAATGGCATCGAGCTCATCAAGGCGGTGCGACAACTGCCCAAATACCGCTTCATGCCGATCCTGTTTCTGACCACCGAATCCCAGCAGAGCAGGCGGGCCGAGGCCAAGGCGGCCGGCGCCTCGGGGTGGCTGGTCAAGCCAACCACGGCGGACGAGTTGCTGGGCACCATCAAGCTGGTGATCAAGTGACGCCTGATCTCAAGGAATTTCGCGCCTCCTATTGCAAACGTGCGGTGCTGACCGCACTCGTAACCGCCGTGCTTATCGGTCTCGGCGTTGCGCTGTTTCACGAGCCCTACCACGCATTGCTGGGTCGTCTGCTCGGCCTGTCCGAACCGATCGGGGATGCCGTGGTGGCGGTGGCGATCGTCCTGTTGTCGTTCGCCATACAGCTTGCTCTGTCCACCACCCTCTTCTGGGACACCAGGTTCGGCCTGGGCAGTGCCTGCCAAAGCTGGCTTACGGGAAAGCGACAGCGAATCCTGCGAAATATTCAGCAGGTGGCGGTTGAACTGGAGAGCTTCAAGGACTTCAAGCGGGTCGTGCAGGAACTCCTGACGGCCATCTCGGCGGAGACCGAAAAGTCGGCACTTGGCATCATGCAGGAGTTGCAGAAGGTCGATGCCAACGTCACCGACTTGAGTGGTTTTGTTCGCGGGTCGACCCACGAATCCAACAATCAGATGGAACTGACGAACCGGCAGATCGTCGCCAACCGGCAGCTTATCGCAGACATGCACACCTATATCGAGCAACGCTGCGAGCAAACCAGAATAGACAAGGTCAGGGTCGACACGCTGGTCAGCGAGGCCCGGTCGCTTCAATCGCTCGTCGAGCTCATCAAGAACATCGCCGGCCAAACCAACCTGCTTTCACTCAACGCGGCCATCGAGTCGGCAAGAGCCGGTGAATCCGGGCGCGGATTCGCGGTAGTCGCCAACGAGGTTCGCAAGCTTTCCGGACAGACCGAGCAGGCCGTGGCGAAAGTGCGCGAGGGAATCTTTCAGGTCGCTTCCACGATAGAAGAGCAGTTCCAGGACAAGTTGGTGGATTCCAACAGCCAGCGCGAGATCGAGGCCCTGGGGAAATTTTCCGAGCAGTTGTCCAGCCTCGGTGAGCGCTATGTGGAGCTGGTGACGCACGATACCGAGACTCTGGTCAGGATCGAGGAGAGCAACCGTGAGCTCTCCCGAATGTTCATGGACGTGATGGCCAGCATCCAGTTCCAGGATGTGACGCGCCAGCAGGTCGAGCACGTGCTCAAGGCCATGGAACGCCTCAACGAGCATCTGCTGGTTTTGCGTGAAGCGCTGTCCGATCCCGATAAGCCAGCCAGCATCACACCGCTGAGCCAGCACCTCGACCAGATGTTCGAGGGCTATGTCATGGATGCGCAGCGCAACAAGCACAATCGCGCGCTCGATCGTCAGGCAGCGGGCAGGACCGGTGCCAGAGTCGAGTTGTTCTGACGGGCGCAGGGGACATCGATGGGCAAGCGCAAATCATCCTTGGTGGTTGCAGGCGAGATGACCATTTATGGTGCCGCGGAACTGAAGAGCAGGCTGATGAACGCGATCAAACAGACGCCGGACCTGGAAATCGATCTGTCGTCCGTCTCGGCGATCGACTCGGCGGGTCTTCAAATCCTGTATCTGGCAAAGCGCGAAGCCACCCGAATGAAGCACTCGATGCGCATCGTTGCGCACAGCGAACCGGTACGCGAATTGCTCGATCTGTACAACCTGGTGGCCTATTTTGGCGATCCACTGCTGATTCAGGCCCGCGAGCACAAGGCCACCTAGTCCAGGAGTGCGTCATGGATGAGGTCAGACAGGCTTATGTCGCTGAATGTCACGAACTGCTGGCGGGTATGGAAGCCAACCTGCTGCGTCTCGAGCAGGAACCAGGCGACAGCCAGGCCCTCAATGCCATATTCCGAGCGGCTCACACCATAAAGGGCGGCGCGGGGATCGTCGAGTGCGATTACATCGTCGCGTTCACCCACGTGGTCGAAAACGCCCTCGAAGCCGCCCGCGACGGGATCGTCCAAGTGGATGGCGATCTGATCCAGATCCTGTTGACCTGTGGTGACCACATCGCCCGGCTGCTGGAGCTCGTACCCGACCCCGAGGCTCGGCCGGATGCGGAAACCAACGCCAGAGCTGATGCCATCCTGGACAACCTGCGTCTCCATATGCCAGCGAGGGAAGCTCCGTCGAGCGGCATGCCGGCCACCCGCGAGAGCCGGGTCGAAGCCACCGGTGGCGGCCCTTGCGGACAAGACTACTGGCATATCTCCATCCGGTTCGGCGAAAACATCCTGCGCGAGGGCATGGACCCGGCCTCGTTTCTCCGCTACCTGGGCACGTTCGGCGAGATCACCCATGTCAGCACGCTGTTGGACACCATGCCGGGGACGGACGACATGGATCCGGAGTCGTGCTACCTCGGTTTTGAGATCCACTTCCGCACTACCACCGACAAGAAGACGATCGAACGGGTGTTCGACTTCGTGCGCGACTCCTGCCAGTTGCGCATCCTTCCGCCCGACAGCCGGGTATCGGAATACATCGATCTCATCAGGTCACTGCCCGAGGACAATCTGCGACTCGGTGAAATCCTGATCCAGGCGGGCGTGTTGACTCACGAAGAGCTGCGGGCGGGATTGCTCGCCCAGCAGGCGGCACTGGAGGCCGCCCCGCCGGAGGGTGGCGAGGCTCCGGCCCCCGTGTTGGGAGAGATCCTGGTCGGGCACCAGGTCGTGCAACGGGAGCTCGTCGAGGCTGCCGTGGTCAAGCAGGCCGAGGTCAGGGAGAAGAAGGCGCAGGAGGCGCGCCTCATACGGGTGCACGCCGACAAGCTCGACTACCTCATCAATCTGGTTGGCGAGCTGGTCATTGCCGGCGCCTCCGCCTCGCTGCTCGCGCAGAAGGCCCGCGACACGGCCATTCACGAGGCTACCTCCACCGTGTCGCGCCTGGTCGAGGAAATCCGCGAGGGCGCGCTGCGCTTGCGCATGGTGCAGATCGGCGAGACCTTCAACCGCTTTCATCGTCTGGTGCACGATGTATCCCGCGACCTGGGCAAGAGCATCGATCTGCATATTGCCGGGGCCGAAACCGAGCTCGACAAGGCCGTCGTGGAAAAGATCAGCGACCCTCTCACCCACCTGGTGCGCAACGCCATCGACCACGGCATCGAGGCCGGCGAAGTTCGTGCCGCTGCCGGCAAGCCGGCGCGAGGCACGGTGCGGCTGAACGCCTTTCACGAATCGGGCAGCGTCGTCATTGAGGTGTCGGACGACGGCGGCGGACTCAATCGTGAGCGCATCCGCTCCAAGGCCTTCGAGAAGGGCTTGTTGGCCGCCGACACGGACCTGCCCGATAGCGATCTGTTCAAGTTGATCTTCGAGCCCGGGTTCTCCACCGCCAGTCAGGTCAGCAGCCTGTCCGGGCGCGGTGTCGGGCTGGACGTAGTCAAACGCAACATCGAAAGCCTGCGCGGAACCGTGCAGATCGAAAGCCATGCAGGGCAAGGCACCACCATGCGCATCCGCCTGCCGCTCACCCTGGCCATCATCGACGGGTTCCTGATGGGCGTCGGCAAATCGGCCTACGTGGTGCCACTCGACATGGTCGAGGAATGCGTCGAGCTGCGAGCCGACGATGCCTTCGGCGACGTAGTCAATTTGCGCAACGAGGCGCTGCCGATCATCCGGCTGCGGGCGTATTTCAGCCTCGCAGGGAGTGCTGTCCGGCGCGAGAACGTGGTGGTGGTCAGGTATGCCGGGCAGAAGGCCGGGCTCGTGGTGGACGAGCTGATGGGCGAGTTCCAGACGGTCATCAAGCCGCTCGGGCAGTTGTTCGCCAATCTGCGCGGCATCTCCGGTTCCACCATCCTGGGCAGCGGAGAGGTCGCGCTGATCCTCGACGTGCCGTCGCTGATTTCCCTGGCCGTCGCCTCGGAGGCCGCCAGGCCCGCCTCACTGGCACACTGATCGAAGACTTTCCAGAGGAAAAGGTCATGTTCAAAAACCTGAAGATTGGCATGAAGCTGGCCGTCGGATTCGGCGTGGTGCTAGCGCTCACTCTGGTCATTTCCGCCGTAGGCCTGATGCGAATCGACCGCCTGACCGACGGCATCAATCAACTGGTGAAGGACTACTACCCGAAGACCGTTTGGGCCAACGAGATCCAAGCCGATCTCAATGTCATTGCCCGCGCCATGCGTAATGGACTATTGGAGACGGATCACGCTACGCAGGAAAAAGAGCTGACAAGGATCGACCAGGCCAGGAAGTCCATCTCCGCTGACATCGATAAGCTCGAGAAGAATATCAAGAGCGAGAAGGGACTCGAGCTCCTGCAGGTTCTGAAGCAAACGCGCGCCGATTTCCTGGGTGCGCAGGAATCCTTCTTGAAGCTGCTCGATGCCGCTCGCAACGACGAGGCGCAGCGGCTGTTGTTTGCGGAGATCCAGCCCCGGCAGGAAGCCTATATGCAGGCGGTTGCCAGTCTGAACGCATACCAGGGAGAATTGATGACACAGGCGGGAGAGTCGGCCAACGAGCTTTCCGCGAATACGCGCAGCCTGGTGCTGATTCTCATCGGTATCGGCGCGTTTCTGGTCATTGGCGCGGCATGGATCGTCACGCGCAGCCTCACGGTCCCTACCCGGAAGCTGCTCGACGCGGCGGACCGGATGGCCGCCGGCGAGCTCGACTTCAAGCTTGACATCGACGCCAGGGACGAGATCGGAGCGCTGGCCCACTCGATGGTCGCCATGCAGACCAATGTGCAAACCCTGATCGCGGAAATGAACCATATGTCCCGCGAGCACGACGCCGGCGACATCGATGTGAAGATCGACGAAGCAAGGTTCCAGAACGACTTCGCCGCCATGGCCAAGGGCGTCAACACCATGGTGTTCGGCCACATCGCAGTGAAGCGCAAGGCGATGGCCTGCGTCAAGGAATTCGGCGAGGGCAACTTCGACGCGCCGCTGGAGAAGTTCCCCGGCAAGAAGGTGTTCATCAACGAAACGATCGAGATGGTGCGCAGCAACATCAAGAACCTGATCGCCGAGATGAACCACATGTCCCGCGAGCACGATGCCGGTGACATCGACGTGAGGATCGACGAGACGCGGTTCAAGAACGATTTCGCCGCCATGGCCAGGGGCGTGAACACCATGGTGTTCGGTCACATCGCGGTGAAGAAGAAAGCGATGGCCTGCATCGAGGAGTTCGGCGAGGGCAACTTCGACGCGCCGCTGGAGAAGTTCCCCGGCAAGAAGGTGTTCATCAACGAAACGATCGAGTCCGTACGCAGCAACATCAAGGCCGTACTGGGCGACACCAACGTGCTGATCAAGGCCGCCGCCGCGGGCGCGCTCGAGACACGTGCCGATGCCAGCAAGTACCAGGGCGGATGGAAAGTCCTGGTGCAGGGTGTGAACGACACCATCACCAACATCGTCAACCCGTTGAACGTGACCGCCGACTACGTGGACCGGATCTCCAAGGGCAATATCCCGCCCAAGATCACCGACAACTACAGCGGTGACTACAACGTCATCAAGAAGAATCTCAACGCCTGCATCGATGCCGTCCATGCGCTGGTCGAGGACGCCAACATGCTGTCGGCCGCGGCGGTCGCCGGCCGGCTCGAAACACGGGCCGATGCCTCGCGTCACCAGGGCGACTTCAGGAAGATAGTGGCCGGTGTGAACGACACCCTCGACAACGTCGTCGGTCCCATCAACGAGGTCCAGCGGGTCATGGCGGCGGTTGCCCAGGGCGATCTGACGCAGAGTATCGACAAGCACTACCAGGGCGATTTCGATGCCCTGAAGAACGCAATCAACGCGTCGGTCAAGCAGCTGGGCGATACCATCTCCCAGGTGACCTCTGCCGCAGACAATATGGCCGGCGCGTCCCAGCAGATCTCTTCGACTTCGCAAAGCCTGTCCCAGGCTTCCAGCGAGCAGGCCGCGTCGGTCGAGGAAACCTCTGCGTCGATCCAGCAGATGAGTGCCTCGGTGAACCAGAACGCCGAGAACGCCAAGCTCACCGACAACATGGCCAGCAAGGCCACGTCCGAGGCGGGCGAAGGAGGCGAGGCGGTGAAGAACACGGTCGCCGCCATGAAGCAGATCGCCGACAAGATCGGCATCATCGATGACATCGCCTATCAGACCAACCTGCTGGCGCTGAACGCCGCCATCGAGGCTGCGCGCGCCGGCGAGCACGGCAAGGGCTTCGCCGTGGTGGCGGCCGAGGTGCGCAAGCTGGCCGAGCGCAGCCAGGTGGCGGCGCAGGAGATCGGCGAGCTCGCCGGCTCCAGCGTGGAGATGGCGGAACGCGCCGGGCACCTGCTGGACGAGATCGTGCCCTCCATCCGCAAGACCTCCGAGCTGGTGCAGGAGATCGCCGCCGCTTCACACGAGCAGTCCAGCGGCGTGGGTCAGATCAATACCGCCATGAGCCAGCTGTCGCAGATCACTCAGCAGAATGCCTCCGCGTCCGAAGAGCTGGCGGCCACGGCCGAGCAGATGAGCGGGCAGTCCGGGCAACTGCAGCAGATGATGGCGTTCTTCAAGCTGGCCGAACAGGGCGGACGTGGCGTCCCGGTGTCCGCAAACCGGGCGAGGACCAGAACCGCGCATGCGGCGAAACCGGCGAGCGATGCGGCCGAGCACGAATTCGTGCGCTTCTGAGGAGCGCGATCATGGACAACGTGGTTGCGGCGCATGGTCCGGCGCTCGTCCAGAGCGTCGGCGACCAGCAGTACCTGACCTTCGTGCTCGGTGGGGAGATGTTCGCCATCGAGATCCTCAACATCCGGGAGATCATCCAGTACGGCTCTTTGACCACCGTACCGATGATGCCCGCCTTCATTCGGGGAGTGATCAATCTGCGCGGCGCAGTGGTGCCCGTCGTCGACCTGTCGGTGCGCTTTGGCCGGACGCCGGTGGAAGTCACGCGCCGGACCTGCATCGTCATCGTCGAGATCGACAACGCCGGAGAGCGACAGGACATCGGAGTGGTCGTCGACAGCGTTTCCGAGGTGCTGGAGATTCCGGCCGCCCAGATTGAACCGCCACCGGCTTTCGGTGCAAAGATTCGCACCGACTTCATCCAGGGCATGGGCAAAGTCAGGGACAAGTTCGTCATTATCCTGAGCGTACGCAATGTGCTGTCGGTTGACGGGATGGCGATGTTGAGCAGCGTCGGCCGGTTGGGTGCCCAGGCCCCGCCTGCCGAGGCGAGCTGAGCGTTCGGGCCGGACGCGTGCCCCGGGGCGCGTCCGGTTTTTGCGCGAGCCGGGAAGAACCATGGAACTGAGCGACCTGGAATTCAGCGTCCTGAAGAAGATGCTGTACGACGGGGCGGGTATTCGTATGGGTCCTGAAAAGAAGGCGCTGGTGACCGGGCGCCTGGCGAAGCGCATCAGCAGTCTCGGCCTGCAGAGCTTCGGCGAATATTTCCGGCGGCTTCAGATCAGTCCGCGCCAGGGCGGCGAGTGGCAGACGGCGCTCGATCTGCTGACCACCAACGAGACCAGCTTCTTCCGCGAACCCGGGCATTTCGAGTTTCTCGGCGGCACTCTTCTAGCGCGGGTGGATGCGGGACGGATCTTCCGAGTCTGGAGCGCGGCCTGTTCATCCGGTGAGGAGCCCTACAGCCTCGCCATGGTTCTGGCCGACCATCTGGGCGAACGGTGGGAACTGGTGGCCTCCGACATCAGCCAGCGGGTGCTGGATCACGCCAGAAAAGGGATTTACGATCTCGACCGCGCCAGCCAGATGCGGCGCTACTATCTGCGCAAGTTCTGCCTGAGGGGAACCGGAGAGCAGGCCGGCCGCTTCATCATCGACGCAGCACTGCGAAATCGCATCCGGTTCATGCAGATCAATCTCAATGCCCCGCTGCCTGCCATCGGGCCGTTCGACCTGATCGTGCTGCGCAATGTAATGATCTATTTCGATGCGCAGACCAAGCGCTCGGTCGTTGCCCGTCTGGTCGAGCATCTCAAGCCCGGTGGACATTTCTTTCCCGGACATTCGGAGAGCATCGCCGGTCTGCATCCTGCGCTGGAGCCGATTCAGCCAGCGGTGTATCGCAAGGTCCCATGAACGACGCGCGCATGAGTGGTATCCGGGAGGTCTTCCTGCACCCGGGAGACTTTCATTTCGGCAATGCCGAGACGCGCATCGTGACCTTGCTGGGTTCCTGCGTTTCGATCACCGTCTGGCATCCGCGCCTGAAAGTCGGCGGCATGTGCCACTACATGCTGCCCTCGCGCGGGGTCATCCCGGAAGGAGCGAGCTATGACGGAACCTATGGCGATGAGGCCATGGCGCTACTGATGAAGAGTATCTGGCGGATCGGCGCCGAACCGATGGAATTCGAGGCCAAGCTGTTCGGCGGCGCCAACATGTTTCCCATGTTGTGCCAGAGAGACGAGGCCAACGTGGGGGAGCGTAACCTGGAAATGGCCCAAGTCCTGCTGCAGCGGTACGAATTCACGCTCAAGGCCAGGCACATCGGGGGGGATGGCCACCGCAAGCTGATGTTTGACGTATGGAGCGGGGACGTGTGGATGAGGCATCAGCCGATCACGGAGCAGCGCAAGGAACCGCGCAGTTGAAGCGCATCCGCGTGCTGGTGGTCGACGATTCGGCGGTGGTGCGCCAGGTCATGACGCAGGTGCTCGGCCGGGCGGCGGATATCGAGGTCATGGCTACAGCGGCCGATCCGCTGTTTGCCATGCAGAAGATGCAGAAGGACTGGCCAGACGTGATCACGCTCGACGTGGAGATGCCGCGCATGGACGGCATCACCTTCCTCAGGAAGCTGATGGCCGAGCGGCCCACGCCCGTGGTGGTCTGTTCCTCACTGACCGAAACGGGCGCCGAGACCACCGTGCAGGCGCTCGCCGCCGGCGCCGTGACCGTCATCGCCAAGCCCAGACTGGGCGTGAAGCAGTTCCTGCAGGATGCCTCCGATGACCTGGTTTCCGCCGTCAGGGCGGCCGCCCAGGCGAACATGCGCCGACTGGCGAGCATGCCGATGCCCGCGCCTTCAAAGCCGAGCGTCCAGGCGCTCCCGGGCTGCGACCTGGATGCCATGGCAAAGACTACGCACAAGGTGGTGGCCATCGGCACCTCCACCGGTGGCACCCAGGCGCTGGAGGCGCTGCTGCCGCGATTACCCAGAATCGGACCCGGCATCGTCATCGTGCAGCACATGCCGGAGAAGTTTACCGAGGCCTTCGCCCAGCGTCTTGACGGGCTCTGCGCGCTGGAAGTGCTGGAAGCTCGCGACGGCGACTGGGTAATCCCGGGACGCGCGCTCATCGCACCTGGCGGAAGACACATGCTCCTGCAGCGCAGCGGCGCCCGGTATCAGGTCGAGGTTGTGGATGGTCCGCTGGTCAATCGCCACAAACCGTCCGTGGATGTGCTGTTCCGGTCGGTCGCAAGGCATGCGGGGCGCAATGCCGTGGGAGTGATCATGACCGGGATGGGCGACGACGGTGCGCGAGGGCTCAAGGAGATGCTGGAGGCCGGTGCGTTCACCATGGCACAGGACGAGGAGACTTGCGTGGTCTACGGCATGCCCAAGGAAGCCGTGAAGCTCGGAGCCGCGAATCTGAGCGTGCCACTCCACGATCTCGCCATCGAGATCCTTCGCCGCGCTCTCGGCTGAGTCCGTGCGGCGAGGAACCCTGACGCGGCCACGAAGGGGGTCCCGCAAGGCGCCCTCAAGGGGTCGGCCCCTTGGTAAAGGGATACCCACCATCCAGCCAGGCGCTGAAGCCGCCTGTCAGGTGCGAAACGTTGGTCACGCCGTGATCGAGCAGCACGCGCTCGGCGGTCTTGGTGCGTTTGCCGGCGATGCAGTACAGCACGATGCCGTGTGCCCGGCGGATTTCGTCGAGATGCTGTGGCAGCGCTTCGGCCGCAATGTTCTGCGCGCCCGGTACGTGGGCGATGCGATATTCAACGGGTGCCCGGACGTCAATCACCAGCGGTGCCTGCGCGCTGCCGAGCTCGGCAGCCAGCACGCCCGGTGCCAGTGCCGGGGTCTTGAATCCGTCGTCGGCAAGGGCCGGGACGCCCGAGAGCACCAGGACCAGCAAGGCGGAAATGAGGCCGAGATTGCGCACGGCCCGATTATGAGAGCTTCACGGCTCGCGGGCAACGTCATGGCGGGCGCCTGCGGCGGTGCAGCCCTCTACACTCGTCTTAGCCCGGTGACAAGGAAAAGCCATGTCCGATTCCTCCAGGAAAGTGGCACTTGCGGCGCTCGCCGGCAACAGCGCCATCGCCGTGACCAAGTTCGTCGCCGCCTGGCTGAGCGGCAGCTCCGCCATGTTGTCCGAAGCCATCCATTCGGTCGTCGATACCGGCAACCAGATCCTGATGCTGTATGGCCTGCGCCGGGCCAATCGACCGTCCGACCGGCAGTACCCGTTCGGCCACGCGCGGGAGATCTACTTCTGGAGCTTCGTCGTTGCCATCCTGATCTTCGCGGGCGGTGCGGGCCTTTCGCTCTACGAAGGCACGCAGCACCTGGTTGCTCCGGGAGAGGTTGGCGACGCCATGATCAACTACGCCGTGCTGGGTGTCGCCGCGCTGTTCGAGGGTGCCTCGTGGTGGTACGGCATGCGCAAGTTCGCGGAGGCCAAGGGCCGGTGGAGCTACCTGGAGGCTATACACCGCGGCAAGGACCCGGACCTGTTCGTGGTGGTGTTCGAGGACTCGGCGGCGCTGCTCGGCCTGCTGGTGGCCTTTCTCGGGGTGCTGCTCACCGAGCTCACCGGCAGTCACTACTTCGACGGCATCGCCTCGGTGCTCATCGGCCTGATTTTGGGTGCCACGGCGATCTGGCTGGCCTACGAAACCAAGAGCCTGCTGATCGGCGAGAGCGCGGTGCCGCAGGTCATTGAAGGGATCCGGGCGCTGGCGCAGCGCTGTCCGGGCGTCCTGCACGTGAACGACGTCCTCACCATGCAGCTCGGTCCGAACTCCATCCTCGCCAACCTGAGCGTGGACTTCGACGACAGCATTCCCGCGGGCGAGGTGGAGTCCACCATTCGCCGGCTCACCGAGCACGTCAAGCGCGACTACCCGTCGGTGGAGCGCGTATTCGTCGAGCTCGGCTCCTGTGGCGAGCGCGGCGGGGAATGAGCGCAGACAGGCCGGCGTGCCCGAATGTGCAGCACGCCACAGCACGACGCCGCACGCCTTGACTTGCCCGCGTTGCGCGGCGCATGCCCCCTGCGCCTCGGCGAACCGTAATCACCATGCTGCTCCATCGCCTGCGAAAGTCGCGCGGTTCTCTCGGACGCGGCCTGCCGATGGGCGGCTGCGCTCCTGGGACGACCTGCGGGCAGCGATCGTCGAGGGCGCCGTGCTGCGCGTGCGTCCCAAGATGATGACCTTGGCGGTGATCGTCGCCGGTCTGCTGCCGATCATGGTGAGCCACGGCACCGGCAGCGAGGTCATGCAGCGTATTGCCGTGCCCATGGTCGGTGGCATGATCACCGCACCGCTGCTGAGCCTGCTGGTGGTGCCGACGCTCTACGCAATTTGCAAGCGCCGGGCGCTGGGTCTGCGCCGCGCGGCTCCCACGGCGCCAGCCTGCGCCCCGGTGCGAGGAGTGGAATAGTCGGCGTGCGGAAGCCGCACCCTACGGGCGGTACGCATCGACCTGCGAAGACCACGATCCGCACCCTGTGGGTGACTGCGACCGCATGCAAAGCCCACGCGGCTTGCGTAGGGTGCGTCCCACGCACGCGGACAATCGGCAGTGCGCATCGCGCGCTGGTCTTCAACATCCGTCATGCGATCAATTGCGCATGAAATGCCCGCTGGCGCTCAGCGCTCCCGATCGTGGTCGCGCGCCTGTTGCTCGACCAGTGCTACCACGTCGCGGAACTGATCGCGGTTGCGCTCGTTGAGCGCCATCAGCGCGCGGTGCGCCTCGAGCACGGTGCGGGCCATGTCCCCGGCGCTGGGCTCGCCGAGCACCACGGGGTCACCGCCGCTCACCCGGCTCTCGCCCTGGGCGACGAGGTCGAACACTTCGTCCAACCCGAGCGCGCGCAGGATCTCCTCGATGTCGGGTCCACCGCAGATCACCGTGAGGCGCAGCCCGCTCTCGTCCCTCAGGCGCTGGGCGAGCCGCGCCAGCAGGCCGAGGTTGGTGCTGTCGATGGTGGTGGTGTCCTGCAGGTCGACGACGAAGCCCGCGGGGCGCGCGCCCGCGAGCAGTCCGTCGAGAAAGTTCTGCAGCGACGGGGCGAGCGTATAGCGGATGTCGCCGACGTAGCGCAGCACTTCCACGCCCTCATGGCCGGCGTGCAGCACCGTGCCCTCATCCATGGCAGGCATTCCTGCTGACTGCGAGAAACGCCACGTCGTCCGGCAGCCGCGTGGGCGCCTCACCGAGCCCGAAGCCGCTGGCCAGGGCTTCGACGCCCGCATCGGCGCTCAGCAGGCACTCGCTCAAGGCGGTGCGCTTGTCTGCGAGCGAACGCTGTGGCAGCAGGTCCAGCGCGCCGTCGGAGACCAGCCAGAGGGCGAACGCCTCGGGCAGTGCCATCTCCAGCGGCTCATAGCGCGAATCGGCGAACAGGCCCACCGGACGGCCGCGGCTGGTCAGCACCTGCGCTCCGCGCGGCTCGCACAGGACCGGATAAGGGAATTGTCCACCGTTGCAGTAGCTCATGCGACCATCCTCCCTGTCGATGACGCCGTAGAACATGGTCAGATATTGATCGATCTGCTGGCGGCACACGTCGCGGTTGAGGCGCGCCAGCGTGCGCACCGGATCGAGGATGGTGTGGTCGTCGTCCTGCTCGTGCGCTTCGCGATACTGGCCGATGAGCGTCTTGATCATGACCGTCACGAAGGCCGATGCCGCACCGTGGCCGGAAACGTCGGCCATGTAGAAGCCGGCGTGACGGGCATCGATGGGAAAATAGTCGACGAAATCGCCGCTCAGCAGGGTGGAAGGATAGAGGCGGCGCGTGAACAGGAACTCGCCGAACGCCCAGCGGTCCTCGGGCAGCAGCTGTGACTGGACCTTGCGCGCCGCCTCCGCGTCCGACCGGAAGCGGTCCAGGTTGCGGCTGAGCTCGCGGTTCAGCAACTCGAGGTGCGTGCGATAGCTGCGGTTCTCGCTCAGCAGGTTGGCGCGCTCGAGGGCGCGGCGCAGGGCACCTTCGAGCACGCCCATGTCGAGGATCGGCTTGGTGACGTAGTCCCAGGCACCGCGCTTCAGGGCCTGCACGGCGTAGCTCAGCTCGCTCACGCCGGAAACGACCAGCACCGGCGTCTCGGGGAACTCGGCGGTGATGGTGGACAGCACCTCCAGACCGTCGATGCGCGGCAGGCGCAGGTCGCAGAGCACGACGTCGGGGCGGTGCGCACGCAGCATGACGAGCCCCAGGAGGCCGTCCGCCGCCTCCAGGACCTGAAATCCGCTGTCTCGCAGATACCCGGCGATACCTTCGCGTACCGCAGGATCGTCCTCGACGGTCAGGACCACGGGTTCCCGGTTCACGATGGTCGCGCCGCCCTCCGCCCTGCCAGCGAACGCAACGTCTCCGCCAGTGGCATCATGTCGGCGAGGGGCTTCTTGAACAGATGCGGCTCACCGATCCCGATGGCGGCGAGCTGCGCCGGAACGGTGCGATCGGTCGACGCCGTGTGGAACACGAAGAGCAGGCCGGGGCACAGGCTCCGCAACGCCTGCGCCGCCTTGTCGCCGTTCATCCCCGGCAGGCGCAGATCCATGATGCAGGCGTCGAAGGCGCCGCCGGCGCGCACGGCCTCGAGCGCCGCTTCGGCCGAGTCCGCAGTCTGCACCCGCATGCCTTCATCTTCGAGAAAAGCCCGTACCGCTTCCGCCACCAGCGGCTCGTCGTCCACCACCAGCACGCGCAGCGTCATCGCGGTTCCCCGGAGGCGAGCGGCAGGCGAATGGAGAAGCAGGTTCCGCCGCCGGGCACGGATTCGACCGCGATGCTGCCGTGGTGACGCTCGGTGATGATGAAATAGGATACCGACAGCCCGAGCCCCGTTCCCTCACCGGGCGGCTTGGTGGTGAAGAACGGCTCGAACACCCGTGCCCGGACCTTCGCGTCTATGCCGGGGCCGTTGTCCTCGATGTCGACCCGCGCATAGTCCGCCTCGCGGCGGGTGCGCAGCCGGATGCGGCCGGGATCGGTGCCGCTCGCGCACAACGCCTGGGCGGCGTTCTTGATGATATTGAGAAACACCTGCTCGATTTCCATGCGGTTGCACACCGTCGTGCCGAGGTCGCCCGCATAGTCTCGCACCACCTCCACGCGCCGGAAGTCGTAGCGCTTCTTGAGATCGTAGTCGCTGTCGGCGAGCCGCAGCACCGCGTCGAGCAGCTCTTCCAGGTGTTCCGGCGCGAAGTCCCCGGTGCTGCGCCGGCTGAACGCCAGCGTGTCGGAGACGATGCTTGTGGCGCGCAGCGCGGCCATCCGCATGCCCTCGATGAAGCCGGTGATCCCGCGTGCTTCGAGATAGCGCTGCAGCTGTTGCAGATCGAGACCCAGTGCCTCGGCGTCGGCGCGGTTGGCGGCAAGTCCCGGTGACAGGCGCCGCTGCACGTTCTGGCAGCCCTGCAGGATGCCGCTCAGGGGATTGTTGATCTCATGTGCCATGCCGGCCGCAAGCCCGCCCACCGACATCATCTTCTCCGTCTGCACCATCATCTGCTCGATACGCACGCGGTTGGTGATGTCGTCCACCCGGATCACGGCGCCGCTCGCACCGTCGCTGACCAGCGGATAGACGATGACGTCGAAATAGCGGATCTCGCCGTCGTCCTCGGCCGGCAGGCGTTCGGTGCGCACGAAGCGGCGCGTGCGCAAGGCCTCCTCCAGCTTCTCCATCTGCGAGCCCAGGTGCGGCAGCAGCTCGACGAAGCTGCGGCCCATGGCATCCGCCGCGGCGACGCCGGTGGCGCTCTCCGCCCCGGCGTTCCATTCGGTAATGCACCCGCGCACGTCGACACCCACCAGCACCGAGGGCATGGAGTCGATGATGCTCTTGAGATACGAGCGCATGCGCTGCATTTCCTGCGAGGCGCGCTTGCGTTCGGTAATGTCCTGGAAACCCAGTACCGCCCCGAGCGCACGCGCGCCATCGCGCATCGGCCTGCTGATCAGCTCGACGGGAAAGTGGCTCCCGTCTTCACGCCGGAACAGCACTTCGGCCGAGCGATATGGCGCGCCGTCCACCAGCGCCTGGGGCGGGAACGGATCGCCGCCCGGGCCGGCCTGCCAGATATCGCCAAGTCCGCGTCCGACCAGCCTGTCCGCATCGCAGCCGAGCAGCGCGCATGCCGCCGGATTGGCAAAGGTCACCAGACCTTCCGCGCCGATGCCCAGGATGCCCTGGCCGACGGTGTCGAGGATGAGCTGATGCTGGTGCTGGAGCAGGCGGATGTGCTCTTCCGCGGCGTGGCGCTCCGACAGGTCATGGACGATGCCGGCAAAGAGAATCTCGCCTTCGTGGCGCACGTCGGCGACTGAAAGGTACATGGGGAACACGCTGCCGTTCTTGCGCCGGCCCTGCACCTCACGTCCGATGCCGATGATCCTGCGCAGCCCGGTGTCCAGGTAACGCTGCAGGTAATCCCCATGCTCGGAGCAGTAGGGCTCGGGCATGAGCATGGTGATATTGCGTCCCAGCATCTCGGCCGCGGTATAGCCGAACAGCCGCTCGGCGGCGGGATTCACCATGCGCATGACCCCATGCGGGTCGATGGCGATGATGCCGTCGACCGCGGTCATTACCATGGCGCGCAGCAGGGCGCTGTTCAGGCTTGCGGCGTGCTCGTGTACCGTTGACATCGGAAGAAGCTCAGAGCCAATCCGGATCGAGCAATCCCGGGGGAAGGGAAGCCAAAGTATACGCGCAGCCGGGACCGGTGGCGCAAGCGGTGCTGCCGCCTTTCCACCCCGTATGAACCATGGCAGGTTCGCGGCCCCGCGGGCCGCAACGCGCCGCCGGGAGCGACGCTCCTACAGGTGGGTTGTTCTTCCTCGGCAGGACCATGATCCGGTGCAGGTGGTCAATCCGGCGCCCGGGCGCGCCCGTGGAGGGCGGGCGGGTTACGGCTGCGCGGGCGGCGCGGGGAACGATGCGTAGGGCGGGGGCGGTTCGACGCCGGGCGGCAGAAATGCGGGCGCCGGCTTGCCGGGGTCGCCGAGGTGGCGGATGTAATGGTAAATGGCGCGCAGGTCGTCGTTCGACATGACGTTCAGGTCATACCACGGCATGGGCGGGCGGCGGCGCAGGGTCCGGGCGGCCTGGATCCACTGTGCCTCGTCCAAGTCCTTGACGAACAGCCGCAGGTTGGAGGCATAGGTGGTGCCCCAGGGTCCGCGCCAGCCAAAGGAGTCGCCGGTGAGCCATCGCTGCTCTTCGACATTGCCGCCGCTTGCCATGTAGCCGGCGGTATGACAGTCGTTGCAGCCGCAAATCATGACCACGTAGCGCCCCCGCTCCAGCATCTGGTGCTCGGTGGCAGCGTCTGCCCCCACTGCCGGCGGGACCAGGGCCGTACCGGCAGTCCCGATCAGCACCGACAGTATTGCCGTTCTGAAGCCCATTGCGCTTTCCCCTGCACCATGCCCGCGGTGCGATGGCGCATCCTAGCAGCGACCACCCCTCATTGAAAATCCGCCCCCGCCATCGCGACCGGCTCTGTGTTTTCCGAGCACGCCCGATACCCTCCGCAACCCGCACCGCGTGCGAAACCCGACCAAGTCCACTCTTCCTGGTGCGCAACGGTGATTCATGCACTTATGGACCCGGCCGATCATGAATGGCGGATGCGCTGCGCCTATTCGCCCTCTCATCCAACTCGTATCCGACGATGGCTCTCTCGGCGATCACGCACATCCGGCGCACCCGCGCCCCGATTTCCTCGCGGCTCACGGAACAGGGGAAATCGGTTTGGCGGGCGGCGGCGTGATACAGGTCGCTCATGTCGCGGGGCCCCGCAATGCACACGGTTGCTGCACAGTTTGCCGCACTGCGGCGGCCGCTCTGCACAGTATACCGAGGGCCGGCCCGCGACGCCGACGCGCAACCTGCGCTATGGTGCCGAGGCGCGGGAGGTGGCTCGGTGCCGCCGTGTCCCGGCCCTCACGCCCGCAGACCCAGGCAGTTCCAGCGGCCGCGATCCGACTGCGGCGCGCGTCCACCATGGTCGCGCTCACCAGCCTCGGTGCGGCGTTCATCCATGTCGCGGTGCGCCTGGCCTGAGCGCGCATCGGGTGCGCATCTTGAGACCACAGCGGGCGACTGGGAGAATCGCGCCGGTGCGATGCCGCGAACGGAGGAGGTGTGCATGAAGCGCGACGGACGTGACATCAGGCGAAGTGGCCCGGGGCGAGCGTGACGGCACGTCCATGGACGGCCATCGGCCGTGACACCGTGGCGCGCGAGTGCGAGCTGCTGCCGCATCCCGCATCGACGACTCCGGCCGTACAGCGGCTGCAGGTGCAGGTGTGCCGCAGCGCGGGCGCGCCGCTGGCGCTGTCGTTCCTGCTCGAAGGCGACTGCGCCGGCCTGCGCCTGCCGGTGCCCGGCACGGCCCGCCGCGCCGACGGCCTGTGGCAGCACACCTGCTTCGAAGCCCTGGTGGGCATTGCGGACGGCCCGGCCTATCGAGAGCTCAACTTCGCCCCCTCAGGGGAGTGGGCACTGTATGCGTTTCGCCGCTATCGCGAGCCCGCCTCGCTGGTGCCGGCACGCGCGCCGCAGATCGTGGTGGTGGCGAGCGAGCAGCGTCTGGCGCTCCGGGCCGTCCTCGGCGCCGAGCATCTGCCACCGACGTGGGGCACGTGTACCCTGCGCATCGCACTGGCGGCGGTGATCGAAGATCGGGACGGAACATTGTCGTACTGGGCGCTGCGCCACCCGCCGGGCCGCCCCGACTTCCACCACGAGCATAGCTTTGGGCTGACGCTCGGCGCGCCGCCGGCGAGCGCAGGCGGGGAGGGACCATGAAGCTCGGCATCGAACGTCTGCTGGAGCAACCCGCGCTGCGCAAGCCGCTGGCCGGACGCCGCGTGGCGCTGCTTGCCCATCCGGCGTCGGTGACGGCCCGCCTGCAGCATGCGCTCGATGCGCTGGGCGCGCTCGGCGATGTCGAGCTGGCCGCAGCCTTCGGCCCCCAGCACGGGCTGCGCGGCGACAAGCAGGACAACATGCACGAGTCGCCCGACTTCATCGACCCCGTGCACGGCATCCCCGTGTTCAGCCTGTATGGCGCGGTACGGCGCCCCACCTGCGCCATGATGGATACGTTCGATGTGCTGCTGGTCGACCTGCAGGATCTCGGCTGCCGCGTCTACACGTTCGTCACCACCCTGCGCTACCTGCTGGAGGCCGCTGCACAATACGGCAAGGCGGTGTGGGTGCTGGACCGGCCCAATCCGCTGGGGCGCGAAGTGGAGGGCCTGCGGCTGTGCGCGGGCTGGGAGAGCTTCGTCGGCGCAGGCGCGCTGCCGATGCGCCACGGCCTCACCCTGGGCGAGCTCGGCCGCTGGCTGGTGGAAGGCTTGCGGCTGGTGCTCGACTACCGGGTCGTGACCATGGAGGGCTGGGCGCCGGCGCTGGCGCCGGGGTTCGGCTGGCCGCTCGGCAACCGCGACTGGGTCAACCCCAGCCCGAATGCGTCCAATCTGTGGATGGCGCGGTGCTATCCTGGAACCGTGCTGCTGGAAGGCACGACCCTTTCCGAGGGTCGCGGCACCACCCGTCCCCTGGAGCTCCTCGGCGCGCCCGACCTCGAGCCGCGCGCGCTGCTCGCGACCATGTACCGGCTGGCGCCGCAATGGATGCACGGCTGCCTGCTGCGCGAGTGCTGGTTCGAGCCGACCTTCCACAAGCACGCCGGCAGCCTTTGCGCCGGCCTGCAGATTCATGTCGAGGGTCCGGCCTACGACCATCATGCGTTCCGCGCCTGGCGCCTGGTGGCGCTCGCGCTCAAGGCGCTGCGTGTCCTGCAGCCGGGCTATGCACTGTGGCGCGATTTTCCCTACGAGTACGAGCTCGACCGCCTGGCGATCGACCTCATCAACGGCGGCGAGCGATTGCGCGAGTGGGTGGACGATCCGGCCGCGACGCCCGCCGACCTCGAGCGCCTCGCCGTACCCGACGAGGCGGCGTGGATCGATGAGCGCGCACCCGTGCTGCTCTACACCTGACCCCACCCGTGGCGCGCGGTGCTACGGTAGCGCCGATGCGGCGGGCTCCGCCGGCGGACGCGCCGCATTGCCCAGCCAGAACGTCACGTTCTTCGCCAGCAGCTCGTCCCAGCGCATGTAGTGCGAACCGTCGCAGGAGAAGGTGAGACTGACCATGCCGTTGAACAGGTTGATCGAGGCCTGCCGCAGGTAGATGGTCTCATCGGCCAGGCGCAGCTGGTGCATGGTGTTCAGAATCTGACCGATGCGCTCGCGTGGGATCAGGGCATCGGCGGGATAGGGCCGGCGCGGATAGGCGAGGCAGATGTCCGGGTCCTCCAGCGCCTCGTGGTCGAGGAGGCGATAACGGAATGGATCGTCGACCACCCACACCGTGGCCCGGCTGCTGGAGAAATGGATCACCCCCTGGAACATCCCGCGCTCGCTTAGCAGTTCCTCCAGGATGGAGAGCGC
Source organism: uncultured Gammaproteobacteria bacterium (assembly GCA_963728895.1). GTDB lineage: Bacteria > Pseudomonadota > Gammaproteobacteria > JBBQDK01 > JBBQDK01 > CAVSLM01. The sequence continues at coordinate 219,798 of CAVSLM010000008.1, forward strand.
CTGGGCGAGGTTGCGGTCCATGGGGCTTTCCACGCGGGTCTGCAGGAACACCGTGCCCCGGATCGACGGATCGCCCTTGATCTGGCGCCAGTCGCCGGGCTCCTCGTAGAGCTCGGCCGCCGTCACCGGCAGGTCGCGCAGGTCGAAATCCGCTCCCAGATATCCGAGCGTCTCGTCTGCGCAGCGCATCACGTGCAGCGCAGTCAGCGAAGGACGGTGCGCCACCAGGCTGATGTAGGCGTCCGACAGCAGGAACCCCCAGGCGGGTACCGCCTCCTTCATGTAGGGGCGTTGCGAGCGATCGCGCCCGTAGTGTTCCGGCACCAGCCCGAGGGCACCGACATTGTCGCAGACCTGCACGCCGCGTCCGTCCAGGACGTAGAGATAGGTGCAGTGGGGAATGGTTTCGAAGCCGGCCAGCAGGACGCCGTTCAGCCGCTCCCGATCGCACCACGCGCCGACGCACAGCTCTGCGAGGCGCGCCAGGGGCTGGTGCAGCAACTTCGCGAGCTCCGCGCGCTGGCGGTAAATGGTTTCTTTCCAGGTGTCGCCCATGTGCTTATCCTTGCTGAAAGTCCTTCACCGACCATCAGGAAGACCTCCGGTGCGGGAGTTGGTTCATGGCCGCACCGCCGTGCCTGCGACGATTGTACCTGCTATCGTGTAGCGTTCGGCCTTCCCGCAGCGCTTCGATCGACGCCGGGATTCGGTCGCACCGCACGTGCGGATTTGGCGCAGCTCCGCGACTGCAGGTGCGTGGCGCTGGTGCGCGCGCGGCAAGGCGAGTTCTGCGAGGGACGGGCAACAAGATCGCCTCGGAAGGGGAAAACAGTAGGAGGGTGCCATCATGATTGTGGAGCTGCAGACCGGCTCGCCCAGGATCGTCGCCTTCAAACTGTCCGGCAAGCTGCACGACGAGGACTATCGTCGCTTCATCCCCGCCGTCGAAAGTGTGCTGCGCGTCGAGTCCAGGATCCGCATGCTTGCGCAGTTCGAAGATTTCCACGGTTGGGACCTGCATGCGGCCTGGGACGATTTCAAGTTCGGCATGGCCCATGCCTCGGACATCGAACGCCTGGCACTGGTCGGTGATCGCAGTTGGGAACGGTGGATGGCGCGTTTCTGCAGGCCGTTCATGCGGGCCGAGGTGCGCTACTTCGACGCTGCTGATCTGAACGCCGCCTGGGAGTGGGTGCGCGAGGCGGGCTGAGCGCCACGGGCCGCCTCGAGCGTTTCACCAGCGCCGCCTTCCAATTCGCGTCGCGAAGTCGCCGAAGCGATCCACGGGTCTCGCTTGGCGGCGCGAGAGTGGGTGATTGCGCTGGGGGTAAGGGGACTCTCGTCGACGGGGAAAGAGATGCCGGGCAGTGAACGCATGCCGATCCGGGCCCTCGGCGCCTTTCTCGTGTTCGGACGCCCGAGCCCTGCGCCGGTGTTCGAGCTGGCGCTCGGTCATGCGCGCTAGGAGCCGAAGGCTGCAGGCCATCCATGGCACGGTGCGGCTGGGACGCGATGCCGCCGGCGTGCCGCAGATCGAGGCCGAGGGTGCCGAGGACGCCGCGTTCGCGCTTGGCTGGCTGCACGGCACCGACCGCGGCGCCCAGGTTGCGCTGATGCGCATCGCCGGCCAGGGACGGCTGTGCGAATGCGTGGCCGACCGCGCGTCGCTCCTGGAGGTCGACCGCTATTACCGCCGCCTGGGCCTGGCGCGCGATGCCCGCGCGCATGCCGGTGAATTGCCGGCGCGCCACCGCCATCTGCTCGATGCCTATTGCCGGGGCGTGAACGCTGCCTGGGCCAGGCGCTCTCCGTGGGCGCTGCGTCTCTACGGCTATCGCCCCGAGCCCTACACTCCCGCCGACGCGCTGCTGCTGGTCAAGCTGCTGTCGTTCACAGGGCTTGCGGAATCGCAGCGAATCGAGGAGCTGTTCATCGTGCACGCCTTGCGCCGCGGGCTCGACGAGCCGCGTCTGCGCGCACTGTTTCCGGCACTGGGCGAGATCGACGTTTCCGTCATCCGCGGCCTGACGGGCGTTCCGCCGCTGTTTCCCGGAGACCGCTCGGCTGCGCACCTGCCGATGCTTGGCGCGAGCAACGCCTGGGTGGTGCATGGTGCGCGCACCGGGAGCGGCGCGCCGCTGCTCGCCAACGATCCGCACCTGGAGGTGAGCCGGCTGCCGGCCCTGTTGTACGAAGCGGTGCTCTGCGCGGGCGGACGCACCGTGCGCGGCGCCGGCGTGCCGGGACTGCCGGGCATCATCGTCGGGCGCACGGAACACCTCGCCTGGGGCGTGACCTACAGCTGCGCCGACACCTCGGACTTCTTCGTCGAGCGCTGTCGCGACGGCGCCTACTTGCGCGAGGGCGGCTGGCAGCCGTTTCGCGTGCGCCGCGAGCTGATTCGCCGGCGCGACCATGCGGCGGAGGAGCTGCTCTGCTACGAGAACGACCACGGCGTGCTGGAGGGCGACGCGGCGGTTGCCGGTGACTACCTGAGCTGGAGCTGGAGCGGTTCGGGTCGCGGCGGCACCGGGGCGCTGCGCGCGTTTCTGGACCTGCCGCGCTGCACATCGGTGCCGGCGGCGCAGGCCACCGCCCGCGGGCTGGACATCCCGACGCTGCACATGGTGTTCGCCGACCGCGACGGCAACATCGGCTATCAGTACGCGGGTGCAACACCGGCGCGCCGCCCCGGGCTCAGCGGGCTCGCCCCGGTGCCGGGCTGGAACGAGGCGAACGACTGGCGCGGCATGGTGGATCCCGACAGCGCTACGCCCAGCCTGCTCAACCCCGAGTGCGGCTACATCGCCACGGCGAACGAAGCGCGCCAGAGCGAAGGCGGCCCGGTGTTGACCACCGTCGCCCTTGCCGGTTACCGGCGCGCGCGCATCGAGCAGCTGATCGAACAGCAGGGCACGGTAAGCGTGCGTGACGCCCAGGGGTGGCAGTACGACTTGCTGTCCTTGCAGGCGCGGCGCTTCCTGCCGGAGTACCTGGAGCATGTTCCACCCGGCGATCAGCGCGAGCTGCTGGAGCGCTGGGACTGCCGGTATGTGCCCGAAGCGTTGGCGCCCACGCTGTTCGAGAATCTGCACGTGTCGGTGCTGGTGGAGGTGTTCGGCGGCCGGCTGGGCCGGGATTGGGCCCGCTACCTCATCGAGCGCACGATACTCTACCCGGCGCTCGCGGGCGCGTTCGACGACGTGCTCGCGGTCGCGGATTCGGTATGGCTGCCGGCGGCGGAGCGCCGCGGCGTGCTGGCGCGGGGTGTGGCGGCAGGGCTTGCGGCACCGCTCGAGCCCTGGGGCCGGCGCAACCGTGTGGTGTTCGCCAATATGTTCAGCGCGGGACGGCTGCCCGCGATGCTCGGCTTCGACTACGGACCGGTGGCGTTGCCGGGAAATCACGCCACGGTGCACCAGGGAACGACGCTGCGCGTCGGCGGCCGCACCTCCAACGTCGCCGCCTGCTACCGCTTCGTGGCCGATCTTGCCGAGGAAGGCGCATGGACCAATCTCCCGGGCGGGCCCAGCGAATCACGGTTCTCGCGCCACTACCGGAGCGACCTGACGAACTGGCTGCGCGCGCGATTCAAGCGGATCTGACGAACCGGGATAGGCCGGCAGTGTAGACAGTGTGTCATCGTTCGCCAATCGCGAAACATGTCAGATCTCGCTACGATGGCATGCAGCAGCAATGCCTGCGCGCGGAACAGGCCGATGGCTGTCTTCGCGTCCAGGATGGTGTCCGTCGCGGCCCACGCCAGCGCCTGGTCCAGGGCGATCCAGTGGACCTCGATCACCTCGTGCTGCTCATGCCCGGCCTCGACTGCAGTGAGATCGCGGGCGAGGAACAGATGGATGACCTCGGTGAGCACAGCCGGCGAACTTACCAGCCGCCCGAGCGCTTGCCAGCGCGCGGCGGCCACGCCGGCCTCCTCCTGCAATTCGCGCCGCGCAGTGGTGAGCGGCGTCTCGCCTGCATCCAGCTTCCCGGCCGGCAGCTCCCACAGCCAGCCGCCCGCGGCATGGCGAAACTGCCGCAACAGGCACACGCGCTGCTGCGCATCCAGTGCCACCGCGGCTGCGCCTCCGGGATGTCGGACGATTTCCAGCTCGGCCTGCACACCATTGGGCAACGTTACGGTTTCGAGGTTGAGATCGATGATACGGCCGTGGTAAACCTGTTTGCGACGCGTGCCCAATGGAGATTCCCGGTTACGCCTGGCGTGGCGATTGCGGCGTGGCACCGGCTTCGCCGTGCGTCTCGCCGCAGCAGACAACGCAGGCAGTCAATGGGCGGACCCGCGAAGTACCAGGGTGTCCGCGGCCGTAACGGAGTGTACCCCATGATCTATCGAGTGATGATCGGAATCGGACTGGCGGCGCTGGCCTGGTACCTCAATCGCGAGATTGCCCGCGACGCGCCCGTGCGCGACGAGCTGCGCAAGCTCCGCGAGGCGCGCCGGCGGGAGGAGACGTCGGATGCCGCGGCTGCGGGCGCGGGCGAGTCATCGCCGTCCGGCTGAAAGCCGGGCCGGGGAGTGGGGACTTCCTGCCGATGGTGCCAATCATCGGGTCTGGCACTGACGATCACGTTCCACCTTAGAGGGCCGGATGCGGAACCGCAATCTGCACCTGAGCGCGCGGGTGGCTTCTCTGCGCATCGATGTCGCTCGGGCGCGGGCGGCTCAAGGCGGCGTGTTCCGCTGTTCCTTGTCTTCTACGTCCAGACAACCATCCGACTCCAGCCACATCACGTTGATGATGCCGAAGGCGCAGGCGAGCAGGACGCCGAGTATCCAGGTGAAGTACCACATGGTGCAGTCGATCCTCTCGGTCGGAAGTCGGGTCAATAGGCGGTGTGCGAGTCACGCTCGATCTGCGCCTCGGTGATCGTACCGCGCATCACCCGGAACACCCAGGCCGTATAGGCGATGATGATGGGCAGGAATACCACCACGGCCCAGAACATCAGGGTCAGCGTCAGGCGGCTGGAGGTCGCGTCCCAGGCCGTCAGGCTGTGATCGGGCCGGGTGCTCGAGGGCAGCACGAAGGGGAACATGGACAGGCCTGCGGTCAGGATCACCGCCGCGACGGTTGCTGCGCTTGCCAGAAACGCCGCACCGGCGCGTCGCGCCTGCGACAGTGCCAGGGCGGCGAGCCCGCCCAGGAAACCGAGTGCGGGCGCGAGCATCATCCACGGATACTGTCGGTAGTTCGCGAGCCAGCCGCCGGGCACCCGGCCGACGTGCTTGGCGAGCGGCGTGAAGGCGCTGTCGGCGCTGGGCATGGCGAGCACGTGATAGCCCTGAATGCCGAACGCGACCCATATGCCGGCCAGTGCGAAGCTGGCAAGCAGGACGAGCGCGGACCAGCGCGCCGCGATGCGCGCGCGATCGGCGATCCCGCCCTCGGTGCGCAGCTGCAGGTAGGTCGCACCGTGCAGGCAGAGTAGCGACAGGCTCACCACGCCGGCGAGCAGGGCAAAGGGATTGAGCAGGGCGAAGAAGGAGCCGGTATAGATCGCCCTGAGATCTGCATCATAGTGAAACGGCACGCCCTGCAGCAGATTGCCGAACGCCACACCGAACACCAGCGCCGGTACCGCGCCGCCCACGAACAGGCCCCAGTCCCAGGTGCGGCGCCAGCGCGGGTCGGGCAGCTTGCTGCGAAAGTCGAAGCCCACCGGGCGCAGGATCAGCGCCGCGAGCACCAGCAGCAACGCGAAATAAAGGCCCGAGAACGCCGCCGCATACACCAGCGGCCAGGCCGCGAATACCGCGCCCCCCGCCGTGATCAGCCACACCTGATTGCCGTCCCAGGTCGGGCCGATGGCGTTGATGATGACGCGCCGTTCGCTGTCGCTGCGCCCGACGAAGGGCAGCAGCGTGCCCACGCCGAGATCGAAGCCGTCCATGAGCGCGAAGCCGATCAGCAGCGCGCCGACCAGTATCCACCAGATCAGTTTCAAGGTTGCGTAATCGAAGATCACGACAATGCTCCGTTGGCAGAATCCCGTGTCGGGGTGCTCTGGCTCATTCCGTGCGCTGCTGCGGCTGGGACAGCAGTGCGCCACCGCCGGGCCCGGAGGGCGGCTGATGCTCCTCGTGGTAGCGGCCCGTGCCCAGGCTGCTCGGCCCCAGCCGCGTGTACTTCAGCATCAGGTAAAGCTCCACCACCAGCAGACCGGTGTAGAGCAGCACGAAGCCCGCGAGGCTGGTTGCCACCTGTGCGGCGCTGAGGCTGGAAGTGCTGAGAAAGGTCGGCAGGATCTCACCGATGGACCACGGCTGGCGCCCGTACTCGGCGACCACCCAGCCGGTCTCGGCGGCGATCCACGGCAGGGGAATGCTGAACAGGGCAAGTCGCAGCAGCCAGCGTTGCTGACCGGCAGTGCGGCGCGCGCAGAAATAGAACGCGGCGGCGAACACGAACAGCATGAGGAAGCCGGCACCGACCATGATGCGGAAGCTCCAGAACAGCGGTGCCACGCGCGGTATGGTATCGCGCGCCGCCTGTGCGATCTGCGCGTCGTCGACGTGCAGCACATCGTCAGTGTAGCGCTTCAGCAGCAGTGCATAGCCGAGGTTCGCCTTGTGGGCGTTGAAGGTGTCGCGTACTGCCGCGCTGTGATCGCCCGCGCGCAGCTTCTGCAATGCACCGTAGGCGATCAAACCGTCGCGGATGCGCTGCTCGTGCTCGATGACCAGGTCTTTCAGCCCGATCACTGGCTCATCCAGCGAGCGCGTGGCGATCAGCCCCAGTGCAAACGGGACCCGCAGCGCATGGTCGGTGGTCTGGCGCTCCTGGTCGGGGATGCCGAACACGGTGAAGGCGGCTGGCGGCGGCTGGGTTTCCCACTCGGCTTCGATGGCCGCGAGCTTGACCTTCTGCACGTCGCCAAGTGTATATCCGCTTTCGTCCCCGAGCACGATCACCGACAGCGAGGATGCGAGCCCGAAGCCTGCGGCGACGGCGAAGGAGCGGCGGGCGAAGGGCCGGTCGCGGCCGGTCAGCAGATAGAAGGCGCTGATGCCCAGTACGAACATCGAGCCGGTCACGTAGCCGGCCGCCACGGTGTGCACGAACTTCACCTGGGCGACCGGATTGAACAGCACGTCGGCGAAGCTCGTGAGCTCCATGCGCATGGTTTCGAAATTGAAATCCGCACCGACCGGATGCTGCATCCAGCCGTTGGCGATCAGGATCCACAGTGCCGACAGATTGGAGCCGATCGCCACCAGCCAGGTGACCGTGAGATGCTGGACCTTGCTCAGGCGGTTCCAGCCGAAGAAGAACAGACCGACGAACGTCGACTCCAGGAAGAAAGCCATCAGGCCCTCGATCGCCAGCGGCACGCCGAAGATGTCGCCGACGTAGTGCGAGTAGTACGCCCAGTTGGTGCCGAACTGGAACTCCATGGTGATGCCGGTGGCCACGCCCATGGCGAAGTTGATGCCGAACAGCTTGCCCCAGAACCGCGTCATGTCCTTGTAGACTTCCCTGCCGGTCATGACGTACACCGACTCCATGATCGCAAGCAGGAAGGACAGGCCCAGCGTGAGCGGGACGAACAGGAAGTGGTACATGGCCGTGAGTGCGAACTGCAGACGCGACAGCCCGACCAGGCTATCTGCAACCATGAGCGATCTCCGTAGCGAAGCCGAAAGTCATCGATCGGCAAGCGGCAGTGCGAACACCGCTGCGCTTACCTGCGCCGGGGTCGGCTCAACCTGATCCGGCCCGCGAAAGAACAGCAGCCACAGCCCTGTGATGAACGCCAGCTTGATCACCAGTACCACGACGATCTCGCGCTTCAGCGCTGCACGTGGGCGAGCGGACCGCGCGCGGGGCGGGTTGCGTCGACATCGAGGTGTTCCCGAAAAAGACCTAACAAGGGCCGGAAGGCTGTCCGGCAAACCCAGGTGCGATCGAACAAACGACAGCTTGTGGGCAACACCGATGCCAAGATGCGCGGGGCCTGGAGAACTGCCTTGCCCGCAAGCACTTGTCCGATCGGTTTGCCGCGCCGCGGACGGGCTCGTTGCACGGGACCTGCCGCACGACTGCCGCATGCGGCAGTTTCGCTTACAATACTGCCACTTTAGGCGGTCAAAGCAAGGTCCCGAAGTGCCCAGCGCGTCCCCTCCCATCGCGGCCGGCTCCGTCGAGCTCGCAGGCATACTCGATGTGTTGCCCGAGCCCGCCATCGCGCTCGGGACTGACTATCGGATCCTCGCCGCCAATCACGCCTATCGGGAGGCCTTCGGCGCCGGCCGGCCGATCGAGGGGCGTCGCTGCCACGAGGTCTCGCACGGCTACGGGGTTCCCTGCGATCGGGCGGGCCAGGCCTGCCCGCTGCGGGAGGCATGCGATTCGGGCGTGCCGCAGCGAGCCTTGCACGTGCATCACGGCGCAGCCGCCGAGTCCCACGTGGACCTCCACATGCACCCGGTGCGCGATGCGCAGGGGGCGATCGCCTTTCTTGTGGAAAGCCTGCGCGAGACGCGGCTTGCCAGCACCTCGCCGACCGGCCAGGGCCTGGTGGGGCGCTCGCCGGCCTTCAACCGCATGATCGAGTTGATGCAGCGCGTCGCCCCCAGCGAGGTGGCGGTCCTGCTGCTCGGCGAATCGGGCACCGGCAAGGAGCTCGTGGCGCGCGCGTTGCACCAGTCGAGCCCCCGCGCCGGCGGCCCCTTCGTGCCGGTGGAGTGCTCCGGACTCACCGAGTCGCTGTTCGAGAGCGAGCTGTTCGGCCACGAGAAGGGCGCCTTCACGGGCGCGCACTATCGCAAGACGGGCCTGGTGGAAGGCGCGCACGGGGGGACCTTGTTTCTGGACGAGGTGGGCGACATCCCGCTGCCGCTGCAGATCAAGCTGCTGCGGTTGCTGGAAACGGGCAGCTACCGGCGCGCCGGCAGTACTGAGGCGCAACAGGCCGACTTTCGGCTGATCTGTGCCACCCATCGTCCGCTGCGAGACATGGTACGTGCCGGGGGGTTTCGCGAAGATCTGTATTACCGCCTGGCCGTGTTCCCGATCCCGCTTCCCGCGCTGCGCGAGCGCGGCGAAGATCTGGAATTGCTCGCCGCGACCCTGTTGCAGCGCATCGCACCGCACCGGCGTCTGGAGTTGCACGCGGCGGCGCTGCAATGCCTGCGCGCCTATGCTTTCCCCGGCAACGTGCGCGAGCTGCGCAACCTGCTGGAGCGTGCCGCGTTGCTGGCGGACGAGCGCCACATCCTGCCGGTCCATCTGCCCGAGGAGTGCCGTTGTGCGGGACCGGTGATCGGGGAGAGAGAAGCCACTGGCGGCGAGGTGGTTCCGCTGCGGGTGATGGAGCAGCGCTATTTGCGCGAGGTCGCGGCGCGCTTTCGCGGCGACCGGCGCGCGCTGGCCAAACGCCTGGGACTCAGCGAGCGCACCCTGTACCGCAAGCTCAAGGGCGAGGGATGACGAGCGGCCCGAATGCAACGATGGGCGCCGGCAGCGGCTGCCGCGTCGCCCTGCTCTCGGACACCCATGGGCATCTCGACGCGCGCATCGAGGCGCTGGCACGTGGCTGTGACTTCATCGTGCATGCCGGCGACGTGGGCAACGCCGCGGTATTGCAGGCACTGCAGCCGCTGCGACGCATGATCGCCGTGCGTGGCAACAACGACATCCCGGCGAAATGGCCGGCGCAGGATCTGAAGTTCCTGGAACAGCTCGGGGAGGAGGAATGCCTGGAGCTGCCGGGCGGCAGCCTGGTCGTGGTGCATGGGGACCGGGCCGGCAGCGGCGCCGCGCGCCACGCCCGGCTGCGTCGCAGCTATCCGGCTGCGCGCGCCGTGGTCTACGGTCACAGTCACCAGCTGGTCTGCGATCGCACGGCCCTGCCCTGGGTGCTGAACCCGGGCGCGGCCGGTCGCGCGCGAACCTACGGCGGTCCTTCCTGCATCCTCCTGAAGGCGCTGGACCTGCATTGGTCAGTGACGGTGCGGCGCTTCCCGCCCGCAGCGACCGGCGCGCGACCACGGGGCACGCGCACGGCTTGCGCCCGTGGCAGTGGGAACGGCGCAGCAGAGCGCTGAGGCTCGCGCTATCAGGCCGCCATGGCCTTGGTTGCGCTGTTGCGGCAACGCAGCACCTTCCAGTAGCCGAACAGGTTGGCGCGGGTGATCTCGACCACCTCCAGCTGCGTGGCTTTCAGGAATGCATTCAAGTCCAGGTTGGGGCGAAATCCCGCCAGCTTGGAGAGCGGCGCCAGCAGGCTTTCGAGGGTCGCAATGATGGGGTTGCGCGAGCGGAAGTGATTCACGATGTAGATGTCGCCGTCCGACTTGCACACGCGGCGCATCTCCTCCACCACGCGCGTGGGGTTCGCGGCCACCGAAACCACGTACATTGCCACCACCTTGTCGAAGCTCTGCTCGGCGAACTGCATGTTCTCTGCGTCCATCTCCAGCACCGCTTCCACCTGCTTCAGGCCCAGCTCCTGCACGCGTTCGCGGGCCTTGTCGAGCATCTCGCGGGTAATGTCGATGGCGGTGACCCGGACTTCCTGCGGATAGAGAGGCAGCGACAGGCCCGTTCCCACGCCCACTTCGAGGATGGACTCGCCGGGGCGGCAATCCAGGGTCTCGACGATGGCCTTGCGGCCCGGATGCAGAATCGGCCCGAACAGGTCGTCGTAGAAGCGCGCATAACGCCTGTAGACGTTTTTGATGCTTTCGATGTTCATGATGGTCTTTCCCGTTACGGTTGCCTGATCTCGTGTGTCCGCGTGCATCTCATCTCCCCGGGTGCGAGTGGTCTGGTGCAGTTCGGTACGCCGACCCGCGACGACGACAGTGCACCGCCCCGGAGTTCCGGGACGGAGCGCTAGATCCGCGGGTGCTGGGCAGTAGCTCCACATCCGGATGCGTTCGCGCGATCCTTGCCGTGGAGCCGCGCCGGGAGGGCGCCGACTTGCAGGCGTGTAGAAGCGGGCGCTGGGGATGGTAGCACGGCCGGCGACTGGGCTGCGTGGTTTGTTGGTGTTGATGGTTCCTTCCAGCTGCAATGCGCCGCCTGTCCGGCGCGCAATGCAAACGGCCTTGAATGAAGCTAGGTTTTTAGTATAGAACAGCTTACCGCCGGGCGGAAAAGGGAGTCCGGGGGGAGACGCCGCCGGAGCGAAACCGCGCGCCGGCCGGCCCCCGCCCGCGCCGGCCATGGCTGCACAACCAGCGCAAATCACAAGAAGCGGAAATACCAAGATATGCTTGTCCTGCAACTGCTGCTGGTCGTGGTGGTGGCCAACGGTGCGCCCATCCTGCTGCACAGCCTGTGCGGCGATCGCCTGGATTGGCCCCTCGACGGCGGCCTGCGTCTGCCCGATGGCAGACCGGTGTTCGGTCCTTCCAAGACCGTGCGTGGCGTCGTCGGCGCGGTTGCGGCGAGCGTCGCGGCAGCTGCAGTCCTCGACCTCGGAGCGCGCATCGGGCTGCTGATCGGGGTCGGGGCGATGGTGGGCGACCTGCTCTCGAGCTTGACCAAGCGCCGGCTGGGCATCGAGCCGAGCGGGCGGGCACTAGGCCTCGATCAGATTCCGGAGGCGGCGGTCCCCATGGCGCTGATCGCAGGCGAGCTGCAGCTCTCCGCGTCGGACCTGTTGGCGGTGGTGGTGGCGTTTTTCGCCAGCGGTCTGCTGCTTTCGCGGCTCCTGTTCCGGCTCAACATCCGCCGCCGCCCATATTGAGCACGCGCCGGCTCACGGGGCGCTGCGCGTCAGGCGGTGCAGGGTCACTTCCGGCGGGCAGTTGAGGCGCACGTCGACGATGCAGGAGCCTGCACCCACCGACGTGTAGCCGACCAGCTTGTGGTGGCGCCAACGCCCGGCACACAACCGGCGCGGGCAGCGGGCGTTGTACAGGATCGGGAATCCGCCCGGAAGGCAGATCTGTCCGCCATGGGTGTGGCCGCAGAACATCACGTCGAAGTCGGCATGCGCAGCATGCTGATAGACCTCCGGCGAGTGCGACAGCAGGATGGACGTACCGTTCGCAGGGATGTCGGCGGCCGCCTTCTCCAGATTGTCGGCACGGAAGTAGTGCGGGTCGTCGATGCCGGCCAGGTAGACTGCCGCACCACCGCGCGCCAGCGCGACCGACTCGTTGAGCAGCATGCGGATGCCCATCGCCTCCAGGGCGGGCACCATGCGGATGGAGTCGTGGTTGCCGAGCACGGCATACACGGGCTGGCGCAGGTGTGCGCGCAGGCGTTGCATGGCTTGCAGGGACGGCTCGAAGGCGCCGTAGGTACGGGCGCGGAAGTCTCCGGTGAGTACGCACACGTCGTACTGCAGGCCGCACACCGCATCGATCAGGGCCTGGGGCGTCTTGCCATTGATGTCCAGGTGCAGGTCGCTCAAGTGCAGGATCGTATAATTTTCGAACGCCTCGGGCAGCGCGGGCAGCACGACGTCGTTGCGCCTGACCCGGATGTCGAGCGCGTTGCGCCGGCCGCGGCTGTGCAGACCGACGCAGCGCAGCACGTTGCGGATCACGGAATGGATGGAGTACCAGTTCTCGATGTGGAACCAGTTGCGCCCGTGGCCGAAGATGTGTGCCTCGTAGTCCTTCTCGATGCCGATGCGCCGCTTCAGGTGCAGGTCGCCGATGCGCTGAACAAGATAATGGTAGCTGGCTTCGTCCAGACCCAGGGCCGATGCGCCGGACCGGGCCGCAGGGGGCGCCTCGCGCTCGGCGGAAGGCGCGATGCCCATCAGGCCACCGCCCGCGCGCTGGCGCGCAGTCCCAGGCTCAGGATGCGCTGCACGAAACGTTCATAGCTCATGCCGGCCTTCTCCGCCGCGGCCGGCCCGTCCTCGTAGCGTGCGATGCCCGGATTGGGATTGGCTTCCAGGACGAAGATAGTGCCTTCGGTGTCCATGCGCAGGTCCATGCGCGCGTAGCCGTTCAGGTCCAGGATGCGGCACACGCGCTTGCACACGCCGACGATGCGCTCGCGCGCGCCGTCGGGCAAGGGACGCGCGAACTGGAAGTTGATCCCCCAGCGTTCCCGGTACTTCATGTCCCATTTCACTTTGTACGTGGCCATGCGCGGCATGCCGGGTGCGAACTGATCGAAGGTGAGCTCGCGTACCGGCAGCACGTCGTAGCGCGTGTTGCCCATCACCATGGCATAAAGCTCGCGCCCGTCGATGTACTGCTCGGCAATGGCATCGTTCTGCGTGAGCTCGTGTATCAGGGCCACGCGATCGCGGAGCTGCTGTTCATTCTCCACGTAGGAGGCCTGGGCGATGCCGATGGAGCCTTCTTCTATCAGCGACTTTACCACCATCGGATAGCGGAGTCTGCGGATGCGCCGATAGGGTTTGGCACGCGGAAACACCTCGAAGTCCGGCACGTGGATGTGGTGGTAGCGCAACAGTTTCTTGGAGATGCCCTTGTCACGTGCGAGCACGAGCCCGCGCGGATTGCACCCGGTGTAGGGCACCCGCATCATCTCCAGATAGCTCACGATGTAGTAGTCGAGCTCACCGCGGCCGGCGAATTCCTCCAGCAGGTTGAAGGCGATGTGCGGCTGCCATTCCTCGATGGTCTGGCGGATGGGCGCGATCTCGTCATACACACCCACCACCCGGACCTCGTGCCCGAGCGCGAGCAGGGCGTTCTTCACGTCGTACTCGGTTTCGTAGAGATCCATGCGCGGATCTTCCGCGTCCCGCAGATCCTCCGGTGGCACCAGGCTCGAGTGCACCAGCAGCATCACGCGCAGCCTCTTCATAGCGCGATGTGAAAGCCGCCGCCGTGCAGGTTGTTCATCACCAGCATGGTGAGGCAGGCGGTGACGTCGAGCTTCATCTGGGCATCGTCATGGCCGACGTGCAGATCCAGCTCGTCGCTGCGCCGCGCCATGTCCTGCAGCACCTGGTGGATGCGGTAGCGATACTCCGCCGTCCAACGCGACACCGTGGCGAGGATCTCCAGACCCACCCGTTCGAGATACGCCGAGGCAGGCTGCTTGTGCATGTCGGCCTCGTCACGCGAGAACAGTCGCAGCAGATGCTGGTCATAGAAGCCGGGGTGTTCCCCTCCGTAGCGCGTCTGCTTGGCGGCATAGTATTCACCAAGGGTAATGCGCAGTGAGCGCAGCGGAATCGGTTGGCGCCTGTTTCGTACCCGCGGCCGCGTCCCTTTGATCTCTGTCATCAGCTTGTCGACATACTGCAGCTTCTTCAGCGCCGACCAGCCCTGATAACGCGTTCGCCAGTCGGAATTCGGCTTGAGCCACACCGCAAAGGTCTCGGCCCAGTCCTCGTGGGCATGGCTCTGCGCGTACCAGTCATCGAGGTGGATCACGAAGCGTTTGCTGTAGGGTTTGGGCAGGTAGTGCTCGGGATAGGGCGCGTTCGGATTGCCGAACTGCTGGCGCCAGCCCGCACGCCGCTGCAGCAGATAGGCATTCACCAGGGCATGACCGGTTTCGTGACGCAACAGCTTCATGCAGGCCGCGCGCGTTCCACCTTCGACATCGAGCATGTGCTCGCGCTCCAGGCGCTTGAGGCGCGGGTGGGCGAGAAAGAACGGAATCGCGATGCCCGGGACGCCGTCGGGACAGAACCATTCGTCGGACAGCCAGCAGTGCGGGCGGAAGGCGAAACCTTTGCGTTGCAGCTCGGCGTGGAGCTGTGCGATGCAGGACTCGAGCTCGGTGCCGGCGATGCTCAGACCGAGATCCGCAATGCGCATCTCCAGCAGTTCGTCGGTGGCGAGGCGCGCCCATGGATAATGCGGGCTTCGCCGACCGTCGTAGCGCGGGCCGCGCGTGGAAGTTGCCCGCTGGTAGTGGACCGGAATCGCTCCGTCCTCCCTCGGTGGACGACCGCGCCGCCGCGTTCCGCCAGCTCACGCGCTCGCCGGTTGCGCTCGGTGCCGGCGTCCGGGGAGCACCTCTCTGAGCCTTGTGTGCGCCTCGCGCAGCAGCCGTTCGGTGGTCAGCCAGTCAATGCAGGCATCGGTGACCGATACGCCGTAGCGCAGCTGCGAGCGGTCGGCGGGGATCGGCTGATTGCCCCAGTGGATGTTGCTCTCCAGCATCAGCCCGATGATGGAACGATTGCCGTCGACGATCTGACCGATGCAGTTCTGCGCCACCAGCGGTTGCAGTGCGGGGTCCTTGACCGAATTGCCGTGGCTGCAGTCGACCGCGATGTTCGCCGGCAGGCTGTGCCGCTCGAGCTCGCGCTCGCACATTGCCACACTCACCGAGTCGTAGTTGGTGCTTCCCCCGCCACCGCGCAGTACCACGTGCGCATAGCGGTTGCCGCGAGTGCGGAACACCGCGCACTGGCCGTCCTGGTTGATGCCCAGGAAATGATGGGGGCGCGACACCGAGTGCAAGGCGTTGATGGCCACTCCGAGGCTGCCGTCGGTGCTGTTCTTGAAGCCGACCGGCGTCGACAGTCCGCTCGCCATTTCGCGATGGGTCTGCGACTCGGTGGTGCGCGCCCCGATGGCAGTCCAGGTGATGAGATCGGAAAGATATTGCGGCGAGATGGGATCGAGCGCCTCGGTGGCGCTCGGCAGCCCCATCTCCGCCAGATCCAGCAGCAGCTTGCGGGCCAGATACAGGCCCTGCTCGATGTGGAAGGAGTCATCCATGTACGGATCGTTGATCAGCCCTTTCCAGCCGACCGTGGTGCGTGGCTTCTCGAAGTACACGCGCATCACCAGGAACAGCGTGTCTGCGACTTCGGCGGCAAGACACTTCAGCCGCCCGGCATAGTCAATTGCCGCCTCCACGTCGTGTATCGAGCACGGCCCGACCACCACGAACAGGCGCGGGTCCTCACGGTCGAGGATGCGGCGTATGGTTTCCCGGCCGTGCAGCACGTTGGTCTGGGCGCGCGGCGTCAAGGGCAGATCGCGCTTGATCTGCTCCGGCGTGGGCAGCAGGTCCTGAGAAAGGACGTTGACGTTGTCGAGTGGTTCAGCAGACATCGTGATTCCAGCGGTCGCTGCGGGCGTTCCCCCGGGTAGGTCGGACCCCGGCCATTAAATACACAAACCCGCCGGCGCTCAAGCACACGCCGAACCTTGCGTGGCGGACAAAAAAAGACCCCGCCTTGCGGCGGGGTCCCTGATCCTCCAACGGATCCCGAAACGATGCCTCAGCCGGCGATCGTGACGTTGCGAGCCTGCAGACCCTTGGGGCCGCGCTCGACCTCGAAGCTCACGACCTGCCCCTCGGTGAGGGAGCGGAAGCCGGCGGCCTTGATGGCGGTGTGATGCACGAACACATCCTCGCCTCCATCCTGCGGAGTGATGAAGCCGAAGCCCTTGGAATCATTGAACCACTTTACGGTACCAGTGCGCATGAAAAAACCTCAGAGACGGTTAAGCCAGTGTTTGTCGCGTGCAGGAGCGGTGGAGGAATTGCGGGAGGGACCCGGTTGGGGACTTCCGAAACGACCGGCGACAGCAGCTGCAGCGCGACGAGTATAGCGGCCACCGCGCGAGAATACTACGGTTTTCTTACCGCCGGGCGGTGGGTTAGCTGCGCTCGCCGGTCCTGGGCGGGGCCGGGGGGGGCGGGTGCCGGCGGGTGCCAACCGTACCTTCAGCCGGCAAGTGCGGCGAAGACCCGATCCCGGATGACTTCCACGGACCCGATGCCATCCACCCGGCGGTAGCTCGGCGCGCCGGGAGTGCCGCTGCGCGCCCATTGGGAATAGTAGTCGACCAGCGGCTCGGTCTGGGCGTGATACACCTCCAGACGTTTGCGTACGGTCTGTTCGAGATCGTCCTCGCGCTGGACCAGCGGCTCGCCGGTGACATCGTCGCGTCCCTCTACGCGCGGGGGATTGAATCGCACGTGGTAGGTGCGTCCCGAGCCCGGATGCACGCGCCGCCCGCTCATGCGGTTGACGATCTCCTCATCGTCGACGCCGATCTCGAGCACGTAATCGATGCCGATGCCGAGCGCCTTCATGCCCTCGGCCTGGGGGATGGTGCGCGGGAAACCGTCGAGCAGATAGCCGTTGGCACAGTCCGGCTCGTGCAGGCGCTCCCGCACCAGATCGAGGATCAGTTCGTCGGAAACGAGTCCGCCGCTGTCCATGATTGCCTTGGCCTGCTTGCCGAGGGGAGTTCCCGCCTTGACCGCCGCGCGCAGCATGTCGCCGGTCGAGATCTGCGGGATGTCGAAACGTTCCTTGATGTAACCGGCCTGGGTTCCCTTCCCCGCGCCGGGTCCGCCGAGCAGAATCAGTCGCATGAACTTAGACCTCCTTGCACCGTATTGTGCCGCGCATTGTCCAGGCCCGGGTGGACATGCACCATTCAGGATCTTTGATGAGCGGATGGATGAAATTTATCTTTCCTTAGGGTGTTCCCTAGTGGAGCGGACCGAACGTCATGGTAAACTCCGCGCGAGCCTCACACGCAAGCCATGGAGAGCGACTACATGACCGAGCCTACGAAGAGCCCTGGCGACAAGCGCACCACCATCAGCAAGCCGACCGCGGTATCCAAGCCTGCCACCAAGCGTACGGCGACGCGCAAGACGGCGTCCCCCACGCCGGACGTGGAGACAGCCATGTCCGACATCGGGGCGCCCGCCACGGTTCCAGCGACCAGTGCCGCACCGCCAGTCAAGCGCACGACCTCAACCAAGAAGTCAGCACCGCGCGGCGCCACGGTGTCCGATGCCGATCCGGTCGCACAGCCGGCAGCGCCGATGCCTCCGAGCACGGCGCGCCACGCGCAGCCCGGCAATGGCAACACGCGCACCGCGCAGCCGACACCGCGTTCTGCGGTGGGTCCCGAACAGCGCTGGAAGATGATTTCCGAATCCGCGTACCTGCGCGCCGAACGCAATGGCTTCGCCGGAGATCCGGTCGAATACTGGCTGGCTGCGGAAGCGGAAGTCGATGCGCTGATCAAGGCCTGACATCCTTCGGCAGGCAGCGCCGCGGCGCGCCTGCCGATCGGTTTCGGTCCCGCGTGGCCTGGCGAACGCGGCTGCGCGGTGGAGAGGACGGTACGGACGTGCGCCGAAGGCGTGCGTCGGGGCGAGTGACGTTCAGAACGCCAAACGGTCCTCTATGGCTGTGATTCCGGCCTGCGCGCATTTTTGATCTTCGGCGGCCCGCGGCGCGCCCGAAACACCGACGGCGCCCACCACCGAGCCGGCCGCCTCCACCGGTACGCCGCCGCCGAGCATCAGCGCCTCGCCGATGAAGCGCGTTCCCGACTCCGGCGCTCCCGGTTGCGTCGCCTCGGCCAAGCTCAACGTGTCGGAGCGAAAGCTCGCGGCGGTCCAGGCTTTGCGCCGCGCCGTCTCTGGCGTATGCACTCCGGCGAGGCGGTCGCGCAGCATGACCTGAGCCACTCCGCTGCGGTCGACCACAGCGACCGATACCTGATATCCGGCCTGCCGGCACGCCTTCAGCGTCGCCTGCGCCAGTGCCAGCGCGGTCCCCAGCGTCAGTCCGCGATAGGTGACGAGCGCATCCTCCTCCTGCGCTGAACCCCGGCTGCAGGGAAGCAGCACGAGCAGTGCAAGGGCCGCACGCCAGTGTCTTTTCATGGATCGAGCTCCTCGGTTGAATGCGATGGAGGGGGCCGCGATGGTCCGGCTCCCTGTGCAAGCCTAGCCCGAAGATCTCACCAGTTACGCGGTGGCTGGCCGGTAGGGGAATGGATCGCGGGGAAGGTCTGGCATGCTTCATGAGCACCGAGCGATGATACACGCTTCACGCCGCCGGCCTGTCCCGGTTCTGGCGGTTTCTCGCTCGCTCTGAGCTTGGTCTTCACAAGGGGTAGCTACGGCTACCCGTTTCGCTACAGCCCGGCGCCGGGGTTGCTGCGAATTCCGCCAGCTCCCGGGATGCTGGTGAGATTTCCGGGCAGGGCTGCATCGGCTTCGGGCGTGGCATACGCGCGGACCTGGAGCGGACGCGGCAGGGGCCTATGATGCGACGAATCACCCAGTGGGGCAGGCAGCGTACCCTACGCCGTCACCCACTTGCGGATGACCTCTGGTCGGAGCGCCTGCAACGGCTTCCGGCACTGCAGGGACTCAATGCCGCCGAGCAGCAGCGGCTGCGCGATTTCGCGACGCTGTTCCTGCACGAAAAGACCATCCAGGGTGCGGATGCACTGCAGGTGACCGATGAGATGCGCGTCACCATCGCCGCCTGGGCCGCGCTGCTGATCCTCTACCTCGATCCCGGTTTCTACCGCGGCTGGCGCGAGATCCTCATCTATCCCGACGCCTTTCTCGCCCCTCGCGAGCGCCGCGACGATGCCGGCGTCGTGCATCTTTCCGAAGAGCCGCTGATCGGTGAGTCGTGGACACAGGGGCCGGTGATCCTTTCCTGGTCCGACGCCCAGCCGCGCTCCTGGCAGGACGGCCGCAACGTCGTGATTCATGAGCTCGCGCACAAGCTCGACATGCTGAACGGCGCCGCCAACGGCATGCCGCCGCTGCACGCCGGTATGGTGCGGGAACGCTGGACGCAGGTGTTTTCCGAAGCCTATCAAGTGCTGCAGGCGCGGCAGCTGTCCGCGGCGCAGCAGATCGAGCGCTATGCGTTGGAGAGCCCGGCGGAGTTCTTTGCCGTACTGAGCGAGTACTTCTTCGAGGATCCGTGGCGCGTGCGGCGCATGCTGCCGCATGTCTACGAGCAACTTGCGCTGTTCTATCGGCAGGATCCGTCGGCGCGGAGATCACCCTCCGGCGCGCCATCGTTGATGATGGGAACGGTTCCGTAGCAGGGGCGGCACGTGGCCGACCCCGAACATGAATGATTGGGCGATCGTTCAGCAGACCGCACTGCGTGCAGGCGCTTGGCGCCAGGCGCGGCGCACTTCGTCCGCCAGTATCGCGATGCCGGCACGCACCTGTGACTCGGGCTGCGCATAGCTCAGCCGCAGGCATTCGTCGGGATGGGACCAGGGCTCGGCGAGTCCGTAGCTGAAGTAGCGCCCCGGCACCACGATCACGCCGCGCTTCTTGAGTCGCTGGTAGAGCTCGAGCGTGTCGATCGGCAGGCCGGGGAGCCACAGCCAGTGGAACAGCGCGCCCTCGCAGCGGTGCACCCGATAATCGATGGAGTCGCCGAACTGCTCGTGTATCCAGGCGAGCGCCTGCCGCGATTTCGCGTGATAGTACGGTTGCACGACGTCGCGTGCGAGCGCGAGCAACTCCCCGGATCGCAGCAGGGGCTCGACGATGGTCTGGCCCACGTTGCCGTTCGCCAGTCCCACCACGGCATTGATGGCGCTCAGCGCGGAGGCGATTTCCTCGTGCGCCACCACGATGCCGGTGCGGGTGCCCGGCAGACCCAGTTTGGACAGGCTGAAAGACAGCACCGCATGATCGTCCCAAACAGGTGTGACGGGGGTATACACGATGCCCGGGAAAGGTGCGCCGTAGGCATTGTCGATCAGCAGCGGAATGTCGTGGCGGCGCGCGAGTGCACGCAGCCCGTCAATCTCGGCCTCGGTGAGCACGTTGCCGGTGGGATTGGTGGGACGCGACACACATAGCGCCGCGATCCCCTCGTCGAGCCGCAGCTGCCCGAAGTCGACGTAGTACTTGAACTGGTGATCCTCCAACAGCCGGATCGTCGGGCGCTGCGAGATGAACAGCCCGCGCCGCAGGCCCTGGTCTGCATAGCCGGTGTACTCCGGCGACAGCGGCATCATGATCCTGCGTTCGCCGCCGTCGTCGTGAAGCCCGGCGAGCATGTTGAACAGGTAGAAGAATGCCGGCTGACTGCCGTTGGTGATGGCGATGTTGCGCGTGCCGATGTTCCAACCGAAACTTTCGTTGAGGCACTGCGCCACCGCTTCGATAAAGCGCTGCTGGCCCTGCGGTGCGTCGTAGTTGCCGAGCATGCGCTCCATCCCGTCGGGATCGTGCAGGATCTCCTCCAGGCGCCGGCGCCAGACCTGCTCCATCGCCTCGATTCGCGCGGGATTGCCGCCGCCCATCATGCAGACCTCGCGATTGTCCGCCATGGCGCGGCCGAGATCGTCCATGAGAGTCAGGATCGCCGAAGGACGGGTGAGCTTCTTGCCGAAGCTGGAGAGCTTGAGGTTCACGTCGTCTCCCGGGAGTTCACCGGCGCGCCTGCTGAGGTCGAGGTGGCGAAGTGAGGGCTACGTGCACGGTGTACACTGCACCCGTTACGCAGAGCACCGCAGCCGCGCAGGGGATTATGACAAAGCGTAGAGTTGGCTTCCAGCGCGATACCAGCCGACGGGACACGGTCGCGCCCGGTGCGGCGCACGCGCGCTCGCGAGGCCGTGCATGAAGGCGCTGGTCAAGTCCCGGCCTGAGCCCGGCCTTTGGCTGCAATCGGTGCCAGTGCCGCAGGTCGGCGCCAACGACGTGTTGGTCCGGGTGACTCAGGACCGGGATCTGCGGGACGGATCTGCACATCGTCAACTGGGACGGCTGGGCGCAGCGCAACATCCAAACGCCACGGGTGATCGGCCACGAGTTCGTGGGCGAGATCGCCGCGCTCGGCAGCGCGGTCGGCGGCTATGCCATCGGCGATCGGGTGACGGCGGAGGGCCACATCACCTGCGGCATGTGCCGCAACTGCCGTGCCGGAAAGCGCCACCTCTGCGCGCAGGCGGTGGGCATCGGTGGCGGTCGCGACGGCGCCTTCGCCGAATATGTCCTGGTGCCTGCCGTCAATCTGTGGCCGGTGCATCCGGAGATCGCCTCCGACGTTGCCGCCATACTCGATCCGTTCGGCAATGCCGTGCACTGCGCGCTGTCCTTCGACGTGATTGGCGAGGACGTGCTGGTGACCGGTGCGGGACCGATCGGCATTCTCGCAGCCGCGGCATGCCGCTTCATCGGTGCGCGCCACGTGGTGGTGAGCGACGTCAACGATTACCGCCTGGCGCTGGCGCAGCGCCTGGGCGCCTCGACGCACCGTCAACGTTCAGCGTGATGCGCTCGCCACGGTGATGCGTGAGCTGCGCATGTCCAACGGCTTCGACGTGGGATTGGAGATGTCGGGCAATCCCGCGGCCTTCGCGCGAGTTGATCCGCGCCATGTACCACGGCGGACACGTCGCCCTGCTCGGCTTCCTGCCGCCGGATACCGCAATCAGCTGGGACCAGGTCATCTTCAAAGGCTTGCACCTCAAGGGCGTGTACGGCCGGGAGATGTTCGAAACCTGGTACAAGATGACGCAGCTGCTGCGCAGCGGGCTCGATATCGCCCCCATCATTACCCACCGTTTCCCCGTGGAGGCGTTCGTGGAAGCGTTCGAGGTGGTGCGCTCCGGGCAGTGTGGCAAGGTCCTGCTGGACTGGGAGTGAGGTCCGGCGCCTGCGGACCACGGCGCCGGCCGGGGCAATCGAACTGGCCGTGCCACCAGCTCACGCCAATATTTGCGGTTTTTCCGGCGGGAAATGCTAGTCTTGTGTCGTGGACGGCTGCCTCCGGCGCCAAGCGGCGCGACTCGGAGGGGGCAAGGATCAGTAGAACCCGGAACTGCAGCCGCCTCCAACTTCACCTGACGGTATCCGGGGCCGGGCGCGCCACTGGCGTTCCCCGGTCGGGTATCGCAGGGGTTGCCGCCAGCGGACCGTCGGGATTGCTCACCAAAGGAACCGCTTCGCCGCACCGCCCCTGCCGGGTCGGTCCGGCTGTGAACCCGGACGCACGTGGTGGCATTTCCAATTTGTGGAGACCCCAAGCATGAGAATGAAGAAATTCACCCAGGCCGTGTTGGCGGGCGCGAGCCTGCTCGCAGCAGCTTCCGGACCGGGTTGGGCCCAGCAGTCGGGGGGGACCGGCTCGATCGATTCCCACACTGCCGGGACCGGCTCGGCCCCGACCCTGGAAAGTCCGAGCGCGAGCACTCCTGCTGCGCCATCGGAGGACTCGACAGCCGGTGTTCCGGTGATCTCCGGCCCGACGCAGCTGCAAGCCCCGCAGCCACAGCAGGGGCAATCGACGGCGGTGGGCTCCCAGGGCGGCTACCGCTCCGATGACCGGCCGGTCCCCAGGGTAACTACGCTCCTACGACGGCCGGTCCCCAGGGTAACTACGCTCCGATGACCGCCGGTCCCCAGGGTAACTACGCTCCGATGACGGCCGCTCCATCCGGCAGTTACGGCCCGCCCGGAAGCTCCGACGCCGGCGCACCCGGCATGATGGCTCCGGGCTACGGTCCCGGCAACATGGCTGCCCCGGGCGGATACGGTTCCGAGCCCGGCTACGGCATGACCGGCAGCCCGCCGAATCGGGGCAGCTCCATCGCCAACCAGGGCTACGGCCCGGCGCCCGGCTACGGTCCCGGAAACGATCTTGGTGCGGGTCCCGGCTATGGATCAGCACGGGCTAGGAACCCACCCGGCTACGCACCCGACTACGGGCCTGGTCACCGGACCCGGTCCCGACACGGGCAAGGCGCCGGCTATCGGCCCCGGCCCCGGCTACGGTCCCGACTCACGGACCCGGCGCGGGCTATGGGTCTGCGCCCCGGACTGGACCGGGAAACGCCCCCGCGTGGGGGGGGCCCGGCTTCGGAACGCGCCGCGGCACGCGGTTCCCTGGTGCAGCTATGGGCGTTCCGCGGACGCGGATACGGTGGTGGACCGCTCGGCTATGAAGAGCCGGGCTATGGCCCGGGACAGGCCTTTGGTCCGGGAAACGAGTTCGGGCCTGGCGAGGACTTCGGTCCCGGTCCTCGGCGGACCCGGCGGACCCGCGGCGCGGCTACGGTCAGGAGCCGGACTATGGCTATGGGGCGGCTCCGGGCTACGGCCCGCGCGGCGGCTACGGGCCCTATGGCGATTACGGCCCGGGCGGCGACATCGGCTCCGTGCCGGAATTCGGTCCCGGCATGCGGCCGGGGTATGGGCCGGGTCCGCGCTCGTACGGTCCGGCGGAGGGCTATGAGCCCGGCTACGGACCCGCTTCTCGCGGCACTCCTGGATTCGGGCCGGGTCCCGGCTTCGGACCGGGCATGGGTCGGGGCTACGGTCCGGGTTCCGGCGAGGGATCCGGGCCCTCCTACGGCCCGGGAGCCGGAATGCGCTCCGGACCCGGCACGGCCCCGGCGCGCCCCGGTTCAGGATTCGGTTCCGGACGGCGTCCGGGATCCGGTTTCGGTCCGGGCTTCGGCACCAATCGTGAATTCGGGCCCGGTTACATGCCGCGCCGCGGCAGCGGAAGCGGGTTCGGCTCGGGTACCGGGCCGGGCGGTTATGGGCCGGGCGGCTTTGGCCCGCGCGGATTCGGACCGGGAGGCTACGGGCCTGGAATCGGTTCCGAGGGACCCCGCTCGGGTCCCGCGGGGGACGAAGGCTACGGACCCTACGCACCGGGTGCCGGATTTCCCGGCTACCGCGGTTACCCGGGATAGCTGCAGGGCAGTGCAACGGAACGCGGGCAGCCTCGTGCTGCCCGCGTCGTTTTCGGGGCAGATAAAGCAGCGAGGTGGACACCGCAGGAGGTGTCATGGCACGGCGCTACCCCAGCATTGAAGCGCAGCTTGCGGCCATCGAAACAGCGGGGCTGCGCAAGCGCGAGCGTATCCTCAGCTCGCCCCAGGACGTGGAGATTCGCACCGCGGACGGGCGCACGGTACTCAACCTCTGCGCCAACAACTATCTCGGTCTCGCAAATCATCCTGAAATGCTGGCGGCGGCGGCTTCGGCGTTGCGCACCCACGGCTTTGGCATGGCCTCGGTACGCTTCATCTGCGGTACCCAGGATCTTCACAAGCACCTCGAAGGCCGCATCGCGGAGTTCTTCGGTACCGAGGATGCCATCCTCTACAGCTCGTGCTTCGATGCCAACTGCGGGCTATTCGAGACGCTGCTGGGGTCGGAGGATGCCGTGCTCAGCGATGCGCTCAATCACGCATCCCTCATCGACGGCATCCGCCTCTGCAAGGCGAAGCGGCTGCGCTATGCCCACGCAGACATGGAAGACCTGGAGCGCAGGCTCAGGGAGGCAGCGGGGGCCCGCATGCGGCTGATCGCAACCGACGGCGTATTCAGCATGGATGGTGATCTGGCGCCGCTGGATCGCATCGTGAAGCTCGCGGAGCGCTACGAGGCCATGGTGCTGGTGGACGACTCGCATGCTACGGGTGTGGTCGGCAGCGGGGGACGGGGTACGGCGGAACACTTCGGGGTGGGCGGGCGCATCGATCTCTACACGTCGACGCTCGGCAAGGCGCTCGGCGGAGGCAGCGGCGGATTCGTCGCCGCCGCGGCCCCGGTGGTGGCGCTGCTGCGCGAACGCTCCCGGCCGTATCTGTTCTCCAACTCCGTCGCACCACCGCTGGTCGCCGCCGCCACCCGCGCGCTGGAGCTGGTCGCGCAATCGGGAGAGGCACGCCTGCGCCTGCGCGAAAATGCCCGCGTCTTCCGCAGCGCCCTGCAGGCGGCCGGATTCACGCTGCGCCCCGGCGAGCATCCGATCATACCGGTGATGCTCGGTGAAGCCGGGCTCGCGCAGCGCATGGCCGATGCGCTGCTCGAGGCGGGTATCTATGTCATCGCCTTTTCCTATCCCGTGGTGCCCGAAGGTGCGGCGCGGATTCGCGTGCAACTCTCCGCGGCTCATACCCATGAGCACGTGGAGCATGCGGCCGACGCCTTTATAGCCGTCGGTCGTTCGCTCGGGGTCATCGCCTGATCCACTGGATGTCGCGCCATCGAGGCGGATGCAACTGTGAACGGGTGCACGGCGCGGCTCCGTGCGGGCTCCTACCGTCTTGTAATCACGGCAGCACACGCGTTCCCCAACTCACATGCGATCGAGAAGCGCCAACAGTGGTTCCGGTCGGCGCTCCGCCAACCGGCGGGTAGTGTCGTCTCCGCTCGCGGCACTTGCCGCCGCAGGCGCGAAGTTCGATTCCGAACACCCTTCCACGCTGCTGCCCGATCGCGTGCTGCAGCGCATGGTCGGGGCGCACGACGTCATACCCACCACCCCGGCACAGTCTTCGGCCCCGGCAAGCCGGCGCGCGCCAGCACCGTGCGCCTGCGGATTCCGCCGAGACTCGGGTGACAAGCAGATCGCCACCGGCCGCCGCCCCGCAAACGCCTGCCGCCGCGGACGGAAAGCCGGCACCAGGTGCCGCACCGCCGAAAGCGGCGTCGCCCGCCACATCGGTGGATGCCGAAACCAAACCGCCCCGGCGCGCACCCGTGACGCTCTCACGGAATATCAGCGGCGCGTGCACGGCTGCGCAAGCGCCGGCTGTAGTTGCGGACCGCGTGGCGCCCGGGACGGGGAAGCGCGAGGCGCGCCGTGCAAGCGCTGCCTCGCCGCCGCACCCTGCCGGGGATGCCCGAGCCGTGCGCGCGATGCAACACGAGCACCTTCGCCCGGCGCCCCCGCATAGGATGCCCGTGCCTG
Source organism: uncultured Gammaproteobacteria bacterium (assembly GCA_963728895.1). GTDB lineage: Bacteria > Pseudomonadota > Gammaproteobacteria > JBBQDK01 > JBBQDK01 > CAVSLM01. The sequence continues at coordinate 246,201 of CAVSLM010000008.1, forward strand.
CTTCCGGGCTTCGTGGCCCTCGATTCGATGCCCGCACGGCGTTTGCCGCCGGCCTCGTGCTGGGGACGCTGATCGTCGTGTGGACCATTGCCTCGCTGCTGCCGGCCGCTCACCATGCGGCGTCACCCGCCGCCCTCGACACCGGATCCACACATCCTCGGGCGTCTGAACCGGCACCGGTCGCGCAGCCGCAGATAACCTCGCGCGCGGGTGCCGGGAGGGTGGTTCCCGACGCGCGGCGTGACGAGCCGGCAGAGGTGATCGAGCGTGCAGAGCGCGAAGTGCGTGCCGCCGCGGAGCGCGAGCTCGCCAGACTGATTGCCACAGAGCAGGCGCGGCGCATGTCCGTCCCCGAACCGCCACCGCCTGCCGATCCTTCACCGACGTCCGGTGAGGGTGGCGTGTCGATGGACGTAGTGCCGGTAACCGGAGCATCTCCGCAGGTGCCGGACACTTCGCCGGCGGCGACGGTGCAGCCTGGCGAACCGGATGCAGAGGGGCAGGTGCTGCAGTGCGAAGACGCCCCGGCGGCGCCGGCGAGGCGGGTGAGGGCGAGGCGCTGCAGGGCCAATGACGCTCCCCGCCGGAATCACCTGGCCCGGAGAAATCTCACCAGCATCCCGGCGTGCTAGCGACTGGCGGACTTTGCAGCGTCCTGGTACAAGAACATGCCCGCACCCAGCGGCCAGCCGGACTGGTCGACGATCATGACCGTCCACTTGCCGGTCTCATCCGGATTCAAGGTCTTGCTGGAGTACACGCGCCAGCGCGAACCGTCGATCCGAAACGGCACCTCGGCCATGACCTTGCCTTGATACTCCCAGCGGTGCATGACGGTATGGCCTTCCATGCCGATGAGCTCCGTAAAGAAGAAAATCCGGGTGTCGGTATTGTCCAGCGTGACCACCTGGTCCACCGGCTCACGGTCACGGATTCCCGTCGTAAATTGGGCTCGCGCCACGGCGTGTTGCCATTGCGCGCCCTCTTCGGGCGCAGCCGGGTCCGCCTGCGCCGCGCTGGTGAGCAGCGTCGCGCACAGCAGGCAGGTTGGAAAAATGCCGGGGTGGCTCATGAGACCTCCGGAAAGGTTCACTGAATGTAAATGCTAGCCAACCCGGCTGCTTTGCGCTGGCGCACAGACGCGTGTGCGCGCACCGGCAGCGGTTGTGGGCCGGCATCCGGCCTGCCGTACGGCTTTCGTTTGGGTATAATCTCCAGCCCGTCCGCCTGCCGGGCGGTGTGGGTTCCAACAGTGACCAGGGCCAAGAACAGGATGGACTTCACTCCGCTGCGTGACAGTACCCCGAGCCCCTCGCTCACCGATCTCCCCCCGCTCGGTCTCGACCCGGCCAGCATCGCGGCAGACTTCCGGCGTTACTTCAGTCATACGCTGGGGCGCGACCGCAACTGCAAGTCGTCCCACTATCCGTACGAGGCGCTGGCGCTGACGGTGCGCGACCGGCTGATGGAGCGCTGGAAGCTCACCCGCTACGCCTGCGACGAACAGGATTGCCGGCACACGTACTATCTGTCACTCGAGTTCCTGATGGGGCGCACGCTGGGCAATGCACTGCTCAACCTGGGGATTACCGACGCCGCAACCAGCGCCTTGCGCGACCTTGGCCTGCTGATGGAGGAGCTGGCGGAGACCGAGCACGACGCCGGCCTCGGCAACGGCGGCCTGGGGCGCCTGGCAGCCTGCTTTCTCGACAGCTGCGCAACGCTGCAACTGCCGGTGATGGGCTACGGCATACGCTACGAGTACGGCATGTTCCGCCAGCACATCGCCGACGGCTATCAGGTCGAGGAGCCCGATCACTGGCTGCGCGACGGCAATCCCTGGCAGCTGGAACGTCCCGAATACACGCGCCACGTGCACTTCGGCGGGCACACCGAGTTCTTCCACGATCAACGCGGCCGCATGCGCGGCCCGCTGGGTGGACACCCACGACGTGCTGGCCGTGCCCTACGACGTGCCCATCCCCGGATACCGCAACGGCACGGTGAATACATTGCGGCTATGGTAGGCGGATGCGACCGACGAGTTCGACCTGGACGAATTCAATGCCGGCAGCTATCCGGAATCCGTCGCCGCCAAGAATGCCGCCGAGCACATCACCATGGTGCTCTACCCGAACGACGCCAGCGAGAACGGCAAGGAGCTGCGGCTGCGCCAGCAGTATTTCCTGGCTTCGGCCAGCCTCCAGGACGTGCTGCGCCACTGGTGCGACCTGCATGGCCCCGACTTCGGCAGCTTCGCCGAAAAGAACTGCTTTCAGCTGAACGATACCCACCCGAGCTGCACAGTGCCCGAGCTCATGCGTCTGTTGATGGACGAGCACGGTCTGGGTTGGGAAGAGGCCTGGGAAATCACCACGCACACCATGGCCTACACCAACCACACGCTGCTGCCGGAAGCGCTTGAGAAATGGCCGGTGCGCCTGTTCCGTCAGCTGCTGCCGCGGCTGCTGGACATCATCTTCGAGATCAATGCGCGCTTCCTCGCCGAAGTCGGCGCGGCGCTGGCCGGGAGATGTGGAGCGCCTGCGCCGCATGTCGCTGATCGAGGAAGGGCACGGACCCGCAGGTGCGCATGGCCTATCTCGCAATCGTCGGCAGCTTTTCGGTGAATGGCGTGGCGGCGCTGCATTCGCACCTGCTGGGGCAGGGATTGTTCCGCGACTTCTACGAGCTTTGGCCGTACAAGTTCAACAACAAGACCAACGGCGTCACCCCGCGGCGCTGGCTGGCAGGGTGCAATCCCGATCTCAGCCGGCTGATCACTTCGGTCATCGGTGAAGGCTGGGTGGCGGACCTCGCGCAGCTGAAACGCCTGGTTCCGCACAGCAACGACCCCGCGTTCCGCGCCCGCTGGCGTGCGGTAAAGCCGCCAACAAGGAACGCCTGGCCTGGCTGGTGAAACAGGTTTGCGGCATCGACTTCGAACCGGCCGCGCTGTTCGACGTCCAGGTCAAGCGCATCCACGAGTACAAGCGCCAGCTGCTCAACGTGCTGCACGTGATGCATCTTTATGACCGCATCACGCCGCGGCGACACGGCGGGCTGGACGCCGCGCTGCGTGCTGATCGGCGGCAAGGCGGCGCCGGGCTATGCGATGGCCAAGCGCATCATCAAGCTGGTGAACAACGTCGCCGAGGTCGTGAACCGCGACCCGCAGGTGGGCTCGATGCTGCGCTGGCGTTCTTTCCCAACTACCGGGTCTCGGCCATGGAGATCATCTGTCCGGGCACCGATCTGTCCGAGCAGATCTCCACCGCGGGCAAGGAGGCCTCGGGCACCGGCAACATGAAGTTCATGATGAACGGCGCGCTGACCATCGGTACCCTGGACGGAGCGAACATCGAGATTCGCGAGGAGGTCGGCGCGGAAAACTTCTTTCTGTTCGGTCTCGATGCCGAGGCAGGTCGAGGCGCGCCGCCGCGACTACCGTCCGCGCGAAATCATCGAGTCGGACCCGGATCTGGCCGCGGTCATGCAGCTGCTGGCATCGCGGACATTTCAACGCGATCGAGCCAGGCATGTTCGACGCAATCATGGAGTCGATCGCCAGTCCCGCCGATCCCTGGATGGTGGCCGCGGATTTCCGCAGCTTCATCGAGGCCCAGCGCCGCGCCGCGGCGCTCTACCAGGATGCCGAGGCTGGACGCGCAAGAGCATCCTGAACAGCGCCTGCAGCGGCTGGTTCTCCACGGATCGCACCATCCGCGAATACAACGAGGCCATCTGGAACCTGCACCCCCTGCAGGTTCTGCCCCTGGTCTGAGGCGGGGCGGCTCCGACATCTCGGGACGGCGATTCGGGTCTTCCCGACCGCCGCGCCCGGCTCGCAGCGCAATGAGGTGCCCCAAGCCGACCCTGCGACGCATGACCGAAGTTGCGGGACCTGACGTCCCCGGGGTATACATCGTGCCTAACCCGCATATCTCACCGGGATCCCGGTGAGATTTCCGGACTAGGCCCGCGGGCGGCTGAGGAACTGGAAATGCCGGGCACGAGCCACCTTCGAGAGATCGTGACGCTGAGTCGCGAAGCCCAGTTGCTGCTGCTGGCGTTGCGCATCGGTCCGGCCGACCTGCGCCTGGAAGAATTGCGCACGTTGCTCCGGACACCGGTTGACTGGGAATCCGCCCTGCGCGCCGCGCAGGCCCATCACGTCGTCCCCTTGCTCGCCGGTAATCTGAAAGCCCTGCCCGCCGGCCTGATACCTCGCGCGGTCGCGCGTACCCTGACGCTGCACGAGCTTGCCGTACGCCGCCAGAACGCCGTGTTCTGCGCGGAGCTGGCGCGGCTCACGGAACGATTCCGGGCCTTGGGCATCGAGGTGATTGCGTACAAGGGTCCCGTGCTCGCTGAACTGTGCTACGGCGATGTGGGTCTGCGCAGCTTCGGCGACCTCGACTTCCTGGTCCGAAGCGAGCACTTGAACGCGGTATGCCGAACACTCGAGGCCGATGGCTATCGTTTGCCAACGCAGCTGACGGAAAGTCAGCGCGTTCACTTCGAGCGCGAGTTCAAGGAATACTGCTTCGTGCGCGGCCCCATCATGGTCGAGCCCCACTGGTCGATCACCGCGCGCCGCTTCCCGTTCGCGATCGACTACGAGGCCTTGTGGACGCGCTCCGAGGTTCGCGATCTGTTCGGCGCACGGGTCCGCGTCCTGGCGCCCGAGGACCTGCTCCTGATCCTGTGCGTGTGCGGTGCCAAGGGGAAGTGGAAGCGACTGCAGATGATCTACGATGTTGCGGCTGCGCTGCATTCCCTTGCAGGGGCTGGATGCGCAGGGGTGCCTCGCGCGTGCTCGCGAGGTGGGTACCGAACGCATTCTGCTGCTCGGATGCCGACTGGCACATGAGCTGCTGGGCGCAGAGGTTCCCGATCCGCTACTGGAACGCATGTGCGGGGACCGCGCTCTGCCCGCACTCGTGCGTCGAATCGCATCGGCAACTCTCGAGGTTCCGTCACGCGCGGCGCCAGGCTCGGACGATGCGCCATGGCGATTCTCGTGGCTGCTCATGGCCATGCGCGAGCGCCCGCTCGACAAGGCGCGCTATCTCGTGCGCACGACCACGACGCCGGCCTCGCTGCATCTGCGGCGCATGCCGCTGCCGAGGGGTCTGCATGGGCTGTATCGCGTCCTGGTGCCTCTGCACGACTACCTGCTCCAGCCGACTTGGCGCTATGCATCCGCAGCGCTCGGCCGGGTCGGATTCCGGACCCGGGCATGAACTGCGCGGCCCTGCGCCGCGTCCTCGGCAGAAGCGCGCGGCATCTGCGATCGCGGTCGCTGCCACCGTGGTTCGGCAGTCGGGCCGCCGCCGTGGCGCCGTCGCGTGCCCCAGATCTCGCTTCGCAGCGCAGGAGCGATTCATTTCGGGCGGGGTAAGCGGTCGACCACCCTGAAATTGCCGCTCTTTGCGGCACCGGCTATTCCCCGCGCAGGCTCCCAAAAATCTCACCAGCTGGCCGGCTGGTGAAATTTCGGGGGCTAGCCGGATCCCGGTAAGTTTCCATTGCCTGCAGCGTAGGATCTTCTCCTGCCGCCGCGCGCACGAGCCCGCAGCGCGCACTTACCCCTTTCTGGGGAGGGTACCGGGGTTGTATGACATCACGTAGTTCGTCGATACTGGGGGCGATGCCGGCTGTGCCCGGCACTCCCGGCACCACCCCAGGCGGACGCAGCGGCAAGCACTTGCGCCGGATCATCCTGGGGGCGACGCCGGCAACCAGCGATTTGCGCCTGTGTCCGTGCAGCGGGCTACGGCGCGTTACAGACCACGGCACAGGAGCCACAAGAATGACCTACGAAGCGGTTCGTTACCGGGTGAGCAGTCCCCGCGTCATCCACGAAATCATGGAAGGCGAAGTCGTGCTCATCAATCTCGACACCGGCACGTACTACAGTCTGGACAAGGCTGGCGAGCATATCTGGAGAGGCATCGAGGCGGTCGCCCCGGTAGGCGCCATCGCCGACGACCTGGCCCGGCGTTACGATGCCACCCGCGAGCACATCGGTGCCGTGATCACGCAGCTGCTCGATGCGCTCAGGGCCGAAGGTCTGGTGACCGAGGCGCAAGCGGCGGAAGCGCCCGAAACGGCCTACGATGCCGATGTGCCGGTGAACGGTTCCAGACCGAGGCTCGAGTTCTGCACGCTGCAGCGCTTCGCGGACATGGAAGAGCTGCTGGTGCTCGATCCCATTCACGAAGTCGATGAAGCCGGCTGGCCGCTGAAGAAATAGCGCAGCACAAGCGTGGACGCCGGCTACCCTGTGCAGCCTGAAGTGGCGGATCCGCCGGATGCCATCGCCGACGCCGCCGCGCAGGCGTATTTATCCACGGCAATGGCGGTCTTCGATGCCGCCGCAACCGAGGCGGTCGAGCGCTGGTACCGGATCGGCGACCTTACCGTACGGCTACGCTTCGCGAACTCGGCGCTGGTGGGCGCCATGACGGCCGCTTTCGCTCACCTCGCCGCGCCCACCTCCGGCGCTGCGGATCTGACCATCCTGCTGCTCGACACGGCTTCCACGGGCATCGCCGCGGTCCGGCCCTGGTCGAGGGACGACTACCTGGCGCACGGCCGAATCCGCGGATACAACACGGAGCGTTTCCAGACCGTGTACCAGCACGGTGTGGACGCAATCAATCTGCTCGACCAGCAGTCGAACGTCGGCGTGTTCTGGGCCCGGGATGCCGCAGCGATCCCCTACTACGAGCGCAGCTCGCCACTGCGCAATCTGCTGCACTGGTGGATGAGCCGGCGCGCGCGGCAGCTGGTGCACGGGGCGGCGGTGGGCACCGCCGAGGGCGCGGCGCTGATCGTCGGCGCAGGCGGTTCGGGCAAGTCGACGAGCGCCCTCTGCTGTATCGGTTCGGGACTCCTCTACTGCGGCGACGACTACGCGCTGGTCGCACCGGACCCCGAGCCGCGGGTTTATAGCCTGTACTGCTCGGGCAAGCTCGAGCCTTTCCATCTTCGCAACTTCCCGCATCTGCTTGCGCGCGTGGAGAGCCCGGAGGTGCCCGAAGGGGAAAAGGTGCTGCTGTTTGCGGACCGGCAAGAGGACGGGGTCGCCCCTAGCCTTCCACTGCGCGCGATTCTGGTGCCGCGCATCACCGGCATGCGGGACACCACGGTCGGCAAGGCCTCTCCGGCGCAGGCATTGCGCGCATTGGCCCCCAGCACGCTGTTCCAGCTTCCCAATGCAGGTGCCGAGGCGCTGCGCAGCATGGCGGCCCTGGTAGGCCGACTCCCGTGCCACGCCCTGAATCTCGGTACCGACCTGGTCCAGATTCCGGGCGCGATCCGCATGCTGCTCGAGCACGGCTGAGGCGCTGCGGAGCGCACCCATGGTTCCGCCGCTGGTAAGCGCCATCATCCCGGTCTACAACGGATCGGCCTTCATCGCGCAGGCGATCGCCAGCATCCGCGACCAGGATTACGCGCCGCTGGAAATTCTGGTGATCGATGACGGTTCGACCGACGCGACCGCCGACGTGGTGCGCGGCCTCGGCGCCGACATCCGCTACCTGCGACAGGAAAACCGCGGGCCGGCCGCGGCACGCAACCGCGGTCTCGCGCTGGCGCGCGGCTCGTTGATCGCGTTTCTGGACGCCGATGACCTGTGGCCGCAAGGCAAGCTGCGCGCGCAGGTGCAGTACCTGGAGGAGCATCCGCAGGTCGCGATCGTGCTGGGGCGCATCGAATACCTGCGGCTGCCCGGCGCGAGCGAGGTCGAGGTGCGCTTCGAAGACACCGGGGACACGGTGACCAGCGTACACCTCGGCTGCGGACTGTTCCGGCGTGGCGTCTTCGACCAGGTGGGCGAGCTTGATGCAACGCTGCGTTATAGCGAGGACCACGACTGGATGCTGCGCGCCCGCGAGCTGGGCATACGCATGGCGATTCTGCAGCGTGTCACCCTGCAGTACCGCATGCACGCGGGCAATATGACGCGTGACAAGGGGATCGCGGACGTGGCCATGGCGCGCGTACTGAAGAAGTCATTGGACCGGCGCCGCGCCCGCGGTGACGGCGCCGCGCAGTCGCTGCCGAGGTGGTCCGAGCACGACCTCAAGACCAAGCGCTGAATCCCCCCCGAAGCCCATGGATACACCCCTGACCAGCGTGATCATGCCCGTATTCAATGGCGCTCTTTACCTGCGGGCGGCCATCGAAAGCGTGCTGGCCCAGGACCATACCCGCTTCGAGCTGATCATCGTGAACGATGGATCGAGCGACGGGAGCGAGGCGATTATCGCGGAATTTCCCACTGCGCTTGCCATTCACCAGGGTAACCAGGGCGTGGCCGCCGCGCGCAACGCCGGCATCGCACGCGCCGCGGGTTCGCTGCTCGCATTCCTCGATCAGGACGATACCTGGACGCCGGACAAGCTGCGACTGCAGTCGGGGTATCTCGAAATGCATCCGGAGCTCGATTTCGTGCTTGCCATGCAGCGGCTCTCGCTTGCGCCCGGCTGCAGCGCCCCCGGCTGGCTCAGGCCCGAGCACCTCGATGCGCCGCAGATCGGGTTTCTGCCCGGGACGCTGCTCGCGCGGCGCAGCGCGTTCGAGCGGGTGGGCGGTTTCGACCCGCAGTACCGGTACGGCTCGGACGACGCGGACTGGTTTGCGCGTGCCAAGGACGCGGGATTGCGCCACGCGGTGATGCCGGAGGTGCTGTTGAATCGGCTGATTCATGACGGCAACCGCTCGGCGCAGGTGCGCGAAGGCAACCGCGAGCTGTTGCGGATCATGCGCGCCTCCATCGCGCGCCGGCGCGGCCCCGCCACGGGCGACACATCGTGAGCGCAGCGGACGAGGCCGCGGTCAGCGTCGTGGTGCCGGTCTACAACCGCGAACGCTATCTGCCCGAATGCCTGGACAGCATCCTCGCCCAGCGCGCACATGTGCGCGAGGTGCTGGTCGTCGACGACGGGTCGAGCGACGGCAGTGCGGCGGTGGCGCAGGGCTATGGCGCACCGGTGCGCTGCCTGTCGCAGCGCAACGCCGGGGCGGCTGCGGCGCGCAACCGCGGAATCGAGGCGGCAACCGGCGAGTACATTGCCTTCCTGGACTCCGACGATCTGTGGGTGGCGGACAAGCTTGCACACCAGCTCGGCGCGTTTGCCGCCGAGCCCGCGCTCGACGTGGTGTTCGGTGCCACCGAGCAGTTCGTGAGCCCCGAGCTCGACGCCGAGGCGCGCGCGCGGCTGCAGTGTCCTGCCGGCGCCATGCCGGGATATCTCGCCGGCGCGATGCTCGCGCGGCGCCACGTGTTCGAGCGTGCCGGTCTGTTCGATCCCCAGTGGCGCATCGGCGAGTTCATCGACTGGTACGTGCGCGCCAGGGAGGCAGGCATGCAGAGCGTCATGCTGACTGCCGTGGTGCTGCGCAGACGTCTGCACGGCGCCAACATGGTGCTCACCCAGCGCGACGCCCAGCGCGACTACCTGCGCATCGTGAAGGCCTCGCTCGACAGGCGCCGTACCCCGCAGCAATGATTGTCGTGGGCGCCAAGCCATGAAACCGCACCCGATCGCCGGCTGTTGGCCGACCCGCGAGCAGGAGTGGCTGTTGCAGGCTGCGCTGCTGGACCACGACCGGGCACGCTCGGCCTGGCGCGCCTGGCAGGAAGCGGCACGTATCGACAGCACCGATCCCGCCTCGTTTCGTGTCCTGCCGCTGCTCTACGCCCGGCTGCGCACACTCGAACCAGACGACCGGCATCTGGCCCAGCTCAAGGGTGTGTACCGCCAGAATGTCTATCGCAACCGGCTGCTGATCGACCGGGCCGTGCCTGTGCTCGCCGCCCTCGAGCAGCGCGGCATCGCAACTCTCGTGCTCCAGGGTGCGGCGCTCAGCGAGCGCCACTACCGCGACAGCGGACTGCGCTCGCTGCTGCAATTCGACCTGCTGGTCCGGGCGCACCAACTGCCGGTGGCGCGTGCCGCGCTGGCGGAATTGCAGGGGTGGGTAGCTCGCACCGCCATGAGTCCAACCGAAGGCGCCGCCTTTCGCGACCCAGACGGGTTCGCGCTGCATCTGCACACGCACGTGCTGCCCGACGTTCCTGCCGCCGCGGCGGATGCGGCGTGCTGGCAGCGTGCCGTAGCCATCGACTATCACGGTGTGGGCAGCCGCGTGCTCGACGATACCGACGAGTTGTTGCGCATCTGTATCGGAGGCGCACGCTGGGAACGCCTCACGCCGCTGCTCTGGATTCCCGATGCGCTGGCCGTGCTGCGTGGCGGTACGATCGACTGGATCGCCCTGCTCGAGACGGCGCGGCGCTGGCATCTGGTGGTGCATCTGCGCGAAGCATTGACCTATCTTTCCACGCGCTTCCAGGCGCAGGTTCCGCAGCAGGCCCTGGCGGATCTGCACGCGCTGGCGGTGCCGCGCAGGGAGCTGCGCGAGCACCGCGCCCAGACCCGCGCCCGCGGACTGATGGGCGCACTGCCGGAGAACTGGTACCGCTATCGCCTGCGCCTGGCGGCAACCGGCAACCCGCTCGGCCTGTGGGCGGGCTTCTGGGACTACCAGACGCGGCTGCTCGGCCTGTCCTCCCCGTGGCAGCTGCCCGGTGCGCTGCTCACGCGAGCCGCGCGCAGATTGCGTGCCGGGAGCAGGGATGCGCCCGATCAGGCGGTGATCGGATGACGCAGTAACACCGGTACACGGGGCATTTTCCGGGCCGATGGAGACTCGATGACCGCCATCAGCGTATGCGGTGCTGCCGACGCCCGGTGAGAGACGCAGGCTGGAAATCTCACCTGCATCCCGGGGGCTGGGCGGAATTCGCAGCCGTCCTGGCGCCGGGCTGGAGCGAAACCGACGTCCCGGCGCCCGGCCACGCGCCGGGCATGAGCCATCGATGGGTCCCGCCGCGGCGGCGGAGCAGCAGAAAGCGCCGGCCGGGTGGGCAGGGGTCCTGCCGGTTTCGCGCATTGTGTCGCGAGACTGCCGCGGGCATCATTGTGCCGACGGAGAAGCACCAGACACGGACGGCGGCGAGCGGAGGACCCCGCCCATGGATCCCCATTCACACGCCTTCGATTCCGGCACGCGGTGACCGGCACGTCGGCTGCGCGGCGTACGCGCGCGGGGAGGCTGTGGCCGCGCCTTCGCCGTCTGGTGCGCGCCCTCGGACGTCCGAAGGCAGGGGTGTGCGCCCTCGATCCGGTGCTGGACGAGGTCTTTGCGCGCGGCACGCGCGTCGAACGTGTCGCGACCGGGCTGCGTTTCACGGAGGGGCCGGCATGGATCGCAAAGGACCGTTGCTTGTTGTTCAGCGACATTCCGGCCTCGCGTATCTACCGTCTCTCCGAGCACGGGGTGCTGTCCGTCGAACATGAGGAGACCGGCCAGTCTAACGGCCTGATCCTGGACGGTGCCGGTCGCCTTGTAGCCTGTGAACAGGGTGGGCGTCGCATCACGCGCTACGAACAGGATGGAACGCGCAGCGTGCTCGCCGACCGCTACGATGGGCGGCGGCTGAACAGTCCCAACGACATCGCGCTGCGTTCGGACGGCACGCTGTACTTCACCGATCCGACGTACGGCATCCGCCCGCACCAGCAGGAGCTTGGGGTGCAGGGCGTGTACCGGCTCGCCCTTGCGCAGGAACCGGTGCTGGTCGCGGCCGATTTTCGGCTGCCCAACGGACTTGCCTTCTCGCCCGACGAAGGGCTGCTATATGTCGACGACTCGCAGGCCCGACACATCCGCGTGTTCCGGGTCCTGCCGGACGGCGCGTTGGCCGGCGGTGAGGTGCTCTGCGACATGAACGTGCCCACCTCCGGCGATCCCGACGGCATTACGGTCGATCGGCAGGGGCGGATCTACTGCGCGGGTCCTGGCGGCGTCTGGGTGATCGATCCCGAAGGGCACCGGCTCGGAACCATCCAGCTTCCCGAGCAGCCTTCCAACTGCACATGGGGCGGTCCCGATCTGCGCACGCTCTACATGACCGCGCATCGTTCGATATACCGCGTACGCGCCCGTACCGGTGCGCCGCAACGAGGCTGATGGGACGACAACATGACCGCTACGTGCAAACCAGGGTCGAACTGTTGAATCACCTGCGCGATGGCGGCGGCGCGCTGCAGGATCTGCGGCGCGCGTACTGGAACGGCGATTTCAGCGACGCCCGGCGAGGAAGACGTGCACCGATTCGCGGCACGCCGCTGGCTCGAGCAGAAACCGGTGCAGGTCTGCGCGGCGCTGCCGACCCTCGATGCGATCGCTGCGTCTACAGCCTCGCGATGCACCTGTTCACGGCACGTTATCGTCCGTCGGGCAAGACCTTCATCGCGCACGTCGTGGGCGTGGCCAGCATCCTCGCAGCGCATGTCGGATCCATCGATCTGATCCGTGCCGGACTGCCGCACTCGGCGCATTCCGAAGGCGATTTCGGCGGCGTCGGCACTGCTGCCGCCGGGCGTCCTATCGGAAGCGCAGCGGAATTGCGCTGTGGGGCGCGCTGCGCGCGGTCGCGCGCCGGGGGCCGCTCGCGGTGCCCGCTGGACGACGGTCGCCGCCCGACGGTTCCGCGCAAGGGTGAAGTAGGCATGCCGGGATGGCGATGAGGCGATGGCTGCGCTGCGGCATGGGGCTGCTGGTGCGGCACCGCCGCACGGCGCCGCAGGCCCCAGGGTCCTTCGCGCCGCCATCGCCCGCATTGCCGGTCGAAGGCGCACTGCTCGCCGGGCGTACCGCGCTCATCACCGGCGCCGGGCGCAACATCGGGCGCGCGATCGCGCTGGAGATGGTCGGTCACGGCGCCAACGTGCTCTTCACCGACATCGATGACTCCGCCATCGCCGCACTGGAAAGGGACCTGTCCGGGACTTCGGTGCGGGCGCGTGGATTCCGATCCGACATCTCGCGCCCGCACGACGTCGCGGCGCTGTGCGCGAGGCTGGAAGCCGACGGCGAGCGCGTGGATGTGCTGGTGCACAACGCGGCCGCGCAGTTCTTCACGACGACTTTCCAGGATGATGGCTTGCGTGAATGGCGCACCGCCCTCGAGACCAATGTGCTCGGGCCGGTGCATCTCACCAAGCGCATCGCGCGCCAGATGATCGCTTGCGGCACCGAGGGATCGATCCTGTTCATCAGCTCCATCCATCAGTGGACCGTGCGCCGATACGCCCACTACAGCGCCTCCAAGGCGGCCATCGGGATGTACATCCGCGAGCTGGCGCTGGACCTGGCGCCCTACGGAATCCGTGTCAATGGGATCGCACCGGGCTGGGTTGCAACCGGTGCCGACGGAAAAGTGCTTGCGCACCGCTACACGCCGCTGTACCGACATTCGATACATCCCGATTACATCGCGCGCGCCGCGGTGATGCTCGCCTCGGATTACTATTCCGGCTGCACGACGGGAGCCGTGCTCACGGTGGACGGCGGTCTCTCGCTCTACAATCACGTCGTCGATCGCCATCCGCCCCGCGCGCAGGCGGTGGCGGAAGACGACGGCTGGGCGAAGGATGACGGCCAGCGCTTGTGAACCGCGGCCAGTCGCTGGAATCCGTGTCCAACGCTCAGCTGAACGGATGATGGGTGGCGATGGCGGGACCGAGCCATTGCCGGATGCGGTTGGCGTCTCCCACGCCCGAGTACTTGCCCTGCGCGTCCAGGAGCACCATGATCACCGTGCGCCCGGCGACCACCGCCTGCATCACCAGACAGCGCCCCGACTCGCTCACGTAGCCGGTCTTGCTGAGTCCGATCTCCCATTTGCCGGCCCGCACCAGCATGTTGGTGTTGCGAAATTCCACCGGCGCGGCACCCGGTTTCAGCCGCACCCTGAGGCTGCGCGCCGTGGTGAACCGGCGGATCAGCGGATACTCGCAGGCCGCCTGTACCATGCGTGCCAGATCCGCGGCAGTGGAAACGTTGTCGGCGGCCAGTCCGGTCGGCTCTGTCAGCCGCGTATGGGTCATGCCCAGGCGCGCAGCCTTGCGCTTGGCGGCCGCCACCAGTGCCGCGGCCCCGCCTGGATAGGTGCGCGCCAGCGCGGCAGCGGCGCGATTGTCCGAGGACATCAGCGCGAGCTGCAGCAGTTCCCCTCGGCTCAGGGTCGAGCCGACCCTCACCCGCGAGTGCGACCCGCGCAGATGGTCGACGTCCTCGCCGATGACCGTGATCTGCTCGTCGAGTGGCAGCCCGCCGTCCAGTACCACCATGGCGGTCATGAGCTTGGTGATGGAGGCGATGGGGGTGGGCGTCTCAGCGTTCTTCGCGAGCAGCACGTCGCCGCTGCGGATGTCCGTGACCAGCGCCACGCTGGAGCTCAGCCGCAGCCCCTTCGGGGGCAGGACCGGTACAATCGTTCTTTGGGTCGCCGTGGCCTGCGGGGCGGCGGCGGAAGGTGCAATGCGCGCGAGCGCCGCGCCGACTTCGGGCGCCGCCGCGGCGGGTTGTCCATCGGTTCGGAGCGCTTGCCGTTGCCGCGGGCTCGCGTAGCCTTGCAGATCCGGGAGCGGGAGCTCCAGCCGCGAATTAGATTCCGACGGTGCCGGCGCGCGCTCCATCAGCCAGAGTGCGAGGGACGCGAGCACACAAAACCATCCGAACAGGCCCAGAGCCCGCCGCCGCTGCTGCAACACCCGGCTTCGATCGCGCCGTGCGTCGGACGCCATGAGCACGGCTCAGCGCTCCAGGACGTAGCTGCCGGGTGCCGCCGCCAGCGGCGGGTGTGTCGCATCGCCGATGCCGGGTGGTTCCTGCAATGCTTCGCACCGCGCGGCGAGCCAGGCGCTCCAGTCCTCCCACCAGGAGCCGGGTACCTTCGGGACTGATGCGCGCCAGGCTTCGCCATCCTGCCGGCCGCCGGCCTCGCCCACCCAGTAACGGCGCTTGGGCGGATCGACGGGCGGGCTGACGACGCCCATGATGTGCCCGGAGGTGGCCAGCACGTAGCGTACGCTGCCACCGACAATGGCGCAGATGCGAAACGTCTCCTTCCAGGGCGCGATATGGTCCTGCTCGGTTCCGACCGCATAGAGTGGTGCGCGAATGCGTCTGAGATCGATGGGCCGGCCGCCCAGCGTCAGCGCGTCGGGCGCGATCAGCCGGTTGCGCAGATACATCTCGCGCAGATAGAAGGAATGCATGGCCTGCGGCAGCCGCGTGGCGTCGGTGTTCCAGTACAGCACGTCGAACTGCGGGGGCTCCTCTCCGTAGAGATAGTTGTGTACGTAGTAATGCCAGATGAGGCTGTTGGAGCGCAGCAAGCGGAACGACAGCGCGAGCTCGGCGCCATCCAGGTAACCGCGTGCTTCCATCATCTTTTCGATGGCGGCGATGCCGTCTTCGTCGATGAAAACGTCGATGTCGCCGGGCCGCGCGAAATCGACCAGTGTGGTGAGCAGCGTCCAGTGCGCGATGGGCGAAGGCTCACGCTCGTCGCGGGCGCACCAGGCCATGAACGCGGCGAGCAGCGTGCCGCCGATGCAGTAGCCGGCTGCGTGGATCCGTGGCACCCCGCAGATGCCGCGCACCGCTTCGATCGCCTGCAGCAGCCCGCGGAGCAGGTAGTCGTCGAACGTGGTCTGGCGCATGTCCGCGCCGGGATTCTTCCAGCTGGTGATGAAGACCGTGAATCCGCGGTGCACCAGGTAGCGCACCAGACTCTTGCGTTCGTTCAGATCGAGGATGTAGTACTTGTTGATCCACGGCGCGACCACCAGGAGCGGGATCGCGTGCACCTGCGCCGTGGCGGGACGGTACTGGATGAGCTCCAGCAGCTCGTTGCGGAACACCACCTCACCGGGTGTGGCGGCGAGATTGCGCCCGACCTCGAATGCGCTCTCATCGACCATGGCGATATCGCCGCGCGCGCAGTCCTTCATCCAGTTCTGCAGACCCTTGAGCAGGCTGGTACCCGCACTGCGGTAGTAGTGCTGGAGCGCCGTGGGGTTGGTCCAGAAGAAGTTGGTGGGCGCCAGCGCGTTCAAACCCTGGCGTACCCAGAAGGCGGCGCGCCGGCGGCTCTTTTCGGGCACCTCCGGGGTGGCGAACACGGCGTCCTCCAGCCAGCGCGTATACAGGAGATAGAACTCCCTGACGGCATGGAGGTAGGGGCTCTGCTGCCAGATTTCCTCCGAGAACCGTTCATCGCGTTCGGCGGCGGGAATCAGCTCGGCATCGGCAGCGCCCATCAGCCGCTGCCAGGTATGCAGCTGCACGGACCACAGCGCGCCGCCGAGCCGGGTCATCTCGGAGGCGAGCGCCCACGGATGCTGCAGCCATGCCTGTTGTACCCGCAGCAGGCTGCCGGCGATGCCGAACGGGTCCAGGGTGCGGCTCAGGGTGTCCGGCCCGGTTTGCACGGGATTGGTCGGCGCTTCTTCTGTCATGGTCGACGTGTGGCGGTGCAGGTCGGCGAAACACCGGCACACCCGGCGCGCGGCCGGGCGCCGCAGATGTCGATGGGGAGCCGCCTCCGGCGCGGGCAGTATAATCCAACAGCCTGCGCGTACAAGCAGGCCGCCAGTTTCAACGCAGCCGCACCAGCAGCTTCTTCTCGAGTGCCGAGCGCAACCAGCGATCTCGCACCAGACGCACGTCGACCAGCGCTCCGGGCGTCTTGTCCCAGAGCGCAACCCGCAGGTCCTCCATCTCCTTTACCGGTATGCCATCCAGCTGGACGATACGGTCGCCGGGTAGCACGCCCGCGGCGCCGGCCGCGCTGTTTTCCAGCAGCGCCGCCACGCGCAGCCCGCCGTCCTTCTGCTCGAGCTGCAAACCAAGCGCACCGCGCGGCGCCAGCTGTCTCGCTTGCGGCAGCAGTACGAAGTCGGCGGCGCCGGCGTGCAGTTGCTCGGGGCCGGTAAGCACGATGGCGTAGGGGACCTCGATGCGCCGGGCCATGCGACGCGGGATACCGGTGCCGTAGGCGATGTGCCCGCTCCCCGCCAGCACCACCAGGCGCCGCTGCGGGTGTTCGAGCAGGCAAAGGGCTGCCCGTTCCGCCATGCCTTCGTCCCAGATGACCTGGACGCTGAGGAAGCGTTCGAATGGCAGCCCCGGTCCGTGCGGATGGGCACCGAAGATTTCCTTCAGCCGCGCACGGTAGTGCGGATCCGAGTCGTCGAGGGTTGTGGGCAGGGAGGCACGCTCTGCGGCCGTGAGGCTCTCCAGCCCCTTGCGTCCGACCTTGCTTGTGATCTCTTCGGGCACGTTGAGCGCGATGAGCGGCAGGTGATGCTCGCGCGCGAAACGCAGAATGGGCGCGTAGAGCCGAAAGTCATAGCCCCAGCGTTTGTAGTACTCGGTCTTGCGCAGCAGCCCGCGCTCGTCCAGCTTGCCGGCCACGTAGGCGTCGAGGTATTGCTGAAAGGGTTGCTGGAAGAACTCCACACCAATGGCGAGGTTGGGATCGCGCGCATAGAGGCCCTGGATGACTTCGAGCTCCACGCCGTGATCCTCGGGGCGGGTGTGGGTTTCTCCCACGAACACCACGCGGCGCGCCGCAAGCTGCGGCAGGATGGCGGCGAAATCGGTCAGGGTGCGCAGGTCGACGGCCGGGGCGTTCGCCGCCGGCGCGGGTGGCGTCGCGACCGGTGCTGGCATGATGGGCGCGGCGGCCACAGCGGCGTCGGCCGGCCGCGAGACATCGAGTGCCTGGCAGCCGGACAGCAACAGGAGCAGGGGGAAGGCGGCATAGGTGCGGTGCTGGCTGGCGATCATGGCGCAAATGGTAAACCATGGCGCGCCTCGTGTGTGCGCAGCGCGCGACGCAGAGGCAGGCAGCACCATGCGGATGGCGCTCGTTCATGCGAGCCCGGAAATCCCACCAGCATCCGCAAGCTGGCGGAATTCGCAGCCAGGGCGAGCGAGAAACCGCCAGAACCTGGATGGGCCGGCGGCGTAAACAGTGTGTCATGGTTCGCCGATCGCGAAGAATGACAGATCTTCCCCGCGATCCATTCACTTACTGGCCAGCCACTGGCCGGCCGGAGAGATTTCCGGGCTAGACTTCTGGTGAGCGCGCAAAGGGATGATCCGGCAGAAGTGCGCCGGTGGCGAAACGGAAGAGCATGGAACGCGGGTACGACTCCGGCAGCGGCGATTTCGCCCAGCGGGTGCTGGTAGTGGTCGCCATTTCGGCGACCACTGCCATCCTGCTGGTATTGGCATGGACCATCCGGGAAGTACTGCTGCTGACTTTCGCAGGCATTCTGCTGGCGATCTTTCTGCGTGCTCCGGCGGAGTTTCTCGCTGCCCGCACGGGCCTGCGCATGCGCTGGTCGCTGGCGCTGGTGATCATCGCTCTGTTCGCTGGTATCTGCGTCGTAGGGTATCAGTTCGGTCCCGCCCTCGTGGGTCACATCGGTGCGCTCAGCCAGGGGTTTGCGCACGCATTGAGCGGTGCGCGCGACTATCTGGACCAGTTCTCCTGGGCGCGCGAGCTGATGCGCCGCATGGCCCAGAGCTTCCATCCGGGTTCCGGCACGCTGTCCCGTGTGACGGGCATCTTTTCCACTCTGCTGGGCGGTGCGGTCGCGACGCTGGTGATCCTGATCGTCGGCATCTATCTCAGCATCGAGCCCGACCTCTACCTCAACGGTGCGCTGCGCCTGATTCCGCCGCGCCGCCGCGCGCGGGCGCGACAGGTGATCGGGCAGCTGGGGCACGCCTTGCGCTGGTGGCTCGTCGGGCGGCTGTCGTCCATGACCGTGATCGGCGTCATGACCTGGTTCGGGTTGTGGGCGCTGGGCATCCCCCTGGCGGTGCCGCTCGCGCTGCTGGCGGCCCTGCTTACCTTCATCCCCAACATCGGCCCGGTGCTCTCGGCGCTGCCGGCGGTACTGATCGGGTTCGAGCAGGGCTTCATGATGGCCGCCTACGTGGCACTGTTGTATTTCGCCGTACAGCAGGTCGAGAGCTATCTCATCACCCCTGTCATCCAGCGCCACGCGGTCGCCATGCCTCCGGTGCTCCTACTCACCGTGCAGCTCGCGATGGGACTGCTCGCCGGGGTCATGGGACTGGTCATGGCGACCCCTCTCACCGTGGCCATGATGGTGCTGATCGATATGCTCTACGTGCAGGACGTGCTCGGCGATCGCGTCGAGCCGCCATGATCGGCGCACCCGCCCCGCCTGCCGGATGCAGGCCGGACGTCTGGCCCGCAAGTCTCACCAGCCGTCCTACGGCTGGCCGGCAAGTGAATGGGTCGCGGGGAAGTCTTTCATACTTTCACGATCGCCCAACGATGACGCAGCGTTCGCGCCGCCGGCATGTTCCGGTTCCGGCAGATTCTCGCGAATTCCGCCAGCTCCCGGGAGGCTGGTGAGAGTTCCAGGCTAGGGAATCAGCAACAGGTTCTCCACCTGCCGCACACCGTCCACGTACCAGGCATCGCGTTCGGCAAGCACGCGTTCCCGGTCGCTGCCAACGGTTCCCGAGAGCGTGACGCGGGCATCGTGGGCGCGGATCGTGATCTGGTCGCTGCGCACCGCACCGTCGAGCTCCAGCACCAGCTCCACGGCGTCGGCCAGTTCGCCGTCGTTATCCTCTTCCGGCGGCTCGACGACCAGATCGTTCTCCACGTCGCGCGTGCCCGGCACCCACCAGGCCAGCACGCCTGCCATGCGCCGATGCGAGAGACTGAGCACCTTGCCCTCCAGCACCACGACGCCGTCCTCGACGCGAATCCGCACGCAGCCGTGCGGCGTTTCCGGCAGGCGGCGTACCGGCTCGACCTGATCCTTCTTGTCCACCACCTCCAGGTCGTGATCGGTGAGTGCGGGCTCGCGCAGCAACGCGTCGCGCACATGGTCGCGTAGAGTCGCATCGCTCATGGCCTCGGCGGCCGCGGTGCGCAGCTGATCGACCACCACCCGCACACCGGGCACACAGGCCGCGGCCAGTACCGCACGGCGTTTTCCGGCGATGTCGGGCACCTCGCCCTGCAGGATCACCACTCCCTGGTGATGCGTTACGGTCACTTCCGAGGCATGCAGGTTGGCCGCCGGCTCGACTTCCAGCGCGGCGTATACCTCTTGAACAATTGGGTCAGGTGCTTCCATGGGTCCGATCCTCCGGATTCGCAGTTCTCCGGCCGCCAGTGACACGCGGCCGGAAAAGTGCTGATTGTATGCCGCCGGCGCGCCCAACGCAGCTTGGATGCCGGTGCGGCGCAAAGGTATCCTAGGCACCCAGACCGCAGGGCAGGCGCGGCACCGGCCGGTGTCTTCCTGTGCCGGCGGCGTCACAACAGGAGAGAACGGATAATGACCATGCGAGCGGCGATCCTCGCAACTGCAATGGCCACGACGGCCGTGGTTGCGCAAGAGCTGTCGGTGAACATGCACGCCATCACCCCCCAGGGAGTCGGGCAATCGATCGGCACCGTGAGCCTTTCCCCGGCCGAGCAAGGCGGCACGCTGCTCAAGCCCGACCTGCAGGGGCTCACGCCCGGAATGCACGGCTTTCACGTGCACGTCAATCCGAGCTGTGCGCCGGGCGAAAAGGACGGAAAGGCGGTAGCCGGTCTGGGGGCCGGTGGCCACTGGGATCCGACCAACACCGGTCGCCACGCCGGTCCCTACGGCGACGGCCATCTCGGAGATCTGCCGGCGCTCTATGCCGACGAGCAGGGCAGGGCGACGCTGCCGGTGTTTGCCCCACGCGTGAAGCCGTCCGACTTCAAGGGGCACGCGCTGATGATTCACGCCGGCGGCGACAACTATGCCGACCAGCCGAGCAAGCTCGGTGGCGGCGGGGCCCGCGTTGCCTGTGGAGTAGTGCAATAGCGAGCACTTGGGTGCCGCGGCGACGTCGCCGCGGCACCGCCCCGCCTCCTACCCTTCGCAATTCCCCTGCCATGCGCCGGGTTGCGCAGGCCCGACGCGTCTCCTAGGTTTCCCATAGGCTGGCGAACCCGCCATTGCCGTGCCGCTCAAGCCATGGAAGGGCCTGATGATTCTCAAACAGTTCTACCTCGAACGTGGCCAGATCCCGATGATGATCGACGTCGCCAAGGATCGCGTGGATGAAATCGAGCGCCTGGTCCGCGTGCAGCATCCGGACGTGCGGTTCCGCGGCACCGAGCCCACCATCCCATCGTTTCCCTGACCGCCATGCCGGTGGTCGCGGCCAGATGCCGCACGGTTACGCCAGGCAGCAAGGAGGTGCACCATGCAATATTCCAGCAACGGAGCGGACCCGCGCGCAGCGGGCGAGCCGGAGATCCCTGCCGGCAACCCGATGGAGAGTCCGCCACCGGACATTCCGCCCGAGATCCCGCCGGGCCGTCCCCAAGAGAATCCACCGGCCGCACCTCCCGAGATGCCGCCTCCCGGGGCGCCGCCGGAAACGCCGCCCGAGCCTGCGCCGGAGATGCGCCTGCGCCCCCGCCGGGTGCTGGTGCCGTGCATCGGCAGGTTGCATCGGGTTGCGGGGAGTGCCCGGCGGGTACCGGTGCCGGTTACCATGATCTGTGCGTCAAGGTGGCAGACAAGGCTGAAGTCCTGGCCGGTGTCCAGGACTGCGTCAGTATCGTGGTGCGATGAGCGCGCTACCCGCCCGATCCGGCCGCCGCCGGCTCAGTGCCCGGGCGCGAGCCTGGGAATGGCAAGCTCGCCCTGATAGACGAAGGGCAGCTTGCTGAGGTAGCCCTGCAAAGCGACTTTGCCTTCGAGCCGGTAGTTGAGGGTCTGCAGCTTGCCAGCCTGCAACTTGCGCAGCTGCTGCAGGAATCCGCCCAGGGTGCTGACCACCTCGACATCGACCAGCTCTTCGCCGTAGGCCGGAATGCTCACCTCTTCCGCGCTGACGCCCTGTGCGAAAGGCTGGTCGTTGATGTCCAGCTGGTATTCCATGCCGTCGATCGGCAGGGCGAAGTCGTTGGGATTCTGGATGCGCAGCTGCAGCCGGAAGCGCTGCTCGAACAGCCCCATTTGCACGGGGCGCAGGTCGGCGACGGTGACGTGCGGCGCTTCGGGGTGCTGGAGCAAGTGGGCACAGCCGGCAAGCAGGGCGCCGAGCGCCACCCACACTGCAGACCATCGCAGCGGCGTGCGCACCCTCGGGCGTGGGGCTGGTGCGGGTCCCGGCACCGCGTCAGAAGTCCCGATCTTTTACGGTCCTGCGTCCGTCCTTGCGTGCGTTCTCGATCGCCTGATCGCACATCTCGCGCAGCTTGTCGGAAACGACTTCGAGTACGTTGGCGGACGTGTTCATCCCTGAGCGCTCGCGGATGTAGTTCTTGAACTTGGAAGCAACCACCAACACTTCTTTTTGTCCCTCCGTCATACAAGCTCCTCTCTGATGGTGGATATCGCGGCCGCACCCCACCGCGTGAACGGCTGCGGGTGGTTCCCGGCTATCATAGCGCAGTTCCGTAACGCTGTCGGGAGCCGGCCCGATGTTGCACATGTTGCATCACCGGCAGCATAATTGCATAACGCTGCAACGCTGCTGCCGGGAGCCGGTCAGCGCGTCGGCGGCAGGCAACGCAGCAGCATCCGAATTCGACGTCTGAGTAGTCAAGGACTTAATAATAAGCTGACGAATCCCGCGAACACCCCCACGACAACAAACAGGACATGAGCCGCATGGGCACGATGGTTGCTGTCATGAAACCACCATGCGGCAGCAACGTTCTACAGGAGGTTTGCGTGAAGAAGTGTCAACTGTGTCGTTACAAGAAGGTTTGCAAGGACCTGCCGTTCTTCTGCGTCATCATGCAGCATGCCGCTGTGGTCGCGTTACTTGGCTGGCTGGTTTATCTGTTCCTCAACACTGCGCCCACCTGACCCGGTTCCGTACTGATACTGGCCTGTGTGTCCGGACAGCGCTCGGGTGGCTGCAGCCGCTGCGCGGTGAAGAGCAGGTCCCGGTGCACGAGCCAGCCCGCGGCGGGCGTGCACCTGCCCCCCGAGCGCGCGAATTTCATTGCTCCACCGTGAAAAGGTTGGCCTGCCTGCCCGCCGCCCGTGCTCAATCCGCCGGATTGCCACCGCCACTGGCCGCACGCGTGAGTAGTCGCGTCACCGCTGCTCCCGCGGCGGGCGGGGCGGCAGTGGGCGCGGCCAGCTCGCGCGCCAGCGCTCCGGCATCCTCGAGCAGGAGCTCGCGTTCGGCGCGCGCCTCGGCCAGCGCGCCCGCATAGGCTTCGCCCATTTCCTGCAATCCCGCCCGCAGTCCGCGCTCCATTCCGCGCCGTGCCGCCTCCTCGATGGAGGGACGTGCCCAGCGATGCAGCAGGTAGGGCAGGAGCCAGGCGCTCAGCACCAGCAGGGCACTGTGAATGGCGAAGTTCACTCCCAGGAACTCGGCCTCACCGGCGACCGCGCGGCGATAGGCCAGCGCCAGCTCTACGCTCACGCCGAGCAGCGCCAGAGCCGGCAGCAGCTTCATCAAAAAGCCGGTGCCGCGGTGCACGGCGCGCTGCAGCCGGTTGCCGGGTCGTGCCAGCGCGCGCTGCAGCGCGTCCTGGGCGCAGCGCGTGACCACCAGGGAGGCCCGGGCAGTCACTGCCTCCAGTCCGCTGCGCAAGGGCGTCGAGCCGAGCCCGGCACGGCGGGTCTCCACTTCCAGGGCGTCGAGGGCATCGGTCAGTCGCGTCTGCGCCAGTTCGTCCCAGAGATTTTCTGCGCCGTGGCGTAACGCGGCGGCACTGGTCGTCGTGGAAGAATCGCCCGGTGGGGCGGCGCCGCCTGCGCGCAGCCGTTTGAGCCAGCCGCGGCTCGCCGACGCCCGCAAGGCCAGCTCCGCGCTTGCCGAGCGCACCGACCAGGTGAGGCTTTCCAGCACTGCATCGTGTGCCGCCTGCCAGTGGTGCGCCCAGGCGCGCTCGACCTGCTGCCACCGCCCGGCATCGCCGAGGTGGCGCGCGCCGCCGAGCAGCGCCCGGCGCAGCTCGTCGAGGCGTGCCTGCCGGGCGCGCTGTTGCAGCGCCTGCAGGCCGTGACTGGCCAGCAGCTCACCGATCGATGCCTCCAGCAGCGGAAACTGATCCACGCGCGCCTCGCAGGTTGCGCCCGCACAGCAGGTCTGCAGCACCAGCGGGTCGGGAAAGTCGGCACCCAGCAGGTCGCGCAGATCCTCGGTCTGGCGCGGATCGCCCTCGTCCGCGCGGTTCATGACGAAGATCCAGCCGTGACGGTGCCCGCGTTCGTGCAGCAGCTTCCAGCCCACGTCGTCGCGGTAGCGCTCGGGGCTGACCACATACACCAGCAGATCGATGTGCGGCAGCCAGGCGAGGACCAGTGCGCGATGCTCCAGCGCCGTACTGTCGATGTCCGGTGTGTCGATCCACAGCACCTCGCGCCACTGCGCGTGGTGGTGGCGCGCGACGCGCACGCGTTCCCTGGGCAGCCCCGGTGGGAGATCGGCCAGCTCCACATCGGCATGCACGTAGAGGGTGATCTCCTGCGAAGTGGGGCGCTGCACGCCGACTTGTGCGATGGCTTCGCCTGCCAGGCGGTTGAGCAGGCTGCTCTTGCCGACACCCGTGCCACCGAAGAACGCCACCACCAGGGGGCGCTGCGCCGCCGGGGCGAACAGCTCCGCGGGCGTTGCCTGCTCGATGCGCTGCAGAGCGGCGAGATCACGCTCCTCCAGCCAGCCGGCGTCGCGTGCGCGGTCGAACCATTCGCTCACGCGCTGCCGCGCGGCGGCGACCACATCAGCCATGGAGGGCCTCCTGCAGCGCCTGCTCGGCGCGCTGCAACTCCTCGGCGGAGATCGCGAACAGGGCGGGTCCCTGCAGATCCATGCCCAGGGCCTGCAGCCGTGGTCCGATTTCGGCGGCGAACAGCCCGTGGGCGACGGCGTGGTACTGGCGCTCCCTGAGCTCGCCGGCGACCTGGCTCATGTAGGTGCCAAGCGCGCTTTCCGTCAGCATGGAGGTGAGCGACAGCATGGCAGGCGCGAATACCAGGTCCTGCACGCCCAGGCCGCCGGTCTTGACGGCCAGCGCAATGGCGGCGGCGTCGGTGGTGGCGCGGGCGGCGCGCAGGGTGTTGAGCAGAGCAGGGCGCTCGCGCAGGCGCGCGTACAGGCGATCGGCCGCAGCCTGGACTTCGGGCTTGAACGCATCGTGGTGGCGACGCGCCGCGGCCGCGAAGCTCTCGGCAAGCTCCGGCTCGGCGCTGGCCAGGCGTTCGCCCAGCGCGCGCCAGAACGCCGTTGCGGGCGTGCCGGCGGCCGCACGCCGGGTCGCATCGCGCCCGAGCGCGGTGAGCAGGTGCTCGAAGGTGTCCTCCAGCACCAGCGCCTCGCTGTCGGTGTCCCCGCGGTGTCGTGCCACCCAGGTCTGACGCTGCTCGAAGAGCTTGCGCGCGGGCCAGGTGAGCAGGTGGCGCACCCGCGTCAGGGCGCCGGCGAGACCCGGCAGCTCCAGCAGGTAAAGCAGCTCGACCAGGGCGCGGCGGAAGGTGTCGAAGCGCTGAGGGTGATCGAGGTAGTCGCGCCGGTATGCAGCGAGCCCGGCCTCCAGGGCGCCGCGCACCAGCTGCTGCCACTCGGCGAGCGCCTGCAGCTCGGCCCGCACCGGCGCGGTCCAGGCTTCCCAATGGGTTTGCAGCAGCGCCATGCAGCCGGCGTAACGGGTTTCGGGTCGGACCTCGGCGAGCGCGCCCGCGATTGCCGCGCGCAGCGCCGGTGCCCCTGGCAGGTCGAGGCCATCGTTGCCCGGCCCGCTGCGCTGCGCAATGCCAAGCAGCGCACTGGCGGCGTGGCGCGGGGCCAGCGCCTGCAGCCGCTCGTGTACCGCACGCGTGATGGTCTCGGCACCGTCCGGGGTGAGCTTGTTGAGACACACCACCAGCGGTCGGCGCAGCGGCTCGAGCAGCGCCAGCGTGTCCCACACCGAACGGTCGGCGTATTTCTCCTTGCTGACCACCAGCAGCAGCACGTCGGCGAGTGCAACCACCTCAAGCACGCCGCCGACGTAGCGGTGCGCGGCGAGCGAATCGAAGTCCGGTGTGTCCCAGAGCACCGCCGCGTCCGGCAGGGGCGCGGCAAATGCGGGCAGGCGCACGATACCGTAGGCCGCGAGCCGCTCGCGCGACAGCGCGGCGATCGAATCGCTGCGCTGCCATCTGGGGAAGAACGGCTCCAGCCAGTCGAGCGCCTTGACGCCCGGACCGACAAAGGCCTGCGGGTGTACCGTGTAGCCCGCCAGCGGGCTCACCTCGGCGGCGCGCGTCCCGAGCAGCAGGTTGACCACCGTGCTCTTACCCACCTGGGTGGGGCCGATCACCGCCACCTGTGCCGGGCGCGGGACCTGTACGCGCGCGGCGAGGTCGCGAAGCGCGGCTTCCGCCAGCATCAGGGCGAGCAGGAGCCGCTCGGCGCCAGGCTCCGGCGCCGCACCGGCGTCGAGATAGCGCTCGCGCAGCCGAGCCAGGAAAGCGCACAAAGTTCCCAACTGTGCCTGGGGTGTCGGTGTGCTCATGCGCAGGCCGTTGCCGGACACGGGCCGCCGCTGCGCCTCAGCACGCAGCGTCCACCGCGACGGCCCGGCGCCGAATCGGCAGCTGCTCATCCCGGGTGGACAAGATTCGATTGCCTCCGAGGCGGCATGGACATGCGGTCGCCGCCTGATGCGTGGTTTAACCCGGAAATCTCACCAGCCGGTCGGCGGCTGGCCAGTAAGTGCATGGATCGCGGAGAAGATCGGGCATTTTTCATAACATCCGAACGATGACACACGGTTTATGCCGCCGGCCTATCCCGGTTCCGGCGGTTGCTCGCTCGCCCTGGCTGGGTCTTCACTCAAGGGGTAGCTACGGCTACCCCTTTCGTTCCAGCCCGGCGCCAGAACGGCTGCGAATTCCGCCAGCTCCCGGGATGCTGGTGAGATTTCCGGGTTAATCCTCGTGGGTGTAGCTCTGGATGATGTAGCCGCCGGATTTCTCGTCGCGCTCCAACTCCAGGAGGTGGCGCTCGCGGGCGGCCTCCAGCAGCTCGCTGAAGCCGCGAAAGCCGTAGTAGGACTCGTTGAAGCCCGGCCGGCGGCGCTTCAGCGTCTGCTTTACCATGGAGCCCCAGACTTTTTCTTCCTCGCCGCGCTCGGCAAACAGGTCCTCGACGGTTTCCAGTACCAGCTCGAGCGCCTGCTGGACCTTCTCCTTGGCCTTTTCCCGGTCTTCCTTCTCCTTGGCCTTGTCCGCCTCGGAGTCGGTGTCCGCGCCGGACTTCGCGGAGCGCTTTGCCGTGGTCTTGGTGGTGGTGCGCCGCCGCCTGCGGCGCTGGGTTTCCTCCTCGCGCACCAGGTCGTCGTAGAAAATGAACTCGTCGCAGTTGGCGATGAGCAGGTCCGAGGTGGAGTTCTTCACGCCCACCCCGATCACCAGCTTATTGTTCTCGCGCAGCTTGCTCACCAGCGGCGAGAAATCGGAATCCCCGCTGATGATGACGAAAGTCTGCACGTGCGACTTGGTGTAGCAGAGATCGAGCGCGTCGACCACCATGCGGATGTCCGCCGAGTTCTTGCCGGACATGCGCAGGTGGGGAATCTCGATCAGCTCAAAGGAAGCCTCGTGCATGGGCGACTTGAACTCCTTGTAGCGGTCCCAGTCGCAGTACGCCTTCTTCACCACGATGCTGCCCTTGAGCAGCAGGCGCTCCAGCACCTTGGTGATGTCGAACTGTGCGTACTTGGCGTCGCGTACTCCAAGCGCGATGTTCTCGAAGTCGCAAAACAGCGCCATATTCTGGGTCTGTGCGGTTGCCGCCATGGGTTCTCCTGTTGCCTTCCTTCTGCCTTGAGTTCCACCGTGCGGGTGCGGCCGCCGATCAGTCGCAGTGTCCGATCGAGCCGGGCCGGCAGCGCCGGTGGTCGGTCCAGGTCGCATTGCCGAGCCGGGCCCCGTCGAGCTGCGCGCCCGTGATCTCGGCGCCGCTCAAGTCGGCCCGCTGCAGGTCCGTCTCGCGCAGGTCCGCATCGAGCAGCACCGCCTCGGTAAGCCGCGCGCCGTGCAGATCCGCGCCGCGCAGGCTGGCTCCTTCCAGCGACGCGCGCGCCATGCGCGCACCGCCGAGCCGTGCCTTGCCCAGCATGGCGCCATCGAGCCGGGCCTGCTCCAGGTTGGCGTTCTGCAGGCTTGCCTCGTCGAGCGCAGCCCCGCGCAGATCGGCATCGTACAGGTAGGCGTCGTGCAGGTCGGCACCCGAAAGCCGCGCACCTTGCAGGTGCACCCGCCCGGCGCGTACACCTGCGAGCCTTGCCCTGCTGAGATCGGCGCCATCCAGTGTGGCCGCGGTGAGTATGGCTGCGCTCATGCGCGCCTCGCTGAGGTCCGCGGCACTCAGGTCGGCGAGCTCGATGTCGGCGCCGCGCAGGTTGGCGCCGTGCAGCACACTTCCGCGCAGGTCGGCGCGGCGCAGCATGGCCTCGCGCAGGTCCGCGCCGGAATGGTCCTGCTGATGCTTGTCGCAGGAAGTCCAGTTCGCACGCGGAGCCGGCGCGTCATCGCAGGCGCCGCGCGCGCCCGGTGCGAGCACCGCAGCAGCCAGCCACAGCATCGGCAGCGTGCCGCGACGCGCGCCGGCAAGCCACTGCGCGAGTGGTGCTTTCATGCCCATTCCCAACCACACGGTTGCGATTGTACATGCTCGGCGCTGCGCGAGGTGGTGCACCGCGACAGGGACCGCTATCGTAGCGCACACGCCCGGGCGGCCTTGGCCCGCATCTTTCGCCGGGCGGCAGCGCAACGGAATACGGCGATAGCGATCATGGAATTTCCGTCGACCGGGAGATTTCGTGGATACCGCAGTGCGACGCCGGTCCCGGCCCTGGCGGGTTCTCGCGCCCGCTTCCGGGATCCCGGCGATTGGTGAAGGTTGAGGGGAGATCGGCATGAACAAACGGGCTCGGGGTTGGCGGCGCGCCGCCGTGGTGGCGCTGGCCGCGCTGGGATGCGGCGCCGCGGCGGCACAGCAATGGGGAGAGACAGTGACCTTCACCGGCGTCGTCGACGACGATATCTATGCGGCGGGGCGGCGCGTCAGCGTGCTCGGCGAGGTGAACGGAGACGCGGTGCTGGCGGGCGCCCAGGTGGAGCTGGAGCGCCGGGTTACCGGCGACGTGCTCGCCATGGGTGGCGACATCGAGGTGCGCGGTGACGTGGGAGACGATCTGCGCGCAGCGGGTGGAACCGTGACGGTCGCAGGCGGCGTCGGCGGCGACGCCCTGCTCGCCGGCGGCACGGTCACCCTTACGCCATCAGCCCGGGTCGCAGGTCGCGCCTGGCTGGCCGGTGGCGATATCGAGGTCGCCGGCCACGTCGGACGCGAGCTCAAGGCGGCTGGCGGCACGGTGGTGTTGGCGGGCGAAATCGGCGGCGATGCCGAGCTCATGGCCGAGCACGTGAAGCTGCTGCCCACCGCGCGCATCGCCGGCAATCTCACCTATCGCAGCCCGCAGCCGGCGGAAATCGCCGATGGCGCGCAGGTCGGTGGACGCATCGTGCATCAGCCCCTGCAGCGCCACGAAGCCGCAGGAGCCGGCGCCGGGTTTGCAGCGGGTGTCCTGTTCGTGCTGAGTCTGCTCGTGGTGGGCGCCGCCTACCATCTCGTTGCGCCCGGCTGGTCGCTGGGGGCGGCGCGCACCGTTGGCAGCGATTTCTGGAAGTGTCTTGGGCTTGGGCTGGTGGTGCTGCTGGTCACGCCCTTTGTGATTGTCGCGCTGTTCGCCACCCTGCTCGGGATGCTGCTCGCGCTGATCGTGCTCGCCATTTACCTGGTATCGCTGCTGTTGGGATATTTGACCGGCGTGCTGTACCTGGCAGATGCCGGCCTGCGCCGAGGCGGACGTGCCACGAATGCCAGGCGCGGGGTGTACATCCTTGCCCTCCTTCTGGCGCTGATCGTCCTGGCGGTGCTGCGGCTGGTGCCGGTCGCAGGCGGGCTGATCAGTTTCCTGGTGCTGCTGCTCGGGCTGGGCGCGCTGCAGCTGCGGGGCTACCGCACCTACCGGAGTGGCGGTTTGCCCGAAGCCGGTGCCGGAGGCTGAATTCCGTCAGCGCCCGCGCGTCGACGGGGCAGGGGGGAGGACCTCCCGGGTGTCGCGCGCGGCGACTTCATGGCCGTGGCGGTAGGCGCGGCCCCAGGCGAGCGCTTCCACGGCAGCGTCCAGCCCGGGGTCGGCGGTCATGCCGGCGGCCGCGACCTGATCGCCATAGCCCAGCGCCACCAGCGTGTGCAGCACACCGTTGGCATAGCCGCGGTCGTACCACAGCTGCTGGTTGCCGGGCTCGTCCTGAAACCCGGCGCTTTCGCCCCGCAGCCGCTCGACGATTCCGATCAGTCGCGCGAGCGTATTGCGTTGCAGGCCGGGTAGTCGCATTCGGGCTAGGGATTTTCGGGATCGCAGGTACCCTCGCGCACCCACACGCCGCGCCGACAGCGCAGCAGCTCCCCGCTGCCGCTGCATACGAAGGTTCCGTTCGCATAGGCCAGGTTGTTGAAATAGCACACCGGCAGGTCCTGCACCTCTTGCGCGAGCACTTCGAACTCCTCGTCGGTGTCCTCCATGATCGGCGAGCTCCTCAGCTCGGGATCGGGTGCGCCTACGCGCAGCGGGGTCGAACGTTCAGTCATTTCCAGTCCTCCGCGTCTCAACGGGGCAGCATGCACACGCATCGGGCGCCGCAGTGTGGGCCAGTACCCGGGAGCCTGTCCGAGGATTAGGATATCGCCCCGCTTCCCGGAAGAACACCCGAGTGGTCTTCGCTCGTGCTTCAAGAGTGCCGGCGCGTGCGGTTGCGGCACGGACCGTCTGTCCCATGGCGCACCGGTGAACCGCGGCGGGTCGATTGACAGCCGTCCGGCCGGGACGCAGGATGCCGTCGCAAGACGCTGGCGGGACTTCCAAGCAGACTGGAACAGCATGGCATGAGCAGCAAGCACGCGCGATTGTTGGAAGAGATCTTCCGTGAGCCCGTCAGCGCCAACATCCACTGGCGCGACGTGGAGGCGCTGCTGCATCACCTGGGCGCGAAGAACCAGGGCACGCACGGCGCGCGACTGCACATGATATTGAACGGCGTAGAGGGCATGGTGCACCGGCCCCACCATGGTGGCGCCTGCAGCAAGGACGACATCCGGCATCTGCGAGGCTTCCTCGCCGCGGCCCGCGTGACCCCGTCTTCTTACGAGTCTCGCGAGTAGACGAGCAGGACGCGCAGGCGCCCTGCACTTCCTGTCGGGCGCACACGCATTGCGCGGATCGAAGTGCGGCGCATACGGCCGGCACTCGCGGCGCACTGCAATCCACGACCAACCGGTGGGCACCGTAACCGGCCGCACGTTCAAGTGGCTCTTCCCATTGGCCGTTATCACGCGCCCGGACGCGGGTCGGGAACGG
Organism: uncultured Gammaproteobacteria bacterium; assembly: GCA_963728895.1. Taxonomy (GTDB): domain Bacteria; phylum Pseudomonadota; class Gammaproteobacteria; order JBBQDK01; family JBBQDK01; genus CAVSLM01. The sequence continues at coordinate 277,561 of CAVSLM010000008.1, forward strand.
CATTGCTGCCGCGCACTGCGTCCATGACAACGCGCTTGGTCCACACAAGCAAATGGCCATGCACAAATACACGATGATCATCGTGCCAATCCTGTCCGGGATGGTGGGTCTCAGTGTCAACGCCGAAGATGCATCTTCTTCCGTCATCGCCCTGGCTTCCGAGTTGCAGAACTGGGGGACCGATCCGGTGGCAGGGCAACGAGCCGAAATTCACCGAGTCGTACAAAGGCGGCCAGGGTGCCGTCCACATCAGCAAGGTCAAATTCGACGAGAGCGCACAGGCCTACGTCGTGCAAGTCTCCGTGCCCGTGCTCGACGCTGGCCACGCCATTGGTGCCATCACGGTCGGCATCAATATCGACGAGCTCGATAAGGCGGGTCATTGAGCGCAACGCAGCTCCGTGACCCAAGGGAGATCCACTCATGCAATTCATCCACAATCTATCCCTGCGCTGGAAATTGCTGGTGCCGATCGCGACCCTCGCCCTGTTGCTGGTCGCGATCGGCGTCAATGCCATTGTCGACGCGGGTAATCTGGGTCACCAGGCGGCAGTACTCGCCGAGCGCCACCTGCCCAGCGTGAATTTCCTCGTTCAGGCCGATCGCGACCTGTACCAGGCGCTCACAGCCGAGCGCAGCATGATCTTAGTCGACGTCAAATCGGAGTCTTTTGCCAAGCTGCGCCAGGACCACGACGAGAACATTCAGCAGGCCCGGGAGCGCATCGCCAAATTCGCCGCGCTCAATCCGTCGCCGGAGGTGACGGCAAAGATCCTCGAGTATGACGTCCTGCGCGAGCGCTGGGAGAAGCTGACCAACGAGGTCGAGGCGCAACGTGCCTCCGATACCCGGGAGGGTCGTTCCACGGCCATCGATCTCAGCTTCGGGGTGGGCAGCAAGGCTTTCGATGAGATGCGCTCGGTCATCGACCAGCTTACCGATGTCACGTTGGCCGAGGCTGCAAAGGCACGAGATGCAGCACAGGAACAAACCGCTTCCGTGCAGCGGCAGAACATCGCGGCCATGATCTTCGGCCTGGTCCTGTGCGCCCTGATGGCCGCCATGGTGCCAATCGCCGTGCTGCGCCCCATGGACCGCCTGCTGGCCCATATCGAGGACATCGCCGACGGCGACGGCGACCTTACCCTGCGTCTCCAGGTCTCGAGCCGCGACGAGCTGGGCCATCTGGCTGCCACCGTGAACCGCTTCATCGAGAAGCTGCAGGGGATCGTGCGCGGCATTGCCGCCTCCACGGGTGAGCTCGGCGGCGGCGCAGAGCACTTGAGCATGGTGGCTTCCGAGAGCCAGGTCACGGTGGAGCGGCAGCTGCATCAGATCGAGCAGGTGGCCACTGCCATGAACGAGATGGCGGCAACGGTGCAGGAGGTGGCGCGCAACGCAACGGTGGCCGCAGACGGCGCGCGCGAGGCGGATTCTGCTGCCGGTACCGGCGTGGCTGTCGTTTCCCAGGCCGTGCAGGCCATCAGCGACCTTGCCTCGGAAGTGGAAAATGCCGGCGAGGTGATCCAGCAGCTGGAAGGCGAAAGCGCGAAGATCGGCGACGTGCTCGATGTGATCAAGGGGATTGCGGAACAGACCAACCTGCTTGCCCTGAATGCAGCCATCGAGGCCGCGCGGGCCGGCGAACAGGGCAGGGGTTTTTCCGTGGTGGCGGACGAGGTGCGCACGCTCGCCTCCCGCACCCAGCAATCCACGCGCGAGATCCAGGCCATGATCGAGTCCCTCCAGGAGAGAGCACGGCGCGCGGTGGAGGTGATGGTAGAGGGGCGTGGAAAGGCCAAGGTGAGCGTCGAGCATGCGGACGCAGCGGGTGATGCGCTCGCGCGGATCACGCGTGCGGTCGCCACCATCAGGGACATGAACGCCCAGACCGCGACCGCTGCCGAGGAGCAGAGCACGGTGGCGGAGGACATCAACCGCAACACCGTTTCCATCCGGGATCTCGCCGACAAGTCGGCGGATGCCGGTCGCCAGACCAGTTCGGCGGCAAAGCAGATGAGTAGCCTTGCGACCGACCTGCAGCGGCGCGTGGGGCACTTCAAGGTCTGACCCGGCCCACCCGTCATTCGGCGTTCGATTCGATCCCGCCCGCAAGGCTCCGCCGTCACCGTTGACACGCGTCTTCATTCGAAGCCGCGTGCCGGCTTTTCGCAGTCCCCGAAGCGCTGCATGGGTGCCTCCCAACGCACACACAACGGCCGGCCTCGCTCCAGCGGTCGCGGCTGCTCTCGTGAACCGGCGCCTCCCTTGCGCTTCAGGGTTGCTCCCGCCACGGAATGCTCATTCCGTTGTCAAGGCGCTAAAGAATGCAATGCCGGCGTCGTTAAGCGCGGCTCCGGCCCCGGGAATCTCAAGAGCAGACAATGGCAATCGGTCTCAAGCGCTTCAGCGTCAAACAGGTACTGGTGGTATCCGCTACCGCGCTGCTGGTCGTCTTCGTCCTTGCAGGCGTGCTGATCCTCCGCGAGATGGATCGGGTCGATACGCAGAACTCGACGGCGCATAGACTCGGGGAGATCCTGCTGGCAGCGAAGGATGCCCAGTTTCATGCGATCCAGGTCCAGCAATTCATGACCGACGTGGCGGCGACCGGAGACCCCTCGGGGCTGCAGGACGCCGAAGCACATCGGACGGCCGGACACTCCGCCCTGCAAGAGGTCGCGGCGCAGCTGCCCGATATCGCTCCGCGCGTTGCCGATATTGCGGCGGGTCTGGATCGGCTGGACGCCGTCGGTGCGGCCATGGTGAAGGTCTACCTCGGTCAGGGCCGGGAGGCGGGCAACGAGCTGATGAAAAAACCGGACACCGGCTTCGACGATACCGTTGCTTCCGTCAGCGGGCAGCTCGAGCATCTGGTGGCCGACCTTCAGCAGGCCAGGAACCGGCAACTGGATGCGGTGCAGCAATCCTATCGTCACGCGGAATTCGCAACGGTCGGTGCCCTGGTCGTGCTGCTGGCGCTGTTCGTCGTGGTGATGGGGCTGGTGTATCGCAAGACCATCGGGCGACTCGCGGGCCTGCAATCCGTGCTGCGCGACATTGCCGACGGCGAGGGTAACCTCACGGTACGGGTGGATGAGTCCGGTGAGGACGAGATCGCCGACCTGGGACGGAGCTTCAACCGTTTCACGAAGAAGATCGCCGCGCTGGTTGCCGAAGTCGCCGGCGCGGTCACCCGTCTCAGCGTGGCCGGCGACCAGGTATCGAACCATACTCGTGCCAGCGCCACCGGCGTGCAGCGCATGCAAAGCGACAGCGAGCAGGTGGCCACCGCGATGAACGAGATGAGCGCCACGGTCCACGAGGTGGCGCGTAACGCCGCCAATGCCGCCCAGGCAACGCGCGAAGCGGATACGGAAACCGAGCTGGGTCGCCGGATCATGCAGGAGATGCTGGGGTCCGTCGGCGCGCTGGAGCGATCCATGCAGAATACCGGCGAGGTGATCGCCAATCTGCGGCGCGATGCCGAGAACATCGGCGGCATCCTGGACGTGATCAGCGGTGTCGCCGAACAGACCAATCTTCTGGCGCTGAATGCCGCGATCGAGGCCGCGCGGGCCGGTGAGCAGGGGCGCGGCTTCGCGGTGGTGGCGGACGAAGTGCGCACACTGGCGCAGCGCACCCAGCAGTCCACCCTCGAGGTACAGAAGATGATCGAGCGCCTGCAGGCCGGCGCCAAGGATGCCGTCGCCGTGACCACCGCCGGTCAGACGCAGGCGCAGGCGAGCGCCGAACAGGCTGGGCGGGCCGGAGAGGCGCTCGATTCCATCCGCGGCGCGGTGGGCACCATCAACGACATGAACACACAGATCGCGACCGCTGCCGAAGAGCACGCGGCCGTGGCGGAGGACGTGAACCGCAACATGCAGCACATCGCCCAGGTCGTACAGGAGGTCGCCGAAGCGACCCGCGGCACCGTGGGGAGCGAAGGGGAGCTGGCGCGTGTGGTCAGCGACCTCGGGCAGCTGGTGGGGCGTTTCAGGTACGCGAGCGATTACCGCGGCACGCTGGCCAAGGCGAAGACGGCACATCTTGCGTGGAAGACGCGCCTGCGCAGCTATCTCGATGGCGGGACCGCGCTGACCGAAGCCGAGGCCGTCTCGCACCGCGACTGCGCCTTCGGGCGGTGGTATTACGGAGAAGGTCTCGATGCGCTGGGCCGGATCCCCGCAATGCGCGACATCGAAGCGCCCCACGCCGAGCTACACCGCCTGATCAAGGAGGTTATCAAGAACAAAAAGGACGGGCGCATGGACCTTGCCGAGCAGGCGCTCGGCAAGGTCGAGCAGCTGTCGACGCGGATCGTCGGGCTACTGGATGCGATCGGCGAACAAGCGGCCTAGGAGTGGATGCTTGCGACTGGATGGCGGGCGAAACCACCGGTTACGCCCGCGACATGAACGCCCCGGTGACGGTGTTGACCTTGACGCGCTCGCCGGGCGCGATGTATTCGGGCACCTGGATCACCAGCCCCGTCGACAGCGTCGCCGGCTTGGTGCGCGCGGCGGCGGAGGCACCGCGGATGCTGGGTGCGCAGTCGGCGATTTCCATCTCCACGGTGGCGGGTAGCTCGAGCCCGAGCACCGTTTCGTCGGCGCTCAGCATGTACAGTCCCTCCATGCCCTCGACCAGGTAGGGAAGCTCGCCCTCCAGTGCCTCGCGCTCCACGGAGTATTGTTCGAAGCTTTCGCGGTCCATGAAGGTGCAGCTCTCGCTGTCCTGGAAGAGCAGCTGCACCGGGCGGCGCGCGAACTCCACCTCCTGAACCATGTCCTCGCCCTTGTAGGTGGCGTCGACCTTCTGTTTGGTGACCACGTCGCGGTACGTTACCTTATACAGGGTATTGCCGCTGCGCGAGGAGGGCGACTTCACCTGCACCTCGCGCACCAGGCAGGTTCTGCCATCGACGGTAACCACTGCGCCGCGCTTGAGCTCGCTTGCTTTCATGATCGGAGTTCCGGGTAATCGTTCGCGATTCGGCCTGCCGGCGCATCGGCGGCGGCGCGCGCAGTTCTATCACAGGGCGGCTGGCTCCGCCAGCACCGCGAAGCGCTGCCGGTTTACGCAGCTGGGGCAGCGCTCCGGGTGCGGATCGCAGTATCGATCCGGTCGCGCGCGGTGAGCAGCGGCGGGGTGGTGGCAGGCGGTCATCCGGCGACGGTGCAGGCGGGAGCCGAAATCCTGGAGCGAGGCGGCAATGCGTATGACGCCATACTCGCGGCGCACTTCGCCGCCTGCGTGGCGGAGCCGGTGCTGACCTCGCTGGGCGGTGGCGGCTTCCTGCTCGCCCATACGGCGGCGGGCGCGGACGTCCTCTACGATTTCTTCGTCGAGACCCCGATGCGTTGTCGCAACCTGCACGACGTCGACTTTCGTCCCATCCACGCGGACTTCGGCACCGTACAGCAGGAGTTCCACATCGGCCGTGGTGCCATCGCCACGCCCGGCATCGTGAAGGGTTTGTTCGAAGTGCACCGTGACCTCGCCTCTCTGTCCATGCCGGCGCTGGTCGCACCGGCGGTGCGGCTCGCGCGCGAGGGCATCACGCTGAATGCCCTGCAGGCGTACATCTTCGACGTGGTGCGTCCCATCTATCTCGCCACACCCGAGGCCCGCCGGACCTACGGCAGTACGACGGGTGACCGCCTGCCGGCAGCCGGAGAGCGCCTGTGCCAGCCCGCGGTGGCCGAGACGCTGGAGCGACTGGCCGAGGAGGGAGACGAGCTCTTTTACCGCGGGGCGATCGCGGAGCGGATTGTCGCGCTGTGTGCGCAGGGCGGCCATCTCACGGGAGAGGATCTCGAAGGCTACCAGGTGCACAAGCGCACGCCGCTGCAGCTGCGCTACCGTGGCGCGCAAGTGCTGACCAACCCGCCGCCATCTTCCGGCGGTACGCTCATCGGGTTCGCGCTGGGATTGCTGGAAGCTACGGAGGTCGCGGCGCTCGGCTTCGGCAGCGCGGCCCATCTGGAGCTGCTCGCCACGGTCATGGCGCTCACCGGGGCTGCACGCCTCGAGCACGCGGTCGGCACCGAATCGGCCGCGGCGGGGTTGCTGCGACTGCTCGAGCCCGAAGCGCTGGCGCGCTATCGCGAACAGGTAAGGGGAAGACGCAGCGCGCGGCGTGGCACCACACACGTGAGTGTGATGGATGGGATCGGGAATATCGCGAGCTTGAGCGTCAGCAACGGCGAAGGCTGCGGGGACCTGGTGCCGGGAACAGGCATCATGCTGAACAACATGCTGGGCGAAGAGGACCTCAACCCGCAGGGATTTCACCGCTGGGCGCTGCGCGAGCGGCTGACCTCGATGATGGCTCCGAGCATCGTGCTGTGTCCCGATGGCACCGCCGTAGCCATCGGATCGGGAGGTTCCAACCGTTTGCGCACCGCCATCCTGCAGGTGCTGGTGAATCTGATCGACTTCGGCCTGCCGCTGGCCGAGGCGGTCGATGCGCCGCGCCTGCACGTGGAATCGGAGCAGCTGAACGTGGAAGGCGGCTTCGAGCCCACCGCTCTGTGTTCACTGCTGGCGCTTTATCCGCGGCACCGCGTATGGGAAGGGCGCAATCTGTTCTTCGGTGGTACCCACACCGTGGAGCGCAGTGCCGCCGGTTTCTCCGGCGCCGGGGATCCGCGCCGCGGCGGAGTGGCACAGGTCGTGAACTTCTGAGCCGTCAGGGACGGGTCAGCAGCCGTGCGCGGATGTCGCGCGTCTCCGCCGGGGTCAGAATGCCCTCGTCCTGCAATTCCTGCAGTATCCGAAGCTGGCGCAGCCGGCGTTCCGACACGCCTGCCGCTGCGACCCCGGACTGGTTGGAGTCCAATGAATGCGCCGCCGCCGTCATGTCCTCCCCCGCCGCACTGCCGGCGAGCGCCGCGCCACGCGCAGCCCGCGCGGGCTCCCCCGCAGGGGCCTGCAGTTCGACCGGCGATGCGGACGGCGGTGTGCCGGCGGATGTTCCGGGACGCGTTTCCATCGTTTCCTGCGGAGCTGCAACGGCGGCGGGCTGCGTGGCGCCGGCCTCCGGACGGGTGGTGCTGCTCGCGGACGGGGCAGCGGCGGGCGGCTGGGCAGACCCGGTCTGCTCCGCGGCGGCCGCAGATCCCGACTCGCTCGCACCTTCCACCGGCTGTGATGGAGCCGATGCGGCAGGTGCTTCCGTTTGCGGCGGCGATGGAGGTGCTGCAGGCATCTTTGTTCCTGTGTTCGCTGCCGGAGACGGTGTGGTCACTTCGCCGGCGGCTTGCACGTCTTGCGTCGGCTCGGTGACCTGCTCTTCTGCAGAGGCTGGCGTCTGCGCGCCCGCGCCGCCTTCTGCCGTCGCTGCCGGCGCAATGGCGGGAGGAACGGTTGCCGTCGCTTCGGTGACAGGCGCGGCGGTCCCGCTGCCAGGCGGCTGCTCGGTCGGAATCTGCGGTGCGGCGGTTACCTGCGAACCAGACGGCATGGTCCGGGCGGAGGGCGCAACCGCGGGCATAACGGGTTCCGCCGTGCCCTGTGTGGCGGAATCCGCGGAGCCTTGCGCCGATGGGCCGGGCGCTGCATAGCCGGGTGGCGGAAAAGCGGTCGGCCCATAGGGGCGCGGCACCCAGTAGCCTGGCTCGTAGCCGTAGCCGTAGCCCGAAGGCACGCGCGGATAGAGCAGCGGTCCGAAAGGCACGGGCGGCACGGGAGCGTAGCCGGGGTGCGACAGGGACGCCGGCTCGGCGCGCGAGCTTTCCTGCTGCGCGGCGGCGGGCGCAGCGAGCGCGCTCACTGCCAGCGCCGTGGCGCAGGCGGCGTACAGGGACTTCAACCGGTGGGACATGGGGTTGCTCCTCTTGTCGAAAAATCGGCATGGAAGCGTGTAAGGCTTCCAGCCGGACGGCACACGCGGGATCGTTGTCACCACGGCTGTCACACAGCAGGCGCAGTTGCACGCCGCAGGGCGACGCGCTTCCCCGCGCGTCGGCGCACTCATTATGACTCACCATGCGGGCCGCTGCCGCCCTGCACACGCCGGCGAGCGTCCGCTCGGCATCGCGCTTGTCGCCGCTGTCGTGCGCTTGCAGGAGCGCTCCAGCAGAAAGCTGCGTCCGGCCGCGCGCCGCCTTGACACTGCGCGCCGGCGGCTGGCAGACTCGCGGCATGTCCAGAACCGCACAGCACCGCAAAGCCGCGCTGCAGCGGGCGCCGATATGGCGTCGCCGGCTGCCCGAGGAGGAGGGCGTGCGGATCTAGCATTTCGTTTGCAGCAGCCGTGTTTTCTCCGAGGGCCACAGGACCGAGTTCTGTGGCCCTTCGTTTTGTGCGTTGCGAAGAGGAGCGGGCCGTGCCGATCACCGGCGCCTATCTGGGTGTGATCCTGATCTGGTCGACCACGCCGCTCGCCATCCAGTGGAGCGGGGCAGGCGCGGGCTTCCTGTTCGGTGTCACCGGACGCATGGTGATCGGCACACTCCTGTGTCTGACGCTGCTGTGCACCCTGCGCATGCCACTGCCCCGGCACCGTGCGGCTTTGATCACGTATGTCGCCGCGGGCCTGGGCATCTTCGGCGCCATGTCCGTGGTGCACTGGGCGGCACAGCGCATTCCTTCCGGATTGATCTCGGTGCTGTTCGGCCTTACGCCACCGGTCAATGCCGTGCTCGCCGGCCGGTGGTTGGGTGAACGCACCATGACGCCGCATAAGCTCGCGGGCATGCTCGCCGGGCTGCTCGGGCTCGCCTGTATCTTCGGCGCCGGCTCGATCTCTCGCGCGGCAGTGCAGGGCATACTCGGCGTGTTGGTCTCGGTGCTGGTGCACACCGCCAGCACGATCTGGATCAAACGCATCGGCGCCCCCATTGCCGCCTTCGCCGTCACCACCGGCGGGCTGCTGGTGGCGACACCGCTGTTCCTCACCACCTGGTGGGCGTTCGACGGCGTCCTGCCGCAGTCGCTGGATGCGCGTGCGGCCGGTTCGATCCTCTACTTGGGACTGTTCGGTTCGGTGCTCGGCATGATGCTCTACTACCATGCCCTGCTGCACCTCGATACCGGACGCATTGCCCTCATCACGCTGGTGACGCCGGTCACTGCGCTATGGCTGGGGCGTATGCTGAACGGCGAGCGCGTCGGCCCCGAGGTCTGGCTCGGGACCCTGCTGATCCTTGCGGGACTGGGCCTGCATCAGTGGCAGGCGCTGCGCGCCCTGTGGGCGGGCGGGCCCCGATCTACTCCTCCTGCGGCGCGGGCTCCTGGACCGGCCGGCCGGGAGCGGGCACGAAGTCCGTGGGTTGGCGCCAGCGTGCGAGCAGGCTGCGCGCCTCCCACTCGTTGTGGCCGCTCATCGCCTCCAGGAAGCGCACCTCGCTGCCGGCCTGCAGCGCCACGGCACGCCCGTCCTGCCACAGCACGCGGTTGGCGCCAAGCGCCGCGACCCGCGGCCCGGGTACCACGATACCCACCAGGTTGAGCGGATCCGCCGCCGAGACCGCGATGAGCTCGCCGTCCGTCTCGGCCTTGCGCACCTGGCGCAGCGGCGCCACGGCTTCGGGCAGCGCGAACTGCTCGCCGCTGAAACCTTCGACGAAGCGTCCGCCGCGAAGCTCGCCGCGCGCCTCCAGGCGCCGGTACACGGCAAGCAGCTCGCGCCAAGGCGGAAGCGAGGCCTCGCGCTCCAACACCCGGCGAAACACCACGCCGTAGCGGCGCAGCAGCACCCGCGCGATGTGCTCCACCGCCGTGGCGGCGTCGAGCGCACCCGGGGGCGGGTCACGCAGCAGCGCCCAGCGCCCCGCCTGCTCCACACCCCCGCCGCTGGCGCGGCGGCGGCGCCGGCATGCAAGCCGAAGCCCGGGCGACGTGCGGCGGGCGTGACCAGGGCGCGCAAGCCCGCGAAACCATCGCAGGTGACGAGTCCCTGGGCCACCAGCTCGCCAAGGGCAGCCTCCACCTGGGTGCGCAACAAGCCGGTCTCCTGCACCAGTTCGATGAAAAACGAAGCGCCCAGTGCGCGCAAGGCCCCGGCCACGCGCTGCGCTGCAGACGAAAGCGCCGCTGGCTCGGCCGGCGCCGAGGCGAGCGTGCGCCAGTGTCCGACGCGGGCGCGCGGGACCAGCACGATGGGCGTGGAACCGACCGGGGCGCCGCGCGCGCGCACGCCGGGTGTGGCCGGCGGCGCGCCGAGGCGCATCCACACGAACCGCCCTGCGCTGCTCAGCGCGTCCAGCAGATCGGGCCCATACAGGCGCAGGCGCGCGGGCAGCGCCGCGCTCTCCCAGATCGATGCCGGCAGGGGAAAACCTTCGAGCTGTTCCAGGACGCCCGCCAATGCTTCCAGCCCTTCGCCGCGCTCGGTGCCGAAGTGCTGCCAGCGAAACAGGAAGCGCACGTAGTCCGCTGCGCTCACCGGTGCGATCTCGCCGCGCAGGCGCTCCAGGGTATAGCGATGAATGCGCGCGAGCAGTCTGCGCTCGCACCACTGCCCGGCAGATCCCACCTCGAAGACGCCGCGCAGCGCAAAGCCCTCCTGTTCCAGTGCTGCCAGCGCCGCAGCGGTCTGTCCCGGGCTGAGACCCAGCGGTGCGCCGAGCGCGGGCGCCGTTACCGGCCCCAGTCCTTCGAGCCGGCTGCGCAGCAGCTCGCGCACGGCGCCTTCGGGCCCAACGGCTTGGGAACCCGGCAGTGCAGCGAGCGCCGGCTCGGCGCTTGCCCGCGGGCAGGCGGCCTGAATCTCCGCCATGCGCTCGGCAGCGACCCACAGGGTGTCGCCGCCCGGCACCCGTACCCGCGCCGCGCGCCGCGCGCCGATCAGCACGGCGAGCAGGCGTTCCCAGCCCGGCGCGGCGTCGGGCGCCGGGGCCTGCGCGCCTTCCGCGGCCGTGACGAAGCCCAGCACCATGAGCGCATCGTGCAGCTCGTCCGGCGTGCCGGCCTCGGGCCAGGCCTCGCGCCGCACGCGTGCGATCGCCTGCGGGTCGAGCCGACCCAGGTCGGCGGCGTCCTCGGGCGTGAGATAGCGCCGCGCCTGCACGGCGCGGGTGCGCCGTTCCTCGGCGGGCGCGTCGTCCAGAAAGGCATAGGGACGGGCGTTGAGGATTTCCTGGGCAAGCGGCGAGGGGGCGGTGAGATCGCACGCGCTCACCCGGACCTCGCCCGCTTCGCGCGCCCGCAGCAGCGCCTCCAGGCCGTCGACATCCATGGCCTCATGCAGGCAGTCGCCGATGGTCTGCGCCACCAGCGGGTGGTCGGGCACTTCGCGCTCACCGGCAAGGTTCTCGCCGCACGCCAGCTGATCGGGAAACACCACGGCGAGCAGATCCTCGGCGTCCATGCGCTGGAACTGCGGCGGCAGACGCTTGCCGTGGCGGCTGCGCTGCACGGCGAGCGCGATGCTGGCGTTCCAGCGCCAACGCGTGGCGAACATGGGCGCGGCGAGCAGCGCCTGGATCAGCAGCTCGCGCACCGTCGCCGCGCTCAGGTAGCCCGCGACCTCCTCCAGGGCGAAGCTGTGGGTGGTGCCCAGCGACAGCACGATGCTGTCCTCCAAGGCCGCCGCCTGCAGCTCGAAGTTGAACTTGCGGCAGAAGCGTTTGCGCAGCGCCAGACCCCAGGCGCGGTTGAGTCGCGAGCCGAACGGCGCATGGATCACGAGGTGCATGTCGCCGGCCTCGTCGAAGAAGCGCTCCAGGACCACATGGTGCTGCGTGGGCAGCGCACCCAGCGCGGCGCGGGCGGCGCCCAGGTAATCGCCGAGCTGCGCTGCGGCCTCGGGCGCGAGGTCGAGCGCCGATTCGAGCCAGGCACCTGCCGCCTGCGTGCCGCCGGCGGCGAGCTGCAGGTCGAGCGTGCCACGCAACCGCGACACCGCCCCCGAGAGTTCCGCGCTGCGCGCGGGCGCCTCTCCGAACCAGAACGGCATGTTGGGCGGCTGTCCGTGCGCATCCTCGACGTGCACCTTGCCGGGCTCGACCTTGGCGATGCGATAGGAGGTATTGCCGAGCTGAAAGATGTCGCCCGGCAGGCTTTCGAAGGCGAAATCCTCGTGCACCGTGCCCACGCGCAATCCCTGCGGCGCCAGGATCACGTCGAGGTCGAACTGATCGGGTATGGCGCCGCCGTTGGTCGCTGCCGTGAGGCGCGCGCCGCGCCGGGCGCGCAGCCGGCCGTTCACCCGGTCGCGGTGCAGGTAGGCACCGCGCCGGCCGCGGCGCGTGGTGTAGCCATCGGCGAGCATCGCCAGCACCGCGCCGTAGTCGCGCTCGGAAAGCGTGCGGTAGGGCCACGCGCGGCGCAGCTGCCGGTAGAGCGCGCCCTCCTCCCACTCGCGCGCGGAGACTTCGGCAACGATCTGCTGGGCCAGCACGTCGAACGGTTGCGTCGGGATTTCGATGTGCTCCAGCTCGCCGCGGGCCACGGCATCCAGCAGCGCCGCGCATTCCACCAGGTCGTCGCGAGACAGCGGAAACAGCCGGCCCTTGGCGGTGCCGCCCACGGCGTGTCCCGAGCGGCCGACCCGCTGCAGGAAGGTGGAGATGGCGTGGGGCGAGCCCAGCTGGCAGACCAGGTCCACCTCGCCGACGTCGATGCCGAGCTCGAGCGAGGCGGTCGCTACCAGCGCGCGCAGCGCACCGCTCTTCAGGCGCTGCTCGGCCGCGAGCCGCTGTGGGTGGGCGAGGCTGCCGTGATGGGTGCCGACCTGCGCATCGCCCAGGCGTTCGGCGAGGTGGCGCGCCGCGCGCTCGGCGAGCCGGCGGGTGTTGACGAAAATCAGCGTGCTGCGGTGTGTGCGTACCAGCTCGGCGAGCCGATCATAGACCTCGGCCCACACCTCCGTGGACATCACCGCCTCGAGCGGCGAGCGCGGCAGCTCCAGCGCCAGGTCGCGTGCGCGCTGGTGGCCGACATCGATGATGTCGCAGGGCGCCGCGGTCTCGCCGGTGAGAAAGTGCGCCATGGTCTCGATGGGCTTCTGGGTGGCGGAGAGCCCCACGCGCACCGGAGGCGTCGGACACAGGGCGGCGAGCCGCTCCAGCGACAGCGCGAGATGCGCGCCGCGCTTGTTGCCGGCGAGCGCATGGATCTCGTCCACGATCAGCGTGCGCACGCCCGAGAGCATGCTGCGCCCGGAGCCCGAGGTGAGCAGCAGATACAGCGACTCGGGGGTGGTGACCAGGATGTGCGGCGGATTGCGGCGCATGCGCTCGCGCGCCGCCGCGCTGGTGTCGCCGGTGCGTACCGCCGTGCCGATCTCGACCTGCGGCAGGCCCGCGGCGGCCAGCTCGGCGCGGATGCCTGCGAGCGGCTGCTGCAGGTTGATCTCCACGTCGTTGGAAAGCGCCTTGAGCGGTGAGACATAAAGCACGCGGGTGCCCGCCTGCAGCCGGCCCTCGAGGCCTTCACGCACCAGGGCATCGATGGCCGCCAGAAAGGCGGCCAGGGTCTTGCCGGAGCCGGTGGGGGCGGCGACCAGGGTATGACGCCCGGCATGCAGCGCCGGCCAGGCACGTGCCTGCGCCGCCGTGGGCGCCTCGAAGTGGCGCGCGAACCAGGCACGCACCGCGGGATGGAATGCCTCCAGTGCCATGGCTTCATGATAATGGAAAGAGCGCGCCCGAGTCGGGCCGCCGGTAGCCCTCGGCAGCTATAATCGCCGGGAGCCATTGCGCCAGCGCGGGGGAAATTGCCATGAACAAGCTGCTCCTGCCGTTGCTTCTGCTGTGCAGCGCCACCGCCGCCGCGGCGGAAGGTGCCCGCTTCGTACAGACGCCCTACGGCGAGCCCAAGGTCGTCTACGACTTCTACTTCGACCACCCGGAGAAGATTTCCTCGGCGCTGTACTGGATCCGCTCGCTGATGAATCCGCTCAGCGAGGCCCCCTACAACATGGCGCCCGAGCTGATGAACATCGTGGTAGTGATCCACGGCACGGAGATTGTCACCGTGGCAAAGAAAAACTACGACCGTTACAGCGACGCCGTGGAACGCATGCGCTATTACGCCGACCTCGGCGTGAAGTTCAAGGTGTGCGCCCTCGCCGCCCAGGATTTCGGCTACGGCGTGAAAGATTTCCAGGACTTCATCGAGGTGGTGCCTTCAGCCTTCGCCGAGCTGGTGTACTGGCAGCAGCAGGGCTATGCGTTGATTTCTCCGCAGGTGCTGTCGCGCGAAGTCTCGACGGAGGACATCCGCTAAGCGCGCCGCCGGTGCCGGCTCCGGCATCGCGCTTGCCGGAACGCGGCCCTGCGGGCCGCAATCGCGCCGCCGGGAGCGACGCTCCCACGGGTGCGCGGGCTTCAGCTCTGCGCGAAGTAGCGTCGCAGATACTCCTCGAAGGAAATCTCGTCGGCGGCCTCCATCGCGCGCTGCTCTTCGAGGGAACGCTCGGCGAGCTCGCTGAAATAGCGCAGCTGCTCGTCGCTGATGCTGAGCGCGCGGAAATAGCGCTGGTGCTTCTGCGACATGCGCCGCGCGAAATGATAGAACCCTTCCCGCGTCTCGCGCATCTCGGCCAGCATGCGCGCCGAAGGCGTACGCTCCGGGCTGCGCACCGCCTCACGCTGCATGGCGAGCGAGTTTCGGTAGGCGCTGGAGCCGGCCTGCTGGTCGAGCAGCACGCAAAAGGGCTCCAGCGCATCCAGCACTTCCGCGGCCCAGTCGGTGAGACGCTGTGCGCGCCCGTCGCGCTGCAGCAGCAGGCCGGGCTCGCGGCCGCGCTGGGCGCTGGTGATCTCGTTGTAGTCGATGGCGTCGCGCTCCAGGGCACTGATGGGCGGGCTGCGGCTGAACAGGCACAGCAGCATGAACGCCTCCAGAAAGCGCAGCTGGTCCTCGTTGATTCCCAAGGGATCGAAAGCGTTGACGTCCAGGGAACGCAGCTCCAGATAGCGCACGCCGCGGCGCTTCAGTGCCAGGATCGGCTTCTCGTCCTTCACCAGCAGCTGCTTGGGCCGCACCGTGCTGTAGTACTCGTTCTCGATCTGCAGGATGTTGGCGTTGAGCTGCTCGTACTCGCCGTTGACCACCACGCCGATCTTCTCGTAGCCCGCGTAGGGCGTTTCGATGGCGCACTTCAGGCTGGCGATGTAGGCGTCCAGGCTGTCGTAGCAGGCCTTGATGCCGACCTCCTTCTCCCTGTTGTTCTGGTAGCCGATGTCGCCCATGCGCAGCGAAGTGGCATAGGGTGCGTAATATGTGCTGGGGTCGAGCTCGTGCAGGCTGCTGGCCTTGCCGTGCAGGAACGACTTGCATACCGCGGGCGAAGCGCCGAACAGATAAGGGACCAGCCAGCCGAAGCGCTGCAGGTTGCGGATCAGCGCGAAATAGTGCTCGGAGATGAAATCCTGCAACGGCCCGCGCTCCTGCTCGTGTTCCTGGTACACGGGCCAGAACGCCTCCGGCAGGGAGAAGTTGAAGTGCACGCCGGCGATCACCTGCATGGTGCGCCCGTAACGATGGCCCAGTCCGCGCCGGTAGACGTGCTTCATCATGCCGGCATTGGAGCGCCCGTACCGGGCGATGGGGATGCTGGTCTCTCCCGCCACCACACACGGCATGCTGGTCGCCCACAGGAATTCCCTCCCGAGTCGGTCGTAGACGAATTTCTGGGTATCGCGCAGGAACCAGAGCGCATCGCGCATGTCGGTGAACGGCGGCGTGATGAACTCGATCAATGCTTCGGAGTAATCGGTGGTGATGTGGGGATGGGTGAGCGCCGAGCCGAGCACCGCCGGATGCGGGGTCTGCGCGATCGAACCGTCCGGCGCCACGCGCAGGCTTTCCTTCTCCAGGCCGAGGCGGCTGCCGCTCAGCAGATGGGTCTGACCGGAATGGATGAAGCGTGCTAGGCGCTGCTCGGCGAGACGAAACAAAAGGTGTTCCTTGTGCCACTGCGAGGGTGGATCACCGCTGCACTGGGGCCGGCGCCAGGCGGGGAAGACGCTCCTGGCCCTTGCGCATTGTAGCGCAGCGGTACCGGGGCGCGCGCCCTTTCCTGCATGAATTCAATGACAATCCGGCGCAAGAGGTCGCGATCAGCGGTTGAGCTCGATGGTGCCGTTGGCGCTGACGCTGAGCGTGCTGCGCCCGGCCTCCAGTGCCGGCGGGCTGAACGAGGCCGTCACGGCCCTGGACTCCATCACGCGCAGCGGAACGATGCCGCCGCCGGTATTGATGGACAGATCGACGATCCGATAGCCCTTCGCGCCGAGCTGTTGCGTCACCAGCTTGGCACGATCGCCAAAGGCGGTGAGCGCCTGACCGATCAGCCGGTTCTCCACCGTGCGGCGCCGCTCCGGTGAGACCGAGAAGTCGATGGAGCTCACCTGCAGCCGCGACTGCAGGTCGCCGACCAGATGCGACAGCGCCGCAAAGTCCGTCCCCTCCAACTCCAGCACCTGGGACGCGCGCCATTGCTGCAGCGAACCGTCCCGACGATAGACGGGGTTGGTGGCATAGCTGCTGGTGCGCGCCTGCACGTTGGCGTAATGCTTCGCAGCCTGCAAGGCCCACTGCATGGTGTCGTTGATGTGCGCGGCGAGTGTCGCCGGATCGTCGCCCTCCGCATAGGCTTGCAAGGCGGCTTGCATGCGGTCGTTGTCCACAGGCTCGCTGACCTGGGCGTCGAAATGGATCTGATCGTAGCGCGGCGCTCGTTCCTGGGCCGGCGCCGGATGCGGCATCCACAACACCAGTACTGCGAGCAAAGCGATGGACCCACGCATGCGCCACTCCGTAGTTGCACCCCCGCGGATTCTAGCACCGCGTCCGCCCGGGAGGGCGATTTACCGGCCCGGGTCGGATACTATAAGGTCAACTCCACAGGCTAGCGCTGGAGGCGCCGGGCAATGCCCCGATATACCACTGAAACCGTCCGCAACATCGCGCTGGTTGGCCATGCTGCGGCCGGCAAGACCTGCCTCACCGAGCACCTGCTGTACAAGGCCGGCGCCATCAACGTCCTGGGCGCAGTCGAAAAGGGCAACACGGTCAGCGACTACGAGCTCCAGGAGCAACGCCATCAACACTCGCTCTGCGCGAGCTTCGTGAGCCTCGACCACGGGGATATTCACGTCAACCTGATCGACACTCCGGGATATCCGGATTTTCTCGGTCAGACGTTGAGCGTGCTGCCGGCCGTGGAGACCGTGGCCGTGGTGATCAATGCCCAGACCGGCATCGAGGCCATGACGCGGCGCATGATGGACTGGGCCGCGAAGCGCGGCCTGTGCCGCATGATCATCGTCAACAAGATCGACATCGAGGGCGTGGACCTCGAAGGGCTGCTGAACGAAATCCGTGACACCTTCGGCAGCGAGTGCCTGGCCATCAATCTTCCCGCCCAGGCTGCCGCCGAGGTGGTGGACTGCTTCTTCAACCCGGCGGGGGAATCCGACTTCTGGTCGGTGGAGCAGGCGCATACCGCCCTCGTCGACCAGGTGGTGGAGGTCGACGAGCAGCTCATGGCGCTCTATCTGGAGCAGGGCACCATCAATCCCGAGCAGTTGCACGATCCCTTCGAACAGGCACTGCGCGAGGGCCACCTGGTTCCGGTGTGCTTCGCCTCCGCCCGTACCGGTGCCGGCGTCGATGCCGTGCTGCAGGTGTTCGAGCGCCTCATGCCCAATCCGGCCGAAGGCAATCCCCCGCCGTTCCTGAAGGGGGAGGGCGCGGCGGCCGTCGAGGTGCATTCCGATCCCGATCCGGCCAAGCATGTGCTGGCGCATGTCGTGAAGGTGGTTCACGATCCCTTCGTCGGCAAGATCGGCGTGTTCCGCATACACCAGGGCATCATCAACCGCGACAGCAAGCTGTTGATCGGAGATGCGCGCAAGCCCTTCAAGGTTGGTCATCTGCTCAAGCTGCACGGCAAGCGCAGCGAGGAAATCGATGCCGGCATTCCGGGCGACATCTGCGCGGTGAGCAAGGTGGAGGAGATCCACATCGACGCGGTGCTGCACGATTCCCATGAGGAGGACGAGTTCCACCTGCGCCCGGTACGCTTTCCCACGCCGATGTACGGCCTCGCGGTACAGGCGGCCAGCCGCATCGACGAGCAGAAGATCTCCGAGGCGCTGCACAAGCTCGCGGCCGAGGACCCGTGCTTCGTGGTCGAGCACACCAGCACCAACAACGAAACCGTGATTCGTGGCCTGGGCGAGCTGCACCTGCGTGTGATGCTGGAGAAGATGTCCGAGCGCTTCAACGTGCAGGTCGAGACCCACCCGCCCAGCATTCCCTATCGCGAGACCATCAGCGGCAACGCCGAAGGTCACTACCGGCACAAGAAACAAAGCGGTGGCGCCGGGCAGTTCGGCGAGGTGTTCCTGCGCATCGAGTCCCTGGCGCAGGGCAGCGGCTTCGAATTCCGCAACGCCGTGGTGGGCGGCGCCATACCCGGTACTTTCATCCCTGCGGTGGAGAAGGGCGTGCGCCAGCTGATGGAGGCGGGTGCCATCGCCGGCTATCCGCTGCAGGATATCGCCGTGACGGTCTACGACGGCAAGTACCACCCGGTGGATTCCAACGAAGTGTCGTTCGTCATCGCCGGGCGCAAGGCGCTGCTCGACGCCGTGCTGAAATGCAACCCGCAGGTGCTGGAGCCGTTCGTGGAGCTGGAGGTGACTGCGCCGGCCGCGAACGTGGGCGACATCACCGGCGATCTGGCCTCACGACGGGGACGCGTCACCCGCACCGATACCCGCAGCGGCGGCAGCATGCTGGTCGCCGGACAGGCGCCGCTTGCCGAGCTCACCGACTACCAGACGCGACTCAAGTCGCTGACCGGCGGCGCCGGAAGCTACTCCATGCAGTTCAGCCACTACGAGCCGGCGCCGCCGCAGATCCAGCAGCAGCTTGCCAGCCAGTTCAAGCGCGCTGCGGACTAGCCCGCCTCACACACCGCCCGTCGGTCCGCCCGCCGCTTCCAGCGCGGCGACGCGCTCGCGCAGCTCGGCGAGCTCGCTGCGCAGCGATTCGATCTGCTCCTGCAGGGGGGCTGTCGCGGGTTCTTCGCCTGCCCGGTGTCCCACGGCCGGCGCGGGAGCGGCCTGCGTCGCCGGCTGCGGCGCCGTGCTGAACAGCTCCACGTAACGAGTCTCGCGGTGCCCGGGGCTGCGCGCCAGCTCCAGCACGTAGGGACCGTCCTCGCGCTGCGCGAGCCGCGCCAACACCTCCTCCACCGACGCCGTGCTCTCGAAGCGCGCCAGGCGCTCGGTGCGAGCGCGCAGCTCGCCGGGCGTCTGCGGACCGCGCAGCAGCAACACCCCGAGTATCGCCAGCTCCTGCGGCGAGAAGTCGTAGCTCTTGCTGAGGGTGTTGGAGAGCCGGTGCGCGTACTTGGTCACGCGGCTGCCGGCGGGGTTGCGCTCCCACACCAGGTATTTCCTGCCGAGCGTGTCGAGTCCTGCGGCGACCTGGCGTTCCTGCAGGTTCATCACCGGCTCGCGGTTCGACTTCTGATTGCACGCCTGGGTGAGTGCACCGAGCGACATCGGGTAATAGTCGGGGGTGGCGAGGTCCTTTTCGATGAGACAGCCGAGCACGCGCGCTTCGACGGCATCGAGATTGAGCGAGGTCATGCAGCATCTCCTGGGTGAGCGCACCCGCAAGGGGGCGGCTTGCGCATGCGGCGGCGCGCCGCCCCATTGCCTTTGCGCGCGCAGCAGATGATTCTCCAACGTGGCGCCACGCCCCGCAACGGCGGCGAGGCGCCGTGGGTGCGTTCCGGACCGGCTTTGTGGCAAACTCCGGGCACCATCCGGTGCACGCTCCGGACGCCGGCCGGGGAGAGAGCATGAGCGAGCCGCCCGCTTTGGCAGTGGTGGATGCCTTCCTGCAGGCCATCGAGGCGCGGGATTTCGAGCGCGCGCGCAGCTGTCTCGCCGATTCCGGCTTCCACTACCGCGGCGCCATCGGCAGCTTCGACGATGCGGCGGCATTTGTTGCCGACCTCAGTCGTCTGGGTCCCATCCTGACGCGCCTGGAGCGGCGCAAGTGCTTCGTCGACGGCGACGACGTCTGCGTCATCCTCAACCTTGTCACCAGCCTCGCAGAGCTCTCCCAGACGCGCCTCGCGCTGTGGGTCAAGACCGCGGGCGGGCGCATCGCGACCATCGAGGTGTTCTTCGACGCACGTCCCTACGCCCAGCTTTTCGATCCGCCGCTCGACGCGGCGCCGCCGCCCTAACCCGGATGCTGCAAGCGCAGCGCACCCGCGCCCTGGAGGCCTACCGGCGCTTCCTCGACACGCCGCTCGACGCCGTGCTCCGGCGCTGCCTTCAGCGCTCGCCCGCCGAGGCGGCGGTGGCGCTGGCGCGCGAAGTCGCCGCCTCGGTGCCTGCCTATGCGGCCTTTCTGCGTGCGCACGGCCTGGACCCCGCTGCCATCGACGGCATCGGCGCCTTCGAACGCCTGCCGTTCACCACCAAGTCCGACTACGTGCTGCGCCATCCGCTCGCGGCTCTGTGCCGCGACGGCCGGCTGGAGAGCTGCGACATGATCGCGGTGTCCTCCGGCTCCACCGGCAGGCCGACCTTCTGGCCGCGCTTCCTCGCAGACGAGCTTGCCGTCGCGGAGCGCTTCGAGCAGGTGTTTGTCGACGGCTTCGATGCCGCGCGCCGGCGCACGCTCGCCGTGGTGTGCTTCAGCCTCGGCACCTGGGTCGGTGGCATGTACAGCGCCGGCTGCTGCCGCCATCTCGCAGCCAAAGGCTATCCGATCACCGTGGTGACGCCCGGCAACCACCATGAGGAGATTCTCCGCGTGGTCGGCGAGCTGGGCGCCCAGTTCGATCAGGTGGTGCTGCTCGGCTATCCGCCCTTCGTCAAGGATGTCATCGATACCGGCATCGCGCGCGGCATCGACTGGCGCGCCTGGCGCATGCGCCTGGTGTTCGCCGGCGAGGTGTTCAGCGAGGAGTGGCGCAGCCTGGTCGCCGAGCGCGCGGGTTGCAGCGATCCGCGCCGCGACACGGCGACGCTCTACGGCACTGCCGATGCCGGCGTGCTCGGCAACGAAACGCCGCTGTCGGTCACCATCCGCCGCTTCCTGGCGGGCGAGCCACAGGCCGCCCGCGGGCTGTTCGGTGAGTCGCGCCTGCCGACGCTGGTGCAGTACGATCCCTGCCGGCGCTATTTCGAGACTTCCGACGGAACGCTGCTGTTCACCGGCGACAACGGTGTGCCGCTGGTGCGCTATCACATCGCCGACAGCGGTGGCCTCATCGCCTATCGCGACATGCTGGCATTTCTCGCCGCGCGCGGCTTCGATCCGCTCCCCGAGCTTGCCGCCGCGGGTCTCGCAGTACGCGAGCTGCCGTTCGTCTACGTATTCGGCCGCGCCGATTTCACCGTGTCCTACTTCGGCGCCAACGTCTATCCGGAGAACATCACGGTGGGTCTCGAGCAGCCCGGCATTCGCGAATGGGTGACGGGCAAGTTCGTGCTGCAGGTCTCCGAGGATGCGGACCGCAACCGGCATCTCGCCGTGGCCGTGGAGCTCGCACCCGGCGAGACGGCGGGCGCCGAGCGCACGGCGCGGGTCACCGCTTCCATTCTGGCGCAGCTGCTGCGCCTGAACAGCGAGTACGGGAGCTACGTGCCGGAGGCGTACCGCACCCCGCGCGTGAGCCTGATCGGCGCGGGCGATCCGCATTATTTCCCGCCCGGTGTTAAGCACCGCTACACGCGCCGCGGCACCAGCCCGGAAATCTCACCAGCCGGCCAGCGGCTGGCCGGTAAGTGAATGGATGGCAGGGAAGATCGGGCGTGCTTCACGACCGCCGAGCCATGGCAGACGGTTTACACCGCCGGCCTATCCCGGTTCGGGCGGTTTCTCGCTCGCCCTGGCTCAGGTCTAACTCAGTGATAGCGAAGGCTTCTGCTTTCGCTCCAGCCCGGCGCCAGGACGGCTGCGAATTCCGCCAGCACCCGGGATGCTGGTGAGATTTCCGGGCCAGCACTCACGCGGGAGGTTTTCATGGCTCTGGATGTCCTGTGCCGGTACGTCGGCTTTGCGTTTCATCGGCGCCTGGCGCCGTCGCGTCGGCCGCGAGGAGGCAATGCTGCTGGTCGGGCTGGTGCTGCTTGCGGGCGCGCTGTGGGCATTCATCGGTATCGCCGATGAAGTGCGCGAGGGCGAGACCGCCACTTTCGACGAACGCATCCTGCTCGCCATGCGCAACCCCGCCGATCGCTCCGATCCGCTCGGGCCGCGCTGGGTCGAGGAGGTCGGACGCGATGTCACTGCGCTGGGCGGCGTGACCGTGCTCACGCTGGTCACCCTGAGCGCCGTGGGCTATCTGCTGCTCGAGCGCAAGCGCCGCACCGCGCTGTTCGTGTTCGTGGCGGTCAGTGGCGGCCAGCTGCTGAGCACCGCGCTGAAGATCGGCTTCCATCGCCCGCGACCGGAGCTGGTGCCGCACGAGACCTACGTCTACACATCGAGCTTTCCCAGCGGCCACTCCATGATGGCCGCCGTCACCTACCTCACGCTCGCCGCGTTGCTGGCACACGTGCACCGGCGCCGGCGTGTCAAGACCTACTTCATGATCCTCGCCATCCTGCTCACGCTCGCCATCGGAGTGAGCCGGGTATACCTTGGCGTACACTGGCCTACCGACGTCGCCGCGGGCTGGACCGCCGGCGCCCTCTGGGCGCTGCTGTGCTGGCTCATCGGCCTGTGGCTGCAGCGCCGCGGGCGCATCGAGCGCGAATGGGTCGACATCGAAACCGAAGAGCTGGAGCACTCGCAGGAGGATCCGGCGCCGCAGCGGCGAGGCGGCAGTTAGTGCAGTGGTGCAATCTTGACGAGACGTTTGAGCCTTCGATGGATGTAGGGCGGATAAGCGCAGCGCATCCGCCATTCATGATCGGCCGGGGCATGAGTGCACGAAGCCGTTGCGCTCCGGGAAGATGGGCCATGGTCCCGTTTCGCGTGCCGAGTGGGTCGCAGAGTCGGATTTGGAATCAGCGGTCGGGGGTGGCGGATGCGCTGCGCTTATCCGCCCTACGGGGTGGGCGCGCGTCGATGCCTTTGGCGATGTGCTGCTCGCGAGGTACACGACCGTAAGGTCGGATGGCGGATGCGCTGCGCTTATCCGCCCTACGGGGTGGGCGCGCGTCGATGCCTTCGGCGATGTGCTGCTCGCGAGGTACACGACCGCAAGGTCGGATGCCGGGTGCGCTGCGTTGATGCGCCCTACGGCGCCGGTCACCGCCATCGACGACTACATCGCCCATTCACCAGCCAGGACATTCACCTGCACCACGAGCGCTCGCGATATCCTGCGAAGGTCCATTCGCGCCAATCGCCGCTTCGGCTCCAAACAGAATGAAATACTGCAGCCCTCACCGCACCCCATGCATGCGCCGCTGCAGCCAGGGCGAGATTGCGAGCAGCAGCAGGCCTGCTCCCGCGGAGGTGGCGACCAGGAACCAGTAGAGGGCAATGCCCGATCCGCGCAGCAGGTGCTCGAGCGTGCCCGCGAAATAGTTGGCGATTGCGACGGCCGTGAACCACAAGCCCATCATCAGCGCGGTGAGCCGCGCGGGGGCGAGGCGCGTCACCATGGAAAGGCCGATGGGCGAGAGGCACAGCTCGCCTGCGGTCATCAGCACGTAGGCGGCGAGCAGCCATGCGGGCCCGACCTGGTCGTGCAGCTCCGCGCGTCCTTGCGCGACGCCCATCACCACGAACGCAAGCGACAGCACCAGCAGCCCGAGCGCCTGTTTCTGCACCACCCCCGGGCCGCGGCGCGCCGCATCGAGCCGTACCCAGAACCGCGCGAACAGCGGTGCGAGCACCAGGATGGCAAGCGGATTGACGGCCTGGAAATAGCTCGCAGGCATTTCCCAGCCGAAGAGCAGCCGGTCGGTGTGCCGATCGGCAAACAGGTTCATGGTCCCACCCGCCTGTTCGAAGCCCATCCAGAAGAACACCACGAACGCGGCGACGATCATGATGACCAGCATGCGGTCGCGTTCCACGCGGGCGGTCTGCGGGTGCGCCGCATCGCCTGGGCGCGATCCGCGCCCAGCGCGCAGCGGAACGCCCGCGGCGAGCACCAGCAGCGCCGCGCCGGTGAGCTGCAGGCCGGTCCCGGCCGCGCGCCACAGCGCCGCCACCGGAGACCACAGTGTCACCACGCCGATCACCAGGCTGAGCACTGCCAGGCTGGCGCCCGCCACCACCGCCCAGTCACGCGGCGCCGGCGCAGCGGCGCCGATCCGCCGTTGCCCGGTGCTGAATACCGCGAGCCCCGCCAGCATGCCGAAGCCTGCAGCCGCGAACCCGTAGTGCCAGCCGAGCTTCTCACCCAGGGTGCCGCACACCAGGGGCGAGAAAAAAGCGCCGAGATTGATGCCCATGTAGAACACCGTGAAGCCGCCGTCGCGGCGCGGATCGTTCTCCCCGTAGAGCCGTCCCACCAGGGTCGAGATGTTGGGCTTGAAGAAGCCGTTGCCGGCGACCAGCAGCCCCAGCGCCACGTACAGCAGTTGCGGCACGGCCATGGCGAAGTGGCCGAGCGCCATGACCACGGCGCCGACCAGCACGGCGCGTTGCGCGCCGAGCCAGCGGTCGGCGATGTAGCCCCCGAGGATGGGCGTGAGATAGACCACGGCGGTATAGACGGCGTAGATGTGCAGCGCCTGGTCACGTGCCAGCGCCAGGGCATTGACCAGATACAGCACCAACAGGGCGCGCATGCCATAGTAGCTGAAGCGCTCCCACATCTCGGTGAAGAACAGGACGTACAGCCCGGGCGGATGGCGGGAGTCTGCGGCTGCCTGTGTCATGGCGCCATGATGGCCGATACGGCCCCTTCCAGGTAGTGCAGATCGGCGTCGGTGACGAACGCCTCGGGGCGCCGGTGGCTCACTCCTTCAGAACGCATTTGGCGTACAGGTCGCGCAACGCGTGCCGGGGGTCGTAGCGCGACTTCAGGGCGCCATAGGCGCTGCGGTCGTAGATGCTCCAGAACTGCTCGGGCGAGTAGTAGGACTCGGAGTACAGCGACTTGATGCCGCCGAGGGCGCTCACCTGTTCCTCGATGCGGCGGTTGTAGTAGCCACGCGGGTGCGCGGTGCGGCTGCGGATCACGTCCCAGAAACCGAAGTTCACGTAGAGCGTGTCGGGCCGCAGCGGATACAACGGGAAACGCGCCTGCGGGTCGTAGGCGCGCACCGGACAGATCCACACCGGCGTGAAGCGGATCACATCGAAATAGAACTCCAGGAATTCGCGGCAGCGCGGCAGCGGAATGTCGACGTCCTGAATCACCGATTCGGCGTGCAGTCCGCGCAGCCGGTCGAGCGCGCGGGTGAGGCCCCAGCGGCTGTTCCAGCGCATGATGCGGGTGTAGGTCACGGAGTTCAGGCGCGAGGGCCCGAGCAGCCGGCGTACCAGCGGGTTCTGGGCGTAGAGGTTCTTCGAGCACCAGAACCAGTCGGTGTCCCAGCGCCAGATGTAATCCGCCGTGCGGAGATAGTCGCTGCCACGCTCGCGAATGGAGCGGTAGTAGATGTGCCGGTACGTATAGTCGCTGGTGTAGGGCGCCTCGTCCACGAGCTCGCCCGTGGTGAGATAGTATTCGCCGTTGCCGAACACCACGCCGTCGACGAAGTCGGCGCTGCCGGCACAACGCTCGCCCAGCGCCGCGAAATAGTCGCCGGCATCGGTGTAGTGCTCGTGGGTCAGGCGCACGTAGGGCTTCGCGGGAATCACGGCGGCGCGCAGCTTGAGCACGTAACCCAGCGTGCCGTAGGAATTCGGGAAGCCGAAGAACAGGTCGCTGTGCTCGTTGTCGGGCGTGCACACGACGGTGCTGCCGTCGCCGAGCAGCACCTCCAGCTCCTGCACCGTCTCGTGCACCAGGCCATAGCGGAACGAGGACGACTCGATTCCGATGCCGCTCACGGCACCGCCGATGGTGATGGACTTCAGCTGCGGCACCACGGCGGGCAGCACGCCCTGACGCAGGCAGGCCTGCACCAGATCCGCATAGGGCGTCATGCCCTCGACCTCGACCCAGCCGGCGTCGCGATCGATGCGCAGCACATGATTGAAGTCGCGCACCTCCAGTCCCTGCCCGCGGCTGGCGGCCCGATCGCGAAACAGGTTGGAGGTGGACTTGGCGAGGCGCATGCCCTGCGCGCCTTGGCTGCGCAGGTGCTCGGTCAGACGTCGTTTGCGTGCTTCGTATCCCGCATCCACATCGCGGTGTTCCACCGCCGCCGCGCTAGCCGTGCTCATCAGGTTTCCTCCAGTGATCGCAGACCGGACTATAGCGCAAGGCGCCGCGCCACTGCCTGTCGCGGGCCGTACTGCGGGGATTTCGTTATACTGGGCTGTAATACCACCACGAACGGGCCGCCGCGTGAGCGCACCGATAGAGCACAAACGCGTGTACCGCATCACTTTCCATAACCAGGGCAGCGTTTACGAGCTCTATGCGCGGCGCGTTTCGCAGGGCAGCCTGTTCGCCTTCGTGGAAGTCGAAGAGATCATCTTCGGCGAGCGCTCCGCGCTCCTGGTGGATCCGTCCGAGGAGCGCCTGAAGTCGGAGTTCGCCGGCGTGAAGCGCACCTACATTCCCTTGCACGCGGTGGTGCGCATCGACGAAGTGGACAAGGAAGGTGCCAACCGCATCCTGTCCGGCACCGATGCCAGGGGCAATATCACGCCGTTCCCGGTGCCGATGACCCCACCGCGCAAACAGGACTGATCGCGCGTGCCGGGCGCCGGACCCCGGCACATCGACCCCGCATCGACGAGCGCTTTGCAGTAGTGGCCGCAGAACCCGTCTTATACTGAGATTGATCCGGCGTGAGCCGGTTCTCGCCGCGGCGTGCCGCGCAGGCAGCCGATGGCGATGCGCAACTGTTCGGCCGAAAAGGGAATTCATGGCGAATCTCATCACATCTGCGCGGTTCCTGCTGCTGTTCGTACTGGTCGCCCTCGCCTATGCCGCACCACCGGCCTGGCAGCTCGGCAACCCGTTGCTGCTGATCGTCATCATCGTGCTGGACGGCGTCGACGGCTATGTCGCACGCCGGCGCGGCGAGACCTCGGTGTTCGGATCGCTCTACGACATTGCGGTCGACCGCGTGGTGGAAAACGTGCTGTGGATCGTGCTTGCCGATCTCGACCTGGTGCCGGTGTGGGTGGCGCTGCTGTTCATCACCCGCGGCGTGCTGGTCGACACCATCCGCGGACACGGCGCGGCGCAGGGCGAGAGCGCGTTCCGGATGATGCGCACCGCATGGGGGAAATTCCTGGTCGCGAGCCGCTTCATGCGCGCCCTGTACGGTACCGTGAAAGCGACCACTTTCGCCTGGATCCTGCTGTTCCAGCCTTTCCCGCACCTGTATCCGCAGCGCTGGGCGCACTGGTCTGCCAGCGTGATGCTCGTCACCCATGTACTCGTCACCGCTGCCGTGGTCCTGTGCCTGGTGCGCGGCTTCCCGGTGCTGGCGGAGTTCTATCTTGCACGCGCGCCGGCCGGAAAGGGCCATACCGTGCGCGGGCATCGCTGATGTGCGCCGCGCTGGTGGACGTCGACGGCACGTTGTGTGCCAAGCCGAGCACTGAAGCGCGGTTTCTGCGCCATCTGCTCGGTAGCGGTGTGGTGGGGGCGGTGCAGCTCGCCGCTGCCGGCTGGTTTTTGCTGCGTTACGCATCGCGCTATGGGCGGTTCGTGACGCAGAAGAACAAGGCATATCTCTGCGGTCTGTCGGTGCAGGCGGTTGCGGATCTCGCGCAGGCGTTCGTTGCCACCGAGCTTGCCGCGCGCCTGCGTCCCGCGGTGCTGGCGCGCATCGCCGCGCATCGCGAGCGCGGGGAGGCCATCATATTGCTGACCGGTACGCCGGATTTTCTCGCCGCACCCATCGCGGGGCTGATCGGCACGCCGTACTGGATCGCCGCGCGCTGTGCGCAGCGCAACGGTCGCTATCTTGCCGCGCCGCCCGTGTTTCATCCCTTCGGGATCGACAAGCTGCGTTGCGCCGAGGCCTGGTGTGCAGCCAACGGTGTGCGCCTGCAGGAGTGCACGGCCTATGCCGACGCCCACACGGACCTCGCGCTGCTGCAGCACGTGGGAAGGCCGGTCGCCGTCTACCCCGATGGCCGCCTGGCACGCGCCGCCGAGCGCCACGGCTGGGAGGTGCTGAGCGCGGCCCATGCCGAATGCCCTGCTGCCTGCGCGGTGGAACCGAAGCCGTAGGGCGGGTTCGTGAACCGCCCCGACGGGCGAGGGGCCCGCACAGCGCGCGAAGCTCGACCATGGCCAATGTTCCGGGTGCGCAACGGTGCTTCATGCACTCATGGCCCCGGCGGGTCACGAATGGCGGATGCGCTGCGCTTATCCGCCCTACGGTAGGGTGCGTGGGATGGCATTCGGCGATGTGCTGCTCGCGAAGCTGGACGCCCGAAGGGTGGGGTGGCGGATGCGCTGCGCTTATCCGCCCTACATCTGATGGGATCCGGTGATCGCGCCGCAGGGGGAGGAACGGTGGAACCGCTGCGCTTGTTTCACCACGCGTTCGGTTCGGTCGGAGCGGTGGGTATTGGGGCCGGAGTCAAACGCCAGGGCGTGGCTGCGAAGCGGTAGGGCGGATAAGCGCAGCGCATCCGCCATCCCTACCATGCCGAGCGTGACCGCGGGCTTGTGTTGTGGGAGCCGTAGGGCGGATAAGCGCAGCGCATCCGCCATCCCCACCATGCCGAGCGTGACCGCGGGCTTGTGTTGTGGGAGCGGTAGGGCGGATAAGCGCAGCGCATCCGCCATCCCTACCATGCCGAGCGTGACCGCGGGCTTGTGTTGTGGGAGCGGTAGGGCGGATAAGCGCAGCGCATCCGCCATCCCTACCATGCCGAGCGTGACCGCGGGCTTGTGTTGTGGGAGCGGTAGGGCGGATAAGCGCAGCGCATCCGCCATCCATGCTGTAGTCACAGCCCGCACGCCGCGGAAAACGCATCGACCACGGCCAACAGCTCCTGCGGCAGCACGGCGCGTACGCCGAAGGCGATGGCCGGTGGAATGCGCTTGTAATAGGCCTGGGCGATGCCGCCGGCGATGCACGCCAGGGTATCGCTGTCGCCGCCGAGCGAGACGGCGTTGCGGACCGCACTCTCGAAGTCGCTCGACTCGAGGAAGGCGATGATGGCCTGAGGCACCGAGCCCTGGCAGGAGACGTCGAAGCGGTAATCGGGACGGATTTCGTCCAGCGTGACGTCCAATCGGTAGCCGAAGCGCGCGGCGATTTCGCGGCGCAGCGTGGCCTTGCTCGCACCGTAGCGCACCAGGTGTATTGCGAGTGCCGTGGCCTGCGCGCCCCTGATGCCTTCGGGATGACTGTGGGTGACGGCGGCGCTCGATGCCGCTTCGCGCAGCACCTGCTCCTCCGACTCGGCCGCGAAGCCGATGGGGCTTGCACGCATGGCGGCACCGTTGCCCCAGCTGTTGTAGGGGCCGGTGTCGGGGGCGAACAGCCACTCGAAGAACGACGCACCGTAACCGGCGTCTGGATAGCGCCGCCCGTAGGCGCGCAGCGCCGCGGCATAGTCGCGGCCGTACAGCAGGGCGTCGGCCACGGCCACCGTGAGCACGGTATCGTCGGTGTACCGGCAATCGGCGGCGAACAGGGGGAAGTCCGTGGTCTTGATCGGCCGGCCCTCGTACACCGAGCCGATCACGTCACCCGCAATCGCACCGAGCATCGAAGTCCTTTCCCCGAAGCCACCGTACTGGTCCCGGTCTGCCCGCGTAACCCGCGCGTCGCTGGCCCGGGAATCTCACCAGCATCCCGGAAGCTGGCGGAATTCGCAGCCGTCCTGGCGCCGGGCTGGAGCGAAAGGGGCAGCCGTGGCGATCACTTGAGTGAAGACCAGGCCAGGGCGAGCGACAAACCGGCAGGGGCGGGACAGGCCGGCGGCGTGAATTGTCTGTCATCGTTCGGCGATCATGAAGAATGCCGGATCTTCCTCGCCATCCATTCACTTACCGGCCAGCCGCTGGCCGGCGGGTGAGATGTTCGGACCAGCCCGACTTACGCCAGGTGCCGCCACGCTGGCGACCTGACTATTCGGAGAGGCGGGCATGCCGTCCGGCTTGCCGCCCCAGGCTCGACGGTTGATGGTATAGCCGCTGATGCCGCCGTGAAACGGAATCGCCAGCAGTCCCGGCAGCCAGGTGACGTCGCGCGCCGCATGCCAGCCTCGAATACCCACCACCATGTGCTCGTGGCCGGCGCGCGGCTGTGCGCGGTAGGTGCCGAACAGGCGGTCCCACCAGGACAGGCTGAATCCGAAGTTGCTGTTGGCCTCGTCGTCCTCCACCGAATGATGCACGCGGTGCATGTCCGGCGTCACTACCACCCAGCGCAGCCGGCGGTCCACGCTGGCCGGCAGGCGCACGTTGCCGTGGTTGAACATCGAGGACGCATTGAGCACCACCTCGAACAAGACCACGGCGGCGAGCGGCGGGCCGACCAGGACGACGACCATGAACTTGATCAGCATGGACAGCAGAATCTCCAGCGGATGAAACCGCACCCCGGTCGTGACGTCGAAATCCGGGTCGGCATGATGCACCCGATGCAGACGCCACAACGCCGGGACGGCGTGGAACATCACGTGCTGCAGCCAGATGGCGAGATCGAGCAGCAGCAGGGAGCCTGCGATCGCGACCCAGGCCGGCGCGGCAAGGAGATTGAACAGCCCCCAGCCGTGGTCCTTGGCGAGCGCTGCCACGCCCACGGCGGCGGCGGGAAACACCAGGCGCAGCAACAGGGCACCGGTCGCCGTCAGCGCCAGGTTGTTCGCCCAGCGCAGCCAGCGCGACACCTGCGGCACGCGGCGCGCCCCGAAAGTCTCCCACAGCCCCATCACCGCCAGCACTCCGACGAAGGAACCGAGCCGGATGAGGGCCTCATGTGTCGCAACGAATGTTTCCATGCCCTGCCTCGCGCCATTGAGCCGCCGATGTCGGAAACCTATACAGTTACGCCTTGCGGTTGCGGCCTTCAACCCCCAGCGGGCGGGAACAGCGGGCGGGAGCATCGGGCGCCTGCGGATTTCACGCCCTCACAGCGGGCGCACGCAGGTCAGCGGGCAGGCGCGGATCGCCGTGCGCAGGGCTTCGATGGCCTTGTGGCGCGGGAAGCTGACACGCCATGCGAGCGCGACCCGGCGCTTCGGTGCCGGATTGCGCAGCCGGCGCACGGCGAGCAGGCGCTGCGCGTAGCGCTCGGCGCCGGTGGCGGTGCACGGCAGCACGGTCACTCCCATGCCGGAGGCGACCATGTGGCGGATGGTTTCCAGGGAGCTGCCCGCAAGCGGCGCCGGATACTCTGCATCACCGCCCGCGGCGCGGCCGCAATCGGGGCATGATTCGATCACCTGTTCGCGGAAGCAGTGCCCGGGCCCGAGCAACAGCAGGTTGTCCGCCGCGAGCTCGGCGAGCGTCACGGTCTTGCGGCTGTTCAGCGGATGCGCGCTCGGCAGCAGCGCCACGAACGGCTCCTCGTACAGCGGCAGCACGACCACGCCCGGCTCCTCGAACGGCAGGGAAATGATGATGGCATCGAGCTCGCCCTGCTTGAGCTGGCGGCGCAGCACGGCGGTGTAGTTCTCCTCGAGCACCAGCGGCATGTTGGGCGCCGAGTCATGCAGCGTCGGGATGAGGGCGGGGAGGAGATAGGGACCGACCGTGTAGATGGCGCCGAGGCGCAATGGCCCTTGCAGCTGATCGGCCTGATCGTGGGCACTCTGTCGTATTGTCTCGACGATCTCCAGCACCTGCTGGGCCTGTGCTGCCACCCTGGTGCCGGCATGGGTCACCGAAATGTCGTTCTTACCGCGCTCGAAGAGGGCAACGCCCAGCTCCTCCTCGAGCTTCTTGATCGCGACGCTCAGCGTCGGCTGACTGACGAAGCAGGCTTCCGCCGCCCGCCCGAAATGCCGCTCCCGGGCCAGGGCCACCACGTACTTGAGCTCGCTCAGTGTCACGGAATTGGCTTGGCAGTGATAGGGAATACCTATTGTAACCGTTGGAAGAATCCATTTCGACAACCGCGGTGCAGGGGTTACTCTTGAACCCGCAGATCTCACCAACCGGGTGGGGTATGGGCCGGCGCGGCGTGAACGGTGTGTCATCGTTCGGCGATCGTGAAGCCGCCAGATCTTCCCTGCGATCCGGTCACTGGCCGGCCAGCGGCTGGCCGGCTGGTGAGATTTCCGGATTAACCTATGAGCAGACGGTCCATCCGGACCGGGGCTTCATCCAAGCATGAAAGGAGACCAACATGAACCAGAGCACCATACCCATCGACATCGGGATCAGCGACAAGGACCGCGCGGCCATCGCCGAGGGCCTGTCGCGCCTGCTGGCGGACACGTACACGCTGTACCTCAAGACCCACAACTTCCATTGGAACGTCACCGGTCCGATGTTCAACACGCTGCACCTGATGTTCGAACAGCAGTACAACGAGCTGGCGCTGGCGGTGGATGCCGTCGCCGAACGCATCCGCGCCCTGGGATTCGCCGCGCCCGGGAGCTACGCGCAGTTCGCCGAGCTGACCAGCATCCGTGAGGAAACCACGACGCCCGAGGCGTCGGAGATGCTGCGCCAGCTGGTTGCCGACCAGGAGTCCGTGGTGCGCACGGCACGCAGCATCTTTCCGGTCGTGGACCAGGCGAACGACGAGCCCACCGCCGACCTGTTGACCCAGCGCATGCAGACGCACGAAAAGACCGCCTGGATGCTGCGTAGCCTGTTGCAGTAGCGACCGCCCCGCGAACCGGCCCTGCGACTTCCGTCGAGCCCGGATATCTCACCAGCCGGCCAGCGGCTGGCCGGTAACCGGGTTCGACAACCCGGATGGAGCGAAGTGGAATCCGGGGATCGGGGATCACAATGCCAGTCCGATACCCAAACCACGGGACTGGGTTCCATCCCCTCGATTCCGCTTCGCTTCATCGAGGCTACGAGCTCCCCTTCTACAGGCGCTCGAGCCGCCAGACAAAGCCGCTGACGCGTTCTCCACACGCGCCCCCATGCAACTCCCGGGACGGCCGCGAATTCCGCCCGCTTCCGGGATGCCGTTCGGATTGACGCCGCCCGGTCCGGAGCGGCGGAGGGACGGGTCCTGCGCTACGCTTCACGGGTCGGGCGCGCGGGGTGCGAGAACGCGGGTATGCGGCCCTTTCTGAACGATCGAGCATCTACCGGCGCACCTGATCCATCCCGCGCAGACGGTTCTCCTGTTGTGGATGATCAACACCGTGAGGCGGCGGATGATCGGGGCAGAGTGGGTGCGTGAGCGCCTGCGGGCGCTGGGCGCCGCCGGTGCTTACGGTGCTGCTGTACTGGCGCTGGTGGTGGCGACCGGCGTGCGCTGGGTTCTGCAGCCCATCATTTACAGCGGCTATCCCTTCCCCACCTACTTCGCGGCCGTGACGCTGGTGGCCACACTGGCCGGCAGAGGGCCGGCGCTGGTCACGCTCGTCGCCGGGGGGCTCATCGCCAATCGGCTGTTTGCACCGGTCCGCTCCGGCCTGTGGTTTGCGGATGCGGCACATTGGACCGGCTTTGCGCTGTATTTTCTCGCCGGACTGGCCATCGTCGAGCTCGCCGAATCGTTGCGCAGGAGCCGTGCGCGGGCCGAGGCGGTGATGGCACAGGAGAAGCGCTCGCGCCAGGTCCTGCAGGCGGAGATGGCCCAGCGCAAGGCCACCGAGGAGTCGCTGCGCCGCACCGTGCGACTCGCGGGCGAGCGCCTGCGCGAAATCGAGGCGATCTATCAGAGCGCGCCCATCGGGCTGTGCATCCTCGATCGCGAGCTGCGCTACCTGCGGGTGAACGAGCGCCTGGCACAGATCCACGGCCTTCCCGTGGAAGCGCACCTCGGCAGAAGCCTGCGCGAAGTGGTACCGAAGATCGCGGATGTCGCCGAGGCGGGACTGCGCAGCGCCATCGAGACCGGTGCGGCCGCACTCGGGATCGAGCTGACCTCCGAAACCCCTGCGCACCCTGGTGTGCAGCTCACCCTGATCGAGAGCTGGCTGCCGATCGCCGCCGACGACGGTACCACGGTCGGCATCAACATCGTGGTCGAGGATATCACCAAGCGCAAGGCGGCCGAGCAGGCGCTGCAGGAGAGCGAAGGCCGGCTGAGGCGCGCCCTGGTGGCCGGGCGCATGGTTGCGTGGGACTGGGATCCGCGGCGTGACGTGGTCCGCACCACGGAGAACTTCCGGGACATCTACGGTGCGCCGGCGCCGGGCTCCGCGGATGAAGGCCTGTCGCTGATTCATCCCGAGGACCGCGATCGGCATCGCGCCACCGTCGAGCGCGCGCGAGGGAGCGGCGGCTCCTATGAATCCCAATACCGCGTGACGGTGTCTGGCGGGGACGCAATCTGGATCGAGGAACGCGCCGAGGCGCGGGTGGACGCCCAGGGGTGCGTCGATCGTGTGGTCGGCATCTCCACCGACATCACGCAGCGCAAGCGTGCGGAGGAGGCGCTGCGTGCCGCCGACCGCCGCAAGGATCAGTTCCTGGCCATGCTCGCCCACGAGCTGCGCAACCCGCTCGCACCCATGGCCAACGCAGTGCACATCCTGCGCCTGCAGGCGCGTTCGGACGGGGACCGGATCGGCTGGGCGACGGACATCATCGAGCGCCAGACGTCCCATCTCGCGCATCTGGTGGACGATTTGCTCGACACCGCGCGCATCGCCACCGGCCGCATCCAGCTGCGGCGCCGGCGTGTGGAGCTCGGCACGCTGATGCGCCAGGCCGTGGACAACGCGCATTCGCAGTCCCGGGCGAAGGACCTGAAGCTCTCCGTCCGATCGCCTGAGGAATCGGTCGAGGTGGATGGCGACGCCGACCGGATCACCCAGGTGCTGTCCAACCTGCTGGAGAACGCCGTGAAGTACACCGATCCAGGCGGTGAGGTCGTCGTAAGCTTGCGCCGCGAGGCGAACCATGCGCATCTCAGCGTGCGCGACACCGGGATCGGTATCGATCCGGCAGAGCTTCCCGGCGTGTTCGATCTGTTCCAGCAGGTGGACTCCGGGCTGGATCGTTCCAAGGGAGGACTGGGACTCGGGCTGAACCTGGTCAGGCGCCTGGCGGAGATGCACGGCGGAAGCGTCGAAGCACACAGTGAGGGACTCGCACGCGGCAGCGAGTTCGTGGTGCGTTTGCCGATCGCCCCGGCCGAGGTGGGCGCACCGCGCGTCGAGGCTGAGGAAGGCGTAGCGGCAGACCTTCCCAGACGCGTGCTGCTGGTGGAGGACAATCCCGATGCGGCCGAGTCCCTCGCCGTCCTGCTGCACGTGCTGGGCTGCGAGGATGTGCGCACGGCCGCCACCGGTGCAGCAGGGCTGCAAGCCGTGGAACAGTTCGACCCTCAGGTGGTACTGCTCGACCTGGGCCTGCCGGATCTGACCGGCTTCGAGGTTGCCGAGCGCATACGCAGGCGGCACGGCCCGAACACCCTGCGCCTGATCGCGCTCACCGGCTATGGGCGCGAAGAGGACCGGCTGCGCTCGTGCGAGGCAGGCTTTGATGTGCACCTGGTGAAGCCGCCCAGCATGGAGGCGCTGATGGGCGCGCTGTCTTTCGATGGTGATGCCCGGCCTGGCGTTGCGGGCGGTGCGCGAACACCTGCGGGCCGTCGGGACATAGAACCACCGCTATGACCACAACGCGCTCGCGTTGCGCGCCGGGTTGACGAAACAGCGGGCGCTGCTAGGTTGTAGGGAGGAGCGGCCGTCTCACACCATCGGCGGCCCACACTCGGGGAGGGGGATCCGTGCGCAAGAATGCTGGCAATACACCCGATTCCGGCCTGCAGGACGGCACGCGGCGGCGATTCATGCGTGCCGCGGCGGGGCTGGGCGGCCTGGCGCTGCTGGGTCGCAGTGGCCTGGGCGGCGCTGCGGGAAACGTCGAGCTGCCGTTCGCCAACGGCCGGCGTGCGCTGATCGCCTATCCGCAAAAACGTCCTCTCATGCTCATGACCTCACGCCCGGTGCAGCTCGAGACGCCTTTCGAGCTCTTCGACCAGAACGTGTTCACGCCCAACGACGCCTTCTTCGTACGCTGGCACCTGTCGGGCATGCCGACCACGGTGGATCCGCAGAGCTTCCGCCTCAAGGTGCATGGCCGGGTCAAGACGCCACTGACCCTGAGTCTCGGCGATCTGCGCCAGCAGTTCGAGCCGGTCGAGATCGCGGCGGTCTGCGAGTGTTCGGGCAACAGCCGCGGTTTCTTCGATCCGCGCGTGCCCGGCGGCGAGTGGGGCAACGGTGCCATGGGCAATGCGCGCTGGAAGGGTGCGCGTCTGCGCGAGGTGCTGGACAAGGCCGGCGTGCAGGCCGACGCCGTGCAGACGCGCTTCAACGGCCTGGACACGGGACCTCTGCCGCAGACACCGGACTTCATCAAGGCGCTCGACATGGACGTGGCGCGCGGCGAGGACGTGCTGCTTGCCTACGAGATGAATGGCGAACCTCTGCCGCTGCTCAACGGTTTTCCGCTGCGCCTGGTGCTCCCCGGCTGGTTCGGCACCTACTGGGTAAAGATGCTGAACGACGTGGAGGTCATATCCGAGCAGGACCAGAATTTCTGGATGAGCACGGCCTACCGCATTCCCGACAATCCGTGCGGGTGCGTGCCTCCGGGCACCAAGCCCGAGAAGAGCATTCCCATCAACCGGCTGACCGTCCGCTCGTTCATCACCAATCTCGTCCAGGGTGCGCGTCTGCGGGCCGGCCATCCCCAGGCGGTGCGCGGCATCGCCTTCGATAGCGGCTTCGGCATCCGCACCGTGCTGCTCTCCACGGACGGCGGCAAGAGCTGGAGCGAGACACGCCTCGGCCGCGACTACGGCCCGTACAGCTTCCGCGGCTGGGAGGCGAGCTTCACACCTCGCGCCGGGCGCCATTCGCTGATGTCCATGGCCATCAACCGCATCGGCGAAACCCAGCGCGCCACGGGGCGCTGGAACCCGGGCGGCTATCTGCGCAACGTCCTGGAGAGCATCCAGGTACAGGCGAGCTGACTGCGGAGCGGAACACCAGGGCCCGAACGGCGGAGGAGCGGCGATGCAAATCAGGATGCGCGTAGGTCTGGCGGTGGTCACGGGACTGCTGTGTGCGGGTGCATGCGCGGCGCCACCCGAAAAGCCGGTTACGATCAATCTGCCGCCCGACCACATGAGCTTCAAGCCCGGAGCCGGGGCGCAGGTCGCGCAGGGCAACTGCACCATCTGCCACGCGGCGGATTACGTCTACATTCAGCCGCCGCTCACCGGGGAGAAGTGGCGCGCGGAAGTGAACAAGATGCAGAAGGTCTACGGCTGTCCGGTGGCGCAGGACGCCGTGGACGCCCTGGTCAACTATCTGGTTGCGCAGAACGGGGCGCCCGCCCAGGCGAACAAGTAATCCGCCTCAACCGCCGGCGAGATGGCCGGTCTTGCGGTAGACGCGCGTGGCGCTTTCCGCGACGATTTCCTGGGTACTGCCCGGAGGCAGTCGCAGCCAGCAGCCCGTACGATATTCGCCGTCGCCGTCGCGAAACGCGCCCTCCAGCACCAGATACTCCGCACCGCCGGGAAAGCGTTGCGCTGCGAGCCGCGCGCCCGGCTCCCAATGCAGGAGGGTGACCTGCTCGTGCGCCGTTGTGTGCAACATCAGCATGCGCTCGCCGGCACGTCCGTCGCGCCACAGCACCGGATCGTTGGTGTCGACGCGCACGACGGCCTGGTCGGCGGCGTCCATCTGCGAGAGCTTCACGAAGATCACGCATCCCGGGGCGCTGTGCGGCTGGTGATGTGAGCCCGCAGGATTGCGCACGTACCAGCCTGCGCCGAAATCGCCGGTCTCGTCCGAGAACACACCCTCCAGGACCAGAAACTCCTCTCCGCCCGCATGCCGGTGCGCCGAGAAGAAGCTGCCGGGCTGGAAGCGCACGAGGGTCGTGGCGCGTGCCTCCTGCTCGCTGCCCTCGAAATCCAGCGCCCTGCGCAGCACGCCGGCCATGGGCGATGGCTGCCACGCGAGCCGGTTGCTGTCGACGACCACACGCCGGCCCAGGTCGGCGTTGAGGGCGATTCGTTCCTGCTGCATGTGCGTGGCCTCCGCAGGTGAGGGCGGCGCCGTCCACCGTGCCGCCCTCACCATGGTCGCATGTGAACAGCCGCTCGTCACCGGTTGCCACCGTTGTCCGCGGCGGCGTCCCGCACGTAATTCGGTCGACAGGATTCACACCCGCTGCGCAGCCCCCGACCATGGTTACGTCGCGCGGGACAGGCCCTGTGCGCCGCCGCCGCAAGCCTTGCTGCAGCGCACCAGGACGGTGCGGCATTTTCTGCAAAGTTGATCTAGACTCAAAGCGCGACTGGGCGAAACCAATTGCAGGCCGCGCCGCAGTGGTGTCGATCAGGGATGCGCAGCGGCGAGACGGAGCGCGCCGGAACGATGCCGGGCGCTGCGCGAAAACATGCGGACACGGCACGCGTGTCCAGGGGTTCGTTGGAGAGTTTCCCGTGTCCCAGCATTTCGATAATCCGCCGCGCCGGCTCCGCAGCGCCCGGGTTTGCGCCTTCCCTTCCCGCGCCGGGGCCGCGAGCGGCGAGCGCGGCCCGCCACGGACGTCGAGCGTGATTTCGTTTCGGCGCAGGAGAGCCGCGCAAGACCCGAACCAATTCATGGGACCCCATGGGATGAATGCTCGCCAGCAACTGCTGAAAGAGATCGCGGAGATCGAGCGCATGCTGCGGGACATCGGCGATCCGTCCACTGCAGATGAAACCTGGCGCTGGTACATGCTCGCCCAATGCCTGGTGCGCCGGCGCCGGGAATACGCGGTGGCCTTCGGCGAGGGTTTCGAGGCTCCCTGTCCGACGTACGAAGCCGGCTATCGGGCGGAAAAATAAATCGCGGTCGGGTGACAACCGGGAATCACTCGTCACCGACCGCGATGTTGGTGGCGTGCTTCAGTTGGCGAACAGCGCCTCGCCGGAGAAGCCCTCGCCCTCGAGGATTTCGCGCAGGCGCTTCAGCGCATCGATCTGGATCTGGCGCACCCGCTCACGGGTCAGCCCGATCTCATCGCCCACCTCCTCCAGCGTCGCGCTCTTGCGCCCATGCAGCCCGTAGCGGCGCTCCACCACCTCGCGCTGCTTGTCGTTGAGCTGTGCCAGCCAGCACTCCAGATTGGCGTGCATGTCCTCGTCCTGCAGCATCTCGCAGGGGTCGGGGTTGTTCTCGTCGGGGATGGCATCGAGCAGCGACTTCTCGGTGTCCTTGCCGATCGGGGTGTCGACCGAAGTCACCCGCTCGCTCAAGCCCAACATGCGCTTGACGTCCTCCACCGGCTTGCCCAGCACCTGCGCAATATCCTCGGCGCTCGGCTCGTGATCGAGCGTCTGGGCGAGCTGGCGCGCGGCACGCAGATAGACATTGAGCTCCTTCACCACGTGGATCGGCAGGCGGATGGTGCGCGTCTGGTTCATGATCGCCCGCTCGATGGTCTGGCGGATCCACCACGTGGCATAGGTCGAGAAGCGAAAGCCGCGCTCCGGGTCGAATTTCTCCACCGCCCGGATCAGCCCCAGGTTGCCCTCCTCGATGAGGTCGAGCAGCGCCAGGCCCCGGCCCATGTAACGGCGGGCGATCTTCACCACCAGACGCAGGTTGCTCTCGATCATGCGGTTGCGTGCCGCAGGGTTGCCGCGCCGCGCCAGGCGTCCGAAGCGCACCTCCTCCTCGGCGGTGAGCAGCGGCGAGTAGCCGATCTCGCCGAGGTAGAGGCGCGTCGCATCGAGCTGCCCGTCCGGCGACTCGCCCGGCGCATATACCGGCTCGGCTTCGGTCTCGGCTTCGACATTCTCCTCCTCGA
Source organism: uncultured Gammaproteobacteria bacterium (assembly GCA_963728895.1). Classification (GTDB taxonomy): domain Bacteria; phylum Pseudomonadota; class Gammaproteobacteria; order JBBQDK01; family JBBQDK01; genus CAVSLM01. The sequence continues at coordinate 317,465 of CAVSLM010000008.1, forward strand.
CTTCCGCCATCACCTCCTCGTCGGGCTCCTCGTCACATTCCGCCACCGGCGGGTGCGCGGCGCCGCCGGGCGCATCTTCTTCCAACAACTGCGCTTCTGACTGACGAGCAAACTTGGCCATGGTGCTCCCCTTCCTGATGAACGATCCGCCGTCCCAGCGAAGCACCGCTCGTGCCCCGCTTGTTCGGCCTCCGTGGCGTACCGGCAACGGTCCGGTAACCTGATTCGACTCGCGAGCGCACGCGAACCGGGTATTCCTCGACCGCTGGAAGCGACACTACTGCCGCGTGGCAGAATTAAAAATCCGGAATTGCCAGAATTGCGATCGGGGGTTTCCCTAGGACGCAGTACGCTCCGCGCGGCGCGGTTCGTGGTGCACCCTGCGGGCTCCGAATGTAGCGCGGGAACACACCTCATGAGCCCTGAGCACGGCGCGCCGGACTGCTCCCGAGGCCGGACGCAGACTGGCGACCGCGCAGTCCCGTTCCTTGCCGTGGCGCGTGCGCGGTTCGGCAGAGGAGGCGCTGCCGGACCCTGCCGGCATCGGCGGCGGCCAGCTGCCTGGTGGAGCGCGGCCCCTCACACGACCTGCGACCTCGAGCCAGCCGCACTGCGCGCGTCCGGTGCTTCGAGGCCCGGCGTTGCCGGCCGGCAGGTCGGCTTGCAAGTGCACGGGGCTGCGTCGCAGCTGCGCAACATTGCTCGGAGGGTGCGTGAACTATAACCCCACGGCGATGGTCCATTGGCTAGACTTGAGGTGAGATTCTGTGCAGGAAGCCTGTAGCCTGTATGCAACAGCCGGGTCGTGGTCATGCGTTGGCAAGCCTGTTAGTATGGCGCCTCTTGCGATGGCGCCGGCTCGCGCAACGGACGCTGCTCGCCGGAACCTGCGCGGCAGGGCCGGGAACAGCGTTGCGACGGGCGGAGCGACCGGGTAGCAGCACAGATGGTGCGGTCCACGGATTCTGGGACCAATGGCTACGCAAGGCCATGGGCTGGGGCGGGTGCCAGGCACACGCCTTCCCGACCGGCGGATCTCTCCACCTCCGGATTCCCGAGCTTCGCCTCCCGGTCTGCGGCCGGCGCGGAGACGTTCGCGGGCGCAGACATGCCTGAGGTGCGTCCCCAGGCCTTTGGCGCCGAGCGCGAACATGCCGTACTCGAGGCCCGAGGAATGCTCGCCTATTACTACGGCTTCAAGCTGGAGCCTTTCCGGCTCACGCCCGACCCGCAGTTTGCCTTCCCCAGCCCCACGCAGGTCGAGGTGTACGGACGCCTGTTTTCCGGCGTGCATGGGCGCAAGGGCGTTCTGGTGCTGAGTGGCGCCTCGGGAACCGGAAAGACTTTTTTGCTGCGCAAGCTGGAGGAGGAGCTTTCCGCCAGCGGCTGCACCACCTTTTTCTTCTGCAATCCCGTTGGCACCTTCGACGACCTGCTGATGAGCTGCTGCGAGCGGCTCGGGTTGTCACGCCGCGTCATCGGGCAGTCCGAGGTCGAAGGGGTGCTGGTGGATTTTCTGTCGCGCAAGACCGGCATCGTCGCCTGCCTGATGGATGAGGCGCACCTGCTGTCCGATGACCTGCTCGGCAAGGTGGTGAACTGGCGTGATCTGCTGGCCGAACGCGGCGTGCAGGCGCAACTGGTGCTGGCGGGCAAGCCTTCACTGATGCTCATGCTGCGACGCCTGGGTGTGGAGCGCATGGTGTCCGAGCATTGCAAGCTCTCGCCATTGCCGTCCCAGGAAGTGGGCCTGTTCATCAACCATCAGCTGCACAAGGCCGGTTACGGCGGTCAGGCGCTGTTTTCGCCCGAGGCGGTGGAGAAGATTGCGCAGCACTCGCGCGGTGTCCCGCGCACCATCAACGGGCTGTGCCGCGCCGCGCTGGTGAACGCCAGCCTGCGCGCGATCTCGCAGATCGACGCCGACATCGTCGATGAGGTGTTGCAGGACCAGAGCGAGGGTGGCAATCCGGCCTTCGCTCTGCTCGACGAGACCGATCAGATCGAGGTTCCCCCACCCCACCGGCCGGGCGCGCACGGTGAGGCGGATGAAGATGCACCGGCGGAGTGGCCCGATACGGGCGATGAGCCGCGCAAGCCCGCGGCGCGAACGCGCTACCTGGTCTTCGGCCTGCTGGGTGTGGTGGTGCTTTCCCTGGGGCTGGTGTTCCACAACGTCCGGCAGCACTCGTTGCCGGCGTCCGCGCAGAACCCCGACACCTCCGGCGCGAGCGTGCCCGAAGCCGGCGTCGCGACGGCGAAGCGCGCGGTGCCACCGCCGCGTGGGGCACCGGCACCGCCACGATGGACGGAATCGAACGCTCGCGTTGCCCCCGCGCAGACGCCGCGAGCACGGGCGCCTGAAGTTGTGCCGCAGCAGACGATGTTACCGGAGCGATACGCCTCCGAACGTACGGATCGCGCGCCCGAAGAGAAGGCGCAAGGTGTGGCAGGTCGCAAGCGCCCGCTGCCCGCGCCTTGGGATGCGGAGTCGCAAACCCCGGTACAGAAGGACACGCCGCACGCGCAGCGCGATGCGGCGCAGGAAGCGCAGGTCGGCACTACGAGTCCGCAATCCGCGCAGTCCGGGTCGGCGCCGGAGCCGGCGACCGAAGCGGCCGCCGTACCGGCACTGCAGGCGCAGGACGCCGTTGGGGACGAGGACACTCCGATTCCGCTGCATCTGTCGATTGCCGCGACGGACCGCGTGCCGCTTGCGGTGAAGGTACTGGGGGTTCCGGCGCACGCCAGGCTCACGGCGGGCACCGAGCGCAGCGGAGCGTGGCTCGTCCCGCGCTCGGACCTGGCGGGCCTTGCATTCGTTCCTTCACGCAACAGCGACGGCGAGATCCACCTTACTGCGGCGTTGCTGGATATGGAGCAGCACCGCGAGCTGATGCGCGCACCGATGTTGGTAACGGTTCGGGCCGTTGCCGACAAGCCCGTGCTCAGCGTGTCGGCTGCCGCCGGCGACCAGTACACCGCGATTCCCGTCGAGATCCACACCAGCCTTACCGACAACGACGGCTCCGAAACCCTCACCATCCAGCTCACCGGCGTGCCCGACGGCGTGGCCCTGTCTGCGGGCAGGGAGATTGCGCCGCACACCTGGGAGCTGACTCCGGCGGAGCTGCACGGCCTCATTCTCACACCCATGCAATACGCCCCGCGCGTCATCAACCTCACGGTCAACGCCATCGCCACCGAGCGCTCCAACGGTGACCGCGCCGTCGCCAGCATCACCACCCGCATCAACGTCATCCCTGCACCGGCACCGGATTAGACCGGAAATCTCACCAGCATCGCGGGAGCTCGCGAAATTCGCCGCCGCGCTGGAGCGAAAGTGAGAGGCGTAGCTGTCACTTGAGTGGACACTCACCCCGCGCCGGATTGACAAGCCCGGGTGCGCGTCTACGTTGTTCCAGTAGCAACTGATGGTGGTGCGGCGCCCGAGGTATGGCAGCCGTCTGGGCGAGAACAAGGAGCGTCCCATGAACGACTTCCCCAGCATACGGTGGTGGCCCGTAGTCGCGTGCGGATTGATGCTCGCCGCCTGCAGCGGCGGCCCGCCTCCGCGAGGCGAGATTTCGCAGGCGCAGCTTGCCGTCCAGCAGGCCGGCACCCAGAGCAAGGCGTCGGACTATGCTCCGCTGCAGCTGCAGAAAGCGCGTGAGAAGCTGGACAAGGCGCAGCAGGCAGTGGACGACGACGAGTACGAGATGGCCAGGCGCTATGCGGAGGAGGCGCTGGTCGACGCGCAGCTGGCCCAGGCGAAGGCCGAGGCCGCTTCCACCGAGCAGGCGGCGCGGGACATGCAAGCGAGTATCGAGACACTGCGCCAGGAGGTGCAGCGTGGCATCGATGCGCGCAATGCCACCGACAACGCAAGCGGCCCTGGCGGGCAGAACGGAACGGGAGGTGCGCCATGAAGGCTAATTTTCGTGCAGCGGCGTTTCGCTCGGCGTGGCTCGGCGTTGTGATCGGTGCGAGCGCCGGATGCGCGACCATGCAACCCCCCTCGGAGCTGGAGCAGGCGCGCGCGTCGTATCAGCAGGCGTCACAGGATCCACAGATCGCGCAGAATGCACCGGTCGCCCTGCACGAGGCGGAACAGGCACTGACCCGTGCCAACCGGTCGCTGGAGAACAACGACGACAGGGATCGCATCCAGCACCTCGCCTATCTCGCCCAGCAACGCGTCGACATCGCCAGGGAGGTGGCGCAGAAGAAGGCCGCCTCGGATCGGATCGATGCGCTCAGCAAAGAACGCCAGCAGGTGTTGCTGCAGGCACGCAATGACGAAGTTCAGATGTTGCAGCGCAAGCTGAACGCCAGGCAGACCGAGCGCGGCACGGTGTTGACGCTCGGAAGCGACGTGCTGTTCGGGTTCGACGACGCGCAGCTCAAGCCCGGCGCCGCACTGAACCTGGATCCGCTGGTGAGCTACCTCAAGGACAACCCCGACCGCAACGTGCTCGTGGAGGGGAACACCGACGCGATCGGCTCGGAGCAGTACAATCGGGAACTGTCGCTGGCGCGCGCGAACGCGGTACGCAGCTATCTCGTCAGCAACGGCATCGATCCGCAGCGCATTGTTGCCCAGGGGCTCGGCGAATCCTATCCCGTCGCGTCCAATGACAATGCCGCAGGACGCCAGCAGAACCGTCGCGTCAACGTAGTGGTCCTCAACAAGGGCGAGAGCGCGCAGCAGGCCATGCGCCCCTTGCCCTCCCTGTAAGAATCGGGGCCGGTGACAAACAAGAAGCGCCGGCGTCTTCGAAGCGCGCGTTTGTCATCGATCCCGGGCCTGCTTCTCCATCCGTTGCGAAGATCTGCGCGCGGCGGCATACCCCGGCGATGCCAGTGTAGTGGTGCAATCCTGACGAGACGTTCGCGCATTCGATGCATGTAGGGCGGATAAGGCAGCGCATCCGCCATTCATGATCCGGCACCGGCCAGCTGCTGGCCGGCTGGTGAGAGTTCCGGGCCAGGGCGCTGCGCGACCTCGGCACGTGGATTCACACCGCCGAGCGGCGGCTGCGCGCATGCGTGAGAGGCGCGACGGGCGCGAAGCCGCCGCTTTCGAGCTCCGCGCGGACTTCGCGGGACAGCGGCCCTGCGGGCCGCCATCGCGGCGCCGGGAGCGACGCTCCTGAAGATGCCCAGTGCAGACGGCATGAGAATGTTTTTCCCTCGTCACCGCCCCGATTTCCTGCTCAATGTTCCATCCTCCCGGCCGAGAGAGACGCGCTCCACGGACACCGAATTCGGCTATGATCCCGCTCTCACAGGCCGTTGCGGTAGCCCGGTGGCCGCACATCGCCCGGCACCGCACCGGAGCCGATCCACGTGAGGGAGGTAAATCAGCTTGGAGATCTTCATCCGACCGCACGGCGGGACCCTCTGCAATCTGCTGGTTCCCGATGCCCGCGCAGAGGCGCTCAAGTCCGAATCCAGCGCGTTTCTGTCGGTGACCCTGACCGAACGCCAGATCTGCGATCTCGAGCTGCTGATGAACGGCGGCTTCTCACCGCTGCGCGGGTTCATGACGCGCCGCGAGTACGATTCGGTGGTAAAGGACATGCGGTTGCCGGACGGCACGCTGTGGCCGATTCCGGTCGTTCTCGACATTCCCCCGGCACTCGCCGAGAAGACCACCCCCGGCACCCGCCTGGCATTGCGTGACGGCGAAGGATTCATGCTTGCGGTCCTCACCGTGGAGGATGTCTGGACGCCGGAGCGCAGCCTCGAGGCCAAACGGGTATACGGCACTGACTCGACCCTCCATCCCGGCGTGGCCTACCTGCAGGAGCAGACTCACGCGACCTACGTCGGCGGCTCCGTGGAGGGCATCCAGCTGCCGGCACATTACGATTTCTCGACCTTGCGCGACACACCCGAGGAGCTGCGCCACCTGTTCGACAAGCTCGGCTGGCGCCGTGTGGTGGCGTTTCACACCAGCAAGCCCATGCACCGGCTGCACCGCGAAGTGACGCTGCAGGCGGCCAAGGAGGCCAACGCGCACATCCTGCTGCATCCGGCGGTCGGTACCACCAAGCCGGGCGATCTGCACTACAACGCCCGCGTGCACTGCTATCAGGTGATCCGCCGCCACTATCCGCACAACATCGCCATGCTGTCGCTGCTGCCGATGTCGGTGCGCATGGCGGGCCCGCGCGAAGGGCTGCTGAACGCCATCGTGCGCCAGAACTTCGGCTGCACGCATCTGATCGTCGGCCCGGGCCATGCCGCACCGCCCGACGACGGCGACGGCTCGGCGTTCTATCCGCTCTACGCCGCGCAGGAGATCATCGCCGAATACCGCGACGAGCTCTCCATTCGCATGATCCCGTTCAAGGAGATGCGCTACGTGCCGCGGCGCCGGCAGTTCCTCGACGTCGAGGTCATCGAGCGCGAGGGTGAGAAGGGCATCGAGCTGACGGAAAGGGAATTGCACCACCGGCTGGCGCACAGCCTGGAGATTCCGGAGTGGTTCTCCTACAGCGATGTCATCGCCGAGCTGCGCAAGGTATGCCCGCCGCGTAGCAGGCAGGGCATCACGCTGTTCTTCACCGGGCTGTCCGGCTCCGGCAAGTCGACGCTGGCCAAGATCATCTACGCCAAGTTCATCGAGGCCGGCGGCCGTCCCGTGACCCTGCTGGACGGCGATATCGTGCGCCAGAACCTCTCCAGCGAACTGGGCTTCTCGAAGCAGCATCGCGACCTGAACGTGCGCCGCATCGGCTACGTGGCGAGCGAAATCACCAAGAACGGCGGCGTGGCGATCTGCGCCCCCATCGCCCCCTACGCCGCCACCCGGCGCGCAGTGCGCAAAATGATCGCCCAGCACGGCGCCTTCATCGAAATCTTCATCGCCACCCCGCTCGAAGTGTGCGAAAGCCGCGACCGCAAAGGCCTGTACGCCAAGGCGCGCAAGGGCCTGATCCCGGAGTTCACCGGCATCAGCGACCCCTACGAGGCGCCCGAGCACGCGGAGCTGCGCATCGACACCAGCGACCTCTCGCCCATGCAGGCGTCGCAGGAAATCTTCCTGTACCTGCTGCGCGAAGGTTTCCTGGAGAACCCCGACGAAGTGGAACCGGCGGAATATGCCGGCGGCTGAGTGCCCGAGGATACGGGCGGCGCAAGGTGCCAGCGGCTGCGGGCCGCCATCGCGCCGCCGGGAGCGACGCCCCCACAGGTTGCTCGTCCGACCTGCCGCGCACGGCGCACCGCCCGTGGGTTGTTTGCCGCCGGGAGCGACGCTGGCATGCCTGTCGCTGTTCGATGACTGCTGGTGTCCAGCAATGCCGGCACCGTGGGAGCGGGGCTATGCACCGCGATCCTGCGGCGCGCAGCGCCGCTGCTTTCGAGCTTCGCGCGGACTTCGCGGGACAGCGGCCCTGCGGGCCGCAATCGCGCCGCCGGGAGCGACGCTCCCACAAAAGGGGGATTCGTTCGTGCTCGGCAGGCGCATGGTGACCTGCCGGTGTAGGTTGTTACTACCGGCCTGAATGCCGGCAGCGTGGGAGCGGGGCTGTGCACCGCGATGCTGCGGCACGCAGCACCGCGAAGAGACGAGGGTTCACGCGGGGAATAACTGCTGAACGAGACGACCCGCACTACCGCATCGGCCCACGCACAACTGCGCGGGCAGCAAAACTGCTGTCCGCGAAATCCTTCAGAGGTTTATCGAGAACAACGGACGGCTGGTTTATTTTCCCCGCCGCCGACCTCCGATGCCTGCCAACCCCACCAGCCCTGCGCCCATCAACCACACCGCTGGCGGCAATGGAACGGGTTGAGCGAAGGCGGAGAACACATACGCACCCTGGCCGCCCAGGCCGGTGCCATGTCCTTCCACCAGTGCGTGATAATCGCCCGGTGTGCCCGGCAGCATAAAACTGGTGGTGAATCCCGCGAGCACGTCGTGATAGCCGGAGGGCCCATCGAGCGTCACGGTCGCATCCTGGATGTTAAGAACCGCCGTTTGCTCGTTCATCAGGACGACGTTCGTAAGCGACACCGACGAACTGCTGAGCGTGCTGATAGAGAAGTTGTAAAGGTCGCTGAACGTTCCGCTTACGGGCATGAAGTTGACATAGGTTCCACTGGGGAGTTGGTCGAGCGGGGTCGTGATGTCGACCGTATCCGCCCACGCCGTCCCCGCACCTCCTGCCGCCGCCAGCACCGCTACCGCCATCATTCGTCCAAGTTTCACGCGGTTTCCTCCCCTGCCCTATTTCCCGTTTTCCGGTTGCTAGTGACGCAACGCACAATGCTGAATCGTGCAGCGGGAGAAATAAGCATGCATGGTGCCAACTTAGAAACCCTTTCTGCAGCAGATGCTTGCCGCTGGGGTGCGACGGAAGTGTAAAGGATTCCGACGCCAAGCTTCGCGTTGTGTGCGTAGTTGGCTGAAAAATAGGCAATTCCTATCTCATCGGCGGGCATTTCCAAACGTAGGCCGTTGCCGCCCAAGGCTCGTGTACCCGATTTTCGTGGGACACCGGCCCATTTGCCTGCCCGGAAAGTGCGAAAAACGTCTTGTCGCGTCCTGCATCGCCGGCAAAAGTGTAAAACGTTCCGACAGCCAGCGAAGAGACGGGTCAGCCCGGGGTCAGCACGGAAATCTCACCAGCATCCCGGGAACTGGCGGAATACGCAGCCGTCCTGGCGCCGGGCTGGAGCGAAAGGGATAGCCGTAGCTGTCACTTGAGTGAAGACCCAGCCAGCGCGAGCGAGAAATCGCCAGAACCGGGACAGGCCGCAGTCGTTGGGCGATCATGAAGAATGCCAGATCTTCCCCGCGATCCATACACTTACCGCCCAGCCGCAGGCAGGCGGGCGAGATTTCCGGGCCAGGCGCTCCGGCGTGCCGCCGCAGTGGCCACATCGATCGGCCCGCTGCAAGCTCAAACGGTGAGCTGTAGTTGGGCAAACCTGCTAGTATCCAGCCCACTCTATTCTTGGGCCCAGCGGTGAAGCTGGGCTCTTCCGGGGCCCGAAGGAGAATCCGGCAGTGTTGGCTTTGGTGACAGGCGGCGCAGGCTTCATCGGTTCCCATCTCGTTGACCGGCTGGTGGTGGAGGGGCATGCGGTTCGCGTGCTCGACGATTTCTCTACCGGCAAGCGGGGCAACTTGCCGCAGGATGCCCGTGTGGAGTTGTGGGAAGGCGATGTGGGCGACCCACGCGCCGTCGGCGCGGCCGTGCAAGGTGCCACGTGGGTCTTTCACCAGGCTGCCGTCGCGTCTGTGCCCAGGACGGTGGCCGATCCGATCGGAACCCAGCGCACCAACTACCAGGGCACGCTGAACGTGCTGGAGGCTGCCCGACAACACGGCGTGCAGCGGGTGATGTTCGCGGCGTCCGCCGCCGCCTATGGCGATTTGCCGGATCTTCCGAAGCGTGAGGACTCCCCGGTCAAACCGCTGTCTCCCTATGCGGTCGACAAGCTGGCTTCGGAATACGCCTGCGCTGTCTATCACCAGCTGTTCGGACTGCAGACGGTCCGTCTGCGGTATTTCAATGTCTTCGGCCCGCGACAGGACCCCAGCTCGCCGTACTCCGGCGTGATCTCCATTTTCGCCGATCGGCTCGCCACGGGAAGTCAAGTGACCATCTTCGGCGACGGCGGGCAGACGCGTGACTTCGTCTATGTCGCCGACGTCGTCGAAGCCAATCTGCGCGCCGCCCAGGTGCCGGAAGCCGCGGGCGAGGTCTTCAACATTGCCACCGGCAGGCCGGTGACACTCAATGGGCTGCTCCGCACGATGTGCGAAATCGTGGGCAAACCCGTCGCACCCACGTATGCCGCACCGCGGTCCGGCGACATCCGCCATTCGTCCGCGGATACGAGCCGTGCCCGCAGCGTGCTCGGGTGGTCATCCGCCGTGGATCTGCAGGATGGTCTCGAACGGCTGCTGCAATCATTGGGATGAGCCTCGCCTGCTCCACGCCGCAGGGCGGTAACCTGCCAATTTCGTCCACGAGTCAGAAGTTTCGGTTGCCGCACACGGCATGACGGCGCCGCCCGCAGGGTGCGGCCCCCGCACGCGGAAAACCAATTCCCTGGCCGCGCCGCCGAACCTGCCGCGGGGAAAACGAGCCAGTCGCGTGCGGCGCGCCCCCCGCACGCGAACCCTGGCTCGAACACCGACGCGGTTGGGTTACGCCGCCGCTACCCGCGGCCCCCGCCCATGCGTCCCCCCGGCTCGCAAACAATTCCGCGTGTCCAGGTTGTTGCGGAGCCAGCCGGCGAAGTAGTATACGAACCCCGGCCAGGCTGGGCGGCGCCTCGCGCGACGGCAATGCCATCCGTGGATCGGGTGATGACAAGCAGGAACCGGCAGGGCAAGGCTGCGCCACACTTCCCCCAAGAACTGCAACAAAGGTCCGGTAAGGTAGTCCACCATGAACGTAGTGATGATCGGCTCCGGTTACGTGGGCCTGGTATCCGGCGCATGCTTCGCCGAGTTCGGGGCGAACGTCACCTGCGTCGACGTCGACGACAGTGAAGGTCGCGCGGCTGCAGGCGGGTGAAATCCCCATCTACGAGCCGGGCCTCGACGCCCTGGTGGCGCGCAACGTCGCGGCCGGGCGGCTCAGCTTTTCCACCGACTTCGACCCCGCCGTGCCCGAGGCGGATCTGGTGTTCATCGCCGTCGGCACGCCCACGCGCCGCGGCGACGGCCATGCGGACCTGACGTACGTCCATGCCGCGGCCCGCGACATCGCCCGGCACCTGACCGGCTACACGGTCATCGTCGACAAGTCCACGGTGCCCGTCGGCACCGCGCGCCAGGTGGAGCGCATCATCCGCGAAGAAAGCCCGATGGCCGACTTCGATGTGGCCTCCAACCCCGAGTTCCTGCGCGAGGGCGCGGCCATCACCGATTTCATGCGTCCCGACCGTGTGGTGCTGGGCGTGGAGAGCGAGCGCGCCGAGATCACTGCTGCGCGAGCTCTATCGGCCCATCAATCTCATCGAGGCGCCGATCCTGGTCACCAACCTGGAAAGCGCCGAGCTCATCAAGTACGCATCGAACGCTTTTCTGGCAACCAAGATCAGCTTCATCAACGAGATCTCCCAGCTCTGCGAGCTGGTCGGCGCCGACGTGCATGCGGTCGCCAAGGGCATGGGGCTGGACGGGCGCATCGGCAGGAAGTTCCTGCATCCCGGCCCCGGCTACGGCGGCTCGTGCTTCCCCAAGGACACGCTCGCGCTGATCCGCATCGCCCAGGAGCACGGCGCCTCGTGCCGCATCGTGGAATCGGTGGTCGAGGTCAACGCCGCGCAGAAGGCGCGCATGGTGAAGAAGATCCGCGGCGCGCTCGGCGGCTCGGAATCCGGCAAGATCATCGCCGTGCTGGGTCTCACCTTCAAGCCCGAGACCGACGACATGCGCGATGCGCCCTCGCTCGCGATCCTGCCCAATCTCGCGGACAAGGGCGCGACCGTTCGCGCCCACGACCCGCAGGGCATCAAGGAGGCGAAGCCACTGCTGCCCGACAACATCGTCTATTGCGAGGATGTCTACGACACATTTCTGTACGCCGACGCCGTGGTGCTCATGACAGAATGGAACGAATACCGCGGTCTGGACCTCGACCGGGTGAAGGAGCTGATGCGCGGCAACGTGTTCGTCGACCTGCGCAACGTCTACGAGCCGGACCAGATGGCGGGCTACGGGTTTGATTATGTGGGGGTGGGGCGGTAGCAACAGAAATTACGGTTGCGTCGCCTCGAGGGAAAGTGAAGTGCGTTCCATGGCATTCGTCCATCGCATTTATGCCAGTGCGCCGCTGAAGCTAACTTACGTTCCACTTGCTCGGCAGACTCGTCAAAAAAGGCAATCGCTTCCGAGGGCTCCGATCGCCGCAACCTTCTTTGCCAGTACCCATATTCGCCCGTCGCAGTCTCCTGGCGTGGCCTTCGGCGTAGTCGTCACTCTGTGTAGGAGCCTTAACGGTGATGGACACTAAGCGATCATCCATAGGGTCGCGAGCTCGGTGCTTCGTTCCGACACCGCGTCCGAATCCGAACTTTTCATTCCTGCCCAACGACTCGATAGAGATACTGCATCGCGCAGCCGCATATCTCTGTCTATTGGTCGCACTGATTGGCGGCTTTGCCTCCTCCGCCCGTGGGTCCGAACTGGTCGTTCAAACTGTCACTCCGATCACGTCGCGGATGGTCTTACCGGACACTCCGGTAACCGATGAAGAGGAAGCGGTTCTGAATGTAGTTGGCTGCCGAGGAGAAGCTGAGCCGGCCTCGTTCCTGATGCGTTCACTCGGACGCCCACTTCGAAAGGCGACGCTGGAAGCAACAGATCTTGTCAACGGCGGTCGCGTAATCCCGGCATCCAGGATCGACATTCGAACGGTGAAAGTGTGGTATCAGGCAAGTGGCGCCTGGAAGACGCATTGGAGACGCAATACGAAAGACCGACTGCTGGTCCCTGAACTGCTTCTGCACGATGATGACCTTGTGCACGTTGACCTTCAGAAAAAAGCAAACCTGATCAAACTGCAACTCCCGAATGGTTTCCAATATGTATCGATCAGCAGCCCGGAGCTATCGCCCGCGAAGGTCATCAAATCGATCAGCGAGTTTCCGGTTCGCGACGCCCCGAAGTTGCAGCCGATAGATCTGGGTGAGTCCAAGACACTACAGATCTGGCTAACGGTTTCTATCCCACCTACCGCGCCATCGGGAACATACAGAGGTTCACTTGCAATTGCTGCCGAGGGGAAAACCCTGAGGAAGCTGCCTCTGCTCCGTACGGGTTCTTCCCTTTCGGCTAGCGGAACCCAAATTGACGTACAGCATCTATTATCGGGGCATACTAGCCCCGAGCCACGCAAGCGTTTCTTCAGAATTCAAGAATGTGGAACAGCTCACGGCCGAACTCCACGACATGCTGAACCACGGCATCGCCAATCCCACTCTATATCAAAAAATGGAACCACTCCCGCTGTTGGAAGAATACCTGGGAATACGGCGGAGCTTAGGTTTGAGTTCCCGACCTTTGTACTATCTAGGTCGGCAAACCGGGATGCCCAGGACCTCCGAAGCCCTTGCCAAATTGAGGAGGGATGTTTTTCGATGAACCGGATCGCGAAGCGATTCGGAATCGACGAAGTGTACTACTACGGGGTGGATGAGGCTCGCGGCGCAAAACTGCGCGCGGAGCAGCCTGCATGGCATGTTGTGCATGAGGCGGGAGGTCGCATCTTTGCCGCTGGCAATGAAGGGCACTACGAGATAACGGGACCTTCTACCGATCTACTTGTCTTCCAGGGAAAACCCGACCCGCAAATGGCGGTCACTGCTCACCGCCTGAACAGCAAGATCTTCAGCTACGCGAATCCGCAGGTCGCCGCCGAGAACCCGTTTATCTATCGGTTGAACTACGGGTTCACCCTTTGGCAGGCAAGATTTGATGGCGTCATGGACTATGCCTATCAGCATTCGTCCGGGTTCATCTGGAACGACTTCGATAATGAAAGGAAGCGAGACATGGTGTTCGCGTATCCGACGGCTGACGGAGTCATAGACACAATTGCTTGGGAAGGATTTCGAGAAGCTGTCGATGACATGAGGTACCTCGCGTCGCTTGAAGAGGCGATCACTCATCAAGAAGAGTCAAATAAGCCCGCATCGCATTGGATCGCAGAAGCCGAAGACTACATCAATGCGTTACGACGGCGAAAGATAACGGACCCGTCTCAAATACGCGCTGAAATAGTCGCATTGCTTCTCCGATCGCCGTCCACGTAACCCAGCTGCGAAAGCGGAGGAGTGCGGTTCGGATTACAGCTTCGCACATGCGACAACGCATGAAAGCAGCGCGAGGATGGCATTTGCCTGAAGTACCAGACGCTTCCAGGAGAGTAGTTCGCGTCGGCTTTTCGCTGCAGAAGACGGGTCGCCATGGGCCGACGAGCGTAACGGACAGGGAAGGACTGCGAGAGGCGCGGTCATCGCTGGCGGCGCGCAGTTTTTCCGCAGGCAGTGCGGCTGAGAACTGACGGCACCGCTTTGGATACCACATCTGACCGTGAGCACGGGCATGACTGACTTCGACAAGACGATCTGCGTCATTGGGCTCGGATACATCGGGTTACCGACGGCTTCGCTACTCGGCACCAAGGGTTTCAAAGTTCATGGTGTTGACACTTCCAGGAGAGTTGTCGACACCATCAACGAGGGTCGCATCCATATCGTGGAGCCGGAGCTGGACATTCTCGTCAAGTCGGCGGTGCAGTCGGGGCAATCTGACTGCGGGTCTGGAGCCGGTCCAGGCCGATGTTTTCATCCTCGCGGTTCCGACCCCTTTCAAGGATGGCGTCAGCCCGACCTCTCGTATGTCGAGGCCGCTACCCGCACGATCGCGCCCTTCGTCCGGCCGGGCAATCTCGTCGTTCTCGAGTCCACCAGTCCCGTGAACACGACCGAGGGCGTTGTGGCAAGATCCTGCGAGAGCAGGTCACGATGTCGGAGAAGAGCGTCTTCGTGGCCCACTGCCCGGAACGCGTGCTGCCCGGGCGCATTCTGACCGAGCTGGTCGAAAACGATCGTATCGTCGGCGGCATCAACGAAGTCTCGACGGAGGAGGCGGTCGAGTTCTATCAGAGCTTCGTACGCGGCGAGGTGATGGCGACCGACTCGCGCACGGCCGAGATGGCCAAGCTGGCCGAGAATTCCTTCCGCGACGTGAACATCGCCTTCGCCAACGAGCTTTCGCTGATCTGCGAGCGCGAGGGCATCAATGTGTGGCAGCTGATCGGTCTCGCCAACCGCCATCCGCGCGTCAACATCCTGCAGCCAGGGCCGGGCGTCGGCGGCCATTGCATCGCCGTCGACCCGTGGTTCATCGTGTCGCGCAATCCCGAACTGGCGCGCCTGATCCGCGTCGCGCGGGAAGTGAACGACTACAAGCCCGAATGGGTGGTCGAGCACGTGTCAAGGCCAGTGCGGACAAGTTCAAGCATCCCGTGATCGGGTGCCTCGGGCTTGCGTTCAAAGCAGACGTGGACGACCTGCGCGAGTCGCCTTCGGTCGAGATCGTGCGCGCGCTGCAGCGCGAGCGGTCGGGCGAGCATGCTGGTTGCCGAGCCCAACCTCAGAGCCACCCGGGAGTTCGACTTGCTGCCGTACCAGGAGGTCGTGCGCGCGCGGACATCGTTCTCGTGCTGGTGGACCACCGCCAGTTCCGCGGCTAGGCGGCCGAGTCTGCAGGAGAAGATCCTGATCGACACCGGGGGCTGATTCCTGTGATGCGCGCGTGCTGACCGTCTTCGGCACCCGACCGGAGGCGATCAAGATGGCGCCGGTGGTGCTCGGCTGGCGGGCGACGAAGCGCGTCGAGTCGCGCGTCTGCGTAACGGCGCAGCACCGGGAGATGCTCGATCAGGTACTGGAGCTGTTCGAGATCCGACCGGACTACGATCTGGACCTCATGGCCGCGGGACAGGACCTGTTCGACATCACTGCGAAGACGCTGCTCGGCATGCGCGACGTGCTGCGCGACTACCGACCCAGATCTGGTCCTGGTGCACGGCGACACCACGACGTGCTTCGCCGCCACACTGGCGTCATTTTACGAGAACATTCCGGTAGGGCACGTCGAAGCAGGGCTTCGTACGCGCAACTTGCGTGCGCCATTCCCGGAGGAGGCGAACCGCACGCTTGTCGGGCGGCTCGCGTCCTACCATTTCGCACCTACGGAAGGCGCGCGGCAGAATCTGCTCGCAGAGGGGGTATTCGACGACTGCATCTGGGTGACCGGAAACACCGTCATCGACGCCCTGTTGATGGTTCGGGACATGGTCGCCGGCTTATCCCGCCCAGCACTGGGAGAGGCGTTTCGGGTCCGCGCTCTACGAGCGACTCACGGACCCGAAGCGGCGCTTCATACTCATCACAGGACACCGACGGGAAAACTTTGGCCAGGGATTCATCGATTTGTGCTCTGCGATTCGGGACCTGGCGAATGCACATCCGCGACTGGGAGCTGGTGTATCCGGTTCATCTGAA
The DNA here is from genome assembly GCA_963728895.1 of uncultured Gammaproteobacteria bacterium. Classification (GTDB taxonomy): domain Bacteria; phylum Pseudomonadota; class Gammaproteobacteria; order JBBQDK01; family JBBQDK01; genus CAVSLM01. Next base: position 333,512 of record CAVSLM010000008.1, read on the forward strand.
TCCAAACGTCCAGAAGCCCGTCTACGAAATCCTCTCGGATCTTCCCAACGTCCACCTCATGGAACCGGTCGACTATGCCCCCTTCGTATGGCTGATGGACCAATGTGACCTGATTCTTACAGACTCTGGAGGAATTCAGGAGGAGGGACCTGCGCTCGGAAAGCCTGTACTGGTAATGCGGGCGGTCACCGAGCGGCCAGAGGCAGTGGATGCGGGAACGGTGATGCTGGTGGGGACGGACCGAGAGCGAATCGTGAATGGAGTGCGTTCGGTCATGCTCGACCGCAACGTGTACGAGTCCATGTCTCGTGCGCATAATCCGTATGGCGACGGGAAGGCGGTGGCACGGATCAAAAGAGTTCTCTCCGGCGTGCCGCGGTCAGACGGTAAAGTGGGCGCGTGCCCATGAATCGAAGGTTTACGTAGAAGGTGAGACGTCCCAATTTCTTCCTGGCCGGTGCCCCGAAGAGCGGTACCAGCGCTCTGTACGCGTATCTGCGCTCGCACCCCAACATCTATATGCCCGACCTGAAGGAACCGCACTACTGGTGTAGCGATTTCCCAAAGGTGCGCCGGGTTCGCACTCTTGATGAATACCTGAAGCTCTTTTCCGACGCGGGTCCACAACATGTCTGCGTGGGCGAGGCTTCGGTTACCTATCTCCTCTCAAGCGTTGCGTTGAGCCAGATAGCGGATTTCTGTCCCGGCGCAAAGGTCATTCTCATACTGAGAAACCCGGTTGACATGGCGTATGCATTCCACTCAGAGTTGCTGTGGAACCAAAGCGAGGATGAGCCGAACTTTGAACGTGCGTGGAACCTACAGGCGAGCAGGGCACAGGGGAACCAGATACCGGCCTTGTGTCGGGAACCCAAATTTCTTCAATACCACTGGTGCGCTGCCTATGCGGCCCAGGTAGCGCGAGTATTTGCTTGCTTCGCTCCAGAACAGGTCAAGATTTTTCTATTCGATGACTTTCAGCGTTCGCCGGAGACCATCTACCGTCAGACATTGGAGTTTCTGAACGTGGAGTTGGACAGCCGCAGCCACTTCCCGCGCGTCAACGAGAATAAGGCCTCCCGTAGCCGCTTGCTCGCACGTCTGGCGACGAGACCGCCTCGTGGCATCCTGGCTGTAGTCAATCGCACCAAGGCGCTTCTCGACGTCAGACATCTGGGCCTTTCGGACCTCTACGTTCGTCTGAATGCACGTAATACAAGGCGTGCCGAACTTTCTCCCTCTCTGCATCAAAGGCTCACCGCCGAATTTCGCGATGATATTTCGCAGTTGGAGGAGCTCTTGGGGCGGAACCTGGTCGAATGGCGAAACTGAGAGCGGTCGAGCCATGAGCGCTCGCTGTCCGAACGGCTATCAAGGATCTCCACGACCAGAGTGTTCGATGAACATTTCCGCGGAGGCATAAGGTGGAGGAAGCGCCAACCAAGCCGCTCTCCCGAAGCGGTGTATCGCTCAAAGAGAATTTTGCGTGGACTCTGGTGGCTCGAATTATATATGCCATGAGCCAATGGGGAGTCTTGGTCGTGGTCGCAAAACTGGGCGGCGCTACGATGCTCGGCGAACTGACGTTGAGTCTGGCCATCGTGAGCCCGGTGTTCGTGTTTCCCCAGCTCAACCTGCGTGCATTCCAGGCAACAGACGCAAGAGACGAGTTTCATTTCGGTGACTACCTGATTCTACGGTTGGCAACCTCTGTGGTTGCACTGTCGATTGTGGTAGGGATCTTGACAGTGACAGGCTACGAACGTGGCTTGGTTCAAGTTGCCCTGGGGATAGCGCTATACAAGACCTTCGAGGCGATCAGCGACGTCTTCTACGGCTTGCAGCAGCGTCACGAACGTATGCGCGCCATGGCGATCTCGATCATCGCCAGAGGCGTGACCGCGGTGATCACCGTCGGCTCGGCATTATGGCTGACCGGCAGCCTGCAGATCGGAGTCTACAGCACAGCGGCCGTATGGCTTGCCATTCTCCTTGCCATCGATGTGCCCGCTAGCGCAAAGCTGATTCCGGGGGGATTTGTCGGCTCAATTTCGCGGATCTGGCTGCTCGCAATTCGTGCATTACCCCTCGGAATAGTGGCGCTGCTGGTGTCACTCACGGCAAACATACCCGTGTATTCGATTGACCACTACCTGGGTCGAGAGGAGGTGGGCTTCTACTCTGGGATGGTGTATTTTCTTCTTGTTGGCCAATTCGTCGCCGCGTCCCTGGCACAAGCGGCAGCGCCCCGTCTGGCGAGACACCACGTGGCGGGTGACGAGCGTCGGTACTTTCAATTGCTGTGGAGGCTGCGTGGTATCGGTGCCGCAATGGCGGCATTTGGGATAGTAGCGATTGCCTTGTTCGGTCGCGAGTTGTTGATGATCGCCTATGGTCCCGCCTTTGTGAAGTACACGGATGTCTTCATATGGGTGATGGTTGCGGCAGGTATCGGGTATGCGGCGACGTTTCTGGGCAGTGCTCTCACGGTAGCGCGCGGTACCGGGCGATGCTTTTGTTGAACATCTTCGCTGTTGCGGTCGTCTCGATCCTGTCGTGGATCTTGATCCCCCAGTTCGGGCTCGTTGGCGCGGCGTGGGCGTTGGCAATCAGCAATGGGGCAAAATTCCTCCTGAATCTTCGGTTCAACTATTCGCGCGCGCCTGCAAAACGTTCAGCCGAAGCGGAAGACGCACTTAAAACACAGCAGGGAAATGCGTCGCCATGAGTCCGACGGATACTTCGCACTCGTGACCGTCGGCAGCTATGCGTTGATGGCGGGAAATCAAAGAGGGGCGCGCCGCTAGAATGGACGCAGCGCGACTTCCAAACTTCTTCATCATCGGTGCTGCCAAGGCGGGCACCACCAGCCTGTATGAGAGCCTCAGGATGCATCCGGAAGTCTATGCCGGGCAGGTCAAGAGCAGCAATTG
>CAVSLM010000009.1:0-89723 GCA_963728895.1 uncultured Gammaproteobacteria bacterium
GATCTTCTCACCTCGGCACCGCGAGGAGCATTGCGTCCAGTAGACGCTTCTCCTCGCTGCCCTTCGGGTGGAGCGGCGAGAGCGCGTTGGCGAGGCGCAGGAAGTCGGGGCCGCGGTCCTGCTCGGCCTTGAGCAGCACGCGCAGCGCGTTGGTGCGTCCTCCCGCCTGGAGCAGCATGGCGGCGTGCACGCGGTCGAGCGTCGTGGCTTCGCGCGCCGCGGCGAGGCTCTCGTCCGACACGTTCGCCGGCCGCGCGCCCGGCCGCAGACCACACACGCCGCGGACCCTGGGTGCGGCTTCCATCTCGGGGAAGAGCATGCCCTGGAGCGAGATAGTCCCGAGCGCGGCCGTCTGCTCGAGGCGGGTGGCGACGGCGGATGCGGGCCGTCCTCGCCGAAGAGCTGCTTCGCGCGCTCGGCGATGGGCAGCAGGCGCACGACGCCTTTCTTCGTCTCGATCACGCGGCCTTCCCACTTCGGCAGCTCGATGCCGAGCGGCTGCGCGAAGCGGCGCACCGAACGTCGAAGACTAGCGTGAAGCCCTCGGCCTTGCCGCGCGGGACGCACCTTCCTGGTCTTCCTCGTCGTCAGCCGTCTTCTCGTCCTCGTCCTCGTCCAATTCACCCGCATCCTCAGCTGCCTTCGCCCTCGATGGCCTGAAGCGTCCAGAGGAAGAGCGCCGTGAGCCGCGCGTCCTCCTCGAGCTCCTTCTCTGCTCGCGCTTGATCTCGGTCCCGACGCGCCGCAGCTCTTCGGCAAGCTCCGGACCATGTCGCGGGATGTCTTCGAGCATGACCTCGGGGTCAGGCGGCGACGGGATTGAGATCGCTCGCGAATGCCTGGCGGCCGAGGCGCGACGCTCGGGGGGTCGAGGCGCCGCCTGCGAACGGGTCCACCACCAGCGGCGGCTCGTAGGCGCCACCGTCCTCCTCCGTGCGCCGCCTTCACCAACGCCGGCTCACCTCCAGATAGGTGCGGATGCGCAGCGAGGTCCCAGTTCGCGAAGTCGGCGATGAACGAGCAGTGCCCTACGGAGTTCGTCGTCCGTAGTGCCCGGGTTGCGGTTCGCCCCCCCCGATCCCTCCCTCCTCCCCCTCCCTCCCCCCCCCCCCCCCCGCAGCGTGCTCGGAATCCCGTGGCAGATCGTCTTCTCCCGCGCCGCGTGCCTCGATACCTTCAGCGATAGGGAAGTCGACCTCGGCGAGGCGCTTGCAGTCCTTGGGGATCATTCGGTGACTTCCTTGTCGAGTGCTTTCTCAAATCGGGCACAGTTGTGGAGTGAACTTCCGCGTGACGTGTTTCTGGAACCTCGCCAGAAGCTGCGTAAACTCCTCGTCCAGCTTCCGGCGCTTGAAGAACGTCGCAACATCAATCGCCGTTGGACCAGACCCGCGGCTGGCTCGGTAGAAACGATGCGCCACCGAGAACGCGAGATCAATGCGCGCAGCAGCGGCGTCACTACCGCAGCGGTGTCGCGCTCGCACGCTTCACGGAAAGCCGTGGCGTGCGAGCGTCTTCGGCACAGCGGCGCGAGGCTTTGCCAAGCGAAGTGCACCACCAGCCACTTTGCGTAGACTCGCTCACGGGAACCCCGTGCTGCGTAGCTGACCTCGCGAAGAAGCCAATATCGAGTCAGGTAGTAGTTAGGGTCCGCGTTCGGAAACACCTGCCCATATAAGCGCTCTTCGAAGAGTTGTTCTCTGCCGGCGCGAACGATCGAAGGGTCCAGATCGCAAGCTGCAACAGCCTGCGCAAGTTCTTCCTTATTGATAACACGCAGATGACGCGTTCCCGCCGCGCGCTGCGCCTCGCCCTTGGTCATGCGTTTGCGCAGGTAGAGGTAGTGCAGCTTGCGGAGCTGGCGTTCGATCTCGATCTGGCGCCGGTCATTCGACATCAAGTCCGAAGGGCGAATCGCGTTCTGCCAGTTCGTCGCCGAAACGATCCGGGAGACCAGCGTTTCGAAGTCCTTGCTCCCGTGCTGCGGAGAACGTGGCACGCGAATCACGCGTACCAGCACGCTTGCTCCGGTCTGCTTGCCCGGATTGCGTGCGAGCGTCCGCGTGGTTTGCTGGCCATTGATGACCTGCGGGTTGGTGACTCGCAGGATGTTCTGCCCGCGACTCGACTCGTGCTTCGCCTCGTCGCAGACGATGGTGACACCGTTGTTGTAGTACCAGAAGTAATCGGGCTCACCCTGCAGCGTGGCTTCCATCCCCTGGTTGATCTCGGTGCTGCCGAGAAACCCCCGGACGTTCCGTGCAAAAAGCCGGGTGCCAGCGCGCTCGTACAGGCTCGCGATCGAAGCATCGCTCATGGAGAAGACCCATGACTCGATGTCCGTCTTGCTGTCGTAGCGGTTGAACACGCAGCCGGTGCGCACGCCGGCGCCGGATTCGATCTCGAGGTCCAGGGACGGCACGGGTGGCGCGACGCCGTCGAGGTAGTCCGCGAGCAGGAGCATGATCCGCTTGCCGTCGAAGATCTCGAACGTCGTTGCACCATCGGTAGCACGGACAATCCGGGCGGCTTCATCGCGGAGCGCGCCGCTGCATTTGCCCAGCGCCGAACCCTCATCGTCGGCCACAAAGGCGCGCAGAAACCAGAGTACGAACAGTTCGTCGTCGGCGAGCTTGGGGTAGCGCTCCTTGAACTCGTCGAGCTCGCGACGAAGGTCGGTTTCAGTCAATGCTGTCGTAGCCATCGGTTCAGCTCCCACTTCCGTAAGGCGGCGAGTCCTCGCGCACCTGCATCGGCTTCGTCATCGCGTTCACCGACAGGTAGTAGTGCGCGACCTTGGTCACCTCGTTCCAGTCGAGGCGCGCCGGGTCGCGGATCGGCTCCTGCAGTCGCGGCGCCGTGTCGCAGTCGGTGACGACGTAGAGCCAGTAGCAGTCGCGCCGGTCCTCGGCGACGCGGCGCTCGTTGGGCGTGAGCAGGATCGTGCCGGTCGCGGCGCCGAGGCCCTTCACCTCGATCAGCCGCAGCTCGCCGGAGGCGAGGTCGAGGCTGGTGACGTCGTAGCCCAGGTTCTTCTCGGAGACGTCGTAGACCTGCCGGCCCTGCGCCTGCTCGTGCTCCATCACCACGCGCATGGCGGTGGCCTCGGTCTCGAAGTTCGGCTTGAGCCGGCGCACCTCGGGCGCCTCGCGCTCGGGGTGCGGCAGCACGAGGACGCTCGCGAGCCGCTCGACCGCCTGGAGCGTGAGCGCCCGCTGGCGCTCGAGGTCGATCCGGCGGCGCTCGCGGCGGGCGAGCAGCTCGGCGTGGCGCGTCTCGGCCTGCGCGAGCCGGCCCTCGGCGCCCGGCGAGCTTCTGCTCCACGTCGGCCGCCGCGCGGCCGATCTCCTCGTCCGCGCGCTGGAGCAGCTCGGTGAGCGACAGCTCCACGTGCGCGCTGACCCGCTCGACCTCGGCCAGGCGATCCTTGCGCGTCTCTTCGAGGAACGGGCGCGAGCGCGTGCTCGTGGAGCCAGCTCGTCGCCTCGGGCAGGGCCGCGACCGCGGGCAGCTCGGCCGGCGGGTCCGCGGGCGCGAAGTTGCCGAGCAGGCCGGGCTCCTGGAGCCGAGGCTCGCCGTCCTCGGCGATCTCCACCGCGAAGAGCCGCTCGTGGATGACCTGCCCGAGCCCATCCACGACCCGCGCCCGGTAGAAGTCGATGCGCGCCGGGCGCTCGTGCTGGAGCGAGTAGAAGGTCGCGCCCTTGCCGAGGACGTCCAGCGCCTGCGCGTGGGTGTGCCGCCGGATCGCCTCGAACAGCGGATGGCCGGGCGTGACCCACTCCAGCTTCTCCGTCTCGGCCGTCTCGCGGTCGGTGGAGCAGCGCGGATAGCGGTCCGCGAGGGCCGGCAGCTTCCAGTCCGGGTCCTTCTCGTAGCGGCGGAGGACCGAGGGCGTCCGCGCCGGCTCGAAGGTGTGCGGCAGGCTCGGGCACCGGCTTGAGCGTGAGCGGCACGAACTCGGCCGCCTCGCGCAGGAAGCGCGCGATGGTCTCCGGCACGACGCGCCGCTCCTGCGCCCGCGCGCGCCGCTCGATCAGCATCTCGAGGTTGAGCTTCTTGCTCGCCAGCCCTTCCAGGGCGTTCTGGCAGATGGCGCGGAACTGGCCCTCGTCCACGTCGCGGAGCAGCCGATCTTCGAGGTCGGCGTCGCCGAGGCGCCCGGCGTAGTAGTCGCGCAGCACGCGCTCGACGTGGGCCGCGGGCAGGACCTCGCCGACCACGTTGAAGACCGCGTCGTCGTCGAGCGCGTCGCGGATCTCCTGGAGCTTCTCGAGCAGCCGCTGCAGGACGCGGCCCTCGATGGTGTTGGTCGCGACGAAGTTGAAGATCAGGCAGTCCTTGCGCTGGCCGTAGCGGTGGATGCGGCCCATCCGCTGCTCGAGCCGGTTCGGGTTCCAGGGGATGTCGTAGTTGAAGAGGATGTTGCAGACCTGGAGGTTGATGCCCTCGCCCGCGGCCTCGGTGGCGACGAGGATCTGGATCTCGCCTTCGCGGAACTGCTGCTCGGCGTGGAGGCGCGTGCCCGGCTCGTCGCGCGAGCCCGACTTCATGCCGCCGTGGATGCAGCCGACGCGGAAGCCCCACGACTTCAGTCGATCGACGAGGTAGTCGAGCGTGTCCTTGAACTCGGTGAAGAGGAGCAGCCGCTGGTCCGGGTGGTCGAAGAAGCCTTCCTTCTGGAGCAGCGTCCTTGAGCTTCGAGAGCTTCGCCTCCGCGCCCGCGTCCTCGACCGCCTGGGCCTGCAGCGGCGAGGCGCCGCAGCTCCTGCGACTTCCTGCGCGCACCTGGTCGGCGCTGCCGGCGAGCGTGATCGCCTCGAGCATCGCCTCCAGCCGCTCGCGCTCGCTCTCCTCCATCTCCTCCAGTTCTTCCGGATCGGGAAGATCCGGCGGCGCCTGGCGGGCGAGGTCCTGCGCGCGCTTGAGCCCCTCTTCGAGGCGCCGGGCGCGGTTCTCGAGCGAGCGCCGCATGGCGTAGGTGCTCGACGCGAGCCGGCGCTGGTAGAGGGACATCAGGAAGCCGATCGCCCGGGCGCGCGGGTCCTCGCCCTCGGCCGCGGCGCGGGCGCTCTCGCGCTTCACGAAGCGCGTCACGTCGCGGTAGAGGTCGAACTCGGCGCCGTCGATCTGGAAGTCGACCGTGTGCGGGATGCGCTTGGTGAAGATCGGCTCGGCGGCCCAGGTGCCGTCCGGCCGCCGCTCGGGGAAGTAGACCATCGCCTCCTTGGTGCGGCGCAGGTAGAACGGCGCGCGCCGGCGGTCCATCGCCTCGCGGATCGACTTCACGTCGGCGTAGGCGTCGGCGTCGAGGAGCTGCAGGAACAGGCTGAAGTTCTCCGGGTCGCCCTTGTGCGGGGTCGCCGTGAGCAGCAGCATGTGGTCGGAGCGTGTCGCGCAGCAGCTCGCCCAGCCGGTAGCGCAGGCTCTTGTGCGACTCGTCGGCGGCCGACATGCGGTGCGCCTCGTCCACGATGACGAGGTCCCAGTGGACCTGGCGCAGCCCGGGCAGGATGTCGTCGCGCTTCGCCAGGTCGAGCGACGTGATGACCCGGTTGCGCTCCAGCCACTGGTTCACGCCGAACTGGTCGCGGATGTCCTGGCCCTTCATGACCAGGAACTTCGCGTCGAACTTCTCCTTCAGCTCGCGCTGCCACTGGAAGGCGAGGTTGGCCGGGCAGACGATCAGGATGCGCTCGGCGAGGCCGCGCAGCTTCAGCTCGCGGATGAGCAGGCCCGCCATGATCGTCTTGCCCGCGCCGGCGTCGTCGGCCAGCAGGAAGCGCACGCGCGCGAGCTTGAGCAGGTAGTCGTAGACCGCCTCGAGCTGGTGCGGCAGCGGATCGACGCGCGAGATCGAGAGGCCGAAGTAGGGATCGAACTCGTAGGCGATGCCGAGCGCGTAGGCCTGGAGGCCGAGGCGGAGCAGGCGGCCGTCGCCGTCGAAGGAGTGCTGCGGCGTCGAGGATCGTGAGGCGCTCGAGATCCGTCGGCGGTCAGCGTGACCTTGCGGAACCGCTCGGACTGTATGCCGACCAGGCCGACGACCCAGCTCGCGGGCCGTTCGGCTGCACGGTCTCGACCCGCATCGGCTCGTTGAAGAGCGGGCCGGTCAGGAGTTGCCCTGGATTGGAAGTGTTAACTGAGTTCATTGCGTGACTCGGCAGGCGTTCGCGAATTCGAATCGCAGCGAGTCGCCGCAATGGAAACCTCAGTCGTTGCTAGGCAGTTCACTAAGATCGATGAATTGTCTTCAGATTTCTTGATTACCATTTCAGATTCTTATCGCTTGGACATCTGCCCTTTTCTTTCTTCGTCAGCCGAATGGTCGTGCTGTACTTTGATCATGATTCCATTCCGTCCGCACTAGTCCCAAAATCAAGACTTCCACCATGTTGGCGACGGACCGCGCTCGGTGGCCGTGTGTAGTGCCTGCTTCAGCGCCGGTTCGATGCGGAAGGCGAGCGTACTGATCTGGCCCGTTGCCATGGGTGCCCTCGACGCCGCGTTTGTACTGCGAAGATGAAATGTACAGTAAAATCTATATTCGTCCAATGGCGCTTCCCCGGCGGCGGGATAGAGGAATGCCAAGGCACTACTCGACGAGGGTTTTCTTCCGGCAGATGCCGAACGCGCTACTCGCCCGCTACTTTCAGGCGCGCGGCCTGTTCGGCGACCTGGATTTCGCGGCGATGAAGGAAACGCAGCCGGACGAGCTGTTCGATGATTGGCTTGCCCTGCCCGATGCGCAGCGCAACGAGATGGATGCGGAGTTCCGCGAGATTTTCGAGCTGAGCTGCGAGAAGGGCTTTCGAGCGATCCTCGACGAGGCCGAATGGCACCTGCACGATCCGGCCGAACGCATGGCATTCGTCGAAAAGCTCGCGGCGCTCTCGAACCACTACGAGCGGACCATGCTCACCTTCCTCGAACACAAGCCGTACTGGAAGGGCGCGAGCCTGTTCTATCACGCCGATTTGCTGCCCTACTGGCGCAAACGCAAGAACCTGCCGCACGTCGCGGCGGCTGTAGATGACGCGAGCCTGCGTGAGCTGGCCGGCCTCATTAGGAATTACTTCCACCGCACCGAGGGCCGGGGCAAGAACTGCGTGGTGGAACCATTCCGGCGCGGCGAGCTGGACTACTTCTTCGCCTACCCGGAGGACTATTCGCAGCAGGCCATCGAATGGGTGGACGGTCAATTCGGCCGCCGCCCGCACAACCCGGCTTTCGAGGCGCGCGCCAGCGAGGAGGTCGCGTTCGAGGCAGGCGTGTTCCTGCTCAGGAAGACGGCGACGGAGGTGTTGAAGGCGGGAACGCCTGCCGGACCCGGGGCAGGTCCGGAGCCCGCACCGACTCCTGGGCCGATACCTGATCCGGACCCCGGTCCCACGCCGGGCCCCGGGCCCACGCCCTCAGCGGCCATGCGGACACTGCGCCTTACGGGCAACGTGCCGCCCGAGGTCTGGAACCGTCTCGGGACGAAGATCCTTCCCAAGCTGCGCGCGGGCACGGGACTCACAATCGGCGTCGATTTTTCGGTGACCCTTCCGTCCGAGGTTGCGAGCGGACTCGCCACCGAGTTGCGTCAGGTTCTCCAGGAACTCGGGCTTGGTGACGCGGTGAAGGTCGAGTAGTGACGCCGATAACCTTACTGGTTCGGAGTGGCGCAGCACGGTGTCACCGCGGACGACGCGCAGCGTGGCTGTGGCCAAGCGCTTCCGCGCCGTGAAATTTGCATCACGCTTGCCATACGTCGCCGCGGACGCCTCTCCGGAGTGCGCTTTCGTACACTGGTGGATGCGCGCCCTACGCCTTCTTGAACAGCGGTATCACCTCCGCGCCGGCTTTCAGCGCATCCAGATAGTCCGCCCAAGCCTGCATCATCTTGCGCCGCTCCGGCAGGTGCTCGGCGAAGTTGTAGGCCGCGCTCACGGCGTTGCGCTCCGCGTGCGCAAGCTGGCGCTCGATGACCTGATGGTTCCAGCCTTGCTCGTGCAGCAGGGTGGACGCCATGCTGCGGAAGCCGTGGCCGGTCATTTCTTCCTTTGCGTAGCCCATGCGCCGCAGCGCGGCGAGCACGGCGTTTTCGCTCATCGGGCGCTCGCGTGATCGCGCGCTGGGGAAGACGTACGCGGCGCGTCCGGCTTGGCGGGGATCGCGCGGTTCGTCAGCGGCTCCAGCTCGCGCAGGATCTCGACGGCCTGGCGGGACAGCGGCACGATGTGCTGCTCGCGCATCTTCATGCGCTCGGCAGGGATGCGCCATTCGGCCTTGTCGAGGTCGATCTCCGGCCACTGCGCCTTGCGCAGCTCGCCCGGCCGCACGAAGACCAGCGGCGCGAGCCGCAGCGCGCATTTGGTCGCGAAGAAGCCTTCGTAGGCGTCGATCGCCCGGAGCAACGCGCCGATGCGCTTCGGCTCGATGATCGAGGCGTGGTGCTTTTCCTTCGGCGGGGGCAGGGCGCCGCGCAGATCGCCCGTCGGGTCGCGCTCGGCGCGGCCGGTCGCGACGGCGTAGCGGAACACCTGACCGCAGTTCTGCATCGCCCGGTGGGCGGTTTCCTGCGCGCCCCGGCTCTCGATCCGGCGCAGCACGGCGAGCAGCTCGGGCGCTTTGATGTCGGCGATGGGCCGCTTGCCGCAGCCAGGGAAAGAGTCCTTCTCGAGCCGCCGCAGGATGCGGTCGCCGTGACTCGCCACCCATCCCGGCGAGAACTTCGCGTGCCACTCGCGCGCGATGGCCTCGAAGCTCTCCGCGCCCGCCTGCGCGAGCTTCTCCGCCTTGCGAGCCTGCCCGGGATCGATGCCCGCGGCAAGCTGCTGCCGGGCCGCGGCGCGCTTTCTCCCGCGCGGCCTTCAAGCTCACGTCGGGATAGACGCCAAGCGACAGCCGCTTCTCCTTGCCGCCAAAGCGGTACTTCCAGCGCCACCATTTGCCGCCAGCGGGGTTTACTTCAAGGTAAAGGCCGCCCCCGTCGAACAGCTTGACGGTTTTGGCCTGCGGCTTGGCGGAGCGAATCGCGGTGTCGGTCAGCGGCATGTGGGGGCAACTCCATTTCATGGTTCCCATGTTGCCCCCAAAGTTGCCCCACATGTGGGGGCAGCTCTCATCGGAAGGCATGGGAACATACCGGACAATTACAAGAAAAAACCCACTGTTGGCAGTGGGTTGTTGGACTTCTTCGGTTCCCCTCGGAAGGGTTGATGGTGGAGGCGGCGGGAATCGAACCCGCGTCCGCAAGTCCTCTGCCTTCGGCTCTACATGCGTATCTCGTCTATTGATTTAACCGGCTGCTACCCGACGAGCAGGGAAGACAGACGGCGATCCCAGTAGGGATTTGACGGGTTGGCCCTGGGAGAGCCTCGCCGCGAGCTTGTGAGAATCGACGCCTGGTGCTGAGCGCACAAGCACGGCCTCAGTCAGACGGCACCCTACCGGGTTTTAAGCGGCGAGGAGTGCGTAGTTGTCGTCGTTGGCAACTATAAGGTTGCAGCGTGATTAACGAGGCCACTGCACCTCGGCATGCACCTTAGGTTTCGCAACCCGCGTCGAAGCCAGGTCGCCCCCATTGGTAGTCCATAGACAGTGTACGGGAGAGGGGAGTTCCCTTCCAGGGGTGAGGTGACGGGCGAGGTTGGCGCGCGTGGCGTTTTCGTTCGGTCGTGTGCGGAGGGATGCATGGCGGCCTGCAGACCGCCGTCGCGCCGCCGGGAGCGACGCTCCCACAAGGGGGGTAGTCGCCTGCGGGCGTATCGGAGCGAGGGGGGAGATCCTCCGGCCTGTGTCGCATGGCGATGGTTGGTCTTGCGCGTGGGTTGTAGGGCGAGCCTACGGGCCGCCGTCGCGCCGCCGGGAGCGACGCTCCCTCGGGTTTCGTTCGCCCCCGGTGGCAGCTGGAACGACCGCGGTGCTTGCTCTGCGGCGGGGCGGGTGCCGGTTGGATACGGGGCATCCGCAGCCGTGACGGCCCGGCGCCGGCTCACCGGTTCTTGAGCAGCCTTTCCTTCTCCCGTGCCCAGTCGCGGTCCTTCTCCGTGGCGCGCTTGTCGTGGGCCTTCTTGCCCTTGGCAAGGCCGATCTCCAGCTTGGCGCGGCCGTGCTTCCAGTACATGGCGAGCGGCACCAGGGTGTAGCCGCGCCGTTCGACCGCGCCGATGAGCTTGTCCAGCTCCTCGCGGTGCAGGAGCAGCTTCCGAGTGCGCAGCGGGTCGGGATGGACGTGGGTGGAGGCGGTCGGCAGCGCTGCGAGATGCGCGCCGAACAGGAACGCTTCACCGCTTCTGATCAGCACGTAGCTTTCCTTGATCTGGATACGACCGGCACGCAGGCTTTTCACCTCCCAGCCTTCCAGCGCGAGCCCCGCTTCGAAGCGTTCCTCGATGAAGTACTCGTGTCGTGCCGACTTGTTGAGAGCGATGGTGCTGCTGCCGATAGAGGTTTTCGCTGGAGCTTTGGCCATCGCGCGAGTATATCAGCCCCAGGTGGCAGGCGTCCGCCGACGCATCATTCGCCACCGCGGACATATCAAGAATCGGTAGGAACTTACGTGCGCCGCGGCGTTGAGCGCGGCGTGCGATTCGCAGACAATTGCCGCCCATCCAGAACGGAGCGAAGCATGTCACCCAAGCGCACGTCTCTGCACGGACAGTGGTCTTCGCGCGTCGCGTTTGTGCTTGCCGCCGCGGGCTCTGCAGTCGGCCTGGGCAACATGTGGAAGTTCCCGTACATCACCGGCATGTACGGGGGCGGCGCCTTCGTGCTGGTCTACCTGATCTGCATTGCGGTGGTCGGCATTCCCATCATGATCGCCGAGGTGCTGCTCGGTCGTCGCGGGCGGCGCAGCCCGCTGAACACCATGCGCGCCTTGAGCACCGAGGAGACCGCGAGCCGGCACTGGCAATACCTCGGCTGGGGCGGCATGGTCGCGGGCTTCCTGATTCTCTCCTATTACAGTGTCATCGCGGGCTGGGCGCTCGCATATGTATTTCGCACCGCCGCTGGCGTGTTCACCGGCGCGACTGCGGACGGCGTGGTGAGTATCTTCGCGGCGCTGGTGGCCGACCCCGAGCGCCTGCTGGCGTGGCACACCATCTTCATGGTGATGACCATGGCCGTGGTCGCGCGCGGTGTGCGCTCCGGCCTGGAGCAGGCTGTACGGTATATGATGCCGGCGCTGTTCGTGCTGCTGCTGGTGCTGCTCGGCTACGCGCTCGACTCGGGCAAGTTCGCCGAAGGTTTCAACTTCATGTTCCATTCCGATTTCAGCCGCCTGTCGCCGGCCGGTATCCTGGTTGCGATGGGCCATGCATTCTTCACCCTGAGCCTGGGGATGGGCGCCATCATGATGTATGGCTCCTACCTGCCGCAGCACGCGTCAATCGGTCGCTCCGTGGTGCTGGTCGCGGTGCTCGACACACTGATTGCCTTGCTCGCCGGACTCGCCATCTTTCCGCTGGTGTTCGCCAACGGACTGCAGCCGGCGGAGGGCGCGGGGCTGATCTTCAAGATCCTGCCCATCGCCTTCGGTCAGATGCCGGGCGGCGCCCTGTTCGGTGCGCTGTTCTTCACGCTCGTGGTCCTCGCCGCCTGGACGTCTTCGATCTCCCTCATCGAACCGGCCGTTGCGTGGCTGGTGGAAAATCACAACATCACCCGCCTGCGCGCCACCGTCTGGTGTGGTGTAGCTGCCTGGCTGCTGGGGATGGTCACGGTGTTTTCCTTCAACGTCTGGTCCGACGTGAAGCCGCTCGCGGCCTTCGCACCCTTCAAGGACAAGACGCTGTTCGATCTGCTGGACTTCCTGACTGCGAACATCATGCTGCCCTCGGGTGGACTGGCCATCGCCGTATTCACCGCCTGGGTGATGTCGCGCTCCTCGGTGATGGAAGAACTGGACGTTGGCGATACCGTGCTGTTCCGCGGCTGGCATTTCGTGCTGCGTTATCTGACGCCGGTGGCGGTGGTGCTGGTGCTCCTCAATCTGATCGGGGTCATCCCGTATCTGACCGAACGCCTGCGCTGGTAACCGCTGGCGGCACCACGCCGTACCGGGACCCGCAAGGGCTGTTGTAAAATCCCGCGAATTGCGGCGCCGCCCGGGCGCCGTGTGGTTCCCCGGCGCGGGCAGAAAACGGTCCACTTGCAGGCGCGCGATGGCGCCGGCACCGATCAGAGGATATTCGTGACCACCATCAGCAGGACCGCCCTGGTTCCCTACTCGGCCGCGGAGATGTATGCGCTGGTCAACGACATCGAACATTACCCGGAATTCCTCCCGTGGTGTCGTTCGGTGATCGTACACGCGCGAAGCGCCGACGAGATCCGCGCCACCATCGAGCTCTCCAAGGGGGGTATCCAGAAATCGTTCACGACCTGTAACCGCCTGCAGAAGGACAAGATGATCGAGATGCGGTTGCTGGAAGGTCCGTTCCGGCACCTGGGCGGATTCTGGCGCTTCGATGCCCTGCAGGAGAGCGCCTGCAAGATTTCCATGGACATGGATTTCGAGTTTTCCAGCCGCACGCTTGGGCTGGTCATCGGTCCGGTGTTCAGCCAGATCGTCAACTCGCTCGTGGATTCCTTTCACAAGCGGGCAGGCATCGTCTATGGAAAACGCTGATATGGAAAACGCTGACACCTTGCACGTGGAAGTGGTCTATGCCCTGGCGCAGGAGCAGGTGGTCGTCGCCCTGGAGGTGCCCCCCGGAAGCTGTGTGGAGGACGCCGTGCGCAAGTCCGGAATCCTCGAGCGTTTCCCGGAGATTGACCTGAACCGCGAAAAAGTCGGCATCTTCGGCAAGATCAGCAAGCTCGACACGCCCTTGCATGCCGGCGATCGCGTGGAGATCTATCGCCACCTCATCGCCGACCCGAAGGAGGTGCGCAAGCAGCGCGCCGCGGAAGGCAAGAAAATGAAAAAGGGCGGAGGGGACCTGGAGCCGGAGGCAAAAACCGGGGTCTAGCCAAGCTAAGCTAGCCTGGGTGTGACCCATTGATTGAAGGATCCACATCGTACCGGGGATCGGGAATCGCAATGCCGGTGCAATACCCAAAACGAAGGGATCGGGTTCGAGTTTCATTCCCTCGATTCCGCTTCGCTTCATCGAGGCTACGAGCTCCACTCTTGCTGTTGATGCAGCAGGCTCGTTGATGAAGGGTAGGAATAAGGTTGCGTGCGCACACGGCTTGTGCGCAACCGGGCTGCGCTCGGGATCATGATGCGAAGGGATTGAATCGACCTGCGAGATCCGCGCCGTACGGGTGAGTCTTCAGTGTCACTCGTCGCTGTCGCCGCCACGCTCCGGGTAGTCGGCAGGTTGCGAGTCCTCGCCGTTCAGGCTGCCCCAAACGCGCTTCAGCATGCCTTTGTCTTCCTGCTTTGGGGGCACGACCACGGTGGTCTCGTGACGTTCCGGACTTGCCGGACCACCGGCGAGCGGTCGCATCGCGCCTTCGATGCGGGTGAGGGAGTCCTGCTTGAAGTACAGTGTGAGGCGCTGGCGTTTCGACGGCCGTCCACCCTCGGGACGATACGCATAGTAATAGTCCCAACGATCGGGGTGGAATACGTCGACCAGCAGAGGCGTCCCGAGCAGGAAAGCCGCCTGTCGTTTGCTCATCCCGGGGCGCAGCTGGTTGACTTCCTCCTGCGTGAACACGTTGCCCTGCTGTATGTCCATCCGGTAGATCCAGGGAATTCGCCACGAGGAGCACCCCGTCAAAAGGCTTGCACTCAAGGCTGCACCAATGAGAAGCTTTTGCATTGGCCCTCCATTTCGGAGCGGGGATCATAACTGAAGTGCGGCCGGAATTCACGGCCGCGGGAACGGGCTTTGGAATCGCAAGATCTCAAGAAAGCCGGGCTGAAGGTCACGCTGCCGCGCCGGCGAATCCTCGAGATGCTGGAGACCAGCACCACCAGGCATCTGTCCGCCGAGGACGTTTACAAGGCGCTGCTGGACTCCGGCGAGGAGATCGGGCTCGCCACGGTGTACCGCGTGCTTACCCAGTTCGAGGCCGCAGGACTCGTGTCACGCCACCACTTCGAAAGTGGGCACTCGGTGTTTGAGCTCAATCAGGGTTACCACCACGACCACATCGTGTGCGTCAAGTGCGGGCGCGTCGACGAGTTCGTGGACGAGGTGATCGAGAAGCGCCAGCGCGATATCGCGAACAAGGCCGGCTACGAAATTACCGACCACTCGCTGCATCTCTACGGCATCTGCGCCAAGTGTCGCTCCGACAAGTAGCGTTCAGCGCGTAGGCGCCGCCTGTGGCGGCTTTTGGCGTGGCTTGCGCCCGGGTTGCTGCGCCAGCTCCATCATTTCCCGGGCGTGGGCGCGGGCCTGCTCGGTAATTTCGACGCCCCCCAGCATGCGTGCCAACTCGTCGGCGCGGTGCGGCGTCTCCAACGCGCGGATCGCAATCCGGCTGCAGCCTTCGGCAACCGTCTTGCTGACCAGCAGGTGGTGATGGGCCTGGGCGGCGACCTGCGGGAGATGGGTGACGCACAGCACCTGACGCATGCCACCCAGCGCGCGCAGCTGGCGCCCGACCACTTCGGCCACCCCGCCACCGATGCCGGTATCCACCTCGTCGAAAATCAGGGTCGGAATGCGCGCCGCGTGCGCCGCGACGACCTGTATGGCCAGGCTGATGCGCGAGAGCTCGCCGCCCGAAGCCACCTTGCTCAGCGGTTTCACCGCCTGCCCGGGATTGGCGCTTACCAGGAACTCGACGGCATCGAGCCCGGACGGGGAGGGGTGCTCGAAAGCCTGCGCGTCGACGTCGATCTCGAAGCGCCCGCCCGGCATGCCGAGCTCGCGCATCAGCGCGCCGACCCGTTCCGCCAGCGCCTGTGCGGCATTGCGCCGACCCGCGCTGAGGGCGGTGGCCACCTCGTAGTAGCTGCCCTCGAGGGCCGCCAGCTCTCCTTCCATACCTTCGAGCCGAGAGTCGTCGCCTTCGAGCGCATGGAGCTGCGCACGCAGCCGCTCGTGCAGCGCAGGGAGCTCTTCCGGTCGCACGCGGTGCTTACGCGCCAGGTCGTGCAGCACGCCCAGGCGCTGCTCGAGGGCGGCGAGCGCCGCCGGGTCCAGCTCCAGACGATCGGTATAGCGGTGCAGCTCGTCGGCCCCTTCGCGCAGCTGGATCAGCGCGCCGGCGAGCAGGTCGTGCGCTGCCTCCAGCCGTGCATCGAGCGCGCACAGGTTCCCGATCTCAGCGACGCTGTCGCTGACGAGCGCATATGCGGACAGTTCCTCGCCCTGGTAGAGCTGCTGCAGCGCGCGCTGGCAGCTCTCCAGCAGACGGCCGGCATTGGCGAGCCTTGCATGCTCGGCGGTGAGGGTCGCGTGTTCGTCCAGTGCGAGGCCGAGCGCATCGAGTTCCTGAACCTGGTAGCGCAGCAGCTGCACTCGCGCGCTGCGATCGCCGGCATCCTCTCGCAGGCGCTGCAGCGTTTCGCGCAGCCTCTTCCAGCTTGCGTAGAGCTGCTCCACGCGCGCGACCTGCTCGCCGTGCCCCGCGTGGTCATCGAGCAGCTGACGCTGGGTGTCGCGCCGCACCAGGGATTGGTGTTCGTGCTGGCCATGGATGTCGACCAGCAACGCGCCCAGCTCGCGCAGTGCCTGCAGCGTGACCGGCTGGCCGTTGATATAGCCGCGCGAGCGTCCGTCGCGTGTGATGCTGCGACGGATTACGCACTCCTGCGCGGCGTCGAGCTCACGCACTTCGAGCCACTCTCGCGCCGCCGCGATCTGCGAGACGTCGAAGCCGGCATGGATCTCGGTACGTTCGGCGCCGGCCCGCACCAGGCCGGCGTCGCCGCGGTCGCCGAGCGCCAGGCCCAGCGCATCGACCAGTATCGATTTGCCCGCTCCGGTTTCACCGGTCAGTGCGGTCATGCCGGCCTGCAGCTCGACCTCGAGCGCCTCGACGATGGCCAGGTCGCGAACCTGCAGATGGGTCAGCATGGCCGCGCTACTCGACCCACGACTCAGCGCTCGTTCTTGAGGGGGTGGCGCTCGGCGCCGTATAACGCGTCGCCGCCCCAGTGCAGCTTGGCGCGCAGGATCTGGAAATAGTCGTAGCCGGTCGGATGCACCAGGCGGATGCGCCGTTCGGCGACCCGCACCTGCACCCGGTCGCCCACCTCCAGCGAGACGCTGATCTGCCCGTCGCAGGTGAGCTGCGCCTGGGCATGGCTTTGTGCCCCCACCACGATGTCGACCTGCGAGCGCGCATCGAGCACGATGGGCCGGTTGCTCAGGGTGTGGGGACAGATCGGAACCAGGGTGATGACGTCCAGCGCGGGATGGATGACCGGGCCGCCGCCGGACAGGGCGTAGGCGGTGGAGCCGGTGGGACTCGCTACGATCAGCCCGTCGGAGCGCTGGGTGTTGAGAAACTGCCCGCCAATGTAGGTCTCGAGCTCGATCATGCGCGCGATGTCCCACTGGCGCACCACCACGTCGTTGAGCGCGCGGCTCTCGCTGATGCACTCCCCGCCGCGCTGCACGCTGGCCTGCAGCAGGATGCGTTCCTCGGTGGTGAACTGCCCGGAGAGGATCTCGTTCAGCCGCTCGTTCATGTCGGCGGGTGAGACATCGACCAGAAATCCCAGCCGCCCGAGATTGATGCCGAGCAGCGGCACGTCGAACTGCGACAGCGAGCGGGCGGCGTTGAGCAGCGTGCCGTCACCGCCGACCACGATGGCGAGATCGCACACCGAGCCGATGGTATGGCGATCTGCGGTCTCCAGCCCGTGGCCGGGCACGATCTCGGCGGTGCTCTCGTCGAGCAGCACTCGTGTCTCGCGCTGCAGCAGCGTGCCGGCGAGGGAGCGCAAGGCATCGGCGACCCCAGGATCTCCAAACTTGCCCATCAGTCCTATGGTGCTGAAAGCCGGGTCCGCCATGACCTGTCCCGCCTCGCTCGGGTGCGTCAAGCTAACACGTCGCGCAAGAGGTCGCCAACCGGAAGCACGCCGTGACATGTGCATGAACGCGGTGCCTTGACACTAGGCGCCCCCTTTGGCTATCGTGCTGTTTAGCACTCCGTGTACAGGAGTGCTAAGCTTCTGGCTCAGACCGAATATGTGCCCCAAACCATCCAGACCCAGCGAATCGCCACGGCGAGCACTGACCGAGCGCGAGCAGCAGCTGCTCAAAGCGCTGGTCGAGTGCTACGTGGAACAGGGTCAGCCGGTCGGCTCGCGCACCCTGGCACGTGCCGCGGGTCTCGATCTGAGCCCGGCCACCGTGCGCAACGTCATGGCGGATCTGGAGGAGCTGGGTCTTGTGCACTCGCCGCACACCTCCTCGGGACGCGTCCCGACCGCGCAGGGCTACCGGTTGTTCGTTGACAGCCTCCTCACCGTGAAGCCCCTGGACAGTGGCGATCTCCTGCAACTGAAGCACCTGCTCGATCCGGACAAGACGCCGCACGACCTGGTGGAGGCGGCCTCCGCGCTGCTCTCGGCCGTGAGCCGCATGGCCGGCATCGTCACCGTCCCGCGCCGCGAACAGATCGCGCTGCGCCAGATCGAGTTCCTGCCCTTGTCCGACCAGCGCGTGCTGGCCATCCTGGTGATCAATGAACACGAAGTGCAGAACCGCATCGTGCACGCGAGCCGCCCGTTCTCGGCGTCGGAGCTGCAGCAGGCATCCAACTATCTCAACCGCGAGTTCGCAGGCAAGGACATAGCCGCAGTGCGCCGCGACCTGCTGCGCGAGATGCGCGATGCGCACGCGCACATGAACCGCATCATGTCGGCCGCCATCGAAATGGCCGAACGGGTGTTCGATGCCTCGCCGCCCGACGACGACTACGTGTTGGCAGGGCAGACCAATCTGATGGATTTCGCCGAGCTGTCCAACGTGGACAAGCTGCGCCAGCTGTTCGAGGCGTTCAGCCGCAAGCGCGACCTGCTGCTGTTGCTGGACCAGTCGCTGGGCGCCAACGGGGTGCAGATCTTCATAGGAGAGGAGTCCGGCTATCGTGGCCTGGACGAATGCAGCCTGGTGACGTCCCCGTATTCAGTGGACGGTCGGGTATTGGGCGTGCTCGGGGTGATCGGGCCGACGCGCATGGCTTATGAACGGGTCATCCCGATTGTCGACATGACCGCCAGGCTGCTCGGTGCAGCCTTGAATCAACGCCACTGAGCCCCAATAGTTCACACCCGATGCGACGTTCGCCGAGGCGAGGACGTCAGGATTCGATTTTGTCCACAGTAGCGGAGGAGCGGCATGGCAGATCAGGAGAAGGTGATAACGCCTGAGCAGGAGACGCCCGTCGATGCAGGTCAGAGTGGGGAGCAGCGGCCGGGTTCCAGGGAAACCGGTTCGATGGCGCCGGAGGTTGCGATGCTCCTGGAGGATGCACGCAGCAAGGCCGACCAGCACTGGGACCAGCTGCTGCGTGTCCAGGCCGAGCTCGACAACCTGCGCAAGCGCTGCGAGCGCGATCTTGCCGCGGCCCACAGATATGCACTGGAGCGCTTCGCCACTGAGCTGCTGCCGGTCAAGGACAGTCTGGAGATGGGGCTGCAGGCGGCGCACGGCGCAGAGGCCGATCCCCTCACCGCCAAGCTGCGCGAGGGGACCGAGCTCGACGCTCAGGATGCTTACCCAGGCGCTGGAGAAGTTCGGCGTGAAGGAAGTGAATCCCCAGGGCGAGCGCTTCAACCCCGAGCTGCACCAGGCGATGTCCGTGCAGCCTGCGGCCGGCGCCGCACCGAACACCGTGCTGACGGTCTTTCAGAAGGGCTACCTGCTGCATGACCGGCTGATCCGCCCGGCGATGGTCATTGTGTCGAGCCCCGACGGCGGCGCGCAGGAGCGCGTCGGAATCGACGAGCGGGCTTGAAATACGATTGCCTAGCCCTATTTAGGGACTTATGTGGTCGCCACCCGCGTGGCGGTCCCGACCAGACACAACAGCGGAGATACGGAACATGGCCAAGATCATCGGCATCGACCTGGGGACCACCAACTCCTGCGTGGCAGTGATGGAAGGTGGCAAGGCCCGGGTCATCGAGAACAGTGAGGGGGATCGGACCACCCCGTCCGTCGTCGCCTTCGCCAACGACGGCGAGGTGCTGGTCGGACAGTCCGCCAAGCGCCAGGCCGTCACCAACCCCAAGAACACCCTGCACGCCATCAAGCGGCTCATCGGACGCAGATTCGCCGAGGACGTCGTGCAGCGTGACGTGCACCTGGTGCCCTACAAGATCATCAAGGCGAGCAACGGCGACGCCTGGGTGGAGGCCAACGGTAAGGCCATGGCGCCCCCGGAGATCTCCGCGCGCGTGCTGATGAAGATGAAAAAGACCGCCGAGGACTATCTCGGCGAGCCGGTTACCGAGGCGGTCATCACCGTGCCGGCGTACTTCAACGATTCCCAGCGCCAGGCCACCAAGGACGCGGGCAAGATCGCGGGCCTGGAGGTCAAGCGCATCATCAACGAGCCCACGGCCGCGGCGCTTGCCTTCGGCATGGACAAGAAGCCGGGTGACACCAAGATCGCGGTCTACGACCTGGGCGGCGGCACGTTCGACATTTCCATCATCGAGATCGCGCAGGTCGAGGGCGAGCATCAGTTCGAGGTGCTGTCCACCAACGGCGATACCTTCCTCGGTGGTGAGGACTTCGACCTGCGCCTGATCGACTACCTGGCCGACGAATTCAAGAAGGAGCAGGGCATCGATCTGCACAACGATCCGCTGGCCCTGCAGCGTCTCAAGGACGCCGCGGAGAAGGCCAAGATCGAGCTCTCGTCCAGCCAGCAGACCGAAGTCAATCTGCCCTACGTGACGGCGGATGCCAGCGGTCCCAAGCACCTCAATATCAAGGTCACCCGCGCCAAGCTGGAATCCCTGGTGGAGGAACTGATCGCGCGCACCATCGAGCCGTGCAAGATCGCGCTCAAGGATGCCGGACTCAAGGTCTCCGAGATCGAGGACGTGATCCTGGTCGGCGGACAGACCCGCATGCCCAAGGTCCAGCAGGTGGTCAAGGACGTCTTCGGCCGCGAGCCGCGCAAGGACGTCAATCCGGACGAGGCGGTGGCCATCGGTGCCGCCATCCAGGGCGGCGTGCTCAGCGGCCAGGTGAAGGACGTGCTGCTGCTCGACGTGACGCCGCTATCCCTCGGCATCGAGACCCTGGGTGGCGTCATGACCAAGCTGATCGAGAAGAACACCACCATCCCGACCAAGGCGACCCAGGTGTTCTCGACCGCCGACGACAACCAGACCGCGGTCACCGTGCATGTGCTGCAGGGCGAGCGTGACATGGCGGCTGCCAACAAGTCGCTGGGGCGGTTCGACCTCACTGACATCCCGCCCGCCCCGCGCGGCGTGCCGCAGATCGAGGTGGTGTTCGACATCGACGCCAACGGCATTCTGCACGTTTCGGCCAAGGACAAGGCGACGGGGCGCCAGCAGTCGATCCAGATCAAGGCCTCCAGCGGATTGAGCGATGCCGAGATCGAGAAGATGGTGAAGGATGCCGAGGCGCACGTGGACGAGGATCGGCGGTTCCATGAGCTGGTCGATGCCCGCAACCAGGCCGACAGCATGGTCCACGCCACCACCAAGTCGATGACCGAGCTCGGCGACAAGGTTACGGCCGACGAGAAACAGCGCATCGAGAGCGCCATCGAAGATCTGAAGCAGGCGATGAAGAGCGACGAGCTCTCCGCCATCCAGGAAAAGACCCGCGCGCTGGCCGAGCTGTCCGGCAAGATGGCCGAACGTGTTTACGCCCAGCAGGGTCAGGGCAGCGGCTCGCAGGAGCCCCCCGCGGGCAAGGCGGGCAAGGCCGGTGGGGGCCAGGCCGCCGGCGGTGGTCAGGACGACGTCGTCGATGCCGAGTTCGAGGAAGTGAAGGAGAAGTGAGGTGTCAGTCGCGGCACGCGTGCCCTGGTGCGCGCGCTGCGGTGGTCCGATCGAAGGCGCGGCCATGCGGTCGCGCCTTCTGCTTGGCGGTCACCCTGCGAAGTAGGTAGGGTGCATTGCTTTTGTATCCGCAGCGCCCTGGTGCTGCATACCCCTCAAGCCCATGGCCAAACGTGACTACTACGAAGTCCTCGGGGTGACCCGCAACGCCAGCGAGGCCGAGATCAAGAAGGCCTATCGCCGCGCCGCCCAGAAACACCATCCCGACCGCAATCCCGGCGACAAGGCCTCCGAAGAATCCTTCAAGGAGGCCAAGGAGGCCTACGAAGTGTTGACCGATGCGCGGCGCCGTGCGGCCTACGACCAGTTCGGTCACGCCGGCGTCGATCCCTCCATGGGTGCCGGTGCGGCGTCCGGCTTCGGTGCCGGTGCCGGTGCGAGCTTCAGCGACATCTTCGGCGACGTATTCGGCGACATTTTCGGCGCAGGTCGCACCGGCGGCGGGCGTAGCCGCGTATTCCGCGGTGCGGACCTGCGCTACAACCTCGACCTCGCGCTCGAAGAGGCGGTGCACGGAACATCGGTGAAGATCCGCGTGCCGACGCTGATCACCTGCAGTACCTGCGGCGGCAGCGGAGCGCGTCCGGGCACCAGCCCCACGCCCTGCACGACCTGCGGTGGCCACGGGCAGGTGCGCATGCAGCAGGGGTTCTTCTCCATCCAGCAGACCTGCCCGCGGTGCCAGGGGAGCGGCACCCTGGTGTCCGACCCCTGCCAGGTCTGCCACGGCCAGGGCCGGGTGCAGGAGCAGCGCACGCTTTCCGTCAAGGTCCCGGCCGGCGTGGACACCGGCGACCGCATCCGCCTGGGCGGGGAAGGCGAGGCCGGCGAGAACGGCGGCCCGCCGGGCGATCTGTACGTGCAGATCCGCGTCAAGGAGCATCCGATCTTCCAGCGCGAGGATGCCAATCTGCTTTGCGAGGTGCCGATCAGCATCGTCACCGCGGCCTTGGGCGGCGAGCTGGAGGTCCCGACGCTGGACGGTCGGGTGGTGCTGCGCATTCCGGCCGAGACCCAGTCCGGCAAGGTGTTCCGGTTGCGCGGCAAGGGTGTCAAGCCGGTGCGCAGCGGCGTGCAGGGCGACCTGTTGTGCCGCGTCACGGTGGAGACGCCAGTCAGTCTTACCGCTCGCCAGAAGGAGCTGCTGCGCGAGCTGGAGAGCACCATGGCCCAGGGAGGTGACCGCCACAGCCCGCAGGCCAGCTCCTGGCTGGACGGGGTGAAGAAGTTCTTTGAAGGGATGAAGTTCTGAACGCAAACGGCGGTAATGAAATCACTTTCACGCGTCTTCACAGACGCGGCGCAGGACCATGAGCGCGCCTGTCACGCGCGTGGCGATCGCCGGTGCCGGCGGACGCATGGGCCGCACCCTGATCGAGGCCTGTGACAAGTCGGGCAACCTGCAGCTCGCGGTGGCGCTGGAGCGCAGCGGCAGCCCGTTTCTCGGTGCCGACGCCGGGGAGCTGGCCGGCGCCGGGCGCGCCGGCGTTGTGGTCGGCGACGATCTGGCGGCGCAGACCGAGCGTTTCGACGTGCTCATCGATTTCACTCGTCCGGAGGCGACCCTCGATCACGTTGAGATTTGCCGGCGGGCGGGACGGCGCATGGTGATCGGCACCACGGGTTTCTCCGTGGCGCAACGCGAGACCATCGCCGCGGCGGCACGCGACATTGCCATCGTGCTCGCGCCCAACATGAGTGTGGGCGTCAATCTGTGTCTCAAGCTCATCGACCTCGCGGCCCGCGTGCTGGGCGACGAGGTGGACATCGAGATCGTCGAGGCCCACCACCGCCACAAGGTGGATGCACCTTCGGGAACGGCGCTGCGCATGGGCGAGGTGGTGGCGAAGGCGCTGCAGCGCGATCTCGGCGAGTGCGCCGTCTATGCGCGCCACGGCATGACCGGTGAACGCGAGCGGCGCAGCATCGGCTTCCAGGCCATCCGCGCCGGGGACATCGTCGGCGAGCACACCGTGCTGTTCGCCGGAACCGGCGAACGCCTGGAAATCACCCACCGTGCGAGCAGCCGCATGACTTTCGCCGGCGGCGCGCTGCGCGCAGCGGCATGGGTGATGCCACGACCCGCAGGCCTTTTCGACATGCAGGACGTGCTCGGCCTGTAACCACGCACAAGGGTGCGGGCATCAGGCTCAACGAGCCTGGGCAGGCATCGGTGCACTGGAGCGGTGTATGGGTCACCCGTGGGGGCGTTGCGGCGTGATTGCATGATCCGCTGCGCACGATCCGGCGCTTGCCCATCATCGTCGCAGCGCCGGGCCGGACATGGACACCCCCGTGGCCCATCAAGTAAAATTTCTGTCAATTCCCTTTCAGTCAAGCGCAGTGGGTTCGGAGCGGGAAGGGCTCAACCGGGTCCCTCCCGCTTTTCACGTCTGCACCTGGAGGCTTCCTTGAGGAAACCAGCGTTGTTGGCCCTGGCGGACGGCACGTTGTTTCGTGGCGAGGCGATCGGCATCGATGGTGAGACGGTCGGTGAAGTGGTATTCAACACCGCCATGACCGGTTACCAGGAGATCCTCACCGATCCGTCCTACGCCCGACAGATCGTGACCCTGACCTATCCGCACATCGGCAACACCGGCACCAACCCCGAGGACGAGGAGTCACCGTCGGTGGTGGCAAGCGGGCTGGTGATCCGCGACCTTGCGCGGCGCCCCAGCAGCTTCCGCAGCCGTGCCGGCCTGCAGGACTACCTGGTCGATCATCGGGTCGTGGGCATCGGCGACATCGACACCCGGCGCCTGACGCGCATCCTGCGCGAGCAGGGTGCCCAGAACGGCTGCATCGTCGCCGGCGAGGGCATCGACGAGCAGGCGGCGATCGGTGCGGCGCGTGCTTTCCCGGGACTGAAGGGCATGGACCTGGCACAGGTGGTGACGACGGCACGACCCTACCAGTGGCTGCAGGGGAGCTGGAATCTGGCGCAGGGCCTGCCGCCCGATGCCGAAGCGCAGCAGCTCACGTACCACGTGGTCGCCTTCGACTACGGCGTGAAGCGCAACATCCTGCGCATGCTGGTTGACCGCGGTTGCCGCGTCACGGTGGTTCCTGCCCGGTACTCGGCAGCCGAGGCGCTGGAATTGCAGCCCGATGGAGTGTTCCTCTCCAACGGCCCCGGTGATCCCGAGCCCTGCACCTACGCCATCCGCGCCATCCGCGAGCTGATCGATGCCGGCGTACCCACGTTCGGCATCTGCCTCGGCCACCAGCTGCTCGGGCTTGCCAGCGGTGCACGCACCGTCAAGATGAAGTTCGGTCACCACGGGGCGAATCATCCGGTACTCGATCTCGACAACGGGCGGGTGATGATCAGCAGCCAGAATCACGGCTTCGCCGTCGACGAGGCAAGCCTGCCGGACAATCTTCGCGCCACCCATCGCTCGCTCTTCGACGGCACGCTGCAGGGGGTGGCGCGCCGCGACCGCCCGGCCTTCAGCTTCCAGGGCCACCCGGAGGCCAGCCCCGGACCGCACGACGTGGCGGGACTCTTCGACCGCTTCATCGCACACATGGAAGCCGCCCGTCTTGCCGGTGGCTGGGGTACCCCCGCCACGGCCGCTGTGCCTCGCGCAGTCGATGGCCGACGTAGCTAATCCGTTTCGGCAGAATTATGCCAAAACGTGCTGATATTAAAAGCATCTTAATCATCGGCGCAGGTCCGATCGTGATCGGTCAGGCGTGCGAGTTCGACTACTCCGGCGCCCAGGCCTGCAAGGCGCTGCGCGAGGAGGGCTACCGGGTGATCCTGGTGAACTCCAACCCGGCGACCATCATGACCGACCCGGAGATGGCGGACGCCGTCTACATCGAGCCGGTGCACTGGCGTACCGTGCAGGCCATCATCGCCAAGGAGCGACCGGACGCGCTGCTGCCCACCATGGGTGGGCAGACCGCGCTCAACACCGCCCTCGACCTGGTGCGCGAGGGCGTGCTGGAGCGCTATGGGGTCGAGATGATCGGTGCCTCGCGCGATGCCATCGACATGGCCGAGGACCGCGACCGGTTCCGCAGGGCGATGGCGCAGATCGGGCTCAAGACCCCGCGCGCCGCGCTTGCCCACAGCCTGGAGGAGGCGCTCCAGGTCCAGGCGCAGATCGGCTTTCCGACCATTATCCGACCCTCGTTCACGCTCGGCGGCAGCGGCGGCGGCATCGCCTACAACCGCGAGGAGTTCGTGGAGATCTGCGAGCGCGGCCTGGATCTGTCGCCCACCCACGAGCTGCTGATCGAGGAATCGGTGCTGGGCTGGAAAGAGTACGAGATGGAGGTGGTGCGCGATCGTGGCGACAACTGCATCATCGTGTGCTCCATCGAGAACCTGGATCCCATGGGCGTGCACACCGGCGATTCGATCACCGTCGCGCCGGCGCAGACCCTGACCGACAAGGAATACCAGATCATGCGCAATGCATCGCTCGCGGTGCTGCGCAAGATCGGCGTGGACACCGGCGGATCCAACGTGCAGTTCGCCATCGATCCCACCAACGGGAGCATGGTGGTCATCGAGATGAACCCGCGGGTGTCGCGCTCCTCCGCGCTGGCGTCCAAGGCCACCGGTTTTCCGATTGCGAAAGTGGCCGCCAAACTCGCCGTCGGTTACACCCTGGACGAGCTTCGCAACGACATCACCGGGGGCGCGACGCCGGCCTCGTTCGAGCCGACCATCGACTACGTGGTGACCAAGGTTCCGCGCTTCACCTTCGAGAAGTTCCCGCGCGCCGACGCGCGCCTCACCACCCAGATGAAATCGGTGGGGGAGGTAATGGCCATCGGACGCACCTTTCAGGAGTCGTTGCAGAAGGCGTTGCGCGGCCTGGAGATCGGTGCCGATGGTCTGGACGAACGCCTCGATCCAGCCTCGGGCGACCTGCCCACGCGCCTTGCCAACGAGTTGCGGGTGCCGGGCCCGGAACGCATCTGGTATGTCGCCGACGCATTCCGTGCCGGTCTCGGCGTCGATCAGGTGTACGAGCTGAGCAGGATCGATCCGTGGTTCCTGAGCCAGGTCGAGGAGCTGGTCCACCTCGAGGCCGAGGTGCGGGCGTGCGGGCTGCCGGCGCTCGACCGCGACCGCATGTATTTCCTGAAGCGAAGAGGTTTCTCCGACGCGCGACTCGCGCGCCTGCTCGGGAGCCGCGAGCGCGAGCTGCGCGCGCTGCGCCAGCGTCTGGGCGTGCGCCCGGTGTACAAGCGCGTCGACAGCTGCGCGGCCGAGTTCGCCTCCAGCACGGCCTACATGTACTCCACCTACGAGGAGGAGTGCGAATCGCATCCGACTTCGCGCGAGAAGATCATGGTGCTCGGCGGCGGACCGAACCGCATCGGCCAGGGCATCGAGTTCGACTACTGCTGCGTGCATGCCTCGCTGGCGCTGCGCGAGGACGGCTACGAAACCATCATGGTCAACTGCAACCCGGAGACCGTGTCCACCGATTACGACACCTCCGATCGCCTGTACTTCGAGCCGCTGACGCTGGAGGACGTGCTGGAGATCATCGCGCGCGAGCAGCCGCGCGGCGTGATCGTGCAGTACGGCGGACAGACGCCGCTCAAGCTGGCACGCGACCTCGAGGCCAACGGCGCGCCCATCATCGGTACCACGCCGGATTCCATCGATCTCGCGGAGGACCGCGAGCGATTCCAGGGCATGATCGAACGCCTCGGCCTGCGCCAGCCGCCCAACCGCACGGCGCGCGCTCCCGAGCAGGCGCTGGCCCTGGCGCTGGAGATCGGTTTCCCGCTGGTGGTCCGCCCGTCCTATGTGCTCGGCGGCCGCGCCATGGAAATCGTCTATAACGAAGAGGACCTGGCGCGCTACATACGCGAGGCGGTGCGGGTCTCCAACGATTCACCGGTGCTGCTCGACCGCTTCCTCGACAATGCCGTGGAAGTGGACGTCGATGCGCTGTGCGACGGCGCTCAGGTGCTGATCGGCGGTATCATGGAGCACATCGAACAGGCCGGCGTGCACTCCGGCGATTCGGCCTGCTCGCTGCCGCCCTACACCTTGAGTGCCGCGATCCAGGACCGGATGCGCGAGCAGGTGGCGCAGATGGCGCGGGCGCTCGGGGTGGTGGGGCTGATGAACGTGCAGTTCGCCATCCAGGACGAGCAGATCTACGTGCTGGAGGTCAATCCGCGCGCATCGCGCACCGTGCCGTTCGTATCCAAGGCCATTGGCCTGCCGCTGGCCAAGATCGCCGCGCGCTGCATGGTCGGTAAGACGCTTGCGGCGCAGGGCGTCACCCGCGAGCGGGTTCCCGCCTACTTCTCGGTCAAGGAGGCGGTGTTTCCGTTCATCAAGTTCCCGGGCGTGGATCCACTGCTCGGACCGGAGATGAAATCGACGGGCGAGGTCATGGGTGTCGGCCGCAGCTTCGGGGAAGCGTTCGCCAAGTCGCAGCTTGCCGCAGGCATCGCGCTGCCACGCGGAGGGCGGGCGTTCATCAGCGTGCGCGACGCCGAGAAGCGACGGGTGATCGATGTTGCCCGTGACCTGAGCGCGCGCGGCTTCGACATTCTCGCCACCCGCGGTACGGCAGCGGTGCTGGAACAGGCGGGGGTCGCCTGCACGCCGGTAAACAAGTTCACCGAGGGCCGCCCGCATATCGTGGACATGATCAAGAACGATGAGGTAAGTTTCATCGTAAACACCACCGAAGGTAAGCAGGCCATCGCCGATTCCTACGAAATTCGCAGGTCGGCGCTGCAGCACAAGGTGACCTATACCACGACGCTCGCCGGCGCCAAGGCGACCTGCCTGGCGCTGAGTCATCTCGATGCCGCCGAAGTCAATGGGTTGCAGGAACTACATAAGGAGTTGCCGGCATGAAGATACCGCTGACCACCAAGGGTGCGCAGAAGCTGCGCGAGGAGCTGCAACACCTGAAGAGCGCAGAGCGCCCGCGCATCATCGCCGCCATCGCCGAGGCGCGCGGGCACGGCGATCTCAAGGAGAACGCCGAGTACCACGCGGCCAAGGAGCAGCAGGGATTCATCGAAGGGCGGATTGCCGACATCGAAGCCAAGCTGTCGAACGCCCAGATCATCGACGTTGCGGCGCTCAACGCCAACGGCAAGGTGGTGTTCGGCGCAACGGTGAAGCTGGTCGATTCCGACAGCGGCGAGGAAATCACCTACCAGATCGTCGGCGAGGACGAAGCCGACATCAAGGCCGGGCTGGTTTCCGTCAACTCGCCCATCGCCCGCGCCCTGATCAGCAAGGACGAGGGCGAGGTTGCCACGGTGCAGGCTCCCGGAGGCACGCGGGAATACGAAATCCTAGAGGTGCTCTACGTCTGAGCGGGTTAGCCTGGAAATCTCACCAGCCGGACCAGGTGCGGTGCCTGCCGCGTTCGCTGACCTGACCAGCATCCTGCAGGCCGCCATTACGCCCGTTGCGCTCATCTCCGGCGTCGGCCTGTTGCTGCTGTCCATGAGCAGCCGCTTCGCCAGTATCACCAGTCGCGCGCGCCTGCTGTCGCGCCAGATGCACCGGCCGGAAAACGCCGGGCACCCGGGATTGACGGCGCAGGTGCGCATTCTCTACCGCCGCTCGCGCATCCTGCGCGCGGCCATGACACTGGCGCTTGCCAGCGTGCTGCTGGTGAACCTCCTGGTGATCGCGCTGTTCGTGAGCTATCTGACGGGACTCCGATTGCACCCTATCGAGGTGTCGCTGTTCGTGCTGGCGCTCGTGAGCCTGCTGGCGTCGCTCGGGCTGTTCATTCACGACATCACGCTTTCACTGCGGGCGCTGAAACAGGAGCTGCGGCCGTATCTTTGACCGCAGCCGTGGTTGCAACGCGAAACTGCGCAATCTCCCGCGACCGCCTGCCTGTGGCAGGGGCGGCCCGGATTGCCGGTGTGGGAATAATGCAGGGGGAAGGGCATGGCCGAAACCCGCAGTGATACCGATTCGACCGCGGTGCGCGAGCAGGACTACCCTGCCGCCGGGACGCTGTCCGCGCAGCTGCGCTTTCTCATCCACTACGCGGTGCTGGCCCCGTCCAGCCACAACAGCCAGCCCTGGAAATTCCACGTCCGGGACGACCGCGTCGCGTTGGCCGCGGACCTCTCGCGCTGGCTCAAGGTGGCGGACCCGGAGCAGCGCGAGCTGCATGTCAGCCTGGGCTGCGCCCTGGAGAACCTGCTCATCGCCGCCGAGCATTTCGGTCTCGCCCACCAGCTGGAGCTGTTTCCGGCGAGCGGGCCGGAAGCCGCAGTTGCGCTGGTGCGCTTTGCTCCGGGCGGAACACCCGCACCTTTTCGAGGCTCCGGGCTGTTCCATGCCATCGCGGAGCGCTACACGGCGCGCCAGCCCTACGACGATCTGCCGGTACGGGCGGTCGACCTGCAGCGCCTGCATGCGTGCGTGCGCGAACCCGACGTGTACCTGGACATGACGCCGGACGAGACGCTCAAGGCCAAGTTCATCGAGCTCACCCGCCAAGCCGACGTCCTTCATCTGGCCGACCCCGAGTATCGCAAGGAGCTCGGCCGCTGCATCGGCGAGGGTGCCTTCGGGCACCGGGGGCTCAGGGCATGGCTGGAGCGGGTTTCCGTGCGCTTCGGCGACTTCGCCCGGGAACAGAGCCGCAAGGACACCGCCGCGCTGAAGAGCTCGCCGCTGGTCGCCGCGCTGAGTTCGCGTGCCGACGACGCCCCGTCGCAGGTGCGCGTGGGACAGGTGTTCGAACGCATCGCCCTCACCGCGACCGAAATGGGCATACACGTACATCCCATGAGCCAGGCGCTGGAGATCCCGGCGCTGCGCGCGGAACTCGCCGCACTGCTGCCTGCGCAGGCGATTCCGCAGCATCTGTTCCGCCTCGGTTACGGCGCCGAGGAGTCCGTGCCGCACACCCCGCGCCGCCCGCTGGAAGAGGTGCTGGCCTGAAGATCCTGCGGCGCGCAGCGCCGCCGGTCTTGACAGAAGCTGGCCCGATGTCGGCGTGATGGTGAGATTGCGGCAGCCGCGGCCCTGCGGGCCGCGATCGCGCCGCCGGGAGCGACGCTCCCACAGGGGGCTTCGTTCGCCCTCGGCAGGACCATCATCCTGTGGCGGCGGGTTCGTTCATCCTCGGCAGGATCATGATCCTCCGCGGCACGATCCTCTGCAGGTGTAGGTTGGTCCCGCCGTCCTGAATGCCGGCACCGTAGGAGCGGGGCTGTGCACCGCGATCCTGCGGCGCGCAGCGCCGCTCGGTGCAGGATCCTGCATGCGACACCCTGGCGCCAAATCCTAACCGAAATGCCGCGCAGACCATCGCGTCGCCGGGAGCGACGCTCCTACGGGTGCCGATTCAACCTGCCGCGCCTCGCCCACTGCCCGTGGGAGCGGGGCTGAGCACCGCGATCCTGTGACGCGTAGCGACGCCGCGGTCGGGCCCGGGTGTGGACTTCCCGGCAGGCGCGGCTCCGCGGGCCGCGATCGCGCCGCCGGGAGCGACGCTCCCGGTGTGATTTGCATTACCCACTGGGTCCGGGAGATCGCGCGCCGGGAATGGCACCGACGGATCAGAAGCTCTCCTCTTCCATCTCCAGATACACCCGATAGGCGTTGCCGCGGTTGCTGGCGGCGAAGGCCGGGAGGTGCTCGTAGGCGGACCAGTCGGTTTCCTGGTACGCCTGGTCGAAGGGCACGAAGTTCTGCACTGCCGCCTGCATCTTGTCGCGCACGTACTCGATGTAGCCGCGCGTGAAGCGGATCGCCTGGGCCGGGTCGTCCGAGGGCTTCCCATGGCCGGGGATGACGAAGCTCGGTGCCGGTTTCATTTGCGCAAGTCGTTCCAGCCCCTTCAGCCAGTTGACGGTGTCCACCTCCGGGCTGTCGAGAAACGGCACGCGGCCGCCGTAGATGAGGTCCCCGCTGAACACCACGCCCAACTCCTTCACCACCATGACCGAATCCGAGGGGGAATGCGCCGGGCCGACATGAAGCAGCAGGAAACTGTAGCCGCCCAGCTGGAACTCCATGGAGTCCTTGAAGGTCTCGTCCGGTTCGACGACGTAGGTCTTTTCGTCGACCCAGGGGAACAGCGCCTCGCGGCGCTGCTCCAGGCGCCGCTGCGCATCTTCACTGGCGTTGTAGCGCTCCGCATGCAGGTAGTCGAGCGCCGCCTCCTGGGCGATGATCCTGGCGTCGGTATGCTGATCGAACGCCTGTAGGCCGTAGATGTGGTCGGCATGATAATGGCCCGCCACCACGATCTTCACGGGCTGATCGGTAACCTCGTGGATCTTCTGCAGCAGCATCCAGCCGAGGGCGGGCGTGCCGAGGGCGTCATAGACCACGACGCCCTGCGGCGTCACCACGAAGCCGGCGTTCGAGGTGTGGCCCTGATTGGTGGCATCGGGTACGCCGGACTGGCCGAGCACGTAATACACTGGCTTGCCGTCCACCTGATGGAGCTCGAAAGGTATGGTGACTTCGCCGTAGGGATTGGGAGCGGAATGAGCCGATGCCGCCGCGCACAGGGCCAAGGTCCAGGCCACGACCAGCTTGATGCATTGCATAGGGTGATCACCTCCGGATATCGTCGCCACAGCGCAGAGCGCGCTTATCGTGTGTCGCGCCGGGCGCGCAGCGGCGCGGTTTTCATTATCCGGTCCGCGGACCGACGGCGCAAAGAGGGCCGGCTACCGCCAGCCCGAAAATCTCACCAGCCGGCCGGCGGCTGGCCGCTGAATGGATGGCAGGGAACATCTGGCATGCTTCACCGAACGATGACACCCGGTTCACGCCGCCGGCCTATCCTGGTTCTGGCGGCTTCGCCAGCTGCCGCGATGCTGGTGGGATTTCCGGGGTAGGGGAACAACATGCAGCCATGGGTGTATCTGCTGGTCGCGATCCTGCTGGAAGTGGCCGGGACGACGTCCATGAAGCTTTCCGCCGGCTTCACGCGGCTGCTCCCTTCGATGGCCATTTTCATTTTCTACGCGCTTTCCTTCGCGACGCTCACGCTGGCACTGAAGAGCATCGAGATCAGCGTGGCCTATGCGGTATGGTCGGGCATCGGCATGGTGCTGATCACCGCCATCGGCTACTTCTGGTTCCACGAGGAGCTCACAGTGCTCAAGGCCTTCAACATTGCGCTGATCATCGTCGGTGTTCTGGGACTCAACCTGTCGGGCGCGGGGCGCTGACTCCGGTGCCCGGGCTGCAACTGCTATGTTTGCAGGGAGACTTCGGCGCGTCCCCCCGGGCGGAGGATCATGCAACCAAGGAGCAGGAGTTTGCGGCCATGTTCGAGCGCATCCGCGGGAGCCTGCAGCGACTGCGGCAGGCGCACCCGGGCGAGCGAAAGT
Source organism: uncultured Gammaproteobacteria bacterium (assembly GCA_963728895.1). GTDB lineage: Bacteria > Pseudomonadota > Gammaproteobacteria > JBBQDK01 > JBBQDK01 > CAVSLM01. The sequence continues at coordinate 32,297 of CAVSLM010000009.1, forward strand.
ACGCGGGCAAGAGGATGATCGTCGTCCTGATGGGCGTCGCGGGGTCCGGGAAGAGTACGATCGGGCGCGCGCTCGCAGCCCGCACCGGATGGCCGTTCCACGAGGGCGACGCGTTCCACCCGCCGGGCAACGTCGCGAAAATGGCCTGTGGTGTGGCGCTGAGCGATGGTGACCGCGCCCCGTGGCTGGCCGCGCTGCGGCGCCTGATTGACGACATGCTGCGCCGCGGCGAACATGGCATCCTCGCCTGTTCGGCCCTCAAGCAGAGCTATCGCGACCTGCTGCAGGACGGGCGCGACGGCGTACGCTTCGTTCATCTGAAAGGCGATCCGGACCTGCTGCAGCGCCGGCTGCAGGCACGCACCGGTCATTTCATGCCGCCGGCGCTGCTGGCAAGCCAGCTCGTCACGCTGGAGGAGCCCCGGCAGGTTTTTTCCGTGGACGTGCGGCTGCCGCCACACCGCATCGTCGACGCGATCGTGCGGCACTTCCAGCTGCCGCAGGCATTGGCGGGGCGCGGCTGAGCCGCCGCAGGTTGCGCAGCGCTCTTGGCGCGCAATACAGGACAAGAAATGGAGAGACGCAAACACGAGCGCATCCAGGTCGATCGCTCCGTGCACATCGCCACCGCCTCCGGCATGGAGGTGACCGCACGCATGATCGACATCTCCGCGGGTGGCGCCGGTATCCTTCATTCGGCACCGGGGGATGTGGACGCCGTGCTCCAGCTCAGTTTCACCTTGCACTTCGTACCGGGGGAGACCTATCCCATGCAGATGGCCGCCCGCGTCCGGCACAACCGGCTGCGATCCGACGGCTACGTGATCGGCGTGGAGTTCATGGATGCCACACCGGAACAGGTCGCCCGCATCCGCCGCTTCGTAGTGGATACCCGGAGCCTGCGACTGAGCTGAGGTCCGCATCCGGGAAGCGTCCCACGCACCGATCACGTGGTGCGAACCGTATCGCTGCCCGGGCCGGTTCCGGGATTTCCTTCGATCCGCGCGCAGGCTCCAACTTGCGCTCGATTATCCGCAGTACAGAAGCCGCAGCCGACCCGCACGGGAGCGCGCGCGGCCTGGCGCGCGCGCCCTGCGGCAGAAGCCCTTGATCCTGAGACATTTCGGTACTAAGGTAGCGCGACGCGCGCGGCACCGCGGCCGGGTCCTGAGTTTCAGCCCGCACCGCGCCTGCCTCGAGCCCCGGCCACGGGAGCCTCGAGCAAAGGCCGGAACACCGGCGCTCGAACGGAATGCCAGCATGCAGGACAAACCTGAACGCAGAAGGTATCCGCGGGTGACGACGGAACTGGCCGCCGAAATGGTGATCGGCCCGGAGCGCAGGTTTGCGGTTACAGTGAACAATCTTTCGCAAGCCGGCCTGCAGCTCACCTGCGATGCCGAAGGAATCGGCGCCATGTTTCCCAAGGGGGAGGAAGCGACACCCGGCCACGCGATTGCGGTGACCGTGAGCATGGCGCTACCCGAGACACCCGATTTGCAGCTACCCTGCCGCGTCACGGCCTCGCGCCGCATCGCCGAGCGCAGGTATGCGCTCAACCTGGAGTTCGGCACGCTGCAGGAGGCAGATGACCAGACGTTGCTGCACTACATGGAACAGCAGCTGCAGCGCGCATAGCGCGCGGCGCATGGCGATGGTGTGCGCACTGCGGCAAGTCGTTTCGCGGCCCGCGCCGACTCACCTGATCGAGCGCGACAACACCCATCGCCGCACCTGCCCGAGGTATTTCTTCCGTCCGAACCACCGGTGGATCGCCCCACGCAAGTGTCGGCGTGGCGCGCGGCGCGAGTGCTCTGAAATCGGTCTGCCCGGCGTGCCGGCGCCGTGTCTTCTCTGAAGGCGGGCTTGAACGTCGGTAACCGTGTCCCGGTACCCTGGTCAGTATGGTTTCGGGCGCTGCGACCGCAGTTCTTCCCGGTGATGGTACTGCCCGTGCTGTTGGGCGCGGCGGTGGCGTGGAACACGCGCGGTCTGTTCTCCTTTTCCTCCCTGGTCCTTTCCGCGCTGGCCGGCGTGCTGGTGCATGCGGGCGTGAATGTATTGAACGATTACTACGATCACCGCAACGGCGCCGACGATCTCAATCGCACGCCGCTGACACCTTATGCCGGCGGCAGCCGCATGATCCAGAACGGTCTGCTCACACCGCAACAGACCTTGCGCTACGGTGTCGCGCTGCTTGCCGGGGCGGTGCTGCTGGGCCTGGTGCTGACCTGGCGCAGCGGTCCGGCGCTGTTGCTGATCGGGCTCGTGGGCGTGCTGAGCGGATATGCCTATTCGGCGCCGCCGCTGGCGCTGAGTGCGCGCGGGCTCGGCGAACTGGCGGTCGGTTTGAACTTCGGGGTGCTGGCGGTGCTCGGGTCGTTTTTCGTGCAGGCACGAGGCTTCGATCTGGCAGCGTTCTTGGCCTCGCTGCCGCTGGCGCTGCTGGTGACGGCCATTCTCTACATCAACCAGTTTCCGGACTGCGATACGGACCGCGCTGCGGGCAAGCGCACGCTGGTCGTACGCCAGGGACTGCGCCGCGCTCGCACCTGGTTCGTGGTCCTGGTCGCGGGAGCTTTCGCAGCGCTGTTGGCCGGGATTGCCGTCGGCGAGCTGCCGCCGCTGAGCGCGCTCGGCTTTCTGACGTTGCCGCTCGCGCTGCGCGCGGGACGCGTGCTGTACGCCTTCTACAATGCACCCCACGAGCTGGTACCGGCAATCCGTGCCACCATTCTGCTGCATGCCGGGATCAGCGCCGCGCTGATCGGCGCATTCGTGGCGCGCTAGCCGCCAGGCTGGTGTACCGTTTCATTCTGTTTGGAACCTAAGCGGCGATTGGCGCGAATGACCTTCTGCAGGATATCGCGAGCGCTCCTGGTCCGGATGAATCGCCTGGGCCTGGTGTTGTGAATTGGCGAGGTACTCGTCGATGGCGGTCACCAGCGCGTAGGGCGGATAAGCGCAGCGCATCCGCCACCCAGTTACCGCTGGTTCAAAATCCGACTCCGCGACGCCCATTGCCTCCCTGTTTCCCACGACGCCTCATCCCCTTCGCGATCCACTCAGCACGCGAAACTCGACGGGAGCGAAACGGCTTCGTGCACTCCTGACGCCGGCCGATCATGAATGGCGGATGCGCTGCGCTTATCCGCCCTACCTCCATTGAAGGCTCAAACGTCTCGTCAAGCGTGCACCACTACACTAGCGCTCGGTCCCGGTGGGGCTGGCCGTCAGGGACTCGCTCTCCGCATCCGCTTCGGCTTCCGCGGCCGATGGGGCTTCCTGCGAAGCATCGGGCTCGTCTGCGTCCGCATCCTGGCCGGGTACCGGCACGAAGCGCTTGGCCAGCTCGCGGTACACCGCTTCCTGGCAGACCAGGCGCGAGGTGCCGTAGGCGATGAACGACGCCGCCATCAACGGAAACAACATGGCATGGTTGTCGGTCACTTCCATGACGATGACGAAGGCGGTGATCGGGGTCTGCACGGCGCCGGAAAGATAGCTCACCATGCCCAGCACGATGGCAGCGGCGATCGGAGCGCTGGGAAACCAGTGGGCGAGGTCCGCGCCGATGCCGGCGCCGGTCGCCAGTGACGGCGCGAAGATGCCGCCGGGAATCCCGCTCAGGTAGGACACTGCGCTCGCCAGCAGCTTCCAGACCGGATACAGCAGGGCGGGCTGGGCGCTTTCGGTGACGATGCCGCGCGCTTCATGGTAGCCGCTTCCGAAGGCCGTGCCCCCCGACAGCCATCCGATGGTCGCCAGCGCCAGTCCACAGCCTGCAGCGACCACGTAGGGATAGCGGCGCATCCACGGTGCGAGCATGCGGCTGCCGTTGATCAGGATGACACTGAAGGTGCCGCCTGCGAAGCCACCGACAATGCCGCAGAGCGGAACCAATGCCCAGGCGCCCGGGCTGAGCGCTGCGTTGGTGGATCCGAAATAGGTGTAGTTGCCGAGCAGCGCCACCGCCGTCACGCCGGAGACGATTACCGCGATCAGCAGCGTGCCGCTGCTGCGCTGCTCGAACGAGCGGCTCATCTCCTCGATGGCGAAGATGATGCCCGCGATGGGGGTGTTGAAGGCCGCGGCGATACCGGCGGCGCCACCCGCGAGGATCAGGCCGCGTTCCATTTCGTGGCGTGGAAAGCGCGCGATGCGACCGGCATAGAACATGATCGAGGCGCCCACGTGCACCGTCGGCCCTTCGCGCCCGATCGAGGCGCCCGAGAGCAGGCCGAGAAAAGTCAGCAGGATCTTGCCGAGCGCAATGCGTACCGAGAGCAGCTGCAAGCGTTGTGCGCTGCCCTTGATGCGCAGCGCCGCGATGGCCTGCGGAATCCCGCTGCCCTCGGAGCCCGGAAAGAAGCGCCGGGTCAGCCACAGCACGAACATCAGACCAAGCGGGGAGATGGCGAAGGGGAACCACAGCGACCGCGCAATGACCAGGTGGAAGGCTTCATTGGCGTACTCGCTGGCGATGGCGATCAGCGCCGCGAGTGCCCCCACGGTAAATGCGCCACCCCAGAACACCACGCGCGTGCGCCACGCGCTCGCCGACAGGGCGTGCCGACGGAAACGGTCGAGCAGGCGGATGTAGGCGCGGACTGGACCGAGCAGGGACGACATCCGGCGATTGTAACATAGCGCCTGCGCGGCCCCCGGGCGCCGCACCGCACCTTGCGCGTGCCGTGAATCGACCCGCAGTGCCTTGTGCACCCCTTTCGTGCGCATCGCGCATGCCGCGACGGCAGCCTGCGCGGGACATGCTGGCCAGGCAAAACAACTGGCGTACACTAAGCCCGCGCGAATGATCGACGAGGGCGAGCGAGCGGGCGGCCCTGAGCAGCGCCAGGGGTCTCCATGACGATTCGAGTTGCGATCCACCACCACACCCGGTACATCTACGACCGACCGGTCTCGCTGTCACCGCACACCTTCCGACTGCGCCCGGCCGTGCATTCGCGCACGCCGGTGGAAGCCTACTCGCTGAAAATCCGGCCCGAAGGACATTTCCTCAATTGGCAGCAGGACCCCTTCGGCAATTTTCTCGCGCGCGTTGTGTTTCCGGAAAAGGTGCGCGAGCTCACCGTCGACGTGGAAGTGATCGCCGACATGACGGTGATCAACCCGTTCGACTTCTTCATCGATGAGGACGCCGGGCACGTACCCTTCCGGTACGAGGAGGCGTTGCGCAAGCAGCTGCAGCCCTATCTGGAGGTGACGGAACAGGGCCCGCTGCTGCAGCGCTGGCTGTCCGGAGTGGACCGCTCGCCCCAGGGCACGGTCGACTTCCTGGTGGCACTGAACCGCAGGCTGTGGCAGGACATCCAGTATTCCATTCGCATGGAGCCGGGTGTGCAGAGCTGCGAGGAGACGCTGCAGCGCGCGGTCGGCTCGTGCCGCGACTCCGGCTGGCTGCTGGTGCAGATCCTGCGTCACCTGGGACTCGCGGCGCGTTTCGTCTCCGGTTATCTGGTGCAGCTTACCGCCGACGTTAAATCGCTCGACGGGCCTTCCGGTCCCGAACACGACTTTACCGATCTGCATGCCTGGGCCGAGGTCTATGTGCCCGGTGCCGGGTGGCTGGGCCTCGATCCAACCTCGGGCCTGTTCGCGGGCGAAGGACATATCCCGCTCGCCTGCACACCCGATCCGGCGAGCGCCGCGCCGGTGACCGGTCTCGCCGAGCGCTGCGACACACGGCTGTCGTTTCACAACGAGGTGCGCCGCATCCACGAGGATCCGCGCGTTACCAAGCCCTACACGGAGGACCAGTGGGAGTGCATCGAGGCGCTGGGACGCAAGGTCGATGCCGACCTGATCGAGGGCGACGTGCGCCTGACCATGGGCGGCGAGCCGACCTTCGTCTCCATCGATGACATGGAGTCCGCGCAGTGGAATGTTGACGCCGACGGGGAGCACAAGCGCCGTCTCGCCGGCGACCTGATCAATCGCCTGCGCGATGCCTTCGCCCCCGGCGGCGTGCTGCAGCACGGGCAGGGCAAGTGGTATCCCGGCGAGCCCTTGCCGCGCTGGCAGCTGGGCTGCTACTGGCGCAAGGACGGCGTGCCGGTATGGAGCGATCCCCAGCTCCTGGCCAGTCCGGGCACCGACGGCACGGCGGACATCGACACCGCACAGCGTCTCGCCGAAGCCCTGGCGCAGCGGCTGGCGGTTCCGGGCGACTGCGTGCGGCCCGGCTACGAAGACACCGCCTATCTGCTGTGGAAGGAGGGCAACCTGCCGGTCAATGTGGACCCGCTTGCGGCGGAGCTCGACGATCCCGCCGAACGCCGGCGGCTCGCATCGCTGCTGCAGCGGGGCCTCGGTACGCCGACCGGGTACGTCCTGCCGCTGCAGCGCGACGCGCTGCAGGACACCTGGCGCAGCAGCCACTGGGAGCTGCGGCGCGGACATCTGTTCCTGGTCCCGGGCGACGGCCCCATGGGTTTTCGCCTGCCGCTCGAATCCCTGCCCTGGGTGGCGCCGTCCAAACGCGAGGCGCAGCACGAGCGCAGCCTGTTCGAGCCGTTGCCGCAGCTCGGCGACTACTATGGCGAAATCACCCGGCGCTACAGCCGCTGGGCCGAGGGGATAGCGGCGCGGCACGAGGAGGCGAACGCCGAGCCCGGCGCAGACGAAACCTACGTGAAAGTGGCGCACACGGCGCTGTGCATCGAGCTGCGCCAGGGACACCTGCACGTGTTTCTGCCGCCGCTCACGCACCTCGAGCATTTCCTGGATCTGGTCGCGAGCGTCGAGGCGAGCGCCCGCGCCCTGGGCGTTGCGGTGGTGCTCGAAGGTTACGAGCCGCCGCGCGACTGGCGCCTGCAGCGCCTGCTGATCACGCCGGACCCCGGCGTCATCGAGGTCAACATCCACCCGGCGGAGAGCTGGGCCGAGCTGGTGCACAACACCCACACCCTGTACGAACAGGCACATCTCGCGCGGCTCGGCACCGAGAAATTCATGCTCGACGGCCGGCATACCGGGACCGGCGGCGGCAATCACGTCACCATCGGCGGTCCGACGCCCGCCGACAGCCCGATACTGCGGCGTCCCGACCTGATGCGCAGCCTGGTCACCTATTGGCAACACCATCCGGGGCTTTCGTTCCTGTTCTCGGGAATGTTCATCGGGCCGACCAGCCAGGCGCCGCGCGTCGACGAAGGCCGCGACGAGCGGCTCTACGAGCTGGAAATTGCTTTCCAGCAGATGCCGGAGGGGGAGATTGCCGCACCCTGGCTGGTGGACCGGTTGCTGCGCAACCTGCTGGTGGACGTGACCGGCAACACCCACCGTACCGAGTTCTGCATCGACAAGCTGTACTCGCCCGACACCGCCAGCGGCCGGCTCGGTCTGGTGGAGCTGCGTGCCTTCGAGATGCCCCCGCATGCGCGCATGAGCCTGGTGCAGATGCTGTTGCTGCGCGCGCTGATCGCGCGCCTGTGGCACGAGCCCTACCGGCACCGGCTGGTGCGCTGGGGTACCGAGCTGCACGACCGTTTCATGCTGCCGTATTACGTGTGGGCGGACATGACCGATGTGGTCCAGGACCTGCGCCGCGCCGGTTATCCGTTCCAGCTGGACTGGCTGGCGCCGTTCCAGGAGTTCCGATACCCACACTACGGCGCGGTGCAGCTGGGCGACATCCGGCTCGACCTGCGCATGGCCATCGAGCCCTGGCACGTGCTCGGCGAGGAGGTCACGCGGGCCGGCACCGCGCGCTTCGTCGACTCCTCGGTGGAGCGCCTGCAGGTGCGCGTGCAGGGGCTCAGCGACTCGCGCTACGTGCTGGTGTGCAACGGGCGCCGCGTGCCACTGCAGTCGACGGGTACCCACGCGGAGTACGTGGCCGGCGTGCGCTACCGTGCCTGGCAGCCGCCTTCGGCGCTGCATCCCACCATCGGCGTGCACTCGCCGCTGGTGTTCGATCTCATCGACACCTGGAACGGGCGTTCCATCGGCGGCTGCACCTACCACGTGGCGCACCCCGGTGGAAGACACTACGACGTATTCCCCGTCAATGCCTACGAGGCCGAGGCACGGCGCGTGACGCGCTTCTGGGACTACGGGCATACCGCGGGCCCGCTGCAGCCTCCGCCCGAGATGGCGAGCGTCGGAACGTTCTTTCCCGAGGGCCATCCGCCGGGGCCGATGGCGCCACCCGCCGAAGAGACCAACCGCGAGTACCCCTACACCCTCGATCTGCGCCGCCGGCCGGTCTCCTGAGCAGGGGCGCGACAGGGGCCGTTCAGCGCTTATACTTTCGGTCCGAGCGCAAGCCGGTGGTGTGATGAAACTGCCCAGCCCGAATACCGAAGACCTGTCGCGCCTGGCGTATCGCTCCGACGCCGAATCGTTGGACGAGATGTTGGACGAGGAGGGCGCGGTGCGGACGCACTGGCGCTACTTCGCGCACGCGCTGGAGGAGCTCGGCTCCGAGGAGCTGGAGCGCCGGCGTCACGAAGCGGCGCGCCTGCTGCGTGAGAACGGCGTCAGCTACAACGTCTACGGAGATCCGGAAGGCCTGAACCGCCCCTGGGAGCTCGACCCCATCCCCATGCTGATCAGCAGCGAGGAATGGGCGGTCATCGAGTCGGGGCTGATCCAGCGTGCCGAGCTGCTGGATCTGGTACTGGCCGACATCTACGGCCCGCGCGACCTGATCCGCCGCGGACTGCTGCCGCTCGAGCTGATCTACGCCCACGGCGGCTTTCTGCGCCCTTGCGACCGGCTGCGCCTGCCCACCCGCCATCAGCTGGTGCTCTACAGCGCGGATCTCGCGCGCGGCCCGGACGGGCGCATGTGGGTGATCAGCGACCGCACTCAGGCGCCTTCCGGCGCGGGCTATGCTCTCGAGAACCGCACCGCAACCTCGCGGGCGCTGCCGAGCCTGTTCCGCGACTGCCAGGTGCATCGGCTGGCGCTGTTCTTCCGTGCCCTGCGCGCCGCGCTCGGGGCCATCGCCCCGCACCACCGTGATCAGCCGCGGGTGGTGGTGCTGACACCGGGACCGCGCAACGAGACCTATTTCGAGCATGCCTACCTCGCCGCCTATCTGGGCTACGCGCTCGCGCAGGGCGAGGACCTCACCGTGCGCGAAGGCGACCTGTGGCTGAAGTCGCTGGATGGGCTGCGCCGCGTCGACATCCTGTTGCGCCGCGTCGATGACCATTTCTGCGATCCGCTCGAGCTGCGCGAGGACTCGCGTCTCGGCGTGGCCGGGCTGCTGGAAGCCGCGCGCCGCGGCAACGTGGCCATCGCCAATCCGCTCGGCAGCAGCGTGCTGGAGAATCCCGGACTGATGTCGTTCCTGCCCGGTATTTCGCGCGCGCTGCTGGGACAGGACCTGCGCCTGTCGCCGGTGGCGAGCTGGTGGTGCGGACAGCCGAAGGAGATGGGTTACGTCCTGGCGCATCTCGACCGGCTCGTCATCAAGCCCATCTATCACCAGCCACGCAGCCGCGCCGTTTTCGGCGGGCGGCTTTCCAAGAAGGAGCTCGAGATCTGGCGCGCGCGGATCCGTGCGCGCCCGCACAAGTACGTCGGCCAGGAGCAGGTGACCTTCTCCACCACGCCGGCGCTGGTGAACGGTCGGCTCGAGCCGCGCCGGGCCATCCTGCGCAGCTTTCTCGTGGCGGGCGAGCACGACTATGCCGTGATGCCCGGCGGCCTGACGCGCATCGCGCCCGAGCGCGGTGCCTTTGTCGTTTCCAACCAGGCCGGGGGCATCAGCAAGGATACCTGGGTGCTTGCCTCCGAGCCCGAGCGCGAGGTGAGCCTGTGGCTGCAGGCCGCGCGCGACCAGGTGGCGCACGCCAGCAGCGGCGTGCTGCCCAGCCGCGCGGCGGACAACCTGTTCTGGGTCGGACGCTACGCCGAGCGGGCCGAAGGCTGTGCGCGGCTGCTGCGCACCATCCTGCAGCGCTACGGAGAGACCGCGCACTCCACCTACGAGCCGGAGGTGCAGTCGCTGCGTACCCTGCTGCGCGCGCTCACGCAGGTCACGGCCAGCTACCCGGGCTTCGTCGGCGAGGAGCAGGAGGAGCACCTGCGCGAGCCCCAGCAGGAGTTGCTTGCGCTGACCCTGGATCCCGACCGTGCCGGTGGCCTCACGCGCAACCTGCAGGCGCTGGTGCAGTCCGCCTATGCGGTGCGCGACCTGTGGTCCAGCGACACGTGGCGCGTGATCGACGAAATCGAAGGTGACTGGAGCCTGCTGCGCAGCGCTTCGCAGGCGAGCCTGGGCCGGGTGCAGAACGGGTTGGACGGCCTGATCACCGCGCTGCTGGCCTTCACCGGCCTCACCTCGGAGAGCATGACACGCGATCCTGGCTGGCTGCTGCTCGACATCGGCCGGCGCATGGAGCGGGCGCTGGGGCTGGTCGCGCTGCTGCGCTCCAGCCTGGTGCTGCGGCCCGAGCCGGCAGTGGAATCGCTGTTGCTGGAGTCGGTGCTCTCGGCGCACGAGAGTCTGATCACCTACCGGCGTCGTTATCGCTCGTACCTGCAACTGCAGACGGTCCTGGACCTGCTGCTGCTCGATGAAAGCAATCCGCGTGCGCTGTGCTGGCAGCTCGCGCGCCTGCACAAGCACGTTTCGGCGCTGCCGCGCCAGCGTTCGCCGCAGCGCCTGAGCGAAGAGGAGCGCCTCACGCTGGAGGCCACAACCCAACTGCGATTGTCGGACACCGCGCGGCTCGCCGCCGCCGAAGGCAGCCCTGCCGTACGCCAGGAGCTCGATCAGCTGCTGGCGCGGGTCGCGCAGCTGCTCGCACGGACCTCGGATGCCCTTACGCAGACCTTCTTCAGTCACGCCTACGGACCGCGGCAGCTGGTGCCCATTCAGCCGGACTCGGAACCGTGAACTACCGCATCGTGCATACCACGCGCTACACCTACAGCGAACCGGTGTGCCTGTGCCACAACGAGGCGCGCCTCACGCCGCGCACCTTCGCGCGCCAGACGCCCGGCACCACCACGCTGAAGATCGATCCGGCGCCGGCCGACCTGCGCGCGCGCGAGGATTTCTTCGGCAACTGCGTGAGCTATTTCTCCATCCAGCAGCCGCACCGCTCGCTCACCGTGACCGCGACCAGCGAAGTGCGTGTCGAAGGAGACGCCGAGCCGCGCGATTTCTCCGGCGATGCGCCGTGGGACATGGTGCGCGAGCGCCTGCGCACCGACACCCGCGTCGACATCTGGAACGCGCGCCCCTATGTCATGGACTCTCCGCTGGTTGCCGGCAGCGTGGAGCTCGCGCGCTACGCAGAGCGTTCCTTCCCGCGCGGGCGCCCGCTGCTGCAGGCGGTGCTGGATCTCATGCAGCGCATCCACCGCGATTTCACCTACGATCCCGACTTCACCACGATCGCCACGCCGCTCGCCGAGGTGCTCAAGCATCGCCGCGGCGTGTGCCAGGACTTCGCGCATCTCGCCATCGGCTGTTTGCGCGCACGCGGGCTCGCCGCCCGCTACCACAGCGGTTACATCGAAACCGCGCCGCCGTCGGGAGAGCCGCGCCTGACCGGCGCCGATGCCTCCCACGCCTGGTTCTCGGTGTTTCTGCCCGACACCGGCTGGCGCGATTTCGATCCGACCAACAACCAGATGCCGATGGACCGGCATATCACCCTGGGCTGGGGCCGCGACTATTCCGACGTCGCCCCGCTCAAGGGAGTGATCTTCGGTGGCGGCAGCCACCGGCTGGCCGTGTCCGTGGACGTCGCCAATCTGGACGGCTGAGCGTGCGCGCCCTGTACGGGTGCGGCGCAGCACGCCCCGCATCCGCGCGGCCCGCCCGCAGGTCTCACCGGGCGGCATGCGGAAAGGGATGCCGATCCGCCGCGAGGCGACAGGAGGGCCGCCCCTGCGCTACCTTTGCCCCACACGCCGCCTGCCCGGAGACACTGCCATGCACATCCGCAGACTTGTACCCATCGCCCTTGCCGTCGTGTGCGCCGCGGTGCTGAGCGCGCACCCGGCCGCGGCGCAGGATTGCGCGGGCGGCCCGGCGCCCGAGATTACCGGGCAGACCTGGATCAACTCCGCACCGCTGCACCTCGCGCAGTTGCGCGGTCAGGTGGTGCTGGTCGAGTTCTGGACGCTCGGTTGCTCCAACTGCCGCAACGTCGAGCCGCATGTCAAGGAATGGCACCGGCGCTATGCCGACCGCGGCCTGAAGGTGATCGGCGTGCATACGCCGGAGTTCTCCTACGAAGAGGACCCGGAGCGCGTGAAGAACTACGCTCGCGAGCACGACATCGAGCATGCGATCGTCACCGACAACGACTCTGCCATATGGGATCGCTTCGGTAACCGCTACTGGCCGGCGCTGTACCTGATCGACAAGAACGGTGTCATCTGCTACACGCACGTCGGCGAAGGCGGATACGAAAGAACCGAGGCAAGGATCCGCGACCTGCTCTCACAGAATCGGAGTGGTGAAAGACCAGAATGACCCGCCTCGGCGTGCGGTGATACAGGACTTCGCGCCGGGATGCTGGTGAGATTCTCGGGCTAGCCGGCATCCCGGATGCTGGCAGGGGAGGGGTGTCGGCACACCGGCGGCGCGCCGCTCTCGTTTGCTTTGGTCACGTTTCAGTGATGCGGCAGGTTCTTCTGCTTGCTCGCGATCTCGACCATGGTCTCGAGACGAACGACGCGCTTGTCGACCTCGATCACATGCTGTTCCAGACGTTCGATATCGCGGGTCAGGCGCTTCACCTCATCGGTGAGCTTGAGGGTGTCGAGCAGCAGATCCTTCCAGGTCGCCATATCAGGGCTGCCCCAGCTGCTTGAACGTCCTGGCGAGGCGCCGCCGTGTGCGCTGCGTCTGGGTGATGGCTTCCTTGAGGCGCTGCGAAACGAGATCCACGAGCTCGTCTGCGCCGGGATCGGGCTGTTGCTCCGGCTCGTAGGCGTCGATCGCCAGGCGTACGATCTCCGCCACCGACGCGCCGCGGGACTTGGCGAGCCGGTCGAGCTTCTCCACGTTGCGCGGCGTCATCAGAATCTGTTTGCGAACCAGCTTGGTGTCTTCGGCAGTGGATGCCATTGTGGATTCCCTGAAGTGTCCCGTGACCCGATGGTACGCATACACAGGCCCATACACAACCCGCACGCCACGGAGGCTGCGTGTTCCGACGAAGTTGCACCGGCACCGTTTCAGGTGCGGCGATTGCCTGATCGGGACCCGGCCCGCTGGCGCTACCCGCAGTACGGGAGCCGGGCACGGCACTGCGCACCGCGCGATTGCGTTGCACAGTCCCTGAAGTGCGGCTTTGCAACGACGTTATCCGGGTCGTTTTGTGGCGGTGTCTCGTCGGATCGCGTGCGGTAGAATCGGGCGGGCTCATGGCGCAGGACGTGCGATGCGGCGACCGCATGCCTGCCATGCGTGTGCGCCACTGCGCCTCAACCAGAATGTATGGAGATCCAGGCCGGCCCATGTCATACGTAGTCAGAGCGAAAGCAATCGTGAAAGCACTGGGTTTGCAAGGTCCTGCGGCAGGCGCGGTCCGGACCTATGCAAGAATGTTTCCGCATCAGATATGCTCCCGGGATGGAATCAAATACGATCTCGACCTGTCCGAGGTGATCGATTTCTCGATTTTTTCCGGTGGATGGGAACCGGGCACCCTCGGCTTCCTGAAAGAGAACGTCAAGCCGGGCGACGTGGTCATCGAGGTGGGCGCGAATGTGGGTGCCCATACCCTTGCGCTGGCGGATCTGGTGGGACCCTCGGGGGCAGTCTATGCTTTCGAGCCAACCGAGTACGCATCGCGCAAGCTGCGAAGAAACATCCAACTCAATCCGCGCCTCGGAGACGCCATCCACGTACGCAACGAGCTGGTCACCAACGCGCAACGGGATACCCCCAACAGGACGATCAAGTCGTCCTGGAAGACGCAGCCGGCGCAGAACGTTGCCCCGGAGCGTTTGACGTGCGCGTCGGTGTCGATCGATGAATTCGCATCGGAAGAGCGCCTGGCGCGGCTCAACCTGCTGAAGATCGATGTCGATGGCTACGACTACAAGGTGTTGCAAGGGGCGAGCGCATCACTTGAAAAGTTCAGACCGCTGGTTTTCGTCGAGCTGTGCGAATACACGCTAACCGCCCAGGGCGACTCCATCCGGGATATCTTCCAGTTGTTGAATCGCATGGGCTACAAGGCGCGCTATGAGCATGGAGGATTGATCGATGGTGCGGATGAGGTCCTGCGAGTCGTCGGAATGAACACCTCGATGAATGCGGTGTTCACTGCGGCCTAGCGACGAGGCACTGCCAGCGCGCAACCGGAAGTCCTTGGGAGACAGGACTTGTCCAGGCTGCGTTCGACGATCGCGAAACATGCCAGATCTTATCTGGGATCCATTCACCAGCCGGCCAGCCGGCCAGCCGCTGGCCGGCTGGTGAGATTTCCGGGCTGGAGCCCCGATCCGGCTGATCGCCGAAGGCGTGGAAACCGGCGCCCGGCTGCAGTTGTTCGTGACACGGGATCACGGTGAGGCCCTGCTGTCAGGCCGCTGGTCCCGATCTTGTATGCGGCATTTGCGGGCAGCTCGATCAAGCAATCGAGCTGCAAACCGGCCACCCTGGGAAACTCACTCGCCCGCTCGCGCCTTGCGGGCTGGATGGGAAGCGTGTAAGTTGTGCCGCCAAACTCGGCGGAAGACCTGAATGCCTAGCATGCTCCGCTACCTACTGGCGGTTGCCCTGGTTTCGGGCGCAATGGGCGCCTCCGCAAGCGAGGAAGAAGACCTCGCCAAGGTCTACGGTGGAGAAGGATTCATCTCCATCGCCACCGGTCGCCAGCAACCCCTTTCGCGCGCCCCGGCAGTGGCCACCGTCATCACCGCCGAGGAAATCGAGGCCATGGGTGCCACCAACCTGGACGAGGTGCTGGAGAGCGTTGCAGGCCTCCACGTGTCCCTGTCGTCGACGCGCTTCAGTCCCATCTACTCCATCAGAGGAATTCGGACCGCTACCAATCCCGAGGTGCTGATGCTGATCAACGGAGTTCCGATCACCCAGCTGAATCTTGGTGGAAGGGGTGAGCAGAACTCCTTGCCGGTAAACAGCATCGAGCGTGTGGAGGTCATACGCGGGCCGGGCTCGGCGGTATATGGCGCGGACGCCTTCGCAGGTGTCATCAACGTCATCACCAAGACCGCCGCAGACATCCACGGTACGGAGATTCGGTGCTCGCGGAGGCTCTTTCGATTCGGCGGCCGGCTGGCTCCTGCATGGAGGACAGGTGGCGGGCTTCGACCTGGCCTTGTCCGTCGAGTGGTCCAGGACCGACGGCGACCGGGACCGGATCATTGAGCGCGACGCCCAGAGCTACATTGACAGCATCTTCGGCACCCACGCCTCGCTTGCCCCCGGACCGGTCGACACCCGAGCGAAGCGGCTCGACACCCGCCTGGATCTGCACCGCGGCGACTGGCAGGTTCGGTTCTGGAACTGGCGTGAAATGGACCTGGGCGTCGGGCCCGGACTCGCTCTTGCTCTCGATCCCAGCGGGCGCGGCGACATCGACAACTACCTGGCGGACATCACCTACCATAAACCGGGATCTGGCCAGGGAGTGGGACTTCACTGCGCAGGCGAGCTATATGGATGTCAATACCGAATCCCGCCAGCAGTGTGTTTCCGCCGGGCACAGTCCTTCCCATCGGGGCAGACGGCAATATCGACCCGATACAGCCGGCTGGCCTGGTTCAGTTCCCGGACGGGCTGATCGGCAATCCCGGGGTGTCCGAGCGGCATTACCGTCTGGATTTCAGCGCCTTCTACACGGGGATACGCAACCACCGACTGCGTGTGGGAACGGGGGTGACCTATGCGGAGCTGGATTCGGAGGAGACCAAGAACTTCGGGCCGGGCGTCATCGACGGCTCGCAGCCGGTTGTGGACGGCACGCTCACGAGCGTCACGGGCACACCGTATGTCTTCATAGAACCCCACCATCGCCTGGCCTATTTCGGGTCGTTGCAGGACGAATGGTCGCTGGCTCCGGATTGGGAGCTCACCGGTGGCGTGCGCTTCGATCACTACTCCGATTTTGGGAACACCATCAATCCGCGCCTCGCCCTGGTATGGCAGACCCGCTACAACCTGGCCACCAAGCTTCTTTATGGTCGCGCATTCCGGGCGCCGGCCTTCTTCGAGCTGTTCGGGATCAACAACCCGATCAACCTCGGCAATCCCAATCTCGGACCCGAAACCATCAATACCCTCGAGCTGGCCTTTGACTACCAGCCCCGAGATGATCTGCGCACGTTGTTCAACATCTATGGATATCGCATCGACGACCTGATCGAGTTCGTCGCCAATGCGGACAGAACGTCCGCGACCGCCCAGAATACCGGGAGTGAAACCGGATACGGATTCGAGGTCGAGGCAGACTGGCGCATCACGGACGAAGTCCGGATCAAAGGAAACTACGCCTTACAGCGCGTTACCGACGAACAGGTGGACCGCGATGCCGGGGGCTATCCCCGGAGTCAGTTCTATGTCCGCACCGACTGGCGCCTTGCACCAAACTGGCTCCTCGACGCCCAGTTCAACTGGGTGATGGACCGACAGCGCGGGCCTGACGATCTGCGCCCCGAGATCGCCGACTATTCGACGGTCGACCTCACCTTGCGGCGCAAGAAACTCGCCGACCATTGGGACCTGGCGCTTTCCGTGCGCAATCTTTTCGACGAACAGGGGTTCGAGCCCAGCCCGGCCGACCCCACGGTTCCAGGCGGATCGCTCGTTCCGGGAGACTTTCCGCTTCCAGGGAGAAGTGCCTATGGAGAGGTCCGCTATCGCTTTTGAATTCCGTGCAGCAAGCCGGAAGGGAGCCGCCGTTGAGCGACCAAGCCAAATCCAGACATCCCGAAGTGCGCCTGCGGGGAACCCACTTCGCCGACCGCATCGCCACGCGCATCTGGTACGAACAACCGTTTCCGGCCAACCCCTACATCGCGGAGCGCTGCTTCTGCCACGGCTACGACCTGCTCGACCTGGTGCACGGATGCAGCTTCGCGCAGACGCTGTACCTGCTGGTGCGGGGCGAGTTGCCGAGTCCGGATGCGGCAAGGCTGATGGAAGCCACACTGGTCGCCCTGATGAATCCGGGGCCCCGGCATCCGGCCACGCGCGCGGCCATGTTGGCGGGTGTCGGCAAGACCAGCCCCGAGCACTTCCTGCCCATAGCCTTCATGGTCCTGGGAGGCGAGACCGGCGCGGTGGAGGTGGGTGCGGCGATGCGATTCATGCGGCGCCACGGCGGAGAGGCACCGGAGCAGATCGCTGACACACTGCTCGCCGCCAGCGAGCGGCCTGCCGCAGGGGACTGGCGCATCGCTCCGGGCTTCGGCAGCCGTTTCGGGAGCTCCGAGATCATTCCCCGCCGGATGGCCGAGGCGCTGATCGAGCTCCCGGCAAGTGGACAGGCACTGCGCTGGGCGCAGGGGTTTGCCGATCGCATAAGCTCCCGCGGGTTGGACTGGCTGATGACGGGGCTGGCCGCGGCGGCTTTCCTCGACCTCGGATTCCACCCCAGGGCCGGCCCCGGGCTCTACCAGCTCGCCAGCGCTCCGGGGTTGTTGGCACACGCCATGGAGCTCGCCAACAAGCCCGTCACGGCCATGCCATTCGTGGACCAGGAAAACTATGTCATCGATCCACCCACCCCAGGCGGCTGACACGCGCTTCTGGGACGAGCGCCGCGGCACCATCCACTCGCGCACCGGCGGCGCCATCCTGGGCGAGGGCCGGGTGTTCACGCACGGCTATTCCCTGCTGGAGGACTTGGCTGGGACGTTCTCCTTCTTCCAGGTGATGGCGCTGAACGTCACAGGCAGGGTGCCCGACCCGTCTCTCGCGCGCTGGATGGAGGCCGCCTACATCTGCATGAGCTGGCCCGACCCCCGAATCTGGTGCAATCACATCGGGGCCCTTGGCAGGTACTACCGGAGCATCCGCCGTGGCGGCGACCGCTGCGGGCCTCCTCGCGGCAGATTCCACCATGTACGGAACGTTGCCGTTGCTGGAGGGCGTGCGCTTCATCACCACCGCCCTGGACATGAGGAAGAAAGGTGCCAGCGTCGAACAGATCATTCGCGAAGAATGTCACCGGCACGGAGGCAAACTGGCCATCGTTGGCTACGCGCGCCCGGTCGCGCGCGGCGACGAACGCGTCGCTGCACTGGAACGTATCACGGCCGACCTGGGATTCGGCATCGGGGAGCACCTGTCCCTTGCGTATGAGATAGAGAAAGTTCTCATGCGCGATTTCGACGAAGGCATGAACATCAATGGATATACCTCAGCCTTTCTCTCGGACCAGGGCTACAGCGCAGAGGAGATCTACCGATTGTCGGCCATGTGCGTGTTCAGCGGCATCATGGCCTGTTTTGTGGAGGAGCGCGACAAGGCCACCGACTCGTTCCTGCCCTTGCGCTGCGAAGACATCGATTATCAGGGTAAAGCGCCGCGTCCGCTGCCCGATCTGCAGCCTCGCTGACGGACGCGTCGACGGGTCAAACCGGGTCACACGCCGCAGCAAGTGTCGACGTTCGAGTTGCGCACGATCGACGTACGAGATCACGCGGGCGGAACTTGACACGAATAAACGAAAAGTCAAATGGAGGGGTGATGAACAAGGTGGCCTTGATCACGGGCGGTAACTCAGGCATTGGACGGGCTACCGCCCAGCTCATGAGCGAGTCGGGATATGACGTTGTTATCTCAGGAAGAAACGAAGTCGGACTCCAACGGGTTGCGCAGGAGCTCGGTGTCAGTTGGACCTTGGCAGATATGGGGAAGATGGACGACATCAATGCGCTCGGTGCCCGCTTCCCGGACGGACTCGATGTGCTGGTCAATAACGCCGGAATCGGCAGTCTGATACCTTTCGGACTTTATCGTGAGGAAGATTTTCTGCTTCACTTCAACATCAACGTACAGGGCCCAATTTTCCTGATGCAGGTGCTGTTCACTGCGCGCGGCGCGCCGCGGAGGTGCGATGACCCTATCTTCACCCCACGAGGACCGCCTGTTACTCCGCAGCAAGACAGCCTGTTAGTGCTCCGGCGTGCGTAATGTGGACGCCGGAGACGGCGTAGCGAACTTAGTTCGCACGCGGTCGCGCTCGATGTGCTCCGGCAGCGGCGCACGCGCGGAAAACGCCCGCTGATCGTCGAATCGTACGGTCAACAAGGCCGCACGAGTGCTACGATTCCATGCCCATCAACACAACGCCCGTGAAGGCCATGGCAATGCCGATGCCCTGCTCGATGCTCAGGGACTCCTCGAAGTACAGGAGACCGGCTCCGAGCACGATGAGCGCATACAATCCGGTCTGCATACTGCCGATCACGGTCAGTTGCCACCCGGCCAGGAAGGCGTAGGTGAAGAACACGATCTGGTAGAGATACAGCCCCATGGCCGCCGCCATCCACGGGCTTGCCATCGCACGAGTGAAACCACCTGCCAGCGCCGCCTTCTTCAGGAACACGTCGGCAACCGCGACAGCGATCACCGCAAGTACCATCAGTGTGATCTGCACGAGTTTTATCATGCCTGCCTGCCCGTTCTGGTTCGCGTCGCACGCGCCTTGTCGTTCGGGAGTCCCGGGACGATTCAGTCTGGCGGGATACTGGCAGATCCCATGCCAGATCGGGAGAGAAGGTCAGCTGCAGCGTAAGCGACGGATTCAGAAGAGGTGAGAGCCTGGAAGTTCGGGCACTCCGATTGCGTTTGAGCGGGATTTGTTCGTTCGCGGCAGACTCAAGGCAGGACATTCGTTGTCCGCGGGACAACAGGCGACCCGCAGCGCGCCGCCTGCATGCGCCGAAGTAGCCCGGCGCACGAATTCACAGTGGCTCACGCGGTCGTCGCCTCCGTCCCCCGCTGTACCATCGGTGCGGACCCGCTTACCGGTGCCTCCGCCAGGAAATACGTCGACGTGATCTGCTCGTGCAGCCCGGCGAGGGCCAGCTCCAGGTCATCGATGAACGCATGCAGCTGCTGCTGTAACAGCGCCCCGACGTTCGCCTCCTGCACCAGGCGCTTGCTGCGGGCGACGATACGCAGCGGGCCCTCGTTGCGCGGCAGGTGCTGCAGGCACTCCTCGAGCACATTCATGCAGTGGTAGAACGCGCGGGGGAACTCGGCGTTCTGCAGCAGGAACTTCAGCACGTCGGGACGGCGCACCCGCACCTGCATGTGGCGGCGGTACATCTGGTAGCCGGTCAGCGACTTCAAGACGCTCATCCACTGGATGTTCGCGAATGGCGTCAGGGAGGAGCGCTCCGGCAACAGGCTGGCGGAGCGGACGTCGACGATGCGTATGGTCATGTCGGCGCGTTCGAGGTTGCGCCCGATGCGCAGGAAATCGTATCCGTGATCGTGGCTCATGGAGCCTGCCAGGAGTCCGGTGATCTGCTGGGTGCCGATGATGACGTGCTTGAGATATTCGTAGCGCCCGCGCTGGGAAAGCCCGCTTTGCAGGCTGCCCTTGGCGTAGAGGTACAGATCGTTCACCTGTTCCCAGGTTTCGCGCGGCACGATGTCGCGTACCGTGCGGGCGTTTTCGCGGGCGCGCGACAGCGAGGAGAGGATCGAGGCCGGGCTGTTCGCGTCGCCGATGAGAAACTTGAGCACACTGCGCTCGTCGGAATCCTTGTGGTTGGCGTCGAAGAGCGTATCGCTTCCGGTGATCATGATCAGCGGGCGCCAGCCGGGCGAGATGCCTTTCGGCGTGTCCAGCAGCAGGTGCGCGTTGACGTTGATCAGGCGGGCGATGTCTTCGGCCCGCTCGACGTAGCGGGCCATCCAGTAGATGGATTCGGCGACGCGTGACAGCATGTTTCAGCTTTCTCCCGTGTCCACGATCCAGGTGTCCTTGCTGCCTCCGCCCTGGGAGGAGTTCACCACCAGCGAGCCCTTGCGCAGCGCGACTCGCGTGAGCCCCCCGGTGGTGGTGTAGGTCTGGGTGCCCGACAGGATGAACGGGCGCAAGTCGACATGGCGCGGCTCGACGTCGTTGTCCACCAGCGTGGGAACGGTCGAGAGCGTGAGCGCCGGCTGGGCGATGTAGTTGCGCGGCTCCTTGCGCACCAGCTGCGCGAACTTTTCGCGCTCCGCACGCGAGGCGTGCGGCCCGACCAGCATGCCGTAGCCGCCCGATTCGTTGGCCGGCTTCACCACCATGTTCTCCAGGTTGGCGAGCACATGCTCGAGCTGCTGCGGGTCCATGCACAGGAAGGTCGGCACGTTGGGCACGATGGCATCCTGGTCCAGGTAGTAGCGGACCATTTGCGGCACGAAATAGTAGACCACCTTGTCGTCGGCCACGCCAGCGCCGGGCGCGTTGGCCAGCGCCACGTTGCCCTTCTGCCAGGCGCGCATCAGACCGGCCACGCCCAGGGTGGATTCCGGCAGGAACGCCTGCGGGTCCAGAAAGAGGTCGTCGACGCGACGATAGATCACATCCACCCGGGACAGGCCCTCGACGTTGCGCATGTAGACGCAGTCGTCCTCGCCGACCAGCAGGTCGCGGCCTTCCACCAACTCGGCGCCCATCTGCTGCGCCAGATAGGCGTGCTCGAAATAGGCGGAGTTGTAAATACCGGGAGTCAGCACGGCGACTTCCGGGCGTTCCGCCGGACGCGGCGAAATCGAGGCGAGAGTGTCGAACAGCTGCGAGGGGTAATCGTCCACCGGCTGGATGTTGCAGTCCTCGAACAGCTCCGGGAACACGCGTTTCATCACCAGCCGGTTTTCGAGCATGTAGGAAACGCCGGAGGGCACGCGCAGGTTGTCCTCCAGAACATACACGGTCCCGTCCTTGTCGCGCACCAGATCCGAGCCGCAGATGTGCGCCCATATGCCGAGCGCGGGACTGACGCCCATGCACTGTTCGCGGAAATTGCGTGAGCTGGCGAACACCTCGTGAGGGAATACGCCGTCGCGGACGATGCGCTGCTCGTGGTAGATGTCGTCGATGAAGAGATTCAACGCCGCGACGCGCTGCCGGAGCCCCGCTTCGATACGATCCCACTCGCGCTTGGCGATGACCCGCGGGATGATGTCGAAGGGCCAGGCACGGTCGATGGAGCCGCCTTCCTCGCTGTACACGGTGAAGGTGATGCCCATCACGTGGATGGCGAGCTCGGCGGCGGACTTGCGCTCCTGGAGCTCTTCGTCCTTGAGCGAGGCGAGGTAGCGGGCGAGGGTGCGCGCCGCATCCCGCGGCCGGCCTCCCGCGCGCATCAGCTCATCGTAGAACCCGGCGACTTTGTATTCTTTCCAGTGAACGGGCATCGCGGTTGGTCTGGAGTGCGAGACACCCGCGCGTGCGAGTCTGGCAACCGGGCGACGCGCGCTTCGTATCGGCGCACTGCGATTCGAGGCGCATGTTATGATGGCAGCAACGTGCGCAAAGATAAAGGGCCGTCGGCCGATCAGAAAACCATGCGGCGTATCATCCGGAATTCCCCATGACCTATTGCCTCGCCATCACCCTCAACGCCGGTATCGTCTTCGCGTCGGATTCACGCACCAACGCAGGCGTGGATTACGTGACCACCTTCAGCAAGATGCACATCTTCCAGCCTACGCGCGACCGGGTGTTCGTGCTGCTGACGGCGGGCAACCTCGCCACCAGCCAGGAAGTGTTGAACCGTATCCAGGTCGATCTGGACGACCCCGAGATTCCCACCAGCCTGCGCACGGTGAAGTATCTGTTCGATGCCGCGAACTACGTGGGCGAACTCAGCCACAAGGTGCAGAGGGAGCACGCCGACGCCCTGCAAGAGAGCGGTTTCAAGGCCGAGGCGACCTTCATCGTTGGTGGGCAGATCCGCGATCAGAGCCACGGCATCTATCTGGTCTACCCGCAGGGCAACTACATTTCGGCCTCACCGGCCACGCCCTACCACCAGATCGGCGAGACCAAGTACGGCAAGCCGATTCTCGACCGGGTGATCGCCGGCGCGATGCCGCTGGAGGATGCCGCGCGCTGCGCGCTGGTGTCGATCGATTCGACCATGCGCAGCAACATGACCGTCGGTCCGCCCATCGAGGTTGCGATCTACCACAAGGACAGTTTCCAGTTCGCCCACCACCTGAGCCTGAAGTCGGGCGACGCCTATTTCAGCCTTCTGCAACGGCGCTGGGGCCAGGGCCTGAAAAAGGCCTTCAAGAGCCTGCCGCGCTTCGATTGGGAGCAGGGCACGGGTTAGCCCGCTAGCTCATCGCTTGCCCCGCATGGGGGGGTGCACCCGACTTTGGGCCCACCGGAGGGCTTGCGGTATGCACGCCGGCAATGCAGTACGGCGTCCCGTCCCGGGCGGCACGGATTGCGAGTACCCAGTCACTTGGGCAGCGCCGCCTCGGCAATCACCCGGTGCACGAAGTGCAGCTTGTCGATGGCCGGGGCGCTGAGCACGAAGGGATAGGCGTCGGTGACGCCCATGCTGCGATTGATGGAATTGATCGCGACGGTGAGCCGCACCCAGTCGTGCAGCAGGCGTTCGAAATCGCGCTTGGCTTGCGCCGGCGAGGATTCCTCCTGGCTGGGAGGCGGGGCAACGGTGCGACCCTGCAGGGCAAAGCCGAAGGCACTGGCGGTTTCCAGGGTATCGACCAGGTGCAGATAGTGGGCCCAGGTCTCGGCCCAGTCTTCCCAGGGGTGTGCCGAGGCGTAGGCGCTGATGAAGCGCTGGTTCCAATCCCCGGGGGCGCCGGCGTCGTGATAGGACTTCAGCGCGATCGCATAGTCGAGCCGCTCGTCGCCGAAGAGCTTCCTGAACGATGCCAGTCGCTCACTGCCACAGATCAGCTGCTGCCAATAGTAGTGCCCAACCTCGTGGCGAAAATGTCCCAGCAGCGTGCGGTAGCGCTCTCCCATGCGCTCGCGTTCGCGCACGCGGGCGAGCGTATCGGCTTCGGCAAGATTGATGGTGATTACGCCTTCGGCATGTCCGGTATATACGGGCGGCTGACCGGGCAGCGGTTCATCGAAATCAGAGTCGGCGGCGGCATCCGCCAGGAAGCGGAAAGCCAGCCCCTGCTTGTCAGCGGAGCGCGCGACCACCGGCAGCCGCAAGCGGTCCAGTGTATACAGGAGGCGTCGTTTGGCGGTTTCCATACGCGCCCAGAGCAGCTGGTGGGATGGCTGGCTCAGGTCCGGGATGACGTCGTTCAACGCGCAGGAGCGGCAATAGCGCTCCGACACGCCCGAGGCCAGCATCCAGTTGCAGACGTTCGCTTCGCTGTAGTTGGCGCACATGCGGTAGCGCTCGCCGACGGCCCCTTCGGCGAGCGCGCGCCAGGTATCGTCGGCGGCGGGCTCGATCGCGCTCAGCACCCGAAGGTCGGGCAGATAGCCCAGCGTGCGCCCGCAGGCGTTGCAGCGGGTGTTTTCGAAGAACAGCTGGTTGCCGCAGGTGCAGGTGAAAGTTTTCATCCGTGCCTACAGGTGACTGAGGGAAGCATAGCAGCGCTCGAAGCTTACTGGTCGGGCGGGAAATTCACCAAATCGAGCGGCCGGGAGCGGCGCTCCCGCAGGTGCTGGACGACGCGCAAGGGCGCGCATCATCGCGCGCTGCAACCGGCACTGGCGTGCGCGCGGCAGGGCCACTAGCATAGTCCACTTCCGTGGCCAGGAAGGAGGAGCGATGATGGGCGCCGAAACCGCCGTACGTTGCCTGCACGATCTGCTGCCCCTCGGCGAGCGCCAGCAGGCGCTCGATCCGGCACTGCGGCAGGTGCATCGCGCCATCCTTCACTCCCTTGCCGAACGCGGTGCGCCCTTGCGGCGCGCAGAGATTGCCGTCCTGCTCCCGGATCGCGACATCGCCGACGCCCTGAAGCATCTGGCGGCGGACGACCTGGTCGTGCTCGACAGGACCGGCGGCGAAATTCTCGGCGCCTATCCCATGACGATGGCGCAGACACCGCACCGGCTGCGCGTCAACGGCCATGCCATCCACGCCATGGGTGCGTTGGATGCGCTGTCGGTCGCCCCCATGTTCGACACCTGCGTCGATATCGATTCGCGCTGTGAAGTGACCGGTGTGCCCATCGCGATCTGCCAGCGCGGACGCGAGATTCTCCAGGCGAGCCCTTCGCGCGAGGTGCGCGTGGGTATACGTTGGCGCAACCCGGGTACCTGCGCGGCGAACAGCCTGTGTACGGAAATGGTGTTCTTGTGCGACCCGGCGGTGGCGGCGCGATGGCAGCGCGCTGCCCCTTCGGTGATCGATGTGTTCGAGCTGGATCAGACGGTGGCGATCGGCGCGGCCTTCTTCGCTCCGCTGGTGGCGGGTTGATCGGCGGCGGGTGAGGTGGTGTTTCCTGCTCCGCCAGTGGCGGGCTGCGCAGCTTCGACGTGGGATCGCCGGGGAACGTACACCGGACTTGCGGAATTCGATCGATACAGCACCGCGACGTGACCGATGCTCTGGACGAGCGTGGCGCCGGAGCGGGCCAGAACCTCGTTCACCAGCGCGCGCCGGGTCTCGTGATCGGGACCGTTGACGCGGACCTTCACCAGCTCGTGGTAATCGAGCGCGTCGCCGATTTCCTTGCATATGGACTCGGTGACGCCGGAGCTGCCGATCATGACGATGGGCTTGATTCGTGCTGCCTTTGCCCGCAAATGACGTATCTGGGATCTCTTCATAAAGTGGGTGAATTCCGCTGCTCGCTGTGGGGGTGCCATTATATATCGCGCCGCGCCTGCCGGCGTAATGCCCGGCAAGCCTGAAAGGCGGTTTGCGATGACCCGCAGCAAAAGCAGCGGCCGATGGCTGCGCGAGCATTTCACCGATCCCTACGTGCGCCAGGCGCAGCGCGAGGGTTATCGCTCGCGCGCAGTGTACAAGCTCATCGAGCTGCAGGAGCGAGACCGCATCCTGCGCCCGGGCAGCACGGTGATCGATCTGGGCGCGGCGCCCGGCGGCTGGTCGCAGCTCGCCGCCCGGTTGGTCGGCCCCAGGGGGCGGGTGATTGCCCTCGACCTGCTGGAGATGGAGCCATTGCCCGGCGTCGAGATCATGCAAGGCGATTTTCGCGAGCAAGGCACGCTCGAAGCGCTGCTGGCGCGCACCGGCGGGCGCACGGCCCACCTTGTAATGTCCGACCTCGCCCCTAATATAAGCGGTATGGGTGAGGTCGATCAGCCGCGCGTGATGTACCTGGCGGAGCTGGCACTGGACCTCGCCGGCAACGTCCTCAGACCCGGCGGGGACTTTCTCGTCAAGGTCTTCCAGGGAGAGGGATTCGATGAGTTTCTCCGCGCCTCGCGCGCGACTTTCGGAAAGGTCAGCGTTCGAAAACCGCAGGCTTCCCGTCCCCGCAGCCGTGAGGTCTATCTGCTGGCCAGGAACTATGATCTGTAGTAACGTTCTTAACCGTCGGGAGTTTCCATCCTGTAGTGGACGCCGGGGCGGCACGCGTGCGCACTGCGGCCATTGGCGTGAGGGCAGCGAACTTGAATGACTTGGCGAAGAATCTGATCCTCTGGGTGATCATCGCGATCGTCCTGATGTCCGTGTTCAACAACTTCGGACCCCGCACTTCGCCTGCCCAGCAGCTGCCGTACTCGCAATTCATTTCCGAAGTGAAGAGCGGTCGCGTGCAGCGCGTGACCATCGACGGGCGCACCATTCAGGGCGTGTTCGACGGCGGCGAGAAGTTCACCACCTACAGCCCCGGTGACGACGGGCTGATCGGCGACCTGCTCAACAACAACGTGCAGGTCGAGGCGCGGCCGCCCGAGCAGCAGTCGGTGCTGATGCAGATCTTCATTTCCTGGTTCCCGATGCTGCTGCTGATCGGCGTGTGGATCTTCTTCATGCGCCAGATGCAGGGTGGGGCAGGCGGTCGCGGCGCCATGTCCTTCGGCAAGAGCCGGGCGCGCATGCTCGGCGAGGACCAGGTCAAGGTCACCTTCGCCGACGTCGCCGGCGTGGAGGAGGCCAAGGAGGAGGTCGCCGAGATGGTCGAGTTCCTGCGCGACCCGGGCAAGTTCCAGAAGCTCGGCGGCAAGATTCCGCGCGGCGTGCTGATGGTGGGCTCGCCCGGTACCGGCAAGACCCTGCTGGCGCGCGCCATCGCCGGCGAGGCGAAGGTGCCGTTCTTCACCATCTCCGGTTCCGACTTCGTCGAGATGTTCGTCGGCGTCGGCGCCTCGCGCGTGCGCGACATGTTCGAGCAGGCCAAGAAGCATGCGCCGTGCATCATCTTCATCGACGAGATCGACGCGGTCGGCCGCCATCGCGGCGCGGGCCTGGGCGGCGGTCACGACGAGCGCGAGCAGACGCTGAACCAGCTGCTGGTGGAGATGGACGGCTTCGAGGGCAACGAGGGCATCATCGTCATCGCCGCCACCAACCGCCCGGACGTGCTCGATCCGGCGCTGCTGCGCCCGGGCCGCTTCGACCGCCAGGTCGTGGTGCCGCTGCCCGACGTGCGCGGCCGCGAGCAGATCCTCAAGGTGCACATGCGCAAGCTGCCGGTGGCGGACGACGTCAAGCCCGCGCATCATCGCGCGCGGCACGCCGGGCTTCTCCGGCGCCGATCTGGCCAACCTGGTGAACGAGGCGGCGCTGTTCGCGGCGCGCGCCAACAAGCGCCTGGTCGACATGGACGAGTTCGAGAAGGCCAAGGACAAGATCATGATGGGCGCGGAGCGCCGCTCCATGGTGATGAGCGAGGAGGAGAAGCGCCTGACCGCCTACCACGAGGCCGGCCACGCCATCGTCGGGCGCCTGGTGCCCGAGCACGATCCGGTCTACAAGGTGACGATCATTCCGCGCGGCCGCGCGCTGGGCGTGACCATGTTCCTGCCGGAGGGGGATCGCTACAGCTTCAGCAAGCGCCGCCTGGAGAGCCAGATCTCCAGCCTGTTCGGCGGCCGCATCGCCGAGGAGCTGATCTTCGGTGCCGACTCGGTCACCACGGGTGCCGCCAACGACATCGAGCGCGCCACCGAGATCGCGCGCAACATGGTCACCAAGTGGGGCCTGTCCGACAAGCTCGGTCCGCTCACCTACAGCGAGGACGAGGGCGAGGTGTTCCTCGGCCGCACGGTGACCCAGCACAAGAACGTGTCCGACGAGACGGCGCACACCATCGACGAGGAAGTCCGCGTCATCATCGACCGCAACTACCAGCGCGCCAAGCGATCCTGCTGAAGAGAACATGCGACAAGCTGCAACCATGGCCGAGGCGCTGATCAAGTACGAGACCATCGACGACCAGCAGATCAAGGACATCATGGCCGGCCAGACGCCGCGCCCGCCGCAGGACTGGGACGACATCGAGCCGCGCTCCGGCCGTGGGGTGAGCGTGCCGACCCGGGCAAGGACGCGCCCGCCGACGGTGGCACCATCGGCGGTCCCGCCAGCCAGCACTGAGCTTTCCTCATGAGCAGTGTCCGGACGGACCGGCATCCCCGTCCGTCCGTCGTATGTACCCCACCCGGAGCTTGAGCTGCGCCGGGCGCACGCTGGATCTTTCCCGCCCGCAGGTCATGGGCGTGCTCAACGTCACGCCCGACTCCTTTTCCGACGGCGGACAGTTCTTAGCGCCGCAGGCGGCCCTGGAGCAGGCCCGGCGCATGGTGGAGGAGGGCGCCGCCCTCATCGACGTGGGCGGAGAGTCCACGCGACCGGGCGCCGCGGCGGTAACGGTCGAGGAGGAGCTGCGGCGCGTGGTCCCGGTGATCGAGGCCATCGCCGCCGAGCTCCCGGTTCCGGTCTCCGTCGACACCAGCAAGCCGCAGGTGATGCGCGCGGCCGTGGCCGCCGGTGCCGGGCTGATCAACGACGTCTATGCCCTGCGCCGCCCGGGGCGCTCGATACGGCCGCCGCGCTCGGGGTTCCCGTGTGTCTCATGCACATGCAGGGCGAGCCGCGCACCATGCAGCAGGACCCGCGCTACACCGATGTGGTGGCCGAGGTCCGCGCGTTCCTTGCCGAACGCGTCGAAGCCTGCATCGCCGGGGGCATTGCCCGCGAGCGTCTGCTCATCGATCCCGGTTTCGGTTTCGGCAAGAAGCTGCAGCACAACCTGATGCTGCTCGAGCACACGAGCGCGTTGGCCGCGCTCGGTCTGCCGCTGCTGGTCGGGGTTTCGCGCAAGTCGTTCCTGGGCACGCTGACCGGTGCGCCGACGGGCGAGCGCGTCCATGCCGGTGTGGCCGCCGCCGTGATCGCGGTGCGCGACGGGGCGGCGCTGGTGCGCACCCACGACGTGGCGCCCACGGTTGCCGCCCTGCGGATTTGTGCCGCCCTGGAAGCGCTCTGATAAACTGCCTCCTTCACTTGGTCTGGGGGAATCCTGCCGGTGCACAAGCGCTACTTCGGAACGGACGGCATACGGGGCCGGGTCGGCGAGACCCCGATCACGGCCGAGTTCATGCTCAAGCTGGGATGGGCGGCAGGTCGCGTGCTTTCCCGCAAGGGAGGCGACAAGGTTCTCATCGGCAAGGACACGCGCATCTCGGGGTACATGTTCGAGTCGGCCCTGCAGGCAGGTCTGTCGGCCGCCGGCACCGACATCAAGCTGCTGGGGCCGATGCCCACGCCTGCCATCGCCTATCTCACCCGCACCCTGCATGCGTGCGCCGGCATCGTCATCAGTGCCTCCCACAACCCCTACTACGACAACGGCATCAAGTTCTTTTCCTCGCAAGGCAAGAAGCTGCCGGACGAAGTGGAGCTCGCCATCGAGGCCGAGCTCGAGAAGTCCATGAGCACGGTCGATTCGGCGCGGCTCGGCAAGGCCGAGCGCATCGTCGACGCCGGCGGGCGCTACATCGAGTTCTGCAAGAGCACCATTCCCTCCGGCACCGACCTGAGCGGCCTCAAGCTGGTGGTGGACTGCGCCAACGGCGCCACCTATCACGTGGCGCCCAATGTGTTCAAGGAGCTGGGTGCGCGGGTGATGCGCCTTGCCGTGCAACCCGACGGGCTGAACATCAATGCCGAGTGCGGCTCCACCCATCCCGCCGTACTGCAGAATGCGGTGCGGGAGCAGCAGGCGGACCTCGGCATCGCACTGGACGGGGACGGCGACCGGCTGATCATGGTCGACCATACGGGCGAGGTGGTCGACGGTGACGAACTGCTGTTCATCATCGCCCGGGCGCGGCACCGCAAGGGACAGCTCGCCGGCGCGGTGGTCGGCACGGTGATGAGCAACCTCGGTCTGGAGCGGGCCTTGCGTGACGAGGGCATCGTGCTGGAGCGCGCGCCGGTCGGCGACCGCTACGTCATGGAAATGCTGTTGCAGGGTGGCTGGACGCTGGGTGGGGAGTCCTCGGGCCACATCATCTGTCTCGATCGTACCACCACCGGCGATGGCATCGTCTCGGCGCTGCAGGTGCTGGAGGAAATGGTCGCGACCGGTGAAAGCCTGCAGCAGCTGAAGGCCCCCGTGCAGAAGTGTCCGCAGCGCATGATCAACGTGCCGGTCGGGCGCAAGGTCGACCTCGGCGCCTGCGCGCCGGTACAGGACGCGCTGCGTGCGGTCGAGGCGCAGCTCGCGGACAGCGGCCGCGTGCTGTTGCGGCCTTCCGGTACCGAGCCGGTGGTGCGCGTCATGGTCGAGGGAGTCGACGCCGGCAAGGTGGAGCGCCTCGCGCACCAGCTCGCAGAGGCCGTGGGCGCTGCGCTGCAGGTCTGAGCCGGGCGCGCAAGCGCCCGCGCACGTTGATTTCCCGCCGGCGGCTGGGTAAGCTTCCCGGCTCTTTTACGGGATAGCGGGAGAGGGACACATGCGACAGCCACTGGTGGCAGGGAACTGGAAGATGAACGGTTCCAGGGAAAGCATCAAGCAGCTCATCGCGGGCATTCGTCAGGGTGCCGGGTCGGTGCAGGCTGCAGCGCTCGCCGTGTGTCCGCCCTTCGTCTATCTCGCCGAGGTCCGCGAGCAGCTGCAGGGATCGAACATCGCGCTCGGTGCGCAGAACCTCTGCGACCACGATTCCGGCGCCTACACAGGCGAGGTGGCCGGCCCGATGCTGAACGAATTCGGCTGCAGGTACGTCATCGTCGGCCACTCCGAGCGGCGCAATATCTACGGCGAGTCGGACGAGCTGGTGGCGCGCAAGTTCGCCGCCGCACGCAAGGCAGGGCTGGTTCCCATCCTGTGCGTGGGCGAGCTGCTCGAGGAACGCGAGGCCGGCACCACCGAGGCGGTCGTTGCCCGCCAGCTCGAAGCGGTGTTGAAACTGGAAGGCGTTGCCGCGCTGGCGCAGGCCGTGGTGGCCTACGAGCCGGTATGGGCCATCGGCACGGGCCGCACCGCAAGCCCACAACAGGCGCAGGACGTGCACCGCTTCATCCGCGGCCGGATCGCCGGGCACGATGGTACAATTGCCGAAGGCCTGCGCATTCTCTATGGCGGCAGCGTGAAGGCTTCCAACGCCGCCGAGCTGTTCCGCATGGCGGACATCGACGGCGGACTGATTGGCGGCGCCTCCCTGCAGGCCGAGGAATTCCTGAACATCGGACGAGGCGCCGCCTAGCCCGCAGTCGGCACCGCCGCACCCGCTCCGCCACGAGCCCGAGACGGCGCGCGAGCGTCCTGCATCGGACACAGACTGAATGCAAATCCTGTTACTGCTCTTCCACGTGGCGCTGGCGGTGAGCCTCATCGTCCTGGTGCTGCTGCAGCACGGCAAGGGCGCGGACGCGGGCGCCGCCTTCGGCAGCGGCGCCTCGTCCACGGTATTCGGCGCGCGCGGCTCGGGCTCGTTCCTGACGCGCGCGACCGCGGTGCTGGCGGCCTTGTTCTTCGCCACCAGCCTGGGCCTCGGCTATGTCTCGGGTCGCTCGAACGAGCCCCGCAGTGTGACGGAGCGCCTGGCGGCACCGCCGCCGGCCGCGGCGCCGGCCGAACCCGAAACGCAGCCCGCGCCGCCTTCCGACCTTCCGGAGCTGCCGGGGCCGTCGGGCAAGGCCGCGCCTGCGGCACCCGCCTCCGACGTCCCGGACCTGCCGCCGGGCGAATCCGGCGGTGCACCGGCGCCCGCGGGCGCGGGCACGTCTCGGCGGCGCCCGGCGCCGTGCCGTCTGCGCAGGCGCCGGCTGCAGAGGCGCCGGTCGCAAAGGCATCGACGGCAGAGAAGTCACCGTCCGCCAAGAAGTCCGCGGCCGCGCAGGCGCCGGCGGCCGGCACCAAGACCAAGTCGAAGCCGGCCGAGCCGGCCGTGGCACCGAAGAGCAAGTGAGCGCACGCCGATGTGGTGGAATTGGTAGACACGCCGTCTTGAGGGGGCGGTGGCGCAAGCCGTGTCGGTTCGAGTCCGACCATCGGCACCAATCCGAACGGTATCGTGGACGCGCTCCCCGATACCGTTTTTTTATGGGCCCAGAAATGTTTCAAGGGATTGATTGCGCGATGGTTTGTGACAGGCATTCGGCTTGACGCCGTGAATGCTCTGGCCTAGACTGCCTGCTCTTCGGGTAGTCACTCCTCACTATATAAGCAGCCGCCAGGGATGTGCGGCCGGAAGCGTCAGATGCTGGAAAACTATCTGCCCATCCTGGTCTTCCTCCTGATCGGAATCCTGTTCGGAATGGTGCCCATCGGAGTGGGCTATATCCTCGCACCGCAGCATCCGGACGCGGAGAAGCTCTCGCCCTACGAGTGCGGCTTCGAGGCCTTCGAAGACTCGCGCATGAAGTTCGACGTGCGCTACTACCTGGTCGCCATCCTGTTCATCATTTTCGATCTGGAGATCGCCTTCCTGTTTCCCTGGGCCGTCGTGCTCGATCAGATCGGCTTGTTCGGTTTTCTCGCCATGGTGGTGTTCCTCGGCATTCTGGTGGTCGGTTTCGTTTACGAATGGAAGAAGGGCGCCCTGGAATGGGAATAGAGGGCATACTCGAAAAAGGCATCGTCACCACCACGGCCGACAAGCTCATCAACTGGGCGCGCACCGGGTCGTTGTGGCCCATGACCTTTGGGCTTGCCTGCTGCGCCGTGGAGATGATGCATGCCGGAGCGTCCCGTTACGATCTCGACCGCTTCGGCGTGGTGTTCCGCCCGAGCCCGCGCCAGTCGGACGTGATGATCGTCGCCGGAACGCTGGTCAACAAGATGGCGCCGGCGCTGCGCAAGGTCTACGACCAGATGGCCGAGCCGCGCTGGGTGATCTCCATGGGCTCCTGCGCCAACGGCGGCGGCTATTACCACTATTCCTACGCCGTGGTGCGCGGCTGCGATCGCATCGTCCCGGTGGACATCTACGTGCCCGGCTGCCCGCCCACGGCCGAAGCCCTGCTCTACGGCATCATCCAGCTGCAGAACAAGATCCGCCGCACCAACACCATCGCCCGCTGAGCGCATGACCGCCCCGACCGATACTACTAGCCGCACGCCTCGCGCAGCACTTCTCCGCTCCGTCCGTGAGCTGCACCACGGCGGTGGGCGAGACCACGCTCGAAGTGCCCGCCGCCGAGCTGCATGCGATCTGTCTCACGCTGCGCGATGCGCCGGATCTCGCCTTCGAGCAGCTCATGGACCTGTGTGGCGTGGACTATTCGGCCTTCGGGCTCAGCGAGTGGGAGACCGAGGACGCCAGCGGCACCGGCTTCAGCCGTGGCGTCGCCGCGCAGGAGGCGGGGCGCCTCGGCATCACCACCGCACCCAGCGCGCCGCAAGGTCAGCGCCGAGGCCCACGATTCGCGGCGGTCTACCATCTGCTGTCGATCCGCCACAACGAGCGCGTACGCGTGCGCTGTTACGCACCGGACGACGAGTTTCCCGTGTTGGACTCGGTGTACGACGTCTGGAACAGCGCCAACTGGTACGAGCGCGAAGCCTTCGATCTCTACGGCATGGTGTTCGAGGGCCATCCCGACCTGCGGCGCCTGCTCACCGACTACGGCTTCATCGGTCATCCGTTTCGCAAGGACTTCCCGCTGAGCGGCAACGTCGAGATGCGCTACGACCCGGAGCGCCGGCGCGTGGTCTACGAGCCGGTCACCATC
Source organism: uncultured Gammaproteobacteria bacterium (assembly GCA_963728895.1). Lineage (GTDB taxonomy): Bacteria > Pseudomonadota > Gammaproteobacteria > JBBQDK01 > JBBQDK01 > CAVSLM01. The sequence continues at coordinate 66,323 of CAVSLM010000009.1, forward strand.
GAGCCGCGCGTGCTGGTGCCGCGTGTCATCCGCGAGGACACCCGCGACGCGCGCGGCGAGGGGCAGGACGCCAGGCGATGCCTGAGATCCGCAACTACACCATGAACTTCGGGCCGCAGCATCCTGCGGCGCACGGCGTGCTGCGCCTGGTGCTGGAGATGGACGGCGAAGTGGTGCAACGCGCCGATCCGCACATCGGGCTGCTGCATCGCGGTACCGAGAAGCTCGCCGAGAGCAAGCCCTACAACCAGAGCATCGGCTACATGGACCGGCTGGACTACGTGTCCATGATGTGCAACGAGCACGGCTACGTGCTTGCCATGGAAAAGCTGCTGGGTGTCGAGGTGCCGCTGCGCGCGCAGTATATCCGCGTGCTGTTCGATGAGATCACCCGCATCCTGAACCATCTGCTGTGGCTGGGTGCGCACGCCCTGGACATCGGGGCGATGACGGTGTTCCTGTATGCGTTTCGCGAGCGCGAAGACCTGATGGACTGCTACGAGGCGGTTTCGGGTGCGCGCATGCACGCGACCTATTACCGCCCGGGCGGCGTGTACCGGGACCTGCCGGAGGCCATGCCGCAGTACCAGATCTCCAAGTGGCGCAATCAGGCCGAGGTCGACCGGCTGAACGCCAACCGCCGCGGCTCGCTGCTCGACTTCATCGAAGACTTCACCGAACGCTTCCCGCGCTGCGTCGACGAGTACGAGACGCTGCTCACCGACAACCGGATCTGGAAGCAGCGTACCGTGGGCATCGGTGTGGTGTCGCCCGAGCGCGCGCTGCAGCTCGGCTTCTCGGGACCGATGCTGCGCGGCTCAGGGGTGGCCTGGGACCTGCGCAAGAAGCAGCCCTACGAGGTCTACGACCGCGTCGAGTTCGACATCCCGGTGGGCGTGAACGGGGACTGCTACGACCGCTACCTGGTGCGCATCGAGGAGATGCGCCAGTCCAATGACATCATCCGGCAGTGCCTGCAATGGCTGCGCGCCCATCCCGGCCCGGTGATGATCGGCGACCGCAAGCTCGCGCCGCCGCCGCGCACGGAGATGAAGAGCGACATGGAAGCGCTCATCCACCACTTCAAGCTGTTCACCGAGGGCTTCTGCATCCCCGAGGGCGAGGCCTATGCGGCCATCGAGCATCCCAAGGGCGAGCTCGGCGTGTACCTGGTTTCCGACGGCGCCAACAAACCCTACCGGCTCAAGGTGCGGGCACCAGGCTTTGCGCATCTCGCGGCGCTCGACGAGATGGTGCGCGGCCACATGCTGGCCGACGTGGTGGCAATCATCGGCACCCAGGATATCGTGTTCGGGGAGATCGATCGCTGATGAGCGCGACCCGGGCTGCGCTGTCGGATGCCTCGCGCGCCGCCATCGATCACTGGGTGGCGAAGTATCCGCCGGAGCGCATGGCTTCTGCGGTGCTCGCGGCGCTGCGCATCGTGCAGGACGAGAACGGCGGCTCGCTTACCGCGGCGCACATGGACGCGGTTGCCGAATATCTCGGCATGCCACCGATCAGCGTCTACGAGGTCGGCACGTTCTACTCCATGTACGACCTGCAGCCGGTGGGTCGCCACAAGGTCTCGGTGTGCACCAACATCTCCTGCATGCTGTGCGGCTCCGACACCGTGGTCTCCCACCTCGAGCGCAAGCTCGGCATCCGGCTCGGCGAGACCACCGCCGACGGGCGCATCACGCTCAAGGTGGAAGAGGAGTGTCTGGCCGCCTGCGCCGGCGCACCCATGATGGTGGTGGACGGTCACTACCACGAGCAGCTCACGCCGGAAAGAATCGACGCCATCGTCGATGCCCTGGAGTAGCGAAACCCCCATGGCCAACGAGATCTGTTTCCAGACCCTGCAGTTCGATCAGCCGTGGACGCTGGAGAACTATCTGAAAGTCGGCGGCTACGAGGCCTGGAAGCGCATCCTCGCCGAGCACACGCCGCAGGAGCAGATCATCGATGCGGTGAAAAAGTCCGCGCTGCGCGGGCGCGGCGGCGCGGGCTTCAGCACCGGCTTGAAGTGGAGCTTCATGCCGCGCACGGCGCCGATGCAGAAGTACATCGTGTGCAACTCCGACGAGAGCGAGCCCGGCACCTGCAAGGACCGCGATATCCTGCGCTTCAATCCCCATGCGGTGATCGAAGGCATGGCCATCGCCGGCTACGCCATCGGCGCCACCGTCGGCTACAACTACCTGCGCGGCGAGTTCCACCACGAGCCTTTCGAGCGCTTCGAGCACGCCCTGCACGAGGCGCGCGCGGCGGGACTGATCGGCAGAAACATCCTCGATTCGGGGGTGGACTTCGAATGCCATGCCCATCTCGGTGCCGGCGCCTACATCTGCGGCGAGGAGACGGCCCTGCTCGAGTCGCTGGAAGGCAAGAAGGGTCTGCCGCGTTTCAAGCCGCCGTTTCCGGCCAACTTCGGTCTGTACGGCGCGCCGACCACCATCAACAACACCGAGACCCTGGCTTCGGTACCGTCGATCCTGCGCAATGGGGCGGAATGGTTCCTGGCGCTGGGCAAGCCGAACAACGGCGGCGTAAAGCTCTTCTCCGTCTCGGGCCACGTGCAGCGCCCGGGCAACTACGAAGTGCCGATGGGCATTCCGTTCCGCGAGCTGCTGGAGCTCGCCGGCGGCATGCGTGAAGGCCATGCGCTCAAGGCGGTGATCCCGGGCGGCTCCTCGATGCCGGTGCTGCCCGCGAGACATCATCATGGAATGTGACATGGACTACGACTCGCTCAGCAAGGCGGGCTCCGCACTGGGCTCGGGCGGGGTCATCGTCATGGACGACAGCACGTGCATGGTGCGCGCCCTGCAGCGCATCGCGCGCTTCTACTACGCCGAATCCTGCGGGCAGTGCACGCCCTGCCGCGAGGGCACGGGCTGGCTGTACCGGGTGCTGACGCGCATCGAGGAAGGACAGGGCAGGGCGGACGACATCGACCTGCTGGTCTCCGCCGCCGGCCAGATCGAAGGCCACACCATCTGCGCCTTCGGCGACGCCGCTGCCTGGCCGGTGCAGAGCTTCATCAGGCATTTCCGCGCCGAGTTCGAATACCACGTCGAGCATGGCTGCTGCCTGGTCGGTCCCGGGGCACGGCGCGAGGGGGCCGCGGCATGAGTGCGCAAGCCGAGCTGCCGAACCCCGATGTCGTCAACCTCGAGATCGACGGTGTCGCCGTGCAGGCGCGCAAAGGCGACATGATCATCCAGGTTGCCGATGCCTGCGGAAAGACCATTCCGCGCTTCTGCTATCACCCCAAGCTCCCCATCGCGGCCAACTGCCGCATGTGCCTGGTCGAGGTGGAGCGCGTGGCCAAACCGCTGCCGGCGTGCGCGACGCCGGTCGCCGAAGGGATGAAGGTCCACACCCACTCGCCCAAGGCGCTTGCTGCCCAGCGCGGGGTGATGGAGTTCTTGCTCATCAACCATCCGCTCGACTGCCCGATCTGCGACCAGGGCGGGGAGTGCGAGCTGCAGGACCTGGCGCTCGGCTTCGGCCGCGGCATCTCGCGCTTCACCGAAAACAAGCGCGTGGTGAAGGACAAGGACATCGGGCCGCTGATCGCCACCGATCTCACCCGCTGCATCCATTGCACGCGCTGCATCCGTTTCCTGGAGGTGATTGCCGGGCAGAAGGAGCTCGGAGCCACCGGTCGCGGCGAGCACATGCAGATCGGCACCTACATCGAGCGGGCAGTGGGCTCGGAGCTTTCCGGCAATGTCATCGACGTGTGCCCGGTCGGCGCCCTGACCTCCAAACCGTTTCGCTACCGGGCGCGTCCCTGGGAGCTGGTGCAGCATGCGGGCGTCGCGGGGCACGACGCCATCGGCTCCAACCTGTATGTCCACACCCGCAAGGGTCGGGTATTGCGCGTGGTCCCGCGCGACAATGAGGCCATCAACGAGGCCTGGATCTCCGACCGCGACCGCTTCAGCTATCAGGGCCTGTACGCCGCCGACCGCCTGCAGACCCCGCTCATCAAGAACAACGGCAACTGGCTGCCGGCGAGCTGGGACACGGCGCTGGAAGCGGTGGCGAGGCGCGTGCGCGGGACCATCGAACGGCACGGCGCCGAACAGCTCGGTGCGCTGATCCATCCGTCCGCGACTCTCGAAGAGCTGTACCTGCTGCAGAAGCTGCTGCGCGGTCTCGGCTGCGGCAACATCGACCACCGCCTGCGCCAGGCCGACTTCGGCGACCAGGAGACCGCGCCGGTCTATCCCTGGCTGGGTCAGGCGATCGCCGATCTCGCCGTGCTCGATGCCGTGCTGCTGGTGGGCTCGGACGTGCGCCGCGAGCAGCCCATCGCCGGACACCGCCTGCGCCAGGCGAGCCTGCGCGGTGCCGACCTCATGTTCGTAAACCCGGGAGCCTACACCTTCCGCGGGCGCATCGCGGCACAGATCGGCGCTTCGCCCTACGGCATGGTGGGCGCACTGGCAGGTGTGGCCAAGGTGCTCTGCGAGTCGGCCGGGGCCGCGATGCCGGAAGGGCTCGACCGACTGCTCGATCCCGGCGCACCGAGCGCGGCGCAGCGCACCATCGCCGAACGGCTGCAGCAGGGCGCACGCGCCGCAGTGCTGCTCGGCGCCCTCGCGCTCGGCTCGCCTTATCTCTCCAGCCTGCGTGCGCTCGCGGGACTGATCGCCGAGCACAGCGGTGCGCGCATCGGCTACCTGCCGGAGGGGGCGAACGGCGCAGGCGCCTGGCTCGCCGGTGCGGTGCCGCACCGCGCTGCAGGTGGCGGACCGGCGGCGGTCTCGGGTCTGCATGCACGCCAGATGCTGGAGGCGCCGCGCAAGACCCTTCTGCTGTACGGCCTCGAGCCCGAGCTCGATTGCCGTGATCCGGCCGCGGCCCTGGCCGCGGTGCACTCCGCCGAGCACGTGGTGTGCTTTGCCGCCCATGCTTCGGAGCGCATGAAGGTGTATGCCGACGTGCTGCTGCCCGTGGCGCCCTCCTTCGAGACCTCCGGAACCTTCGTCAACGCGGCCGGCAGCTGGCAGAGCTTCACGGGCAGCACAGCGCCGATTGCCGACACGCGTCCCGGCTGGAAGGTGCTGCGGGTGCTGGGCAATCTTCTCGACTGTGCGGGGTTCGAGTACGTGTCCTCGGAAGAGGTGCGCGACGAGCTGCTCAACCTGTGCGTCCCGGTGCAGCCCGACAATAGGGTGCGCTGGCCCGGTCCGCGCAGGATCACCGCGCCCGACGCGCGGCTGGTGCGCATCGGACGCGTGGCCATGTACGGCGTGGACCCGGTCGTGCGCCGCGCTGGTGCGCTGCAGCAGACCGAGGAGGCGCGCCCCGCTGCGGTCCATCTCAACGCTGCGGAGGCCGACCGGCTGGGACTGGTGGGCGCGCAACGCGTATCGGTCACCCAGGGCGCGTGCTGCGTCTCGCTGCCGCTGGTGATCGATGAGGGCATGCCCGACGGCTGCGCAGGAATTCCCTGCGCCCTGCCCGACAGCGCGGCGCTCGGGCCGGCGTTCGGTCCCATCGAGCTGGCGCGGCAGTGAGGCCCCTCATGCGTCAGCGCGGCTTGCCCAGAGGAGCGCTGCGGCCATGATCGACGCCCTGCAATCGGGCTGGAACGCGGTTCCCGTGGACCTGCAGACCCTGATCGTGATCCTGGGGAAGATCCTGGCGATCGTGCTGCCGCTGATGCTGGGTGTGGCCTATCTCACCCTTGCCGAGCGCAAGGTCATCGGCTACATGCAGGTGCGCATCGGGCCCAACCGGGTCGGACCGCGCGGCCTGCTGCAGCCCATTGCCGATGCGCTGAAGCTCCTGATGAAGGAGGTCATCGTCCCGCAGAAGGCGAACCGCTTCCTGTTCGTACTGAGCCCGATTCTCGCCATCGGGCCGGCGCTCGCCGCCTGGGCGGTGATTCCGTTCGACGCGCAGCTGGTGCTCGCCGACATCAATGCCGGGCTGCTGTACATCCTGGCGCTCACCAGCATGGGCGTGTACGGCGTGATCATCGCCGGCTGGGCGTCCAACTCCAAATACGCCTTCCTCGGCTCCATGCGCTCCGCGGCCCAGATCGTCTCCTACGAGATCGCCATGGGCTTCGCGCTGGTGGGCGTGCTCATGGCCGCCGGCAGCCTCAACCTGGGCGACATCGTGCGCGCCCAGTCGGGCAGTATCCTGCACTGGTACTGGCTGCCGCTGTTGCCGCTGTTCGTGGTGTACTTCGTCTCCGGCGTCGCCGAGACCAACCGCGCGCCGTTCGACGTGGCCGAAGGCGAGTCGGAAATCGTGGCAGGCTTCCATGTCGAATATTCCGGCATGACCTTCGCGGTGTTCTTCCTCGCCGAGTACGCCAACATGATCCTGGTAGCGACGCTTGCCGCCGTGCTGTTCCTCGGCGGCTGGCTCTCGCCGTTCCAGGGCATTCCGGGCCTCGCGCAGGCTTTCGCCTGGGTGCCGGGGGTCGTGTGGCTGCTGGTGAAGATTTGTTTGTGCCTGTTCCTGTTCCTGTGGTTCCGTGCCACGTTCCCGCGTTACCGTTACGACCAGATCATGCGTCTGGGCTGGAAGGTGTTCATTCCCGTCACCCTGGTGTGGCTGATGGTGCTGGGCGTGGCCATCCTGCTGCGCGTCGGTCCCTGGTTCGACTAGCCGCGAGGGTGCCCAATGCGATCGCTGCGCAACTTCGTCAAGAGCTTCGCGTTGTGGGAGCTGCTGCTCGGCATGAGGCTGACCGGGCGCTATTTTTTCGCGCGCAAGATCACCGTGCAGTACCCCGAGGAGAAGACCCCCAAGTCGCCGCGCTTTCGGGGGCTGCATGCGCTGCGCCGTTATCCCAACGGAGAGGAGCGCTGCATCGCCTGCAAGCTGTGCGAGGCGGTGTGTCCTGCACTCGCCATCACCATCGAGTCCGAGCAGCGTGCCGACGGCACGCGCCGCACCACGCGCTACGACATCGACCTGTTCAAGTGCATCTACTGCGGATTCTGCGAGGAATCCTGTCCGGTCGATTCGATCGTGGAGACCGACATCCACGAGTTCCATTTCGAGCACCGCGGCGAGAACATCATGACCAAGCAGCAGCTGCTCGCGATCGGCGACAAGTACGAAGCCGAGATCGCCCGCGCGCGCGCCGCTGATGCGCCCTACCGCTAACCCGCATCGTTCGTCGGGCGGCGGTGCAACGACAGCGCTGCACGGCGCCGTCCGCCTTTGAGCCGAGTGCCATGACTTTCGAGAAATTCGTCTTCTGGACGTTCGCCCTCATCCTGGTGTCCGCCGCGCTGCGCGTCATCACCGTGCGCAACCCGGTGCATGCCGCGCTGTACCTGGTGCTGGCGTTCTTCAGCAGCGCGGGGCTCTGGCTGCTCATGGAGGCGGAGTTCCTCGCCATCGCGCTGGTGCTGGTCTACGTCGGTGCGGTGATGGTGCTGTTCCTGTTCGTGGTGATGATGCTCGACATCAACATCACGGAGCTGCGTGCGGGCTTCGCGCGCTATCTCCCGCTGGGCCTGATCGTGGCCCTGGTGATGGCCGGGGAGATGGCGCTGGTGGTCGGCGCGCGCCACTTCGGCAGCAGCCAGTTCGCCGTGCCGGTGCGCCACGGCGCCGACTACAGCAACACCCAGAGCCTGGGCGCGGTGCTTTACACCGATTACGTCTACGCCTTCGAGATCGCCTCGGTGATCCTGCTGGTGGCCATCATCGCCGCCATCGTGCTCACCATGCGCCACCGGCCGGAGACCAAGTACCAGCGTCCCGAACAGCAGATCAGCGTGCGCCGGCAGGACCGGGTGCGACTGATCAAGATGCCGGCGGAGGCGAAGAAGTGATGGCTGCTATGGTGCTGGAACCGCGGGGCCGGCCATGATCGCGCTTTCCGACTACCTCGTGCTCGGCGCGGTGTTGTTCTCCATCAGCGTCGCAGGTATCTTCCTCAACCGCAAGAACGTGCTGATCCTGCTGATGTCGATCGAGCTCATGCTGCTGGCGGTGAACATGAACTTCATCGCCTTCTCGTATTTCCTGGGCGATACCGCAGGGCAGGTGTTCGTGTTCTTCATCCTCACGGTGGCCGCCGCCGAGGCCGCCATCGGGCTCGCCATCCTGGTGGTGCTGTTCCGCAACAAGCACACCATCAACGTCGAAGACCTGGACACCATGAAGGGCTGACCCGTGGAGACCGTCTATCTCGCCATACCGCTTGCGCCGCTCGTCGGCGCCATTATTGCCGGACTGTTCGGGCAGCAGATCGGGCGCAGCGCCTCGCACTGGGTGGCCATCCTCGGCGTCGGCCTGTCCTTCGTGCTCTCGCTGGTGGTGCTCAAGCACCAGCTGATCGACGGCGCGGAGCCCTTCAACGGAGCGGTGTACACCTGGATGGTGAGCGACGGCATCCGCTTCGACATCGGCTTTCTGATCGACCGGCTGACCGCGCTGATGATCACCGTGGTCACCTTCGTCTCGCTGATGGTGCACATCTACACCATCGGCTACATGCACGACGATCCGGGCTACCAGCGCTTCTTCAGCTACATTGCGCTGTTCACCTTCTCCATGCTGATGCTGGTCATGTCCAACAACTTCCTGCAGCTGTTCTTCGGCTGGGAGGCGGTGGGCCTGGTCTCGTATCTGCTGATCGGCTTCTGGTACACCCGCGAATCGGCAATCTACGCGAGCCTCAAGGCGTTCCTGGTGAACCGCGTCGGCGACTTCGGCTTTCTGCTGGGCATCGCCGCGGTGCTCATGTACTTCAACAGCCTCGATTACGCCGACGTGTTCGCCGCGGCACCGCAGCTCTCCGGGCTCACCATGGAGATCGTGCCGGGCCATCCCTGGTCGGTGCTCACGGTGATCTGTATCCTGCTGTTCATCGGCGCCATGGGCAAGTCCGCGCAGGTGCCACTGCACGTGTGGCTGCCGGACTCCATGGAAGGCCCGACGCCGATCTCGGCCCTGATCCATGCCGCCACCATGGTCACCGCCGGCATTTTCATGGTGGCGCGCATGAGCCCGCTCTACGAGCTGTCCGAGACCGCGTTGAGCGTGATCCTGGTGATCGGTGCCATCACCGCGCTGTTCATGGGCATCCTCGGCATCGTGCAGAACGACATCAAGCGCGTGATCGCCTACTCGACGCTCTCGCAGCTGGGCTACATGGCCGTCGCCCTCGGCGCCTCGGCCTATGCCGCGGCCATCTTCCACCTGATGACCCATGCCTTCTTCAAGGCGCTGCTGTTCCTGGCCGCGGGCTCGGTGATCATCGCCATGCACCACGAGCAGGATATCCGCAAGATGGGCGGCCTCAAGAAGTACATGCCCATCACCTACTGGACCTCGCTGGTGGGTTCCCTGGCACTGATCGGCTTTCCGGGCTTTTCCGGGTTCTTCTCCAAGGACGCCATCATCGAGGCGGTGGCGGAGTCGCATCTGCCGGGCTCGGGCTTCGCCTGGTTCGCCGTGCTCTCCGGGGTGTTCGTCACCGCGCTCTACTCCTTCCGCATGTTCTTCCTGGTGTTCCATGGAGAAGAGCGCATGGATCACCACACCCGCGAGCACCTGCACGAGACGCCCGCCGTGGTCACCGTGCCGCTGATCCTGCTGGCCATCCCGTCGCTCGTGGCGGGCTACCTCACGGTGCAGCCGGTGCTGTTCGGCGACTACTTCGAGAGCGCCATCGCCGTCGCGCCGGCGCACGCCGTGCTGGAGCACATCGGCGAGGCGTTCACGGGCGCCGGTCATTTCATGCTGCACGGCCTGCTCGCCCTGCCGTTCTGGCTGGCCATGGCCGGGCTCGGCACCGCCTGGTACGTCTATCTGCGGCGGCCCGATATCGCCGAGACGGCGAAGAACCGCTTCGCGCTGCTCTACTGGGTCCTGGTGAACAAGTACGGCTTCGACGAATTCAACGAATACTTCTTCGCCGGCGGCGGACGCGGCGTGGGCCGCGCGCTGTGGAAGGTCGGTGACATGGGGCTCATCGACGGCGTGCTGGTGAACGGCTCGGCGCGTGCGGTGGGTTGGTTCGCCGCGGTCGCCCGCCACCTGCAGTCCGGGTATCTCTATCACTACGCCTTCGCCATGATCATCGGCCTGCTGCTGCTGCTCACCTGGTTCGTCGTGTAGGGAAGGGAAACGCGCCATGTACGGTCTACGAAAAAAGGTCGCCCTCCGTGTGGTCTGATCTGCCGCTGCTCAGCCTGGTCATCTGGACACCCATCGCCGGCGGTCTGATGGTGCTCGCGGTGGGCGACGAGGGGCCGTGGTCGGCGCGCCCGGTGGCGCTCATCACCGCACTGCTGACCTTCGCGCTGAGCATCCCGCTCTACAGCGCCTTCGATACCACCACGGCCTCCATGCAGTTCGTGGAGCAGGCACCGTGGATCACCAGCTTCAACATCGAATACCACCTCGGCGTCGATGGCATCGCCATGCCGCTGATCCTGCTGACCACGTTCACCACCGTGCTGGTGGTGGGCGCGGGCTGGGAAGTGATCCGCTACAAGACTGCGCAGTACATGGCCGCCTTCCTGATCATGGAAGGGCTGATGAACGGCGTGTTTGCCGCGCTCGACGCCATCCTGTTCTACGTGTTCTGGGAGGCCATGCTGGTGCCGATGTTCCTCATCATCGGCATCTGGGGTGGCCCGCGGCGCGTGTACGCCACCATCAAGTTCTTCCTTTATACGTTCCTCGGATCGGTGTTCATGCTGGTGGCGCTGATCTACATGCAGTTCCAGGCCGACAGCTTCTCCATCCTCGACTTCCATGCGCTGCGCCTCGGCATGCCTGCGCAGGTGCTGATCTTCCTCGCCTTCCTGCTGGCGTTTGCGGTGAAGGTGCCCATGTGGCCGGTGCACACCTGGCTGCCCGACGCCCACGTGGAAGCGCCGACCGGCGGCTCGGTGATCCTGGCGGCGATCATGCTGAAGGTCGGCGCCTACGGCTTCCTGCGCTTCAGCCTGCCCATCACCCCCGACGCCAGCCGCGAGCTCGACTGGCTGATCATCGCGCTGTCGCTGATTGCCGTGGTGTACATCGGGCTGGTGGCGCTGGTGCAGGAGGACATGAAGAAGCTCATCGCCTATTCCTCCATCGCGCACATGGGCTTCGTCACCCTGGGCTTCTTCGTGGTGTTCGGCATTCTGCGCAGCACCGGCAGCATGCAGGGCGCGGCCATGGGCGTGGAGGGCGGCCTGGTGCAGATGATCTCGCACGGCTTCATCTCCGGGGCACTGTTCCTTTGCGTCGGCGTGCTTTACGACCGGCTGCACAGCCGGCAGATCGCCGACTACGGCGGGGTGGTCAACACCATGCCGGTGTTCGCCACGTTCATGGTGCTGTTCGCCCTGGCCAATTCCGGCCTGCCGGGCACCTCGGGGTTCGTCGGCGAATTCATGGTCATCCTGTCGAGCTTCAAGGCCAACTTCTGGTTTGCCTTCCTGGCGGCGACCACGCTGGTGCTGGGCGCGGCCTACACCCTGTGGCTGGTCAAGCGCGTGGTGTTCGGTGCGGTTGCCAACGACGGCGTGGCGGGCCTCAGCGACATCAATCGCCGCGAGTTCGTGATCCTGGGATCGCTGGCGGTCGTGGTGCTGCTGATCGGCATCTGGCCCGCGCCGCTGGTCGAGGTGATGCATGCCTCGGTGGCGAACCTGCTGCAGCACGTCGCGGTCTCCAAGCTGTGAGCCGTCCCGCGCGCTGAGTCTTTCGAGGAAAGCACATGCCGTTCGAAATGCCCGACTTCGCCCTGGCGCTGCCCGAGATCTTCGTGCTTTCCATGGCCTGCGTGATCCTGCTGGTGGACCTGTACGCGGCACCGCAGCACCGGGGCGGGGCGACCTACTACCTTACCCAGGCCACGCTGCTGATTGCCGCGGTGCTGACGCTCGCCGTGCAGCCCGCCGATCCGCGCCTCACCTTCAACGGCAGCTTCGTTGCCGATGCCATGGGTGCGGTGCTGAAGGTGTTCGTCTATCTCATCAGCGTTGCCGTATTCGTCTACGCCCGCGATTATCTGCGCGCGCGCGAGCTGCTGCGCGGTGAGTTCTACGTGCTGGGGTTGTTCGGCGTGCTGGGCATGATGGTGATGGTGTCGGCGCACAGCTTTCTCACCATCTACCTCGGACTGGAGCTGCTCTCGCTCGTCGCTGTATGCCATGGTCGCCTTCGATCGCGACTCCTTCGCCGCGTGCGAGGCCGCGATGAAATACTTCGTCCTCGGCGCGCTCGCCTCCGGCATGCTGCTCTACGGCATGTCCATGCTCTACGGCGCCACCGGCAGCCTCGACCTCGCCGAGGTGGGCACCTACGTCGGATTGCACCTCGGCTCCGACCTGGTGCTGGTGTTCGGGCTGGCGTTCGTGGTCGTCGGGCTCGCCTTCAAGCTCGGTGCCGTGCCGTTTCACATGTGGCTGCCCGATGTCTATCACGGTGCACCCACGGCCGTGACGCTCTACGTCGGCTCCGCACCCAAGATCGCTGCCTTCGCCATCACCGTGCGCCTGCTCTCCGAAGGCCTGGGCGGATTGCACTCGGAGTGGGCAGGGATGTTGTCGATCCTGGCCGTGCTATCGCTCGCCGTGGGCAACGTCGTTGCCATCGCCCAGACAAATCTCAAACGCATGCTGGCCTATTCGACCATCTCGCATGTCGGCTTCCTGCTGCTCGGCATCCTGGCCGGCAACCCGCAGCGGTTACGCCGCGGCCATGTTCTACATCATCACCTACGCCATCATGGCCGCCGGCGCCTTCGGTATGATCATCCTGCTGAGCCGCGCCGGCTTCGAGGCCGACCGCCTGGATGACTTCAAGGGACTCAACGAGCGCAGCCCGTGGTTCGCGTTCCTGATGCTGGTCCTGATGTTCTCCATGGCCGGCGTTCCCCCGACCGTCGGCTTCTATGCCAAACTGCTGGTGCTGAAAGCGGTCGTCGACGTCGACATGGTGTGGCTCGCCGTCGTCGGCGTGGTGTTCTCCATCATCGGCGCCTTCTACTACCTGCGCATCGTCAAGCTCATGTACTTCGACGCCCCGGAAGACCGCACCGCCTTCGCCCCCGGCTTCGACATGCGCATGGCGCTCAGCGTCAACGGCTTCGCCGTCCTCGCGCTGGGCATCTTCCCCGGTGGTTTGATGTCGCTGTGCACGGGTGCGCTGCAGGGGTGACCAACGTAGGGTGCTTCCCACGCACGCAATCGTAGCACCCGTGGCATCGATGGAGCGCAGCGGAATCGAGGAAGGCCGTTGCAGTGGGTTCGAACTTCTTCCTGGAACGTCGAGCCTGCGCGGTGGTTCCGAGTCCCCGGATTCCACTTCGTTCCATCCGGGCTACGATTCTGGTAGGAATCCTTCCGACCCCGAACTCGTCGGCGCCGCCACCTCGGATTGGCCACCGCGCGCGGACCGCGGTGCGCACGGACCGCGCAGAACTCATAGCCTCGATGCAGCGAAGCGGAATCGAGGAAGGCCGTGCAGCGCACTCAATGCCCGGCTCGCTTCGTGGTTCCGGCTCCGCATTCCACTGCGTTCATCTGGGTACAAGCGTGGCCACCGCACACGGCGCTGCTGGGCGGAAGGAGCGCTCCGCGGACACGGCGCGTCGCCGGCCTGTTACACGATCCTGGTTTACGCTACCCCCTCTTGAAAGCTCTTCAGGGCCTCCGTACAATATGCGGCTCTGGTGCGGGGTGGAGCAGTCTGGTAGCTCGTCGGGCTCATAACCCGAAGGTCGTAGGTTCAAATCCTACCCCCGCTACCAATCGACTGCATTCAGAACAACGGGTTGGGCGCGTGGCGCTCGCCCGTTTTTTGCTTCAACAAAGTCAATGCCGGGATTTTGCCGGGATTGGCGTCACAGACGCGGTTCGCCGCCGTCAACAACTCCCCGATCTCCGGTGCCGAGTAATGCGACGTGATGTCCCCGTTGCGATGCCCGAGCAGGACCTTCCTGGTCTCGAGCGGCACTCCCGCAGCGCGCAGCCTTCTGCCGAACGTGTGCTTCATGTCGTGCACCCGAAGATGCTCGAAGCCCCAGGAAACCGGTTCATCGCATGCCCGGGCATAGGCACGAGCCGCTTCCTCCCGCGCGCGCTTCCATGCGGTGTTGTACATGCCTTCCACCGGTCGGCCACGAAACGTGAAGACCCGGTGCGGATGCTGCCCGCGCTGCGCGTCGACGACAGACCTGGCTATGCGGTTCAGCACGACTAGACGATCCTCCTTGTTCTTCACGATGCGCGCCGGTACCAGGAAGACCGAGGTCTCGAGCTCCGGCACCCGGATCTCCCAATCCCATCGCAGCTGACAGACCTCCTGTTCCCGTGTGCCGGTGTTCACCTTGAACAGTGCCATTGCGGAAAGATGCGCGGGCAGTGCCTGGAGCAGGTGTTTCTGCTCCTCCCAACTCAACGGGTAAGGCTTCCTGGCATCGTCCACCTCCAGCATCGTAAGCAGGGGAGGCGTCTCGAGCCAGGTCAGTCCGTACTCGTCCCTCCACCTCCGGGCCGCGAGATTGAGGATCCGTCGCACGATCTCCAGCCCATTGTTGATGGTCTTCTTCTTCAGGCCCTGCACGAGACACTGATCTACGTACGGCTGCAGCGTTCCATCATGTAACCGCTGCAGAGGCAGCTCACCGATGACCGGCAGAAGACTTTTCAGTCGCGAAGCGTCATCCGCTATGGACCGCTTGTGCATGTTCTCCCGCAGGTATTTCGCAGCCGCCTCCTTGAACGGCCTTTCCGGCCTGACCCCGTATACCTGGGCCCGGCGGATGGTCTCTACCCGATGGGCTAGAAACCGTTCCGCCTCTTCGAGGTCGCCTGTTCGAGCAGACTCGCTAAGTCGCTGTCCAAAGATGACCTTTTCGATGTGCCAGATCCCCCGTCGTTGCCGGAGGCCTGGTGTTCTCTTGCGTCCCATATCGGTTCTCCTCTGAGTCGACCGGGACGCCCGTTGCGGGATTTATATTGGTCCACCCATGCGTCCAGATCAAGGCGATCGAAGGCGACGCCCTGTTCACCAATGCGAACCTCCACAAGCTGCGGTCGGACCTCCGCATTGAAGCGGTTGCGGTCCATGCCCAGATAGAACGGCGCATCGCGCAGCCGGATGAGTCGCGGAAGTAGGGAAGCGCGATCACCAGGGCTGCTTTCCACAGTCACTTTCCGCACTGGGCTGTGTCCGGTTCGGCCGCGGGTTCTTGTGGCGCGGAAATCCGCTCGCATCGCGGCCAGCCCTGATGCGGGCCCTGGGGGCTGGTCAAACATGGCTTCATCGATGATTGACCTCCGCTAAGCCTTGGATCGCCCTTCATGCTAATCAGGCGGTGTGCGGAAAAACGTGGGAAAGGAGGCGGGATGGACGCGGTTCTGGAGCTTGAACTGTCCGGACTGTCGGTGGCGCGGTTCCCCTCATGTTTCGACATTCCCGATCGGCCCGGGCTCGCCCTCGCTTCGGTTTGAAAGCGCGCTACCATTGCCCGCATCGCGATCAACGTCGCGTTCCGACGTTGCGCGAGTTCCCGCATGCGCTGCAGACCACGCGACGTCGACCCAGGGGCTGGGCTACGAGCGGGGCACCGCACCTATGACATCGGTGACGGTGATAGAGGCGACAACCGGGGCAGGCGACGCTGTGACTGTCGATAGGTGCGAGATAGACCATCCCGCAGAATCCGCACGGTCGTTGCTGCCATATGCCCATGGCCACGAGACGCGGCACGAACATCGCGCGGGTGATGTCGAGCAGAGGTTCGCGTACCAGCTGGATATACGCCTCGTAGACCTCGATCAGAATGCGGGCGGCGCCGCGATCGGTCTGCGTCAGCCGCCGGTACAAGCGCCACACCAGTGTGGCCTGCAACATGCGTTGATCGCTTTCCCTGTACCACGTATCCGTGAAGGGCATCTGCCCCTGAGGTGAAGGTTCACCACAAAGCTCGCGGTATAGCCGGTTTACCGTGGCCTTCTCGAGACCGGTAAGCTGGCGGACCAGCCCTGCGCGCGCGCCCAACTGGATAAGATGGGCGGCCTCGCTGATCCGAATCGCGAAGCTGCATAGTCCGGGTCCGCCTGTCGGACGGGCCGCCCTTCCAATGCCGGGCGCGGCGGCGGGTAGAGGAAGTGGCGTGGGAGGCAGGGTACGCACGCCGAAGCCATATCATCTACGGCACAGTTATCAACGGCTCTACGGCACCGTTATCAACGGCGCATGTTCCACGATCGCTTCGATCTCGTCCGTGCGTCCCTCGCGCGCGGCCTTCAACAGGCGGGACCACCACCATGGTTCCTGACGCGGGATGACGAGCGGTGGCTTGATGGGCGCGAGACGGGCCAGCTCCTGCGCGGTCAGACTGGCCAGCAGGCGGGCCATGTCAGCGGGGATGCCGAGCAACGTGGCCATGAGCTCCGGATCCCCGATGGCGAGGTCGCGCGCTTGAATCAAATAGCAGATATTTATATCGGAAAAATCGTATTTCATGGCGGCAATTTCTCCTTCTTCGTATTGTCCGCGAACGTTTCCTCCTTGACGCTACCGCCGCGCAAATCTCCTTTCATGCAAGAGAGGTGCCGAGATGCAATCGGGCTGAAGCCCAACGAACCGCTCATTGCGGATATCGCCAAGGATGAAGTCGGCGAGCGCGAACATGTCGGACTGGGCGGACGGAGAGGCATCTTTGGTGAAAATTCCTGCAGTCGGAAGCCACAATTTTCGACCTTCTGAGTTTCCAAAAAACCGCGAATAACGGAGATCCGAAAGGCATTTGCCGACCTTGTTTTTTCGAAGAACTGCGGGAGCCACGGATTGGAAGGGCAATGGAAGCCGGGCTCGATGAGGCGATCGCCATTGCGCGTTTTCTTTCCACCATTTCAAAGGTCCTTAACGTGCCGAGCGGGCAATGGCGGCTGTCGGGGGAAAGACGCCGTTTCTGCTCGTCTACTACGGTACCGACGGGGGTGGCGGCTGGCAGTGGCTGATGTGCCACTCAGGACGATCACCACCCTGGACCGCTTTGCACTGGTGCAACCGTCTTCAAGGGGGCACATGGATGCGGATGCTCCAGCCAGTGGAGCTTTGTTCTTTTTCCGGATGGCCCGCGTCGCGAGAGATCCGCATTCTCGGGAATGCCGTATGTCCGCCTGTCATGCAGCACATTGTCTCGGCGCTGTCGGAGGGCTATCGATTTCGCCAGCGCACCGCTTCCGCTGTTCAGGCAAGGCAATTCCCGACAGGACGAATCGCCGCGATCAGATGTACTTCTTGAACCAGCCCACAACCGTTCTCATGAATGCTCCAAACATCAGCAGGGCGGGCGCAATGACAAGGCGCGGATCCACTACCACCGGCGGGATCAGATAGATGATCCATAGCGCGATGAACAGGAGCCACATCCCCCGCTTCGCACGGTGATAGATGAACCCGGACTCGCGACCGCCGCCGGATCGGCGCAGGTACCAGGCCACGATGCCGTCGGCCAGTGCAGCGATGGCGGTTACGGCAAACAATGGGACGGCGAGAATCAGCACGCCAAACCGCATGGCGAAGAGGCGGAGTCCGTATACCGCAGTCACCAGGATGTCCCAGTTGCTGGTCACGAATGCCCGCATCAAGCCGTCCGTGCCGGGGAGCGTCGAAGGGTCCTGGGCCCTGCGCATCAATTCGTCGAGCCCGGTCCATACGAATGCCACCCGGTACAGCGACTCGTAGGTGCTGCGGATGACGTCCGGCGAGGCGCCATCCGCCAGAGACCGGATCAGTGCGCTCTCGCGCTCGATGATCGTGTGCAATGCGGCCGGCCCGCGTGGTCCGTCCGGCCAGGGCCACATCGTGAAGAGCACGTCAACGACGAGCGCCGCCAGGAAAAGGATGAAGCACCACGCGGCCACCGCCAGCACCCCGTGATATCGACGGGTTCCCGTCATGCCCTGGCGTTGCGTCGGGCCCCCAACGCCTCCCACAGTGCCTGCTGGTTCGGAGGAAGAAGGGGATCCGCACCAGCCAGGGGCAGCCTGAGCTTGTAGAGCTGGCCACCGTCGAGCAGGGCGAACGCCTGGCCTTTGGGAAGCTGAACGAGATCGGCGGACGTCAGCATGTCGCACTCGATCTCGGTCAGCCGGTCGGCGTTCTGCGAGATGAAGTCGACCGGTGAGGCCGGATCGTTGTTGTCGGTGACGCGGGTCTCGGCGAGCTTGGTGTAGAGCCGCACCTTGGGAAGCTGATCGGTGAGGATGCGCGCGGTCTCCTCGTTCTTCACGCGCAGCGTGATCAGCGTGTTCAGGTTGCCGCTGACCTGTCCGGCCTTGGCGCGGTCGCCGATGCCCGCCTCGATGTCGGACGCGGTCTGGGTGTAGGCCGTCACCTGGATGCCCGCACCGCCCGCCTTGTTGAGCAGGGGAATGAACTCGTCCCCGATGAGCTCATTGAACTCGTCCGCGTGGATGCTGACGAGGCCTCGGCGATGACCAGCAATATCCGGAAGTCCAAGGGTGTCGCCGTGCTTGTAGAGCTGGCCGGCCACCGAGGTGAGATCCGCGAACATCGAGTTGCCCACCGCGCCCGCGACCTCGGAATCGGAAAGTGCATCGAGTCCGACGTAGACGACGCCGCGCTCCCGGATGACGCGCATCCAATCCATGATCGGCCGCGGATCGTGCAGGTCCTCGTAGTCGGGTGCAAGCAGCTCGCCGATACGGCCCGAAGTGAGCTTCTCCAACAGGGGCAGCAGGCTTGCCGTCAGCTTGTCGAAATAGGTCTTGTCGTATTCGAAGGCGGAGCGCAGGCCGTCGGCGACGGGATCGTAGAGGTTCCGTTCCTTGGCGAAGTGTACCAGGGCGACGGCGTGGTAGTCGCGGCCGCGCAGCGGCGCGGGCAGCTTCCTGTCATCGAGGTTGCCTTCGACAGTGCGGACTGCATCACGCCAGTCGGGTGGACCTTCGCGCTCCAGCCACAGGTGGAAATAGTCGACGAGCAGCGGCTCGATGTTGGTGACGAAGCGTGCGATCGCGCCGTATTCGGGCTTGCGTCCCAGCCCGACCAGCGCCCGCGCAACGATGTTGGTGAATCGCCAGGCGAACTCGCGGAATGCGGCCGAGTTGCCCTGCGAGGGAAGTTGTGAGGCGATCCGGGAGGCAACCTCGGTGATGCGTCCGAACTCGCCGACCGGGTTGTAGCGCTCCGAGAACTCCGGAAAGCCCAGGTGGAAGACATGGAACCGGTCCAGCCGGCCAGCGCGGGTCGCCTCGGCCACCATGCGGCGCAGCAGGTCGGTGTCGCCTTTGGGGTCGAAGACGATCACGGTCTCGCCGCGACGGATGTCCTGTGCCACCAGGAGCTCCGCAAGGCGCGTCTTGCCGACCCGCGTTGTCCCGAGCACCAGCGTGTGTCCGGTCCGATCGGCGAGGTCCATCCAGACATCCTTCTCGTCCTCCACGCCCACGCCATGCAGGGCGGGATCGCCGCCCAGCGCCGGTACTGGACGCAGGGGATTCCACCAGGCCTCATGGCGAGTAAGCTTCGGGAGCCATCCGAGCATGATCGAATGCTCCAGGCGCAGCTCGAGCGCGCGGGCGCGGCGATGGAGCGCGCCGCATTCCAGGTATCGCCGTCCCTCCGGTGTGCGCGCCTCGACGAGGCGTTGGCTGTGATCCCGGGTCCACCGGAAACCGCGGCCCAGGAACAGATTGTACCGCGACGTCGGGATGCGCCGCGCGTCGAGCACGTAGCGCGGCAGGCGGCGCAGCCCCGCCCGATAGCGCAGCAGGCCGACTCCCTGCCAGCCGCGCCACACGCCCAGGCACACGAACGCCAGCGCTGTGGTGCGGGATAGTTCCGGCATGAGCGGGAAGAATGCGGCGGGCCAGCGGGCGAGCAGGGCGGCAAGGCCTGTCAGCACGATGGCCGGCAGGAACTCCACAATGGGTCGCAGGCGATTATCGAGCATCGGTGTTGCGCTCGCCTGCCTCGATCTCCGAGGTCGGCACGATCGGGGAGAGATGCGGGTTGGGGTCGGGCAGGCGCAGCCCCAGGCGCGATCTCCGGCGAGGGAATCAGCAGCCCTTTGACCACACTTCGTTTGCGCTCGCCGGCGACGGCGAAGCTCCAGATGTTGGTGCCGGAGTCGGTCTTGCGGTGGAGCCTGCGTTTCTGGAAGCGCTTCTGGGCTTCGGCCCAGCGGACCAGATCAAACTCCTTGAAGATCGCCGGACTCACCAGCAGCAGGCCTTCCGTGGTCACGTGCACCCGCGCGTTGCGGGCATTGAGCACCAGTCTGCCGGACGCGACACCTTCCCTGAGCCACGCAAGGAAACGGTCACCCAGATCGACGGGGCTTTCCTCCCCGGGCGCGGCGTCATCGGCGGTCGGTTCAGTATCGGGCGGTTCATGGGGCTTGCAGTCTGGCGTCCGTTGCGATCGCCCGCTGGTACGCGCATTGGAATCTGCGACCCCGGACGTGGAGGCAATCCCGGGAGTGTCAGCGCTGTCAGCATCCGGTGCGGCAAGTGCCGCCGGACCACTCTGGAGTGGTGTTTCGACGGGTGATACGGCACCGGCGAACACCGGTGGACGTGCCGTGGGATCGGGCCAGACGACCTGAGCTGCGAAGCGCAGCACGGTGAGCTCGTGCGACCACTCGCCATCGGTGATCCTGGCGTTCCAGATCGCCCGGTCGCCGTTCGGCACCACGAGGCCATGCTGCTGCAGCTCGTCCATCAGGCGATCGTTGCGTGACGGGATGCCCGTCTGGCCCTCGCGGGCCAGGTGCTCGCGCAGTGCATCCAACATGCGCTTGCTGACCAGCCACAGGGTGTCGCCGGTGAACCATCCCGCTGCGCCCGGGCGGTTGAGCGGCAGCGCGCCCTCGCCGAGCAGATGGCGCAGCGCGGTCAGGAGGCGCTCCGCCAGGGGTCGTGCCTGCGCAGTGGGAAGTCGCGTTGCAATGCCGCCGGAGAGATCCGCCGCGACGGAATGTCCGTCCGCCTGGCGCACCAGCTCGCCGAGCACACCGGCACCCTCGGGGTCATTGCCCAGGACCGACAGGAGTGCCTGCAGGACATCCAGGTCGGAACCGATCCATCCAAGGCCTTCCGGCGGCAGGAACCATCGCGCCATCAGCAACGGCACGCGTTCGTGCAGCCGATAGCGACGCTCGCGCAGGAACGTTACGCGGTAGCGGGCCACTTGGCGTGGCATGGACCCACCCACGGGTTCCACGTGCCCAGCGATCGGCCGCCGTCATCGAACAGCTGGACGCGCTGATCCGTGAGCGGTTTGCCGATATCGTGGAGCAGGGCGCCCATGGCTGTCGCATAGGTCCACAGATCGCGCGTCCGCGCGATCTCCTCGGCCGCCGCGCCGGCGGGCAGCTGGTGGCCCTGCCGCAGGACGATGGCCTTGTATGTCACATCGATGGCATGTTCCAGCAACCCGCCCGGACCACAGTGGTGATGGACTTCCGACGCCGGGAGCTGCTGGACGAAGCGCGCGAAGCCCTCGAACGTGGAGAGGTACAGGGCCCGCCAATGGGCATCGGGGACACCCACCGCATTGCGAATTGCCGCGATGCGCCGTGCATGCCTGTCGAGCAGCTCCTTCGCATCCAGCACGGGCAGAGCGTGGGCATCGCCTGGGTCGTGCCGGCGTAGGAATCCCGCGACCACGAGGCCGGTGTCCCTCTAGCGGAGCCAGCGGGACAGCCATGCCGTGACGCGGTCCGGTGACGGATATCCCTGCCACGCCCGCCGGAAGTGGACCTTGCCGCAGTAGCGCAGGTGAAAGCGCACGAGCGACTCCCGGAATGGATGCCGGATCTCGAACCGGGCCGCAACGCGATATTCGAGCAAGGGCAGGTACGACAACTGACCGCAGATGCAGGTCTGTTCCAGGCGTTCCGCCTGCTCGATGGCGGTACGCATCGCCGCCCGAGCCGTCTGCGACGGCGGCTGGTCGGGTGACTCGATGATGTGTTCGATACCCGGGAAGTGCTCGAGCAGGACGCGGCAGGGCTCGATCCAGCCACCCAGCCCCGACGGTTCCATGCGCAGCTTCGTCGGATCGTGGAGATTGTCGGCACTCATGGACGCCGCACGATACGGCCAAGCGTCCGCCATCTGCCAGCGAAAACCACTAGCTCGCGGTTTATGAATCAGGCTTGCGTTGCATGGAAATCTGTGACAGCGCCGAATGGGTGACGCGGTCCCTTTCCAAGCCCTTTGGTGCGTCGCCCTCAACGATGCGACGCACCAGCCCTTTCGGGGCAAGCCCCTTCCAGTAACGATCTGTTATCCCTTATCCTCCATTCACCCGTTGCCGTCACGCTGCTTTGCATCCGTCGCGGTCCGGTGATCGGACCTTCGACCGCTCTGTGGTACGGCTGCGCCGTCAGACCAATGCGCAAATTCGCCTCGCGCAGCAGCACACCACCACCATCCGAACTGATCCTCCCACCGTCGAAACGGCCGACCACCGAGCGCTTGTCGAGGGCGTGAAATTCGAGCTGTTCGGGAATACACTGTGTTTCGATAGTCCTGCTTGTACCGCCTTGTACCTGCCTTTATGCACGAAGAAGAGGGCCTATTTCTATAGGGGCGGTGAGATATCCGGGTTAGCCAGACTCGCCGTTCAGGCCAATAGCCTCCGCCGGTGTTTTGCTTGACGTCCCGGGAGATGCGCAGCAGCGTGATCTGCTACGCGTACCAAGGGTAGATCAGGGAGAACGGGGCTTTGAGTGTTGAGATCGACGAAAAGCTTCGCATACTTGCGGCCAACCTTTCACCAGAGCGGCCGATTCGGTCGAGCGAATTCTTGCGTGGTCGGATCAGTGACTTGGATAATATCGAAGAGAACTCCGATTCTTCCAAGGAATCCCGTTCATTTATGGAAATCGCGGCGTCGGGAAGACCTCCCTGGCCCGCACCGCCGCTCAGTTGGTCACCAAGGCCGATCGAGAACACATCTACGTAGCTTGTGCGCCAGGGGCACGTATGCTGGAGATCTTTCGCGAGATCGGCGAGGAGCTTTTGAAGGTCACGTTCAGGATCGGCAAGTTGGAAACGATTCGCAAGACGGTCGAGGTAGAGCTTTCACTGAGCCCCGCCATTCGCGCATCGTTCGACAAGAAAACGCCGAGTCTTAGAGCAGTTTCATGATGCAACTGCTGCGGTACGGATATTGCGAGAACTCGATGGACTATTACCGGACGCGAGATCAACTGTAATTGTCCTTGACGAACTGGAGGAGTTGAATCACGACGATAGGCAAGACCTTGCCTATCTGATTAAACAGCTAGGAGATCAGGAATTCAAGGTGAGGTTTATTCTCGTTGGTATCGCGGAAAATGTGCATGAACTTATCGGTGCTCATGAGTCCGTGCCGCGCTACCTTAAAGAAATTTCGTAAGCGCTCGAGCAAC
>CAVSLM010000010.1:0-91876 GCA_963728895.1 uncultured Gammaproteobacteria bacterium
GGCGGTGCGCCTCATCGAGCTGCCGGGAACCATGGGTGGCGCAGGATTATAGGAGTGTGTCCCGGGCGTGGAAAGGCCGCCACGCGCGCCGGTCCCAGCCCGGAAATCCGGGCCAGGCCCTCACCAGCGCAGGATCATCCAGCGCGGCACCACCAGCTCCGGGCTGATTTCGTTGCCGCGGGTGTCCAGCATGCCGTCGCCGTTGGTGTCCACCAGATAATAGGGAGGGCCGAGACGCGGCGTCACTTTCACCATATAAAGCTGGCCGTGGATGCGGTACTCCTCCACGACTTCGTTTTCGCGCGGCACGATGGTGACTTGCGGCTCCAGCTCGGCGTCGTTCGCTGTCTCGGGCGGCGGCGGGAGCTCGGGCGGCGCGGGGCCCGGAGTGAGCGCCTCTCGGGGTGGCGCATGCGTCTTCCCGGCGGGTTGCGCCGCGAGCGGTTGCGGCGGCGGCGGTGGCGGCGGTGGCGCTTCCTTCGCCAGTGCGGTTGCGGCCGCCAGCAGTGCACTCATTGCCACGACGATGCGCATCACCCTCTCCTTCACAGTTCCAGCAGGATCTCCTGCTCTTCCGCGGAGGGCTCGAAGCCGCCGCGGCTCTGGTAATGATCGAAGATGGCATCGACGACTTCCTGCGGACGGTCCAGGACCCGAAAGAGCTGCAGGTCCGGCGCGCTGATGGCGCCTTCCGCGACCAGGGTATGCGCGAACCAGTCGATCAGCCCCTTCCAGAATGCCGAGCCCACCAAAATGATGGGAATGCGCCGGGTCTTGCCGGTCTGCACCAGCGTCAGAATCTCGGCGAGCTCGTCCAGGGTGCCGAAGCCGCCGGGCAGTACCACGTAGGCCGATGCATACTTCACAAACATCACCTTGCGCGAGAAGAAATGCCGGAAGTGCAGCGAGATGTCCTGGAACTCGTTGCCGAGCTGTTCGCTCGGCAGCTGGATGTTGAGGCCGATGCTCGGGCTCTTGCCGGCGAAAGCACCCTTGTTGGCGGCTTCCATGATGCCCGGACCGCCACCACTCACCACCGAGAAGCCGGCGTTCGAGAGTGCGCGCGCGATCTGCTCCGCCAGTCGGTAGGAAGGATGATCCGGCGGCGTGCGGGCCGAGCCGAAGATGCTCACCGAGGGCTTGATGCGCGCCAGGCGCTCAAACCCCTCCACGAACTCCGCCATGATCTGGAAGATCTTCCACGACTCCCGGGTGAGATAGGCGTCGTTCACCGGGTGCAGGCTGGGGTGCGTGGACTTGATGTTCTCGTTCATGGATCGTGTAGTCGGAGTGCTGCGCCGGACGGGAGCGTCGTGCGCTCGTCACTTGCGCAGGTGATGCAAGCCGCGTACCGCCGAAGAGTAAAGTGCGCCGCCGGGACAAGGGATACGTGCTAGATGATACCATTTCGGCATGTCCACCGCCGATCGCTCAGAGGCGCAGCCGCACGCCGATGCCAAGCCGCTGATCCTGGTCGATGGCTCCTCCTACCTGTACCGCGCCTTCCACGCCTTGCCGCCGCTCACCAACTCACGCGGCGAGCCGACCGGTGCGGTCTATGGTGTGGCGAGCATGCTGCGCAAGCTGCTCGCCGAGTACGAGCCCGATCACATTGCCGTGGTGTTCGACGCCAGGGGACGCACCTTTCGCGACGACCTGTTCGAGCACTACAAGGCGCAACGCCCGCCCATGCCCAACGAGCTCTCGGCACAGGTGGAACCGCTCCATGCCATCGTGCGCGCGCTGGGCCTGCCATTGCTCGAGGTTCAGGGCGTGGAGGCGGACGACGTCATCGGCACGCTGGCCCGCATTGCCACGGTCCATGGGCTGCGCACCGTGATCTCCACCAGTGACAAGGATATGGCGCAGTTGGTGGACGGCGGCATCTCCCTCATCAACACCATGAGCAACAGTGTGCTGGACCGCGCGGGCGTGGTGGCCAAGTTCGGTGTACCGCCCGAGTGCATGGTCGATTATCTGGCCTTGACCGGCGATACCACCGACAACATCCCGGGTGTGCCCAAGGTCGGCCCCAAGACCGCCGCAAAGTGGCTGCAGCTGTACGGTTCGCTGGACGGCGTCGTCGCCCATGCCGGAGAGATCAAGGGCAAGGTCGGCGAAAGCCTGCGCGAGTGCCTCGACCAGCTGCCGCTGTCGCGCCAGCTCGCCACCATACGCTGCGACGTGCCGCTCGATCTCGGTCCGCAAGACCTGCGCCGGCGTCCGCCGGACCTGGTCGCGCTGCGCCCGCTGCTGCAGCGCCTGGAGTTCGTGAGCTGGTTGTCCCAGCTCCCCGAGCCCGGCGCCGAGGCCCCGCCGCAACCGGCAGCGCCGGCCGTGCAGGCGGACTACGAAACGGTGCGCACCGAGGAGGCGCTGGAGCGCTGGATACAGCGCCTGGAGGGTTCGGAGCTTTTCGCCTTCGACACCGAGACCACCAGCCTGGACCAGATGCAGGCGGCGCTGGTCGGCGTGTCTTTCGCCGTGACCCCCGGCGAGGCCGCTTACGTGCCCCTGGCGCACGACTATCCGGGCGCTCCGCAACAGCTCGACCGCACGCGGGTGCTGGAGCGCATGCGTGCGCTGCTCGAGGATGCGGATCGTCCCAAGCTCGGCCACAACCTGAAGTATGACTGCACGGTGCTGGCGCGCCACGGGGTGTGCCTGCAGGGCATCCGCCACGACAGCATGCTCGAGAGCTACGTGCTCGACAGCACCGCCTCGCGCCACGACATGGACACGCTGGCGCTCAAGCACCTGGGCCACCGCACCATTCACTTCGAGGACGTCTGCGGCAAGGGCGCCAGGCAGATCACCTTCAATCAGGTGCCCTTGGAAGCGGCGAGCGCCTACGCGGCCGAGGACGCCGACATCACGCTGCGCCTGCACCACTACTTTTCGCCGCGGCTCGGTACCGAGCCCGCACTCCTGCGCCTCTATGAGGAGATCGAGATGCCGCTGGTGCCGGTGCTCGCGCGCATGGAGCGCACGGGCGTGCTGGTCGACAGTGCCATGCTGCGCTGCCAGAGCGGGGAGCTCGCCCGGCGCATGGCGGAGCTGGAGACGCAGGCCTACGTGGCCGCGGAAGGTCCCTTCAACCTGGGATCACCGCGCCAGATCCAGGAGATTCTCTACGAGCGCCAGGGCCTGCCGGTGCTGGAGAAGACGCCCACGGGTCAGCCGTCCACCGGCGAGTCGGTGCTGCAGGAGCTTGCGGCCCGCGGCTTTGCGCTGCCGCGCCTGATCCTCGACCATCGCGCGCTCAGCAAGCTCAAGTCCACTTACACCGACCGGTTGCCGGAGCAGGTGAACTCGCAGACCGGGCGCGTGCACACCTGCTACCACCAGGCAGTGGCCGCCACGGGGCGGCTGTCGTCCTCCGATCCCAACCTGCAGAACATTCCGGTGCGAACGCCGGAGGGCCGGCGCATCCGCCAGGCGTTCATCGCCCCGCCCGGCTACCGCATTCTTGCGGCGGACTACTCGCAGATCGAGCTGCGCATCATGGCGCATCTGTCGCAGGATCCGGCGCTGCTGCGCGCCTTCGCCGAAGAGCGGGACATCCATACCGCCACGGCCGCCGAGGTGTTCGGCAGCCCTGCCGAGGCGGTGACTTCCGACCAGCGCCGCGCCGCCAAGGCCATCAACTTCGGCCTGATCTACGGCATGTCGGCGTTCGGCCTGGCACGCCAGCTCAATGTCGAGCGCGGCGCGGCACAGCAGTACATCGATCTGTACTTCGCCCGCTACCCCGGCGTGCGCGCCTTCATGGACCGCACCCGCGAGCAGGCGCGCCGCTCAGGCTACGTGGAAACGGTGTTCGGCCGGCGCCTGTACCTGGCGGAAATCAACGCGCGCAACAGCCAGCGCCGACAGTACGCCGAGCGTACTGCCATCAACGCACCCATGCAGGGCACGGCCGCCGACATCATAAAGCGTGCCATGCTGGCGGTGGACCACTGGATCGAGACCTCCGGTGTGCGCGCGCGAATGATCATGCAGGTGCATGACGAGCTGGTGTTCGAGGTTTACGAAGCGGAGCTGGAGGAGGCGGGCGCGGTGATCCGCTCGTGCATGATCGGTGCGGCGGCACTCACCGTCCCGCTGGTGGCCGAAATCGGTACCGGCGGCAACTGGGACGAGGCGCACTGAGCACCCGGGATGCCGCCGCTGGATACCCTGCCTGCCCCTTGGCAGCTCGCGAAAAATATTCCGCCGCGATGGAACTTCTCGTACCGTTCCCGGGTCCCAATCTACGGACGCTGGTTCCCGGCGTTCCCCCCGCTCTTCCTCCCTAGGGCGGGTTAAAGCCCGGTCCCCCAAACCGGGTGATGCTTGGCCCCGGTTCTTTCCCCCTTAAAAACCGGGGCTTTTTTTTGTCTGCGTACCAGACCAGATGCGGCATGCGATCGCGCGCGCCGTCCGGGGCGCATTCACGAGGGTGTTGGTGCCTGCCTCATTTCTCGGGCAGCTGCAGCCAGCGGTCGAGCAGGGCCTGCAGCTCCTCTACCCCGGTGCGCTGCACCGCCGAGAACAGCTGTGCACTGGCCTGGGGGTGCAGCTCGGCCAGATTGCGTCGCGCTCCTGCGAGCGTGGCGATTGCCGCGCCCCGGCTCAGCTTGTCGGCCTTGGTGAACAGGGCGTGCGCAGGAAGTCCCCGCCCGCCGCACCACGCGACGAGCTGCCGGTCGCGCTCGGTCAGCGGATGGCGCACGTCCATCACCAGCACCACGCCGCGCAATGACCGCCTGGCATTCAGATAGTCCTCGATGGTGCGCTGCCACTGCCGGCGTACTGCCTCTGGCACGCGCGCGTAGCCGTACCCCGGCAGGTCGACCAGCCGGCGCCGTTCGTCCAGGCGGAAGAAGTTGAGCAGCTGGGTGCGCCCGGGGATGCGGCTGGTACGCGCCAGCGCGCGGCGATTGGTGAGCGCATTGAGGGCGCTCGACTTGCCTGCGTTGGAGCGTCCGGCGAAGGCCACCTCCACTCCCGCATCGGGTGGCGCATGCGCCAGGCTGGGGGCGCTGGTCAGGAACCGCGCCTGTTGATACCGCCCGTTCATCGTCGCTGCGCCCGTCATGCCATCGGATCGGTCATGCCCATCCGCTGCACCGCGACCGTTCACCGCCGAAGCGGTTCGCGAACCGCCTCTGCGACGATAGCCCACGATGGGCGAAAGGCTCGGGAGTCCACCGGCCGGAGCGGTGAACGGTAGCGCGGATCGTGCGCCGCGTCGAGACGCCGTCGGTTGACCGCGAACCGCCCCACTGGTATACAGGGGCGCGCTTTTCCCGACCGGCCGGTATTGTGTGCGTTCGCGCCCGCGCCGGGCCGCGTCAGTCAACAAGCCCGACCGGGCAAAGGAGTCGAAGTAATGAAGCAGTGGTTCGTAACGGCCGCCGTCGTGCTCGGGATCTGCGCGTCGGGACCTGCGTCGTCCGCCGGGGACGCCGCAGCCGGCCAGACCAAGTCGGCCGCCTGTGCGGCCTGCCACGGCGCCGACGGCAACAGCACCAATCCGATGTATCCCAAGCTCGCCGGTCAGGCCGCGGCCTACCTGGCGAAGCAGTTGCGCGATTTCCGCCAGGGCCTGCGCGCAAATCCCATCATGAGTCCGATGGCCAAGCCGCTCAGCGACCAGGACATTGACGATCTGGCCGCGTACTTCTCCGTGCAACCGGTCCAGATGGGCAGCGCGGACGAGGCCCTGCTGCAGGCCGGGCAGAAGCTCTACCGGGGAGGCAACACGGCTACCGGCGTATCGGCCTGCATGGCCTGCCACGGGCCGGCGGGCAAGGGCAATGCCGCGGCGCGCTTTCCCGCGCTTGCCAGCCAGCATGCCGACTACGTCGCCGCCCAGCTCGCGGCCTTCGCCGCGGGTGACCGGACCAACGACCCCGGCGGCATGATGCGAGATATCGCCTCACGCATGTCCCGCCAAGAGATGAAGGCGGTTGCTGCAGGCTATATCTCCGGTCTGCACTGAGCGCTGCGCCTCCGCGGGCCTTCCCCGCACACCCATGCCCGCGCGGTCCTTTCCCGCCGCCTGGGCGACGCTTGCAAGTTGACCGCGCAGAATCGAAACTTGCAGCACCCATTGCTCCGGGAGGTGGTATGAGATTCGTGTCCCGCTGGTTGGCTCTGGTGGCGCTGGTTCCGGTGCTGGCACTGGCTGCGGAGTCCGCACCGAAGTTCGACGAGGGCATCGAGTATCAGCGCATCGTGCCGGCACAGCCCACCGACGTCGCACCGGGCAAGGTCGAGGTGATCGAGATGTTCTGGTACGGCTGCCCGCATTGCTATCATCTGGAGCCCTCACTGAACAAATGGATCAAGCAGCTGCCGTCCAACGTGGTATTCGAGCGCATGCCGGCGGTGCTGAGCGAGCGCTGGGCACCGGCCGCCAAGGCCTACTACGCCGCGCAGGTGCTGGGCGTGCTCGACCGGGTGCACGAGCCATTGTTCGAAGCCATCCATGAGAAGAAGCGCCCGCTCGACACGGAGGACGCACTGGTCAAGTTCTTCGGCGAGTATGGTGTGTCCGAGGCCGACGCACGCAAGGCCATGGACTCCTTCCTGGTCGATACCCGCGTGCGCCGCGCGCGCTTGATGACCCAGCGCTACGGGATCGACGGCGTTCCCGCCATGGTGGTCGACGGCAAGTACCGCACCAACGTCACGCTGGCTGGCGACCGTGAGTCGATGTTCAAGGTGCTGGACTTCCTGATCGAGAAAGAGACGGCGAGCGCCAAGACGCCCGTGGAGCAGCAGCCCGCGGGCTGACGTCGAGCGCACCGCTGCAGGTGCGCCCTTCCGTCAGGCGACGGCGCTCTGCAGTGCGGCTGGCCAATGTGTGCCGGGCGGTACGGGAGCACTCATGCTCGCAGCGCAGCTGTTCGTGAAGTGCCTGGAGAACGAGGGGGTCGAGTTCATCTTCGGCATCCCGGGCGAGGAAAACCTCGACCTCATGGATGCCCTGATCGACTCCTCCATCCGCTTCGTCACCACACGCCACGAGCAGGGCGCGGCCTTCATGGCCGACGTCTACGGGCGCCTCACCGGCCGCGCGGGCGTGTGCCTCTCCACGCTCGGCCCCGGTGCGACCAACCTGATGACCGGCGTTGCCGACGCCAACATGGACCATGCGCCCATGGTGGCCATCGCCGGCCAGGCCAGCACCCAGCGGCTGCACAAGGAGTCGCACCAGGTGCTCGACCTGGAGCAGATGTTCCGCTCCGTCACCAAGTACTCCTCGCGGCTGCTCACGCCCAACACCATCCCCGAGGTGGTGCGCAAGGCCTTCAAGCTCGCCCAGTCGGAAAAGACCGGCGCCTGCTTCATCGAGTTCCCGGAGAATATCGCGGAGATGGAAATCGACGCGCGGCCGTTGCGCGTGAAGCAGCCGGTCGCGCCCGAGCCGCCCACCGAGCGGGTCGAGTACGCGGCGCATGTGATCTCCGAGGCCCGCAGCCCCATCATTCTGGCGGGCAACGGAGTGGTGCGTGCCCGTGCCTGGCGCGAGCTCGCCGAATTCGCGCGGCGCCTGAAGATTCCCGTCGCCAACACCTTCATGGCCAAGGGTGTGATCCCGTTTCGCCATCCGATGGCCCTGGGCAGCGCGGGTCTGCAGTCCAAAGACTATGTCAGCTGCGGCTTCGACCGCGCCGACGTGATCGTGTGCATCGGTTACGATCTGGTCGAGTACCATCCGTATCTGTGGCATCCGACCTGCGACCGCAAGATCGTGCACATTGATCTGACGTCCGCGGAGGTGGATGCCGGCTACGGGATCGAGGTCGGTGTGCTGGGCGACATCAAGCACAGCCTGATGCGCATCGCAGCGCTTGCCAAGCCCCACCAGGGTGAGCCCCTGCGCCCGCTGCGCGAGGCGCTGATCGAAGACATGCGGCAGCATCGCGACGATGCCGGCTTTCCCATCAAGCCCCAGAAGGTGATCTGGGATCTGCGTACTGCCATGCATCCGGAGGACATCGCGATCTGCGATGTCGGTGCCCACAAGCTGTGGATGGCGCGCATGTTCCGTTGTGAGCACCCCAACACCTGCCTGATCTCCAACGGCTACGCCGCCATGGGCATCGCCCTGCCCGGGGCGATTGCCGCCAAGCTCGTGCGCCCCGAGTGCGCGGTGGTGGCGGTGACCGGCGACGGCGGTTTCCTGATGAACTCCCAGGAGCTGGAGACCGCCATGCGCCTGCGCACGCCGCTGGTCGTACTGATCTGGAACGACGGTGGTTACGGACTGATCGAGTGGAAGCAGATGATGCAGTTTCGCCGCTCCACGCAGGTGCACTTCGGGAATCCCGATTTCGTGCGCTATGCTGAGTCGTTCGGCGCGCAGGGGTACCGCATCGACGCTGCCGGCGATCTGTTGCCGACACTGAAACGTGCGCTCGCCGATAATACGGTCAGCGTCATCGATTGTCCGGTAGACTATAGCGAAAACTTTCGCCTCACCGAAAAACTGGGTGAAATGGTGTGTCCCATTTGACAGCCAGCGGCGCGCATCCGGCGCGACGGACCTCCGGGGATCCGCAACCCCCTGACGCCGCTCAGAAGGTCGCTTCGGTCACCGGAGGGCAGCGCCTGCGCCTGCTGAGTTACAACATCCAGACCGGCATCACCACCGGGCACTACGGAGATTACGTCACCCAGAGCTGGAAGCACGTCCTGCCCTACGCGCAACGCCGCGAGATCCTGGACGGCATCGCGCGCCAGATCAGCGACTACGACCTGGTGGGCCTGCAGGAGGTCGATGCCGGCAGCCTGCGCAGCGGCTTCGTCAACCAGACCGAGTATCTCGCCGCGCGCGCCCGCATCCCTTTCTGGTACGACCAGACGAACCGGCGTCTCGGCAAGTTTGCCCAGCACAGCATCGGCGCGTTGAGTCGCTTTCAGCCCACCGAAATCACCGAACATCGCCTGCCCGGCCGCATTCCCGGCCGCGGCGTTCTGTTGGTGCGCTTCGGCAGCGGCGATTCCTCGCTGATCGTGCTGATCCTCCATCTCGCGCTCAGCCGCCGCGCGCGACTGCGCCAGCTCGCCTACATCAGCGAACTGGTGAACGCGCACCGCAACGTCATCCTGATGGGGGATCTGAACTGTCGTTCCGATAGTCCGGAGATGGACTTTCTGATCCACAACACTATGATGCGCGAGCCTACGCACGGCTTGCACACTTTCCCCAGCTGGCGGCCACAGCGCAACATCGACCATATCCTGGTCACGCCCACGTTGCAGGTGGAACAGGTTCACGTGCTGAACGAGTCGTTTTCCGACCACCTTCCGGTGGCGATGCATGTGGTGCTGCCCGATTCCGTACGCCTGTCGACCTGAGGCATGAGCGAAGACGAACCGCTCCCGCAATCCGCGTCCGCTGAGTTCCTGCGGCGCAAGCTGCTCGACACCGTTCAGCAGACCCGGGCCAAGGAACGCGCGTGGCAACAGGTCGAGGAGCTGCTGCG
Organism: uncultured Gammaproteobacteria bacterium; assembly: GCA_963728895.1. Classification (GTDB taxonomy): domain Bacteria; phylum Pseudomonadota; class Gammaproteobacteria; order JBBQDK01; family JBBQDK01; genus CAVSLM01. The sequence goes on from CAVSLM010000010.1 coordinate 9,483, forward strand.
ACGCCTGATCGTGCGGCTCAGCGTGCTGGCCGCGGGCGAAAGTCCGGCCGTCGACGCCGAGCTCGAGGCGGTCCGCTCTGCCATCCGCGATCGCGCCGATCACCAGCGTCTGCAGCGCCGTCTGAACGCGCTGGCCGAAGCCCTGAAGCAGCTGGACTACGCCGGGGGTGCCCGCAAGCGCCGTGCCGCGCGTCGGCCGGCAGAGGTTCTGGCGACGCTGTTGGAGCACGTCGAGCTTCCTGCCGCGCTGTCGGATGCGTGCGCCGGGCTGATCGAGAAGCTGCACGGCTCCGAGCGCGACTCCGATCCCGACCCCCTGGTTGCGGAATGCGCGGCTCTGCTGGGCGCAGCGATGAGTGCGCGCGGCGGCAGCTCGGGGACTTCCCAGAAAGCTCCTGGCTGGCGCCGGTGGCTCGGCGGAGGCGGGGAGGAAGCCCCCGTCGCGACAGCGCGCGAGGTGCTGGTTCAGCTCCTCGACCGGCTGCACCTGCCCGAAGACCTGGCGCAGCGCCGTGAGGCTCTGGACGCCGCCGCCTGCGGCAGCAGCGACTGGCAAACGCTACTGGAGCAGACGGCGGTGCTCGTCGGCGAAGCGCTCGAGCGGGCGCAGATCCGAGCAGCGCGGGCTGGAGAGCTTCCTGCTGCAACTCACGCTCCGACTGCAGGAGCTCGATCAGCACCTGCAGCAGACCGCCGCGGCGCACCAGCAGTCGTTGGAGGAGGGGCGCGCACTCGATGCCAGCGTGCAGCAGGAAGTCCGGGGTATGGAGACCAGCATTGGCGCGGCCACCGACCTGGAGCAGATGAAGGAGAATGGTGCGCTCGCGCCTGGAAGTGGTGAGCCTCCACATGCACGCTTTCGTGGCGGCCGAGGAGCGGCGCTGCGAGGATGGCGAGCGGCGGTTGCAGGCAATGAACGAGCGGCTGCAAAGTCTCGAGCAGGAGACCCACGAGCTGCGTTCGCGCGTCTCCGAGCACCGCAGCCGCGCCCTGCTGGACGCCCTCACCGGGATTCCCAACCGTTTGGCCTTCGAGCAGCGCATGGCCCAGGAGCTGGTGCGCTGGAAGCGCTATCCTTCCCCCATGGCGCTGCTGGTGTGGGATGTCGACGGCTTCAAACAGATCAACGACACCTACGGTCACAAGGCCGGAGACAAGGCCCTCAAGACCATCGCCCACCTGCTCGCCAGGCACATCCGCGAAACCGATTTCATGGCGCGCTACGGGGGTGATGAATTCGTGATGCTCTTTCTCGGTGCCGACCTGGCGGCGGCAAAAGTGCTTGCCGAGGATCTGCGCGTAGCCGTGCAGAACTGTGGATTCCACGATCACGGCACGCGGGTACCGGTTACCATCTCCTGCGGCATCACCGTTTTCGGCCCGCACGACATTCCGGAGCGGGTCTTCGATCGCGCCGACCGGGCGCTCTACATGGCCAAGCAGCAGGGTCGCAACTGCTGCTTTGTGCTGGCGTCGGAGCCCGATCCCGCAGCATCTCCGTAGCGCCACTCGACCGAACTGCACGCTGACGGCGCGCGGCGCCGCAGGGTGTGATGTTTCCCGGTTATCGTTGCGGTAACGCCGCAAAAAGCTCTTCGAGCTGCTGCAGATGCCTGTGAAAACTCGATCCTGGCCAACTTCGTAGATCACAAGCTGAAGTCTTGTACAACTTTGCGCTGTCCACCAACAAATGCCGAGCGACCTCAACAACAGGCGTGAACCCAGGCTGCTGTAGCTGCGCCTAACCTTGTAGCTTAAACCAAGACTGTATAACACCCCGAGCTCAGGTCTCGGGGTAAAGGCTTGGCAACGGCCGAGGCGTACTGCGCACTCGTCTGCCGGTGATGGCCAGTGGCCGCTCCAGGTCGCGCCAGCATCGGAGGCCGTCCCAGGGCGTGGTGGCGGGTGCATACAGATGGTGATCGAGATCGGCCAACGCCCTGAACGCCGGTTCCTGGGCCAGGCGTTCGGCGAGCGCGCCCAGCGTCACGGGAGGACCTTCCGGCCAGCGGTGCGCGGCCCAGGCAAGCAGCGCGGCACGAGCCGCCGCGGGATCGGCTGACCGGCACGCGGCCACCAGCGCGCGACGCTGGCGTTCCCTCGCCGCCCTGCGCTCGCGTCGCGACGGCGGTGACGCCCGCGCAGTTCCCTTGCGCCGCAGCCGATCGCGCCACCACAGTGCCGCAGCAAGTCCCAGCACGAGGATCCCAGCCAACCTCCATGCGAACCAGCCGGTGGTCGCGGACGGCCCCCGCGCGCTCCAGGTTTCCGGCTGCGGCAGCGCGTCCGCGGGCCCCGTGGCGGTGCTCGGTGCGCTCCCGGGGACTTGCCCCGATGAGATTCCGGGTGCTTGCCCAGATGCGATTCCGGCGAGGGGCGTATTGCCTGCTGGACCGCGAGGCACAGGGAGCACGGCGATCGTGCGCGCCGGCAACTTGGCGACGCGCAACCGCTCGGCAAGCGTGTCCCACCACTGCACGCGCAGCGGCTGGCAGTACCAGCTGTCCGGGACGGGTGGCGACCAGGGCGATGCGCTGCGTCCGCCGCCCGAGCACATAGATTCCCCGGGTCTGGGTTTCCGACACCGACGGCTCGGGATAAGACTTCAGGGCGCCGCCCGCGGGCTCTGCGCCTTCCTGCACCGGCGCGGGCAACTGCGCGCCCGTCAGGCCGCGTGCCAGGACCGTGACGGTCCGTGTGACCGGCTCGCCGACGCGCACCGTCGCCGGATCGGCACTCCAGTACTCGCTCAGCAGCACCGATTCCGCCGGCAGCCACTCGCCCTTCCCGGCGGCCGCCGGGCGGCGCCGTACCTGCACTTTGAGATCCCGGCCGCGCCCGCGCACGGTGCGGGTTTCTCCCAGGGCGCGTTCCAGGGCGTCCGGCACCACGAGGCGCGGCTCCAGCAGCGGGGAACCGGTCTCGCCTTCGATGGCCTGCCCGATGAACACCGGTCCGGGAATCACCAGCGTTCCACTGGCCTGCGGGAAGATGGCGTAGCGGTGCTCGGTCACCGAGTAGCGGCGCCCGTTGCGCCGCGTCCGGTAACTGAGCTCATCACCCAGCGGGAGCACCAGGGCATTCTCGGGTGCCGGATCGGAGAGCTGCCCGCTACCCAGCTCCACCGCATGCATGAGCCGTACGGTGTACAGGACCTGGCCCTGGACGTAGGGATTGTTCGGCGTTACCTCCGTCTCCACCAGGACGTCAGGGGCCGCAGCATCAGGCTGTGTCCCGGGTTCGCGCACCACCAGCTGCAGCGCACCCGTAGACTCCTTGCCTACGTGCAGCGGCGGGACCTCCAAGGTTCCGGCGCGCTTCGGCGACAGGCTGAGTGTCCATTGCTCGGAGCTCTCCACCTGCCCGTCGCTCACCACGAGCCGGCTGCTGTGGTCGGTTTCCAGCACGTCGAAGTCCCGCCGCAGCGGAGTCAGGTCCGGCACCGCTTTGCCGTCCGCACCGGACAGCTCGACCGTGAGCCGCACCACCTCCTCCAGTCCCACCACGTCGCGATCCAGGTGCGCCCTCAGCTCGGCATGCGCCGCAGTTGCCTGCAGCGGGGCCGCCAGCAGCAGGCACGAGGCGACGCACCATGCATTCGCTCCGCTCATGGATCGCGGAACTCCGCGCTGCGGCCCTCCCGCCGCAAGTGCTCAAGCAGGAACTTGCGCCGCAGCAGGCCGCCCGGGTCGTCCGGAATCTGTCGCAGCCACTGTTCCATGGCCTGCATCGATTCCAGCTGAGCGGTGCTGCCGCCTGCGGCCTCCGGTCCGCCAGCCTCGGCCCGTGTGGAGGGCAGCTCCGTCGCCTGCGGGTTCGACACACCCTGACCGCCCGTTGCAGGGAGCGTGCGGGGCGATATGCCCGCGGCGGGATCGGTGGGCGCCCGGCGCGACGGTGCCTCGCCCTCCCCCGTCGCCCCTTCGTCCGCACCGGGCTGCTTCCCGGATTGCGTGTCCTGCGGCATGGAGTGTTCACCGGGGGCGGCACCCATGCCGCCGGGCCAACGTTGCTGAGCGGTCGTGGAACCCGAGCGGCCGTCCTGCGCCGCGCTGACTCTGACCGGGCATCGGCTCTCCGCCCTGCTGGCGCGCCGACTTCCCATCCCCCCCGTTCTGCTGCGGTTGGTCGCGTCCCCGTTCGGAGTCCCCTTGCGGCGAGTCCGGCCCCTCGCCGGAGGCGCGCGGCCGCTGCGGCGCGCGCGATCCCTGGGGAGGCTCGGGGTCTGCGACCGGCGCCGGCGCAGATGCAGGAGAGGAGCGCTGGCGCTCGAGCATCTCGGCCACCAGCGCACGGTTGTACCGCGCATCGGTGTGGTTGGGATCCTGGGCCAGCGCCTGATCGTAGGCATCCAGCGCGGCACCCAGCTCTCCGAGTCGGGCCAGGGCGTTGCCACGATTGTAGTCGGCGTCGGGGCTGTGCACGCGGCCGAACTCCACCGCAGCCAGTGCATAACGTCCGGCACGGTAGTGGGCGGTGGCCCGCCACAACGGATCGTGGAATTTTTGCCGCGGCCTGCGCCGGCTGGCCGGCTGCCATGGCGGCGGCGCCCTGCTGGTCGGGACGCGTCCAGAGCTCGGTCCAGCCGAGTGCGGATGCCGGAGGCGGATGCGCCAGCGCCGTCACCAGCACTGCGGCCAGCCAGCCGCGGCGAAACGCCAGTGCCGCCAGCGGAAGCAGCAGCAGTACCAGCCACGGCCCCTCTTCCCGCCAGCGGTCGGCGCTGCGGGTAACGTCCCCCGGGTCGTCCACGCTGCGGTTGATCTGCGCCTGCAGCACCACGCGCTTGAGATCGCCGTCGTCCAGGCTGAGCGTGGCATAAGTGCCGCCGCCGACTGCGGCGAGGCGCTGCAGGGGCTCGGGATTCAGTCGCGGAATCAGCAGGTCGCCGCTGCCGCTCTCGGCGTAACCGCCGCCCGGCAGGGGAATCGGCGCACCCGTACGTGGTGCCGACACCAAGCACCGAAAGCCGATGGCCCGCGGCGCGCAGCGCGCGTGCCGCCTGCAGTGCACTGGCTGGATCCGGCAACCCGTCACTCACCAACAGCACGTCGCCGTGCGTGATGCCCGCCTGCCGCAGCAGGTGAGCGGCGCGGCGCAGCGCCAGGTCGGCACGGCTGCCCTGTACCGGCATGAGCTCGGGACTGAGCGGTGGCACCAGGGCGGCGACCGTCGGCGGCATCATGCGTGAGGGGCGCCACGACGAACGATTCGCCGGCATACACCACCAGTCCGATCTGACCCTCATGGGTCTGCGCCAGCAGATCGAGCAGCTTGTATCGGGCCCGCACCAGGCGCGAGGGCTCGACATCGGTTGCATTCATGGATTCGGAAAGGTCGAGCACCAGCACCCGCGCGATCTGCGCCTGGAACAACGGTGCGGGCAGACGCTTCCAGGCCGGACCGGCCAGCGCCAGCACTGCCAGCAGCCAGCCCAGTCCGAGCAGCAGCCACGGCAGACACGAGGGCCGTCGCGCGGGGCCGACCAGCAGGTGCGCAAGAAGATGCGGCGCGCAAACGTTGCGCCAGGCACCCGGACCGCTTGGCGCGCGCAGCAGGTGCCAGAACAGCACGGCGAGCGGGAGCAGTGCCAGGAGCCAGTATGGCCGCAAGAAATGAAACGTACCCATCAGCGTGGGCTCCGCCACGCCTGCACCCGCTGCCACAGCGGAGCGAGGTCGTGCAGCCCAAGGACCAGGGACAGCGCCAGCGCCGCGGCGAGCGGCCACATATAGAGCGAGCGCTTCGCCCGAAACACCTGTTCGTCGCGGGCGCTCGGCTCGATTTCGTCGAGCCGCCGGTACACCGCGCGCAGGGCCGCCGCATCACGGGCACGGAAGAAGCTGCCGCCGGTGATTTCGGCGATGGCCGCGAGTGTGGTCTCGTCGAGGTCGGCGCCCGGGTTCACCACCTGGGTACCGAACAGGGAGTCGATGGCGATGTGCTCGGAGCCCACGCCGATGGTGTAGATGCGCAGCCCGGCCTTGGCAGCGAGCTCCGCGGCCTGCCGTGGGTCGACCACCCCGGCCGTGTTGGCCCCGTCGGATCAGCAGGACCAGCACCTTCTCGCGCGCATCGCTGTCGCGCAGGCGTTTGATGGCCAGCCCGATGGCATCGCCGATCGCCGTCTCCTTGCCGGCCAGACCGATTTCCGCCTCCTGCAGCATGGTCTTGACCGTTTGCCGGTCGAAGGTCAGCGGGGTCTGCAGGTAGGCCTGCTTGCCGAACAGGATCAGTCCGATGCGATCGCCGACGCGGGCATCGATGAAGCGCCCGGCAACCGCTTTCACTGCATCGAGTCGGGTGGTGGGCTGGCCGTGGTGATCGAGGTCCGCGGTCTCCATGCTGCCCGAGAGGTCGACGGCGAGCATGAGGTCGCGCCCGGTGACCGGCAGCGAGAGCGGCGGTCCCAACCATTGGGGGCGTGCCGCCGCCAGGACCAGCAGCACCCAGGCGAGTGCCGCCAGCCACAGCCGTCCGTGGCCGCGCCGCGCGGTGGCGATGCCGGTGCCCTGTTCGATCAGCTCGTGAAAGAACGGTACCCGCAATGCGGGGCCGCCCCGCGGTGCGGCGGTGGGCACCAGTCGGCGTACCAGCCACGGCAGCGGCAGTGCCAGCAACACCCAGCCCCATGCGAAGTGGATCACTGGGGCTGTCCCTCTACGCCGCGCACCACCCAGCGTCGCGCCAGCCCAAGCAGTTCCGCGGCTTCCGGTGGGTCCTCCGCGGCGTAAGGCGCCCGGCAAAGCTGGCGCCCGGGGCCGCGCAGGAAGGTTCCTTCGCCGCCGCCCGCTTCCAGGAACCGCAGCCACGCCTCGCCGGTGAGCCCCGCCACGCGCTGCCGAGGATGACAGGCGAGCGCGTAGCGGCGCATCAGCATGGAGAGCTCCGCCACCACCTCGCGCGACCGTGCGCCGTCCTCCAGCTGCCGCTGCAGCGCATCGAGCTCGCGCAGCGCGGCCTCGTAGGCGCTGCTTCGCCGGCGCCGCCGCTGCCAGTACCAGGCCGCCAGGACCGCGGCGAGCATCAGTGCCAACAGCACCCACCATCCCGGCGCGGGTGGCCACCAGGACACCGGCGCGGGCGGGTGAATGTCGCGAAGCTTCGAGATGTCCGGCGCCGTCCCAACCATGCTTCACCCCGTCGCCGCCGCTCCCGACGGGCGCGCGGCAAGCGCCGCGCGCAAGGCCGGAAGCAGTTGAGCGTCCGTCGCCAGGCTCACCAGCTGAACGCAGTGGCGGCGGCAGCAGCGGGCGAGCCGCTCGCGGCGGGCTTCGAAGCGCTGCCGGTAGCGCCGCTCGAAGGCCTTGCCGCCTGCCTCCAGGGTTTGAAAGTGGGTGCCGTCGCTCACCCGGTACTGGCCCGGCGGCGGCGGCTCGGCCTCCAGCGGATCGTAGAGGAACACCGCCACCACCTCGTTGTGGCGCGCGAGCTGGGCGAACAGGCGTTCCGCTTCCGGGCCGAAGCCGCGAAAGTCGCTCAGCAGGAACAGCAGGCTGCCCGGGTGGGTGATGCGCGCCAGGCGTATCAGAGCCGAGTGCAGACCATTCACGTGCGTGCCGGCATCGGCCGACGGATGCGCGCCCTGCGCGGTGGCCAGAGCACGCAGCAGGCGCAGCACGCCGTGAATGCGGCCCTGCGGGCGCAGCTCCGCGTGTGCGGCACCGGCGAAGACCACGCCCCCGACCCGGTCGCCGCGCGCAGCGGCGCCCCAGGCGATGAGGGCCGCGGCTTGCGCGGCCAGCACCGACTTGAATGCCACTCGCGTGCCGAAGCGCATGCTTGCACCCTGATCCACCGCCAGCAGCACCGGACGCTCGCGTTCTTCGTGGTAGAGCTTGGTGTGCGCGCGTCCGGTGCGCGCCGTGACGCGCCAGTCCATCTGGCGAATGTCGTCGCCCGGCTGATAGACGCGCACTTCGTGGAAATCGATGCCGCGCCCGCGGTGGCGCGACTGGTAGGCGCCGGACTGCGCGGCGAGCACCCTGCGCTGCAGGAGCATCGGCCCGAGATCCGACGCCAGCGGGCGCAGCCCGATGAGCTGGCGCAGATCGACGCTGCGCGCCGTCGCCTTCCGGCGCACGCGCCGTGGCGCCGGAAGCACCGCGCCACCAGGCGCCGAGCGCAGCCAGCGCGTGACGCGCGCCGCGCGAGGGCCGGGGCCGAAACGCCGGGATTTGATGGCGGGTGCGACCACGCTCACGGCACCGGGACGCGCGCCAGCAGCGCATCGATGAACTGATCGGGCGTGATGCCTTCCGCTTCGGCCTCGAAGGTCAGCAGCAACCGATGGCGCAGTACCTCGTGGGCGACGGCATGCAGGTCCTCGGGGCTGACGTAGTCGCGCCCCAGCAGCCAGGCATGGGCGCGCGCGCAGCGCTCGAGCGCGATGGTCCCGCGCGGGCTCGCCCCGTAACGCACCCACTCGGCAAGATCGCCGCCGTAGGGGCGCGGGTCGCGTGTGGCGAGCCACCAGCTGCGACCAGATATTCCTCGAGCGCTTCGGCCAGATGCACGTCGAGCACGGCCTCGCGCGCGGCGAATACGGTCTCCTGCGAAATGCGTTGAGGTTTCTCATCCGGTGCTCGTCCCGGGGCTGCACCGCTGCGCGCCTGCGCGCGCACCAGGGCGAGGATGCGATGCTCTTCGGCGATGCTCGGGTAGCCGACGCGCACGTACATCAGAAAGCGGTCGAGCTGCGCTTCGGGCAACGGGTAGGTGCCTTCCTGCTCGATCGGGTTCTGCGTCGCCATCACCAGGAACAGCTTCGGCAGCGCGTAGGTGCTGCGGCCGACCGTGACCTGGCGCTCGGCCATCGCCTCGAGCAGCGCCGACTGCACCTTGGCCGGCGCGCGGTTGATCTCGTCGGCAAGCACCAGGTTGTGGAAGATCGGGCCGTGCTGAAACTGGAAGTCGCCGTCCTGCGGGCGATAGACCTCGGTGCCGGTCAGGTCGGCCGGCAGCAGATCGGGCGTGAACTGGATGCGATGGAAGTCGCCCTCGATGCCCGAGGCGAGTGCCTTGATGGCCGTGGTCTTGGCCAGTCCCGGCGCGCCTTCGACCAGCAGGTGGCCGTCGGCGAGCAGCGCGATGAGCAGGCGCAGCACCAGTCCTTCCTGGCCTGCGAGCTGACTTTGGACATGTTCCCGCAATTGAGCGACGGCTTGCATCGGGCATTCTCCAGCGGTCTTAGACCTGCACACCTGTGCGCTGCTCACCGGGCCGCGTAGTGATCCCGGGTGGTGCCCTGTTCGCGTACCGCGCCGCCGAGCGCGCTGGATTAGGTGCGGGGGATCGCAAAGTTCCGTGCCGCATGCCCGCGCGTGCGCATCCGCCGTGGCACGACGGATGCATGATTATCCGGTGTTTCGATACTAACAATAGCCGCGTCCGTTACGGATGCCAAAGGATTCCCTGAATGCAAGCGAAGATCGATGTGCTGGTGGTCGGCGGCGGCCCCGGCGGAATGATGGCCGCACTGTCGGCGGCGCGTTACAACCCGGGCATGCAAGTGATGCTGGTGAAGCGTGAGGAGGACTCGATCGTGCCGTGCGGTATCCCCTATATCTTCGGCACCCTGCACGCGGTGGAAAAGGACCTCGCGGGCGTTGCGCCCCTGAAACAGCTCGGTGTGCAGGTGCGGATAGCTAGCGTCACCGCCATCGACAAGTCCGAGCATACCGCCACCCTCGATTCGGGCGAGACCATCGAGTGGAGGAAGCTGGTGCTCGCGACCGGTTCCACGCCGCTGGTGCCTTCGATACCCAACGTGGAGCTCCAAGGCGTCGTCGCCATACACAAGAACTTCGACCGGCTCACCGAGCTTTTCGAGGACCATCTCGACGGCAACAAGCGCGTCGTCATCGTCGGCGGCGGCTTCATCGGCGTGGAGTTCTCCGACGAATGCCGCAAGGCCGGCCACGACGTCACCATCGTCGAGATCAACGCCCACTGCCTGGAGCGCAACTTCGACGTGCCACTCTGCGAGCGCGTCGAGCAACGCCTGCTCGAGCGCGGCATCCGGCTTTGCACGGGCGTGGGCGTGGCGCGCTTTCACGGCACCGGGTGCGTCAGCGGAATCGAGCTCACCGACGGCACCCTGCTGCCGGCCGACACCGTGCTGCTGGCGGTCGGCGAACGCCGCAACACCGAGCTCGCGCAATCGCTCGGCATCAGCATCAAGTCCTACGGCAGCATCTGGGTGGACAATTTTCAGTGCTCCTCGCACCCGGACATTTTCGCGGTTGGCGATTGCAGCCACAAGCAGGACTTCTTCACCCGCCGCCACACCAGCAGCCTGCTGGCGTCCGTAGCGGCGGCCGAAGGGCGCATCGCCGGGCGCAACCTGTTCGTGCGCCGATCCCTGCGTTTCAATCCCGGCACCATCTCCATTTATGCAAGCTGCCTCGATGACCTGGCCTTCGGCGTCGCCGGTTGGACGGAATCGGGCGCCCTGGCCGCCGGTCTGGAGGTGGTCACCGGCGAGGCCACACTGCCGGATCACCATCCTGCCACCATGCCGGGCACGCTGCCCATGGCCTGCCGCCTGGTGTTCGCGCGTCAGGGCGGAACGTTGGTCGGCGGCCAGGTGGTCGGCGGCGCGACCACGGCAGAGGTGCTGAATGCCATCGGCATCGCCATCCAGGCCAAGGTGAGCGCAGAAGAGCTGGTCACCTTCCAGTTCGGCAGCCATCCCCGGCTCACCGCACCGGTGCATCCCATCGTGGCAGCGACCGAGGACGCCCTGCAACACGCGCTGGCGATGTAAGCCCTAGCCACCACCCTAGCCCCCCAAGCCCGCATTTCTCAGCGGGCCGAATCGACAGCGGTTCCATCACCTCCAGTGCAGCATGTCGTGCTACCGGCGACCGGCGACAGATGCGGGCTGGGCTTCCCAAAGGATCTCCGGCGCGGCGCCGTCCGCACCGAGGTGCTCCACGTGCCGCACGTAGCGGGTGACGTCGGCAATTCCGCCGTCGATGGCGACCTCCACTACGGCATCCCAGCGCGGCCGGCGCTGTAGCCATGCTGCGTATGGATAGGCGGCGATGGAGGCGAAGGTTGCGTGCCCGCGCACCTGCGCACGGCGCCAGGTGCAGCCGCTGTTGATGGGGCTCAGCCGCAGCCGCCGGCCACAGGCCTCCACCAGCCGCGCCGTGTCGACGACCAGCACTTCCTGCCGGCAGTGACGGTGGGAGCGCGCCTGCAGATGGCGCTGCAGGCGCACCCGCGAAGTCCAGAAGAAAGCCTTGCCGTTCAGCAGGCGGTACCAGTCCGAAGGCGCCAGACCGTTCTCGAGACAGCGCGCCAGACCGGCATCGGACATGGGTTTCTGGTCGCGCAGCACCGCGCGCCCGTGCACCGGGTGGGTAAGGGTCACGGCATGCGGGCGCCGGCACTGCTCGATCGCGATGCGCTGCGCCCCGCGAACTTCGAACAGTTCGAGCAGACGGCTGGTGCTGAGCAGCCCGTGGCGCACGATCCCCGGCCAGCCGCCCGGCGATGTGGCGTGATAGAGCAGCGGAAAATCGCCGATCAGCTCGGCGGCGTTCATGGCGCCGGAGGCTTCGAGCTCGCGTGGCAGCACGCACCTGAGCCCCAGCATATTCGGTAGCGCGTCGGGTCAGCGTAGCCACTGCTCGATGATATCGGGCGCGGGCGTCTCCACGCCGGCCTGATGCTCGCGCAGCCATGCGCGTACGTCACCCGCTCGATAACGGATGGCGCCGCGGAAATTGACGAAGCGCGGCCCCTTTCCCGGGTGATCACGCGCCTGATGCAGGAGATCCTCGGAAACACCGAGCCACTCCGCGACCTGCCCGGTGATCAGTCCATAATCGTTATCCACGTCGGCGAAGCCCATTTTCCTTCCCTCCGATGGAGCAGAGCAGCGACGCCCCTGTGCCATACTCCGCTGAGTTTTCCCACACAGTCGAATGCGAGCGCATGTCCGACAAAGTACCGATCGAGCGTCTCCCGGGTGAACACGCCGCCAGGCGCATCACCCAGACGATCGTCGACTTCATCGCGCAGGTTCCACAGACGCCGGAATCCCGAGGCGAGAACCCCGGACGACGCGCACGTGCGCTCGCGAGTGCCGCTGCCGCGCGCGCGGCGCTCGCCGCGGGCACCCTCGCGCTGCCCGGCGGCCCGCTCGGCGTGCTCACCATTCTCCCGGAGCTCACGACCGTGTGGAGACTGCAGGCGCAGCTGGTCGCAGACATCGCCGGCGCCTTCGGACGCGATGGCGCCCTTACACGCGAGCAGATGCTTTACTGCCTGTTCCGCCACACGGCCGCGCAGGCCGTGCGCGACCTGGCCGTGCGCGTGGGAGAGCGGGTGCTGGTGCGCAGCGTTCCTCTCCCGGTAATTCATAGTGCCGCGTGCGAAGTGGGTATGCACGTCGTTCGCCGCACACTACGCGAGGGCGTGGCACGCTGGCTGCCGGTGGTCGGCGCGTTCGGCGTCGGCGCCTATGCCTACTACGACACCCAACGCGTGGCAAGCACCGCAGTGGCTCTGTTCGAGTGCGACCTCGACGTGGCAGTGGCTTCATTCGATGCGCCCGATCGCTGAGCACCCCGATCCCCGGGGAGGCGAGCCGCTGCCCGACGTCCGCCCCCGCTGCGCGGGAGGCGAAATGCTGCCGGGCTGCCGATCCTCCGGTGCCGGATAAGCCGGCGTGGTGCTCTCCTCCGCAGCGAGTCATCTTGCAGCAACGTTAGCAGAGCACTCCCCCCGGCGCTGCCGGTGAGATCGATCCGAAGGGCCTGCGCCTTCGCGGTTCGCAGCCGGCCCACCAGCCGAACCACGAAACGCGCACCGCCCGGCAGAGAGTGGGGAATGCGGTCTAAACCGCGGTATTGGCAACCAAAGAAGGTGTGGTGGACAGGTGTTGCATCCGAACGGGGGCACCATCGTGAACGGCTGGTTTCCAGGCGGCGGGCTGTCGGGCGCGGGCTGCACGAACGTGTGGATACGGCGGATCCGGGTGCCGGGCACAGGGCCATGATATCCTGCCCTGGTCGGACCGTGCGGCGGCCGCGCGCAGGTCATGCGCGACGGAACTCCGCACGTGAGTCCGGGAGGAAGCCGGACTCGCTTCCCATGACCGCAGGGAGCCAACTCAAATCCACCGGAGGCTATACCTCATGCTCAAGGCAGCGATCGTGCCCGCGCTGGCGCTCGGCATCAGTCTGGCGGGCGTGGCCCTGCTCGCGCAGGCAGCGCCCGATGCGGCTCCCAAAGTGTGCAAGCTGCTCCCGATCACCGCACTGGAAAAACATTTCGGAGCCGGCGCGGGCGCTGTACGCGGAGCCGACACGCCGACGGTTTCCAGCTGCGCGGTCGACGTGCCCGATCTGGCGCACGGTGCCGACCTGGTGGTCCTGGCACAGGCTCCGCAGGGCGCCACCGTCGAACAGCGCCTGGCTGCCATGCGGCAGATGCACGAGCAGTCGCGCCAGAAGGTCCAGCAATTCGGAAAGGTTACCTGCTTCGGGGGGTCCGTCGACATGGCTACGGGCCAGGTGCCGACCGCCACCTGTTATACGCAGGAGGGAGGTTACCTCAGCCTGCAGCTGCGCAGCGTCGATCCGGCGAAGCTCGACTTTGCAGCCGTGCGTACGCTGCTCCAACAGGCGGTCGCGCTACGGAAGTAGCCAACCGGGCACTGCGGCCGACCAAGGCCGACGGGTCTCCCAAGGAGAAGGACCATGGACCTGGGATTGAGGGGCAAGCGCGCACTGGTTACGGGATCCACCGCCGGCATCGGGTTGGCAACTGCACGTGCGCTCGCGGCCGAGGGTGCACACGTTACAGTGAACGGGCGCACCGAGGCGCGCGTGCGACACGCCGTCGAGGGCATCCAGGCCGAAGTACCCGGCGCAATCGCCGATGGGATGCCGCACGATCTCGGCAGTGCTGAAGGCTGCCAGGCGCTGATCGACCGCCTGCCGGAGGTCGACATCCTGGTCAACAACCTCGGCATATTCGAGCCCAAGCCCTTCGAAGAGATTTCCGACGAGGACTGGCTGCGTTTCTTCGAAGTCAACGTGCTCAGTGGCATCCGGCTGGCGCGCCACTATGTCGCCGGAATGCGGGCGCGCAACTGGGGACGGATCGTTTTCGTCTCCAGTGAATCGGGCGTCCAGATCCCCGCGGAAATGATCCATTACGGCACGACCAAGACCGCACAGCTCGCGGTATCGCGCGGACTTGCGGAGACACTTGCGGGAACGGGTGTGACCGTGAACTGCGTGCTCCCGGGACCGACCGCTTCGGAAGGTGTGGGCCAGTTCGTGGTGGATCTTGCGGCAGCGCGCGGTGTGGACGCCGGCACCGTGGAGCGCGAATTCTTCGAGACCGCCCGGCCCTCCTCGGTGCTGAAGCGCTTCGCCACGCCGGATGAGGTCGCGTCGATGATCGCCTACGTGTGCAGCGCCCGGGCATCGGCCACCACCGGCGCGGCGCTGCGTGTCGACGGCGGCGTGGTGCGGGCAATCGTCTGACCAAGCATCAGGCGCAGGGGCCGGAAGTCTGGCGCAACCCAACGCAGCCCGCAAATGCCCGCTCCCTGCGCGCGCTGCCGACTGCTCCGACAGCGCGACACGGTCAGGGAATCAGCCCGCCTTGACCTCGACCGTCTTACGCCGGTGTGCCGCAGGCTTGGGCAGCTCGACTCGAAGTACGCCATTGCGGTAGCGCGCCCGCGCCTGGTCGGGCGCGATCTCGTCGGGCAATGGAATGGCGCGCTCGAAGCTGCCGTAGGCGCATTCGGACACGAAGTAGTTGCCCTCCGTGCGTTCCTGCTCGGTTTGCTTCTCGCCGCGCACCACCAGATAGTTGTCGGTCACCTCGATATCGAGGTCGGCGAGATCCATCCCCGGCGCTTCCAGGCGGACCAAGACCCTGTCACCCTGATCCACGACCTCGGCCGGCAGCATCGCCCAGCCGACGCCTCGCGTTGCAAGCGTCCCGCCCGCGTTTCGGCCTCCAGCACGCCCCGGCCGGAAATGCGTGAGTGCGCCGTAAGCGCGCCGGTAGAGCGACTGCCAGCCTTCCATGAGCGTGTCCCAGAATTCGCTTACGCCTTCCCGCAGCTGCTGCAAAGTGGCCATGATCCTTACTCCTCCGTACCTGGATACCGTGGCAGCAGAGTTGGGGTTCGCAGTCGGGATTTTCAATGGCGATTGGCACGGCGGCGAAAGCAAGCAACGGTTCTCGAACCGGCCCACACCGGCAGATCTTCTCTGCCAGAACAGCTCGCCGAACGCGACGGGCACGATAAGGTTAGTTATACAGAGCGCCCGGCTTGGAGCCGGCTACAGGTTCCGGGAGATCGGTTGTGCCGTGCAGATCAGCCGCGTCGCGAACCAGGAGTAGTAAAGCGGATGATGCACAGAACAAGATCTGACCCCCTTTCCCTGACCGAGTACACCGTTCCGCCAGAGGCGCAATACTCGGTAATAGTGGGTAGTTAACCCTTTCCATGCGGGGACTTTCACCCGACCAGATGCGCCACGCTTTGCGCGGCGCACTGACGTTTCAGGTACCGGCCGATGCGGTGCGCGACGACCTCGGTCAGGTGGGTGAGCTCGGCGCTCGTCGGCGCTGTCACGGGGAATAAGGGGACAGTTTACTCATTCCATAACTGCGCCAGACGCCACGGGCAGTTTCCCGCGTCCTCGCAGGACGGATCGACACGTCAGCAAGCCGACCCCTCAGCAGAATCCTCGTCCATTGAGTAAACTTTCCCCGAATTTCCTCCAACGTGGCCCGGCAGCCGCAGCGTCTTGTCAGGCGTCGGCTGCGGAGCTACGCGAAACGGATCACGAGCTCGACGCGGACTCGATGGCACCTGTGATCCCGGCGATCAGCATCTGGACGCCGATCACGGCCAGGATGAGGCCCATGAGTCGAGTCACTACTTTGATCGCGTTCTGGCCAAGGAAACGCACGAGGGAGGTGCCGAAGGCGAAAGCGACCCAGGTCAATCCGCAGACCACACCCAGCGCCGACATGGTCCGGACCAACTCGGCCAGCGTCGATTCTGCGGTGAAGTTCATAGCCGTGGCGATGGTGCCAGGGCCCGCCAGGATCGGCAACGCCAAGGGAGTGATCGCGATGCCCAGGGCGGCGTCACGACTACGCGCATCGTCTTCGGCGGTAGGTGTGTGAACGCTCGATTCCTGCCCCTGAAGCAAGTGATATCCCACGAGTCCAACAAGGATACCGCCGGCAATGCGAAACGCCGGCAGGGTGATGCCAAAAACCGCGAATATCTCGCGACCGAGGATCGCGAACACCGAAACGATCGCGAACGCCAGGAGAACCGCACGCAGCGCAACTCCTCGCCGCGTAGTCGTGTCGAGACCTTCAGTAAGCCCCAAAAAGAGTGGCGCGTTCGCAATCGGGTTCATGATGGCGAAGAACGACATGAAGACCGTGGTGAAGTGGACTGTCGATTCGTTCATTTGCCGCCGCCTGACGATAACGTCAGCGGCGCATTGTTAGGCGCTTGCACTGCGAACCTCAGCAACAGCGCGCTCAAGTAACTTCCAGTAATACCCTCGCTCCAGACGTTTCGCAGTCGAACGCCGAGCTCCGGTTCGATATGTCGCATCAGCGTATCAACCTCCAAGCCGTCCGGCATCCAGCGCTTCGGATGAAGTGCGCAGTACATGGCCATATTTCGTCGGTCGGATTCAGCTTCAGCCAGCGCCTAAGCCTGACTCGAAAGGCCGGATTGCGTCCGCTGACTGCAGAGAGCGTAGCATTACAGCATGTCGGAAGACTCGACGACCGGCCTACTGGCTGGAGCAGCACGATTCGGCTACCCCTTGACCGTCGCTGAGCTGCGAATCGGGCGAATACGGGGACAGTTTACTCAATCCATAACTGCGCCCGACGCCACGAGCAGTTTCCCGCGTCCTCGCAGGATGGATCGCCACGTCAGCAAGCCGTCCCCTCAGCCGAATCCCCGTCCATTGAGTCAACTGTCCCTGAATTTCGTCCCTGAATTTCCCCCATTTGTTTAAGGTCGCGACTGGGTCGACGCTGCAAATTGATGATCTCGGCAGACGGATAGTGCTCAACCGACACTGCTGAGGCAGACAGAGCATCGGCGCGACGCAACGTGTGCGGCTCGTCATCGGCGAGCGTCTCCTCAAGGACCTCCATCTTCTGCGCGCTGGTACCCCAATGTTCCGCGATTCGAGAGTGCCTGACATCGATACCAAGGATGCCGAATCGCCCGAGCGACCTTGAGCGCTTCGCGTGGCTCCGTCAAAGAGACCTGATCGACGGTTGCTCGACCACGAACATCAGCGCGTGTGATCGACGGATCGGTCATGTCGTCTAACGGCTGTATTGGACCGCTCACGCGGTATTGGGTGATTGCGGGGTGTGGTGTTCGAGGACACGATACCGCGCATCTGCGACAGGAACGGCATCGAGCAGAGTGGCCGGCAACTGGATACGCTGATAAGCGCACTCGCGACCGAGAACGTAATCATGCAGGCCGAGGCACATCGGGCGCGGGCCGCCGCGCACGTGCGCGCGAAGGCCACGCATGCACCGCGGGACGAATTCACTGCTGACGATGTCGGCGGGCCCATCGCGCTGACCGATGAGCGGATGCTGCGCAAAGCTGACCACGTAGGGGGTGCTTTGGGGTTACTGCATAACCATGGGGTGGGGTCCACAAGCGGCAGCGGCGCTGGAGCGCATCTGCATTGCACCTACGCGGAAGTCAGCCGGGGCCGCCGTTTTCTGATAATCCATCGTTTCAAGTGGCGCGCCCGACAGGATTCGAACCTGTGACCTCTGCCTCCGGAGGGCAGCGCTCTATCCAGCTGAGCTACGGGCGCCGGCTGGGTAGGATAACGCGAGGCCGCGGCGGGCGTCCATTCCTCGCCGGGCGGTGCAGTTTCCGCTGGGGGGCAATGTCGCTATACTCTGCCGCCACGCGAGGGGGCGGGCTGCTCTCGAAGCAGGACGGCAACAGGGGGATGCAGTGAGTCATCAAGACAGAGTTTTCCTATCCACGTTCGTCGGCGTACTGGGATTCCTGGTGGTGCTGGCGGTCGCGTTCTATTTCATCGCGCATAGCATCGGTGGCGGGCCCGAGGAGCAGCACAGATACGCGCAGGGGGACGTCGAATCGCGCATCGCGCCGGTGGGCGAGGTCAACACCGGGCCTGCGGGCGCAGCACCGGCACCGGCCGCCGCGCAGCCAGTGGTCGCCGCGGCGCCGCGCACCGGGCAGACCATCATCGATACGCATTGCGCCGCCTGCCATGCCACCGGTGCCGCAGGCGCGCCGAAGATCGGCGACAAGGCGGCCTGGGAGCAGCGCCTGGCGCAGGGCCTGGATACTCTCGTTCAGCACGCCGAAACCGGCATCCGTGCCATGCCGACCAAGGGCACCTGCGTCGACTGCTCAAAAGAGGAGCTCCGGTCCGCGATCGTGACCATGCTGCAGAAGACCGGCCTGGAAGTCGCGGGCGCCGGAGCCACGACCGCGGCTTCCGACGGCGCATCGCAGGAACAGCCGCCGGTGGCAGCCCATGCAGCGGCCGCGTCGCCCGCGCCTGCCGCCGCAGGCAAGGCCGTCGCCGAACAGGCGGCAGCCGACGCGTCCGGAGAAGGCGAGAACGTATTCAGCACCTACTGCTCGGCCTGCCATGCCACCGGTGTGGCCGGGGCGCCCAAGTTCGGCGATCCGGAAGCCTGGAAGCCCCGCATCGCGCAGGGCATGGATACGCTCGTTCAGCACGCGGAGGACGGTATCCGCGGCATGCCGCCGAAGGGAACGTGCATGACCTGTACGCCCGAGCAGATCCGCGACGCCGTGCAGTACATGGTGGCGCACAGCGAGTGACCGTCGCGCGGAGCCGCGCCGGTCCGGCGTTCCCGCCGGCGCAGGCTCTGTCGGCAAGTTTCGGGCCGACCGTCGGAGACGACATGCGCATCATCGCTCAACGTCCCCACTCCACCAGCAACGCCTCTTTCCATGCCACCGCCAGCGCCGTCTGTACCGCGACGGCGGTAACGGCGTTCAACTGTGCGACCCTTTCGGCAATGTCCGGATGCCGGCCGAGGTAGATGGCCTCGCGCGCCAGCCGCTCGGCCACGCTTTCCGGATCGTCCTTCTCCACCAGCAGTGCGGCATGCAGGTGGCGGCGCGCGCGCTCCAGCTCGGCTGCAGTGGGTCCCTCGTGGATCAGGCGTTCCACCTCGGCGGCGACCGCCCGCCGGCATTCCCCGGTACGGGGCGGGTCGCAGGCGGTCTGGATGTCCCAGAGTCCGCAGTCGGAGTAGAGCTCGAGGCGCGACTCGATGGTGTAGGCAAGCGCGCGCAGCTCGCGGATGTGCTGGAACAGGCGCGAGGAATAGCCGCCGCCGAGCACATGGTTTGCGATCAGCAGCGCGGGACGCGCCGGATCCAGCAGGCTCGGGGTCGGCATGAGCCAGATGAGATGCTGTTGCGCTAGCGCGCGGCTGGCCCGCACCGTGCCGGACTGAAACCGCGGCGCGGCGCCGCCGTCCGGCGCAGTTCCACTTGGCAGCGCCGCGAGCGGCGCACACGCGCGCACCACCGCCTCGTGATCGACGCCACCTGCAGCGACCACGTAGATCCGCCCGCCCTGCAGCAGCCCCTCGAGGTAGTCGTGCAGCGCGGCGGCGCTCGCCTGCTCCAGCACTTCCTTGCATCCGAGGATGGGCCAGCCCAGTGGATGCCCCTCCCAGGCGTGGGCCACGGCAGCCTCCTCCAGCGCCTCCTCGGGCGAGTCTTGCACCATGGCCATCTCCTGGAACACCACTTCGCGCTCGACGTCGAGGTCGGAGGCATCGAAGCGCGAGCGCATCAGCATCGCGCAGAAGAGCTCGAGCAGATCGGAGAGATCAGGGGCCGGAACCTGCCCATGAAGCGCGGTGAGCTCGCGACCGGTGTGGGCGTTGACGCGTCCGCCCATGGCTTCGAAGTGCTGGGCGAGCGCCAGCGCGTCGTGCTGTGCAGTGCGCTTGAACAGCAGATGCTCGAGCAGGTGGGCGTAGCCCGACTGCTCAGGTGTCTGGTGTCGGCTGCCGTTTACGAGCCATACGCCGAGCGCCGCGCTGTCCAGCCCGGGTATGTTGCGGGTGACGATGTGTATGCCGTTTTCGAGTCTGGTGGTCTGATTCATGGTGCCGGACCCTGCCGCTGGGTCGCATCCTCTCTCTTCGGGACAGGTATTACTCCACTGCACACCGTGCGCGCCCGAGTCGGCAGGATGTCCATGACACCAGTTCGGAATGTCGTTGTGTCGCCGCTGGTGACAGTCTCATGCCCAACGGCGGAGGGAGCGCAAGCCTAGCACAAGCCGGGCCGGTGCTTGTCCACATGTCGGTGCGGGTTTTTCTGCGGGGAAGCGCAGGTGCAGAGAATCAAACGTAAAGACTGCGGTCCAATGGGTCGGGTGCGGCTCCTTCGCCGGCCGACAGAGTCAAGGGAAACCCCTCTCGATGAATGAATTGAGCGATCCGACGGGCGTCGAGCTCGGCCGCCTGCTGGGAACGGAACGTCCGGCCCGGAGCCACGGCCACTGGCGTCGTGCAGGCTGGATTGCCTTGCTGGTGGTGCTGGCCGGCGGTTTCGCGGTCTGGGCTACCCACGAAGGGGGCGATGCGGTGCAATACCTTACGCAACCGGCCCACCGCGGCAGTCTCACCGTCACCGTCACGGCCACCGGCAACATTGCCCCTACCAATCAGGTCGAGGTGGGCAGCGAGGTCTCGGGCACAGTGGCCAAGGTGAACGTGGACTTCAATGACCGGGTCCGCGTCGGGGAGGTGCTCGCCGAGCTCGACACCTCCAAGCTGCAGGCGCAGGTACTGCAATCGCGGGCGACGCTCGCCGCAGCCAAGGCCAAGGTGCAGCAGACTCAGGCCACCGTGACCGAAGCGACCAACGAGCTGACACGGCTGCAGGACGTGCGCAAGCGCAGCCCCAACCTGGTGTCCCAGCATGACTTCGACGCGGCCCGCGCGACGCTGGATCGGGCGCGCGCCGACGAGGCCAGTGCCCGCGCCAGCGTGGAGGAGGCCAAGGCCGGCCTGGAGATCAACGAGACCAGTCTCTCCAAGGCTGTGATTCGCTCGCCCGTCGACGGCATCGTACTCAATCGCAGCATCGAGCCGGGTCAGACCGTGGCGGCCTCGCTGCAGGCGCCGGTGCTGTTCACCGTGGCCGAAGACCTGGCGCGGATGGAGCTCGACGTCGCCGTGGACGAGGCGGACGTGGGTCAGGTGCGCGAGGGACAGCCTGCGACCTTCACAGTGGACGCCTTTCCCGATCGCCAGTTCGCGGCGCGCGTTGAGCAGGTTCGCTACGGCCCGGAGACCGTGGACGGCGTGGTTACCTACCAGACCGTGCTGAGCGTGGACAACTCAGACCTTGCGCTGCGCCCGGGAATGACTGCGACCGCCGACATTGTCGTCGCCACCGTGTCCGATGCACTCCTGGTGCCCAACGCCGCACTGCGCTTCACGCCGCCCGTGGCACCTGCCCGCGAGTCCTCGGGCGGCATCCTGCAGGTGCTGCTGCCCCATCACCCACCCCGTCTGCCCCGCGGCGGCACATCCAATGGCTCGAGCAAGGGCCCGCGGCACCAGCAGGTCTGGATGCTGCGCGACGGCGCACCGGTTGCGGTTGCCGTGAAGACCGGTGCCACCGACGGCGCGTCGACCCAGATCCTCGAAGGCGATCTGTCACCGGGTACGCCGGTAGTTGTCGACTCGGTAAGCAAGGTAAAGGCGCCGTGAACCCCGGTGCCGCGCCGCATCCGGCGCAGATCGAGCTGACCGGGGTGACCAAGGTCTATGGCCAGGGACAGGCTGCGGTGCACGCGTTGCGCGGCATCGACGTGCGCATCGAGGCGGGTGAGTTCGTCGCAGTGATGGGACCGAGCGGCTCCGGCAAGTCCACCTGCATGAACATCCTCGGCTGCCTGGACACGCCCACCGCCGGCCGTTACCGCTTCCAGGGCATTGAAGTGGGGCGGCTCGGCCGCGACCAGCGCGCCCTGCTGCGCCGGTATCGACTGGGCTTCGTGTTCCAGGGCTTCAATCTGCTCAATCGGACGTCGGCGCTGGAGAACGTCGAGCTGCCGCTGGTCTACCGCGGGCTGCCGGCCACCGAACGTCACCGCCGCGCGCGCGAGGCCCTGGCCGCCGTGGGACTGGAGCAATGGGCGGCGCACACCCCGGGCGAGCTCTCGGGGGGCCAGCAGCAGCGGGTGGCCATCGCGCGTGCCATCGTCACCGATCCCACGGTGCTGTTCGCCGACGAGCCCACGGGAAATCTCGATACGGCGCGCGGCCTGGAGATCATGGAGCTGCTCACGAAACTGAATCGCGGGCGCGGCATCACCGTGGTGATGGTGACGCACGAGCCGGACATGGCGGCCTTCGCCAAGCGTGCCATCCACTTCCGTGACGGGCACATCGAGGGCGATCAATTGCCCGGGCGGGCCGCCTGATGCTGGGAAACGCCATCCTGCTGGCGCTGCGCGCCATCCGCCGCAACGTGCTGCGTTCCTCACTGACCGTGCTCGGCATCGTCATCGGGGTCGCTGCGGTGATCACCATGGTGACCCTCGGCGATGGCGCCACCGCGCAGGTCACCCGGCAGATTTCCAGCCTCGGCACGAATCTGCTGCAGGTGCGCCCGGGCCAGGGGCCGCGCGGGCCGGGCGGCACGCGATCGAGCTCCGATCCCTTTGACATGGCTGACGTCAAGGCCATCTCCGGACATCAGCGGCCTTGCTGCGGTCGCTCCCGTCTCTTCGCAGAGCTCGCAGGCAATCTACGGCAACACCAACTGGTTGACCAATGTCACGGGCAGCACCAATGCCTTCCTGACGGCCCGCAACTGGTCGCTCGCCAGCGGACGCGGGTTCTCAGACGGGGAGCAGCGTGCCGGCAAGGCCGTGTGCCTGCTGGGTGCCACCGTGCGCAAGGAGCTGTTCGGCAGCGCCGATCCGATCGGCGCCGTGATTCGGCTGCAAAAGCTTGCCTGTCAGGTGATCGGCACTCTGGAGGCCAAGGGACCTTCGAGCTTCGGCAGCGATCAGGACGACTTCGTTCTGGTGCCGCTGCGCACCCTGCAGCGGCGCATCGCCGGCAACACCAACGTGGGCGCGATCATGGTGTCGGCGGCAGCGGGCGTGCCGACCGACAAGGTCAAGGGCGATCTGCAGCGGCTGCTGCGCGAGCGCCGCCACATCGGTCCCGGCAAGGACGACGACTTCTTTGTCATGGACATGCAGGAGCTCATGAGCACGCTGACCGGCACCACCCGCGTGCTCACCGCCCTGCTCGGTGCCGTCGCCGCGGTGAGCCTGCTGGTGGGCGGGATCGGCATCATGAACATCATGCTGGTCTCGGTGACCGAGCGCACGCGGGAGATCGGCATCCGTCTGGCCATCGGTGCGCTGGAGCGAGAGGTCCTGATGCAGTTCCTGATCGAGGCCGTGGTGCTGTCGTCGATCGGCGGCATCACCGGTATCGCCCTGGGCTTGGCGGCCGCCGCGCTGTGGACTACCACGCTTGCGGTGCCGTTCGTTCTGAATGCCGGGGTGGTGGCCGTGGCGTTCCTGTTTTCCGCCGCAGTCGGCATCGCCTTCGGTTATCTTCCGGCACGCCAGGCCGCGCGCCTCGACCCGATCGAGGCACTGCGGCACGAATAGCGATGCATGTGCGCCTGCCGACCCATCGCGCGGAGTGCCGCGGGCTCGTCTCGTGGACCGTTTCGCCACCGCCCGCTAACCTTGGTCCCGTACCGGTGCGGGCAGGGTCCCAGGCGATGCCCACCAGTTACCCGGGCTGCTGCGAGAGGGCCCTGCCCTTGCCGCAGGATTTCGCGCCAGCGGTCCTTTCCTTGGTTCCCACCCGGGCGAGCTCCGGCCCGCCGACACGCAGGAGTTGTCCGTGAGTGTTTCCGTCGAGTCCGTCGAACGCATCCCGCCGTATGTGCGCGCAGGTGCATGGTGGCTGCTGTGGCCCCTGCTCGCCGCGTATCTGTTCGTCGGATGGTATCCGTTTGAATGGGAGTGGCCCGTTCTGCGTTACACCAACCATGCCGAGCGCGGAGCGGACAATGCACTGGAGTTTCCTCATGCGGGCATCGCGCGTACCGACGGCGCGCCGAGCTGGCTGCCGGAAGCGATTGCGCAGTCCGCGGTGCAGGTCGCGCTGCAGGTGCGCACCACCCATCCGCACCAGATTGGTCCGGCCCGCATTTTCACCATCAGCAGCGATACTTCCCACCGCGATCTGACGTTGGGTCAGGACGGCAGTGCGCTCGAGGTCCGGCTGCGCACACCCGGCAGCAACTGGAACGGCATCCCTGTCAGCAGCGTGCGGGGGGTGTTCGATGATTCCGCCTGGCACGACATCGAGGTCAGCGTGCGGAACGCCATGCTCACGGTGGCGATAGACGGCGTCGTGCGCCTGCAACGGGCGCTGAAGACACAGAGCCTGGCGGGCTGGAAGACCGACTACCCGCTGCTGCTCGGCAACGAGCGGACCTTCGACCGGCCATGGGAAGGCGAAATTCGCGTGGCGCGGGCCGGGCCGCCAGACGCAATGCTGGACTATCTGGCGCCCGGTGCCCTCGAAATCCCGCGCGCCTACTACCTGCCGCGGGAACAAGCTTCGCGCTACCAGGTGATCCCTTTCCGGAACCGGTTCCATAACGCGTCCGAGCTGCGAAGTGCCGCGCGCGACTGGACGATCAATCTGCTGGGCTTCGTGCCACTGGGGATGTTGCTCGTGGCACTCCTGCCACGGCGCCGCGTGTTGCTCGGCGTCGCATTGGCCTGCTTCGCAGTGAGCCTGTGCATCGAAATGGGCCAGGTCTTCCTAGTGGGCCGGAGTCCAAGTTCCGAAGACCTGCTTTTTAATACCCTCGGTGGCACCTTGGGCGGCTGGCTCGGGCTGCTTGTTCTGCGCCTACGACGCTTGCAAAGGCGTCCTGCCTCCTGACCTCACGGATCATCCGCAATCCCGGTGAGACAATCAGCCCGGAAATCTCACCAGCGGCCACCGTCTGCCCAGTAAGGGAATGAATGGATCGCGGGGAAGATCTGGCATTCTTCGCGATCGTCGAACGATGACGCACTGTAGTGTTGCATTCTGTTTGGAACTTAAGCGTCATTGGGCGCGAATGACCTTCTGCAGGATATCGCGAGCGCTCCTGGTCCGGATGAATTGCTTGGGCCTGGTGTTGTGAATTGGCGATGTAGTCGTCGAAGGCGGTGACCGGCTATGAGAGGGCGGACGTCTCGCGAAGATTGCACTACTGCACTGGAACACCCGTAGGAAATCGCTCCTGTGCGATTCCGAGAGGTCGGGCTTCGGCCGCTCATTTCTCAATCCATCTGCCGCGCAGACTCCCGGGGCCGGTGTCGTTGCGTGCGCGGTTGTGCGTCCCACGGACCATCACTGCTGCAAAAGACACGACGACCTTCCGTTCGTTTGGGCTCCCTGCCCCACGTCTTTGCTCACTTCCGCGCCGATGCTATAGTGCGCGCGGTTGTTGGTTGGCGCCGGTCCTCTACGTCGCGCGATCTCTACCACGCACCGGTGCCGAAGAGTTGGTCAACCCGCGCTTGCCGCTGCACCCGACGGGCACAATGCAAGGAGCAAAGCAATGTGGATCGGACGATTTCAGCTGCTGTTTCTGACTTCGACAATTTTTCTCAGCCTGTTGCTACCCTTTCCCGCTCGCGCCGTTCCGAGCTTCGCGCGGCAGACGGGACTGCCGTGCGCGAGCTGCCATACGGTGTTTCCGGAGTTGACGCCGTTCGGAAGACACTTCAAGGCCAACGGCTACGTCCTCACCGGTTTGCAGCAAATCGAGCAGACGAGCACCGGAACTGCGGCCGGTCTCAAGATCAACGAGATTCCTCCTCTCTCCGCGATGCTGCAGGTCGGAATTACCCATACCAACTCCAAGCAGCCCGATCAGCAGAACGACGACATCAACTTCCCGCAGTCGGTGAGCCTGTTTTTCGCCGGCGAAGTCACGCCACACATCGGGTCGTTCATTCAGCTGACCTATGAGCAGGAGGGGGATCACTTCTTTCTGGACAACACGGACGTGCGCTATGCGAACCAGGCGCAACTGTTTGGCGGCGAGCTGATCTACGGCGCGACCCTGAACAACAGCCCGACGGTCGAGGATATCTGGAACAGTACCCCGGCCTGGGGCTTTCCCTTTGCGGGTTCGAGCACGGCCCCGACGCCGGTCGCCGCGACTCTGATCGACGGTACACTGGCACAGGACGTCGGAGGTCTCGGCACCTACGTCTTGTGGAACGACCATCTGTACGCCGGAGTTACCCTCTACCGCTCGGCACATGTCGGGGAGCCCGCTCCAACGAGCGCGAGCAGTCAGACCATCGACAAGGTGGCGCCCTACTGGCGTTTGGCCTGGCAGCAGAACTTCGGTCGAAACTATCTGGAGATTGGCACCTACGGACTTTATGCCGAGCTCTTCCCGGAAGGCATTTCAGGTGCGACCGACAAGTACACCGACAACGCACTGGACATGCAGTACGAGCTTGGCCTGGGCTCCGGAGACGTCTTGTCCGCGCATGCGACCTACATACACGAGCGGCAGAACCTCGACGCCAGCTTCGTCGCCGGTGCGGCGGCGAACGCAAGCAACGACTTGAACACCGTCCGCCTGGACGGCATCTATCATTTCGGTTCGAGTGCAGAGTTCGCTCTGGGGTATTTCACCACCCACGGCGACAGCGATGCCGGACTGTACGCCCCGGATCCGGTCGACGGCAGCGCCTCGGGAAGCCCGAACAGTCGCGGATGGCTGGCGCAGGCGAGCTACCTGCCCTGGCAAAACACCAAGCTCACCCTTCAATATGTGGGCTACAGCAAGTTCAACGGAGGGGGATCCGATTATGACGGCTTTGGCCGGTCTGCGTCGGACAACAATACCCTGTTCCTGCAGGCATGGCTCGTCTGGTGAAAGCCAGTCCGGCATGGCGGCCGCGAGAACTGCGCGCAGTTCTCGTTGCGGCGGCAAGTCTCACGCTGCTGTTGTGCCCGGCAGTGCGTGGTGCGCCGCCGGCAACGGACCCGCTGGCCGAACAGGTGCAGCGACTGACCCGGCAGGTGCAGGCGCTGGAGGCGCGGGTCCGGGCCCTCGAAGCGCAACGCCGTGCGCAGCAGAGTCCGGCGCCCTACTCGTCAAAGGCGCCGGGGGCTGCTCATGATGGCCGAGAGGATGCGGTCCCGACGGCAGGCGAGGCCCGGCAGCCCGGCGGGGACGCGCCCGTGGCGGTAGCTCCTGCGGCGGCTGAGCCGTCCACCGCCGGTGCCGATGTCCGCGAGCACTGGCGCGAAATTCGATCCGGCATGAGCATGGATCAGGTGCGCGCAACGCTCGGAAACCCGTCGCACAAGCTGCTGATCGACGGTAAGCAGGTCTGGCGCTACTCGTACCCGAACGTGGGCAGCGGCTCGGTGCTGTTCGACAGTGGTGGACATGCGGCTGGCTGGCAGCAGCCGCCGCGCGGCTGGTGGTAAGAGCACACCGGCCACTCACCCCTTGCCCAGCAGTCCGCGCAGGTTGGCCAGGTGCGCCTGGCCACGCTCCATGCGCTGCTGCGGATCGGCCGCGGTTTCTGCGCCTTCCCAAACCAGGTCATCGGCGGGCAGCTCGGCGAGGAAGCGGCTGGGCTCGCAGGCGACGCGCTCGCCGTAGCGTTTCCGATGGGTGGTCAGGGTGAAAGTCAGGGTGCGGCGCGCGCGCGTGATGCCCACATAGGCGAGACGGCGCTCTTCCTCCAGCGAATTCTGCTCCATGCTGCTGCGATGCGGTAGCAGTTCCTCCTCCATGCCGACGATGAACACGTGGTCGAACTCCAGGCCCTTCGCGGCATGCAGTGTCATGAGGTGCACGGCGTTGCCGCCCGCCTCGTCATCGCGGTTCAAAATATCCATCAGGCTCATGTGCGCCACCAGGTCCGACAGTGAGCCGCCGGTCTGCTCGCGCTCGGTGAGACGCTGCATCCAGCCGAGCAGCTCCTGGACGTTGTCCATGCGCCGCTCGGCCGCGGCTTCCTCACAGGTATCGCGGAGCCATCCCGCATAGTCGATCTGGTGCAGCAGCGTGCGCACCGCTGCCAGCGGGTCGCCGCGCGCGGCGCGGTCGGCAAGGTCCACGATCTGCCCGGCAAAGGCACGCAGCCGCTCCAGCGCCCGTGTGCCCAGGCGGGTTTCCAGCCCAAGCTCGAAGCTGGCCGCAAGCAGGCTGATGGCGCGTTCCGATGCGTAGTGGGCGAGCTTCTCCAGGGTTGCCGCGCCGATTTCGCGCCGCGGCGTGTTGACGATGCGCAGGAACGCCGCGTCGTTGTCGGGGTTCACCAGCAGGCGCAGGTAGGCCATGAGATCCTTGATCTCTCCGTACTCGAAGAACGAGGTGCCGCCGCTCAGGTGATAGGGAATGTCGTGCTCGCGCAGCACACGCTCGAATGGTCGCGACTGATGATTGCCGCGGTAGAGGATGGCGTGGTCGCGGTACTCGGTACGATGCTTGAAGCGCTGGTGCAGCAGGGCGGAGACCACGCGCTCGGCCTCGTGCTCGGCATCGCGGCAGTGCAGCACACGCAACGGATCGCCGGACCCCAGCTCGCTCCACAGCCGCTTCTCGAAGACGTGCGGATTGTTGGCAATCAGCTGGTTGGCCGCCTTCAGAATGCAGCCGGTGGAGCGGTAGTTCTGCTCCAGCTTGATCACCCGCAGGCGCGGAAAGTCATCGCGCAGCCGGCGCAGGTTCTCCGGACGCGCGCCGCGCCAGGCGTACACGGACTGGTCGTCGTCACCCACCACGGTGAGCGCCGCGCGTGCGCCGGACAGCAGCTTCACCAGCTCGTACTGCGCGGCATTGGTGTCCTGATACTCGTCAACCAGCAGATAGCGGATGCGGTTCTGCCAGTGCTCGCGGGCATCCGCATGCGCCTGCAGCAACTGCACCGGACGGGCGATGAGGTCGTCGAAGTCGACGGCGTTGTAGGCGGCGAGCTGGCGCTCGTAGGCGCCATACAGGCGCGCGGCCGCGGCCTCCAGCTCGTCCGCAGCCTGCGCCAGCGCCGCAGCCGGACTGATCAGCGCCGACTTCCAGTGCGAGATGCGCGCGAGCAGCGCCTGTTCCTGGGCGCCGTCGCCGCCGTGCTCGCGGCGCAGCAACTCGCGGACCACGCCGGCCGCGTCGGCCGCATCGAAGATCGAAAAGCCGGGTTTGTAGCCAAGGCGCGCAGGATCGCGCTTCACCATGGTGAGCCCCAGGGTGTGAAAGGTGCACACTGTCAACCCGCGCCCGTCACGGCCCGCCAGCAGGCCCGCGGCGCGCACCTTCATCTCGCGCGCGGCCTTGTTGGTGAAGGTGACGGCGGCGATGTTGCGCGCGCCGATGCCGCAGTCGCGAATCAGATAGGCGATCTTGTGGACAACGACCCGGGTCTTGCCGCTGCCGGCGCCGGCCAGGACCAGCAGGGGACCGTCGATGTAGCGCATCGCCGCGCGTTGCGGGCCGTTCAGGTCGGACATGGTGCTGCGCGTTCAGGCGGAGCGGCGGCATGCGGCAGGGCCGCCGATGGAGACCATGCCTGCGACTGCATCAGCGCGCGCGATCGTTCGCGAGTTGTGCGCGGTGATAGAGCTCCGGTTGCGGCTCCATGAAATAGCCCAGGCAGTCCTGGCGGATGGCGCGGGTGTTCAGCGTGAGCATGGAAGGCATGACGCGCGCGTTGGTACGGATCTCGCCGTCCTCCACCCGGAGGTAGCGCTCGCCGACATCGCGCCCGCGCTCGTCCATGACCTCCAGGCGTGCCGCGCTGCCCGGGCGTACCCAACCGAGGGTGGTGTCCACGGGCAGCTCACGGAAGTTGAGATGGTCGAGGTCGTCCACCAGCCGGATGTCGACGTCCTCGCCGTCGAAGCCGAAGCTGGCATCCTCGGGTACCTTGAGCACGGCGACGGTGTGGTAAAGCTCGATGTCGTGGGGCGGAACCGGATGTGTGGGGATCTCCGCCAAGTTGAGGCAGGCACGCATATAGTCGAGGGCATGCGCCATCCCATGGACCTGGCCGGGTTGACCACACTCCACGGTGACCGCCGGACAGAAATCGGAAAACGGCTCGGCCTGCACGCCCTCGGGGCGACGGAAGTAGACCACGGTGCGGCTGAAAAGCGTCGCCAGGTGAAAGAACCGGTGATCCAGGCGGCGCAGACACGCGTAATGGGGATTGAGGCCGGTGTTGTTGTGTATGTCGAGGCTCGCGAACACGCCGCGCGCGCGCATGATGTCGGTGACCTGGCGCGTCATGGCCCGTTCCGGGCGTTCGGCGCTGCCGGGCAGGTCGGTCCAGATTCGGTTGTAATCGGGCTGGTCTTCGAGAAAACGCTGCCGCAGGCGCGCCGCCGCGATGTTGCCGATGAAAATGGAAAGCGCACGCGGCAGCTCCCGGTGCTGGTGCTCGCGCAGCAGCTCGCGCAGCGCGAGCCAGCTGGTGTCCTCGTTGCCGTGCAGCAGTATGGAGAAGAACAAGGACTCCGGCCGGCGGCCCGGCAGGTGCATCAGCGTCGGGCCCGGCAGCATCTCGTGCAGTTGGTGGGCTTCGCGCTCCAGCAGACCTGCGGGCAGGGTCTCAATGATGTGCAGCATCCGCGAATCACATCCTCCACTCATGTACCGGCGTTCCACTGCGCTGGCGCTCGCGATAGGCGCAGGTGAGCGCCTGCATGTCGCGCCCGTGGCGATGGGCGTAGCCACGTTGCCATGCGGCACCGTTGCGCCCGGTGCGCAACCGCCCTTCGATCACCCCTAGATAGAGATCGATGTCTTCCGGGGCGATCTCCAGACGTTGCAGTCCGGCGCGCGCCAGCGGCAACAGCCGCTCGAGCAGCAGCGTCCGGATCGGGCCGCTGCTGCCGTCGAGCCAGGTGATGGCAGCATTCAACCCCTGGCGCGCGGCCGCGTAGAAGTTGGCGCGCGCCTGCGCGAACGGCAGGCACGACTCGGGTGGCTCCCGCGCCTCGCTCAGTGCGTGCACCAGCCCGAAGAACAATGCGGCGTTGGCGATGGTGTCGATGAGGCTGGGGCCGGCCGGAACCACACGATGCTCGATGCGCAGGTGCGGCGTGCCGTCCGTCTCGAATCCCACCAACGGGCGGTTCCAGCGCCATATGGTACCGTTGTGCAGGCGCAGATGGCAGAGCCGGTCGGCTGGCTCGTCGTTGACGGTGGGTAGCAGGATGTCGAAATCGCTGCAGTTCTCGTCGAAGCATTCCATGAGCGTGCGCTCTGCGTAGCCCTTGCCGAAACTTACCCGGCTGTTGGGGGCATCGGACCGTGCCGACACCGCCACCGCCTGCTGGAACAAGGGAATGCGCGTCTCGTCCCAGAGCTCGCGACCGAACAGGAACGGCGAATTGGCGCTCACCGCGACCATGGGCGCGCACAGGACCTGCGCGGCGTTGAACACCCGCACCGAGCGCGGCAGCGACACCTCCAGGTGGATCTGGAACGAGGTGGCGGCCGACTCCAGCATCACGTCGCGGTGCGTGGTATGCAGATGGTCGACGCCGCGAATGTCGAGCTGGATCGGTCGCGCGCCGCGCAGGCGCAGGATCTGTTCGTTCAGGGCGCGGTAGCGGGCGAGGCTCGACATGTTGGCGACGGTGAGCTCGGCTTCGCGTACCGTGGGCAGGATGCCGATCACCAGCAGCTCGGCGCCGATCTCCGCCGCCTCGCGGTTGCAGTGCGCCCAGGTGCGGCCGAAGTCCGCCTGCAGGGCCTGCAGCATGTCCGCGTGCACCGCGAGCGGCGGGGTGTTGATCTCCACGTTGAACTGCGCGAGCTCGGGCACCACCAGGGGGTTCGCGACCCGCGCGAGAAACGCCTCGTTTACCGGTGCCGGATGGGCCTCGTGATCGACCAGCCAGGCTTCCACCTCGAAACCTCCGATCGGCGGGCCATCGCGAAATGCCCGTGCGCCGAACCAGCCGCGCAGCACCTCCGTCTCCGCCAGCAGGCGGGCGCGGTACTCCACGAAGTCCCGCGCCGTGAAATGACTGCTGGCGATCTCCTGTCCCATGGATGATGTCCGCCGCTCCCTTCGCTCGATGTCACACCTTTGAGTCTGTGCGCCGCCGCAGGCGCCGTCAATCGTGCGCGGCTAAGCGCAGATCCGGGCGCGCTGCCATGCACGGGCGCCCCCCGCCCCTGGCAACCGACCGCGCGTGAGCGAGGTGCAGTGTACGGGTGGCACGATCTGGCCGGGACCGCCGCGATGTGCCGCCACCTGGAGGACGCGGTTTCTCCGCAGGGTGCCGGTGCTCGATGTCCGCACGGTGGGCGGTTCGCGTGTGGTCGCTCTACCCCGTGCTGCGGTCCAGGCGCCGGTAGGAAAGGGCTTCGCTGAGATGGCTCGCGTCGATGTGCGCGGCGCCCTCCAGGTCGGCGATGGTGCGGGCCACCTTCAGCACGCGGTGGTAGGCGCGGGCCGAGAGTCCCAGGCGTTCCATGGCGCGCTCCAGGAGCTGTTGCTCGGGCGCAGCGAGACTGCAGTGCTGTTCGATCTCGCGATTGTTCATGGCGCAGGCGGGTCTGCCGCAGCGCTCGAGCTGTCGCTCGCGCGCCGCCATGACGCGCCGCTGCACGATGTGACTCGCCTCCCCCGGCGCACCCTGCGCGCCCAGTTCGCGCCGTCCCACCCGTGGTACTTCGACGTGCAGGTCGATGCGATCGAGCAGCGGTCCGGAAACCCGCGCTCGATAGCGCTGCACCTGTTCGAGCGTGCAGCGGCAGCGTCCCGAGGACTCGCCGAGATAGCCGCAGGGGCAGGGATTCATGGCCGCAACGAGCTGGATGCGCGCCGGAAACTCCGCCTGGCGCGCGGCCCGCGAGATGACGATGTGCCCCGACTCCAGCGGCTCGCGCAGTACCTCCAGCACGCGCCGGTCGAACTCCGGCAGCTCGTCCAGGAAAAGCACGCCGTTGTGCGCCAGAGAGACCTCACCGGGGCGCGGGTGTGAGCCTCCGCCCACCAGTGCCACGCCGGAGGCGGTGTGGTGCGGAGCGCGGAACGGCCGGCTGCACCAGCGCGCCGGCGCGAAGCCCGCCTCGCTGATGGACAGCACGGCTGCACTTTCCAGTGCTTCAGCCTCGGTCATGGGCGGAAGGATTCCCGGCAGGCGGCTCGCCAGCATGGTCTTGCCGGAGCCGGGCGGTCCGATCATGAGCAGGCTGTGGGCACCGGCGGCCGCCACTTCCATGGCGCGTCGCGCCTGGTGCTGCCCGCGCACGTCGGAAAGGTCGGGGGTTGCGTCGGCGCGGACTGCGGCCACCTGGGCGACGCGTGGCGCGAGAGGGCGAGAGCCGTCGAGATGGGCGCAGACCTCGAGCAGATGCGTCGCACCGATCACCTCGGCCCGGCTGGCGAGGGCGGCCTCGTCGGCATTTTCGTCGGCGACGATGAGGGCGCGCCGGGCGGCGGCGGCGCCGAGCGCGACCGGAAGGGCGCCACGCCCGCCACGCAGTGCACCGCTCAGTGCCAGCTCGCCGATGCATTCATACCCGGCGAGTCGGCGCGCGGGCAGCTGCCCGGAGGCAGCGAGGATGCCGAGTGCGATGGGCAGGTCATAGCGCCCGCCCTCCTTGGGCAGCTCAGCGGGCGCGAGGTTGATGGTGATGCGCCGCATCGGGAACTCGAAGCGGCTGTTGAGCAGCGCCGCGCGCACCCGGTCCTTGCTTTCTTTGACCGCGGTCTCCGCCAGGCCGACGATGGTGAGACTGGGCAGGCCGTTCGAAAGGTGCACTTCCACGGTGACCAGTGGCGCATCGATGCCGCTCTGGGCGCGACTGTAGACCACGGCGAGTGACATGGCTTCCCTTCCCTGGGATGCGGCAGATTGCGGTGCGGTGCGGCCTCACTGTTAGTCTTGCACGGGCGGCATCAGCTTAACCTGTGCCGGGACGAACGCAAGCGACCGTTTGGCCCCGATTTCCGGGCTACTCTCGCGGTTCGGATTGAGCCTTGGGTCGGGCGCGCTGTTCGAGCCGTGCCACCTGCGCCTCCAACTCCTCCAGCTTGGCGCGGGTTCGTGCCAGGACGGCGATCTGCACGTCGAATTCCTCGCGCGTCACCAGATTGAGGCGGGCCAGGGCGCTTTGCAGCGTGGCGCGGAAATTCTTTTCCAGGTCCAGTTGCAGCTCGCGCAGCCCGGCCGGAACGGCTTCGGACAGGCGCCGCGCCAGATCATCGAGCACTTTGGGATCCATCGCTGTGCGTCCTCACGATTGGGAGCGGGAGAGTATAAGCCCGCATCACGGGAGGGTGCCCGACGGCAATCGCACCGATTCGGTGCAACGCCTGTAAACGGCGTCACAAATGGTGCGGCCCGCCATCTGCAGAATTGCTTATGTTCCAACAACGCGTTGTTTGTACGTGGGATAACGCGGTGGCATGGGACATGCTTTGGGTCGGCTTGTGTCGGTAGGGGGCGGAGTGCCGCGTCCGCGACGTAACCTTCGATTGGAGACCAAAACATGAAGAATCTTCCCAAGGCCGTTTTCGCCACCGCCCTGCTGGCAGGGTCCTCCGCCGCGCTGGCGGAGGTCAGTGGGAACGTGGCTTTGACTACGGATTACATCTTCCGTGGCATTTCACAAACCAGCAACCTTCCCGCCATTCAGGGCGGGCTCGACTACACCCACGACAGCGGGTTCTACGCCGGCGTGTGGGCGTCGAACGTCGACTTCGATGACGCCAACGAGGCGACCATCGAAATCGACTACTACGCCGGACTTGCCGGCAAGACGAGCGGCCTGGACTGGGACGTCGGTGCCCTCTACTACAGCTATCCCGGTTCGGACAGCAGCCTCAACTACGACTACTGGGAGGCGAAGGGTGGGTTGAGCCATGCCTTCGACAACATCATGTTCTCTCCCACCGTAGGCGTCGAAGTGTACTATTCGCCGGAATTTTTCGGTAAGACCGGGGATGCCTGGTACACCAACGGCTCGGTGGGCGTGACGCTACCGATGGACATCGGCTTGAACTTCGCCGTGGGCTACCAATCGATCGACAAGGGTACCGACTACACGGACTGGAAGATCGGTGTTTCGAAGGAGTATGCGGGACTCGGGTTTGACTTGAGCTACACCGACACCGATCTCGACGAAACTCAATGCGGCAACAATATCTGCGACGCCAAGGCCGTGTTCACCATTTCCAAGAGCCTCTAGGTAAAGGTGGCCCGCCCTTCGGGGCGGGCCCTCAGGAGAAGGTCTCATGAACATCGTTACTGCAATCATCAAGCCCTTCAAGCTGGACGACGTGCGTGAAGCGCTGTCGGACATCGGGGTACAGGGGATCACGGTCACGGAGGTCAAGGGCTTCGGTCGGCAGAAGGGCCATACCGAGCTCTATCGGGGAGCGGAGTACGTCGTGGATTTCCTGCCCAAGGTCAAGCTGGAGGTGGCAGTAAAGGAGGATCTCGTGGAGCGCGTCATCGAGGCGATCCGCAAGGCTGCCAACACCGGCAAGATCGGCGACGGGAAGATCTTTGTCTACAAGCTCGACCAGGCGGTTCGCATCCGCACCGGTGAAACTGGTCCAGACGCACTCTAAACGGCGCGAGAGGAAACCGAACATGTCAATTCGCAACAATAAGTTATTGGGTGGGAGCGCGCTAGCCGTGCTGGCAGCCGTTTTGCCCACCCTGGTCCTCGCGCAGGACGAGGCCCCTACCCTGAACTCGGGGGACACCGCGTGGATGCTTACCTCCACCGCCCTGGTGCTGTTCATGACGGTACCGGGTCTGGCGTTGTTCTACGCGGGCATGGTGCGTGCCAAGAACGTACTTTCGGTGATGATGCAGTGTTTCGCCATCACCTCGCTGGTGTCGGTTCTTTGGGCCTTGTACGGCTACAGTCTTGCCTTCGATACTGCGGGAATGGAGGCGGGAACGACCAATCTTTATTCCTTCGTCGGCAGCCTGAGCAAGGCCTTTCTGTCCGGCGTCAGCCGCGAGAGTCTGACCGGTGCGGTCCCGGAAACGGTGTTCATGACCTTCCAGATGACCTTCGCCATCATCACCCCCGCGCTGATCGTCGGTGCGTTCGCCGAGCGCATGAAGTTCTCCGCGCTGATGTGGTTCATGGGCATCTGGTCCACCGTGATCTACGCGCCGATCGCGCACATGGTCTGGAGCGGTGATGGCGGCCTGCTGTGGGATCTCGGTGTGCTGGACTTCGCGGGCGGCACGGTGGTGCAC
Organism: uncultured Gammaproteobacteria bacterium; assembly: GCA_963728895.1. Lineage (GTDB taxonomy): Bacteria > Pseudomonadota > Gammaproteobacteria > JBBQDK01 > JBBQDK01 > CAVSLM01. Next base: position 45,831 of record CAVSLM010000010.1, read on the forward strand.
ATCAACGCCGGTATCGCGGGTCTGGTTGCGGCGCTGGTGATGGGCAAGCGCAAAGGCTATCCGACCACCCCCATGCCTCCGCACAATCTGACGCTCACCGTAGTCGGCGCGTCCATGCTTTGGGTCGGTTGGTTCGGCTTCAATGCCGGCAGCGCGGTTGCGGCCAATGGCACCGCGGGAATGGCCATGGCGGCAACGCAGATCGCCACCGCTGCGGCGGCGCTCGCCTGGATGTTCTCGGAATGGCTGTCGCACGGCAAGCCTAGCGTGCTGGGCATCGCCTCCGGCGCAGTGGCCGGTCTGGTGGCCATTACCCCGGCGTCGGGTACCGCAGGTCCCATGGGCGCAGTGGCCATCGGTGTGGCCGCGGGCGTCGGCTGCTTCCTCGCGTCCACCAAGCTCAAGCGCGCACTGGGCTACGACGACTCGCTCGACGCGTTCGGCGTGCATGCGGTGGGCGGGATCATCGGCGCACTGCTGACCGGTGTGTTCGCTGCGGCCAGTCTGGGTGGAGCGGGACTCGCCGAGGGCATGACCATTGGCGGACAGCTCTGGATCCAGCTGCTCGGCGTGCTGTTCACACTCGTCTACAGCGGCATCGGGAGCTTCATCATCCTGAAGGTCATCGACGCCATCATCGGGCTGCGCGTCAGCGAGGAGCAGGAGACCGAAGGTCTCGACATCTCCCAGCACGACGAGCGCGGCTACAGCCTGTAGCTTTCCTCCAACCTGCAACGCTGCCATTGCGGGCGCCTCGGCGCCCGCATTTTTTTGACCGCCGCACCCGTCGGGGACCGCGGAGCGGGCGGCTCAGGTCTTTCCCGCCAGCGCCTTGTGGCTGCCATCGCAGTGCGGCCGGTTCCCCGTGCGCTTGCAGCCACACAGCCACACCTTGGTCTTCTCCTTCAGCTCCAGCTTGACGGGTGTAAACTCCGAGCCCTGGTGAGAGCCATCGCAGAACGGCTGCTGCTTCGACCTGCCGCAGGCGCACCACCAGTAGTTGCCGGGCTCGAGCTCCAGCGCATAGGGAAAGGGTTGTGCAACCGTTGCATCTTGCATGTAAGCCTCTTCTTCGGAATGAAAATTCTCGCTGCACCAGGCAGCGCGGCAACCTTACTCCGGGCGCAGCGAGGGTGTAAAGTGGCGCCCCCGAAGCGCGCGCCTGCAATGTGCGTGGGAGTGGATTCAGCCCTGAGCAGCCTGCGCATCCAGGCCCTGTGCACCCGTACGCTCGGTCCGTTCGACCTCGCGCTCGGTAAGGGCGAGTGCGTGTTTCTCAGCGGGCCTTCGGGCTCCGGGAAGACCTTGTTCCTGCGCGCCGTCGCTGATCTCGACCCGCATGCGGGCGAAGTGATCCTGGACGGCCGGGACTACCGCAGCTACGCGCCGCCCGAGTGGCGGCGGCGCGTGATGCTGGTGCCGGCGGAAAGCCATTGGTGGGAAGACACGGCGGGCGCCCACTTCCCGAGCGCGGAGCCCGGCGATCTGCAGGCGCTGGGTTTCGAACCGGACGTGCTCGGCTGGCAGGTTACGCGGCTCTCGAGTGGCGAGCGCCAGCGCCTCGCGCTGCTGCGCGCGTTGGCGCGGAGCCCGCAAGTGCTCCTGCTCGACGAGGTTTCGGCGAACCTGGATGCGAGCAATGCGCTGCGGGTGGAAGCGCTGGTGCGCGATTATCGGGCGCGCTGCGGAGCCTGCGTGGTCTGGGTCAGCCACGACCCGCAGCAGATCGCACGGGTCGGCGGGCGGCACTTGCGCATGCAAGACGGCGTGCTGGCGCAAGCCTAGACATGAATTCTCACCAGCATCCAGGGCGATCGAAAAACCGCCAGAACCGGGACAGGCCGGCGGCGTAAACAGTGCGTCATCGTTCGACGATCGCGAAGCATGCCAGATCTTCTCCACCATCGATTCACTTACCGGCCAGCCGCTGGCCGGCTGGTGAGATTTCCGGGCCAGCCATGACGGCACACGTCATACCGATTTCCGCCACCGACCTTGGCATCGCCGCTGCGCTGGTCTGCGCACTCGCGCTGCTCACCTGGCGCTTGCATCTCGCGCTCGCCGGCCAGATTCTGGCCGCAGGGCTGCGCACGGCGGTGCAGCTGCTGCTGATCGCGCTGGTGCTGAAGGCGTTGTTCGCGCATGTGGCGCTCGTCTGGGTGGCCGGGCTCGCAAGCGTCATGCTGTTGATTGCCGGTCGCGAGGTGATGGCGCGCCAGCACCGGCGCCTGAAGGGCTGGTGGGGCTTCGTCGCCGGGACCAGCGCCATGTTCGTCTCCTCCTTCACCGTGACCGTGCTGGCGCTGGCGCTCATCATTCAGCCCGAGCCCTGGTTCACACCGCGCTACGCGATTCCCCTGCTGGGCATGGTACTCGGCAACTGCATGAACGGCATCGCCGTCGGACTTGACCGCCTGACGCAGGGGGCATGGCAGCAGCGCGCAGCGATCGAGGCGCAGCTCATGCTGGGTCGCGACTGGCGCGAGGCCATGGCCGCCTTGCGCCGCGAGAGCACCCGCGCCGGTATGATCCCCATGATCAACGCCATGGCGGCGGCTGGCGTGGTGAGTCTGCCGGGCATGATGACCGGCCAGATCCTCGCCGGCAGCTCGCCGCTGGAAGCGGTCAAGTACCAGATCCTGGTGATGTTCCTGATCACCTCCGGAACGGGTTTCGGCACCGTCGTGGCGGTGTGGCTGGCGGCACGGCGGCTGTTCGACGAACGCCAGCGCCTGCGTCTGGAGCGGCTGCGCAACTCCGCCGTCTGACCATGGGCAACGCGTGGACGATGCGCGTACGGGAGCCGTACCCGATCACCAGCGCTCAGTCGTAGAGGCGGCGGCGCAGGAATTCCGGCAACGCCGCCGCAGCCGCATGCACCTCGGCATTGTAGTAGCGGGTCTCGAAGCCGCGCGCCGCGGCCGCATCGCGGTGCATGCGCAGCGTCCGGTCTTTCGATGCCAGGGTGGCGCTCCACCAACCGGAGGGGTAGGTGCACTGGGGAAAGTGCAGGGTGGCGACGTCACCGAAGCCCGCCGCGCGCAGCGCCGCATGCATCTCACCGATCAGGTGGGCATGAAACAGCGGCGATTCGCTCTGCCCGACCACCACGCCGTGCGTATCGAGCGCGCCGTGACAGTCGCGGTAAAAGCCCTCCGAGAACAGGCCTGCCGCCGGCCCTACCGGATCGGTGGAGTCGACGATAATGGTGTCGTATTTATTCGTCCCGCATTCGGCGACCCAGCGTATACCGTCGGCGAAATGCAGGTGCGCGCGCGGGTCGCCGTTGGAGGCGCACAGCTCGGGAAAGTAGCGCTCGGCGACGCGGGTGACACGCTCATCGAGCTCCACCTGATCGACGTGCTCCACCTCGGGATGCTTGAGCACTTCGCGCAAGGTCCCGCAGTCTCCGCCGCCGATGATGAGCACGCGCCGCGCTGCCGGATGGCTGAACAGCGCAGGGTGGCTCATCATCTCGTGATAGATGAAGTTGTCCCGGTCGGTCACCATGACCAGGCCGTCCAGGGTCATCAAAGTGCCGAAGGTTTCCGTCTCGTAGATCTCGATGCGCTGGTAGGGGCTGCGCTCGTCGTGCACGCGTTCCGTCATCCGCAAGGAAATGGCGGCGCCCTCCCCTGCCCAGGTTTCCGTGTACCAGCTCTCGTCGAGCGCCATGCGAGCGTGCTCCTCAGGTGGGTTGCCGGATGCCTGCCAGCGCGCGGGTGCGCTGTGGACCGGGATTGCCCATAATGTTATTACGATTCCCTTCCACCACGTGAGCTTTGCCGACCGATGCCGGACTGGGACGTCGAGCGCGCGCGTGCGCTCTACAACATCGCCCACTGGGGCGGCGGGTACTTCGACATCGACGATGCCGGTTGGGTCGTGGCGCGCCCCGACCGCAATCCCGCGGGTCCCGGCATCGAGCTGCATGCGCTCGCGCGCGAGCTCGGCGCCGCCGGGCTGCGCCTGCCGGTGCTGGTGCGCTTCGGCGACATCCTGCGCAACCGGGTCGATACCCTGTGCAATGCCTTCGCTGCGGCCATGGAGGCGGAGAACTATCGGGGCAGCTTCACCGCCGTCTATCCCATCAAGGTCAATCAGCATCGCAGTGTGGTGGAGCAGATCCTCACGCATGGCGGCGTGCGCGTGGGGCTGGAGGCCGGCAGCAAGCCCGAGCTGATGGCGGTGCTGGCGCTGTCCGATGCCCGCGGTGGTGTGGTGGTATGCAACGGGTACAAGGATCGCGAATACGTGCGCCTGGCGCTCATCGGCCGTGCGCTCGGCCATCGCATCCACCTGGTCATCGAGAAGCTCTCGGAGCTGGAGCTGGTGATTGCAGAGTCGCGCGCGCTCGGCATCGATCCGCTGCTCGGGGTGCGGGTGCGACTCGCCTCCATCGGTGCGGGAAAGTGGCAGAACACCGGCGGCGAGAAGTCGAAGTTCGGCCTTTCCGCCGCCCAGCTGCTGCGCGCCGTGGAGCGCCTGCGCGAGACCGGCATGCTCGGCGCCCTGCAGCTGCTGCATTTTCACCTCGGCTCGCAGATCGCCAACATCCGCGACATCCAGCGCGGCATGCACGAGTGTGGGCGCTATTACGCCGAGCTGCATCGCCTGGGCGTGGAGCTGCGCTGTGTCGACGTCGGTGGTGGTCTCGGCGTGGACTACGAGGGCACGCGCTCGCGCAGCTTCTGCTCCATGAACTACAGCGTCGAGGAGTACGCCAACGACGTGGTGCAAATCCTCGGCGAGGTCTGTGCCGCGCATGCCCTCCCCTACCCCGACATCATCACCGAATCGGGCCGGGCCATGACCGCACACCACGCAGTGCTCATCACCAACGTCATCGACACCGAACAGGCGGGCGATGCCCGGGCGCCCGCGCCCCCGTCGCCCGACGACCCGGTGATCCTCAAGGATCTCTGGCAGGGCCTGCAGGAGCTGTCCAGCCGCTCGGCCATGGAGGCCTATCATGATGCGGCCCACTGGCTGGCCGAGGCCAACGACATGTACATCCACGGGGTGCTGGGCCTGGAGCAACGCGCTCATGCCGAGCAGCTCTACGTGGCGACCTGTATGCGTCTGCGACAGCTGCTGCAGCCATCGTCGCGCGCACACCGCGAGGCGCTGGACGAGCTCAACGAGAAACTGGCGGACAAATACTTTCTCAACTTCTCGCTGTTCCAGTCCATGCCGGATGTCTGGGCGATCGACCAGATCTTTCCCATCCTCCCGCTGCACCGGCTGGACGAGCCGCCCGAGCGGCGCGCCGTGATCGAGGACCTGACCTGCGACTCCGACGGGCGCGTGGATTACTATGTCGACCAGGAAGGGATGGAGACCACGCTGCCGCTGCATGCCTGGCATCGGGAAGCTCCGTATCTCATCGGCATCTTCCTGGTGGGTGCCTACCAGGAAATTCTCGGCGACATCCACAACCTGTTCGGCGACACTGACTCGGTCGATCTGCAGCTGAAGGCCGACGGCGGCTATCGGCTGCTGCATGCGCGCCACGGCGACACCGTGCAGGATGTGCTGGGTTACGTACAGTTTCGCGCCGACGATCTGCTGCAGGCGTACCGGACCAAGATCGCCGCGGCCGATCTCACCGCGGCACAGCGTGAGCGCTACCTGGCGGAGCTTACCGATGGATTGCACGGGTACACGTATCTGGAAGACTGAAGGCGCGCGCGGCGGGAGGTGCACATGAGCGCGCAGGCGCAAGCCGGCTTCATCGGGCTCGGTGCCATGGGGATGCCCATGGCCGAGAATCTGGCGCGCGCCGGCCTGCTCTCCGGCGTGTGGAACCGCACCCGCGCGCGCGCCGAGTATTTCTCACAACGTACGGGCGTGCCACCGGCGGATGAACCCGCGGCTCTGGCACGAAGTTGCGAGATCGTGCTGATCTGCGTGTCACGCGACCAGGACGTGAGCGCGGTGATCGAGGCCATGCTGCCGGGCCTGCCCGCCGGCAGCCTGGTGATCGACTGTTCCACCATCGGCAGCGATACCGCGCAGGCGCTGGCCGTGCGGGTGCGCGCCACCGGCGCAGACTTCATCGACGCCCCGGTTTCCGGCGGCGTCGAGGGGGCGCGCGCGGCGAGTCTGGTGGTCATGGCCGGCGGCAACCCAGAGGCGCTGAGCCGAGCCATGCCGGTGCTGAATGCCATCGCGCAGCGCGTGGTGCACATGGGGCCTGTGGGCAGCGGTCAGGCCACCAAAGCCGTCAATCAAATTATGGCCGCCGGTATCAATCAGGCCGTCACCGAGGCACTGGCCTTCGGTTCGGCGCTGGGACTGCCCATGGACAAGGTGCTGGAGGTGGTAGGCGCCGGGGCCGCAGGGAACTGGTTCCTGAACCGCCGCGGCGCCAGCATGCTGGCCGGGCACTACGAACCGGGGTTTCAGGTGGCGCTGCATCACAAGGATCTGCTGCTGTGCCGGCGCATGGCGCAGAGCCTCGGTGCCCAGCTGCCAATCGTCGAGATGACTTTGCTTCACTACCAGCGGCTGATGGATGCCGGCCATGGCAACGAGGATATCTCCGCGCTGTTTCGCGCCAAGCGCGAGCTGCTCGGCCGGAAATAGCCGGCGCGCTTCTCAGCTCTTGATCTGCAGCAGCACGGCAGGAATGTTGTTCTCGCGCAGCAGCGCGCGCGCCTTGTTGAGCTCGTCGAGATTCCGGTAGGGGCCCACGCGCACCCGGCGCCAGGTCTCGGTGCCGTTGATGGTGACGCTTTCGATGGTGGCTTCCAGGCCCAACAGCGCCAGCTGCGCCTTCAGGTGGTCGGCCTGATCGAAGGTCTTGAACGAGCCCGCCTGCAGCACGTAGACACCGGGCTTCTCCACCTGTGGGAGGCCCTTCTTGGGTTTGCCGGTAACTTCCTGCTCGGGAATGACCACCTCCATCTCCGGCAGAATGGTGTAGAAGTCGAAGCGCTGCTTGGACGGCGCCGCGGCCGCCGGTGTGGGCTCGGGTTTCCTGGTGGGCGTGGGCGCGGGTTTGGTCTGCTTTTCGGGCGGCAGCACCAGGCGCTCCGACAGCGGCCGGGAGTGGTCGACCGGGCGCCGGTCGAGGTAGAAGAGAAATCCTGCAAAACCCAGCAGTGCGATACCTGCCGTCAGCCAGACCCAGCGTGGCGGGCCACCGTGACGTCTTCTGTACCGACCGGAGAACTTGTAGTCGCGCGCCATGGCGCTACATGGACTCCGGTGCGGAAACGCCAAGAAGCGCCAGGCCGTTGCGCAGCACCTGGCGTACCGCGAGGATCAGATTGAGGCGTGCGTCGCGCAGCGCATCGGCATCCACCAGGAATTGATGCGCGTTGTAGTAGACGTGGAACTCATTGGCGAGCTCGCGCAGGTAGTGCGCGATCTGGTGCGGTTCGTGGCAGAGCGCCGCGGCTTCGACCAGCTCCGGATAGCGTGACAGCGTGTACAACAGCGCCTGTTCGTGGGGTTCGGTGAGCAGGTGCAGGTGCGCGTGCCCGCGTCCCTCGTCCCGCGCCAGTCCCTTCTCCTGCAGCTGGCCCAGTACGCTGCAGATACGGGCGTGCGCATACTGCACGTAGTAGACCGGGTTGTCGCTCGACTCCGACTTCGCCAGGTCCAGGTCGAAGTCCAGGTGCTGCTCGCACTTGCGCATGACGTAAAAGAACCGCGCGGCGTCGTTCCCGACCTCCCGGCGCAGCTCGCGCAGGGTCACGAACTCGCCGGAACGCGTGGACATCTGCACCTTCTCCCCGCCGCGGTAGAGGACGGCGAATTGCACCAGCAGCACGTCGAGCCGCGAGGGATCGTCGCCCAGCGCCGCCAGCGCCGCCTTCACGCGCGGCACGTAACCGTGGTGATCGGCACCCCAGACGTCGATGACACGCGAGAATCCGCGCTCCAGCTTGTCCATGTGATAGGCGATGTCGGACGCGAAGTAGGTGCGCTGTCCGTTCTCGCGCACCAACACACGATCCTTCTCGTCGCCGTAGTCCGTGGAACGGAACCACAGTGCGCCTTCGCGCTCATACAGGTGCCCCGAGGCGCGCAGCCGTTCGATCGCCCGATCCACGGCGCCGCACTCGATCAGGGAACGCTCCGAGAACCACTGCTGGTATTCGATGCCGAACTCCTCCAGGTCACGGCGGATAACCTCCAGGATCACCTGCAGCCCGCGGTTGAACACCACGCGAAACGCATCGGGGCCGAGCAGCGCGCGGGCCCGCGTGATCACCGCGTCGATGTAGATCTCCTTGTCGCCGCCCTGCTCCTCGTCCGGCGGCAGATCCTCCAGCACCTGCCCCGCGCTCCGGTGAAAGGCTGTGCCATTTTCGCGATGCAGGTCGGCGGCGATGTCCCACACATAATCACCGCGGTAGCCGTTGCTGGGAAACGGCAGACTTTCTCCGCACAGTTCCAGGTAGCGCAGCCACACGCTCGCAGCCAGAATCTCCATCTGACGCCCGGCGTCGTTCACGTAGTATTCGCGCCGCACCTCGAATCCCGCGGCTTCCAGCAATGCGGCGACCGAAGCGCCGTAGGCTGCGCCACGGCCGTGTCCGACGTGCAGGGGCCCGGTCGGATTGGCCGAGACGAACTCGACCTGTACCAGCCGCCCGCCGCCGATGTCGCTGCTCCCGAAGGCGCTGCCCGCCTCCAGTGCTTCACCGACCACGGCCTGGAAGGCTGCCGGAGCGAGCCGTATGTTGATGAAGCCCGGGCCGGCCACTTCGACGCCGGCGACGGCTGGCGAAGCCGGAAGCGCTGCGATGATCTGCTCGGCGAGCTCCCGCGGATTGCGCCCCTCCCCCTTCGCCAGGATCAACGCCACGTTGCAGGCGAAATCGCCGTGGCGGCGGTCGCGCGTACGCTCCACGACGATGGCCGCGGGCGGCGGCGAACGCAGCGCACCGGTGCTGTGCAGGCCAGCCAGGGCGTTCGTGATGAGTTGCTCGAGGTGGTGCTTCATGCCGTCCGCTGCGCGAAGAAGCTCGAGGTGATGGAAATGTACTCGGGAGAAGGTTGGCTATTATCCCGCCTGCCGCGCATCTTGCAACCGCGGGCGGTTTTCACGTGAGCTCCTGGGGATCGACGTCGAGCGACCAGCGCACGCGGCGAGCCAGCGGCAGCTCCGCGACCCGCGGCACCAGCGCCCGAAGCAGGGCATGCAGCGCCGCGCGCCGCCGGCACTGCAGCAGCAGCTGGCTGCGGTAACGCCCGGCGCGGCGCTCCATGGGGGCGGGAACCGGGCCTAGCACCTGCACTTCCGCCGTCGCCAGGTCGTGGGCAACGCGTTGGGCATCGGTCAGAAACTGCTCGGACGTCGCGGGATCGAGAGCCTCTGCGCGCAGCAGTGCGAGGTGGCTGTAGGGAGGAAGTCCCACCTGTGAGCGCTCCTTCAATGCCGCGGCGGCGAATGCACCGTAGCCTTCGCGCAGCAGCAGCTGCAGCAGCGGGTGATCGGGGTGGTGGCTCTGCAGTACCACCAGGCCGGCCTTGTCGGCCCTCCCTGCCCTGCCCGCCACCTGGATGATGAGCTGCGCCATGCGCTCGGCAGCGCGAAAGTCCGTGCTGAACAGACCGTGGTCGGCGTCGATCAGCCCGACCAGCGTCACGTCGGGAAAGTGATGCCCCTTGGCCAGCATCTGCGTGCCGATCAGGATGCCACTCCGCCCGGCGCGGGCGCGTCGCAGCAGCTGCTGCAGCTCGCCCTTGCGCCGCGTACTGTCGCGGTCGATGCGTAGCAACTCGACTCCGGGATGGCGCCGGTGCAGGGCCTGCTCGATGCGTTGCGTGCCCTCGCCCAATGCACGCAGCTCGCCGCTTCCGCATTCCGGGCACTGCCCGGGAAGTGCGTGCCCGGCGCCGCAGTGGTGACAGCGCAGCAACCGGTCACGCTGGTGCACGACGACGTGGGCGTCGCAGCGCCGGCACCTTGCGACCCAGCCACAGTCGTGGCACAGCAGTGTGGGCGCGTAGCCACGGCGGTTGAGGAACAGCAGCACCTGGCTGCCCGCCTCCAGATGTTCGCCGATGAGCCGCGCCAGCGGCTCCGACAGACCGTCGGTGAGCGGGCGACTGCGTACGTCCAGCACCTGCAGCTGCGGGTGTGTGGCGGCCCCGGCGCGCTCCGGCAGCCGCAGCGCCGCATAGCGCCCACACCGCACGTTATGCAGGCTCTCCAACGACGGCGTGGCGGAGCCCAGCAGCACCGGCACTCCGGCGTGGCGGGCACGCACCACGGCGAGATCCCGGGCGCAATACCGCAGCCCTTCCTGCTGCTTGAAGGAGAGATCGTGCTCCTCATCGACCACCAAGACGCCCGGCCGCGCCAGCGGCGTGAATACTGCGGACCGGGTACCGACCACCACCGGGGCCGTCCCGTCGCGGGCCATCAACCAGCCACAGAGCCGCTCGCGTTCGGAAAGACCGGAATGCAGTACCGCCAGCGGTACGCGCAGCCGGCGGTGAAAGCGTTCGACGAGCTGTGGAGTGAGACCGATCTCCGGCACCAGCACCAGCGCCTGGCGGCCCGTGGCGATCACCCGCTCGATGATCCGGAGGTAGACTTCGGTCTTGCCGCTGCCGGTTACGCCATCGATGACGAACGCACCGAACGCTCCCAATCGTTCGCCGACCAGCGTCACTGCCGCCTGTTGCGCCGTGTTGAGAGTTGGTACCGATCCCGGGTCATCGGCTTGCGGTACGTCCGCGGGGCGCGGTGCATCTTCCGACGCCACCCATCCGCGGTCGTGCAGGGCGCGTAGTGCGGAGCGCGACTCGATCTGGTCCTCGGTGATGCCCTCAGGACTTGCGGAAAGCCGGCGGAGCAGGGTGGCTTGGCGCGGCGCGCGGCGCAGCGTCTGCGGATCGGCCGAGTGCCCAAGAGATGTCAGGTGCCAGCGGCGAATTCCCTGCATTCGGGCCGCCTGCCCGCGGCGCAGCAAGGCGGGAAGGGCAGTAGTGATCACGTCTCCGATCGCGTGATGATAGTACTGTGCGGTCCATTGCAGCAGCCCCAGCATTTCGTCGGACAGGACGGGCTCGATATCCAGGATACGCTGGGCGGCTTTGAGCCGCTCGCGTGCGATCGCGGTGCCACGCTGCAGGCCCATGAGCAGGCCCACGGTCCACCGGCGTCCGAAGGGTACCAGCACACGTATGCCAGGGCGCAGCGTCCGCAGCTCGCTTCCCTGCGGAGGCAGGTAGTCGAAAGTCTGGTGCAGCGGCGATGGGACGGCGACTCGCAGGATAACCGGGGTCAGGTCCACGCCCTTCAGGGCTGCGGGAGCGTCTTGCACGGCCGAATGCGGAGCCCGGTTACGAGCGTTCCTTGAGAGACCACTTTAACTGTTGTGCCGTATGTCCTTTCACGATTTTGAAAACTATTCTTATCCACAGTATCTGTGGATAACTCTGTGGAAGTTTGGGGGTTAAGCGCGGCAGAACCGCGATTCTTCTCGCCCGCAGCCAAATTGAACACAACTTACCCAGTTTGTATGTGGATGAAAGATAGGACATTGTTTCGCGCCACCCAAAGCGCCCGTGACGGCGCCCGGGGCACGCCGCAGGGGCATCGCCATTGTGTATAAGACCGGCAGGCGAGGCTTGACAGACGGTCATTTTGACGGAAGCGAGTCACTGAAGCCGGGTGCGGGCAGCCCGTCCAGGCTGCGTGCATTGCGCCGGGCGCGATAGAGTTCGAGCGCCTCTGCGCCCTTGGACTCGGCCCATGAGACCAGGTCCCGACGCTGCCCGAGGAATCCAAACTGTGGCACTCCGTAGCCGCAAGAGGTTTGTACCCGTGTCACCCGGGCGTGGAGTATCTGCCGGACTCCGGGAAGCGCCGCGGGGAAATTGGGGCGCAGGTCTGCCCAGAGCGCGCTGTCCGGTAGCACCACGGTGCCTTGACCGTACAGCCTCAAAATGCGTGGAGGGCCGGAGAAGGCGCAGAACATCAGCGTAATGCGCCCGTTCTCCGTGACATGGGCGGCGGTTTCGTTGCCGCTGCCGGTAAGATCGAGATACGCCACTTCGCGCGGGCCCAGAACGCGGAAGGTGTCGAGTCCGCGAGGTGAGACGTTGACGTGGCCTTGCCCGGACAGTGGTGCGGTGGCAACGAAGAACATTGGCTGGGAGAGCGCCCAGATCGACAGCTCTTCGCTCAGGTGGTCCGAGAGGGCCATGCGCTTGTTCCGCGGTAGCTACCGGCACGTCATCCGCGACCGGTGGTGAACCATCTTAAGAACCCATTTAAGCACAGCGCGACGGACGCCGCGACGTGCAAGGCGCGCCCAAGAGCGGATTGCGCGCGCACACCGCTCGCGGATCTTGGGTCGTTTCGCACCCTGGTCGTGTGTGGCTCCCGGGAACGCGCGATGGTAAGCTTGGCGGCGGCTGATCGTTGGTTGTGCACGGCCGGTTGGTTGCAGTCTTCTCTCCCCGGTCGGCCTTCCTGTGCCATCCGTGGGAGCATGTGTGAACGACCTGAATCAACAAGTCCTGCGCACCGACGTGGCCGGGATGCCATTGGAATGGGTGAACTACCAGGACGCGGTACGGCTTTATCATCTCGAGCAGGTTGCATACACCTGCGGAATGCTGCTCTATCGGGTGCACGGCGGTCACAATGCACGCAGCGGTCTGCGCAGCGTCATCGAAGTCAACTCAATCATCGCAACGTACGGCAACAATCATGCCCTCGCCAAAGCGCGCCAGGATTACGTGCCGCCATTGAACAACGCGGCGCTGTTTCGGCGCGATGCGCACATTTGTCTGTATTGCGGGACGCGCTTTTCCGGTGCCGATCTGTCGCGCGACCACATCACGCCGATGAGCAGGGGCGGTTCCGACGCGTGGAACAACGTGGTCACGGCCTGCAAGCGTTGCAACAACCACAAGGCCGGATTCACGCCGGAGCAGGCCGGCATGCAGTTGCTGGCGATTCCCTTCACCCCGACCCATGCCGAGTACATCTACCTGCAGGGCCGCCGCGTCCTCGCCGACCAGATGGAATTCCTGCGCGCCCATTTCCCGCGCAGCAGCCCACTGCACCAGCGTCTCGCAAGGGCCGGGTAGGGCAGGGCGCGATGCTCCATCAGTCGGCTGCGCCAGCAGCCGTGCAACGACATCCATCCCGCACCGGATCTGCCTTTCTGCTATGACCGTGTGGCCCGCGATTGCACGGCACATTGCAGCGGCGACGGGGACTCCGTTCGTGGCGCAGTCGCAGCGCAGCGTCGGGGGAGGGTGCATCAACGCCACCTATGTGATCGGGGGTCTCGACCGGCATTATTTCGTCAAGCTCAACCAGGCGGCGGTCGGCGAGATGTTTGCGGCGGAAGCTGACGGGCTGCGGGAGCTGGCACGGTCCGCGGCGGTGCGCGTGCCGATCCCGATCTGCTGGGGAGTGACCGATGAATCCGCATACCTGGTCCTGGAGCACCTGGAGCTCGGGCGCAGCGGGCGCGACGGTCCCGTGCGGCTGGGGCGCGCGTTGGCGGCCTTGCACGGAACTCACCAGGACACCTACGGGTGGCATCGCAACAACACGATCGGGGCCACGCCACAGACCAACGAGCGCAACGAAGACTGGACGATGTTCTGGCGCGAGCATCGACTCGGCTATCAGCTGGAACTGGCCGCGCGCAACGGGCACGGTGGTGCCCTGCAGCGGCAGGGCGAGCAGCTGCTCCTGCAGCTTGCGAAGCTGCTGGGCGATCACCGCCCGGCAGCGGCTTTGTTGCACGGCGACCTTTGGTCCGGCAACTACGCCTACGATGCGTCCGGTGCGCCGGTATTGTTCGACCCCGCCGTATACTTCGGCGATCGCGAGACCGACCTCGCCATGACCGAGCTGTTCGGGGGGTTCGACCCGGACTTCTATGCAAGTTATGAGGAGGCTTATCCGCTCGATGCCGGCTATCGCGTCCGCAAGATGCTGTACAACCTTTACCATGTCCTCAATCATTTGAACCTGTTCGGCGGCGGATATCGGGGCCAGGCCGAGCGCATGATCCAGACGCTGCTGGCCGAAGTGCGCGGCTGAGGCACGGAGGCGGGGGAGAAGTCGCCCTACGGGGCGGTCGAGGCGCGAAAGGCGCTCACTCGGCCAGGTGATAAGCGGCGCTGTAGGTGTGTACGGCGTCGATCATGCAGGCTGCATGTGCGGGATCCACCTGCGGGTGTATGCCATGGCCCAGGTTGAACACGTGGCCGTTGCCCGCACCGTAGCTCTCGAGGAGCTCGCGCACCTCCTGCACGATGCGCCCGGGCGACGCATAGAGCACCGCGGGATCCAGGTTGCCCTGCAGCGCGACGCGGTCGCCGACCCGCGCGCGGGCTGCCCCCATGTCGATCGTCCAGTCCAGACCCACGGCATCGCAGCCGGTGGCGGCGATATCTTCCAGCCACTGACCGCCGCCCTTGGTGAAGAGCACTACGGGAATGCGGCGTCCCTCAGCTTCGCGCGCGAGCTCGCCCACCACCCGTGCCATGTATTCCAGGGAAAACTCCCGATACGCCCTGGGACTCAGGGCGCCGCCCCAGGTGTCGAAGATCATCAGCGCCTGGGCACCGGCGCCGACCTGGGCGTTGAGGTAGCGAGCAACACTGCGGGCCACGGCGTTGAGCAGGCGGTGCAGTGACGCCGGTTGGGCAAACAGCATGCCCTTGACTCGTGCGAAGTCCTTGCTCGAGCCGCCCTCCACCATGTAGGTCGCGAGCGTCCACGGGCTGCCCGAGAAGCCGATGAGCGGGACGCGTCCGTTGAGCTCGCGACGGATCAGGCGTACCGCATCCATCACATAGCGAAGCTCCGTCTCCGGATCGGGATCGGCCAGGGCGCTGATGTCGGCGTCGCTGCGTACCGGTCGCTCGAACTGCGGGCCCTCGCCTGCAGTGAAGCGCAGGCCCAGGCCCATGGCGTCCGGTACCGTGAGTATATCGGAGAACAATATCGCCGCATCGAGCGGAAAACGATCCACGGGTTGCAGCGTGACCTCACATGCCAGCTGCGGATTGGTGCACAGCTGCATGAAGCTGCCGGCGCGCTGACGGGTGGCGCGATATTCCGGGAGATAGCGCCCCGCCTGCCGCATCATCCATACCGGCGTGATATCGACCGGCTGGCGCAGCAGTGCCCGCAGCAGCCGGTCGTTCTGCAGTTGTGTCGTCACGCGAATGCGCCGTGTGGCGGGTCGTGGCGCAAAGGGGCGGGGAGGGAAGAGCGCCGCGGAGTCCGGGCGCGCCGGCTGCCGGCCCTGCCGCGTACGTGGTGCGACATCAGCGCGGCAGGTCCGAGTGGCCCATGAGAAACTTGTCGACCCCCCAGGCCGCCTGTCGACCTTCGCGGATCGCCCAGACGACGAGGGATTGTCCGCGTCGCGTATCGCCCGCGGCAAACACCTTGGCGACGGAGGTCTGATAGCTCTCGACGTCGGCGCGTACATTGCCGCGCTCGTCAAGCTCAACGCCGAGCTCGCTTAGCATGCCCTCGTGCACGGGGTGTAGATAACCCATGGCCAGCAGTACCAGATCGGCGTCGATGTCGAATTCGCTGCCTGGTACTTCCTGCATCTTCCAGGTACCGCCGGCGTCCCGCTGCCACTCCAACCGTATCGCTTGCAGCGCGCGGACGCGGCCGTGTTCGCCGCGAAAGGCCTTGGTGGCCACGCTCCAGTCGCGCTCGCAGCCTTCCTCCTGGGAGGAGGAGGTGCGCAGTTTCAGCGGCCAGTTGGGCCAGGTAAGCGACTTGTTTTCCTGCGCCGGCGGCTGCGGCAACAGCTCGAGCTGGGTGACCGAAGAAGCGCCCTGTCGGATAGACGTACCGATGCAGTCGGAGCCGGTGTCGCCGCCGCCGATCACCACCACGCGCCTGCCGTGTGCGCTGATCGAGCATGCTTCGTCCAGCAGATCTCCGGCCACGCGGCGATTCTGCTGGGGCAGGAATTCCATGGCGAAGTGGATGCCCTGCAGTTCGCGGCCGGGTACCGCCAGGTCGCGGGGCTGTTCGGATCCGGCGGCCAGCACGACGGCATCGAACTCCTCGAGCAGCTGGCGCCCCGAAACGTTGACGCCCACGTGCCGGGAGGTACGAAACTCCACGCCTTCGGCGTGCATCTGTTCCAGCCGGCGGTCGATCCAGCGCTTCTCCATTTTGAAGTCCGGAATGCCGTACCGCAGCAGGCCACCCGGGCGCTCGTTCTTTTCGAACACGACAACGTCGTGCGCCGCGCGCGCCAGTTGCTGGGCGCACGCCAGACCGGCCGGGCCGGAGCCCACCACGGCTACCCGTTTGCCGGTGCGCCGCGCGGGCGGCTGCGGAACCACCCAACCGTGCGCCCAGCCGTGCTCGATGATGGCGTGCTCGATGGCTTTGATGGTGACCGGCTCGTTGTTGATATTGAGCGTGCAGGCGGCTTCGCACGGCGCGGGGCATACGCGTCCGGTGAACTCCGGAAAGTTGTTGGTCGAATGCAGCACCTCCAGCGCACGGCGCCAATGGTCGCGGTAAACCAGGTCGTTCCAATCCGGGATGATGTTGTTGACCGGGCAGCCGGTCTGACAGAAAGGGATGCCGCAGTCCATGCAGCGCGCACCCTGACGGCTCAGCTCGCCGTCATCGAGCGGGAACGTGAACTCCTTGTAGGCGTGGATTCGCTCGCAGACAGGCCGATTCTGGGGATCGCGACGCTTGAATTCCAGGAAACCGGTCGGCTTACCCATGCTTTACCCGCTCCACTTCCACGGCGAGCTCGCTCTGGGCTGCGGCCATCTTCTCCAGTGCCCGGCGATACTCCATGGGCATCACCTTGACGAACCTGGGCAAGTACTGATTCCAGTTATCCAGCACCATGCGTGCACGCTCGCTGCCCGTGTAATTCAGATGACGCTGCACCAGCAGGCGTAGCAGGTTCGCGTCGGCCTGCTCGAGATGGTTGATGTTCACCAGCCCATGGGTCTCCAGGTCGCCGCCCTGGTGCTCGAAGGCCTCCAGCGCCTCATCCTCTTCCGGCACCGGCTCGAGCTCCACCATGGCGAGGTTGCAGCGGCGCTTGAAGTCTCCTTCCTCGTCGAGCACGAAAGCGATGCCGCCGCTCATGCCCGCGGCGAAGTTGCGTCCGGCCGTACCGAGCACGACTACGGTTCCCCCGGTCATGTACTCGCATCCGTGATCGCCGACGCCTTCCACCACCGCCGTGGCTCCGGAATTGCGCACGGCGAAGCGCTCACCGGCAACGCCGCGGAAGTAGCACTCGCCGCTGATGGCGCCGTACAGCACGGTGTTGCCGACGATGATGTTGTGCTCGGGCACGATGGGGCTTTCGGCGGGCGGGTAGATGATGATGCGTCCGCCCGACAGGCCCTTGCCGACGTAATCGTTGGCCTCGCCGATCAGCTCCAGGCTGATCCCGGCGGCGAGGAAGGCGCCGAAGCTCTGGCCGGCCGTTCCACGCGCCTTGATGTGAATGGATTCGTCGGGCAGCCCGGCATGCCCGTAGCGCTTGGCCACTTCGCCTGACAGCATGGCGCCCACGGTGCGGTTGATATTGCGTACCTCCACTTCGAGTTGCACCGGCTCCTGATGGTCGAGGGCCGGGCGCGCAGCTGCGATGAGTTCGTGATCGAGTGCCCGCGCGAGGCCGTGGTCCTGCTCCTCCACCTTGCGGATCGCCACGCCCGCTGCGGCCTTGGGTGGCGCCAGCACTCGGGAGAAGTCCAGGCCCCGGGCTTTCCAGTGGGACACTGAGCGGCGGGTGTCGAGCATGTCCACGCGGCCGATCATTTCGGCGAACGTGCGAAAGCCCATGCGCGCCATGTACTCGCGGACTTCCTCGGCGACGAAGAAGAAGAAGTTGACGACGTGATCCGGTTGTCCGGTGAACTTCTTGCGCAGCACAGGGTCCTGCGTGGCGATCCCCACCGGGCAGGTGTTGAGATGACACTTGCGCATCATGATGCAGCCTTCCACCACCAGCGGTGCGGTGGAGAAGCCGAACTCGTCGGCGCCGAGCAGCGCCCCGACCACCACATCGCGCCCGGTCTTCATCTGGCCGTCGACCTGCACGGCAATGCGTCCGCGCAGCTGGTTCAGCACCAGCGTCTGTTGAGTCTCCGACAGTCCGAGCTCCCATGGCGTTCCCGCGTACATGATCGAGGACAGCGGGCTTGCGCCCGTGCCGCCGTCATGGCCCGAGATGGTCACATGGTCCGAGTGCGCCTTGGCCACGCCGGCGGCGACCGTGCCGACACCCACTTCGGATACCAGCTTGACGCTGATGCTGGCCCTCGGATTGACGTTCTTGAGATCGTGGATAAGCTGCGCCAGGTCCTCGATCGAGTAGATGTCGTGGTGGGGCGGGGGAGAAATCAACCCAACGCCGGGCACCGAGTAGCGCACCCGGGCGATGGTCTCGGAGACCTTGTGGCCCGGAAGCTGGCCGCCTTCGCCGGGCTTGGCCCCCTGCGCCATCTTGATCTGCAGCTGGTCTGCATTGACCAGATACTCGGTCGTGACGCCGAAGCGGCCGGCGGCCACCTGCTTGATGGCGGAGCGCATGGAATCGCCGTTCGGCAGCGGGCGGAAGCGCTCAGGCTCTTCGCCGCCTTCCCCGGTGTTGGACTTGCCGCCGAGGCGGTTCATCGCGATCGCCAGCGTGGTGTGCGCCTCGCGCGAAATCGATCCGTAGGACATGGCGCCGGTGGAGAACCGCTTCACGATCTCGCGCGCCGCCTCGACCTCTTCCAGTGCCACCGGATGTGGCGCGGTCTTGATCTCGAACAGTCCGCGCAACGTCATCAGGCGCTCGCTTTGCCCGTTGATGAGGTCGGCGTACTCGCGGTAAGTGCGGTAACTGTTGGTGCGTGTGGCGTGCTGCAGTCGCGATATGCTTTCCGGGGTCCACATATGCGCTTCGCCTCGGACGCGGTAGGCGTAGTCGCCCCCTGCATCAAGGTCGTCGCGATACAGCGGTGCGTCGCTGAATGCCAGGGTGTGGCAGCGCACGGTTTCCTCGGCGATTTCTGCAAGTCCGGCACCCTCGACGTTGCTTGCGGTCCCCGTGAAGTACCGGTTGACGAAGCTGCTGTTGAGGCCCACGGCCTCGAAAATCTGCGCCCCGCAATACGACTGGAAAGTGGAAATGCCCATTTTGGACATGACCTTCAGCAGCCCCTTGTTGATGGCCTTGGTGTAGCGCCGGCAGGCCTCGGAGTGATCCACGTCCTCGGGAAGCCGCTCGCGGAGCACGGAGAGCGACTCGAACGCCAGGTACGGATGAAACGCCTCGGCACCATAGCCGGCGAGCAGTGCGAAATGGTGTACTTCGCGTGTGGAACCGGTTTCCACCACCAGCCCAGTGCTGGTGCGCAGTCCCGTGCGTACCAGGTGATGGTGCACCGCCGAAGTGGCGAGCAGCGCGGGGATGGGTACGAGGTCGCGATCCATATTCCGGTCGGAGAGGACCAGTACGTTGCAGCCATCGCGTACCGCCCGTTCGGCATCGTTGCACAGCGCAGTGAGCGCCGGCTCCATTCCATTCACACCCTGCGCCGCGGGATAGCAGATGCTGAAGGCCGCGGAGCGGAAGTTCCCGTCCGTGTATTCGGAGATGCGGTAGATCTTATCCATGTCCTGCTGTGAGAGGACCGGCTGCTGGACCTCCAGGCGCATGCGTGGCTCTGTATCGTCGAAACCCAGCAGATTGGGACGCGGACCGATGATGGAAATCAGCGACATCACCAGTTGTTCGCGTATGGGGTCTATGGGCGGATTGGTGACCTGCGCGAACATCTGTTTGAAGTAGGCGTACAGCGGCTTGGGCCGGTTCGATAGCACGGCGAGCGGCGTGTCGTTGCCCATGGACCCCAACGCCTCCTCACCGCTGACGGCCATGGGCGTCAGGACGAACTTGAGGTCCTCCTGCGTGTACCCAAAGGCCTGCTGGCGATCGAGCAGGGTGCTTGCCTCCGGCGGGTTCGGACACGACCCGGAGATCAGGTTCTCCAGCACCACCTGGGTCTTGTTCAGCCAATCCTGATACGGACGCGCTGCCGCCAGCGCCGCCTTGAGCTCGCCATCGTCGATGATGCGGCCTGCCTCCAGATCGATCAGGAACATCTTCCCCGGTTGCAGTCGCCATTTCTTGACGATCTTGTGCTCCGGCACGTCCAGCACGCCCATCTCCGAGGCCATTATGACCAAGCCGTCCTCGGTGATGAGATAGCGCGCCGGGCGCAGACCGTTGCGATCGAGGGTCGCGCCGATCTGGCGCCCATCCGTGAAGGCCACGGCAGCGGGACCGTCCCAGGGCTCCATGAGCGCCGCGTAGTACTCGTAGAAGGCATGCCGCTCCTTGTCCATCAACGGATTGCCGGCCCACGCTTCCGGGATCAGCAGCATCATGGCGTGGGCGAGCGAGTAACCCCCCGCCACCAGCATCTCCAGCGCGTTATCGAAGCAGGCGGAATCGGATTGGCCCTCGACGATGAGGGGCCAGAGCTTCTCCAGGTCATCGTTGAGTACCGTCGAGGACATGGCATGGCGCCGCGCAGCCATCCAGTTCACGTTGCCGCGCAGGGTGTTGATCTCGCCGTTGTGCGCGATCATGCGAAATGGCTGCGCCAGGTCCCAGCTTGGGAAAGTGTTGGTGGAGAAGCGCTGGTGGACCAGAGCAAGTGCCGTGACCATGGCCTGGTCCTTGAGGTCTGGATAGTACTCGGCGACCTGGTCGGCGAGCAGCATGCCCTTGTAGACCAAGACTCGCGCGGAAAGGGAGGGGAGGTAGAACATCTCGCCTCCCGCCGCGCGGTCGCCCGCGATGGCATGCTCGGCGCGCTTGCGTATCACGAACAGCTTGCGCTCGAAGGCATCAACGTCGGCGCAGTTGGGACCGCGTCGAACGAGTACCTGGCGGATGAACGGTTCGACGGCCTTGACGCCGACGCCCAGCCGGGCATTGTCGGTAGGCACGTCTCGCCAGCCGATTATGCTCTGGCCTTCGTCCGCCACGCACTGCGACAGCTGTTCCTCGCAGCGGCGGCGCGCTTCTGCGTCTTGCGGCAGGAATACCATGCCGACCGCGAATTCACCTGGGGCAGGGAGCGTGACGCCCGAAGCGGCCAGCTCGCGACGCAGGAATGCGTCCGGCAGCTGGATCAGAATGCCCGCGCCGTCTCCTGCCAGGGGATCCGCACCGGTCGCACCGCGGTGGGTCAGATTCTTCAGGATCTGCAAGCCTTGCGAGATGAGGGTGTGGCTCTTGCGGCCCCTGATGTCGGCGATAAAGCCTACGCCACAGGCGTCATGCTCGTGCGCCGGATCATACAGACCCTGCCTGGGGGGCAACACCGAGTGATTCACTCTGGCACCTCGCATTTGCATAAGCTATTGGGCTGATGGCCAATTCCGGCAGCACATGCGGGTCGGCCTGAGGTGTGATGCGCCGTCCGCGGGTGAGCAGGGCACCCGGTCGCACCCGTCCGGAAGGAGAACGTAGCCGAGAGCAGGCGAACGCGGCTTTTCAGTATAGCCGCGGGCTATAGCCGGTTCAATTCACCGCGTGTTGTGCGACCCGACGACGGGGGTTTTCGTCGCCGGGTCGTAGGTGGTCAGCCGCCGCCGGCGGCTTGCGGCAAGGCGGCGCGAATATCGGCCTGTACGGCGGCGATGCTTCGCGGCCAGGGCCGGCTGCTGCGGATGTGCGCCGGCAGGTGTTCGATAGCGGCCATGGCTGCCTGCCGCGAAGGATAGACACCGTACAGC
The DNA here is from genome assembly GCA_963728895.1 of uncultured Gammaproteobacteria bacterium. GTDB lineage: Bacteria > Pseudomonadota > Gammaproteobacteria > JBBQDK01 > JBBQDK01 > CAVSLM01. The sequence continues at coordinate 67,585 of CAVSLM010000010.1, forward strand.
AGGGGATACCAGTCCCCGCCCTTGTAAAAGGTGTGGAAGTAGGCCATGTCTCCCTTGAGGTTCTGGCGCCGAACATACGCGAGTACGGCTGCTTCGTTCCGAACGCCGAGCAGTTGCAGCATGTAATGTGACGGATCCTGTCTTAACAGCCATGCTTCCCGCTTCGGTGCGGCTGAACTCCTCTCGATGGGTGCCGGTGCTCGCGCCGTCACTGCAGGGGCAAGAGGCTTGTTCCCCGTTTCCGAGGAGATGTCGGCGGGTCCGTCAGGTGCCGTACGCGCCGTCGGCGCCAGAGTTTGCTCGGCCGTGACTGCCGGGCTTCGGATCGGCTCCAGAAGCTGCGTCTGCGGCTCGGGGGTACTTGAGGTGGTGCCTGCATCGGGCTGCGCGGCCGGCGGCACGGAAGAAACCCCGGTCAGCGGCACGTCGGCGAGGTCGTTCTCGGCTGGCGGCAGCGCGCCGAGCTTCTCCCCGAGCGGCACGCCGACGCGCTCCGGAAGCGCCACCGCTGGTTGATGCATACGGATGATCGGATGTTGCTCTTCCAAGCGTCGCTCGTCAGACTCGTTTGCCGGCGGCAGCGGGATGGGCACCCCACTGCCGCGCTCTTGCTTGTGCGAGGTCGGAATGAAGAGCGCCGTGGCAATGGCGGCGACGGCAATGCTACCCAACACGAAGTAAACGGTCGGTGAACGTCCGCCCCTCTTGTGAGACGCGGGTTCCGGTACTTCCATGGGCGGGGCTGGTTCAACCGCATTTTTCTGGAGCTCAATCAGAAGCTGGTAGGCACGCTCATTGATCCGCGCCGGCAATCCGCGCGATGCGCGGTGGATGTTCTTTATATAGGCGGGCGTGAATGGACTGGGACCGGCGTAACCCGCGACCGCGAGGCGGTGTCGGACGTAGGCGGCGGTCTGAAGCTCCGACAAGGGGGGTATGTCGAGCACATGCACATGTTGCTCCCATGCGTCGGGATCAATCTGGGGCGCCAGCAGCTCCCTGATCTGCGGTTCGGCGAACAGTACGACGCGCAGCAGCCGTCCGATTTCGTTCGTTGCGGACCACAGGCTGGTCAGTGCCTGCAGCGCGCTCGGGGGAAACTCGTGTGCATCGTCGACCACCAGCACCGCAAGCTGCCCGTTGCCCTGCATGTCCGCGAGCTGCTGCAGCAAGGCTCCGTGAAGATCGGCGCACGAGACGCCGTCAGTCGGAAGGCCGAAGCAGGCGCCAACCTCGCGCAGCAAGGCCTCACCATCGAGCAGCTGGCGCGCCTGCAGGTGGCAAACACGCCAGTTCTCCCGGCCTCGTTTCACGAGTTGGTGCAGGAGCGTGCTCTTTCCGCTGCCTCGGGGACCAATGACCGTCAACAGCAGTGCACCGAAGTCGGTCAAGTGTTGCATGAGGTCCAGGCGCTGTACGAGGCCTGTTTCTGCGAAGAAGAAGTCGTCCTCGACCTGCAGCAGGAAAGGTGGCCGGGTCAGTCCGTATCGTTCCAGATAGGGCGGCTCCGGGTAATCCTGCTCGAGCGCGGGTATATCTCTCGCCACACTGGAATTCATCCCAATCCCTCCCTCAGGTTTGATAACTTCCCGTCATGAACACTACGCGATACCCACGACGCAGCTGCGCGTCGCGCGCCTCCACCAAGGCCTGTTCGGCGGCTTCACGGGAAGCGAAATGCTCGCGCTTCACCTTGCCTGAAGAACCTTGCTGGCCCCATTCACGGACCAGAACCCATCCTTCCAACAGATCTTCCTGAAGCAGTAGATGATAGAAACGCGGTACTCTCTCGTCGACCGCTGGTATTTGCATGTAAATGCGCATCAGTGCAGACTGCCCAACCCGCTACACCGAATCGCACACCGGCAGGCGTGGCCGGCGATGCCAATGTTACGTACGCTGGCCAGGATCGAAGATCCTGTTGTACTCGGCGATCGCAAAGCGATCGGTCATTCCCGCGATGTAGTCGGCCACCGCGCGCGCGCGTCCGGCTTCTCCCGAGAGGCGCTCGAGGTCGGCTGCGTTGCGTTGCGCCTCCGGTGTCAGCAATCGCGGGTCATTCCGAAACGCATCGAACAAAGCCCCGATCACCCTACCGGCTTTTGCGGTCATGCGGTGCACTCGATAGTGGCGGTAGAGATGCTCACGTAGAAAGCGCTTCATCTCCAAGTTGAACTCGCGCATGGCGTCGCTGAAAGCCACCAGCGGTGCGGGGTGCGCGCGTACGGCCTCAATTCCGCCGGGCACGGACTTCCGCAGTAGTGCCTGGCTGGTCTCGATCAAGTCCACGACCTGCCAGTTAATCATACGCCGTACCACCTCATGAATGGTACGGCGAACGCTGATCGCGTGATAGCTGGCACGTACCTGCTGATATTGCTCCTGGAACAGGCGCACCGACGTGAGCTGATCGACGCTCAACAGCTCGGCCCGCAGTCCGTCGTCGACGTCATGGCTATTGTAAGCGATCTCGTCCGAGAGGTTGGTCAATTGGGCCTCGATGCTGGGTTGCCGATGCTCGATGAATCGACGCCCGATCTCACCCAACTCCAAGGCGTGGCGGGGCGAGCAGTGCTTGAGAATGCCTTCGCGGGTCTCGAAGGTCAGGTTGAGTCCCCGAAACTCCGCATAGCGTTCCTCCAACTCGTCCACCACTCGGAGGGATTGGAGATTGTGCTCGAACCCGCCGTAGTCGCGCATGCAGCTGTTCAGGGCGTCCTGGCCCGCATGACCGAATGGCGTGTGCCCCAGATCATGAGCCAGGGCGATCGCTTCCGTGAGATCCTCGTTCACGTGCAGAGCGCGGGCGATGGAGCGGGCGATCTGGGCGACTTCTATGGAATGCGTAAGGCGCGTTCGAAACAAATCCCCTTCATGATTGACGAAAACCTGGGTCTTGTATTCCAAGCGCCGAAATGCCGCGGAGTGAATGATGCGGTCGCGGTCCCGCTGGTATTCGCTGCGGTACGCCGGCCCAGGCTCCGGATGTCGCCTTCCGCGGGAGCCCGTGGAGTGTGCGGCGTACGGCGCCAGATCGGGGCTCTCGAAGCTGGAGGCAGAAACCGGCTGCATCAGCCTGCCGGCAGGCACATGGCGGCCAGTGTTGCGTCGAGTTGTGCGGACTCGAACTCGCCGGTGACGACCGAAACCCCAATGTCGCGCAGGAGCACCAGGCGCAGGCGCCCGTGCTGCACCTTCTTGTCGACCGACATGAACTCCCGAAACCGCCGCGGGTGGATTCCTGGGGGAGGTGCAATAGGTAAGCGTGCACGCTGCAGCAGCGACTCGATGCGCTGCAGAGTTTCGTGGGAAAGCCAGCCCAGTCTCGCGGATAGCTCTGCGGCCATGCGCATGCCCACCCCCACGGCTTCGCCGTGCAGTAAGCGATTGTACTCGGTTGCCGTTTCGATGGCGTGTCCAAACGTGTGGCCAAGGTTGAGCAGCGCACGCTGCCCGCTCTCCCGCTCGTCAGCTGCGACCACTTCCGCCTTGTTTCGGCAGGAGCGTTCGATCGCGTACGCAAGAGCGGTCGGGTCACGGTTCAGCAGGTCCTCAACATGCTCTTCCAGCCATGCGAAAAACGTCGCGTCCCGTATCAGCCCGTATTTGATCACCTCCGCAATCCCCGCAGAAACTTGACGTTCATCGAGGGTGGTCAGCGTGGACGTGTCGGCGATCACGGCGTTGGGCTGATGAAAGGCGCCGATCATGTTCTTACCCAACGGATGATTGACGCCGGTCTTGCCCCCGACCGAGGAATCGACCTGGGCAAGTAGGGTGGTCGGTACCTGCAACAAGGCGACTCCGCGCTGATAGCAGGCTGCTGCGAATCCCGTGATGTCTCCCACCACACCGCCCCCGAGTGCAATCAACGTCACGCTACGCTCGAAGTGTTCGCCGATCAGGGTGTCAAAAAGGCGACTTGCGGTCTCCAGGGTCTTGTACTGCTCACCATCGGGCAGTACCACAACTTCATGGCGGATGTCGCCCAGGGCGGCGCGGACTGTTTCCGCGTACAGCGGTGCAACAACCTCGTTGGTGACGATCAGCACGTCGTGGCCGGCCAAGTGGCGCGAGTATAGCTCGGAGAGCGCGAGCAGCCGCTCGCCGATGTAGATGGGGTAACTGCGGACTCCCAGTTCGACTGTGAGGGTAATCATGCGTCTGCCGAATATGTCACGCGGCCACCACCCACGAATCCCGGGGCGGGCCGGCACCCGCTGCGGACGAGTTGGTTCAGTATAATCGGCATTTCACGCACTGGGGGTCTCTGGGCGAACGCGCCAGACGATCTCCTTCGCTACGGTGTTGACATTTCGTCCGTCGGTGCTGACCGTGAGCGCGGCCAAGTCGCAGTACAGCGCCTCGCGCTCGGCCATCAGCGCTTCGAGGCGTGCGCGCGGATCGTCGGACTTCAGCAGCGGACGATTCCGGTCCCGGGCCGTGCGTTTGAGCTGCTGGTCGACCGAAGTCTGGAGGTAGATCACCAGTCCGCGCTCGGCCAAGTGCGCACGGTTCGCGGCGTCGAGGACGGCGCCCCCCCCAGTTGCCAGCACAATCCCTTCGCGCAGGCTTAGCTCGTCAATCATGGCGCGTTCGCGAGCACGGAAACCCGATTCGCCTTCCAGCTCGAATATCAGCGAAATGCTCGCACCCGTACGCTGCTCGATTTCGCGATCGCTGTCGACAAAGTCCAGATCAAGCAGCTTGGCGAGCTGGCGACCGATTGTGGACTTTCCAGCGCCCATGGGACCGACCAAGAAGAGGTTGCGACGACGGTTCATACCGGCACTAGCCCACATATCTCACCGGGGCAGGCACCTCACCGCCAGGACGGCTGCGAATTCCGCCAGCTCCCGGGATGCTGATGAGATTTCCGGACTAGATATGCCAGTTTCCATAGTGGGATGCAACTGCAGAAAGGGACCCAAACGAAACCGCCCGGGTTCTGACCCGGGCGGCTGAAGGAGCGCAACGCTTCGACGGACTATTTCAGTGTGAGGCTTTCCTTGATGATCTTGGGAGTGACGAAGATCAGCAGCTCTGCCTTGTCGTTCACGTTGAGAGTATCGCGGAACAGGAAGCCCACTCCAGGCAAACTGCCAAGGAAAGGTACCATGTTGACCTGCTTGCTGCGGGTCTGCTCGTAAATGCCACCAAGCACGACAGTCTCACCGTTGTCGACCAGCACCTGGGTGGCGACTTCGCGGGTATTGATGGCAGGAACTTTGTCGAATACCTCACCCACGCTGTCCTTGGTGATGGAAAGATCCATGATAACCCGGTCGTCCGGGGTGATCTGCGGCGTGACCTTGAGACTCAGTACGGCCTTCTTGAACGATACTGACGTGGCACCGCTGGACGAAGCCTCCTGATACGGGATCTCCACGCCCTGCTCGATCAGGGCTTGTTTCTGATTGGCGGTGATAACTCGCGGGCTAGAGATCACTTCGCCGCGACCCTCGGCCTGCAGGGCGGAAAGCTCGAGATCGACTAGATAGTCCGAGCCGAGCAGCGCAAATGCGATCTGACCAGCAGGACTCAAGACGGGCAAATTGACATTGAGACGCTGAGTGGTAGTGCCCACGTTCACCGGATCGAATGGTTGCCCAATCAAGTTGGTGGTTCCGGCCGTCGACCCAGTAGTGACGATATCACCGCCGTCTTTGACGACCGTCGCTCCGAACCGTACACCCAGTTCGCGGTTGAAGTCGTCATTGGCGATCACCACGCGCGATTCGATCAAGACCTGGCGGACCGGAATGTCCAGTGTGGCGACAAGTCGGCGGATCTCGGCCAGCTTGTCTGCCGTGTCCTGCACCAGCAAGGTGTTGGTGCGCTCATCGATTGTGACGCTGCCACGCGGAGAAAGCAGGGAGTTTTCTTTTGCCTTCACCAGGGACGCGATGTCGGACGCCTTTGCATAGTTGATCTGTACGAATTCGGAGCGCAGCGGTGCCAATTCCTCCAGCTGCTTCTGGGCTTCGAGCTCGAGTTTCTCACGTGCGGCAATTTCCTCGCTCGGGGCTACCAGAATCACGTTGCCCGAACGGCGCATACCCAGGCCCTTGGTTTTCAGGATGATGTCCAGGGCTTGATCCCAGGGTACATTCTTCAGTCGCAGCGTCAGGTTGCCCTGCACCGTGTCGCTGGTCACCAGGTTGAGCCCGGTGAAGTCGGCAATGAGCTGCAGCACCGCGCGCACTTCGATGTTCTGGAAGTTGAGAGACAGCCGTTCGCCGGTATAGCCGAACTTCTCCTTCTTCTCCTCCTCCTTCTTCTCTTTCGTTACCGGCTTGACCTCGACCGTATAGATATTGTTCGATTGATAAGCCAAGTGGTCATACTCACCCACCGGTGTTATGACCATTCGTACGCCGTCACCCTTGCGGAAAGTGTCGATGCTGCGCACGGGCGTGGCGAAATCGGTCACATCGAGGCGCCGCTGCAGGCGCTCGGGCAGATTGGTGTTCAGGAAATCGACGACGATCTGATCGCCCTCCTGGTGCATGTCCACCGGGACTGCGGCGCTCGGCAGGGTAACCGTGATGCGCGCCTCGCCCTGTTCGCCACGCCGGAAGTCCAGATTACTGATTTCGTTCCCGGACGAAGTTCCTGTAGGGGAAGTGGACGAGGGGGGCGACGAGCTCTCAGCAACCGTTTGTGCGGAAGTGGCGGTGGCGGAAGCTGGAGAGCCGCCAAGAGTGACGTAGACGTTGTTGCCCTCGGTCCTGGTTTCGTAGGGCACCAGTTGAACAAGGTTCAGAACGACTCGCGTGCGCCCGTTCGCCTCTGCGGCACTGATGCTGCGTGCCGCTCCGATACCGATGTTCTGGGTCTTGCTCGCCAACTCGTTGCGAGTGTCCGGCAGGTCGAGGGCAATCCGCGCCGGATTGTCGATGGTGAAGCTGAGGGGCTTGGGAGCAGGAGACGAAAGCTTGAGCGTCACCTGCACACGGTCTCCAGGAAGCGAGGAGAAACTCACGGCTTCCAGTGCGTTGGTCGCCGCATCGGCGACTCCCGGAAGGCACAGCAGCAGCGCTATCCGCAACAGCCACCTGGTACGGGGCCAAGTCCGGCTGACACTAGACACCCGAGGCTCCGGTAGGCCCGACAAACGGGCGCAAAACTTTCCGATCATGTTTTCCCCCCTCGTGGGATTATTCGCTGAGTGCCACGGACGCCTGACGTTCCAGCCAGCCCCCCTGTCCATTGGGTACAATCTCCGTCAGCTCAATCTTATCTTCCGCAACCGAGATGATCTTGCCGTGGTTTTGTCCCATATAATTCCCGGCCTTGACCCGGTGTATGGTTCCATCCCGCGCGCGTATCAGTGCGGCCCGCTGCTGATCGCGCTCCAAGGTGCCCACCATCCGCAGGCTGTCAAGCGGGTAGGCTTCCAGTGCTTCGCGCGGGCGGTTGAAGTCAGGGCTGATGCCACCGCCCGGCACTGCAACGGAGAGCGGCTGAGTAAAGGTGGTAGGTGTGAAAGGATCGCGAAGGTCTGCAGCGGAGTACAGGAAGGTCGTGTAGGGCTTGATCTCCGGCAGCGGCTCCACCGATGCGCTCTGCTTGGCTTTCTCGGAGGCGATGAAGGCTTGCAGATCGTCCATCTTCTGGCCGGCGCAGCCAGAAAGTCCCGCCACGAGTACAATACCTATAAGCGAGCAGCAGGCATTCCGGAAGGAGGTCGCTTTCACTTGGACTCCCCCTCTTCGAGGTAGCGGTAGGTCTTAGCGGTTACGTCCATCACCAGTTTATCGCCCGCGGGCTTGATGGAAATGTCGTGCAAGGTGACGATGCGTGGCAGGGCGGCTACGCCACTGACGAAAGCCCCGAAATCGTGATACTTTCCTGTGACCCGAATGTTGATTGGCAGCTCTGAATAGAACTCCTTGGGGACCTCCGCAAGCGGCTTGAACAGGTCGAACTCCAGGCCGCTGGCCAAACCGGTCTGAGAGATGTCGACCAACAGGTCAGCGACTTCCGTCTTGTTCGGCAGCTGTCGCAGCATGGCGCCAAACGACTGCCGCATTTCTTCAAGCTGCTGAACATATGCGTCCAGGTTGGCGGCCTTCGCTGCCTTGGCCGAGAACACAGTTCGTAGTTCCTGCTCCTTGTTGCGCGCCTGCTCAAGGTCGGGAAGCTGATTCTGGGACTCGTACCAGTACCCCAGCCCAAGCACTGCGGCGCAGATCGTGCCGATCGTGAATACGCGGACCGCGATCGGCCAGCTCCCGATGTTGTTGAAGTCGAGGTTTCTCAGTTCGCTCAGGTTCATGGCGTGACTCCGGCGGTCGTATTGACGCCCGCTTCGGTATTCGTGTCATCGCCGGAGGCTTCCGTCACGTTCAGAGTGAATTCACTGTCGCGTCCCTGCGGGTCCTTCTTGGCCTGAATCACACTGAGCGCCGGATTCGTCATCCAGCCCGAGGCTTCCAGATTTCTCATGTACGCCGAAACCCGCGCGTTAGACTGCGCGATCCCCTGCAGCGTCAGCGCAGAGCCCTTTTGAGTGATGCTGGTCAGATACACGCCTTCCGGCAGCGTCCGCACCAGCTCATCGAAGATATGCACGATCTGGGGGCGGCTGCGCTGAAGCTGCTGAATGATGTTGATGCGTGCCTGCAGTTTGGACTTGATCGATTCTATGTCCTTAATCCTGGCGATTTTCTTGTCGAGCTCGGTAATCTCGCCGGTCAGCAGCCCATTGCGCGCGTTCTGTGCGGCGATCAAACCCCCTATATAAAGGTGTGCGTAGAGGACGATCAGCGCCATCAGCACCACTGAAAGTCCCGTGGCCATGGCGAACTGCTTCTTTTGCTGCTTGCGGAGCTCCTCGCGCCAGGGTAGCAGGTTGATATGGGCCATCTCAGTCGAAGCTCCTTAGGGCCAGTCCGCAGGCTAGCATCAAAGACGGCGCGTCATTGCTTAGCGTCTGAGGTTTTACGCGAGAAGACAATGACATATTGGCAAAGGGGTTTGCGATCGAGGTTTCAGGTCCGATCTTCTGCTGGATGAGCTCGTCGACGCCGGAAATCGATGAACTCCCCCCTGCCATGACCACGTAGTCGACACTGTTGTATTGGCTGGACGAGAAAAAGAACTGCAGTGAGCGACTTACCTGCTGAGCCATGGCCTCCCTGAACGGCTCCAGAACCTCGGGTATATAATTGTCCGGAAGCCCTCCCTGCCGCTTCGCCATACCTGCCTCCTCGTACGAGAGGCCATATCGGCGCATGATTTCTTCCGTAAGCTGCTTGCCGCCGAACACTTGGTCACGCGTATAGATGATCTTCATGTCGTGCAGCACGTTCAACGTGGTCATGGTCGCGCCCACGTCAACCACCGCGATGGTCTTGTCCACACCCTGGTCCGGCATCTGCTCTGCGATCAGCGTGAATGCGTTTTCCATCGCATACGCTTCCACGTCCACGATCTTGGCAGTGAGGCCCCCGAGCTCGGCCGCTGAAACGCGCATGTCGACGTTTTCGCTGCGCGACGCGGCTAGGAGGACGTCCACCATGTCCGGGTTCTTCTCGGAAGGTCCGATGACCTCAAAGTCGAGGTTCACTTCCTCGAGCGGATAGGGAATGTATTGATCGGCCTCCAGCTCGATCTGACTTTCCATTTCGTCAGCGGTCAGCGATGCGGACATCGAGATGACTTTTGTGATCACCGCGGAACCGGCAACGGCAACTGCCGTATACTTGGCTCGCGTGGCAGAGCGTTTCACCGCTCGTCTGATGGCCTCGCCCACCGCATCGACGTCTGCAATACTCTTCTCGACGACGGAGTTCGGTGGCAGTGGCTCGACCGCGTAGCTCTCGACTCGGTAGCGAGACCCGTTGCGACTTAGTTCCAGGAGCTTGACGGCCGTCGAGCTGATGTCGAGGCCAAGGATAGGAGGTGTTTTCCGTCCGAGCAGTGGCACAGTAGTTTCCTTTTCTGCTACCCGCGGTTACTCAGGAGACATTGGCGAGCGCGTTAATTACAATCCGCAACTCTATACCCGACTACGAGTAAAATGAAGCCAGCGAGCGCCCCGATGGTATTGTAAGTTTTATAATTTGTCGATACGTGCTTTACCATGACGCGCTTCACAAGTCCTCGCCACCTGGTTCTTCGAAATGTCAGCGACTTTACCTTCCCGATTGCTGAAGCTCACTATCGGCGCCGCCCTAACCTTCTTTACGCTTGGTTTGGTCGCGATTGCCACCACTTATCTATACTTCGAGCCGCGATTGCCGAGCATCGAAGCGCTGCGGGACGTACGTCTGCAGGTGCCGCTACGCATCTACACGCGAGACGGTGCTCTCATCGGTGAATTCGGCGAATGGCGACGCATACCGATCCGATATGCACAGATCCCGGCCCGAATGGTGCAAGCCTTTCTGGCTGCGGAAGACGATCGATTCTTCGAACATCCAGGCGTCGACTATCAGGGACTGGTTCGCGCCGCCTTGAAACTTGCGAGAACGGGAGAGAAACGCCAGGGTGGGAGCACCATCACCATGCAGGTGGCGCGCAATTTCTTCCTCAGCAGTGAAAAGACCTTCTTGCGAAAGTTCAATGAGGTTCTCCTCGCCCTCAAGATCGAACGCGAGCTTACCAAAGAGGAGATTCTGGAGCTTTACCTGAACAAGATCTATCTTGGCAACCGTGCCTATGGAGTCGCTGCCGCGGCGCAGACTTACTACGGAGTGCCGGTCGCCGAACTGGACCTTGCCCAGACGGCCATGATTGCCGGATTGCCCAAGGCGCCGTCGCGCGTGAATCCGATTGCCGATCCCGTCCATGCGCTGGCGCGCCGTGACTACGTCCTGGGTCGCATGCGCGAGCTGAAGATGATTTCCGACGCAGACTATCGGGCGGCGCGGGCGGAACCCGACACCGCCTACCTCCACACCTCGCCGCTGGAGGTCGAGGCTCCGTACATCGCCGAGATGGTACGTGCGCGCATGGTTGAGCAGTTCGGACCGGAAGCGTACACGGGGGGGTACAGCGTCTACACCACGCTCGAACGCGACCGGCAACATGGGGCGAACGTGGCGTTGCGCCGCACGCTGCTTGAGTACGACCGCCGTCACGGTTACCGGGGACCCGAACGCCACGTGGAGCTGGTACCCGACGCGGGGCCGGAGCAGTGGCGCCAGGCTCTCGCGGACACGGCCACGGTGGGCGGGCTTGTCGCGGCGCTGGTGCTGGAACTGCGGCCAAAGTCCGCGCTGATCTATGTCGGAGGAGGTGGGCAAGCTGTCCTGGAGTGGTCGGCACTGCAGTGGGCACGGGCTTATATCGATGTGGACAGCCGCGGACCAGCACCCAAGTCCGCGGCCGACGTGCTGCATGTGGGCGACGTGATTCGTCTGGAACGGTTGCCGGACGAGGAAGGGTGGCGCCTGGCGCAGTTGCCCGAAGCGGAAGCGGCGCTGGTGGCGCTTGATCCCCGCGATGGCGCCGTGGTGGCACTCGTGGGTGGATTCGATTTCTTCCGAAGCAAATTCAATAGGGTAACCCAGGCGCGCCGCCAGCCTGGCTCGGGCTTCAAGCCCTTTCTCTATTCCGCCGCATTGGCGAAAGGCCTGACTCCCGCCAGCATGATCAACGATGCGCCGTTGGTATTTGAACAGCGGGACAGCAGTTGGCGGCCCGAGAACTACGGCCGCCGATTTTATGGACCCACCCGGCTGCGCGAGGCGCTGACATTCTCGCGCAACCTGGTTTCGATCCGGCTGCTGAGGGACATCGGGATCGACTACGCCGTGGACTACGTGACCCGCTTCGGCTTCCAGTCGGACGACCTGCCGCGGAATTTGTCGCTTGCGCTGGGGACCGGCGTGGTGCGGCCTCTTGATCTTGCAGCCGCCTACGCGGTATTCGCCAACGGCGGTTACAGGATTTCCCCTTTCTTCATTGAACACATCGAGAGCAGCTCCGGCGAGACAGTGCTCCGAGTGCGGCCCGAAGTTGCGTGTTCCGACTGCGAAGATACTCCGGTCCCGGCGGCTGATGTGAATGTGAGCGCCGGAGCGGTTTCGCTGGCAGCCGCTTCGCCGCCGGATTCGGCATCTGCGACGAGTGAGCCACCTCCTGTCCTGGCACCCCGTGTGATCAGTGCCCAGAACTGCTATCTGATGGATTCGATGATGGGAGACGTCGTGCGCCGGGGTACGGCACGTCGGGCGATGCAACTGGGTCGCCATGACATCATGGGAAAGACCGGAACGACTAACGACCAGCGCGACGCCTGGTTTAACGGTTTCAACCTGAGCCTTGTGGCCAGTGCGTGGGTCGGGTTTGACCATCTGCAGCCGCTGGGGAAGGACGAGACCGGCGGTCGAGCCGCCCTGCCCATGTGGATGGATTTCATGGGTGCTGCACTCAAGGACGTCCCCGAGCGCCAGATGAGCCCGCCGCGGGGGCTGGTTACCATGCGCATCGACCCCGATACCGGGATGCCCGCGAGTGCGGATGATCCGGACGCCATTTTCGAGACTTTCATGGCGGACACAGCGCCTTCCGCCGCCTCAGGGGCCGCTCGCACAGGCGTGGAGCATGAAGCGCCTGACGCCGCCCGGTACTCGGATCCACTTTTCTGACTTCGGCGCGGTTCGGACCGACTTCGAAGTCGCATATACTGGACGGCGCGGGTTTTTGCCCACTCGTTCGTCAATTCTGTAGAACGGTAAGTGTTCCCCATGGGTACGCGTTCCACAAGCCGGGACCAGCAAATGCGCCAGCGCATTGCCCTGGAAGCTGCGCGCATCATGGACCAGGACGGCATTCGCGACTTCCATGCTGCGAAACGCAAGGCGGCGGCCCGTCTAGACGCAGTGGATACCCGCAACATGCCGAGCAACACTGAGATCGAGCAAGCGCTCATCGAGTACCAGCGCCTGTTTCGCGGCAGCAGCCAAGCGCTTCTCTTGCGAAACCTGCGCGAAGCGGCAGTCTGGGCCATGGAATTCTTTGCCGGTTTCGAACCGCGGCTGGTGGGATCTGTCCTGAGCGGCACCGCTGCCGAGCACTCCGACGTGAATCTGCACCTGTTCGCCGATGCGGCGGAGGAGGTGGCCATATTCCTGATGCATCACAACGTGCCGTTCGACACCGGCGAGCGGCGCCTGCGTTCGCCAAACGGCGATCCCGCCGTGTATCCGGCCTATCGATTCGTGGCGGGCGAAATTAGCATCGAGTTGGCGGTGTTCCCGGTCGACGGTCTGCGTCAGGCGCCGCGCAGTCCGGTCGACGGTAGGCCGATGCGCCGAGCAACGCTGCAGGCCGTACAAGCGTTGCTCGAAGAATGAATGCCGCGCGCAGCATCAGGAGCGTTCGCCCATTGGCACATAGTCGCGGTAGGGATGGCCCACGTAGACCTGGCGGGGACGACCGATCTTCTGGCTCGGTTCGGACATCATTTCCATCCAGTGCGCGACCCACCCGACCGTGCGTGCAACGGCAAACATGACGGTGAACATTGGCACAGGAATGCCCAAGGCGCGATAGATGATCCCGGAGTAGTAGTCCACATTGGGGAACAGCCTCCGCTTGATGAAATAGTCGTCCTGCAATGCCACCTCTTCCAGTCGCAGGGCCAGCTCAAACAGTGGATCATTGGGATTGCCGAGCTTCTCCAGCACCTGGTGCGCCACGTCGCGGATGATGCGGGCACGAGGGTCGTAGTTCTTGTACACCCGGTGTCCGAAGCCCATCAGCCGGAACGGGTCGTCCTTGTCCTTGGCGCGAGCGATGAAGGCGGGAATCTTGCTCACGTCACCGATCTCGGCCAGCATGTGAAGCACTTCCTCATTCGCGCCACCATGTGCCGGTCCCCAGAGTGATGCGAGTCCGGCGGCGATGCACGCGAATGGGTCGGCGCCGCTGCTGCCGGCCTGGCGTACCGTGGCCGTGCTGGCGTTCTGTTCATGATCGGCGTGGAGAATGAGCAACATGTCGAGCGCGCGTTCGGCCAGCGGATCCACCACATAATCCTCGCTCGGGACCGCGAACGTCATGTGCAGCAGGTTTCCGGGATAGCTGAGATTGTTGCGCGGGTACATGAAAGGCTCGCCCACCGCGTGCTTGTAGCAGTTGGCGGCGATGCTGGGCATCTTTGCAATCAGCCGGTGGGCGCTGATTTCCCTGTGCCGCGGATCCCGTATATCGATGGAATCATGATAGAAAGCCGAGAGGGAGCCGACCACGCCGACCATTACCGCCATGGGATGAGCGTTGTGATAGAACCCGCTGTAGAACCGTTTCAGGTTCTCGTTGATCATCGTGTGGCGCAGGACGATGCGCTCGAATTCCGCGAGCTGCGCCACGCTCGGCAGGTCGCCGTAGAGCAGCAGCCATGCGACCTCGAGGAAGCTGCTGTGTGCAGCCAGCTGTTCGATTGGATAGCCGCGGTAGAGGAGAACCCCCTGCTCGTCATCGATGAACGTGATGTGGCTGGCGCAGCTGGCAGTGGCGAGGAATCCGGGATCGTAGGTGAAATAGCTCATGTCCCGGTAAAGGCGGCTCACATCTATTGCCGAAGGGCCGAGTACGCCCTGCCGGATCGGAAGCTCGATCTGCTCGCCGGTTTTGGGATCCGTGACTACGACTGTCGCTTTGGTCATGATTCACCTCAGATGCGCTACGAGCCCCGGTGGGGTGCTCATCCCGCGAATTCGGCAGGCGCATTCGATGACGAGAGCATTGCCCCGGGCCGCCGCAGCCAGGTTGCGCCTTCTCAAGATCGTCCCTGGAAAAGCCGCGAGCGTCCTGGATTGCAGGTCGATGCCAGTGAAGTATGGCGAGGCCCGGCCGGATCTGCATGCATCCGGGCCTTCGCTGTGGACAGCAATCCGATCGCCCGGTGATGCCCGCTTTCTCCCGGTCGGGTCCGGGGTCAAAGGACAAGGCCAAGATCTCCAGGCGGCCGACGATGTCCGGACCGCTCAGTCCGGATAGTGCGCCGGATAGGGCCGGCGTGCGACCCCGCTCTTGATGGCGGCGCGTGCTACTGCGGGCGGCACTCGAATGCGCAGTCGTGGGTCGAGCGGCTTGGGGATGATATAGTCCCGGCCGAATTCCAGACTGTCCACCTCGTACGCATGCAGGACTTCCGGGACGACCGGCTCTCGGGTCAGACTTCGGAGCGCTTGTACCGCGGCAACATGCATCGGCTCATTGATCGAACGTGCGCCAACATCGAGAGCGCCACGAAAGATGAACGGAAAACCGAGCACATTATTGACCTGATTCGGGTAGTCGCTGCGACCCGTGGCCATGATCAGATCGTCGCGCACCGTTTCGGCTTTTTCGGGACGTATCTCCGGATCCGGATTCGAAAGCGCGAAGACCACCGGACGGGGCGCCATGCTCGCGAGCATTTGTGCGCTCAGGAGATCGGGACCCGATAGCCCGATGAACACGTCGGCGCCGCGTAGCGCATCCGCGAGTACGTGCCGGTCCGTCGCGAGGGCGAAATCCCGTTTGTAGCGGTTGAGGTCCTGGCGTCCGCTATGAATGACGCCGTTGCGGTCCACCATCAAGATGTTGGACCTTTCGGCACCCAGGGACAATAGGAGCCGCATGGACGCAATCCCCGCGGCACCGGCACCCAAGCAGACGATGCGCGCATCCGACAGTCGCTTTCCCTGAAGTTCCAGCGCATTCATGAGTCCTGCGGCGATGATGATCGCAGTCCCGTGCTGATCGTCGTGAAATACCGGAATGTCGAGTCGCGCGCTCAGCGTCTGCTCGATCTCGAAGCAGTGTGGCGCGGCGATATCCTCGAGGTTGATACCACCGAAGGTGGGTGCGATGCGCGCAACGGTCTCGATGAAGGCTTGCGGCGTCTCCGCGTTCACCTCAATGTCGAACACGTCGATGTCCGCGAAGCGCTTGAACAAGACAGCCTTGCCCTCCATCACCGGTTTGCCGGCGAGCGGCCCGACGCGTCCCAGACCCAGAACGGCACTCCCGTCGGTGATAACGCCGACCAGGTTGCCCTTGGCCGTGTACTCGTATGCAGCTTCGGGCCGCTCGGCGATAACGCGCACCGGCTCGGCTACACCGGGCGTGTATGCCAGGGACAGGTCGCGTTGAGTGGCACACGGCTTGGTGACCTGTATTGCGATCTTGCCCGGGATGGGGTGGGCGTGGTAATCGAGTGAAGCCTGTTTCAAACGCTCGGCCATGAGTGTTCCGCGAGGGCTGACGATGCAGGAAGGCAGGCGATTATCCCACAACGCGCGGCACCTGTCCGGCCTCGATTTTCCCAACGGTACTCGCCTCATACTGTTCATCGTTGCAGCGGCCGTAGCGCGCTTCGAGCGCAGCCCGGCTGACCAACCCCGTCCAGATTCACGTGTTCGTCGCAAGGCAGGGGGGCCTCACAAGCTCCAAGGGACTCAACGATCCAACACTTCCAGCGCAGCCGGATGGCGGATCCGCAGATGTACTGCGCTGCCGACGGGATACATCCATCCGCGCGCGATCACCGTCTTTCCTTCAAGTTGATCCAGGGTGATGCTGCCGAAGTAGCGAAGGTCTTCATGGTCGATGCGCAGCGCCACGCGGCCGGGAAGGTCCAGCCAGATGGTGCGATCGCTGCGCCCAAGGTGCTCGACGCGACCGCGCACCCAGCGGTAGCCGCGCGTTCCCGCGCGCACCGTGGCAGCCTCCACCACCTGGTACTCCGGCAGGTGCCACAGACCAAGACCCCGTGCCCGTGCATCGGCTTCGGCGGCGCCATAGCAGCGCTGGTTCCAGACGTTCGGCGGGACGGTCAGCGCGGTGGCAAGACCCTGATCCTGCAACCAGACGGCCACGCTGGTCCCGTCCGAAACGAAGGCATGCGCGAGCAGGCGCCCGTATTTGTCACGTCGTTGTTCGTCGAAGCGCAGATTGACGCTATTGCCTTCGCGGGCGAGCCATACGCGTAACCGGTCGCGCGCGGAGATGGCGAGAGCCCGAACCCGGACGTCATCGCTGCTGATCTCCGCGGCGTTGACTCCAATGATTCGAAGCGTTCGACCGTCGCGCAGCGCGACCGTATCTCCATCGATCACTCGCGCAACTTGTGCATGTTCATCAATGTGATCAGGGGCGCAGCTGACAGGAGAGGCGGCGAGTATTGGTGCGCCACACGCCTGTAGTAGACCGAAAAGCAGAAGGGCGCCCCGCCGGGGCGCCCTTCGGGTGCCGCACCGCACGCGTGGCTAGCCTTTACGCCCGTACTTCCGACGGAACTTGTCTACGCGTCCCCCTGTATCGACGATCTTCTGCTTGCCGGTGAAGAACGGGTGGCAGGCCGAGCAGACCTCGACGTGCAAGTCCTTGGCCGCAGTTGAGCGGGTGACGAAGGTGTTGCCGCAGCTGCAGACCACGCTTACGTCGGCGTATTGGGGATGAATGTCCGGTTTCATGCTGTCTCTCCTGGCCCGTGCCATGCGGTGGGGGCCGGGCCAGCGACGTGATCAGGGCGCAACATCATACGGCAACGGCGCGGCGGCCACAAGCCAGCGGCTCAGGGAGTCTCGGTCACGACGCTGCGCGGCCTCCATTGCAGTACACGGCCCGGGCGCACGCGGGTCGGGGTGGGAGGGGTGTCGAAGAACTGCACTTGACGCAGGGCTTCGTACAAGCCGCCCGGTCCAACCAGCGAGTCCCACATCATGGTGCTGATCTGAATGCAGGCCCCGAGCGGCGTGGTGGCGCGCCTGCGCACGTTGTCGATGCGCCATTGCAATTGCCGCAGGCGTTGCTGTCGTTCGGGCGGGACGCTGTTGATGAATTCCTGGATGATTTCGGCGCGCTTCGCCTCGAAAGCCTGGGGATCGGAATCGGCCAGTGCAGTCCATGCATCGAAGTGAAGTTCCCCGATGGTTGGGGTTTGTGCATGCATGTTGTCCTCCGGCGCATACCGCTCTTAGGCGGTATTTCTTTGACTACGACCCCACCATAACACATGCGATACGGAATGTCCTCGCGCGGCCGCCGCCCTGTGGATAACTCTGTGGAAGAACTGGGGCTAAGCCCCTTGTGACAGCATCTTCAGCGGCCTGCCGAACCGGCTCGCGCCAGTCCCCGCTCTTGATAAAATATCAGGAGTTTTCACCAATTAAAGATTATCACCGAAAGCTGATTAAAATCGGCGCCAGAATTGATCAACGATGGGGCAAGCGCGCTCCCGCTGTGCATAAGATCGCCAGCCAGCGGTCCCGACGCACGCGCAAACGCAACATACTGTCTCGTCAGGCCTCCTCCAGCGTCTCGGCCCGCAGGATCCGGTCCAGGCGTAGTTGCACCACCCGGTGGCGCAGCGTTTCGCCAAAGAGATACTCCGCACCGTTCCGGGTCTGCAGGTCGCGGGGTTGTACAGTTTCCATGTGAGTGATGCCGGACTCGTCGCGCCACGAAATCCGCAACCGCTGATGATGGAGCACCGCGAGCTCAAAGCGTTCGTACAATGCGCAGGGAATCGACTTGTAGTCACTCGTCATCGCGCTTGGCCCGAATGCTCACGGGACCGCCGAAGGCGCTTTTTCGAACCACCAGCTCAACGGGTCGGCAGCACACCGGGCAGTCCTCTATATAATCCTGATCGCCTGCGGTGCGGTCCACGACGATTTCGAAGTCCTCACCGCAATACGGGCAGCGCACGGAACTCGCCTGTAGGAGGTCAGTCATCGCCGGGAAGAAAAAGCTCGAGCAAGTCATTCAGGAAGCGGGCGCCCAAAGCGCTGGCCCGCAGCCGACCCTGGGCGCGCTCAAGCAGACCCCGTTCACACGCAATGTCGAGTTCCGGACCTAGCATGCCGAGGCGCAATCCGGTTCGCTCGTCGAATTGCTGCTCGGTGAATCCGCTGCTCAAGCGCAGCGCATTGAGCAGGAACTCGAAGGCGATATCCGCCGCCGACAGCCGTCGCTCACCGGCGATCCGACCCGGGCCGTGCGCATGGGCCAGGTAGTTTCGAGGGTTTCTGACCTTGTGACGGCGGACTACGGCCGCGTCACCGACGTCTGTAACCTTGCCGTGCGCTCCGGCACCGATGCCGAGGTAATCGCCGAACTGCCAGTAGTTGAGATTGTGCTGGCACTGCCGCGCCGGCTGAGCATGGGCGGACACTTCATAGGCATCGTAGCCATGGCGCGCCAGCACCTTCCTGCCGACCTGCTGCATCTCCCAGCTGAGCTCATCGTCCGGCAACGGCGGCGGACGAAAGTGGAAGGGCGTATTCGGTTCCACGGTGAGCTGGTAATACGAAATATGGGCAGGCTGAAGCGCGCAGGCCTGGTGCAGATCGTCGGAGGAGCCGCGAACTGACTGCCCGGGGAGTCCGTACATCAAGTCCAGGTTGAAGTTGGACAGACCCACCGCGTGAGCCGCTTCCGCCGCGGCGATGGCTTCGTGCCGTCCGTGTATGCGCCCGACGCGCGCCAGCAGCGTTTCGTCAAAGCTCTGTATGCCGATCGACAGCCGGGTGATTCCGGCTTCCGGGAGCTCGGCGAAGCGACCGGCGTCCACCGTACCAGGGTTGGCTTCCAGCGTGACCTCGAGATCCGGCTTGCATGAAACGCGGTTGCGTATCCCTGTGATCAGTTCTGCGATCGCAGTGGCAGAGAACAGGCTGGGGGTACCGCCGCCGATGAAAATGCTGTGCAGCGCGCGTCCTGCCACCAGGGGAAGGTCCTGATCGAGATCCGCCAGCAACGCCTGCACGTAGCCGCCTCGGGCAGCTGCCCACGCACCTCATAGGAGTTGAAATCGCAGTAGGGGCACTTGCGCACGCACCAGGGTATGTGAACGTACAGTGAGAGCGGGGGTGCACTGTCGAACTTTGGCGTAGGCGTTCGCGGTTCGCGGTGGGTGCGGGATCTGCGAATGCCCGCCGGTGCGCTGTCTTGGTATTGCGCAAGTTGGCCGGCTGGTGCGCTCACAGATGTCTCAGTGCCTGGATCATCCTGCGCAAGGCCTGGCCCCGATGGCTCACGCTGTTCTTGACCAGAGACGGAAGCTGGGCGGCGGAGCAGCGGTGCTCGGGGATATAGAACACCGGGTCGTAACCGAAGCCGTTGTCGCCGGCCGGCTCAAAAAGAATCGAGCCCTCCCAGCTCCCCTGGCACACGAGCGGCGTAGGATCATGCTGCCGGCGCATGTATACGATGCAGCAATGAAAACGCGCTCTGCGGTGGTCTGCGGGCCGATCACCAAGCTCGGCCAGCAGCTTCATCAGATTCGCCCGGTCGCTAGCACCCGGTCCGGCATAGCGCGCCGAGTAGATGCCGGGTGCACCGCCCAACGCGTCGACCTCCAATCCGGAATCGTCGGCCAGTGTTGGCAGGCCGGTTTGGTTCGCGGCGTGGCGCGCTTTGAGGATGGCGTTCTCCACGAACGAGAGACCGGTCTCTTCGACGTCGGATACGCCGAAGCTGCTCTGTGGCAGGACTTCCCAAGGCGTTCCGGCGAGCAGCTGACCAAGCTCGCGCGCCTTGCCGGCGTTGTTGCTGGCAAGGACTACACGCCGCGCGCCGGCGCTCACGGGCAGGTGCGCGTCGCCGCTGCGTCGTAAGGAGTTGGCGCTAGACACCCAGGCACTCGCGCTGCTTCTCGATCAGCACGACGATACCGGTACGCGCGAGATCGAGCATGCCCATGAGCTCTTCCATGCGAAACGCATGTCCCTCCGCCGTGCCCTGGAGCTCGACAAAGGCCCCCGACTCGTTCATCACCACATTCATGTCGGTTTCGGCGTTGCAATCCTCCGCATAGTCCAGGTCCAGTACCGGCACTCCGCGATAGATCCCCACGGAAACCGAAGCGACGAAGCCATGGACAGGTTCGCGCGTCAGCTGCCGATTCCTGCGCATATGCTCCAGGGCGTCCACCAGTGCCACGTAGCCTCCGGTGATGGAGGCGGTGCGGGTGCCGCCGTCGGCCTGGATAACGTCGCAGTCGATGGTGATGGTACGCTCGCCCACCGACTCGAGATCCATGGTGGCGCGCAAGGAGCGCCCGATCAGGCGCTGAATCTCCAGCGTTCGCCCGCCCTGGCGGCCCAGCGCGGCCTCCCGACCCATCCGTTGCCCGGTGGAGCGGGGCAGCATCCCGTACTCGGCGGTTACCCAACCCTTCCCTTTGCCCTTGAGGAACTGCGGCACTCGTTCATCGACAGTCGCGGTGCAGATGACGCGCGTGTCGCCGAATTCGACCAGCACCGATCCCTCGGGATGCTTGGTGTATTGCCGCGTGATGCGGATCGCTCGCAACTCGTCGGGTGCCCGGCCACTGGGACGCATGCCGTCTCGCCTGTGAATGGGGAAAGCGGATAAGTATACCCCGCCATCCTCTCGCGACGGTACCCGCGCTTTGAATCCGTGATCGGGCGTGCTGCTGGGAACGAGCAGGGTGTTGAACAGCAGAGCTACTCGGCGTTCATTTCCGCCGCATATTCGCGGATCGCACGTTCAATCTCTTGAATGGCGTCCACCAGGAGGTCGCCTTGCGCAATTGGTGTCCGCCCGGCGTCTCCCTCAGCTTCGCGCTCATGGACGGTGTCTTCGAGCCAGCGCAGCGCTGCGGCAGAAATGTTATCGGCGCTCGGATAGCTCGACTCCTCGGCGCGCAAGGCGAGGCGCTCCACCGCCGAAGCGAAATCGCCGTCGGCGCTCAACCGGGCCACGTCCTGTTCTTCTACGGCAGACCACAGGCCGTCTGAGCACAGTAGCAGCACGTCGCCCTTTTGGAGCGTCGCCGGCCCGCTGGTCGCCAGCGGCGGCACGGACCAGCTGCCGCCCAGGCAGCGCGTGACCTGGTTGCGCAAGGGATGGGCCCGCATCTGCGTCGGCGAGATGGCGCCCCGTGCATGCAGGCTTTCCACCACGGAGTGGTCACGAGTGCGGTCGATTACCCGTGCATCGCGTAGCCAGTACAGGCGACTGTCGCCAGCGTGTACCCACCAGGCCGTTCCCCGACAGACCAGGCACGCGACGCAGGTGGTGCGCGGGCTAATTGGGGGATTTTGCTGAAGGCCTTGCGCCAGGATATGGCGGTGCGCCGCTCCCACGGCGGCGGTCAGGAACGACGCAGGCTGCAGGCAGGGTGTCGTGGAGCGGAACTGGAGGCTCATGCTGTCCACGAAGCTTTGTGCCGCAACATCGCCCCCTTCGTGCCCACCCATGCCGTCTGCCAGGAGTAGCAGTACCGCGTCCCGCTGATCGACCACCTGGCAGCGGTCTTGGTTGCGAGCCCGGTTGCCAAGCCGCACGACTTCCGCGATTTCGTAGCCGGTGGTGCTCACGGGGTGACGCTCCAGCGCTATACCGCGGTAGCCATGTCCGGCGTCCCCGTGGCATCGGCCGGCTGCAACGCAGCGATCAGGTCGTTTACCGACTGGGGCCGCAGCAAGGGATCGACCTCCATCGCCCAGTCGAGGGCGCGCAACAGCGCCTCCGAATAGTGCTTGCGGAATGCCTCCAGCGCCGGGCGCATGGTGTCACGCTCGTAGCGCTCGCTGGCGGCGGGGGGCGCCCGACCTTCGATGCACGAGCGCATCGTGGCGCCGATGGCATAAATGTCGCTCCAGGGGCCAACATATCCGCCCGGCTGGGTTTGTTCGATGGGAGCAAAGCCTGGGGTGATAATTTGTCCGTTCTGGCGGCTCCGGGTCTCGCGCATCGGGTGCGCGGCTCCGAAGTCGAGCAGCAGGGGCTTTCCTCCGGGGCGCAGGTGGATGTTGGCCGGTTTGATGTCCAGATGCAGCAGCCCGCGTGCGTGCACTTCGCGCAGGCCGTCGAGGAGGGGAGGGAACACCCTGCGCAGCAGGGTCTCGCTGAGCCGTCCCCGACGCGCGCGGATGTAGTACTGGAGATTCTTCCCGGGCTGGTATTCCATCACGATGTAGACGGTGCCGTTTGCACAGAAAAAGCCCACGACGTTGACGATGTTGGGGTGACTGAGCTCGGCCAGGATGCCGGCCTCGCGCAGGAACTGGCGGCGCGCGGTGTCGAAGCGCGTCACCTGGGAGGGATCATTGGGTACCACCGCGTTGCCGCTGTCGCGCCGCGCCAGCCTGGAGGGGAGGTATTCCTTTATGACGACGCGCTGCCCGTTCTGCAGGTCCGCGGCCAGATAGACCAGGCTGAATCCGCCGCCTCCGAGGCAGCGCTGTACCTCATAGCGATCGATGCGGCTGCCGGCGGCCAGACACTGCCCGGAATTGCTCATTGCCCCCGTTCCCCGAACGGGGATAGGGAACCGCGCATGCTGCGAGTGCGTGGGCGCATGTCGGGGGTGTCGTGGTTTGGGCGCAGGCCGTAAGATGGGGCTAAATCGGCACTCGGGCAGGGGACTTGAGATGATCCGCAGCATGACAGCCTTTGCGCGCCAGGGCGCAGAGGGCAACTGGGGGGCGCTCGTCTGGGAGCTGCGCTCGGTCAATCACCGCTATCTGGAAGTCTCGGCGCGACTGCCGGAGGAGTTCCGCGCTCTGGAAGCGGGACTGCGCGAGACCGCGGCGCGTTACCTGAATCGAGGCAAGCTGGACTGCACCTTGCGCTTTCAGTCCTCGCCCACTGCCGCGGCGGACTTTTCGGTAAACCGCCAGCTCGCGGAGCGCGTCGCAAGCGCCTGCCAGGAGATCGAAGGCATGCTCTCGCGATCCGCCCCCATCGAAGCGCTTGCTGTCCTCAACTGGCCGGGTGTGGTACAGCGCAGCGACCCGGATCTCGGTCCCGTGCAACGCGAGGCCCTGGTGCTCCTCGAACGCGCACTACAGGAGCTGCTGGAAACGCGGGTACGTGAAGGCGAACGTTTGCGGGAGTTGCTCGAGCAGCGCTGCACGGCGATCACCGCCCTGGTGCAGCAGGTGCGCCTGCGACTGCCGCAAATCCTCGAACGCTTGCGCGACCGTCTGCGCGCCCGTATCGCCGAGCTTGGGACCGGTGCCGACGAGGGACGCCTGGAGCAGGAGATTGCGCTGCTGGGGCAGCGCATGGACGTAGCCGAGGAGCTCGATCGCATCGAACATCATGTCGGCGAGGTGCTGCGCGTGCTCTCGCAGGAAGAGCCCGCGGGCAGGCGCCTGGACTTCCTCATGCAGGAGCTCAACCGGGAGGCCAATACCCTCGGTTCGAAATCCGCGGACCCCGAGACCAGCCGCGCTTGCGTCGAACTGAAGGTACTCATCGAGCAGATGCGAGAGCAGGTGCAGAACATCGAATAGCGTTTCAGGACGCTTCGTGACATCGCATCATCCTTGAAATAGCACTAAAACTTCAGACCTTACAGCTTCGTCAC
>CAVSLM010000011.1:0-247500 GCA_963728895.1 uncultured Gammaproteobacteria bacterium
CGCGCTCACCGAGCGCCGGATCGTGGGTGACTACCACCAGCGTCACGCCGTCGGCGTTGAGACGTTCCAGAATGTCGATGACGTCGTGCCCCGAGGCGCGGTCGAGATTTCCGGTCGGCTCATCGGCGAGCAGCAGGGCGGGCTGCGCAACCGTCGCGCGCGCGATGGCCACGCGCTGGCGTTGCCCGCCGGAGAGCTGGTCCGGGCGGTGTTCGGCACGATCGGCCAGGCCATAGGCCTGCAGCAGCTCGCGCACGCGTGCGCGGCGTCGCGCCGGTTCCATGCCCGCCAGCACCAGCGGCAGCTCGACGTTTTCCGCGGCGCTGAGCCTGGGCACCAGATGGAAGAACTGGAACACGAAGCCGATGCGCTCGCGCCGCACGCGCGCCTGCTCCTCGTCGCCGAGCGCCGTCACGTCGCGTTCCTCAAGCAGGTAACGTCCGCTGCTGGGCCGGTCCAGCAGGCCGAGGATGTTGAGCAGCGTCGACTTGCCGGAGCCGGACGGTCCCATGATCGACAGGTACTCGCCGCCGGCCACTTGGAGGCTTACTTCGCGCAACGCATGGACCTGCTGATCACCGACCAGGAAGATCCGTTCGATGGCCTGCAGCCGGATCACTGCGTCTTGCCCTGGGCAGCCGGATCCGGCACGACCTGCACGCCGGCCTGTACGCCTTCGCGCTCCACGGAAGTCACGATACGTTCCCCCGCCTGCAGGCCCGAAGTCACTTCCGTCCAGTTCCAGTTGGAAAGGCCCGGGACGAAATCGCGTTGCTCGAGCACGCCGGTGGCCGGCGGCCAGAGCAGCACGCGGTTGCCCTCGAGAACCGCTTGCGTCGGTACACGCAATGCGTCGAGGTGCGATTCCAGGATGATTTCCACGTCGGCACTATAGCCGGGGAGCAGATTCCGGAGCTCGCCTGGATTGTCGAAGTCGATCTCGACATCCACGGTGCGCGCCTGCTTTTCGCGATCGAGCACGTAAGGGGCGACCCGGCGGACGTGTCCTGCGAAGGATCGGCCGGGAAAGGCATCGAGGGTGATCTGTGCCGGCATGCCGGGTCGGATTGCGGGCGCGTCCACTTCATCGATGGGCGCGGTCACATAGAGACAATCGGTGTCGACCAGGTCGATGGCGGGGGGCGTCGGGATTCCGGGCGGGGAAGGGGTGACAAACTCGCCGACCTCGCCGGTCACTTCGGCGACCGTGCCGTTGAAAGGCGCGCGCAGCCTGGTGCGCTCCAGCGCGGCGCGGGCGACCGCCACACGGGCGTCGGCTACGCCGGCGTTGCCGCGCGTCGCCTCGCACGCCGCCGCGAGCGCCGCGGCGTCGGTGGCCGCACGCTCGGAAGCGTCACTCGACACCAGACCCTTCTGGTACAATGCGCCCTCGCGCTGCGCCTCGCGCTGGGCGTTCTCCGCCCGCACGCACGCCTCCTCGACCCGAGCCTTCGCGGCCCGTGCGTCACGTTGCGACAGCGTGAGCTCGGCGGCCAGATCCTCGTTCCACAGCTCCAGCAGCAGGTCCCCCTTGTTGACGCGATCTCCCTCATGCACCAGGAGTTGTGCGACCTGACCGCTTGCCGCCGGCGTGATGCGCGCGCGCCGGCAGGCGTTGACCGTACCGGCGCGGGTGTTGGCCACGGTGGAGTTGACCGTGCCACGTTCCACGGTGGCCAGGGTCACCGCTGTCGGCTCGGGGCGCGAGTAGTGCCACACCAGGGAGACCACGCCTGCCGCAAGTCCGATCACTGCCAGGGTGCGGCGCAACGCGCGTGACATGAGAAGGGGTTCAGGTACCGGTTCGCAGGACGCGGGCCATTCTACGGGAAAAGCGGCCGCGCGCGGCAGCCTTCGCCGGGCGGGCCCGATCTGAAACCGGTGAGATACTGGGATCACTTGTGGCAGAATCGCCGCATCGGCAGCGCGGCGCGGCAAGACGGCGAGCGGCGGTTCAGCCGAACAACGTCCACGGCAGGCCGGAGTCCGGCCGGCGCGCTGTGCGGCACGCCGCAGGCCGCTTCAGGTGGTTGAGAGGTTCTCGCGCCGAGCGATGATTCCGCTACATGACGACAATCCCACGAGCGGGCCAGCAGTCGTCACTGTTGGTCTGATTGTGATCTGTACGCTGGTCTTCCTGTGGCAGCGTTCACTGAATGCCGAATCCCAGGAAGTGGTGGTGTACGCCATGGGCGTTATCCCTGCGGTGCTGCTGGGCGGTGCGAGCCTGCCGCCCGACGTCTCCCTGATCCCGCCGGGGGTGACCATCCTGACTTCGATGTTCCTGCACGGCGGTTGGCTGCATCTGATTGGAAATATGCTTTTTCTCTGGATCTTCGGCAACAACGTCGAAGAGGCAATGGGCCACGGACGCTTTCTGCTGTTTTACCTGCTGTGCGGGACGGCGGCAGCGTTCGCCCAGGCCTTGCCGGATCCGGAATCGACACTGCCGATGATCGGCGCCAGCGGCGCAATTTCAGGGGTGCTCGGCGCCTATCTGCTGCTGTATCCGCATGCCCGCGTGCTGGTGCTCATCCCGCTGGGCTTCTTCGCCTATATGGCGCGCCTGCCGGCAGTGTGGGTGCTGGGCTTCTGGTTCGTGCTGCAGCTGATCAGCGGCGCGACCATGTCCGGTGAGCGGGGCGGCGTGGCCTTCGGCGCGCACGTCGGCGGCTTCATCACGGGCATGCTGCTGGTGGTCCCGTTCCGGCGCCGGGGCGTGTCGCTGTTTCAACCTCCGCGTCCTGATCTGCGTCGCTGACCATGTATAGTGCCTATTTCGGTCTGAAAGAGAACCCGTTCTCCATTGCGCCGGACCCGCGCTACCTGTTCCTGAGCGTCCGCCACCGCGAGGCCCTGGCCCACCTGCTGTACGGCGTGGGCGAGGGTGGCGGGTTCGTGCAGCTCACGGGTGAGATCGGCATGGGCAAGACCACCCTGTGCCGCGGTCTCCTGGAGCAATTGCCGGACAACGTCGATGTGGCGCTGATCCTGAACCCACGCCTGACCGCGCTGGAGCTGGTCGCGGCCATCTGCGACGATCTGCAGGTCACCTACCCCGGCGGCACCAACAGCCCCAAGGCGCTGATTGACGCGCTGAACGAGTATCTGCTGGCCGCGCACGCGTGTGGCCGGCGCACGGTGCTGATCATCGACGAAGCCCAGAACCTCAGCGCCGACGTGCTGGAGCAGGTGCGCCTGCTCACCAATCTCGAGACCACCAAGCAGAAGCTGCTGCAGATCGTGCTCATCGGCCAGCCGGAGCTGCGCACCCTGCTCGCCCGGCCGGACTTGGCACAGCTCGCGCAGCGTGTGACGGCGCGCTATCACCTGGGCTCGCTGTCGCGGGAGGAAACCGCGGAGTATGTGCAGCACCGGCTTGCGGTCGCGGGACTGAAGCGCCCGATCTTCACGCCCCTCGCGCTCCTGCGGGTGCATGGACTCTCGAAAGGAACCCCACGCCTGATCAACGTGATCTGCGACCGCGCCATGCTGGGTGCCTACGCCCGTGACCGGCGTCGTATCGGTGCACGGATGGTACAGCGCGCTGCCCGTGAGGTGATGCGCGGCAACGTGCGTCCCTGGTATCAAAATCCCGCGGCCTGGGGCGTAGGGGCAAGTCTCGCCGCCGTGTTGGTGGGTAGCGCATGGACGCTCGCCCACTGGCAGATCGTTCGTGAGGTGCTGCCGGACCGCACCAGCACACTGATGACCACGCAGCCATCCGCCGGGTCGTACCGGCCGCGGCCGGGGTTCGCAGGGCCGATCGGACAACCCGACGAGACCACCGCGCCGTTGACGCACCGGCACCTGGGCACCTCAGCGCAAACTGCGCTGGAGCACTCGCCCACCCCGGGTGGCGCACCGCCGGGGATGGAGGCGATCCTGGCGAATCCGGCCGCCGGTGATATGGATGGCGCATTCGCCGAGCTGTTCTCGAAGTGGGGCAAGGACTACGGCAGCCTCGCGGGTGTCACCGCGTGCGACCGTGCCTTCAGCGTCGGACTGCGCTGTCTGCATAGCAGCGGAACCTGGAACAACCTGCGCAATCTGAACCGGCCAGCGGTGATTGAGCTGGCGGCGGCAGGCGGTGCGCGTCGCTATGCCGTGGTCGAGCAGCTCGACGCGCACACAGCTATGGTGAGCATGGGGGGAGAGCACCAAAGTCTGCCGATTACTGCCATAGACCGCTACTGGTTCGGCGAGTATCTGCTGCTGTGGAAACCGCCGGCCGACGTGAAAAGCACCATCTATCCCGGTACGCGCGGGGCACAGGTAATCTGGCTCAGAGGTCGATTGGACGAACTGCTCGGGCCGCAGGCAGTTGCCGGTGATCCCACGTTCTTCGACCCAGGACTGAAGGCGCGCGTCATGCTCTTTCAGCGTACCCGTCAGATCAAGGAAGACGGCATCGTGGGAGATCAAACTTTGGTGCACCTCATGTCGCGCGTGCAGGGCGCGGACATGCCGGTTCTTGCAGCGCGGGAGTGAGCGTCCGGCCATGTCCTACATCCTCGAGGCACTGAAGAAGGCCCAGCACGAACGGGAGCTCGGCCATGTGCCGCGGCTGTCGGCGCTGCAGGAAAATTCCCCGGCGCCCTGGCGCTCGAAAATTCCCCGCTGGGTGGCGGCGGCGATGCTCCTTGGCAACGTTGCGCTGGCATGGTGGCTGCTGCATCCGGAGGCGCCGGAACCGCGGGCCCCCGTCCGCGCTAGAGTAGCCGAGCGCCCGGTCGCTTCGACCGATCGGGCTGCCACAGTGAAGCCCGGGCTCGCAGAACTCCAGTCATCGAAGCCGTTGACTGCTGCGCGGAATACCCCGCCCCCGCAGCCTGATTTGCGCGAGGCATTGCGCACGCCGGCTCCGAAAGCGTTTGCAGAGCCTGAGCCGGTCGCCGCTTCCGGTGCGCCGTCGGAGTCCGTGCCGTTGCTGAGAGATCTGCCTCCGGAGCTTCGGCGGTCGCTGCCGGACCTGCACCTCGATGTCCACGTCTACTCGGCAAAACGCGGCGATCGATTCGTGCTGATCAACCTGCGCCGGTATACCGAAGGTGATCAGCTGGTCGAAGGGCCTTCCCTGGAGCAGATCACGGAAGACGGGGCCGTGTTGAAACACCGCGGATACCGCTTCCGATTGCAGAGACCCTGAGAGCCTGTCCGATCAGACATGTCGCTACTGCGCAGACACGCCGCACGTGTCTCATTGGGCGATGGTGGAACGGGTTACCGCGAGTGGATGGATCTTATCCGAGAAGGTCAAGCAACGTCCGTCTTCAGACCATCCCTGGTCGAGACACCCGCGGAGAACAACGTTCCTGGCGGCGGAGGGCGGGAGAAGGGCAAACGCGCAGTTTTTCCGTGGCAGGTCAGACCATATCCTTCAGCCCCTTCAGGGGCAGCACTTTGACCACATTGCGCGCGGGCTTGGCTTTGAAAACCATTTCTTCGCCGGTGAAAGGGTTGATCCCCTTGCGGGCCTTCGTCGCCGGCTTGCGCACGACCTTGATCTTCATGAGACCCGGCACGTTGAAAGTGCCCGGGCTGGACTTGCGGATATCGCGCTTGATCAGCGTGCCCAGGGCTTCGAATACGGCGCTGACCTGCTTCTTGCTGAGGCCGGCCTTGTCCGCGATGTAGCTGTAGGTTTCGGCTTTGGTGGTAGGTGCGTTTGCGGCCTTTCCGGAGGCCTTTTTCATAGACTTGGTCGACGCCTTTTTCTTGGCAGCCATTTTTCACTCCTCAATCAGTGATGGTGAAACCCCGAGTCGACGATGCGGGTGACCACAGAATTCGCTGTTTGCGAAAAATTCCCTATTTTTCCGGGCTAGATTGTGCTTGCATCGTGAAGAGCTTGCAACAGGATTTTGGCGTAGCGGCAGTTCATTTCGTGAAAAAACGCGCGACGGCGAAAATTCCGCAAGGAAATGGGAAGGCATCGCGTAGCGTCCGGTCGCGGCCAGCGAACGCTCGATCGCGCCATTCAATGCAGGCGGGCGGGCGTGCTCGGCCGGGGGGTCGCGGGCGGCGCTTCGGGTGTCTGAGAGGCGTGATGCAAGATCATGCGCCAGCCATTGGCCGTTCGGTGATAGGCGTTGGTGGCGACCAGCACCGGACGGCGGTGGTCTTCCTGAAGGATGATGCTTTCGTGTACGACGTGGATCGCCAGGGTTCCGTCGTGTGTGTAGTGGGTGTGCGAAATATGGAACTGCATGCGGGAGCCGCCCTGGAAGATTCGGCGCCAGCTGTCTTCTACTGCGGAACGTCCGGTCAGTCGGGGGCCGGTCGGATGGATGCAGACCACGTTGTCGTCCTCGGCCCATACCGCCATCATGGCGTCGAGATCGGCGCGCTCGAAGGCCTGATAGAACGCGGCCTCGGCATCCTGCGGGGTTGGAAAGAATTGCGACTTCATGGAAGGTCCGACGTGCGGGGCACCCGGTAAATAGTAGGCGACGATCACCGCCGGGAGCAATGAATCCATGGGCCGGGCGCGGGCGTCATGGCCGTCTGGCAGCGGTCTGCGCGAGGATGTCCGGAGCCCGCTCGCGGGCCTCGTTGACGGCTTGTCAGGCCGTCTTCTACTAATTGATTATTATGTGGTTTCTACCAGAGTGCAGGCCTCTCCCAGGCGTCTCAATCAAGCGCACCTGACGCCGCTATAGGGCCCGCAGTCAGCTCCCCCATCGGCAACGTGTCGCGCCAAGGCGGGTCTATTTGCATTCGATTTGCTTGAGGTCGGTACGTTGCGGGCAGCGAAGAAGCCAAGCGATAAGGAAGTACTGCGGACGCTGGTACCCATCAATGCGCTTACGCCCCAGCACTTCGACGACATTGCCAACAAGACCGCAATCGAGGAGATCTCTGCCGGGCGCTTCGTGTTCCGGGAAGGTGACCGGGACAATCAGACCATCTACCTGCTGTCGGGCGAAGTTACGCTGCTTGCGGCGAAGGATGTCGTAGACACCGTCACCGGCGGCAGTCCCGCCTCGCGCCAACCCCTCGCCAACGACCAGCCGCGCAAGGTTTCCGCGCGTGCCCGCACCAATGTCCGCATCGCGCGGGTCGACACCAGCCTGCTCGATGTACTGCTCAGCTGGGACCAGTCGGCCGGGTACGAAGTGACCGAGATCCAGTCCGAGGATGACGACGACTGGATGACCCGGGTGATCCAGTCGAAGGCCTTCGCCAAGCTGCCCCCGTCGAACATCCAGAAGCTCCTGATGAGCATGGAGCACCTGCCGGTGCGCGCGGGCGAGGTCATCATCCGGCAGGGCGATCCGGGCGACTACTACTACATCATCCAGCATGGCCGGTGCGCTGTGACCCGCAGAACCGCGAATGCTGCACAGGAGGTCAAGCTCGCGGAGCTGGGCGAAGGTGCGAGCTTCGGCGAGGACGCCCTGGTGTCGGACGCGCGCCGCAACGCCACCGTCACCATGATGACCGACGGCAGTTTGATGCGCCTGGCAAAGCAGGACTTCGAAGCCCTGTTGAAGCAGCCGTTGCTGACGCTGTTGCGCTTCGACCAGGCCGCCGCCGTGGTGCGGGCTGGGGGCATCTGGATCGACGTGCGCCTGCCCGGCGAGCACCAGCCGCGCGCCATCCGCGACAGCATGAACATTCCTCTGTCCGCCCTCCGCCACCGGCTCGGCGAATTGCACGAGCGCGGCAAGTACGTGGTCTATTGCGACAGCGGTGAGCGAAGCTCCACCGCCGCTTTTCTGCTGAGCCAGAGGGGCTTCGACGTCTCGGTCCTCGCCGGCGGCATTGCGTCGGTGCCGCCCGAGGCGTTGCAGGGTGACGGAGCGGACCAATCATCTCAGCAGCCCGATGACTTGCCGGCAGAGGTCATAAGCATTTCCGCCGGTAAGGCCAATGGCCGTCGGCCGCCACGGCATGGAGTCGCGCCGGATGCGGGTGACGCCGTTGCCGACCCCGAGGTAGAGGCCGAACGCCTGCGGACCGAGGCCGCGGACGTGCTCGCCAAGGCAAAAGAGCAGGCGGCGGACATCGTGGAACGCGCCGAGGCTCGCCTGCGGGAGGCCGAGGCAGCCCGGGCAGAGGCTGATTCCACACGCGACTCCGACGGTCGGCAAAGTGACATCGAGTTGATGCAGGCGCAGGTGCGCGAGCGGCTTCAGGAACTGGAACGTGCCCGCGCAGCGGCCGAGGACGAGAGCCACCGCAACGCCGGCGAGCGTGATGCCGCGAAAGAGCTTGCCGCCGCCCAACAACAGGCAGCCGAAGAGGCGGCTGCGGCGCGCAAGCGTGCGGAGCATGAGCTGCAGCAGATGAGGCTGGCGCTGGAGGCGCACCAGCAACGCGTGCAGGAGGAGGAACAGTCCCGCATCCAGGCCCAACGAGCGGCCGAACAGTTGCGAGAGCAGCTTGCAGCGGCCGAGCGGAACCGGAGCGAGCTGACGGCAGCGGCGGAAAGCGAGCGGCGCTCCGCAGGCGAGCACGCCGCGCGACTGGAAGGCGAGCTAACGGAGCTCCGGCAGCAGAAGGTCGGGCTCGGCCAGGAGTTGGATCAGGCGCGACACACCGCCGCGCGTTTCGAGCAGTTGCACGAGTCCCTTCGCGATGAGCACGAGCGTCTCGCCCAGGGCCTGCAGGAAGAAATCCGTGCGCTGCACGCCGAGCTTGCGCGTGTCCAGGAACACGAGGCCCGCACGGCGGCGGCCAGGTCGGAAGCGGAAGGGCAGCGCCGCAAGGCCCAACAGGAGGTGGAACGCCTGCAGGCGGAGGTCGACGGATTGACGACTGCGGCACGCGAGGAAGCCGCGCGACTGGAAGGCAAGGCGTCGGGCATGAAGTCCCGTCTGGAGCGAGCCAGAGAACAGCTCATGGAGGCCGTACGCGGGAGAGAGGAAGCGGACTCCGCACGCCAGGCGGCCGAAGAGCATGCGGCCGAGCTGCAGTCGCGCATGGACGAAGCGGCCGCCGCCGCGACCCAGCGCGCGGCGGCATTGGATCAGCAGCTTGAATCGGTGCGGGAAGAGCTTGCGCAGGTCCATGGACGCCTGGCCGAGGAAACACGCGGCAAGGACGAAGAACGGCAGACGCGCGAGTCGGCCGAGCAGCGTAGCGTGGCGTTCGCCACCGAGCTCGATGAACTGCGCAGACTTGCGGCAGAGCAACAGGCGCTTTTGCAGCAGGAACGCGATACCGCGCGTGCAGCGCTTTCCGCCACCGAGCAGCAGCGAAACGAGCTGGAGCAAGCGGTCCAGTCCTCGGAGCAATCGCGATCGGAGTTGCAGAGCGCGCTGGAGGAAGCGCTGCAGCAGTCTGCCGAGCGCCAGGCGCAACTTCAGCAGAGCGAGGGGGGTCGGACAGCCGCAGAGCAACGTGCCGAACAGCTCGCCGCTGCCTTGGACGAGGAGCGCCAGGCAGGCGCACGCAGAGCCGCAGAGCTGGAACAGGCGAGTGGCGATCTGCGCCGGCAGCTCGAAGCGATTCAGGAGCAGTTCGCCGCCGGCGAGGCGCGCGAGGCAGAGCTCAATACAGCCCGCGCCGCGCTGCACGAGTCGCTCGCCCAAAGCGATCAGCGCATCGGCGCGCTGGAGTCACAGCGAGACGAGCTGGAACGGAGTGCGCGGGCCGCCGAGCAGCGTGCCGAACAGCTCGCCGCTGCCCTGGACGAGGAGCGCCAGGCAGGCGCACGCAGAGCCGCAGAGCTGGAACAGGCGAGTGGCGATCTGCGCCGGCAGCTCGAAGCGATTCAGGAGCAGTTCGCCGCCGGCGAGGCGCGTGAGGCAGAGCTCAATACGGACCGCGCCGCGCTGCACGAGTCGCTCGCCCAAAGCGACCAGCGCATCGGCGCGCTGGAGTCACAGCGAGACGAGCTGGAACGGAGCGCACGGGCCGCCGAGCAACGCGCCGCGGGACTCACCGCCGAACTGGAGCAGACGCAGCAGGCATCGGAGCGGCAGGCCGAGGGCCTGGAGCGGGACGCGACGGAACTGCGCGCGGAACTGGAGAAGGTTCGCGCCCAGGTTGCAGAGGCCGTACGCCGGCATGCCGAGATCGAGCAGGTCGCACGCACGGCGGAGCAACGCGCATTGCGGGCTGCAGTCGGAGCTGGAGCAGGTGCAGGAGGCCGCCGCGCACCGGCTCGCCGGACTCGAGCACGACGGCAGCAGCCTGCGCGAGGAACTGGAGCAGGCTCACGCGCGCCTGGGCGAGTTCACACGACGTTACGGCGAGCTCGAACAGGTTGCGGCCTCGGCTGAAGGGCGCGCCGCGGGCTTGCAGGCGGAGCTCGGGCAGGTTCACGCGGCCGCGGAGCAGCGCCACACGGAATTGCTTGGTCGACTGAAGAAACTCGAGGAGGAGCTGGTACAGGCGCGTCGCCAGCTCGCCGAAGGAGAGCGGCTGCGCGGCGAGCAGGAGTCGGCGTCCAAGTCCTCGCAGCAGCACGCGGAGCAGTCGATCGCTGCACTGGAGGAGGCGATTGCCGCGGCGCAGGGCCACGAAGCGGAGTTGCACAGCGAACGTGAGGAGTTGCTGGGCGCCCTCAAAGCTGCGCAACGCTCCAACAAGGAGGCGGGCGAGCGACAGGCACAGCTCGAACAGGACCGCATCGTCGCCGAGGGGCAGCTCAAAGAAGCCGCGACCGCACAAGCTGAGCTCCAGAGGCAACTGGACGACGCCCGTGCCGTGGCCGAGCGGGACCGCGTCGTCTCCGAGGGGCAGCTGAAGGAGGCGGCGACCGCACAAGCTGAGCTCCAGAAGCAGCTCGATGAGGCCCGTGCCGTGGCCGAGCGGGACCGCGTCGTCGCCGAGGGGCAGCTGAAGGAGGCCGCGACCGCACAGGCTGGGCTCCAGAAGCAGCTGGACGAGGCCCGTGCCGTCGCCGAGCGGGAGCGGGAGGCCGCCAAGGCCAGGATTGCCGAGTTGCAGAAGGAAGCGGAAGCGGCGCTGGTGCAGTCCGGCGAGGAGGCGGCCCGCACCCTGGGACAAGAGATTACGAACCTGCGCGTGGCGCTGGAGCGCGCAGAATCCGGCGCCGAGGCGCAGCGCGAACGACTGCAGGCGGAGCTTGATGCGATACGACGGCAGGGCGAGGAGCAAGCCGCGGAGCTTTCCGCCGGGGCCGGGCAGCTTCGCGACGAGCTGACCCGGTCTCAGGCCGCCGCGGCCCAGCAAGCGGACGTCCAGTCGGAGCTGGAGCATGCGCTGCGAGGGGCGCAGGAGCGCGTTCAGGGCCTCGAGGCGCAGCTTGCACAGGCGACCGCGGAAGGCGGAGCGGCACAGCAGCACACGGCCGGACTCGAGCAGGCACGTGCCGAGCTGGAGCAGGCACTCGCGGCCGCGGAGGCACGCGAGGCCGAGCTGGTGCAGCGCTTGCGGGCCTCGTCTGCGGCGCCGGACGAGGAAGCACAGCGGCTCACAGCCCAGATCGAGGAATTGCGGACACGTTTGCAGGACGCCGAGCGTCTGGCCGCCGACCACACGGTGCCGTCCACCGACGATGCAGAAAAGCTGATCGCGCAGCGCGTTGCGGAGGAAGTCGCCAAGGCTACGGCTCAGGCCGAGGTCTCGCGCTGCTACCTTGAGCAGGAGACGGGACGACTCGGGTCTGAGCTCGAACAGGCGAACCGCCGACTCGAAGAGGAAGTGCGGCAACGCCGGGCAGCAGAAACCGGCAGGCGTGCAGCCCAGCAGGAGGCGGACAAGTTACGAGCCGAAACGCAGGTAATCCGCAACCTGGTGGACGCGCAGGATGGTGGAGCGCCGTCGACGGCGCTCGCCGAACGTGTCGCCGAGCTCGAAGAAGAGATCAAGTCCGCCAAGAAGAACGTGGAAGTCGCGGTGCGGCTGCGCAACGAGGCGGAGGCCGCGCGCCGTCAGGCGGAGGCGGAGGCGGGCGCGGTGCAACGCCAGCTCCGCGCCCAGGGCGAAAGCGTCACACAGGTCTACACACCCGCCGTTGCTGAGGAAAGTGACGCGTCGCCAAGCGTTGAATCGGCGCCGGTGCCGGACGCCTTCCCGCCGGAGCCGCCCGACAGCCGGCGCCATGGTGGAGTGCTGGGCCTGGTGGCAGGTGTGCTGGTGGCTTTCGCGTTTGGATCTGGCGCCTATCTCTGGATGGCCCGACCGCCCGCAGTGATGAATGTGCTGTCGAATCTTCTGAACGCACACACGGCGCGGCAATCGAGGGTTGACGTCGGCAACATCACGGTCTCCGGGAGCGGGAATGGACCTGCGAGTGCGCCGGCGCCGATCCTGCGGCCCGGTCGAACCTTCCGCGATCCGATGTCGGACGGCGGCAGCGGGCCGCTCATGGTGGAAGTGCCGGCGACTGCAACGCGCGTGGGCAGTGCCTCCAATTCGCTCAATTTCGACGAGCGTCCCCAGCACGAGGTGAGAACCAGGGGCTTTGCGATCGGTGTGCATGAAGTCACATTCGCCGACTACGACCGTTTCGCCGCGGCAACCGGTCGGCGCCGGCCGGAGGACGCCGGTTGGGGGCGTGGGGACCGGCCGGTGATCAACGTGAGCTGGAAGGATGCGGTGGCTTACACCCAATGGCTTTCCGAGCAGACCGGCCACCTTTACCGGCTTCCGAGCGAAGCCGAATGGGAGCTGGCGGCGAGCGCGGGCGCAGAAACGTTCTACTGGTGGGGCAACGACATCGGCATCGGCAATGCCAACTGCTTCAACTGCGGAAGCGCTTGGGACGCCTTGAGTACGGCGCCCGTGGGAAGCTTCCACCCGAACGCTCTGGGCATCTATGACACGGCCGGCAATGCCATGGAGTGGGTGCAGGATTGCTACCATCCAAACTACGAAGGAGCACCCGGTGACGCGAGCGTCTGGGAAGGCGGTGACTGCACGCGACGCATCTCACGTGGCGGCTCGTATGCCAATCCCGCGGACAACCTGCGTACGCAAAAGCGCACCGCCTATCTGTCCGAGAGTCGTCTGGACAACCTGGGCTTCCGCGTGGTGAGAGAACGTTAGGCCGGGCCTGCAACGGATGAAGGAGCAGTAGTTCGCGGCTCGCCCTGTCGCGCACAGCGCGCCAGCATATGTTCACTTCTCCCACATATCTTCCGCGGACGACGGAATCCCGCCGGCGCGGGTGGGATATCCGCCTGGTACTTTGCCCCACCCGCAACGCACAGGTATAGTGCCACTACTCCATGCAGTGCAACGGTCCCACGTGTTTTCGATTCCGTCCGCTACTTCCACGGAGCGGTTGTGCCGCCTCGATGAACTGGTGAGCACAGGTGCACGCGCGTTTCGCGTGCTGTTGGATGGCAAAGTGCTGGAGCTGCTCGCGATCCACGACGCGGGGCGGGTCTTCGTCTATCGCAACAGCTGTCCACACACGGGTGCACCCCTGGACTGGAATCCCGGGCAGTTCCTGAGCATCGACAAACGCTATATTCAATGTTCGACCCACGATGCGCTGTTTCGCATCCAGGATGGTCTCTGCATAGCCGGCCCGTGCCCCGGGGCGCGGCTCGTACCGGTATCCGCAGCGGTCGTACAGGGTTGGGTCGTGCTGGCCGCAAGCGGGGAGTAATTCCCGATCAGAGCCTTGAAACCGCGTGTTTCTGCGCAGTCACCCCGATCGCGCATTGACCTGTGACCGGTTGCAATCCATGTCTGAAATCGCAGTGAAAGTGCAAGCATTGACCAAGCGTTTCGGGCCGGTGGTTGCCGTCGACCACCTGGACTTCGAGGTACGTTGTGGCGCCGTGGCCGGACTGCTCGGGGGCAACGGCGCGGGAAAAACCTCTACGCTCGCCATGCTGCTCGGGCTGCTGATTCCCACCTCCGGCCGAATCGTCGTTCTCGGCGAGGACATGCTGCGGCACCGCTATTGCGTGCTCCCGCGCATGAACTTCTCCTCGCCCTACGTCGATCTTCCGCAGCGCCTGACCGTGGCGGAAAACCTTCGGGTCTACGCGCATCTCTATGGATTGCGCGAGGTGCGCAGGCGCTTGCAGTCGCTGGCGGAGGATTTCGATCTCACGGGGTTGCTGAAGCGCCCCTATGGCACGCTCTCGGCCGGGCAGAAGACCCGGGTGGCCTTGGCCAAGGCGCTACTCAACGATCCCGAGCTGTTGTTGCTGGACGAGCCTACCGCTTCGCTGGACCCAGACAGTGCCGAGCGCATTCGCACCTACCTGCGGGAATATCAGCAGCGTAACGGTGCAACCGTCCTGCTCGCCTCTCACAACATGCCGGAAGTCGAACGCCTGTGCAGCGATGTCATCGTCCTGCGCGCCGGGAAGATCGTCGATCGCGGCTCACCCGCCGCCCTGCTCCATCGATACGGGCGCAGCACCATGGAGGAGGTCTTTCTGGCCATCTCCCGCTCCGATGCCGGGCGCGAGCGCATTGCTCGCGCCGTGCCGTGAACTGCCCGAACAGCAAGTTCTCTCTGCACCGCGTCGGCGCCATGGTCCTGCGCTACGTCTACCTACTGCGCCGGTCGTGGCCCAGGCTTCTGGAGCTGGTGTACTGGCCCACGGTGCAGATGATCCTGTGGGGCTTCATCACGCGCTTTCTCGTAACCAACAGCAGCTGGGTGGCGCAGGCGAGCGGAGTACTCATCTCGGCAGTGCTGCTGTGGGACGTGATGTTTCGTGGTCAGCTCGGCGTCTCGCTGGCTTTCTTCGAGGAAATGTATTCACGCAATCTGGGTCATCTGTTCGTCAGCCCGTTGCGCTCCTACGAACTGGTATGCGCGCTGCTGGTGATCAGTCTGTTCCGCACGCTGATCGGCGTGGGGGGTGCGGCACTGCTGGCCATTCCTCTCTACGGCTATTCGATTTTCGGTATGGGCCTTCCACTGCTGGCGTTCTTCTCCAACCTGCTGGTGATGGGATGGGCGATAGGGCTGATTGTGGCCGGGCTTGTGTTGCGCTACGGCCTTGGTGCCGAGAGCCTGGCATGGGTGGCGATCTTCGCCGTGGCGCCGGTGAGCGGAATCTACTATCCCATAGCGGTGCTGCCCCAATGGCTGCACCCGGTGGCACTGGCGCTGCCGTCGAGCTACGTCTTCGAGGGCATGCGCGCGCTGCTGTTCGAGCATTCGGTGCGCAGCGATCTGCTGGTGCGCTCTGCGGCGCTCGACGGCATCTATCTCGCAATCGGCGTGAGTGTTTTCCTAGGTGCCTTCCGGCGTGCCCGCGAACGGGGACTACTACTGCA
Source organism: uncultured Gammaproteobacteria bacterium (assembly GCA_963728895.1). GTDB lineage: Bacteria > Pseudomonadota > Gammaproteobacteria > JBBQDK01 > JBBQDK01 > CAVSLM01. The sequence continues at coordinate 15,172 of CAVSLM010000011.1, forward strand.
CATCGGGGAGTGAGCAGGACGGCCGGAGCACCGCAGAGGGCGCTCCGGTGTGCGCCCTGCAGGACAGATCTACTTCGGCGGGTTGACAGCCATCCGCAAAACGAATTCGCCCGCGTCTGCGCTTACGAGGAATCCCGGTAGTTCCGGCCCGGGAGTCGATGCAGGCAGCGCCTCCTGCAGCATCGTGCGCCCTTCATCCTGTGCGGGCGCGATATAGGGGGCTTGAGAATTCGTGTTCGCTTTCGGTGCCCCGGCACTGACATCCGCATTCATGTCGATGACGATGACCATGGCTAAGCTCCCGTTCAGGTTGGAGGTCGGCATCGACCTCGCGAATGCTAGCGGCGCATGCCGGGGCCTATTGAGATGCCGTGGGTGGTCTGTGACGGCGTTCTCATGGAACGGTAGCGCGTGATCGTCCGAGCTTCGGTGTACTGCCATCTCGCACATGCCGGCAACTTGGCCGATGTGTTCAAGCATGCACTGCTGTCGCTGTTGCTGCTGCGTCTGGCGCGCGACGACGCATTCTGTTACATCGATACTCACGCTGGCGCCGGTTGCTACGATCTGTGGAGTGCGCAGGCACGCAATGGTGGCGAAGCACAAAGGGGCATCCTCGAGCTGTGGCGGCAGCGCGCCGGCCTGCCCGAGCTTCACGGCTATTTCTCGACTGTCGCAGAGGCCAACTCGGGGATCGGTGCAGGCCCACCGCGGTTCTATCCGGGTTCGCCGCTCATCGCCAGACAGCTGACGCGCGATTGCCATCGCCTGGTGCTGATGGAACGGGTTGCAGACACGGCAAGCCTCCTGCGCGTTGCGCTGCGCGGCGAGACGCGTGCCGAGGTGTTGAACGAGGACGGGTACTCGGGGCTCGATCGAGTGCTGCGTGCATGCGAGCGACCCGCGTTGGTGCTCATCGATCCCCCGTTTGTGGACCCGCGCGAGACGCAGGCTGCAAGTGCGGGACTGCGTGCCGTGCGGCAGGCGTGGCCGTCCGCGAGTTGCGCATTGTGGTACCCGATCACCGAGGCACTGCCCGACCTTCCGGCAAGCTTCGACTGCGTCGAAGGCGCAAATGTGCTGGACGCGAAGCTGCGCGTAATGCCCGCCACTGCGGGCCACATGGAAGGATGCGGGATGCTGGTGGCGAATCCGCCCGCGGAGCTGGTCGCCAGACTGGCGGACCTGCTCATGCGGCTCGCGGAGATTCTGGGGGGCACGGCGAGGAGTAACGCGTCGGTGCGATGGGTGGGTTTTTAGCCCCGCATATCTCACCGGGCGGCGGCATGCGGGCCGGCTGGAGTGCTCCCCGGCAGTGACGGATGAGGAGAAACGATGGCCTTTTCAACACCAGCCGAAGCATTGCCCGCACGGGTTCTTACCTGCGCCGACGTCGACGTGGCGCGCCTGCATGAAATCACCGCGTGCTATGGCCTGCAGCTCCAACTGCTGGTGCCGACGGCACGCCTGCCCGGCAGTTATTGGGGGGAGCCCGAGGCCGGGCTGGCCGGCGCCGTGATCTATGTCCGTGGCGATACGCCCGTGCATTCGGTATTGCATGAGACCTGCCACTACATCTGCATGGACGCCGGCCGGCGAGCAGGACTGCACACGGACGCGGGTGGCGATTACGACGAGGAGAACGCAGTTTGCTACCTGCAGGTGCTGCTCGCCGACGCAGTTGCTGAGTGCGGGCGCGAACGGATGTTGCGCGACATGGACGCGTGGGGCTACACGTTTCGACTGGGTTCCAGCCGGCGCTGGTTCACCGAGGATGCGATTGACGCCCGTGCATGGTTGCGCCGTCACGGGCTGATCGATGACCGGCAGGTTCCGACCGGCCGCCTGCGTAGCTGAGATATGCGGGCCAGGCCGCCGCCCGACAGGGCCGGACGACGGCCGTCACCGATGCGTTACGGGAAGGCCGGTATGGTCGGCTCGGTACCGTGCAGGTCAGCCTCGGGATGATGGCTCTTGATCATCTGGGTGATTTTTTCAACCTGGTCCTTGGGGACGTCCACCATCATCAGCATCTCGCCGCCGGCGACGGCTTCCTCGAACTCCCTGAGGCGGGAGTTGGGAACGTCTGACGCGATCATGCCGGATACCCACGCGCCGACGCCGGCGCCTGCCAGGGCGATGCCCAGCAAGGCGCCTCCACCGAGCACGAGGCCCGCGGGCGGGAAAGTGACGGCAACCAGGCCCGCCAGCACGCCGGTGGCGCCGCCGACGGCGAGACCCTGCTCGACACCGTGCACGAAATCGCTCTTCTGCAGGAAGTTCGCTTCCGGCAGCTGCTCGAGTCGCGTCCCTTCCCTGGCCAGCACGTGGATGTGCCGTTCTTCGATACGAGCGATCAACAGCTCGTCCACAACCTGCCTGACAAGTTCCAAATCGGGCAACAGAAAATAGAGTCTTCTTCTCATGAGGTTCTCCTCTCAGATGCTTCTGGACAGGAGCGCGGCATGCCGCGCGCAGCCCGCGGCTGCGGGTACCCGCGGGACCGATGTGGAAGGGAACTGCGTGCCGGTCATAGGCGCCTCCATCGTTGCGCCCATCCCTGCGATCGTTATCAGGCGAGCCCGCATATCTCACCGGTACACATTGCAGTTTTCGACTTGACAGAAATTCCATGACCGCCATTCTGCCACCGCCCGGTGAGATATGCGGGCCAGTGTCACCCCTGCGCCGGCAGGCGGAAGCTGGTCCGATTATAGTGCAGGCGAGGTCGGAGGGGTGCGAAACCGCGAGGCCGCGCCAGGATCTGGGCTCACGGCGAGAGACGCGCGCTACGCTGTGAATTCGGCCGCGAGTGCTTCGAGCTCCGACTCACTCTTGAGGACCGTCGCAAGAGCCTGTCGTGCCTGGGAAGCGGTCAGCGTGAGTGCTTCGGGGGCGTCGCCAGCGGGTGAGGCGCTGGCGTCGCGCAGCAGCGCGTCCGCGAAGTCGACAAGACGGGGATAGACGTGGTGCAGATCGGAGTAGTGCCCGTTGTGATGCTCGCGTGCGGCGACCACGACTTCCGCAGGCAAATTCCAAGCATCGAGGAGGCGGGCGCCGAGCTCCATGTGCGTTACATCGAGGAACTGCCGCTCCAGCTCCAGCACCGGTAGTTCGGGGTGCCCCTCCGCGGCATCGCTCAGGCGGCTAAATTCCGCCGGGAACAGTTGCGCGAGCAGCAGATAGCCGACGTCATGCAGCAACCCCGAGACATAGGCGATCCCAGGTCTCGGACGCTGTTCCGGCGGGAGCAGGTTGCCGAGCGCCTGTGTGAGCAAGCCGCTGTAGACGCCGGAACGCCAGTATCTCCGCAGCCCCGGGGGCCCGCCGGGCGGGCTGCCTAAACTGCGTCCGGCCGCGATACCCCAGGCGACTTGCAGCGCGAGATCGTAGCCCAGCACTCGGTTGACGGCCTCCCGCACGGAGCGGACTGAATACGGATAGGCGAACAGGGCCATGCCGGCGTAACGGATCAGCTGGTTCGCCAGCGTCGGTTCGGACTCGACGGCACCCACCAGGTCGCGTGCGCCCGCATAGGGATTGTTGCGAAGCTGCGCGATTCGCAGCGCCGTCTCGGACAGTACCGGCAGGACGGAAGCGTCGCGCAGCGCATGGCGCAGCGCCGCGCGCTGCGGGCGTGCCCCTGCATCCGCGGCCTGCGAGGTGGGTCGCGAAATAGCACGAACCTGCCACGGATTGTTCTGCAGCAGTCGCAAGGCGCGGCCGCCCACCTCGATCAGGTCCGTGTGACTGCCGGTGCAAAGATAGAGGTCCTCGAGCTGCGCGAGCGTTGCGTCGATGATGGCGCGCAATCCGTACGCGTCGGCGACTGCCGGCGTCGAATCGGGCTCGCAGTCGGGGAACAGCGCGGCGCGCTCGGCCTGTGGGAGCCGCTGCATGGTGCGCCCGAGCTGAGCATGGATCAGGTCCAGAACAAGGACGTGGTCAGCCGGAAAGACGGCCAGCAGCAGTCCGCGGCGATCGGTGAGCAACGTAGCCTGGGCCACATGGTGGGGCGATACACCGGCCGCGGCCGAGGCCTCCAGCGCCGAGTCCGCGTATGGATGACTCACTGGACGGTACTCGACGCGATGTCGGGCCAGGTACTGTCGTATGGTTGCGGGGATTGCCACGATGCATCCCGGTTCCCGCCAAAGGCGGCAGGAACGTGTGAAGACCTGGCTTTTAGCGGAACAGGGTGCTGGGCTCTTGATGTCGCGTTGGAAGCTACGTCACACAGCCCCCGCGCTCCGATGGGCACGCAGCCACGGAAAACAGGTGCCGGTCGGGGATCGGAGCCGGCGGATGGCGGCTATTCGCGGTCGAACTCGTCCAGAGGGCTGGACCAGCTGTCCGGATTCTGCTCGAGATCGACGCCGTAATCCTCGCGATCGATATCCAGCGATCCTGACCAGTCCTCGGGGGGTTCTGCGGGCTCGATCTCGAGCTCCGCCCAAGCGTCCAGATCGAGCTCCTCAACCGTGCCGTCGAAGTACTGGATCTCTACCGTGTCATCGTCCTCATCGACTGCGACTACCTCGAACGTTTCTCCCGTGACGTTCTTGTACCAGTCTCCGACGTGTGGCGTGTATTCTTCCGGCATGACGACTGCCCCCTCTGTGCTCGGTGATTTCGTGGTTTCACACCAGGGTGCGATCTGTGCTGCTCCCCACCGCCCCCTATTTATAGGACCATCGAGTCCTCATGGCAAGCATGGGGTCACACCCGCGTGACAACGCATTGCAACACCATGCGAGAAAGCTGATGAACATTGTCGTACTCGATTATGCATGTCTTCCATCGGGCGTCGATTTTCCGCCGCTGGCGCTGGATCGCTATGGTTGGGAGCAATATCCGCGACTCCCTGCCGGCGAGGTGACGGAGCGTTGCTGGAGAGCCGACGTGATCGTGACGCTTGCGACGCCAGTGTCTGCCGCGCAGCTGAAGCAGCTCGGAAAGCTCAAACTGATCGTGGCCGGCGCACGCGAGCCCGCGTTGACGGATCTTGCCGCGGCGCAGGAACGCGGCATCGCAGTGCGCACCGTGGCGCTGCCGCAAGGCGATGACGCGAGCGCCGCCGAAGGCACATGTCGCGAAGTGGTCGCCAACATCGAGGCATTCCTGCGTGGAGAGCCGCGCAACCGCGTGGGCTGAGCCCGGGTCGCGCCCGCGTGCCCGTCCGCACGGCATGCACAACGCGCGGAGCGCATCCTGATGGGCGGCGCCCAGCAACCGCTCGAGCTGATATTCAACACCCTGGTGATCCTGCTGGTGGTGATCGATCCCATCGGGCTGGCGCCGATGTTCGCCGCGCTGACGCGCGGCGGCAATGCGCAATACAAGCAGCGCATGGCGGTGAAGGGCGTGTTGCTTGCCGCATCCATTCTTTTGTTGTTCGTATTTGCCGGCAAGCGGCTGCTGGCGGCGCTCGGCATCGGCCTGCCGGCATTTCGTGTCGCAGGCGGCGTGTTGCTGTTTCTGCTTGCGATCGACATGATTTTCGCACGCCAGTCAGGCTTGCGCTCAACCACCGTACGCGAGCAGGCGGAGGCGGAGCAGAAGCCGGACATTTCGGTCTTTCCGCTGGCCTTCCCGCTTATCGCCGGCCCCGGCGCCCTCACCACGATCCTGCTGATGACCTCCGCACTTCGCGCAGAGCCCTGGAGTCTGGTCATCGTGCTGGGAGTGTTGATGATGGTTCTCATGATGACTCTGGCTTCGCTGCTGCTCGCCTCACGCATCATGCGTCTACTGGGCGAGACCGGGGCGAATGTCGTAAGTCGTCTGCTCGGTCTGATCCTGGCGGCGCTTGCAGTGCAGTTCGTAATGGACGGCGTGCGTGCGGCCCTCGGTGCGGGCTAGAGGAGCTCCATGCTTCGCACTGCGCCTTTGGCGTCCACATTCAGCCTGACCCGGCCAAAGCAGGGCACGCGTGCCGCGACGCAACCCGAGCCTTCCATGACCACTTCCTCGAAGCTGACGGCCGCGGTGATATACGCTGCGTCCGCGTCCAGGATCTCGTAGTGCAGAGTGTCGTTGTCGATCCACCCGTTCTGACTGCAGAGCTCGACCAGTTCTCGGCACTGATGCAAATAACTACGTACGTTCATGCGCAATGTCCCCTGGTGGAAAGGCGCGACCCTTGCGCCTCGATTGGGAAATTATAGGTCCGATGCCATGAACCGCAGCGGCAGCGACATGCGCTGCGGCAACGCCCTCAGAGGAACAGCGAGAGCACGCCGGTGTATCCGTACAGGCGATTGTTGGAGATCTCGCCGTTGGCGAAGAAGCCGACCAGGGGAAATTCTCCCAGCTCGTCGGCGATGATCCTGAGCTCTTCCGAATCCCTGCCGAACAGATTCCGGCCGCGTCCCAGGCACGTGAAATAAAGTCCGCCGCGGGGCGGATGTGGGGTACGCCGACGCAGGTCGCGAAGCATGCGGTGCAGGTCCTCCAGCGCGGTCTGGGCGTCGCGGCGACAGAACATGATCTGCTGGCCCGGCTCGAGCATCTCGCCGACGCCGAGCAGCTTGTTTTTTACATCGACGCCGATCACGTTGCGCACCAGATAATCGTCGCGATCGGAGCCGGCGATCGGCAGCCCGGCGAAGATGTAGCCCGCGACGCGGTTCAGGTCGCGCGCCAGTATCTCTCCGATGTCCTCCTTGAAGACGTCCAGCGCCGGTCGATCGTCGATGCGGACCGCGACGTTGCGCTCGCACTCGTTGATGACATGCTTGGCGCCGATGGGCGAGCAGCCCTGGGTGAGGGCGGTGACCACGGAAACCCGGTCGCTGAACGCGACACCGGACAATCCGCCCTCCGAAACTTCTTCCGCGACCTGTGGGAACTGGTCCGATGACGAGCTGATGCCGCCGACCAGGTAGCCTCCCGGCAGCTCCTCGGCGAGCGCGCCCACCAGGCCCGGCAGCAGCTGATTGCGCGGATCCCCGTGCACCACCGCAAAATGCGCCGGATGGCTGCGATACCAGCTGGCGAGCCGGGCGCGCAGCGGCTCCAGTCCCGCACGTATGCCGGGGAGCAGCCGGAACTGCTCGTCAGGAAAGTGCGCGAGCATTACTGCCAGGGCGGGCTCGTCGTAATACTCGTGCCCGCTGCAGCAGATGCCCGCGCCGGCGGTACCGGTCCAGTGCTCAACGCCGGTGGAAGCGCGCAGCACCTCGACGATCTCCCGCAGCGCAGGAGCGAGTGCATCCGTGACGTACACGAATCCCAGATTGGCGCCCATCGGCTCGGGCCCGATCTGGTCCAGACAGTTGCGCGTGCATTCCTCCCATCCTGCGCCGCTCGAGTGTGCGAGCTGGAAACAATCCATCGCAGACCTCATGACAGTGATCGCGGGAACAGCTGTCGCAAGTCTGCCGGGACCCGGCGCCGACCCTGCGATCAGTCTAGCCCGAAAATCTCACCGGCCGGCCAGCGGCTGGCGGTAATTGAATGGATTGCAGGGTAGATCTGGCGTGCTTCGCGATCTCCGAACGATGACACACGGTTAACGCCGCCGGCCGATCCCGGTTCTGCAGGTCTCTCGCTGCAGGTCCTCAGCTGCGGTGCTCCATCAACGATTCGATCACGGGCGTCAGGATGATTTCCATGGCAAAGCCCATCTTTCCGCCCGGCACCACGATGCTGTTGCGCCGTGACATGAAAGAGCCGTTCAGCATGCTGAGCAGGTAGGGGAAATCGACCTGGCTCTTCTTCGGATCGCGGAAGCGGATCACGACGAAGCTCTCATCGGGCGTGGGGATGTCGCGCGCGATGAAGGGGTTGGACGTGTCCACGGTGGGGACGCGCTGAAAATTGATGTCGGTGCGCGAGAACTGCGGAGTGATGTAATTCACGTAGTCCGGCATGCGCCGCAGGATGGTGTCGACGATGGCCTCGGCGCTATAACCGCGCTGTGCATTATCGCGGAAGATCTTCTGAATCCATTCCAGATTGACGATGGGCACCACACCGATCAGCAGGTCCACGTACTGGGCGACATTGACGTCGCCATCCACCACGCCGCCGTGCAGTCCCTCGTAGAACAGCAGGTCGGTTCCCGGCGAGATTTCCTCCCAGGGCGTGAACTCGCCCGGCTGCTGTTTGAAGGGTGCGGCCTCCTCCTGGCTGTGCAGGTAGTACCGGCGCCGGCAGGCTCCGGTCTCCCCGTACTGCCGGAATGTGGCGGCGATCTCGTCGAAGAGATTCGCCTCCGGTCCGAAGTGGCTCAGGTTGGCGTTCTCGGCATGCGCGCGCGCAATGGCCTCTTTCATCTGCTTGCGATCGTAGCGATGAAAGCTGTCGCCTTCGATCACCAGTGGGTTGATGCCTTCACGAAGGAAGATGTGCTCGAAGGCGACTTTGACGGTAGTGGTGCCGGCGCCCGACGAGCCGGTAACGGCGACCACCGGGTGTTTCTTGGACATTGCGCGCTCCTCGACAGATGCTGGAATCTGGTGCTGCTGGTGGCTCTCGTGCCCCAGCCGTGAGGCGCTATGCGCCTTCCGCCGCAGGGATTCGGCCGGCGCCCACGCGACATTCCGAAGCTGCGCATATTGAACCATTTTGCGCCGTTTGGCGACAACCGCCGCGCCGACGCATGACACCAAGGGAGAGTTGCGCAGCCATTTCCGCTATAGCTATAGTTGCGGCTCGCCTACGGAGAAGGACGCCTCATGAAGACAGCGAGCGGCATGGTGGTTACCATGCACTACACCTTGAGCGACGACGCCGGAGAGGTGATCGACAGCAGCAGCGGGCGTGCGCCGCTCTCCTACCTGCACGGCCACGGCAACATCGTTCCCGGACTGGAGAAGGCACTGGAGGGCGCAGAGGCCGGATTCAAGCAGCGTGTCACCGTTCCGCCGGCCGAAGGCTACGGCGAGAAGGATCCGGACGCGGTCTTCGAAGCACCCCGCGACCAGTTTCCGCCGGATATGGAAGTCGAGCCCGGCGTGCGCGTGTACGCGGAAGGGCCGCACGGTCCGGTGCACTTCACCGTCCTGGAGCTGACCGACGACGGCGTCAGGCTGGACGCGAACCACCCGCTTGCCGGGATGAATCTGCACTTCGACGTGGAAGTCGTGGAAGTCCGGCAGGCGACGCCCGAGGAGCTCGAGCACGGCCACGTGCATGGCGAGGATCATCATCACTGAGCACTGCGGTCGCAGCGCCCCGCGTTCACGGTGTTGCTGCGGCCTCGAATGCCAGGTCCCAGACGCGATGACCGAGGCGCAGGCCACGCTGCTCGAAGCGCGTTGGCGGGCGCTGCACTGAGCGTGCGCTGAAACGTCCGGGTCCAGCCCGGTTGCGCAGTCCGGTATCCTGCTCCAGGACGTGGAGCATGTGCTGCGCGTAGTCCTCCCAGTCGGTGGCCAGCTCCAGCGTCCCGCCCGACCGCAAGCGGGTGCGCAGCAGGGCGATGATCTCGGGCTGCACCAGGCGGCGTTTGTGATGGCGCTTCTTGGGCCACGGATCGGGAAAGAACACGTAGATGGCGCCAAGGCTCCCGGGCGGGATGTGTTGCTCGAGCATCGCCAGGGCATCACCGCAGACGATGCGCACGTTGTCGAGCCCGAGCGCTTCCAGCCTGTGCAGCAGGCTGCCGATTCCCGGGCGGTGAACCTCGATGCCCAGATAGTTCCGATCAGGATGCGCTGCGGCCATGGCCGCGAGGGCCTCGCCGTTGCCGAAGCCGATCTCCAGCGCGAGCGCGGCGCGTAGCGCGCGAAGACGGCCTGCAGATCGAGGTCCCGGCCGCGGGCAATTCCAAGCCCCTAACGCGGCCACAGCATTTCGAGCGCGCGCTCCTGCGCCGGTCGTCAGCCGGCCTTCGCGGCGGACGAAGCTGCGGATGCCGCGGCGCGGCCCATGATCGCCGCCGGGACCGGCTCGCCGGAGCGGCGCTGCCGCGGCCGTTCCGTCAAGACCAGCTCAGAAAAACGTGCCGTCCGACCGGCGAAGAGGCGCTGGCGTAGCGTTTGCGCGGAATGCGGCCCGCCCGATAGGCCTCGCGGCCGGCCTCGATGGCCTTCCTCATCGCCGAGGCCATCAGCACCGGATCGCGCGCACCGGCGATCGCCGTGTTCATCAGCACGCCGTCGCAGCCGAGCTCCATGGCGATCGCGGCATCGGAGGCGGTGCCGACGCCGGCATCGACCAGGATCGGCACCTCGGCGTTCTCGACGATGGTGAGGATGTTGTAGGGATTGCGGATGCCGAGACCCGGAGCCGATCGGCGCCGCCAGCGGCATCACCGCAACGCAGCCCATGTCCTCGAAGCGCCTTGCCGCGATGGGATCGTCGTTGGTGTAGACCATCACCTTGAAGCTGCTCGCGGATCAGCACCTCCGCGGCCTTGAAGGTCTGCGACCATATCGGGAAACAGGGTCTTCTCGTCGCCCAGAACCTCGAGCTTCACCAGATCGTGGCCGTCGAGCAGCTCGCGTGCCAGGCGGCAGGTGCGTACGGCCTCTTCCGCGGAGTAGCAGCCCGCGGTATTGGGCAGATAGGTGTAGCGATCGGGCGGCAGCACTTCGAGCAGACTGGGCTCGCCCGGCTGCTGGCCGATGTTGGTGCGCCGTATCGCCACGGTGACGATTTGCGCGCCGCTCGCCTCCACGGCGCGACGGGTTTCCTCCAGGTCGCGGTACTTGCCCGTTCCCACCAGCAGGCGGGAGCGATAGATTGCGCCCGCAACGACGAGATCGTCGCTGCCGGCCGCCCGCTGCGGCTTCATGATCGTGGACATCGGATTTCCTCTATTGCGGCTGCCGGACGAAGGGGCGCGGTGAACGACGGTTCAGCCGTGCGCTCAGCCGCCGCCGATGGCGTGAACGATCTCCACCCGATCGCCGGCCTGAAGATGATGCGCGTGGAAGGTACTGCGCGGCACGATTTCACAGTTGACCTCCATGGCCAGGCGACGCCCGTTCAGTCCCATGATCTGCAGGAGCTGGTCCGCGCTGGCGCCCTCCGGTACCTGGCGCGGTTCGCCGTTGACATAGATCTCCATCGGGCTGCTGCCTCGTTACCGCTGCGCGAGGAACCTATTCTAACCGAAATTGCCGGACCGCACGGTCGCCGCGCGGCTCTGCGGCTGCGCCGTGATCGCACTGCGCATCTCCCGCTTTGCGGCAACTTCCCTTTGACACGGCGGCGGTCACTCATAACAATGTACCCGCACCGCTCGGCGGGTGTAGTTCAATGGTAGAACCTCAGCTTCCCAAGCTGATGACGTGGGTTCGATTCCCATCACCCGCTCCAGTCAACGCCCGTCCCGGTGCACAAGTTCCTCGCGACGCTCCTTTGTGTGGTCCCTTTCCGGACAGAAACCGGCCAGAACAGCTTCAGTCCACGGCGCTGGATTCTGCTAGGTTTAGGTCAAGCTCTGTCGATGGGCGAAATCAGTGGGGTTGATGGAAAGGAGAATTCCCATGCGCGCCGTGGTGCTTTCACGATTCGGTGGTCCGGAACTGCTGGAGATGCAGGAGGTGGAGCGTCCCGAGCCCGGACCCCGCGAGGTGCTGGTGCGCAACATGGCCTGCGGAGTGAACCCGGTGGATGCCAAGCTGCGCGCGAACGGCAGCTGGGCGCAGCTTTCTCCACCGGTGATTCTTGGCTACGACGCCGCCGGCGTGGTGGAAGACGTCGGGACGGGCGTGGGCGAGCTCGAAGCCGGCGACAAGGTGTACTACACGCCGGAGATTTTCGCCAACGCCCATGGCACGTACGCGGAGTTCAGCGTGGTGCCGGTAGCGCTGGTGGCACGCAAGCCGATGGGGTTGTCTTTCGTGGAAGCCGCGGCCATTCCGCTCGCCGGCGGCACGGCATGGGAGGCGGTCATTCGCAGGCTCGCGGTGCGCCCCGGGGAAACGATCCTCATCCAGGGCGGTGCGGGAGGCGTCGGCTCCTTTGCCGTGCAGTTCGCCAAGGCGGCCGGTGCGCGGGTGCTGGCCTCGGCCGGTCCGGACAACCAGGACACCCTGGTCGACCTGGGGGCGGACGTCGCCATCGACTACCGGCGCCAGGATGCCGCGGAAGTGGCGCTGGAGGACACGGGCGGCAGCGGGGTCGATGCGGTGTTCGATATCGAGGGACCGGAACTCGTCGGACGCAGCCTGCGCGCATTGCGTCCCCACGGCCGTGTTGCCTGCATCCTCCCCCCGCAGGGCGACCTGGCGCCACTCTACCAGCGCAACATCACGCTGCATGGAGTGTTCCTCACGCGCGAGCGCAGGCGCCTCGACGAGATGCGGCCCCTGTTCGAACGCGGGCAGGTGCGCCCACTGGTCGACCAGGTGCTGCCGTTGCAGGACGTGGGCAAGGCACACCAGAGGCTCGACTCCGGGCACGGCCGCGGCAAGATCGTCCTGCAAATTGCGGAAATCTGAGCGGCGCCCGGAGGGCGGTGGCACGGAAGGAAACAGGAGAAATACTCGGCACACGGAGGTAAAGGTATGGAAACCAATCGCAGAAATGCCCTGATGGCAGCAACGTTGACGGTGTGCATGGCCTGCGGATGCGCGCAGCTGCCGGGTACCAACCAGCAGCAGGGGGCGGTTGCCGGCGCCGCAGCCGGCGGCCTGCTTGGCCACGAGCTCGGTGGCGGCGCGTTGGGCACGCTGCTCGGTGCCGTGGCCGGTGGCGCCCTCGGCTACAACATCGGAAACCGCCTGGGTCCGCAGGACCGGCAGCAGACCGCATTTGCGTTGGAGAAGAACCGCCAGGTCTCGTGGAAGAACCCGGACACCGGCTACGACTACACCGTCGACCCGACCAATACCTACACGCGCAACGGCCAGACCTGCCGCGACTTCACCATGCGCATGCGGGTGGAATCGGGTTACCAGAACATGCACGGAACCGCCTGCCGGCAACCGGACGGCAACTGGCAGATCGTGCAGTCCTGATCGGTGTGCAGGTCGCGGTGTGACCCGCGGCGGGTGTATTCGCCGCAGAGTCAGCCCGACCTCTGTGGGAGCGCCGCTCCCGGCGGCGCGATTGCGGTCCGCAGGGCCGCGTGGCAGTGAGAACGGAGCGGGCTTTGAGACCGGCGGCGCTGCGCGCCGCGGAATCGCGGTGCATAGCCCCGCTCCCACGGGCGGTGCGCCGTGCGCGGCAGGTCGGACGAGCACCTGCGGGAGCGCCGCTCCGGGCGGCGCGGTTCGGAAGAGTTCCACATGGAGAATTGACCAAGCCCCTGTGGGAGCGCCGCTCCCGGCGGCGCGATTGCGCCCCGCAGGGCCGCCTTCACCATGGCGGCGCTTGCTGCGCTGCGCTTTCGATAAGGGCGAACGACTGCAGGTGAGCGACTGCAGCGAAGAGGAGGGTGGGAGCGCCGACCGGCACAGCCAGCGGCGGCACCGGTCGGCGGGGTAAACCGGGTCAGCTGCCCGCGATCACCGGACTCTTGCGCGGAGGCAGCAGGCGGTCGCGCGAGAGGTGCTCGTGCAGCTCGGTGGGACTGAGCTTGCTGAGATCCTTGGCCAGCTCGTGCAGCTCGACGCCGGCCTTGATCAGCGGGTCGAGGGCGCTGCGCAGGAATCCCAGCATGCGATTCTGTGCCACCAGCACCACGTGGTGGGTGTGATTGACGCGTGCCATGCGCGCGGCATGCTCGGCGATGTTGCGGGCGAATCGACGTTCGAATTCGTCCTCGTGCTGGGAACGATGATCGTCATAACCGTGTGCGGGTCCTCCTCCCGGTGCGCGGTTCCGCCCGGTCTTGTTCGCACTCCAGAGTGTTCGCTCCGGGGCATTGCGCTCCGGATTGACGAGGCCGGTGTGCTCCACCAGCCGGGGACCTGATTGCACTTCAGGAAAATCGACTGCTTCCAGAGTGAAGAAGCGGGCGCGAGCTCCCGCGGCAACGACGACACTGTACTGGATCATCTAATACCTCCCGATGTCGAAGTTCGTGCCAGCGCGAAGTCACTGACACGACCCAAAGACCGGAACCCTGGTCGTTTTGAGCGGGCAGGTTGGTGGGGCGATTGTAAAGCGGCATATCGAGCGGGTCGAAATCGTCCGATGTTGAACCTCGAAGCCGTTCTCGTGTCATCCCTGCGGAACGGCGATGCATCGGCAGTGCGCGTATAACCACACCCCCTGCCAAGCCATCATCACATCCGGATACGGCGAAATCAAGCCTGCCACGCTGGCAGGCAAGCTACGGATTTCCCGTATACTGTGACGTTCGCAGGTCCGGCTCGCGACGCGCGATCCGGAACGACGCTGCGCCACTTCGGCACGGAGCTAAAAAGTGAAGACACTGCTGAAAATCCTGGCCGTACTCGTGGGGATCGTGGTGCTCGTCATCATTGTGGCGAGCATCGCGCTGCCGCTGTTCTTCGATCCCAACGACTTCAAGGGTGAGATCACCAGGCTGGTCAAGGAGCGCACGGGTCGCGAGCTGACCATCGGTGGGGACATATCGCTGTCGGTGTTTCCCTGGCTGGGCGTGAAAGTGGAACAGGTGCAGCTCAGCAATGCTGCCGGCTTCGGTCCCGAGCCCATGGCGCGCGTCGCCGATGCCGGCGTACGGGTGAAGCTCATGCCCTTGCTGCACAAGCAAATCGAGATGGACACCCTGGTGCTGAAGGGCCTCGAGCTCAACCTGGAGCGCGGGCCCAAGGGAAGCACCAACTGGGAGGACCTGACCGCGCCAAGTGAGACCACCCCGGAGACACCCCAACAGGGCGGTGGCGGCTCGCCCCTGGGTGCGCTCGCCATCGGCGGCATCGATGTCGAGAATTCCAAGGTCGTCTGGAACGACCAGCAGGCCAAGAGCCATTACGCCGTGAACGATCTCGACCTGCAGGTGGGCGAAATCGTTCCCGCGCAACCCATCGACATCGATCTCTCCTTCGACCTGCAGAGCCAGGAGCCGGCGCTCGATACCGGCGTGAAGCTGACCGGCAGGGTGCTCGCTGACCCGGCGGCCAAGACCTATCGCATCGAGAACCTGAAGCTGGTCGCGGACGTGCGCAAGGGACCGGCTGGCCTCGCCGGCACGCAGGCGCAGCTTGCCGCCGATGTGGCAGCCGATCTGGCGAAGCAGACCCTGGCACTGGACAACCTCAAGCTTTCTGCGCTCGGCGTGACCGCGACCGGCGCCTTGCAGGGCACGCAGATCGTCGACGCACCCGCGTTCAAGGGGACCCTCAACGTACCCGCCTTCGAGCCGCGCAAGGTGCTGGACAGGCTCGGCTCGACGCTGCAGACCGCCGATCCAAAGGCACTGCAATCGGCGAGCCTCGCCTTGCAGCTGCAGGCAACGCCGAGCTCGGCGCAGCTCGACAACGTGAAGCTGCAGCTCGACGACACCACGGTCACCGGCAAGATGAAGGCGGCCCCGTTCTCGCCGTTGGCTGCAACCTTCGACCTCAACGTCGATCGCATCGATCTGGACCGCTATCTGCCCCCGCCGGCGGCACCGGAGCAGAACGGGCAGGCCGCTGCGTCCGCACCCGCCGCCGCGGCCGTCTCGCCTGCCGGCGCCGCCGCGGCCGGGGCATCCGCCCTGCCGCTCGACGCGCTGCGCAGCCTGAACCTCAACGGCACCCTGCGCATTGGTGAGATGAAGGCCTACAACCTGCACACCAGCGGGCTGAGTCTCACGGTGAGCGCCAGGAACGGCGCGCTGCGCGTGCACCCGGCGACCGCGAAGCTTTATCAGGGTACCTACAACGGCGACGTGCAGCTCGACGTGCGTCAGGCAAAGCCGAAGATCGCCCTCGACGAAAAGTTGCAGGGCGTGCAGGTTGGCCCGCTGCTGAAGGATCTGCAGGGCATCGATCGCCTCACCGGCACGGCCGACATGAACGCCAAGCTCACGGGTACCGGCACCGACGTCGATGCCATCCGGCCCACCCTCAACGGTAATCTGGGCTTTGCGTTCCGCGACGGTGCGGTCAAGGGCGTGAATATCGCCCGTCTGATCCGCGAAGCGCAGGCGGCCCTGAAGGGTCAGCCGCTCGCCGCGGACACCGGACCCAACCAGACCGACTTCACGGAGCTCACCGGAACCGCGACCGTCACCAACGGCGTGCTGCGCAACGACGACCTGGTCGCCAAGTCGCCGCTGCTGCGCGTGAACGGCAGCGGTAGCGTCGATCTCGTGCGCCAGCAGATCGACTATCTGGTCAAGGCGGCGGTCGTGGGCACCATCGCTGGACAGGGCGGTGCGTCGCTCGGTGAGCTCAAGAACGTGACCGTCCCGATCCGCGTCACCGGCACGTTCAGCAAGCCCAAGTACGCCGTGGATATCAAGTCCGCCATTTCCGAATCGGCCAAGGCCAAGGTGGAGCAGAAGATCGAACAGAAGAAGGAAGAGGTCCAGCAGAAGATCGAAAACAAGATCCAGGACAAGCTGCAGAACAAGCTGAAGGGCCTGTTCCGGTGACGCCATCCGGCGGCGCGCCGGTTCGGCAAGAGCCGCGGGCGCTCGCCGAGCGCATCCTTGTTTGGTTCGAGCACCACGGGCGCAAGGACTTGCCGTGGCAGCTCGATCCCACGCCCTACCGGGTGTGGGTCTCGGAGATCATGCTGCAGCAGACCCGCGTCGCGAGCGTCATCCCCTACTTCGGGCGCTTCATGGCGCGCTTTCCGAGCGTGCGGGCGCTGGCGCGGGCGCCCATCGACGAGGTGCTGCACCTTTGGTCGGGGCTCGGCTACTACGCCCGCGCACGCAACCTGCATCGCACCGCGCAACGGCTGTGCGAATGCCACGGCGGCGAGTTTCCCGAGTCACTGGATGCGATTGCTGCCCTGCCCGGTATCGGGCGTTCCACCGCCGCGGCCGTGCTCGCACTCTCGCGCGGCCGCCGGCATGCCATCCTCGACGGCAACGTCAAACGCGTGCTGGCCCGGGTGTACGCCGTCCCCGGTTGGCCCGGTCGTCCGCAAGTCGCGCGCAGATTATGGGAAATCGCCGATGCACAGCTACCCGGGGAGCGCATTGCCGAGTACACCCAGGCAATGATGGACCTGGGTGCAACCGTCTGTACGCGCGGCACGCCTGCCTGTCCGAGCTGTCCAATGCAGGGCCATTGCGCCGCAGAGCGCGAAGGGCGCCAGGCGGAATTTCCCACTCCCAAGCCGAGGCGCGAGCTCCCGGTGCGGAGCACTACCCTGCTGATGCTCGTCTCCGAACAAGGCGTGCTGCTGCAGCGCCGCCCACCCGCAGGCATCTGGGGCGGGCTGTGGAGCCTGCCCGAGCTGCCGCCGGATGAGGATCCCGCAACCTGGTGCGAAACGCAGCTCGACTGTCGCGTCGCCGCCCCGCGCACCTGGCCCGTCCTGCGCCACACCTTCACGCATTTCCACCTGGACGTCACACCGCTGGAGCTGCGCGCCGAGCCGCTGGCGTCGCGCGCAATGGATGGCGACAGCACCGTCTGGTATAAGAAGGACACGTCGCGGCGCTACGGCCTCGCCGCACCCGTCCAACGCCTGCTCGCCAGGCTCGATCCGTCCTCAGGAGTCCCTCATGACCCGCATGGTCCATTGCGTCAAGCTCGGCAAGGAAGCTCCCGGCCTGGACCGGCCGACCTACCCCGGCGAGCTCGGCCAGAAAATCTACGACAACGTCTCCCAGGAGGCGTGGCAGATGTGGCTGCGCCACCAGACCATGCTGATCAACGAGAACCGCCTGACCCCGTTCGAGCCCAAGGCACGCAAGTTCCTGGAAGCTGAGATGGAGAAGTTCTTCTTCGGCGAAGGCTCCCAGGCCCCGGAAGGCTTCGTGCCGCCGCAGTCGAAGTAGCGGTGTCGTGGGTCGCGTGTATCGTGCGCGTGGCGCGTGGCGCGTGGCGCGTGGCGCTGCGGCGAGCGGCAGTGATGGTTGCGGGCGCTGATAGGTGCCAGGAATCGCGGACGAGCGCCGCGCCTCGCACCCCCCGAGCCCCGTTCTTGACTCCGCCCAGGCTCTCCCGTTCTAATTACCCCTTCCTCCCGAGGCCAGGTAGCTCAGTTGGTAGAGCAGGGGACTGAAAATCCCCGTGTCGGCAGTTCGATTCTGTCCCTGGCCACCAAATTCAACCGGTTACTGAATTACCTGTGATTTTTTTCTGCGCGACCAATGCTCTCCAGTACAGTCAGGCCAGCGACGCGCGATGAGGCAAGCGGCTTTTCCCACCGACGCCTACTGCCCGATTGTTTGCGACATGCCCCCGACTTGAACAGGCCCAGCGATTGGATGCCTCGATGCGAATAGAGGCGGTGCTCGAGCACCGCTTCTGCCAATCGCGGTCTGACAGTTCGATGCCCTGGGTGATGTGAAGGGAATTGCCGTTTTGCTAGTACCTTGAGCGACTGCATCTGGAAAACGGGGGACAGTTTACTTAATTCCTGAGGATGGGGCTCTTGGCGACGGCGTGCTGACCTCGTTCTCGTGGGCGCTCGTTTCCTCGATTCCGCTTCGCTCCATCGTGGCTACATCGGCTGAGATCGCGGCCACATCCGCCCATGGAGATTGAAAGCGCAACGTTGAAAGGATTCTGGTGCTTCGGACCGGAAGGTGTCTCGGCGCCAGTTTCGGGAACACTCGGGGACGCACCCCACTTTGCTTCCCCAGGGGCCAGCGGACTCAAAGCGCCCAAGGGAGGGCGGTAGCGCTCCGGTGCTGACCGCGAGGTGAGGGCCTACTCTTGCATCGCGCGCCCGGAGCGCGACGAGGACATTCTTGGGCGTTTGCCGGTCTTCGACTCCTCGACCCTGAGCATGTCGTGGGCGCCCTGAATCCCGCCCGGCATGGTTTGTTTCGTTACGAGCGGACGAAGGCGAGCAGAGGAGCCATGTCGTGATGGTCGGCAGCACGAAGGGCCGCGACGTAGACCTGCCGTGCCACACCGGCATCGACAAGGCTGACGCTGCCCCAGGTAAAGCGCGGCCGTCCCACGGATATAAGGAGAAGATCCGTGGCCAGGCGGCCGTGGCGGCCGGCGGGCTGTGGCGCGCTCTTCCGGACGCATTTGATCACCTGTACATGGGGCGATGCTGCGCAAGTCATGCAGGCCCTTGGTGTGAGCCGGAACGTCCCGCTCATCCTTCCCCATCCAGGTCCGCCATCGAGGCACTCGATGGAGTAGTCTTTCACGAACTCGCCGCTGCGCGCCTGCGCTTCACCTTCGGCGAGGAGGTGCGCCCGCAGGGCGGCAAGCTTGCTGTTGCGCTCTTCCATGTGGCGCAGCGCGTCGCGCACGACCTCGCTCGCGGAGCCGTAACGGCCGCTTGCCACCTCGTTCCTGATGAAGACTTGTCAGTTCTCGCCCAGGCTCAGTCCATTTTCGCTCGCTGTGCACCATGCGCAACTTTTCGCACTGCAGCACCATACAGTGGTTTGCCGTGGAGGAACTCGCCTCGCGTTCGACGGCTTCACCGAACCGGCCAATCAGATACGGATCGATTTCATCCAACCAGCATTGTCCCGGGGACTGTGATCGGGCCAGCACAGCTTGGCCGCATCCTTGCGATGGTGAATCTCGTAAACTGTATCGCGGAGACACCACAACCTGTGTGAGGTGGACCCCGATCGCTGGACAGGGATCTTAGGATCTGTCGTAAGGAGTTGAGGGCGGTGCGTGGTTTCCTCAGTGCAGGTCGGGTAGTGACGCCCAGTGAACCTCAGCGGGCGTGTGGCCATTGAGGGCACTGTGCGGACGCTCATGATTGTAGAACAGGAAGTACTGCGTCAAGCCCTGATTGAGTTCCGGAACGCTTTGGTAGTCGCGCAGGTAAAGGTCTTCGTATTTCACCGTGCGCCAGAGGCGCTCGATGAAGACGTTATCCAATGCCCGACCACGGCCGTCCATGCTGATCAGGATCTGCTGCTCCTTGAGCCGTTCGGTGAATTCGGCACTGGTGAACTGGGCGCCTTGGTCGGTGTTGAAGACACAAGGTTGCTGGTCGAGCAAGGCGGCATCGAGCGCCTCCAGGCAGAAGCCGGTATCGAGGGTGTTCGACAGCCGCCAGGCGAGTACGTAGCGACTGTACCAGTCGATGATGGCGACGAGATACAGGAAGCCGACCGGCATTGGCACGTAGGTGATGTCGGTGGACCACACGAGATTGGAATGCGCGAGCTGCATGTGCTCGATGAGGTAGGGGTAGACTGGATGCTTGGGATGCGCACGGCTCGTGTGCGGCCCTGGGACGGCGCCCTGCAGGTCCATGAGCCGCATCAGACGCTGGACCCGCTTGCGGTTCACGCACGGGGTCAGATCTTGTTCCGTGCATGGTGAGACGCCAGGTTGCTCGCATGGTCCGACCGCTGAGATGATGAGGTCGAACTCGAAGGACTTGCATCTCAAAGACTGTTGCCGGAGCTGGAAGTTGGTGCTCGGGCTCCGACTCGCCTGCCGCAGAGCGCAACGCGAAGCTTGCGGGTCCACGGCATGCGAAAGTTACCGATCATGATGCCAGACGATGGGCGAGCCACACGCGGATTCAAGAACCGATCGAGTCTGATGCCTTCGACAATCCCAGGGTCACTGGCCATGATCGGGGCAAAAGGCGGGGCTCACACGAACTGAAAAATCGATCGAGTCTGACCCGATTGAACACACTCGTTGGCGTGCCGGTTCATGGCGTATGCTTCATGGGTTTGACGGCCTCGATGTAGGCAGAGACGATATAGTCTTCCACGCCACTGCCCGGTACCCAGTCCTTGATAAACTCGCGCGACTCGGTTTTCGGGCTGATCAGAATACCGCTGAATCCTGCCGCTTCCAGCATGTCCTGCAATTCAGCGACAGGGACGGCGCCGGCAACGCAGCAGGCATGAAGACGGGAATCTGCTTTTGCTTCCTCCGGCAGTTCAGCCGTAGCCACCACATCGGAGATGGCCAGGCGGCCGCCCGGCCTGAGTACCCGGTAGGTCTCGTGAAACACCTGGGCCTTGTCGGGGGAGAGGTTGATAACGCAGTTGGACATGATCACATCCACGCTGCAATCGGCGACCGGCAGGTGCTCGATTTCCCCAAGGCGGAATTCCACGTTGT
This sequence comes from uncultured Gammaproteobacteria bacterium, assembly GCA_963728895.1. Classification (GTDB taxonomy): domain Bacteria; phylum Pseudomonadota; class Gammaproteobacteria; order JBBQDK01; family JBBQDK01; genus CAVSLM01. The sequence goes on from CAVSLM010000011.1 coordinate 36,180, forward strand.
GGAATCCTGCCTGTTCGGCATTGTGCCGTGCCTTGCTCATCATGGCCGGCGTCATATCCACCCCGATCACCCGGCCATGTTCACCCACCTCGCGTGCCGCGAGAAAGGCGTCGAGGCCGCCGCCGCTACCGAGGTCCAGTACCACCTCACCTGCTTGCAGACTGGCAATGGCGCGTGGATTCCCGCATCCCAGACCCATATCAGCACCAGGCGGAACAATATGGAGGTCCTCGTCCGAGTAGCCCAAACGGGTGGAATGCAACGAGTTGATGTCGGCCGGCACCCCGCAGCAACTGTTCTCCACACCGCAGCACTCACCGGCGTTGCCGGCTTCGGCAACCTTGGCATAGCTGTCGCGGACTGACTGCCGGATGTCGTCTGCCTGCTTCTGGCCCATCTTGCCTCCTGACGGATGCCACAATGTCTTGCCTTCACGAGGTAGCAGTGTACTTTCAACAGAGACCCAGGGACAGACCAGGCTCGGGACACTGCTAGCGCTCTTGCGATTTTGCGTGGCGCTTGCCTCATACCCCGCGAGCGCGGCACGAGAAACCGTCAAGAGGCTGCCATCGGTCGATACGGAGGAGCGCATCAGACTCAAGAAGAATATCTCAACGAAGCTGACTGTCCTTGCTGCCACGCCTGTTGTATGGGCTGTACGTTGTTTGCTGCTCGTCGAGCTCGCCCTGGCAGGTGACGCATAAACGGACGCCCTTGAGCGCCTGTCGGCGCGCCTCGGGAATTTCGGTACCGCATTCCGCGCAGTGCACCAGGCTTTCGCCTTCCGGAAGCCGCTCGCGGATGCGCCGCAGTGCATCTTCGACCGTGTCGTCGATCTGTTCCTGTACCGCACCCTCTTTCGCCCAACCGCTCGCCATAACGACACCTCCTTCGGAGTGCGCGTCAGCGACTTCCCGTTTCGTGCGCGAACCGCATGAGTCGATTATTGTCCCTGAAGGAGCCCGGTGCTAGTTCAATGGGGTCAGACTCGATTGATCGCGTTGGACGCGTTGCCGCCATCGAGTTGGGGAGGCAGGAAGCGCTTGGCTGGATTACGATCGGTGTATCTCGCATTAGGAGAAGGTCAGGAAGAACCGCGAGCCCGGTATCGAAGGTTCTTGCTTTCGGAAATACCGGCGTGAAAGTGGACGCCCACGACAAGAGGGCACGGCCATGAAGATCACCTACACGACGCGCGCCGTGGCGGTCCTGGCGGCGGCCATGCTACCTACTGCGGCGGCGCCGGCGGACAGTAGCGTCGGCGATGAAGTTCCCTTGCCCGCGGATGCCAACGTCGGGGACGTGGTCCCGGAGCCGGCGGCTAAGGCCGTGATCCCGCAGCACGGCTGGCTTGCCGGCGACTACCTGACCGGCGACTGGGGCGGCAGGCGGAGCGAGCTGGCCGAGCAGGGCTACACCTTCTACGCCTTCTTCAACGGCATCGTCGCCGGCAACGTCAGCGGCGGCAGACGGTCGGGGACTGCGCTCGCCACGGACCTCTTTGCCGGCGTGACCATCGACCTGGAGAAGACGCTGGGCTGGACCGGCTGGACCTTCAATCTCAGCGGCATCGACCGTGCCGGCACGAGCGTCGATCAGGACGTGGGCAGCATCTACAGCGTCATGCAGCTGGTCGGTGGTCAGACCTATTTTCTCTACAACGTCAGCCTGGAAAAGACGTGGGGGAACGGCAAGTACGCCTTCAAGTTCGGGCGTATCACCGCCACCGACGACTTCGCCGGCTCGCCCTTCTACGGCTACTACCTCTCCAACAGTATCGACGGTCAGATCCGCGCCGTGCTGCTCGACGGCGTGATGACCTCCTACCCCTACCCGGTGTGGGGCGCCCGCTTCCAGTACACGCCGAACGAGGGCTTCCGGGCCAAGCTCGGCGTCTACCAGCTCACGAAGAAGATGTGGGATCCGGACCTGCACGGGACCGACTTCGCGATCCGCTCGAGCGACGGCGTTTCGGTCATGGGCCAGCTGGAATGGAGCTGGAAGACCGCCGGCAGACCCGGACACTTCAACCTCGGTCTGAACGCCGTCTCCTTCGCCATGGACGACTTCAACAGCGACAGCACGACCGATCCGTTCTTCCGCTATTACGCCCAGGCCGACCAGCAGGTCACCCAAGCGAGCGAGGGCTCGAACCGCGGGTTCTATCTCTTCGGGACCCTGGCCTACACGGATCAGCAGCGGCCGGCGCTGGTCCCCTTCCAGGTCAGCCTGGGTGCCCAGTACGTCGGGCCCTTCGCCAGCCGCCGCCAGGACCGCCTGATCTTCGGCACGACCTACGGCAGCCTCTCCGAGGACTACGCCGCCGAGCAGCTGGCCCTGGGCAACGGCAACCCGGACTTCGAATGGATCTTCGAGCTGGGCTACCGCATCCAACTCACCAAATTCATCTATACCCAGCCTGACATCCAATACGTGCATCAGCCAGGCGGCACCGGGGATATCCCGGACGCAACCGTCATCGGGATGCAGTTCGGCGTCTCGCTCTAGCGTGGCCCACGCAAACCTACCAAAAGGAGGGACGGCATGATTTCAATGGATCCAACGGCGGTGCGCCTGGGTGCCAGGGCCGCGGACAAGACCGATGCCATCCGCCAGGTGGGCCAGATCCTGGTCGATGCCGGGTTCATCGAGCCCGGTTACGTGGGGAGCCTGCTGGCACGCGAGCGCGTGGCCAACACCTTCCTCGGCAACGGCATCGCCATCCCGCACGGGGTGCCCAAGGACCGCGGCCTCATCAAGACGACCGGCGTCGCCGTGCTGCAGGTGCCGGACGGCGTGGAGTGGAACCCCGGTGACCGCGTCCACCTGGTGATCGGCATCGCCGCCAGGTCCGACGAGCACCTGCAGATCCTGGCCAACCTGACCGACGTGCTTGGCGACTCGGCCGAGGCGGCCCGGCTGGCCCATACCGCCGACCCGGCGGACATCGCGCGGCGCCTCTCCGCAGGCTCCGCCCCAATCGCCGCGGCGCAAGAGTCGCTGCCGGAAGACCTGCCGAATCACTTCGACATCGTCATCTCGAGCCCCCACGGCCTGCACGCGCGGCCGGCCACCGCGCTGGTGGATGTCGCCAAGGGGTTTGCCGCGACCATCCGCATCCGCAACGGCAACCGCGCCGGTGACGGCAAAAGCCTCATCGCCGTTCTGAACCTGGGGGTCGAATCGGGCACGACCATCCGCGTCATGGCCGAGGGCCCGGACGCCGCGGAGGCGCTGGCGGCACTGCGGGAGGCCATTGAGCGCGGGCTGGAGGAGCCGGAGGAGACGCCTGCGGCCGAGGCCATGCCCGAGGCGGAGCGGATCGCCTGGGAAGGTCCGACGCTCGCCGGTGTCGCCGCATCGCCCGGCATGGCCGAGGGACCCGTGTGGCAATTCCAGCGCGGCAAGATCGTCGTCGCCGCCACGGCCCGGGACCCCGCCGCCGAGCTGACGCGCCTCGAGCGCGCCGTCGAGAGTGCCAAGCGCGAGCTGGCCGAGCTGTACGAGGAGGTCAAGGCCAAGTCCGGGGCGGGGAGGGCGGCGATCTTCAAGGCCCATGCGGAGTTTCTCGACGATCGCGGACTGCTGGATGGCGCCGAGCACCTGATCCGCACCGACGCCCGCAGTGCCGGCTGCGCCTGGGAGCGCAGCTACCTGGAGCAGGCCAAGTCCCTGGCCGCGCAGAAGGATGCACTGCTGGCCGCGCGTGCCACGGACCTGCGCGACGTCGGGCGCCGCGTCCTGCGCCTGCTGGCCGAGCGCATCGAGGAGGTCCCCAAGCTGCCGGACACGCCAGTCATCCTGATCGCCGACGACCTGAGCCCGTCGGACACGGCGAGGCTCGACCCGGCCCTGGCGCTCGGGATCTGCACCGCGGCCGGCGGCCCGACCTCCCATACCGCCATCATCGCGCGCTCGCTGGGGATCCCCGCCGTGGTCGGCGCCGGTGACTCCCTGCTCGACCTCGCCGACGGCACGGCCGGTGGTGCTGGACGGCAACAGCGGGACCCTGGTATTGGCGCCGACGGAGGCAGACCGCGCCGCCGCGGAACGCGTGCGGGCGGATCTGGCCGAGCGGCGCGAGGCCGAGCGGCGCGCCTGCTACCAGCCCGCCATCATGACGGACGGCGCCCGCATCGAGGTGGTCGCCAACATCGCCGCACCGGCGGAGGCGGCCAGGGCGGTGGAGGCGGGCGGGGAGGGTGTCGGGCTGCTGCGCACCGAGTTCCTGTTCCTCGGCCGCGACCAGGCCCCGACCGAGGACGAGCAGGCCGCCGCCTATAGCGAGATGGTCCGCGCCCTGAACGGGCTGCCCATCATCATCCGCACCCTCGACATCGGTGGCGACAAGGCGGTGCCGTACATGGCCATGCCGGCCGAGGAGAACCCCTTCCTGGGCGAGCGCGGCATCCGCCTGTGCCTCAACCGGCCGGAGCTTTTCCGCACCCAGCTGCGGGCCATCTTCCGTGCCGCCGCCCTGGGCCCGGTCCGCATCATGTTCCCCATGATCGCGACCCTGGAGGATCTGGTGCGGGCCAAGGCGCTCACCGAGGAGGTGCGCAAGGCGCTGGGGGCCGAGCCGGTGGAGATCGGCATCATGATCGAGGTCCCGTCCGCGGTGATGATGGCCGAGGAGCTGGCCGCGCAGGTGGACTTCTTCTCGGTCGGCTCCAACGACCTGACCCAGTACACCCTGGCGGTGGACCGCATGCACCCCGTGCTCTCGCGCCAGGCCGACGGGCTGCACCCGGCGGTGCTGCGCATGATCGATCGCACCGTGCGTGCAGCGGACAAGGCGGGCAAGTGGGTCGGCGTCTGCGGCGGCATCGCCGGCGATCCGCTGGGCGTGGTCCTGCTCACCGGGCTGGGTGTGCGCGAGCTGTCGGTGAGCATCCCGAGCATCGCGGCGGTGAAGGCCCAGATCCGGGGCCTCAGCATGGAGCGCGCCCGCGCACTTGCCAAGCGCGCGCTGGCCTGCAGCAGTGCGGCGCAGGTCCGGCGTCTGCGGACCGAGGGATGAGGGGCGAGCCATGGATACGCGCATCGCCACTCTGAGCCTCAACCCCGCCATCGACCAGACTGCGCGGGTGCCGGGCTTCACCGCCGGACGGGTCAACCGGGTCGACTGGGAGCAGGCGGACGCCGGTGGCAAGGGGGTGAACGTCGCCTCCTTCCTGGCCGACGCCGGTTTCCCCGTGGTGGCCACCGGGCTGCTCGGCAGCGGCAACGCCGAGCCCTTCGTGGAGCTGTTCGCGCGCAAGGGCATCGCCGACCGCTTCGTGCGCCTCCCGGGCCGGACCCGGGTCAACGTCAAGATCGTCGACCCGGTCCTCGACCAGGTCACCGACATCAACTTCCCCGGCCTCGCGCCCCGGCCGGAGGACCTGGCGACCCTGATCGAGACCATCGACGGGCTGTGCGGCGACACGGACTGGTTCGTGCTGTCCGGCAGCGTCCCGGCCGGGGTGCCGGCGGCCATCTACGCCGACCTCGTCCGGCGGCTCAAGGACAATGCGGCAGGACGGTGGTCCTCGACGCCAGCGGGGCACCCTTCGCTGCGGCCGTCTCCTGCGGTCCGGACATCGTCAAGCCCAACATCGACGAACTCGGCGAGCTGGTCGGCCGGACACTGGCGGGGCCTGGGGAGATCGTCGCCGCGGCCCGGGCCCTGATCGAGAACGGCGTAGGACTGGTGGCAGTCTCCATGGGGGCGGACGGGGCCCTGTTCGTGGAGCGCGACGCCGCCGTCCTGGCGACGCCGCCGTCCATCGAGGTCAAGAGCACCGTGGGGGCCGGCGACGCGATGGTGGCCGGCATCGTGGCCGGCACCCTGCGCCGGCTGGACCTCACAGAGCGCGCCCGGCTCGCCACCGGTTTCTCGCTCGGCGCCCTGGGCGAGGTCGGACCTCACCTGCCAGGCCAGGCGGTCATCGCATCCCTCGCGGCGCGCGTCCGGGTGACGGCGCTCGGCCACCACTGATTTCGGAGAAGGAAATGGCAAGACTCATCGCAGTCACCTCCTGCCCCACGGGCATCGCCCACAGCCTGATGGCGGCGGAGGCGATCAAGAAGACCGCGGAGCTGATGGGCCACGAGATCCAGGTCGAGGTTCACGGTGCCGAGGGCACCACCAATCCGCTGTCCGAGGAGACCGTCGCCGCCGCAGACGCGCTGCTGATCGCGGCGGACATCCATGTCGAGACCGAGCCCTTCGGGGACACGCCGACGCTGACGGTCTCCACCAGCCGCGCCATTCGCGACACCCGGAAGGTGCTCGACGAACTGCTGGCCCTGGTGCCCGGGCTGGCCACTCCGACACCCGCGCCGGCCTCGACGGAAGCACCGCCCGCCGGCAGCCGGCGCATCGTCGCCATCACGGCCTGCCCGACCGGCATCGCCCACACCTTCATGGCGGCGGACGCCCTGAAGAAAGCGGCTGCGGCCGCCGGCGACGAGATCCGCGTCGAGACCCAGGGCTCGGTCGGCGCCAAGAACCAGCTGAGCGCGGAGCAGATCGCCGCGGCGGACCTGGTGGTCATCGCGGCCGACACCCATGTCGATCCGAGCCGCTTTGCCGGCAAGCGGGTGTACACGACTTCGGTAGGCGCAGCGGTCAAGGGTGCCGCGGACGTCATCGCCAGGGCCAAGGCCGAGGCGATCCTGCAGACGGCCACCGGGCCGGCCGCGGCCTCCGCCGAGAAGACCGGGAAACGCAAGATCGAAGGGCCCTACAAGCACCTGCTGACCGGGGTGTCCTACATGCTCCCCATCGTGGTGGCGGGCGGACTGTGCATCGCACTGTCCTTCGTGTTCGGCATCGAGGCGTTCAAGGAGAAGGGCACCCTGGCGGCAGCCCTGATGGACATCGGAGCCGGTGCGGCGTTCAAGCTGATGGTCCCGATCCTGTCGGGCTACATCGCCTATTCCATCGCCGACCGTCCGGGTCTGACCCCAGGACTGATCGGCGGCATGCTGGCGGTGAACCTCTCGGCGGGGTTCCTCGGCGGCATCGTCTCCGGCTTCCTTGCCGGGTACATCGCGCTATGGATCCGCGACCGGGTGCGGGTGCCCCAGCACTTCGAGGGCCTCAAGCCGGTCCTGATCATCCCGCTGCTGTCGACCCTTGCCGTGGGGCTGCTGATGATCTACGTGGTGGGGGCGCCGGTAAAGGCGATCATGGACAGCCTGACCCAGTTCCTCCAGGGCATGAGCTCCACCAACGCCGTGTTCCTCGGCCTGATCCTCGGAGCCATGATGGCGGTGGACATGGGCGGTCCCGTGAACAAGGCCGCATACACCTTTGCGGTCGGGCTCCTGACCAGCGACGCCTACCTGCCGATGGCGGCGGTGATGGCGGCAGGCATGACGCCTCCGCTGGGCATCGCCGTGGCCACGCTCATCGGCGGTAACCGCTTCACCCAGGCCGAGCGCGAGGCCGGCAAGGCCGCCGGCGTGCTCGGGCTCTCGTTCATCACCGAGGGGGCCATCCCGTTTGCCGCCAAGGACCCGCTGCGGGTGATCCCGTCACTGATCCTCGGATCGGCCGTCGCCGGGGCACTGTCCATGTACTTCGGGGTTGGACTGCGCGCGCCCCACGGTGGCGTCTTCGTGCTCGCCATCCCCAACGCGGTGAGCCATCTCGGCTGGTACGCCCTGGCGATCGTCGCCGGCAGCGCGGTAACCACGGTCGCCCTGCTGGTCTTGAAGCCCTCGCTGGAGGAGTCGAAGCCTGCGCCTGCCGTGCGCCTGGCGACCACCAAGTGAGGCTGCACATCAATGGGGTCCACAGCGTGGCGCCAGCAATCGCGATGGGATTGGCGCTCGTAGCCGCTCCGTATTTCGTCCGACTCTGAATGGGCAGCGGCGCGCTCCCCCGGTTCCTGGCCCGGCCTCGCTCGCCGGGCAACCTGCGGATCAAGGGGTCGGAGCGACCCCTTGATCCGTCTTGCTGATCTCCGGTTGTGCCTGAACGCTAGTGTAGTGGCGCACTCTTGACGAGACATTTGAGCCTGCACATGGAGGTAGGGCGGATAAGCGCAGCGCATCCGCCATTCATGATCGGCCGGCGTCATGAGTGCACGAAGCCGTTTCGCTCCGGACCTGGAGCGCTCGCGATATCCTGCAGAAGGTCATTCGCGCCAATCGCCGCTTGGGTTCCAACTGGTCAATGTTCAGAACGCCGGATGCAGCGGATACACCCCGAAATCGTCGCACCACACCGTTCCGGACGCGGTACTACCCCATCCTCCCAGACCGCAGGCGACCGTTGCGATGCCGCTTGCGGGGGCCTGAAACGCCATGCAGGTGCGCGTCCAGTCGAAGGTCCCGAAACCCGCGTTCGAGCGATCGAAGGTACCGGAAAGCAATATGTTCGCACCGACGTCCTTGCTCTCGTATCCGACGATGTCCTCACCCTTGAGCCATCCGCACAACAGATAGGTTCCCCCGGGAACCATGCCGGTTACCGGCTGCAGCCACTGGGAGAACGTCGGGTAGTCGGTCGAGATCGAAACGCTGTGCTTTCCCCAATGACTGACGTCGGACGTCCATTCGACCTGCGAGATGCCATCCTGGATGGTCGTCCAGTCGTCGGGATTGCCGTTGCCCTGCTCGAACGAGCCGTTGGCCAGCACATTGGCCGGCGCAGTACCGCCGCGCTTGTCCAGCACCTGGATGTCGAACCTGATTCCGTCACCGGCCCATTGCACATTGCGGATGCGGAAGATCGCGCGCTCCGTGAAATAGGATCGCATCACCAGCGAGGTGTCCATCACCGGATTGCCCGGGTAGTACAGGTCGGTGGGGTCGGGCGAAAGTCCGGATTCGGGCAGTACCACCCCGTCGGCGGCTTCGATCTTCAGCAGCGGAGGATTGAGCACCTGGAACGAAGGCTGGAACACGTGATAGACGGCCAGGCCGTTGTAGCGCGGCCCAACCGAGCCGTAGCCGCTTTCCGGTGTCTTTCGGTACTCGATCAGGAAATATTCGAAGGGCTGGTCGGTCGGAATCTTCACCGCGGCCATCTTCTCGTTTGCCGAGGGCAGGAAGATCCCGCGCGTGCTGTGATCGATCACCCGCGGCTTCAGCCAGCCGAGCTTCTCGCGATCGAAGGCGCTGTAGTCTGCCGCGGGCAGGTCTTCGACGGTGTTCCCCATCAGCGAGAGCTGCTCGACCGTGCTGTACGGTCCGTAGAGATCGGGAAGTCCCACGTTGTGGGAGAACTCGTGATTGAAGGCCCCGTAACGGCGGTAGGCGATGGCATAGGCGGTTTGCGCGTCGGCGAAACTCTTCACACCCGAAACGAGCGCGGCGCCGCCGCTCAAGTAGTCATAGCCGGGATCGCCCCCGATATGGCCCTGGGCCGAAATGACCATCCACACGCTGTCCACGATCCCATCGGCATTCACGTCGTAGTCGGCGGGATCGATTCCGGCGTGCTGCATGACCTCGTAGCGAAAATCCGCGTAACCGTAGTTCTCGGGATACGCAACCAGATCGCGCGGCAGCTGCACCCGGATCAGGTCCCATTGCACCTTCTCACGACCGCGGCCCAGCCAGTTCCAGTGTGCCGCCATCTGGTTGAGGACCGCTCTCACCTCGGCCGTGTTGTGAAATCCCGGCGGGCGATTCCAGTCCGGCGGCTCCTTCCAGTCTTCGAGCCTGGCATTGCGGAAGTCGACGATGATGCACAGGCCCTTGCGTACCGCGGCCGTGTAGTGGCTTGCGGAAATCAGTATCCGGTGTCTGATGCGGCTGCGAAGCTCGACGTAGAACGTGTGGCCATCGAGCGGCAGATCGGTGACCCGATGCTGGGTTACGGCACCTGGAAAGTGGCGCGCGTACACATCCGAACGGCCCGGGCGGGTACCGATCCGCAGCCAGTATTCGTCGGCTCCCGGAGACCATTCGAACGTCTGGACGTTGGTTTTCAGTGAGCTGCCGTCCGCTGGCGAGATGACTACCGGTGAGGGATTGGGTGGATCATGACTTCGGCCGGGAGGGCTTTGCCACCCGGTGGTCGAGCACAGAATGAAAATGAAAGACATGGAACGCAGAACGAGCTTGTTCATACGCACCTCCCTGACGTAAAAACTGTCGCGGCTCTGCGGCGCGAAGGCCGGACTTTGTCGCCAATCCGCGCAGCGCGGCCACTGTGACGCGCCGGCCCCGAGCGCATCGGCGGGAACGTGGGAGGGCTTCCAGTCAGGAAGGAACTACGAGCGAAGGCGTAACGATCGGAGCGTCGATCAATGGCGCCGGTCTGGATAGCCGTCCTGTCCGCAAGCGCCTTGGGGCCACCTCCTCTCCCTGAAGTGCACTCGGAACCGGTGCACAAACAAGATCCTCCTTGTCGCGTCCGCGTGCATTGATAGGCATCACGATGAAGCGATCGTGGATCGATGGGGTCGATGGATCGATGGGGTCAAGACTCGATCGATTGCGGCTTGGGAAAAGGTATGTTTCAGCGAGCCGGAACAGCGGCGGCGAGGCAGTTGTACGGCCCCCCCATCGAGTCTGAACCCAGTGAAAACAATCGATCGAGTCTGACCCCATTGAAAAGGGGGGGACATGCGGAATTGGGATGTAGTTGGCCCAATCCCGCATGGATCCCCGTCGTGCGAACCGCGAGGGAGGGGTAATGGCCGAACAGCAGGGTGCGCAATCGCACTGCCCGCAACCCCTCGAAGTACCCCGCTACCTCTGCACTCGTTACGTGATGACGATGTGCTTGTCTACCTCGAAGTACCAAGCAGCCGTCGACCAGAACCTTGTCTCTCCTTCTCGCGGTTTCTGGCCACCAGTCGGGCTCCCACCACCCGTGATCTTCTTCAGCGCCTCTTCATCGAGCTCTTTGCTGACTTCCAGGTCCTTGATTACCAACTTTGCGTTCATGCCGTAAGTCCTCATCGTCTCCGAAGCGTGGATTTGACCGCCGAGTCATGCGGCTTTGCCGGATAATGAATGCAACCGGCGCAGCGGACGCCGCAGGTGGCGTGCCAATCTTCGGGTAGTGGTGTTCGCGCGCAGCCAACCTACGGACGTGACCCGAATATTCTTCAGCAAACGTACCCGGACAGTACGCTCGCGGTGCGTCCGCGAGACTCAAATGTTCGTAACGGGCAAACACAAATGCGCAGAGCGTTGGAAGAAAGACGAGACCGCCCACGTGCAACGCCGAAGCAGCACCACAAGGGTGCGCCAGCGCAGCCCGCCTGCATGGCTGAACGGAGATATCGTGGACGTGCTCAAGGCACTACTCCACTCCTGTACCCGGCAAGCGCGAAGCGCGCGGCCGGCTTGTCGCGCGGGCAACGGATGGCTCCGGCAAGCAGGATGCCCCGGTTTGTTGGCCACGTCCGAACCTGTCAGCGCGAGTCGGCAGGCATCGATGACCGCTCTTGCCGTACTTCATTCCGCCGCCGCCCGGCAATAGATAGGTGCGGAGCGGTCGCGAACGCTGCGAGCGAGGCGGCTGTTGCGCGCCCGCAGTGACTGCCGGATGGGCTTGCCGCGCTTGACTGAGTGGGTTCCCGGCAATCGCGTGTTGGGGCCGGGTCGACTGGGGCGAACTGATCGTCGCCCTCTTCAAGCTCTCTGGCTGCCTGGCCACTATCAAGTGGTAGGCTGTTCCGGTCTACCTCTGGCGCCCCTGCGCGGCGGGGGGCGGACCACATCGATCAAGGTCGTTGCTGCGGGACGGCTGCGAACTCCGCCACCTCCCGGGATGCTGGTGAGATCTCCGGGCTACTCCGTGCGTCTGGCGGGCAACCCACTTCAATGCGCCCGCTCGGGCGCCGGCATCGGTGAGGCCACCTTGAACACATCCTCTCTACTCTGGACCGTCCTGTTCAGCTCGATCGGGCTCGGCTTCTTTATCTACGGCAAACGGCAGAGGGCGGTCGTCCCACTCGTTTGCGGGCTGGTGCTCATGGTGTACCCGTACCTGGTCTCCAGCACTGCGCTGCTGGTCGGAATTGGAATCGCGCTGGTGGCGGTACCGTACTTCGTAAGAATCTGACTGGCAGATTGCCCGCCTTGCAGTTCGTCTTGCGCCTGTCACGAAAGCGCAAGGGCCGGGTGCATGCGGGCGCGTCACTTCCCCCAATGCCCGATCAGCCGGCGGACCCGGGGCGGACCGGCCAGCGTTGCATTGGGGGCAGATAGTACCCTGCCGGTTCGCGCTTCCACCAAGCACCGGTGCTCGCGCGTTCCCCTGCGTCGGTGAACCGGTAGCGATACAGCATGGAACGCACATAGGTCGGCGGCTTGCCGGGAAAGGGATCGCTCGCCAGCAGCCCCAGCACGTCGGGGCTGCCTTCCAGCAGCCGTTGCATGAATGCCCCAAGCCAGGGATGCAGGTAGGGCGGTTGTGCAGCGGCGAACCACATTTCCCAGTCGAGGCGCGGCTGATGGGGAATGTTCCAGGTCGGACGCCGGTAGGGGTCGCCCGGCTTGTAGCGGAATTCGTACGGCTTCCAGTGCTCGCCGTCGCGCGAGCCTTCGACGATGATCTCGTAGCGCGTGGTATTGATCACCGCGAAGAATCCGTACAGGTTGGTGATGCCCAGGCGCGATACTGACGCCGCCACCGATGCAAGCGGCTCCGGTGGGTTGCGCCCGAAGGTCGCCCATGCCTGGGTGGCATTGGACACCAGAACCAGGATGGCAAGACTCGCCGTAGTCGCAGTGGCGGTACGGCCCGGCAGCGGCATGCGGTGCCCGGCACGCTGACCGAGACGCGCCGGCAGCAGCCGGCGCACCGCGGCATCGTCGAACAGCAGCAGGGTCAGGCAGAGCGTCAGCAGATTCAGGAAATGGTAATTGCCGGTCAGTGCGATGGCACTCTGCAGGACGATGAACCCCCAGGCGGCAACGAAGCGCGGACGGCGCGGCAGGAACACCAGCCACGGCAACAACAGCTCGATGCCGAACACCGCCAGAACGCACAGTTGCTGGAACCAGTCCGGCAGCTGGTGCGCATACCAGGCCAGCGGCGTGGGCAGGGGCTGCGTCTCGTAGTGGTACTTCAATGCCGTGAGCTGTGCCCAGCTCTTGTCGCCGCTGAGCAGCTTGACCAGTCCCGAAAGCAACATGAAACGGAACAGCAGCCAGCGATACAGCCACACGGCGATCCGCGAGCCGCTGGTCAGAAAGATCGCGAGGAACCCCACTTCGAGCAGAAGTACGTCGGACTGCACGCCTCCGAACAGCTGCAGTGCGTACCACAGCGACAGGTACAGCACGAATGCCACCAGCAGCATCGGACGTACCCAAGCGTCGAGCACCACCAGTGCCGAAGCGAGCAGTCCTGCAATGCACGCAGCGCGCAGCGCCGCGTTGGATGCATTGATCCAGAACAGCGTGGGAATGAACCAGTAGCGCTCGGCGCCGCTCCCGGCGGCGGCCAGGTCGAGGTAGTCCCCCAACGGCAGGATGCCGTCGTTGCCGACCAGCCCGGTCACCTGAGCGAGCACAGACGCAAACCCGGAGAAATAGATCAGCCCCAGCAGGCGCAGAAACAGCCAGCTCACCCGGCGATACTCGGCCGGATAACGCTCGTCACCCCATAGCCGCCGGGCCCACCAGTGGGCCGCGGGCCGATGGCGTGCGATCAGTGCATAGACGCGCTCCGACAGCAAGCCGAAGCCGGGCACATGCCGGTACAGCCACAGCCCGCTCCCGTGACCGCGCGCTTCGGCAAGCACCCGGAACGCCGCCTCGGCTCCGCTACAGCGCCTGCCGTCCGGAAGGAAGAGCTGAATGGCACCGGCGAATTCCGCCGGCGCCACCTCAGGATGTGCCGCTGCCGTTTCCTGGTACGGCGCGTAATGCACCGATACACCCGTAAGTCGCCGCCAGTACCGTACCCAGTAAGCGCAGAAGGCGCAGTCGCCGTCGTAGACCAGCAGCGGGCGCTCGTCGCGGCCCCCGGCCGCGGAGTTGTGTTGCGATGTCGACTCCTTCGGTGCGAGGTTTCTTGCCGCGCTGTCTGTCGGAGCCTTGTCCTTTTCTCCCATCGCTCGTGCACCGCCGTCGAGGGGTTAACCCGGAAATCTCACCGGCCGGCCAGCGGCTGGCCGGTAAGTGAATGGATCGAGGCGAAGATCTGGCATTTTTGAAGACCTCTGAACGATGACACACGGTTCACGCCGCTGGCCTATGGTGAGATTTCCGGGTTAAGGAGAAAATCTAACGATTCCGGGGAAGCAAATGAACCCGGCACATGCATCGCTCTTGTGTCGGTGCAGATCCCGCAATGCTTGGCCACTTGTTGGCTGCCGCACACCGTTTCCTGGCCTTGCGCAGTGCAGGCGCGGTCGTGCCGCGCACTGGTCGTGTGAGCAAAGTAACCAGCAATCCTAGAGCTATTTGCACGGCCAGGATGCCAGATTGGAATTGGCATATTCCCTGCCCGATACAAAAGGCGTCCGGCTCGTAGCCCGACGCGAATGCCATCCACTTGCCCCAAGGAGAAAGACCATGCTGAGCATCGAAGACCTGTACCAAGAGGAAGCACTGGACCGCACGACACTGGCCACGGTGTGCGGTGGCAGAATGAAGATCCCGGGCAGGACCGTTTCCCCCGGTAGCCTGCTGATGTCGCCGGACGGCGAGCCGGTATCTGTCTACGTCGACGGCGTACTGGTCAACTCCGTCTCCGACGGCTTCGTGCATCTGTAGGCGAGCTGCACAGTACAAGACGTGCCCCGTGCTGTACCGACGCGGGACTGGCAATCCGGGGTGACCCAGGGGCGGAATGCCCCCATACCTGTCAGCCACATGCACTCCGGTCCGATCCCGTGTCGGCGTCAGTACCGCTGCCAAGTGGGACCGCTCATCAGCATACCTCACTGGGATAGCCATCTCACCCGGACAGTGTCTCTTTTCAGGGACCGCGGAAACTCCGTGACCGGCACTCCGGGAGCTCATTTCGCCGCCGCCCGGTGAAAAATACGGGTCCAGGAATCAGCGTGTTTGAAACCTGTCCACGAGCATCGCTCCCAAACGCTCCCAGCTTCGAGTGCCGGCGCTCGAGCCGCCGCAGGGGGGCTGCACTCGCCATGCATCCCGCACATGCACCGATCGGCATCGCAAGGCCGGCTCGTGGCCTGGTTCTCCCCATCCCTGAATCGCAATTGAAACAATCGATCAACGAAGTCCCGGTCCGGCGAAGTGGGTTTGATACGGCACCCCTGCATCCTGTAGCCACTGTAGAGCCGTGCTTCGCCCGGGAGTGCATGCGGGGGCGGCGCAGGAAGGAGGATCCGGCCATGTTGATCAAGCTCGTTTCGGCAGCGGTTCTGGCACTGCTTTCCCTGAGCGCACATGCCTACCAGCTGGTGCGTCTGGAGGTCGACCGGCACGCGGACGTCTACACGGTTTACGTGGTGATGGACTTCGACCTGCCTGCGCAGAGCATCCGTGCGGTGTTGACGGACTACGCGCACCTCGACCGCATCAACGACTCGATCACCTCCAGCGAGATCATCGGTGCCCAGCAGAACGGAGCGCTGCGGGTGCGCACCCGCTTCAGGAACTGCGTGCTGTTCTTCTGTCGCAGGCTGCAAAAGGTGGAAGACATCACCGAGGACGAGCAGGGGCGGATCAAGGTGGTCATCGTACCCGGTTCGTCCAACTTCCGTTCCGGACAGGCTTCGTGGGAGGTGCGGAGCACGAGGTCGGGCAGCCGCGTGATCCACCGGGCGACGCTGGAGCCCGACCTCTGGATACCACCCTGGATGGGGACGGCAATCCTGAAGAACGCCCTGCGCCGCGAGATCGAGAAGAGCTTCGAGGGCCTGGCCCGGAAATCTCACCAGCCGGGCAGCGGCTGACCAGTAAGTGAATGGATCGCGGGGAAGATGTGGCATTCTTCGCGATCGTCGGACGAGGAGACAGTGTTCACGCCGCCGGCCCATCCCGGTTCTGGCGGTTTCTCGCGCGACTTGGCCTGCTCTTCACCTGCAAGCTCGACGATTCGCCTCCTGCAGGGAGCCGGCTTCACGCCACCTCGATGCGTGCGACCAGCTCGAGCACCTGCTCGGGCGTGAACGGCTTCTCCAGCCACGGCAGGCCGCTCTCCTTCAGAAAAGGCGCGATGCTCGCCGAGAGCGTGTCGCCGGTGATGAAGGCCATGCGGCGCGCGAGCTCGGCATTGCACGCCTTGAGCGCGCGCCACAGCGCCGGGCCATCCATGTCCGGCATCCGGATGTCGCACAGAATCAGATCGCAGGCGTGATCTTCCAGCCACTGCAGGGCCTCGTTCCCGCTATGGGCGAGCGTCGGCTGCAGGCCCGCCGACTGCAGGATCTCGGCCAGCAGCTCCGCCACGTCCGGTTCGTCGTCCACGATCAGCACGTGATTCGCATGCGGATGACCTGCCACCTCGTTATCCAGGGTCATCTCGGTTTCTCCACGCTGCGAGCGCAAGGGCAGCCAGAGCAGGAAGCACGCGCCGTTGTCCGAGCCCTCCAGCCGCAGCTCGCCGCCGTGCTCGCGCGCAATGCTGCGGCTGACGGACAGGCCCACACCGGTGCCGACATTGGTACCCTTGGTGGTGAAGAACGGATCGAAGATGCGCGGCTGCAGCTCGGGCGTCACCCCGGGCCCGTTGTCGGACACCCGGCAGAACACTCCGTCTCCCGACTGGCCGGTCTCGATGTTGATCCTGCGCGGTAGTGGCTGCTCGGCGAGCGCGTGTTGCGCGTTGACCAGCAGGTTGATCAGCACCTGACCGACCTGATCGGCATCCATGTGGGCCTCGGGCAAACCTTCGGCAAGATTGCGTTGGAGCTCGATGTCCGCGGTCTGCAGCCCGTAGCCCAGCAGATCGATGGCGCTCGTCACCACATCGTTGAGACTGCCAGGCTTGAATTGAGGCGGCTTGTGTCGGGCCATGGCCAGGAAGGTTCGCACGATACGCCCGCAGCGCTCGGCAGCAACCTTGATTTTTTCCACACCGGCCTGCAGCGCGCGGTCGGTGGTCCTGCTCTCCAGCAGCGCGGCGCGACCCATGAGGATGGCGAGGGGGTTGTTCAGCTCATGGGCGACGCCGGCCAGCAGCTCGCCCATGGCGGAGAGTTTTTCACTCTGACGCAACGCCTCGCGCTGGCGTGCGAGCTCTTCGGCGGAGCGCTTCTGCTCGGTGATGTCGCGCGTGATGGTGAGAATGTGCGGCTTGCCCCGGTAGGGCATATGAATGCTGCGGACCTCCAGATCGATGATCGCGCCGTCCTTGCGGATTGCGCGCATTTCGCAGGACGCCGCCTTGAGCGCAATCAACTCCTCACGGAACTGCCGGTAGGCCGTACGCGAGGCGGGGTGGATGATGTTCTCGATCGGCGTGCTCAGAAATTCTTCCCTGGCGTATCCGCCCATGCGCCAGGCTGCGGGATTCACGTCCACCATCCTGCCCTTTGCATCCAACAGGATCAGGGCGTCACCGGTCGCATTGAAGATCGACCGGTACTGCTCTTCGCTGGCACGCAGCGCCGCCTGTGCCGCTTCCTTGTCGGTCAGGTCGGCAATGAACGCCGTGAAGTAGGTGGTATCGCCGATGCGGTTGGCGGATATGGAAAGCTCCATGGGAAACTCGGTGCCGTCGGCGCGCAGCGCCGACAGCTCCAGCCGCTTGCCGAGCATGCGCGCCTCGCCGGTGGTGAGATAGCGTGCCAGCGCCTGCCGGTGAGCGACTGCGGAAGCGCGCGGGTAGCAGCAGCTCGGCGAGGTCACTGCCGATCGCCCGTTCCTTGTCGTGACCGAACATCGCCACCGAGGCCGGGTTGAATTCTACGATACGGTCCGAGGAATCGATGGTGATGACACCGAGCAGGGCGTTTTCGACGACGGCGGACTTGAACGCCTCGCTCTCGCGCAACCGGCGGTTGGCTTCGCGGTACTGCTGTTCGCTCGCGCGCAGCATCTGTTCGGCCTCCTTGCGCGCGGTGATCTCGCGCGTGAACGCCAGTATGCGGTCCTGCCCACCGATCGATGCGCGTCGCGCGAATACCTCGTCCCAGTGCAGGCTGCCGTCACGGTTCCTGCGATGCCATTCGAAACACAGGCGCTCACCGGCGATCGCCCGAACCAGGAGCCGGTTCGCGCCTTCCTGGTTGTAGGGCGGTATTCCAGAGCTGAGGGCGCCGATGTCGAGCGCGAGCATTTCGTCATGGGTATAGCCATAGATCTCGCAGGCCTTGCGACTGACGTCGAGGATCGCGCCGGTGTCCAGGTCGTGAACAAAGATGGCGTCCTCGGAAGCTTCGAAGATGGCGCGATAGCTCGCCTCGGAAGCGCGCAGCGCGGCATCGGCGCGCTCGCGTTCCAGCTCGCTCGCAGCGCGTCCCGCGAATATCTGCAGGATCGATTCGACCAGCGCCGGATCCTGCAGCGGCTCGCTTTGCATGACCGCCAGCACCCCGAGATCCTCGCCGGCGGAATCGAACAGCGGTAGGGCGGCGAAGCTCTCCATGGTGGTCCCGCGCAGTAGTGCATCATCCGGGAAACGGTGCCGGACACCGTCCCGATAAAAGCGGAACTGCCGGCCGACCACGCTTTCGCAGGCGCTGCCCTGCAACGCAAAGGTGACTTCGGATTCGATGCACTGGCGCACGCACAGCGCCCGGGTGCGGATGCGATCCTGCTGCTCCAGGGCGCCGATGAAGGTGACATCGACGCCCATCGCCCGCGACAAATGCGACACCAGGGAATTGAAGACCTCATCCCCCTGTGCTTCGGAAATGCCCAGCGCCGCCTGTCGCAACAAGTCTTCGGTCTGCTTGCGTCTGGTGATATCCGTCGAAATGCCACAAATGGCGTAGATGTCACCGTTGGTATCGAACAACGGGAACTTGCTGGAGATGTAGGTATGCACCCCGTCCTTCAGGGTGACGTGCTCCTCGAACTCGATGACCGAGTTCTGCTCGATGACCCGCATGTCGTTGGCACGGAATTGCGCGGCAGTATGCGAGGGAAACACCTCCTCGAGTTGCTTGCCCACCAGCTGGTCCTGCGTGATCCCCAGCACGCGCTCGCAGGCACGATTGACCAGCAGAAAACGCTCGTCGCGGCTGCGCACGTAGACGACGGCCGATGAATTGTTCAGGATCTGCTGCAGGCGTTCCTCGCTCTCGCGCAGCCTGCGGGTTGCATCGCGATTTTCGGCGAAGGCGCGCGAGACGATGCCGACCCAGGTCTGCCAGAGTCGCGGCAACTGCGGTTCGCTGATGGAGGCATCGCGGGATGCCTCGCGGATGTAATGCACCAGGGCCAGTGCCGGGCCGATGAATTCGCGCCGCAGCAGGTACAGCGCGGTGAACACCGTGGCCGCCAGCACGGCCAGTATCACGCCATAGGGACGCAGGCGCGGCAGCAACAGCTCCGCGATCTCCTTTTCACTCACCAGATACACCAGCGTCCAGGGCGCGTGTGTCGCGACGTGCGCCATCATGACGTACCCATGTACCTTCACGGGTTCGCCGCCTTCCTGCAACGTCGCACGCACGGTCTGGTCATGAAGAATTGCGGGCGTGATCTGCGCGCCGTTGCGCAGGGCATCGATCGAAGTGTCGGCCGAATCTGCCAGCACCATGTCCTTGTCATCGAATATCAGCAGCCTGCCCACTGCGTGCGGCAGCCCCCGGAGGAACTCCCCGAGCGTGGCGAGACGCACATCGGTGGCGACGATTCCGGAGAACTTGTCCCGGACGTAAACCGGAGCACCATGGGTGACCATGGCTCCCGCACCTGCGGCATCGACGTAGGGCGCGGTCCAGTAGGGCTGGCGGCGGGGATTGCGCTCGGGCGTACCTGCCTTGTAGAAGTCGTACTCGTAATACTTCAGGATGCCGGAGCGCATACCGGTGGCGCCAAGGTGCGTCAACACTTCGGCGCTGCTTTCCCAGGGATACAGACTGAAAAAATCCCGTGTGTTCGGAAAGAAATAGGACCAGCGCAGATAGGGGGTAACCTCGTGGGTCAGGCGCGCGAGGACGAAGAATTCGAGTGCCTGATCGATTACGCTCGGCCCGACGTCGGCACTGTGCGGGTCGCCGTGCAGCCAGAACAACTGACCGATGGAGCGCCGCCGCTCCGCAGGTACCCGGTCCAGGGTGTAGCTGTCGATCTCCCCGTTGACGAAATAGGGAGTGAAATACTTGCGAAGGTCGCTCGGATGGTCGTGGGGGCTGGTCAGATACTCCTCCGTCCACAGCTTCATCTGCAGTACGTGGTCGCTGGCGGCCTTGGCGATTCCTTCCAGGGCGATGGCGTAGGAGGCACTGTTCTGCGCCAGACTGCGCAACACAGCGGCCTGCTGGTCGCGGTACTGGCTCGCTGCCAGCACCGTGATGACGATGAACAGGGGCAGGGTAACGGCGAGCAGCAGCCAGCGATAGCGCGCCGTCAGGCGCAGGTCGGGAGGGGTGCGGAGGTCGCCATCCGCCAGTGATGTGCGCGGCGCAGCGGCGGTCATGACTTCACGTACATGTAGCCGACGCCGCGCACCGTCTTGATCACCTCGGGCTTCTCCGGGCTGATCTCGATCTTGCGCCGCAGACGCATGATGCGCAGGTCGATGGAGCGGTCGTAGACGTCCCAGTCGCGATGGTGGGCAAGCGCCATGATCTGGTCGCGGTTGAGCGCGCGGTTCGGGTTCTCGATGAATACCCGGAGCAGGTCGAACTCCATGGAGGTAAGCGCCAGCTCGCGCCCGTCGGCATCGAACAGCTTGCGCATCTCCAGGTCGAGCGCGCAGGCGCCGATCCTTATGCGCCCGGGAGTGGCGGACGCCTGCGCCAGCTCGGCACGGCGTCTCAGCACGCTCTTCACGCGCGCGAGCAGCTCGCGCAGGTCGAACGGCTTGGGCACATAGTCGTCCGCGCCCATTTCCAGACCGATGATTCTGTCCACGACGTCGGCAGCGGTGGTCAGCATGATGACCCCCACGTGCTTGTGCTGATCGCGAACCCAACGGGCCAGCGAAAGTCCGTCTTCGCCCGGCATGCGGATGTCGAGGATGGCGAGGTCGGGGACCTGCCGCGCGAACGCCGCGCGGGCCGCGGCGGCGTCGCCAGCCGTATGCACGGTGTAGCCCTGGTCCACGAAATACTCGACGAGAATCTCGCAGAGCTCCGGTTCGTCATCCACAACCAGCAGACTTGACTTGCGCGACATGGCGAATCTCCTAGCCCGGAAATCTCACCAGCATCCCGGGAGCTGGCGGAATTCGCAGCCGTCCTGGTGCCGGGCTGGAGCGAAAAGGGTAGCCGTAGCTACCCCTTGGGTGAAGACCAAACCAGGGCGAGCGAGAAACTGCCAGAACCGGGATAGGCCAGTGGCGTAAGCAGTGTGTCATTGTTCGCCGATCGCAAAGCATGTCAGATCCTATCTGGGATCCATTCACTTACCCGCCAGCCGCTGGCCGGCTGGTGAGATTTCCGGGCTAGCCGCCCCGGTCAGATCCAGTATCAACCCGCGACCGGCACGTATCAAAGAGTCGGGTACTGCGAAAGCCGTGTCCGATGTCGATCCGGTACCGGAAACAGCAGGGTTCCGGTGGCGGTCGAGGCGGATCGGGAAAACGGAGGATCTGCAAACCGGTCCGGCGCGGATCAGGGAATCCGCTGATCCCCTGATGCGCCGGGTTCGCTGCGCAGACGCCTGATGAGCCGCGGCAGGAAAGCGGCTGTGGCCAGCAGGGCGAGCGCGATCAGAGCCTTGTGGATCAGGCCCGCGCCGCCGGCGATGGCCTCGCGTCCCGCATAGCCGAGGTAGGTATAGGCGATGGCGCCGGGCAGCATGCCGAGGAATGTGGCTGCGAAGTACTGGCGCAACGGAATCCGTGTCAGCCCGAGCGCATAGTTCAGCACGTTGAACGGGAAGAGCGGCACCAGCCGGGTGAACACCACGAAGCGCCATCCCTCGCTTTCGACGCCGCGTATGAGCCTGCCGAGGCGCTCTCCGGCCCTGGCCTGCACCCGGTCCGACGCCAGGTGGCGCGCGATCAGAAAGGCAAGCACGGCCCCCGCGGTGGCACCCGTCAGGTTGTAGAGCGTTCCCCACAGCGGCCCGAACAGTGCGCCGCCGGCCAGCGTCAGCACCGAGCCGGGCAGGAACAGCACCGTTCCCAGGGCGTAGGCGAGCATGAACAGCAGCGGCGCGGCGGCACCCGCCGACCCGATCCACGCCTGCAGCGCGGCAACGTCGAGCCGCTCCCGGTTGGCGAGCACCAGGGCGATGCCTGCGATCAGGGCCGCGGCGAGCGCCCAGCGCGAGATGCGGTTAGCGCTCACGTCTCATACGCGCTGCATGGCACATGTCGGGAGAGCGGTTCGGAGCGCGCGCTCTTTTCGATGGCTTCACCCGCTGGCCGGCCGGCGGGATTCCCGGGCTAGCCGAGCGAGCGCAGGATGTCCTCCATATGCAGAACCGGCAGCGAGAAGTGCGCCTCGCCGGGCACGAATCGCGCGCGGCAGCGCGGCAGGCTGGCCGCGAGCCAGCGGCCCATGCTGACCGGCACGGTGCGATCCTCCTCGCCGTGCCAGAGCTGCACTTCCATGGCGACGTCGCGCGGCGCGAACCCCCAGGGCCGGCCGGCCAGCACCAGGTCCCACCAGGCTCCGGCCGCGCCTTCGCGCACCGACTCGCGCATGGACTGTGAGAGCACGGCTTCGGTTGCGGGCTGGCGCAGCACTGCGCGATCCGCCGGCTGGCTGCCGATGACGATGCCTTTCATCACCCGCTGCGGGTCGCGCTGCAGCGCCGGTGCCGCCGCTACCGACAGCACCGTGCGTAGGAGCGCGGGTACCGTGCGCGCCGCGGCAAGCATGAGGCGCGCCGGCAGGCGCATGCCGCGGCTGGCGCCGGCCGTGTCCAGTGGTGCCAGGCCCGCCACCACGCCCACCGCCGTCAGCCGTTCCGGCAGCCGATAGGCGCAGGCGAGGGCATACGGGCCGCCGCCGGACACGCCCAGCACGGCATAGCGCTCGATTCCCAGCCACTGCGCAAGCTCGGCCACGTCCTCGGCCCAATCGAGTATGCGCCGGCCGGGCTGAAAGTCCGAGGCGCCGAATCCCGGCCGGTCGATGGCGATCAGGCGCACCGCCGTACGGCGCGCCGCAGTCTCCGCGAGTCCCGCTTCCAGACGCGAGCCCGGCAGGCCATGGCAGTAGAACACCGGGCGTCCCGCCGGGTCTCCCAGCTCCATGAAGGCGAGCGCGCGCCCGTTGCGCAGCCGGATGCGTGCCGGTTCCCCCTTCGCGTCCACTGGGCCTGTCGCTCCGCCGCATCCGGACTCAGTAACGAAAGAACAGCTCGATGGCGGGGTTGTCGTGGTGCCGGGACAGCTTGCGATTGAAGTGCGCCACCATCAACACGCCCACCCCGACCAGTATCAGCAGCGCGGCGACGATGATCGACAGCAGCGGGGGATAGATCGCGATCAGCAGCCCGGCAACGATGAGGATGATTCCGCCCGTCATGAACGCTCCTGATTCAAATATCACCCGGGTACCGCCAAGGTGCCGCGGGCTGTGCGCCGAAAGTATAGCAACGCCCGACGCCTGGCCCGGGCTGGGATCAGGTCACCGGTCCCGATTCTGGACGGCGTGGACGGTGCGGAAGGTCAGGTTGATGCGAGAGGCGACTGCAAGCCGGGTCTTGGGAACGCAGTGGCGCCAGTGCTGCTGCAGCGCGCCGTGCATCACCAACAGGCTGCCCGCGGTCAGGGCCAGCTCCAGCACCTCGCGGCTCGTGTTGTGGCGCAGACGGAAGGTGCGTGTCGCGCCGAGACTCAATGAAGCGATGCAAGGCGCATCGCCCAGCGAACGTTCGTTGTCGGCATGCCAGCCGACCGAGTCGTTGCCGTCCCGGTACAGGTTGCCCCAAACCCCATTGAAACTCCGACCTGTGGCCTGCTCGATGCGCACGCGCAGCGCGGCAAGCGTCGGGCTCCAGGGCCGGGGCGCGTGATCCACGCCCGAATAGCGGTAGTGCGCCGTGGCGTGGGCGTACCAGCACACCAGGCGCGGCACGGCGACGCACCGGCCGCAGACCACGATCTCCTCGGTCTGCCAGTCGAGCTCGGCCAGCAAGGCGCGATGCAGTTCCTCCGACTGCGCCGCGTCGCAGAAGCCTTCGAAATAATCGAGCACCCCGTCCCGATCGAGCACCCGCCGGGCACCAGGGCAGGCACCGGCGCCCGCAGCTGCGTATCCGCTCATCGCTGTACCGCCATCACGCTCACCTCGCTGCGGCAGTGGCGGGGCGCGGGCCGCCGTGCGCGCTGCCGCGTTACAGGCCGTGGGTCGATCCGTGCAGGCCGTGCAGCACGCGCACGGCCTCCAGAGTATCTGCCTCCTGGGAACGTTTGTCCTCGCGATAGCGCTTCACGCGCGCGAAGCGCAGGGCCATGCCGCCCGGGTACTGCGGACTGGTCTGCACGTCGTTGAAGGCCACCTCGACCACCAGCTCGGGATGCACGTACACGGTCTGCGCTTCGCGCGCCACTTCCAGTTGCAGCAGCCGCGCCGTCTGCCAGGCGAGCATGGCATCGGTCATGCCCTTGAAGGTCTTGCCGAGCATCACATAGCCGCCGTTTTGCACATCGCGCGCGCCGAGATGCAGATTGCTGAGCCATCCGCTGCGCCGCCCGTTGCCCCATTCGGCGGCCAGCACCACCAGGTCCAGCGTATGCGCGGGCTTGATCTTCAGCCACGCGCTGCCGCGACTGCCCGCCGCATACGGCGCATCGGTCGCCTTGGCCATGATGCCTTCGTGGCCCTGCTGCAACGCGGATTCGAAGAACTGCGCGGCTGCCTGCGGATCCTGTGTAACCACCTGTGGAACCAGCAGCGCGGCGGGAACAGCCTCGGAGAGCAGCGCGCGCCGCTCAGTGGTGGTGCGATCGATGAGGTCGATGCCATCGCGGTGCAGGCAGTCGAAATACAGCACGCTGAGCGGCAGGGTGGCGCGCAGCCGCGCCACGTCGAGACGGCGCCCGAAGCGGCGCATGCTAACCTGAAACGGATGCGGCGTGCCGTCGGACCGCAGCGCGAGGGCCTCGCCGTCGAGTATCAGCGTGCGCTCCGGCAGCGTGCGTGCAGATTCCACCAGCTCGGGGACGGCGGCAGTCACTTCGTTGCCGGTGCGCGAGTACACCCGGACCTCTGCTCCGGACTTGTGTACCTGCACCCGCGCGCCGTCGAGCTTGAACTCCAGCGCCGCGGGGCCGAGCCGCACAAGCGCAGCTTCGACATCGCCCGCAGTCTGCGCCAGCATGGGCTGTACCGGCTGCAGCAGTTTCAGGGAAAAGTGCCGCAGTCCGTCCCGTCCCTGGGCGAGCACAGCCGCGACCACCGCAACCGCATCCCCCGCCAGCATGGCGGCACGCCGCAACTCGGCCGCGGGAACGGCTGCGGCCTGTGCGGCGGCTTCCAGCAACAGGGCTTCCAGCGCACCCTGGCGCAGCTCGCCCAGCACCAGACGCGCCAGAAAATGCTGTTCCTGCGCAGCGGCGCGGCCCAGGAGCTCGGCAAGCTTGCGTCGCCGCTCCCCGCCCGACCCCGGCCCGGCGCTGGCGGCGAGCGCCTCCAGCGCCGCATTGACCTCCCGCAAGGTGAGCGTCGGGTGCTCGGCGGCAGAGACGGGCCACGCTTCGCGCAGTGCCGAAGGGCCGAGCTGAATGCGCCCCTGGGGCAGGAGCCCGGCGAGAAAACTCGCGCCGATGTGTGCCTCGGAAGGGGTCAGGTGTCGCAGGCAGGCCGCGAGCTCTGCAGTCTTGGCCGCGCGGCTGCGGGTGGCGGCCAGGCGCTCAGACGTCGCGACCAGGTCGGCGAGGCGCATGGGAAGAAGTGTCTGCGGGCATGGGTGCAGGTGGTGAGGGGCTACAGGAAGTCTAGGATACCGGGATGCTGGCGCAGGTCCCGCGGCGGGTTCCGACCCGTCGCGCCGCCGGCAGCGAAGTTCCTATGGCACGCTCGCCTGCGGCATGGTGAGCAGGCCGACGACGGCGCCCGTGAGGAGCGTGGAGAGCGTTCCCGCCACCAGGGACTTCATGCCCAGCGCGACGATCTCCGAACGTCGTTCCGGGACCATGG
Organism: uncultured Gammaproteobacteria bacterium; assembly: GCA_963728895.1. Classification (GTDB taxonomy): domain Bacteria; phylum Pseudomonadota; class Gammaproteobacteria; order JBBQDK01; family JBBQDK01; genus CAVSLM01. The sequence goes on from CAVSLM010000011.1 coordinate 62,276, forward strand.
TGCCGAGGCCGCCGATCAGGATGCCCAGGCTGCCGAGATTGGCGAACCCGCACAGGGCATAGGTGACGATCAGCCGGGTTCGCGGGCTCAGCGCCTCGGCCGGGAGCGCGGCGAGATCGGTGTAGGCGAGGAGCTCGTTGAGCACGGTCTTGGTGCCCATCAGGCTGCCGGCGACGGAAGCTTCCGACCACGGCACGCCGATCAGCCACATCACCGGGGACATGGCCAGGCCCAGCAGGCGCTGCAGCGTCACGGGCGCACCGGCGAGCGGCGGCAGGAGGCCGAGCGCCAGGTTCACGAGGCTCACCAGGGCCACCAGCACGATCAACATGGCGGTGACGTTGAGCAGCAGTTCCACGCCCTGCAGCGTGCCGCGGGTTACGGCGTCCATGCTGCCGGTTGCCTGCTGCGCGTCGGTCAGCGTGGCATTGGTGCCCGCGTCGCGCGACGGCACCATGAGCGCGGAGATCAACAGCGCCGCCGGGACGCTGATCAACGAGGCGGTGAGGATCTGGCCCAGCGCATCGGGCAGCACCGGGGTGAGCAGCGTGGCATAGAGCACCAGCACGGTGCCGGCGATGGTTGCCATTCCGCAGGTCATCAGCGCAAACAGCTCGCTGCGGCTCATGGCACCCAGATAGGGCCGTACCAGCAGCGGGGCTTCCACCATCCCGATGAACGCGTTGGCAGCGGCCCCGATGCCGAGCGCCCCGCCGATGCCCATGGTGCGCTGCAGGACGCCCGACAGCACCGCGACCAGCACGGGCAGTATGCGCCAGTGGAACAGCAGCGCCGAGACCGCGCTGACCACCAGGATCACCGGCAGCGCCTGGAACGCCAGCACGAAGCTCGATCCCGCGCCGGTCGGCTCGTAGGGCAAGGCGCCACCGCCGAGATACCCGAAGACCATGGACGTGCCGCTGCGGGTTGCTTCCTGGATGCCGTTGAGCGCGGCATTGAGCGCGATGAATACGCCGCGGAACACTGCGAGCTTCAGCAGCGCAGCGGCCAGGGCCAGCTGCAGGGCCATCCCGGCAAGCACCGTTCGCCAGCGCACGGCATCGCGCTCCTCGCTCGCCAGCCAGGCGATCAGCGGAAGCACGACCAGTCCCAGGGCGCTCTGCACGATCAAGGTCATGATTGATCCAGGGAAACATGCCGGGCCGCGATGGCGCGGCGGGTCCGGTGCGCATGTTACCACCCGGCATGCGTCCCCGCTGTCGTCGGACGGAGACGGCCGAGCTGGCGTCGCGATCGCCCTGCGGCCGTCGCCTTTTTACCCGGCTGGTGCTATATGTTGTTGTCCCGTCCGGGCGGGCGACGATCGCCTTTCCGAACTCCGATCCAGACACCTCCAAAGTTCGTGACATGACCAAGGTGAATCTGCTGATCGCCGTTGCGATCGCTGCGATTACCATCGGCTTTTGGGCGTACCTCAACCGCCCGGAACAGGAGCCGGCGTGGCCGGCGCGCATCCAGGGCTTCTCGTTCTCGCCCATGCGCGCGGACCAGAGCCCTATCGAGGGGCGACTGCCGAGCGAGGAGCAGATCGATGCCGATCTCGCCCTGCTGGAAGGCAAGACCCATGCGGTGCGCACCTACACCATGGAAGGCACTCTGGCCGAGGTGCCGGTGCTGGCGCGCCGCCATCACATCAACGTGGCGCTCGGGGCGTGGGTGTACGCTGATCCCGATAAGACGGAGGAGGAGATCCAGAAGCTCATCCGCGTCGCGCGCGCCAACCGCAATGTGGTGCGGGTGATCGTCGGCAACGAGGTCATCCTGCGCAACGACATTCCCATCGAGCAGATGTATCACTATCTCGACCGGGTGCGCGGTGCGGTGACGGTGCCGGTAAGTACCGCCGAGCCCTGGCACGTATGGCTCAAATACCCGGAGCTGACGCGCCACGTGGATTACATCGCCGTGCACATGCTGCCGTACTGGGAGGGCATCCCGCTCGACGATGCCGTCGACTATGTGGTCAACCGCATCAACGATCTGAAGGCGGCCTTCCCGGGCAAGCCCATCGTGATCGGCGAGGTGGGCTGGCCGAGCAACGGGCGGACCCGGCAGGGTGCGGTCGCCTCCGATGCCAATGAAGCCACGTTCCTGCGGCGCTTCCTCGCCCGTGCCGAGCAGCAGGATTACACCTACTACGTCATGGAAGCCTTCGATCAGCCCTGGAAGCGCGTGGCCGAAGGCGCGGTTGGCGCGTACTGGGGCGTCTACGACGTGGAGCGCCGGCCCAAGTTCCCGTTCTCCGACCCCATCGTCGAGGTGCCCGAGTGGCGCGCGCTGGCCGTGGTTTCGGTACTGGTCGCGGCGGTGATCTTTTCGCTGCTGCTGATCGACAGCCGCATGCTGAAGGGACGCGGGCGCGGTTTTCTCGCCGTGGTGGCATTCGCCTCCATCACCACGGCCGTGTGGATCGTCTACGACTACGTCCAGCAGTACCTCACCTTCCGTGCCATCGTGGTCGGCATCCTGCTGGTGGTCGGGATGATCGGCGTGCTCGTGGTACTGCTCACCGAGGCCCACGAATGGGCCGAAGCGCTGTGGGTCACCGGCCGGCGGCGCGAGGTGCGCATTCCGACGACCGCATCGGACCATACGCCCATGGTGTCGGTACACGTGCCGACCTACAACGAGCCGCCGGAGATGGTCATCGAGACCTTGAATGCCCTGGCGGCGCTCGATTATCCGAATTTCGAAGTGCTGGTGATCGACAACAACACCACCGACCCGGAAGTGTGGCGGCCGGTGGAGGCGCATTGCGGGCAGCTCGGGCCGCGCTTCCGCTTCTTCCATGTCGACCCCCTCGCGGGCTTCAAGGCCGGTGCCCTCAACTACGTCCTGCAACGCACTGCGCCCGAGGCCGAAGTGGTGGCGGTGATCGACAGCGACTACACCGTGCATCCCGGCTGGCTGCGCGATCTGGTGCCACAGTTCTCTAATCCCAAGATCGCCATCGTGCAGGCCCCGCAGGACTATCGCGACGGCGCGTCCAATGCCTTCAAGGCCATGTGCTACTCGGAGTACCGCGGCTTCTTCTGCATCGGCATGGTGACCCGCAACGAGCGCAACGCCATCATCCAGCACGGCACCATGACCATGGTGCGGCGCGACGTGCTGGAGGAGGTGGGCGGCTGGGCGGAGTGGTGCATCACCGAGGATACCGAGCTCGGGCTGCGGATCTTCGAGCGCGGCTACGAGGCCACCTACATTGCCCACAGCTACGGCCAGGGCCTGATGCCCGACACCTTCACCGATTTCAAGAAACAGCGCTTCCGCTGGGCCTATGGTGCCATCCAGATCATGCGCCGGCACCTCGGTGCGCTGTTCGGGCGCTCGGGCGAGCTCAGCGCCGGACAGCGCTATCACTTCGTCGCCGGCTGGCTGCCATGGCTGGCGGACGGCGTGAACCTGATGTTCAACCTGGCTGCGCTGGGCTGGTCGGTGGGCATGATCGTCGCGCCGACGGTGGTGGACCCGCCGCTGGTGGTGTTCTCCATCCTGCCGCTGGCGCTGTTCGGCTTCAAGCTCGGCAAGCTGATCTACCTGTACCGCGCCGGCGTGGAGGCGACGGTGGCGCAGACCATCGCCGCGGCGATGGCCGGTCTCGCGCTTTCGCACACCATCGCCATGGCCACGCTGACCGGGTTCGCTACCCGTGACAAGCCGTTCTTCCGCACGCCCAAGCGCGCGCACACCCAGGCGATGCTGGCGGCCGTCACGGCCGCGCGGCCCGAGGTACTGATGATGATCGCGCTGTGGCTGGGTGCCGGCGGCGTGGCGCTGCGGCAGGGTACTGAGACCCTGGACCTGTTGCTCTGGATCACCGTGCTGCTGATGCAGTCGGTGCCGTATCTCGCGGCACTCATCGTATCGCTGGTGAGCGCGCTGCCGCAGCTGCCTGCCGGGATGTTCGGCCACATGGGGCCGTTGGAGCGGCCCGCCGAGCCCACCGCGCAGGGCTGACGGCTTGAGTGAAGACAAGGCCACGGCGAGCGGACAGCGGCACGCCCGTGAGCGGCGCTGTGGTCCATCGCATCATGCGGGCGTCGCGAGTCTTTGCAGGCACGCAATGTGCGCAACCCTGGTTCGCGCAACCCCGAGGAAGGCGGCGAGGTTTTCGGTGTCCGCCAGCAGCCAGGCTTCCATCGCGCGTACGGCTACACGAAAGCAGAGCCGCGACGCCGGTGCGGGGACCCAGTTGGCGCGCAACGGCGGAGCACAGTCGGCTTCGTGGTCGAGCTCCACGAGCACGATCCACGGCGCGTGTTGGGCAGCATTGTTGTAGCCGGCCACGCGTTCTTGCAAGTGCCGCTTCCCGGATTTTCCGTAGACTGTGCCGGGCTGGGCGCCGACATGGGTGATGAGCCTGCGCACAACCGCTTCGTCCGTAACACCTTCGACAGCCGCCGAGATGATCACGAACGTGTCTGCGTCACGCGTCTCCGAACAGGGGTAATTGGCCCGCCTGCTCGGGCTTCGTCCTGGGTATCACGATGTCGGCCAGGGACAACCTGCCTTGCAGCAGCGCAGCTATGTCCCTCGTCGCGGAGCAGATCCGGCGAGTGTGTGCTGAGAAAGACCTGCCGGCCGGTACGCCGCTGGATGCGTGCGAGCATCTGCGGCAGTGCGCGGAATACATCAAGAAAATTGGATTTTCCCGAGGCGTTCGGGCCGACCAGGAATACGCGGTCCTGGATATCCACTTGGACCTGGGCAAAGTTCTTCCAATTATGCAGGCGCAAACCACGGAACTTGATGCTCATCCACCATTCTCGATGTTCATGACTGCAGCTTCGGCCGATCGGCATCGGTGTAGGCAACGCAGGTGCCGCCCAGGCCGCAGTAGCCGCCGGGATTCTTGGCCAGGTACTGCTGGTGATAGGCCTCCGCGTAGTAGAACTCGGGGGCCGGCAGAATCTCGGTGGTGATGGTGCCGTAGCCCGCGGCGGTGAGGCGCCGCTGGTAGGCCTCCCGCGAGGCGAGCGCCAGTGCCTGCTGAGCGGCGTCACCGGTGTAGATGGCGGAACGGTACTGTGTGCCGACGTCGTTGCCCTGGCGCATGCCCTGGGTGGGATCGTGCGCCTCCCAGAACACCTTGAGCAGCGTGTCGTAATCGACCACGGCCGGATCGTACACCACCTGCACCACCTCGGCGTGGCCGGTGCGCCCGGTGCACACTTCCTCATAAGTGGCATTGGGCGTGTAGCCGCCGGCATATCCCGCGGCGGTGGAGTAGACGCCCTCGAGCTCCCAGAACTTGCGTTCGGCACCCCAGAAGCAGCCGAGGCCGAAGAGTGCGACCTGCAGGCCCTCCGGAAAGGGCGCCTGCATGGCGTGGCCATTGACGAAATGGCGCGGCGGCACCGGCATGGGCGTGCTGCGCCCGGGCAGTGCCTGCTCGCGGGTAAGGGTTTCGGGATCGGTTCGAAGTCGCGGCATGACGGTTCTCCCTCTCCGGAGGTCGGAGGCGCTCAGCGGCGCAGCAGGTACTCGATGGTGGAGACGACGCGCACCGTCTTGCGGATCTGCTTTTGCTCCTGCAACTGGGGCGCATCATCCTGTGCCAGGATCTGGAACAGCCCCTGGTTGGCGCGTCGGATCCCGCCCAGCGTGCTGCCGGCGTCGGCGGCAAACTGCGCCGCTGCGGCACGCGCGTTGCGCGTGGCTTCGGCGATCATCTGCGGCTTGAGCTCCGTGAGCCTGGTGAAAAGATAGGTCGGTCCCGAGCCGGTCGGACTGCCCTCGCTACTCAGCACCACCCCCGCATCCACCAGGGCGCCGACCTTCTGGCTCGCCTTCGCGATGCGATCCACATTCGCCGAACGTACCAGCAGCGTCTGGGCCACGATGAAGCGGCTCTCCACCGGTCCGCTGTGATAGGCCTGTGCAAGCAGGTCGGTGACTTCCAGGTTCTGCAGCTCGATCTCCCCGGGGGCGACGCCCGCGTCCTTGAGGAAGCGCGTGACCACGCCGGCATCCCTGCTGATTTTGGTCTGTGCCGCGGAGAGATCGTTCCCGGTGGCGACGAAGCGCAACAGCCACAGCGCGAGATCCGCCTGCACCGCGCGCTCGGCGATGCCCTTCACCGTCACGTAGCGATCGCCGGTGCGCGCATCGACGAAGCCGCTGCCGATGAACCAGCCCGCCGCAGCCAGTCCGGCGGCGATCAGCAGTGCGGAGATCAGGCGTGTGATTCCCTCGTTCATGACCTATAGATCGAGCGTGCCACTCACCTGGCGATCGTAGACCAGGTGTGCCGACTCGCGCCGTGCCGCGGGGCTCAGCCGATGCTCGCGCGACTCGTCCGGTGCGATGAGGTGCAGCACCCGTGCGCCCTGCAGCGTGAGGTAATCCGACAGCAGCAGCCGATGGCAGTGCTCCGGCAGGCGTTCCGCGCACAGCACGGCAAGCGATGCGCGTGCGGCGAGCTGCAGCAGCTGCGCCGCGGCGCGCTGGAAATCTCCGGTGTCCATGTGATCGGCGTAGCCGCGCAGGCCATTCTCGGGCAACGCGTGGTGCGGCGAGTCTGGCCGTGGCACCCGCAGGCCGCCGAGATGACGCCCGGCCCAGTGGTAGGTCATTGCGGCGCCCTCGATGCCGGCGCGCAGCTGCTCGCCGCGGTGCTGCGGATTGTGGCGCGAATAGGGTTGTGCCCGCACATCGACCAGCACCCGAACCCCCGCCGCCTGCAGCAGGCCGATCAGCTGCTCCAGTGAGCGGTTGCCATGGCCTGCGGTGTAGAGCACTGTACCGGACATCGGTCGTTGCGCCATGCGAGCGAAGCACCCGATTCTACGCGCGCGGAAAGCCCGCGGTCCAACGCAGGGTGCTCGTCTATCATTAATGAGTGTTGGCCGGCGGACACCGCGGCCGGGGGTTCTGCGATGAGCTGGGTACAAAGAAGCGCGGCGCTGGTGCTGTTCGGCGCGGCGGTGGCCGTTCTGCCGCGGCTGACGGACTGGACGTCGCGAACATTGCGTCAGGGCCTCGAGACCCCGATGACCGCGCTGCAGTACCGCGCCGGTGGCGGGGAGGTCGCGCCGCCTGTGCCTGCGGCCGGGCAGTCCACGACGGCAGAATTCGCGAGCGCCTGGGCCGACGGCGATGTGCCGGAATCCGCCGGCGCCTATACCTGGCTCGACGACGAGTGGTACCACCGGCAGTACTGGCGTGCAGGTATCTACGGAAGCGAAGGCGGCGACGAGCTGAGTCCGGCCGATTTCGCCGCCGCATTTCACGCCGCCGTGTCGCCTGACCGGTTCGGCGGAGCAGGGTCCGGCGCTATTCCTTGAGATTTCCGGGCTGGTGTGCGAGGCACTCCGTGAAGTGGGTCGCGATCCAGGCGGCGACCGTGGCAACGATCTCTTCCAGCACCGATTCCGCGCTGCGTCCCATTGACCTGGGCACGGCAAAACCGTGATCGGCGCCCTCGATGACCTGCAGCGTGACCGGCGCGTCGAGCGCCGCGAGCAGCGGTCTGAGCAGTGTCAGATTGCACAGCGGATCGCGCGTGCCCTGTACGAACAGCATGGGCACCCGGATGTCCCTCAAGTGCTCGGTACGCCGATGCTCCGGGCGCTTCGCCGGATGCAGGGGATAGCCCAGGAATACCAGTGCATCGCACGCGGCCCCGGCGGCGACCACCTGTGAGGCGATGCGCCCGCCCATGCTCTTGCCGCCGAGCACCAGACGCCGTGGCGCATGGCGCGCGTCGCCGCGCACCGCGTCGAGCGCCGCGCGCCACGTGGCTTCCAGTACCGGTGCGCGGTCCGGCGCCCGCCGCCCCTGCTCCGCATAGGGGAAGTTGAACTTCACGGTCATGAGCCCCGACCGGGCCAGTCGGCGGTGCACCTGGCTGAGGAAGGGATGTTGCATGTCGCTGCCGGCGCCATGGGCCAGCACCAGCGCGCAGCCGGTCGCGCCCTCATAGCCCTGCGGCAGCAGCCACACCGACGAAACTGCCGGCCGGTCCGGTACCGCGAGCCGGCGGTGCAAGGTGCGCAGCCGCTGCGGGCGCCGCAGCGCCACATTGCGCTCAGCGCCCACGCCCCCTCCGGCGGTGGCCGGTGTGCGGGTCGTATTGCGGGCGCTGCACGTGCCGGTCCTCGCGGACATCCGACAAGAGCTTCATCACCTCCATCTGCGCACGCCTCTCAGAGGCCCTCACGCTCCGGCAGCAGTCCGGGTCTGAGCATCCAGGCGACGCGCCACACGTGCGCGGCGTCGCGCTCCAGGCACAGCACGCTCCCCGGGCGAAACGCCACCGGCTCGCGGGTATCGTCGCCGGCCAGGAGCCATCCGGCGAGCCGTGCCAGGAACGGCAAGTGCCCGACGATCAGCGTGTCCTCCATCCAGCTCGCGACCTGCTCGGCGAAAGGGGTCACGGGGTCCTCGGGCAGCAGACCGGCGACAGCCTCGGGCTCGCCCGTCGGCATCACCTGCGGAGCGAGAAGGGCGGCGGTCTGCGCCGCGCGGGTCTTGGGACTGTGCGCCAGGCGATGCGTGCGCACGCCCGCTTCGTGGAGCGTCATCGCCAGGGACGCGACTTCCTGGCGCCCCGTGTCGCTCAACGGGCGCTCCGGATCGATCTCCCGCGCGACCGCGGGGCCATGCTGCACCAGATACAGGATCATGTGTCCGTGCTCCTTGGTGCTGGTAGGTTGGGTCAGCCTGGTTCCGAAACTCCAGCTTTGCGGGGCCCGTGCATCACGCGAGAAGCATAGGTCAGGCGCCGGTACCCGGCAAAACAGCCGCGGACTCGCCCGCTGGGGCGGGCAGGCGCCGCAGGTCAAGGCAGTAGCGCGTGCAGGCTGCAGGCGGAGGCTCGCGCGGCTGCGGCACTCCCGCCGCGTCGGTGCACTGCACCACACAACGTTCCGCGCGGCGTGCCGCAGCGTCTTGCAGGTCCAGCGGCAGGCCCGGGTAAGGCGCGCCATCCGGACGCCACTCGTGCACGACGACGCGCAGCGCGGTATCGAGCGCCGGATGGCCCAGCACCACCTCCAGCGGCCCGTGTGCGCCGATGGCGGGATGCAGTCCGGCGTGGGGCACGAAGCTGCGATAGCGCAGCCCGATCACGCGTGCCGGTCCGCGCTCATCGCGCGCCGCGCGCAGCGGAACGCGAAAGCCGTCCACCGCAACCTGCCATCCCTCCAGGTCCTCGGTGCGTCCGGACAGCGGTCGCAGCAGCACTTGGAGGCGCGCGGTGCTGGCATCCACGAGGCGCGAACCACCGGCCTCCTGGGAGGCGACATCGCCCAGCAGCGGCCAGAATTCCAGTGCCCGCTCGAGCGCGAGCGCACAGCCGCCAAGCTCACCGGTGCCGACGATGCGCGCCTCGTCCTGCAGCAGGCACTCGATCAGCGGGGCACCGAGCCCGAGCCCTGCGGCCTGCAGATCTGCGAACACCTCCCGCAGATCGTGGCGCAGGTAGAAGGGCAGTGCATAGCGATCGTGCAGGACGCTCCTGTGATCGATCAGCTCCGGCACCGGGTCGGAGATGGCGAGCATGGCCGCAAGGGCACGCAGCAGTACGGCCACGGCCGCCGAATACTCCGCAGTGCGCGCCATGCGAAATGCCCGCAGCTCCACCAGACCGAGCCGGCCGCGTCCCGGCAGGTGCGGGTTCCACAGCTTCTCGATGTTGAGCTCGCTGCGGTGCGGATTGCCGGAGGAATCGGAGAGGAACGGTTGGAGAGTACGCCACAGCACCTCGGGCGACGCTACGGGAGGGCGCTCGAGCTGCTCCAGTGCAACCGGGAGCTCGGCGAACGTTTCGCTCAAGCCCTCGTCCGCGCGCGGCGACTGGCCGGAGCTTCCGATGTAGTCCGGCGCAAACCAGAACGACAGCGCCGGGTGACGGTTGAGGTAGCGGATCAGGCGTGGCAGAAGCTGTGGTGCCTGGAAGAACGGACTGCGTTCGGGTGTCGGGCCGCCCAGCGTGTATTGTCCTCCGCCGCCGGAGTCCGACACCGCCCCGTTGTACTGCAGGCGATAGGGCGTGAGCGAGGTGCGCGCTGCGGCCGCAAAGAGCTCGCGGGCCTGGGTGTAGAACGCGCCGACCGTGGACGCGGGAGCCTGATTGACTTCCACCACGGCCGGGTCCGGCGTGAGCGTGGTGAACGCCACCTCACGATCCACCGGTGGCGGAAAACCGCGCAGGATCAGCGCCGGTAACTGGGCATCGCGCGCTGCGGCGCCGGCTGCCGCCAGGAAGACAGCGAACCTCGCGGTATCGGTGAAGGCGGGCAGTTCCACCCATGCCGTGCCTGCAGAGTCGCGCCCGATGATGACCAGCAGATCGCCGCCAGCTGCGAGCTCATCCACCAGGCCATGCAGCGGAACCCAGTTCTCGTGCACGCTGGGGCGATCGAGGCGCCCGTCGAGCTGCGCATCCGCATTCGGTTCGGTGCCATCGCAGCGCGCAACCAGGCGCAGGTTGGCATCGCCGCTCGCTGCAACCGCGCGTGCCACCCAGCCGTACCCGCCCAGCCCTTCGATCAGCAGCTCGCGAAAGCGCGCCGGCGCCGCCGTCGCACAGGGCTCGCAGCGCTCATCGAGCGGATCGGGGGGGCCGGACCACAGCGGCGTGCCGTCGCGGCGCGCGTAGAGACCCAGGCTCCAGCGTGCCAGCGGCTCGCCCCGGTACTGGCGGCCGAGTGTGCGCAACACTACTGCGCCCGGCGCCGGCACGCACAGCCGTCGCAGCAGTGCCCCCGCGCGCTGCTCCTTGTCGCCGCCGAGTGCCTGGTGCAGCCATTCCGGTGCCAGCGAAGCACGGTCGGTGAAGGTGGGCTCGGAACCGATCCAGATGTCCAGGCCGCGCGCAGCCACGGCGCCGTCGTGCTCGGCGATGGCTGCTTCCAGGCCGCCGGAACTCGGTGCCGCGCCGAATTCCGGGGCAGATGGCCTGGAGGTGCTCGATGACATCTATGTGCGGTTCCCGGATCCGAACGCGCGCGCCACTCGCGCCGTGGCCTGCGTGCATAGGGTGATGCGGTCAGGCTTGCACAGGACCTGCGCTTGCGGCGCACGGCTGACGCCGAGACGGGTGCTGACGTACACGGTTCCGGTGCGCGCGATTGCCGGTGCTCAGAGGTGATAGGGACAATGTTACACCGGTGGCGATACTCGACTGAATCGCAAAATGACTCGGTGCAGATGCTCGACGCCCGGTGTCTGCGGTGTAAAGCGACTGGCGATGGACAGCGCGTAGCAATCCGTCATGTGCACCGCGCTCGTCAGCGCCTTGCTTTTTCGGGGTTCGCCCCCATTTACAACAGTGAGGAACGATGCGACTGCCCGCAGGGCGGGTGATCGCACCGCTATGCAGGTTCGGGCCTATGTATGCCCGAAGGAGGTACGAAATGGCCACCACTGAGAAAACCGAACATGTCCCGGTCGTGCATGAAAGGCCAAGATCCCGTTGGCTGCAGCGCTTCATGGGCAGAAACCTCGATCCCTTCGAGGAGATGGATGAGATGTTCGAGCGATTGATGGGCCGCGGACGCATGCCCCTTGCGACATGGTTGCCGCAGGGGTGGGGTGCGACTGTCCCGCGAGTCGATGTCATCGACCGCGAGCAGGAGATCGTGGTCCGCGCCGAAGTCCCGGGGCTGCGCGCGCAAGACCTGGATGTTTCCCTGAGCGGTAACCTGCTTACCCTGCGCGGTGTAACTCATCATGAGGAGAAGCAGGAGCAAGGCGAGTACTACTACTGCGAGACCAGCCAGGGCGAGTTCGCTCGCACGCTGCGTCTGCCCGCCGAGGTGGACGCTGTCAAAGCCAAGGCCACCTACAAGGACGGCATCGTGGAGCTGGTGCTGCCCAAGTCCGAGGGGGCCCAACGTCAGAAGATCGAGGTCACCGGCTGACCCCGAGCCCGGGGCGGAGCGAGCGTGCTCCGCCCCGGACGCACACCTTGCCGAGGTTGGCGGCCGTCCCGTCTGTCCATGGCAACGAGCGCTGAGCTGAAGGCACTGGTCGCCACGCTCTGGCCGCGAGTGCGGGAGCAAAGCGCACGCGCGCAGGCACGGGGTGCGCTGGAGGAGCTTGCCACCGAGGAAATTCGTGTCGAGGACGGCGGGGTGCGCTTCGTGCTGCGCCAGGTTTCGAGCCGGCGACGCAAGGAACGCGCGCGCAAGGCGCTGCGCAAGAGCCCTGCACCGGCCGATCCGTTCGTGCCCGGCGAACCCGACCTGTTCGTTGCCGACCTGGGTCCACAACACCGGTGCCTGCTGAACAAGTTCAACGTGTTCGAAAACCACGTGCTGATTGTCACGCGCACGTTCGAGCACCAGGAAACCCTGCTCACGCAGGGCGATCTGCGGGCACTGTGGATCTGCATGGGCGCGGTCGACGGGCTCGGGTTCTACAACGGCGGCGAGGTCGCCGGTGCCAGCCAGCCCCACAAGCATCTGCAGCTGGTTCCCCTGCCGATGGCTTCCGATGCTCCGGGCGTTCCCATCGAGCGCGCCCTGGGCGGGCTCCAGCCGGCCGGACAGGCGGTAAGCGCGTCGGGTTTGCCGTTTGGCCACGCGCTGGTGTGGCTGGAGCCGGAGCTTGCCGGGGATCCGGAACGCGCTGCCGCGCGCAGCTCCGGTTACTACCAGATGCTGCTGGCGGCCACCGGACTGTGTGGGCTGCGCCAGCACGATGCGCTGCGCCAGTCTGCGCCCTACAATCTCCTGGTCACCCGGCGCTGGATGCTGCTGGTGCCGCGTACGCGCGAGCGCTGCCTGGGGGTTTCCGTCAACGCGCTGGGTTTTGCGGGTTCGCTGCTGGTGCGCGACTCCGCGCAACTCGAGGCGGTTCGCGCCTACGGCCCGATGGGCGTGCTGCGCGACGTCGCCGGTCCCCGGCGCGGGCGGAGCGGACAGTAGCCTCATCTCTCCTGTGCACGCTGCTCGTCGGCGTCCAGCGGAATTGATTGCGTGCCGGTCAACCGCGGGCAAGGTGGCAGCGCCACGGCGTTGGGCCATACTTTGCGTTATTCGTCTCCACGGCCGGACCAAAGGTGAGGACCGCTTGGATCGCAGGCACGACATGACCCGATTCCGTGCTGCCACGGTGGCGACGCTCGTGCGAGCACTGTTCGCTTGCAGCGCCTGGCTGCTCGGTGCGGTCGGAGCCTCGGCCGAAGAGCCGCAGCCTGCGGCCGGTGTCGTTCTGGTGGCCAGTGCCCGGCTGGTGGACCCGCTGTTCCGGCACGCGGTGGTGCTGCTTTGCCACCACGGGGAGGACGGCAGCCTTGGCGTGGTGATGAACCGTCCGAGTCCGCACACCCTGAAGGAGCTGTTCCCTGATGTCGGCACGCTTCGCGCCCGCTCACCCAAGCTCTTCGTGGGCGGACCGGTCGCTACCGACACGCTGCTGTTTCTGCTGCGCGGCGGCAAGGGCGCGCCCAAGCGCGCCCTACCGGTGCTCGGCAACCTGTATCTCAGCGCCGACCGCAAGCTGCTCGAGAAACTGGTGGAGCACGAGCAGCAAGCCTCCGACCTGCGCGTGTTCGTCGGCCACGCGGGCTGGATGCCCACGCAGCTCGACATGGAGATCGAGGCTGGTGCCTGGCACCTGATCCGCATCGACCCGAGTGGCTTGTTGGAGCGCCCGCCCGAGGAGCTGTGGAGCGACCTGAACGACCTGCTGACCGGGCGCTGGGCGCACAGTAGCGGTTGTCTGGTTTTCACGCCGGGGTGTTTCGCACCGGGCTGAGGGTGCGTTGCGCCCGAGGCCGTCAGGCCGGGTGGTAGCCTTCCGGCGATTCCAGCCAAACGACCTCCTCGGGCGTGCTGGCGCGCCCCAGGACGGCGTTGCGATGCGGGAAGCGGCCGAAACGGCGCACCACCTCACGATGGTGACACGCCCACTTCAGGTTGCTCTTCAGGCCCGCGGCTTCGAACAGCGCGACGGATCGCTCCTGGTCCGCCATGCGCTCGCTGTGCATGTAGGGCAGGTAGAGAAACGCCTTGCCGGCGTCCTCCAGCCCGGCGTCGAATCCGCGCTCGATCGCCCTTGCAGCCACTGCGCGTGCAGCCGACTCGCCGGCGAAGGCCTGCGCCGTGCCGCGGAACATGTTCAGAGGGAACTGATCGAGCACGATGGTGAGCGCCAGCGCACCTGCGGGTGTTTCCTCCCAGGCCGTCAGGCGGCCGGCGATCGCCGCCCGCCACGTCGCCCGGAAGCCTTCGCGAATTTCCGTGTCGAGCGCTGAAGCGGCATCGAACCACTGCGGGCGCACGCGCTCGGAGAACCAGAACGTGAGCACCGCCTCCGCCGTGGTCGGGTGGCTCGCTCACGTCCTTCCCCCGTGGCCGCGGGGCAAGTCGTGCCTGCCGTGCGGGATGCGCGGGCTTGCAGGAAAGAAAATCTTCATGGCGCGAATTTCACGCTGCGCGGCAACTCGGTTTGGCCTTTCCGCCAATGGTTGCCGCAAGGAGTGAAAAAGCAACTCCTTCCAGGCCAGGCGCCGGCATTGGTGTTGGGACGGGGAACCCATCTGGTGCATATGAGACGCTACGCCTCCAACAGGTGCGCATCCGGTGCCCCGCGACATGGGTGGCGATGAGCACATGGCATCCGCTGTGCGCGCGCGGGAGCAGTCGATTGCGCCCGCAAGCGCTTGTTCAAGTGGGCATTCGCGTCCTCGGATTAGAGCGCCTGGGAAGCCTCGCATGCAGCGGGCCCGACGGGAGTGCGCCGAGGGGATTGGCGGGCGGAATGCACGAACAAATGGCATGGTTCTTGTTTCCGGTTCATCAGGGAAACCCTTTGTGGTTTCCTCCACCCGGCATCCGAGGAGAGGCCACCATGAAACGCACCCGCTATACCGACGACAGCTACCTGCTGCACGAGGACAGTGACTACGAACCCTATGGCCTGGATCCGCGCGTGTGCGAGGAGGCCCTTGCGCTGCAACAACTCCCGGTCACGCCCTCCGAGCCGCGCGACGACCCCTACCGGATATTCGTGATCAGCGAGATGCTGCGCAGGCTGGGTTGATCGCCGCATACGTGCCGGCTTGCCCTGCGCGGCTGCGGTCAGGCCCGACCTACGTTGGTATCCTGCGGCGAGTGGTAGTAGTCGCTCTGCTCGGCGAACTCGCGGATTTCCTCGAGCATGGCGCGCAGGCGCTGCTCGGCGGTGCTCACCTCGGCACAGGATTCGCACATCGGATCGCCGCAGGGCTGGCGCGAATAGAGCCAGAACTGCACGGCTCCGGCGAGCAGCCCCGAAGCAACATCCCAGGATCCTGCATCCGGATTCACATCCAGTAGACGATTGCCCAGGTCCACGGCCTGCTCGGCGGCCTCATCGAAGATGGACGGGTCTTGGTCGGTGTCTGCCATGCTCGGGTCCCATGTGCGGATAGCGACAGCATTCTACCGCCTGAGGCGCCTGCTCTGGCATCCCTTGGCGCAGGTCCGCTTTCCCTCGGCCACCCGCTGATAATAGCCCTGCCGGGGCCTCACCACAGAATCTCATCACCAGACGACCGCTGAGGAGCCAGGTCCTCCGCGCGATCCATTCACTTACTCGCCAGCCGCTCGCTAGCTGTAGTGTTGCGTTCTGTTTGGAACTTAAGCGGCGATTGGCGCGAATGACCTTCTGCAGGATATCGCGAGCGCTCCTGGTCCGGATGAATCGCCTGGGCCTGGTGTCGTGAATTGGCGAGGTACTCGTCGATGGCGGTCACCAGTGCCGTAGGGCGGATAAGCGCAGCGCATCCGCCACCCAGCCACCTCTGGTTCAAAATCCGACTCCGGGACGCCCATTGCCTCCCCGTTTCCCCACGACGCCTGATCCCCTTCGCAATCCACTCAGCACGCGAAACGCGACGGGAGCGAAACGGCTTCGTGCACTCCTGACGCCGGCCGATCATGAATGGCGGATGCGCTGCGCTTATCCGCCCTACATCCATGTGAAGGCTCAAATGTCTCGTCAAGATTGCACCACTACACTAGCTGATGAGATTTCCGGGTTAACCCGGAAATCTCATCAGCATCCCGGGAGCTGGAGGAATTCGCAGCCGTCCTGGCGCGAAAGTGGTAGCCGTAGCTACCACTTGAGTGAAGACCAAGCCGGGGCGAGCGAGAAACCACCAGAACCGGGATAGGCCGGCGGCGTAAACACTGTGTCAGGTTCGGCGATCGTGAAGCAGGCCAGATCTTCCCTGCCATCCATTCACTGACCGGCTGGTGAGATTTCCGGGTTAAGCTCTGCTCAGGTCTCATCGAGGAGGAGCGGGCATGAAGATCGGCGTACTGGGTGGCACCGGCTTTGTGGGCAGCTATCTGCTGGAGACACTGCTGAGCGACGGTCATGAAGTGGTTGCGCTCGTACGGCCCGGCAGTGCGGCCCGACTGCCGCAGAACGAGCGTTGTCGCGCGATTGCCGGTGAGATCAGCGATGCGCAAGAGCTGCGCCATACGCTGGAAGGCTGCGAAGCTGCGATCTATCTGATCGGCATCCTGCGCGAATTCCCCGCGCGGGGCATCACCTTCCAGGCGCTGCAGCTCGACGGAGCGCGGCGCGCCATTGACACAGCAGTGGAGCTGGGCGTGCGCCGTTTCCTCCTGATGAGCGCCAACGGCGTGAAGCCCAATGGCACGGCTTATCAGCGCACCAAATTCCTTGCCGAACAGCACCTGCATCAGTCCACGCTGGAGGGGACGGTGTTTCGTCCCTCGGTACTGTTCGGCGATCCGCGCGGGCGCACGGAATTTGCCACCCGATTGTGCCGCGACATCGTCCGTTCGCCGTTACCCGCGCCGCTGTTCTACGAAGGTCTGCTGCCTTTCGGCGCCGGCCGCTTCGCGATGGCGCCGGTTCACGTGCGGGACGTGGCGCAAATGTTCGCGCAATCGCTCGTGCGCCCCGAAACTGTCGGGCAGACCTACGCGCTGTGCGGTCCGGAGCAGCTCGAGTGGCGGCGTATCCTGCAGATCATCGCGCGCGCCGCCGGCAAGCCGAGGAAGCTCGCCTTGCCGGCGCCGGCCTGGCTGCTGAGAACGGCGGCGGCGCTGCTGGAGCGCTACGAGTTCTTCCCCCTCACTCGCGAGCAGCTGGATATGCTGTTGGAAGGAAACACCTGCGCGGATGCCAGCGCACCGGCCACCTTCGGCCTCGAACTTACCCGGTTCGACGAGCAAGCCCTGGCCTACCTCGCCGATCAGGGGCTTTCGCAGGTGTAGCCGTGTTCCGAGAGTCCGGCTTCCAGGTAGTCCGCCACCAGCGGCGTGGCCAGCAGGTACTCTGCAGTGCGCCCGGTCCATTGGTCGCGTGCCTCGCGCAGCGCCTCTTCCCATTCGCTGAGATCGTAGTCCTCACGACCCAACCACATCAGGGCTACCAGACAGATCTGCTGATCGGGCTCGAGGTCCTCGATGGCGAGCCGCGCTTCCTGCAGCGTCAGGTCCCCCGCATGGTCGGCGAGCACCTCCCTGGCCCAGTCGTCCACTGAATTCAGCCCCGGCTCAGGTATCACCACCTGCTCCTGGGCGTGGAATTCCCGGGCACGTGCGATGATGTGGCAAACGGTCTCCGGATTGACATCAAGCATCATGACGTACTCGTAATGGAAACTTCAAGGCAAGCATAGTGGCCGCCGCATGGGCCGGGGCAAGAAATTGGGGTCGGTGGCAAACAAGAGCTTTCGTGCAGTCAATTCTCGCTTGTCACCGACCCCGATTTTTTGGTCAGAGGATTGCGCCACGTTCGGCGACGGAGTATCGGGCGAGGTATCCGGTGATGAACTCGAAGGCGTCTTGCACGGAGTCGGTGCGATGAAACAGTGACGAGATCCTTGGCATCGATGGTGTGGTAGCGGATCAGGGCCTCGAAATCGATCACCTCGCGCCAGTAGCGCGTCCCGAACAGCACCACCGGGAGGTGTTTGCGGATCTTCTGCGTCTGCAGCAGGGTAAGGATCTCGAACAGCTCGTCGAGGGTGCCGAATCCGCCCGGAAATACGATCACCGCCTTGGCCAGATAGGCGAACCAGAACTTGCGCATGAAGAAGTAGTGGAAGTGAAAGGACAGCTCGCGGGTCACGTAGCGGTTGTCGAACTCCTCGTTGGGTATCGAAATCGTCAGTCCCACGTTCATACCCTTGGCTTCCGAGGCGCCGCGATTGGCCGCCTCCATGATGCCGGGGCCGCCGCCCGTGCACACCACGAAGCGCCGTTCCTCATCCTGCAGCTCCTTCGACCATCCGGTGAATCGCGCCGCCAGCTCGCGCGCCGCCTCGTAGTACTGCGACATCTCCAGTTGCGACTGCGCCCGCGCGAGGTCGGTGCCGCCGGCCTCGGCAACGCGCAGCTCGGCTTCCGCCTGCTCGCGCGACACGAAGCGCGCCGAGCCCATGAACACAATCGTGTCGTCGATGCGATAGCGCTCGAAGCGGCTGCGCGGCTCGAGGTACTCCGAGAGGATGCGCAGGGCGCGCGCCGAGCTGCTGTTGAGAAAGTCCTGGTTGTGATAGGCCTCGACTGGCGGCCGGCGATTCTGCTCCATCTCGTCCTCGTCTCGGGTAGGGCTTCGGTGTTGCTGCGCGATGGCCCGGCTGCGCGGGCGCTGCCACGGCATTGTGCGGGAATTGATGGGGGAACTGCAAAGCCGGGGCGAACGGGTCTCCCTCTCACGCGGCGCTCATTCGGAGTTTCCCGTTACGTGGGAGCGACGGGTTGTGCATAAGCTGACCTGGCGTCGCGCAGCTGGCGCGACGGGGCTCGCCGTTGCGTTGCCGGTCCTGCGGTTGCAGGCGTGACGGGCCGTTGCCTAGTGCTGCGCCACATACATGCTATTGAGATCGATGGTGTTTTACATGATTGCGGGCGTGGTTGCGCCCGGCGTTGCACCCGGGCTTGACGGCCGTTCCGGGCGCACGGTCCGAGCGCAACGTCGACGCTGCAGCGCTGATTACACTTGTCCCGGCAAGTTGTCCACGACTTATCAACATGCTTTTCAGCGCGCCGCAGATACGCGGCCGGACGCCGGGCTTCAATCCTCCTGGAAGATCTGTTGCAGGAACTGCAGGGTCTGCGCCCAGGAGTCGCGGTCGGCCTCGGGATCGTAGGCGAGGGGCATGTCGAACTTCTTCCCGAAGGCGTCGGCCTCGGGATTGGTAAAGCTGTGTTTGGCGCCCGGGTAGACCACCACACGGTAGTCTGCCTGCGCCGCATCCATTTCCTTCCTGAACGCCTGGACAACCTCCGGTGGGGCCATGGGGTCGGCGGCACCGGTGAACACCAGCACCCGCGCCCGGATGTCGTCGGCCTTCGCCGGCCGGGCGGCGCTGAGGCTGCCGTGAAAGCTCACCACGCCGTCCAGAGGCGCGCCGCGCCGCGCCATTTCCAGCACGATGCCGCCGCCGAAGCAGTAGCCCAGGGCAGCGATGTGCTCGGGGTCGACGGTGGGCTGGCCGGCGAGCAAGGTTCGCGCGGCCTCGAAACGCGCCTTGGCGACCGGCATGTTGCTGCGCACGGCGGCGGCAAATTTCCCCGCGTCCTTGGGATGGGTGGCCTGTTTGCCGTCTCCGTACATGTCCAGGGCGAACGCCGTGTAGCCTTGCTCGGCGAGCATGCGCGCGCGCTTTTTCACGTAGTCGTTCAGTCCCCACCACTCGTGCACCACCAGCACGCCGGGCCGCTTGCCCCGCACCGCGTCGTCGTAGGCGAGGTAGCCCTTCAGCTTCGTGTCGCCGGCCTTGTATTCGACCTGCTCGGTCTTGATCGCGGCCTGCGCCGTGGCCACGCCGAGCAGCACCAGAGGCAGCACCAACAACCAGTTCTTCATCGATGGTCTCCTGCGATAAGTGCAGCCCACCCGGCCCGTGCCGCTGCGCGCCGCGACTCCGGATACCGGACGCGGTCGCCTCGTGCCGGTCCTGGAGATTCTCAGTAATGTAGCAGCGAGTGAACGCGCCGCTCGCCCAGCTTGTGCCGGCCGGAAAGAAAGTCGAGCTCGACCACGAAGGCGCAGGCGACCACATCTGCGCCCAGCCGCTCGATCAGCTCACAGCTTGCCGCCGCCGTCCCGCCCGTGGCGAGCACGTCGTCCACCACCAGGACCCGCTCGCCGGGCTGCAGGGCATCGACGTGCACTTCCAGGCGCTCGGAGCCGTATTCCAGGTCGTAGGAGATGCTGTGCACGTCGTAGGGCAGCTTGCCCGGCTTGCGCAGTGGCACGAAGCCGATGCCGAGCTCCCAGGCGGCGAGGCAGCCGAAAATGAATCCGCGCGCCTCCATGCCCACCACGGCCGTCAGCGCGTCGCCGAAGAAGGGATGCACCAGCTCGTGCACTGCCAGCCGCAGCGCCGCGGGGTCGCGCACCAGCGGCGTAATATCGCGGTAGACAACCCCGGGGCGAGGAAAATCCGGAATGTCGCGGATTCTGGCTCTGAGACGGTGCAAGGCGTGCTCCCTCGTGCTTGTTCGATGGCTGCGACCCGCAGAGGATAGCATTGGACGCCGCCAGGCAGGGCACGTGCAGCGCGGGATGGGCGATGCTCAGTCGTACCAGCGGCAGAACGACGCAAGCGCCTCGCGTGCGGTACGGTATCGGTTGACAGGATGTTCCCGATCGGGATACCCGAGCGCCATGCCGCACACCAGGATCAGCTCCTCGGACACGCCGAGCACACTGCGCACCACGTCGGGGTAATCGGCCAGTGCGGCCTGCGGGCAGGTGGCGAGCCCCTGCTCCAGCGCAAGCAGCATGATGCTTTGCAGAAAGATCCCGAGATCGACCCAGGCACCGTGCGACATCCCGCGCTCCAGAAAGAACAACAATCCGACCGGCGCACCGAAGAAGTCGAAGTTCGCGTCCCACTGCCGCGCGCGGCGCACCTTGTCCTCGCGGGCGATTCCCAGCGCGCCATAGAGGGCATAGCCGCAGGCGCGGCGGCGCCCCAGGTAGGGCTCGCGCCAATGCGCAGGGTAGTAGAGGTAGTCCGGGTGCTCTGCGGTGCCCGCGGCACGCGCGCCGCGCAACTGCTCGCTGAGACGTGCGCGGCTGCTACCGCTCACCACGGCGACCTGCCAGGGCTGCAGGTTGCCGCCGGAGGGCGAGTAGCGCGCGGCATCCAGTATGGCCTCGACTTCTTCGCGCGTAACCGCCCGATCCAGAAAGGCGCGTGTCGAGGCGCGGGTGCGCACTGCGGCTTCGACGCCAGGCGGCGCCTTGGGTGCGCTCACGGCTCTCTTCCCCTTGTCCGCGAACAGGCGCTCCAGCTCGGCACGCGCCTCATCGGCGTCGGTGGGGCTGTGCTGCACGGGGGTGCCGCCGAACAGCGCTTCCAGCTCGTTGCGGCTCTGCCCCTCCTGGTGAGGGGACCAGGCACCGGGCCGCAGGCGCAGATAGTCGCAGAAGTTTGCCCGTTCCTTGTTTGCGACGCGTTCGGCGACGGGCTCGCGACAGCTGTCGGCGACCTGCGGATCGTAGAACTCGCACATGCGGCACACGTGCAGGTCGGCACCGCACGAGGGACACTCCTCGGCGCGCCGCAAGGGCAGCGGTACTCCCTGCAATCCGGCACCGCAGCGCCAGCAAACCAGATCGTCGGCCATGGTCGGAACCTCCGTCCGCTGCGCAAGCGGGCAAAGTTACCAGGATGATGGCGACTGCGGAAGTGAGGTCACGCACCCACAGACGCAGCCAATATGCCGCCGAATCTCCGACGCCCAGCCGGGTGACGGCGGCGGCATATTTTCAGGCATTCGCGTGCCTGCGTTCAGCGTGCCGACCGCCCGCCACGGATGTTTTCTGATGCGCAGAGCGACTACACTAATTAGACTTGGACACCACAGCCCGCCGCGATGACGCAAGGGCTGCAAAGGGGCTACGCCATGACCATGCGCAACGTGCGACAGGTGGTACAGGCGCGAGCGGTACCAGAGGTGCGTGGTGTGACGGTACACCGCACCATAGGCACCCCGACTCTGCGGCATCTCGACCCTTTCCTGATGCTGGATTGCTTCACCAATGACGAGAGCGGAGAGCCTCCCGCGCAGCTATCCGATCAGCCGCAACGCGGCTTCGTCATTCTCACCTACATGCTCGATGGCCGTCTGCTGCACCATGACAGTCTCGGCAATCGTGGCGATGTTCCGGCCGGCGCCGTGCAGTGGCACAAGTCGGCGCGCGGCGCAGTCTACGCCACCTGGCCGCGCCGCATCGAAGGGCACGTGCGCGGATTTCGCCTGTGGCTCAACCTGCCGGCATGCGAAAAGATGGGCACGCCCAGCTACCAGGAGTTTCCTGCCGAGGTGATTCCTTCGGCATGTGCCGACGTGCAGCAAGTGCGGGTGATCGGCGGCGACTATGAAGGCCATCACGGCCCGGTGGTCGACCCCTGCACGGCCCTGCAGCTGCTCGACGTGGAGCTGAGTGCCGGGCGCGCGTTTACTCATCGACTGCCGCCGGAGATGGTGGTGTCGTTTTTCGTCTTCGAGGGGCGAGCGGCGCTGAACGGCACGCATGTGCCGCAGTACGGGCTTGCGGTGTTGGGAGAGGGCGACGAGGTCAAGGTGGCGGCGGGCGCCGAAGGCACACGCTTTCTCCTGTTGGGCGGCCGGCCGCTGCACGAGCCCATCGCACAGCAGGGTGCGTTCGTGATGAATACCCAGGAGGAGATTCGCCAGGCCCTGCATGACTTCGGCGTCCGGGGATCGGAGGACCAGTCCCGTGGCACCCGGCTCGGCACGGGGTCCGATTCCGGTCTGCACCGGCTTCCGACCCGCTCGCCAGGCGTCTGACCGCGGTTCGCTGTGCGGACCCGCCGGCGCCTCCCGGCACCGTCTCATGCAACGGCGTTCGCTATTCCCAACCGAGGGCGGCGTGCACGCTTTGCGCGTGCGCTGTCCGGTGTGTGCACCGTCATCCCTCGTCATGGACGCGGCGTTGCACGGCGCGCCGCGGCGCGACCGCCCGCCATCCCGGACCGGGCCCCCAGCGCCCGCTGGCGGGCGGCGACCGCCCACGGCGTCTTTCGAAGTGCTGGTGTTCGGCTCGGATCTGGCGGGGCGCCACAACAGCGGCGACGCGCTGACGGCGTTGCGCGATCACGGTGCCATCTATGGCCGCGGTGTAGGTTTGCAGGGTCGAAGCTACGCGCTGCCGGTGCGCGACGAGCAAGGCAAGCTCCTGCCGGTGCCGATCATTGCGCGCTATGTGGATGCCTTCGTGCGCCTGGCGGCGACCCACCGCCAGACCACGTTTCACGTGACCCGCATCGGCTGCGGACGAGATGCCTACCGGGACGAAGAGATCGCGCCGCTGTTCGCGGCGGCACCACCCAACTGCCGCCTGCCCAGGGGCTGGCGCAATTCCCGTACCGGTGCCGGACTGGCCTGAAACAGCGCGGCACTGCACGGCGGCTGCGGATTGGAGGCGCTTTGCACAGCCTGCCTCCCGGCTGCTACGCTTGGCGCGGACGCGCGGTGCTTCCTCGCGTTCGCCAGCCAACCATCAGAGGTAGACCCGATGAAGAAAGTCACGACGGTGCTCCTGCTCGCGTTTGCCGGGCCGCTGCTCGCCCAGACGGCCCCGCAGGGCCAGGGCACGCCGGACCCGACGGAGATGTTCATGAAGCAGGCCGACACCAACAAGGACGGCAAGGTCAGCATGGACGAGTTCCTGATGCCGATGAAGCAGCAATTCAAGTACATCGACAAGAACAACGACGGCTCCATCAGCCGGGAGGAGGCGCAAGCCTTCAACCAGCAGATGCAACAGCGCATGCAGCAGATGCGCGAGCGCGCCGAGCAGCAGCGCGGCCAGCGCCAGGGTGCGCCGCCGCAGGGGGGGTACGAACCGCCCGCCGGTGGCGAGGGCGGCTACGGCCAGTAACCCGCGCGCTGATCCCTCCTGATTCATCCCCGTGGTATGACCGGTGGCAATGATCGCGGTGTGAGCCGGGCTTGCCGCCGGTCGCTGCCCGCCGCGGAGGACGACAGTTATCCCTTCGTTCATCGCGTGCGCTTCGCCCGCCTGCAGCATCGGCGCTGGTCCGGCGCGTGGGGGATGTGCGAAACTGCGGGTCCGTTCCATCAGTGCTCGGCGCCGGCTCGCGCAAGGCGGCGCCCATCGTAAAGAGGCGGCGACCATGACCAAGCGTGACGATCTTGCGGCGGAGCTGGCCCTGGACGCGGACAACCTGTACCGCGAGGAGATTTTCACGGACCAGCATGCGGGCACGCTGCGGCGGCTGACGCCGGTCCACAGCGACGGCACGACCGATCCCGCGCGGCGGGTGCTTTACGTCGGTCAGGCGCAGCTGCTGACGCCGGTCGGTACGGTTCCGCTGGCATTCGAGATCCAGGCGAACGGCTTGAAGGAGGCGCTCGCCGGTTTCGCCGCGGCCGCTCGCGAAGCGGTCGACCGCACTTTGGAGGAATTGCAGGAGCTGCGGCGCGAGGCCGCCTCCTCCATCGTCATCCCCGACCTGGATCCGCGCGGTCCGGGCGGACCCGGTGGTCTACCGGGTGGGGGCAAGATCCAACTGCGCTAGTGTACTGTTTCATTCTGTTTGGAACCCAAGCGGCGATTGGCGCGAATGACCTTCTGCAGGATATCGCCAGCGCTCCTGGTCCGGATGAATCGCCTGGGCCTGGTGTCGTGAATTGGCGAGGTACTCGTCGATGGCGGTCACCAGCGCCGTAGGGCGGATAAGCGCAGCGCATCCGCCACCCAGCCAGCTCTGGTTCAAAATCCGACTCCGGGACGCCCATTGCCTCCCTGATTCCCATGACGCCTGATCCCCTTCGCGATCCACTCAGCACGAGAAACTCGACGGGAGCGAAACGGCTTCGTGCACTCCTGACGCCGGCCGATCATGAATGGCGGATGCGCTGCGCTTATCCGCCTTACCTCCATCGAAGGCTCAAATGTCTCGTCAAGAGTGCACCACTACAGCGCGGAAATCTCACCAGCATTCCCGGGAGCTGGCGGAATTCGCAGGCAGGACACGCGAGCCCTGCGGCGGAATCCGGGATCCGGGCGGGACACGCGGGCTAGCGCGTCTTCATGTCCTTGATGAACCGGTCCGCTTCGGCAATCGAGTGGTTCATGTCGCGCACCAGGACGGCGATATCGGTTTCCATGGCCTTGCGGTCGGTACGCAATGCGGCCACCGCCCGGGCGTTCAGGTTGTGCTTGAGGTACAGCACGCGGTCCTTGAAGGTCGCGAGCACCGGGTCCAGCCTGCCTTCCGCGGTGCGCATGGCGCCGATCAGCTGCCGGTAACGATCGCGGGTGTCGTGCAGCTGCCGCTCACTGCTGCGCCGCAGCTCTGCGCTGGAGTATTGCTTGAGCTCCCGTTCCCATTCGTCGAACAGGTCGGAGGCAACCCGCTCCACCTCGGCGATGCGCTCGCGCACCGCATCGGCCCGGCGCTCGCTCTCCTCGTACTGCGATTTGAGGGTACGGTATTCCGCCTCCAGCTCTCCACCCTGGAAGTTGGTGACTGCGATGAACTGCTCCAGTGCCGACTCGAACTGCTGCTTGGCCTCCTCCTGCGCGTCGCGTGCATCGTCCACGCGTTCCACCAGCAGATCGCGCTTCTCGTAGCCGAGCTTCTCCATGGTGCGGTAGTAGACACTCTGGCAGCCGGCAAGCAGCGTCAGAAGCAACAACCACAGGGCCGCGCGTGTAACGCTGCGGCTGTGCGATGGTACATGCAGGTGGTCACCGGGCTGTGCCCTCCCTGGCCCGGAAATCTCACCAGCCGGCCAGTAAGTGTGTGGATAGTAGGAAAGATCTGACATGCTTCGCGATCCGCGAACAATGACACACTGTTTAGGCCACTGGCCCATCCCGGTTCTGGCGGTCTTTCGCTCGCCCTGGCTCAGGATCGCTACGGCTATCCCTTTCGCTCCAGCCCGGCGCCAGGACGGGCTGCGAATTCCGCCAGCTCCCGGGGTGCCGGTGAGCTTTCCGGACCAGCCGGATCGAGCATCCGGCCGAGCAGCGTGCTGGGGTGTTCCTCGCCGGTCAGTACGTAGCGTAGCACGTCGGGGTTGCACGCCAGCCATGCCAGCTCGCTTGCCGCGTCCTCCCGCCCGCAGAACAGGATCTGATCACCGCGCGTTACTTCCAGCTCGTCCTCCGGTACCAGCACCGAGCCCTCAGCCCGCGCCAGCAATAGCGCGACGCACGGCAGGGCCTCCTCGCGTCGGCGCGGATTGCGACGCAGGTCGCCGAGTGTCACTGCGCCGGCGCGATACAGGGCCGGAGCCTCGGTAGGCGTGATGGCGAGCGCCCAGCTCTGCGGTGCCTCGTCCTCGATGACCCCGCCGATGCGCGCCACCAGCTGATTCGCCCAGTCGTTGCTCTGGCGTGCGGCGAGCGCCAGGAACTCGCTCAGCAGCGGCGTGGTGATCAGGGCGAAGATCTTGTGCGCGATGACGCTCCCGCGCTGCATGACCAGATCGAGCTGTGCGGCCTGGAACAGCGGGGTGTTGATCTGCTGGTTCTGGCGCGCGACGGTGAAGAGCTCCGGATTGAGAGCGCGTGCCGTCACGATGATGGACAGGTTGTTGGCATCGTTGTCGGTTCCCGCGACGATGCCCACGGCCTCCCCGACGCCGGCACGCTGCAGGGTTTCGGCGTCGGCGCCGAGTCCCGGTACGGTGTCCGGCGGCGAGCGGGTGCCGGCAACGTCGGCCTCGATGATGCGTACTGCAATGCCCTCGGCGCTGAGCCTGCGGTACACCGCCTTGCCGAAGCGCCCGTAGCCGCACAGGATCCAGGTGCCGTGCGGCGGGAACAGCGGCGCACGGGCACGCTCGTGCGGCACGCCAGTCAGCCATTCGAACAGCAGATGCAGGCCCGGCGCGTGCAGCGCGAGCGCCAGCCGACCGGCGAAGGTCTCGAAGGGATCGATCACCTCCACGTCGCCCAGCGAGGCGATGCTATCGCCACCCTCGCGGGTCTCGGCGCGGGCGATGGTGCGCAGCCGCGGGCGCAGCAGGCTGGCGGTGAGGGCACTGGTGAGATTCACCGGGTCGCGATTGGTGAGCGCCACCACGCCCACGCAGGTCGGACGGCTCAGCCCGGCCATGGCCAGCACCGCGGGATCGGCGGCGTCCGCGCACAGACCCGGCGCGGGTATGCACAGATCCTCCAGCTCCAGCGCATCCACGCGGCTTTCGTCGATGTCGACCACGACGGCGCGGATGCCGGCGTCGGCGAGCGCCCGCACCAGCAGCGTTCCGGTGTCCCCGTAGCCGCACACCAGGTAGAACGGCTCGGCGATGCGCCGCACGGCGCGCCGGAAGCTCGTCGCCTTTACCAGCCGCCGGAATGCCGGATCCTGGACGTTGGCAAGGGTGATCCCGATGGCGTAGAGCCAGGAGAGCACCGTGGCATAGATCGACGCTACGGCCCACATGCGCTGGCCGGCCGTGAACGGGTAGGGGATCTCGCCGAAGCCGATGGTCGGGCCCATGAAGCTCACGAAATAGAAGGCGTGGAAGAAATCCATGCGCCACGGCTGGCCGGCGTCGTCGCGCCCCGGGATGAGCACGAAGCCCAGCATCGAAATCGCATAGATCGAAATCAGCAGGATCAGCGGTGCCCGCAGCCGGCGCAGCAGCACGTAGAGAATGTTGTTCATGGATCGGGGCGACTACCGCCGCACCATCATGGTTTCCACCACCAGCAGCGCAACCGAGGTGATATTTGCCAGCAGCGCGCCGCCCGACAGCGATACCACCGCAACCACCGCCTCGGTGTCGTAGCCGGTGCTGGCGACGTTCTGGGCGAAGCCCCACACCGTGGCGGCGCCGAGCAGCTGCAGGTCGGCGACCAGGCTGGTGGCGAGCAGCACGGCACCAATATGGGTGCGATCGCCGAACTTCAGCACCGTGGCGATCAGGTTCACCACGATGGCCGCGAACAGCTCGTAGGGGCTGTGGTGCGCGGGGTTGTCGATGTCCCCGACGAAAAATCCGAAGTTGAGGGTGAGCGCCAGCAGAATGAAGAAAGCGAAAATCACCTTTTCACGATTCATGGGCTTGTTCCCGGGCTGCCGGACAGGTGGGTGGAACGGGCGGCACCGCTGCCAGATTCTGCTCGGAGTCGATCAGCGCGCGCTTCGCCGCCCGCCGCAGCTTCTTGATCGCCGCCTCGCGACGGCTCGCGGAGCTTCGGGTGTGGCCGCCCTCCAGATACACCAGGCACACGGGCGTGCGGGCGCGCAGATAGCGCGCGCCGCGCCGGGTGGCATGCTGAATCCAACGCCGTTCGGGATCGTTGGTGATCCCGGTGTACAGGGACTGATCGCTGCACAGGATCATGTAGACGTGCCAGGCCACGCGCTCAGCGCTCCAGCCGATGCATGCGCGCCAGCAGGACGCCGCCCCAGGCGAGCGCCAGGAGTATCAGGGCGGTGCCCAGCCTGTCGGCCCAGCGGGCGATGAGAAGGTGCATAGAAAAACACGCCATCTCCGGGCTCCGGCACCTGCAGCAGGCGCTCCACCAGCCGCCGCCCCATCCTTGCGCCGGAGCCTGCAGCCCGCACCACCAC
Organism: uncultured Gammaproteobacteria bacterium; assembly: GCA_963728895.1. Classification (GTDB taxonomy): domain Bacteria; phylum Pseudomonadota; class Gammaproteobacteria; order JBBQDK01; family JBBQDK01; genus CAVSLM01. The sequence continues at coordinate 90,819 of CAVSLM010000011.1, forward strand.
CGGCTCGGGCGGAGCGTAGCGCCGGTGCAGCCACTTCTGAAACACCAGGCCGCAGCCCGGACATACGCCGCTCGGCGTGGTATCCGATGCCAGGCGCTCGTAGCCGCAGCCTGGGCACTTACGATACATGGGATGCGCCACCGCAAAGGTGGCGGGGCCGGCGCGGTGCAGGCCGCGCATCACGAGTCGGCTCGAGCTGGTGTTTTTCATGCGCACCCGGTTCGCGCGAGCGGGTCGCACGATTGGCGCATCCGGCCGCGGGCAGGCGCATCATAGCGCAGGAGCGCCGCCCTGCGCACACGATTGCACTGCGCGCGGCGGGCCGCAAGCTTGCCCCGGACCGCCGACGGCGGGCACAATGCCCGTTTTTTATACCAGCCTTCGCGCGCCGGCGGCGATCCTGCTCCGTGCGCCTGGAAGCGAAAGGGGAGAATTCGATGAAACTGATTCTGTTGGGTGCCCCGGGTGCGGGCAAGGGGACCGTTGCCAAACTGCTCACCAAGATGGACGGGTCGGTGCAGATTTCCACCGGCGACATCCTGCGTGGCGCGGTGCAGGCGGGGACCGAGCTCGGTAGGCAGGCCGAGGCCTACATGACACGCGGCGATCTGGTGCCCGATGCGCTGATCATGGGCATCATGGAGAAGCGCCTGCAGGAGCCCGATTGCCGGAACGGCTTTTTGCTGGACGGTTTCCCGCGCACGATTCCGCAAGCCGAGGCGCTGAAAGAGCTGCTCGCGAGGCTCGGTATCGAGCTCGACATGGCGGTGAACATCGACGTGGCGCGTGAGGTCATTCTTGACCGCCTGACCACGCGCCGCACCTGCTCCAATCCCGAGTGCCAGGCGATCTACAACGTCAAGAGCCATCCGACCAGGCAGGAAGGCATCTGCGACAAGTGCGGCAGCCCCGTGGTGCAGCGCGAGGACGAGACCGAGGCGGCCATCAGCCACCGCCTCGAGACCTACAACCGGAAGACCGCGCCGCTCATCGGCTTCTACGACAAGGAAGGCCTGCTGCTGACGGTGCGCGCCACCTCCAGCGAAGCCGTCATCGAAGCGATACAGAAGCAGCTCGCCGCCTGAGGCGACACATGCGCACAGCGCCTACCCGGCGCTGTGCGCGAATCCGGCGATGGCCTCCAGGAAGATCCGCCCGTAGCGTTCCAGCTTGTGCTGGCCGACGCCGCTCACGGCCAGCAGCTCGCCTTCGCTGCGCGGGCGGTCCCGGGCCATTTGCATCAGCGCCGCATCGCCGAACACGATGTAGGGCGGCACGCCCTGCGCATCGGCGATGCGCTTGCGTACCGCGCGCAGGTGTTCGAACAGCGTCTCCTCGTCAGGTCCGATGGACGCCCCGCCCCGGGCGCTGCGCTGCTGGGTTTGCGCGCGCACCCGCGGTTTTGCCAGCTGCAGGGTCTGCTCGCCGCGCAGCAGCGGTCGCGCCGCCTCGGTCAGGCGCAGCACCGAGTAGTTGGCGACATCCTGGGTGAGGAAGCCGCGGTGGATGAGCTGGCGCAGGATCGAGGTCCACTCCTGCTCACTGCGCTCGCGCCCCAGTCCCCAGGTGGAGAGCCGGTGATGGCCGAGTGCGCGGATGCGTTCGTGATCCGCGCCGCGCAGGACTTCCACCACGTGGCGCAGGCCGAAGCGCTGGCCGGTCCGGTACACGCAGGAGAGCGCCTTCTGCGCATCCAACGTGGCGTCGAAGCACTCGGGCGGGTCCAGGCACAGGTCGCAGTTTCCGCAGTCCTGATCCACTCGCTCGCCGAAATAGCCGAGCAGCACGCGCCGCCGGCACATGACACTCTCGGCGAGCCCCACCATGGCACTCAGCTTGTGCAGCTCGATGCGGCGCTGCTCGGGGTTTTCCACCGTGTCCAGCAGCCGCCGCGCGGTGATGACGTCCTGGGCGCCGTGCAGCAGCAGTGCATCGGCCGGCAGACCATCGCGCCCGGCGCGGCCGGTCTCCTGGTAATAGCCCTCGATGTGTTTGGGCAGATCGTAATGCACCACGAAGCGCACGTTCGGCTTGTCGATGCCCATGCCGAAGGCGACGGTGGCGACCACGATCTGCAGCTCGTCGCGCAGGAAGCGCTCCTGCACCGACTCGCGTTGCCCCGGCGGCAGTCCCGCGTGGTAGGCCGCGGCGCAATAGCCATACGCGCCCAGCTTGCCGGCAAGCTCGTCGACGCGCCTGCGGCTCAGTGCATAGATGATCCCGGCCTGGCGCGGTCGCACGCCCAGGAAGCGCAACAGCTGATCGAAAGGCTTGTGCTTTTCCAGCACCGTGTAGCGGATGTTGGGGCGGTCGAAGCCGGTGATGAAGTGCGCCGCATCGCCGAGCGCCAGCACGCGCACGATGTCGGCGCGGGTATGGGCGTCGGCGGTCGCGGTGAGCGCCACCAGCGGAAGGTCGGGGAAGCGCGCCCGCAGGGCGCCGAGCTGCGCGTACTCGGGACGGAAATCGTGACCCCATTGCGAGACGCAGTGTGCCTCGTCGATGGCGAACAGGGCGATGTCGAGCTCATCGAGCCGTGCCAGGAAGCCGTTGCTGACCAGCCGCTCGGGACTGACATACAACAGGTCCAGGTTCCCGGCATGCAGGCGCGAGAGCACCTGGCGTGCGGCCTCTGCATCGAGCCCCGAGTGGTAGCCTGCCGCAGCGACGCCGTTGGCCTGCAGCGCATCGACCTGGTCCTTCATGAGCGAAATCAGCGGCGAAACCACGATGCCCACGCCGCCCCGGTGCAGCGCCGGAATCTGGTAGCACAGCGACTTGCCGCCGCCGGTCGGCATGAGCACGAAGGCGTCGCGCCCGGCGATCAGTCCCTCGATGATGGCCTGCTGGTGCGGGCGGAAGGATTCGTAGCCGAACACCCGGCGCAGCGTGGCGTGGATGTCATACGACGGGTGGCCGGTTGCTGCCTCCATGCTCGTGCTCATGCCGCATCCTTCAGGGCGGACAGTCGCCGACGCGTCGCCCCCGCATGGTGTGGGTCATGACCATGGGCCCCTGCGGGCCGTTCACGGTCATTTGCATGCTGCCTTGATAGGCATCCCGGCCGTTGAAGGTCATGTTGCCCTCGGCCTGTGCAGCTTGTGGGCCGGTGCACTCCACCGTCCAGTTCGCGGAGTTGCCCGACTGCTCGAAATTCTTCATGCGGCAGTTGCTGCCGGACTCGTTCAACTTTTCCATGGCCCGCTTCGGGTCGCGGGCCTGTTCCTCGGTAAGGCAATAGGTCGTCGTCTGCGGCGGCATCTGCACGGGCATGCCGGGCATGTTCATCTGCACCGTCACCTCCCACTCGCCCGGGCGTATGGCCAGTGCATCTGCGGTGCACAGCGCGGGCACCGCCAGCCCCAGCACCGCTGCGAAAGCACGTTGCTTGCGCCTGTCTGGAGATTGCTTCATTGTCTTTCCTCCCTTGGAACGAGTCGGGGTGCGGGGCGTCGGTCTCCGCGACGCGAGGGCGCTATTGTTTCAAAAAGGCGCCGGCAAGTCATGCCGCGCGGCGACCGCCGCTCGACGGAGGCGAAGCGACATGCTGCGGTTCTTCGGTTACAAGAAGTGTGGCACCTGCCGCAAGGCAGAGCAGGTGCTCGCGCGTCTCGGACTCGATTACCAGTTCATCGACATCACCGAGCATCCGCCCACCGCCAAGGCCATCGAGCGCATGGCGGCACAGGCGGGCGTCGGGCCGCGCCGGTTGTTCAACACCAGTGGCGCGCAGTACCGCGAGCAGGACATCAAGCGCCGCCTTCCCGCGCTTGGCGAGCGACAGATCCTCGAGCTGCTCGCCGGCAACGGCAGGCTCATCAAGCGTCCGCTGGTGACCGACGGTCGTCGCACCACGGTGGGTTTCCAGGAGGAGGAGTTCCTCCGGACCTGGGGCGGGTGAGGCCTGCATGCCGGAGCAACCGGACGAGTGCAACGGCTATCTCGTGGAGCACGCGGCGCTGCTGCTGTCGAGCTTCCGGCGCGTGGTCGGCCGGGAGCTGCTGCCGGACGCGCGCGGCGATGACTTTGCCGCAGCGCGTGCATTGTGGCTGGCGCCGTACGCGGTGCTGTCGCACGGCACCGGCGCCGATCCGCTGTTCACCTACGCCAACCGCACCGCCCTCGAGCTGTTCGAGATGAGCTGGAGCGAACTCATCGGCCTGCCCTCGCGCCAGTCTGCGGAGCCCGTGGCGCGCGCCGAACGCGAGCGCCTGCTGGCGCGCGTCGCGGCGAGCGGTTACATTGCCGACTATGCCGGCGTGCGGATCGCACGCACCGGGCGGCGTTTTCGCATCCGCGATGCCACGGTCTGGAATCTCATCGACGCGCGAGATGTGCTGCACGGCCAGGGTGCCTGCCTGCCGCAGTGGGAAGCACTCGCGTGAGCCGCGTCGGCCTGCGCAGCCGGTGTCGCGGCACGGCCGCCGAGCCCGATGTCCGGGTGTAGGGCCCTTGCGGGGCACGCGCCTTGCACTGGTGGCGGGGAACGGGATTCGCGTGGGCGCACATCGGCTTGCAGTTCCGCGCGAATCTGCCTTACTTCAGGGCATAAGTCGATTTCACCCGTAGGCGGAGGTGCATCATGGCCGAATCATGGAAGCTGGAAGGTACCTATTTCGAAGCATGTAACTGTGACGTTGCATGCCCCTGTGTGCTGTTGCGTCCCCCGACGCAGGGGGAATGCAGGGCGCTGGTGGCGTGGCACATCGACTCCGGGCACTTGGGCGGGCACAAGCTGGACGGGCTGAACGTTGCGCTCGGGCTGCATTCGCCCGGCACGCTCACCGACGGCAACTGGAAGGTCGCCCTCTATCTCGATGAGCGGGCGAGCGCCGATCAGCAGCAGGCGCTCACCCAGATCTTCGGTGGTCAGGTGGGTGGGCACCCGGCCAAGCTCGCGTCCTATATCGGAGAAGTGTTGGGCATCTCCACGGCACCCATCGAATACGTCGCCCAAGGCAAGCGCCGCAGCCTGCGCCTGGGTCAGGTCGGAGAGATGGAGATCGAAGCCGTGGGTGGACCGGACGACCCCGAGGCGACGGTGCAGGGTCATCCCTTCCCTGTGACGCCCGGCTACCCGATCGTGGTCAGCCAGTCGAAGAAGCTGCGCTACAAGGACTACGGCTACGACTGGACGATCTCCGATCACAGTGGATACTACTCACCCTTCACCTACAGCGGCTGAACTGCCTGGTGCGCTGCAGCGCCTGCTGCGGCGCGACCGGCTGGTGATCGTCGCAGGCCTGTTGGCGATCACCGCGCTCGCCTGGGCGTACATGCTGTACCTCGCGGCCGGCATGGATATGTCCGGCATGCAGGGCATGCAGGGCATGTCCGACATGAAGGATATGGACATGTCCGGCATGCCGGGAATGGCGGCTGTGGCGGGCCCGCAGCTTCAGCCCTGGACACCGGTCGATTTCGCCCTCATGTTCCTCATGTGGGCGGTGATGATGGTGGCCATGATGCTGCCTTCCGCCGCGCCCATGGTGCTCGCCTTCGCGCGGGTGAGCCGCCAGGCGCAGCGCGCTCGCGAACCCTATGTGCCGACCGCAGTGTTTCTGCTGGGCTACCTGGCTGTGTGGAGCGCGTTCAGTCTGCTCGCCACGGCCCTGCAGTGGGGCCTGCACACGGCGACACTGCTGTCGCCCATGATGGTCAGTACGAGCCCGCTGCTCAGTGGTGCGCTGCTGATCGCCGCCGGCGTGTTTCAGTGGATGCCGCTCAAGCATGCCTGCCTGCGGCACTGTCGCAGCCCGCTCGGCTTCATCCTCAACGAATGGCGCGATGGCGCGGGGGGCGCGCTGCTCATGGGCGTACGCCATGGCACCTTCTGTCTCGGCTGCTGCTGGGCGCTTATGGCGCTGCTGTTCGTCGCAGGCGTGATGAATCTGCTGTGGGTCGCGTTCATCGCGGCGTTCGTGCTGGTCGAGAAGATTGTGCCGCGCGGACACCTGGTGGGGCAGGTGGCCGGTGTGCTGCTGGTCGGATGGGGCATCTGGCTGATCGCCGCGGCGGTCTAGCCCGGAAATCTCGGCGCTTGCACCGCCGGTTGCAATCGCCCCGGCGATGGTCTGACAATGTCGCCACGTGGCTGCCCGGAACTTCGTAGCGTGCACCGTACAGTGCCCGCACTTGGCAGGCGAGGCGTTCGCCCGTGAAGATTCTCTTTTGTGCCAGCGAAGCGTATCCCCTGATCAAGACCGGCGGGCTCGCCGACGTTTGCGGTAGCCTGCCGAGAGCCGTGCAGTCCCTCGGCGAAGACGTACGCGTGATGTTGCCCGCTTTCCCACCGGTGCTTGAGCGCGCGGGCGACGTGCGTCCCATCGCCAGCCTGCATCTGATCGGCGCTGCCGAGCCCGTGGTGATCCTCGAGGGCCGCTTCCCCGACAGCACGCTGCCGCTGTACCTGGTCGATTCGGAAAGCCACTTTGCCCGTCCCGGGAATCCCTACCTGCAGCCGGACGGTACCGACTGGCCGGACAATGCCGCGCGTTTTGCCCTGTTTGCACGCGCCGTGGTGGGCGTGGCACTCGGCCTCGATGTGCTCGACTGGCAACCGGATCTGGTGCATTGCAACGATTGGCAGACCGGACTGGTGCCTCCACTGCTGGCGCTGCACGAGCCGCGCCCGGCGACCGTGTTCACCGTGCACAACCTGTCCTACCAGGGTTTGTTTTCCGCAGCCACCTTCGGCGCGCTGCGGCTGCCGGGAAGCTTGTGGTCCATCGAGGGCGTGGAGTTCCACAATCAGCTGTCGTTCCTGAAAGGCGGTATTGCCAGCGCCGACTGGGTGACGACGGTCAGTCCCACCTATGCGCAGGAGATCCGCACTCCACGTTACGGCTACGGCCTGGAAGGCTTGCTGCAATACCGCTCGGCGCAGCTCGCCGGCGTGCTGAACGGAATGGACGACAAGGTATGGAACCCGGCCACCGATCCGCACATCGAGCGCCGCTACGATGCGCGCGCGCTGCGCCACAAGCTGTTCAACCGCTCGGCACTGCAGCGCGAGCTGGGTCTGCCCGTGAGTGCACGCCCCCTGCTGCTCGGCCACGTCGGCCGGCTGGTGGAGCAGAAGGGTGTCGATCTCATGCTGGAGGTGCTGGATGCGCTGTTCGAGGACCGCGTTCAACTGGTGATCCTGGGCACCGGGGATGCCCTGCTGGAGCAGGGCCTGCAGGAGGCTGCGCTGCGCCATCCCGAGCAGCTCGCCGTGCGCATCGGCTATGACGAAGGGCTCGCGCATCGGATCGAGGCCGGGTGCGACGCCTTCCTGATGCCTTCGCGCTACGAGCCTTGCGGGCTCAATCAGATGTACAGCCTGCGCTACGGAACCGTGCCCATCGTGCGCCGCACCGGCGGGCTCGCCGACACTGTCGTCGATCTGGACGAGCGCAGCGAGTCCGACTACAGCGCCACCGGTTTCACCTTCGACGACCCCTCTGCCAAGGCGCTGCTCGGCGTCTGCCGGCGCGCGCTCGAAGTGTTCCAGCATCGCCGGCTCGACTGGTGGAAACTGGTCATCACCGGCATGCGCGAGGATTATTCCTGGACGAAAAGCGCGCGGCGCTATCGCCACATCTACGCCGAGGCCTGCAGCAACCGGCGAGCCGAAGTGTTCGCGGTGCAGGCGCGCGAGTCGCGGGCCGTATAGCCGATGCGAGTGCGCTATAGGATACTGCCCGGGATTCTTGGCATGGGGCGTGTGCTGTTGCCGCTCCTCGCGCTGGCGGTCGCGGGCTGCTCGCAGGAACAGCAGAACAAAATTTCGCGCCTGGGAGTGACCTGGCTCGAGGGCGACTACCGCGTGACCTTCGCCGCCGGCAGCCACGTCAAGAGCTGGACTGTGAAGGGTGGCAAGGTCACCTCCGAGCCCGAAAAGGGTTACTACTATTTCTGGGCACGGGACGATGCCGGACACAAGTTCTACGTCCAGACGCCCATCGCCCGCACCTACATCGAAGAGATTCCCTGACCGGGGTGCGGTAGTGCACCGCACACCCGGTCCTGCCGGTTGCCGCGCACACCCGATCCATCACAGGCCCGCTGGTACGGTTTCAGGCTCCGAAGCTACGCCGGGGCCGCCCCTATCATCGCCACAACGAAGAAAATCGGGGTCGGTGACAAACGAGGAGCGTTTGCACCGACCCCGGGGTTGGTGAGATTTCCGGGTTAGAAGGCCACGTTGGTGTGAGCCCACTGCTCGGGCTTGAGGTTGAGGCGCAGACCGCCGAAGCCGGCACCGATCACGCCGACGTTGTTGAGGGCGTTGACGTTGATTTCCTGCAGCTGGGCGATGTTCTGGTTGACGTTGATGTCGACCTTGGCAGCCGGGCCGAGGCGGTCGAGCCAGGAGCCGCCGCCGCGTACTTCGGTGCGGGCCTGGGCATCGAGCGCGGTGCTGTGCTCGAGGTCGCGGATGCTGAGTTGTGCCATGGGAGTTTCTCCTGTTCGGTGGCCGGGACCGGTGATGTCACCGGCCCCGGTTTGCCGGGCGGGTTAGAGTGCGCGCACCAGGCCGCCGAAGCCGCCGAAGTTGATGTTGTTCTGGGCGTGCTGGGTGGGCTTGATGACGGACTTGATGTCGTCGGCGAAGGCGACGTTGTTGCCGTTCTGGTTGACGATGTCCTGCACCTGTCCGATCGACTGCTCGGCGGAGAAGTCGAGCTTGCTCTTGGAGGAGAAGAACGAGGGCAGCAGGAAGCGGCCGCCGCGCACCGAGGCCAGCGCGTCGCGGTCGAGCTGTGCGGTCTTGTTCAGGTCTTTGATGGTCAGCATGGTGGTATCTCCGGTTTCGTAAGTAAGGGGTCTGGGGTTTCGGTCATGAGCCTGTGCTCATGACCCGGATAGAGCAGGGGCCGTGCCAGTGACGGCGAGGAAGACCCAAGTGATTGTTCTCAAGGGATAGCGCGACGCCCGTGCAGTGTTGCCGTACGCGGAAAGGCATGGGCTCGTCGGGTGCGCACCAACGTTTCTTGCACCGCATGTTGGGTCATCGGCCACAGCTGTGTCACATGAGTGACGAGCGTTGACGAAGCCCGCCCACAGCGGTCCACCACTCCCACCTATTCAGGTGCTCGGGCGCGGTCGTGGGACGATCGGTGCTCCTGTGGATGTCGCCGCAGCCGCGCCGGGATCCCGATGACAGATGCGGGCTAGTAAACCTTTTCGCGCAGGAGCAACAGCGCAGGACCTGCTATAGCAAATCTGTAACAAGTAGGTCGTTCGCCGATAGCACGGCACTGCAGCCAGGAATCGCGCTCGTGCCCATGTCGATCTTGCACCTGCTCGTGCTGTTGGTTCTAGACCAGACCCCGGCGCGCGCCGCCGCCGCGCCGATGGCGCCCGTGGGCGTCATGGCGCGCGCGGGCAGCACCGCAGCGGTCGAAGACAATCCGGATGGGACGCACGCTCACGTGTTTCCGGGCATCCGCATTGAGGCTCCACCGCAAGAGCTCCGGCAACTGGAAAAATGGCTGCAGGAGATCCGGGCCGTCCCTTACGGACGCCAGACGCTCGAGGCGATTGCCGCGAGCGGAAACCACGTCACCATCCGGCACTCGGCATGGGCGCTCGGCTCGTCGGGGCGCACCCTGGCCCCCGTCACCGCCAATCTGACCAACGGCAAGGGGGAAAACGTGGAAATCCTCTTCGATGCGCGTATGCCCGAGGCCGGCAGCCATCTCGTCTTCGACTCCCACCACCAGCCCATTCCCTTCACCGCGGTGGAGAGTCTGTTCCATGAACTCGCCCATGCCCGCCACCTCACCCGCGGCGACTGGCGCTACTTCGATTCCGAAGGACAGGCCATCGAGGACGAAAATGTATTTCGCACCCACCTCGCGCGCATGCAGGGCAAGAAGGAAGTCAGTCTGCGCAGCGGCATCGCCGGGCGGCAGGTGTGGTGGCCCGACGGGCAGATGGCGGCGAGCGCCTGGTAAGCCCCAGTCCAGCGCCCGGAAATCCCACCAGCCGGATCGCAGGCCTGATGAACTGCGGGCTGTTGCTCAGGCAGGTCGGCGCGTATATGCAGCGTCGAACGCCGCTTCGAGCAGAGGATGCGTCCCCCGTAGCTCGTCCACCACCTGTTTGGCCCAGTCGAAATACTCCCTGCGGCGTTCCACGTTCCAGTTCGCAGGGGGGCAGACGTGGAGATCGCGCAGGTTGGCGGTCTTGTCGGCGAGCTTCACCAGCCGTGCCGCGTAGCTGGCATGTGCGGCGCGCTCGATCTGCAGCCGCTTGCGCTCTTCCCGGAGCAGAAACTTGTCGTCGGTCAGCTCCAGCACGATGCCGCAGATGGTTCGACCGAACTCGCGATCGATCTCGGCCGGCGTGGTGTCGGTGTCTTCCAGGGTGTCGTGCAGCAGTGCCGCGCAGATCACCACCACGTCCGTCACGTTTCCCTCGCTACAGAGTATGTTCGCGAGCGCGATCGGATGGTTGATGTACGGTGAGGCTTCGGCGTCCTTGCGTCGCTGGTCCTTGTGCTTGTGCGCTGCAAACGCCAGCGCCCGAAGCAACAGTCGCAGCTCCTCGAGTTCAGTGGACATGTCTGTCCCTGGCGCGGATCTCAGCACAGTTTGGTCGTCCCCAAGGCAAGCTCCGCGGTGTGCCGCGCGCTTCGCTCCCCCCACGTGATCCGATGGCGCAGAAGGCGCTCGTCATGGAAATCGTGCGCGCGAAATTTTCTGGCGGCTGTCATTATCGGCACTCTCGCGAATGGTAACGATCTCCCATACCTACCGGAAGCGTCTTCGAACGGCGACGCACGCGTTGATAAGAATTTCCTGATTCTCCGTTCGAGGTCCATCCCCAGCGTCGCTCATAGACGACGTTATGGACCTTGAATTTTCGGGAGCGCGGCAGCGAAGGATGGAAGTCCATCCACAACTCAAGGAGTGTAAACGATTTGTTCCCGTGGGCCCAATAATTGAAAGAGGGATGTCGTGGAGGCCGCGGCGGTGATCGTGGAAGTCCGGGGGCCCATCGAAAAGGTGCAAGTTCTGCCGTGCAGGCAAAGGAACCGGGGGCTGCACGTGCTGCAGCGGTTGCGCTCCACAAGCTTTCCGACTTGCGATGTAGGGGCCCAATTGGCCGCAGCCACCGTGGCGTGGCGCACAGCGCAGCAATGCCTGACCGGCATTTGCCTCCGGTCGAACGCACGGCTTCGCGCCGCGAGCGGTTTTTTCGGAGGACTCGATCCATGAACAACTTCTTCAATCACCATCACCGTCCCACGCAACGTTACGGTGGCCTGGCCATTGCCGCGTTGCTGGTGCTGCCGGCGCTGCCGGCCACGGCGCAGTATCAGATCACCGACCTCGGAGTCGACGTGGCGCCGCATTCGATCAGCCTCGACGGCAGCGTGGCGGGGGCTCACGGCGTGGGAACGACCCGCGCCTTCCTGTACACCTGGGCCACCGGTATCCAGGATCTGTCCGCAGGGATCGTCGCCAACGCGGTGAATGCGGCAGGCCAGACGGTCGGCAATACCGCCGGTGGGGCTTTCCTCTACACCCGGGGTGGCGGCATGCAGCAATGGAGCGGGCGCAGCGCCAATGCCGTCAACCAGAGCGGCATCATTGCAGGCAGCCAGGCAATGCCCAACCCCTACGGTGGGACCGCGAAACCGTACGCGCCGGCGCTCTACCAAAACGGCGGCTGGCGAGTTCTCGACGTTGCCAGGGTCTATTCCCGCGGCCGCCGGAAAGGCGTCTATGCGGACGTCTTCTCGCTGCTCGATGTCAACGAGCTGGGCTACGCGGTCGGTACCCACAGACGAACGGGTCTGAGCGGCTCCTCGGCGTTCATGACCGAACCGTCTTTCCGGAAGGTCATCGATCTGCAGATCCCGGGAGGTGGTAGTGGCACGGCCATCAACAATCTCAACCATGTGGTGGGGACCTCCGGCGCTTCCCACGCCTACCTCTATGATGGTGCCAACGTCATCGATCTGGGCACGTTGAAGGGCGGGTTGCGCAGCAGCGCCGCCGACATCAACGATTCGGACATCGTGGTGGGCAGTGCCTGGTTGTCGAAGACCCTGTCCAGTCTCTACCAGCCCGATCAGTATCACGCTTTCATTTGGCAAAAGGGCAGCATGAACGATTTGAACGACCTCATCCCCGCGAATACCGGGTGGACCCTGACGGCGGCGACGGCGATCAGCCCCACGGGAAGAATCGTCGGCACCGGCCTGCTCGGCGGGAAGGTGCACGGCTTCCTGTTGACGCCCGTGCCATAGCCCGGAAAGCAACAGGGCTCGCTGGCACCATACCCCGACACCGTCACGGTGTCGGGGTAGGTGGACCTGCAGGTGCCGCGAGCCTCCTTGGGGACCTCTACGAGGCGAACACCGGCACCCGCGTGCGCGTCAGCCCCGCGGTGACCACTTTCCGCGCATCTGCTGCAGCTGCTCGCGTTGCTCGGGTGTGAGCACCTGGTGTATGGCGCTACGCATCTCGCTGCGAAGCACGATGGTCTGCGAGAGCGCCTGACCCTGGGCGTCGGCGAGCTGGTGCAGGCGATTGGCATCGGGCTGGTCCTGCCGCTGCAGGGTCCGCAGCTCCTGGCGGTTGGTGCGCATGCGGTCTGCCAGCGCCCGTAGCTCGGGCCGGTACTTGTCCACCACGCCGCGCATGGCGGTGCGCTGTTCCGGCGTTACGTTCAGCCGGTCGGCCATGCGCTCGATGCGCTGCTCGGAATCGTGACGGCCCTGAAACATCGCAGCATGGGGTGTACGATGGCAGCCGAAGCCGGCTGCCGGCGGATCGGCGAGCACCGCAGCCGCAGTGCCGATGCTGCTCGCGGCAAGCAGCGTGATGAGCCATTTCGAAGTCTTCCGGTTCATGGTTTGATCCTCCTGTTGCAAGGCCTGTGTGGCCGTTGGTTCGGTACGAGCACAGGCTAGCGCCGCAGGCCGTAAGCGTGCGTAGCAGGCACGTAAAAGCACGTAAACGCCGTACGTCGTGCACGCTCGCCTCGCGCCGGTTGTGGCAGTATCTTCAGCACACGATCTTCTTTCCGACGGTCGGTATGTCCTTGCATGCACGGTGACTTCCTGCAGGTGCCCGGTCGCAACGCCGGCTTGACGAGAGATGCCCCGTATACTGCTTGCCGATGATGATGTGGAGCTATGCGGGATGCTGACCGAGTATCTCGCCGCCGAGGGCTTCGCGGTCACTGCCGTACACGATGGCTCGCAGGCGCTCGCAGCATTGCGCAATGGCGCCTTCGATCTGGTGGTACTCGATGTGATGATGCCGGGCAGGAACGGCTTCGACGTGCTGCGCGAGCTGCGCGGGCACAGCCGCACGCCGGTGCTCATGCTCACTGCTCGCGACGAGGACGTCGACACCATCGTCGGTCTCGAGCTCGGCGCCGACGACTATCTGGGCAAACCCTGCAACCCGCGCCTGTTGACCGCACGCATCCGTGCCATCCTGCGCCGCGCCCGGGCGCCCGAGTCCGGGAATTCGGCGACACCGCAGGTGCTGGAGCTTGGCGACCTGCAAATGCACACCGGCGCGCGCACCGTGACCAGGGCAGGCAGCGCCGTCGCCATGACCAGCACCGAGTACAGCGTGCTGGAGGTGCTGCTACGCGAGGCGGGGCGCGTGGTCGCCAAGTCGGAGCTCTCGCAACGGGCGTTGGGGCGCAAGCTCGCCCGCTTCGACCGCAGCCTGGACATGCACGTGAGCAGCCTGCGCCGCAAGCTCGGGCGGCTGCCGAATGGCGAGGAACGCATCGCCACCGTGCGTGGCGTGGGCTACCAGTACGTCGTGTACTGAGCCCCGTGCACCGTCTGTTCTGGAAGCTGTTCCTGGCGCTCTGGGCGGCGCTGGTACTGTTCGCCGCGGCGAGCATGCTGGTGACGTCCTACCTGTTGGACCGGGTGCGCGAGGAGCACAACGCGGTTACCCCGCGCGCGCATTATCTGACGCGTCTTTTCGAGGCGCGGGCTGCTGCGCGGGCCCGCGGGCTGGAGGGTCTGAGGCAGTGGGCGGACGCGGTGGATCGCGCCGATGCCGTACCGTTGCTGGTGCTCGATGCCGCAGGGCATGACCTCCTGGGGCGTGAAGTTCCCGCCTGGGTGCCGGAGGGCGAGGTGCGCGCCCCTGGGGGACGGCAGCTGCGCGGGCGGCACGAGCGCGACCGGATGGTGGTTCGCCTTGCGGACGGCCGGGTGTATCGCCTGCTTCCGGACTTCGGTGGCGTGACCCTGGCGCGCGTGCTGGGCCGACCGCGCGTCATCGCCATCCCCCTGGTGGTGGGCGCGCTGGTGAGCGCGCTGGTCGGAATGCTGTTGGCGCGCTATCTCACCGCGCCCATCGGTCGGCTGCGGCGTGCCTCGGAGCTCTATGCCGCGGGCGACCTCAGCCAGCGCGTGGCACCCACCCTGGGCGGGCGGCGCGATGAACTCGCAGGGCTCGCGCACGCCTTCGACGACATGGCCTCACGCCTGGACGCTCTGATGAGCGCGCAGCGGCAACTTCTGCGCGACGTGTCCCACGAGCTGCGCTCCCCGCTGGCGCGCGTGCAGGTGGCGCTGGGACTGGCGCGGCAGCGCGCAGGTCCGGGCGCGGCAGCCGACCTGGACCGCATCGAGCGTGAAGCCGACCGGCTCAACGACCTGATCGGTCAACTGTTGTCGCTGGTGCGCATGGAAGCCGGGGAGGGCGTGGCGGAGCGGGTCCCCGTCGCGCTGCCGGCAATGCTGCAGGACATCGTCGAGGACGCAGCTTACGAAGCCGGGGTACGGGGCTGCGCCGTGCGTCTCACGCAGATGGTGCCGGCCGTGGTGCAGGGCGATGCCGCCATGCTGCACAGCGCGCTCGAGAACGTGGTGCGCAATGCCGTGCGACATACCGCCGCGACGAGCACCGTGGAGCTCTCGCTCCAGGCGCAGGCCGATGCCCCGGGCATGGTGCGGATCGACATCCGCGATCACGGCCCCGGTGTGCCGGAGGACATGTTGCAGCGCCTGTTCGAGCCTTTCTTCCGGGTCGAGGATGCGCGCGACCGCGCCAGCGGCGGTTACGGGTTGGGGCTTGCCATCGCCGGCCGCGCAGTGCGGCTGCACGGCGGAACCATCGCCGCGAGCAACGCGCCCGGCGGCGGCCTGCTCGTCACGATACGGCTGCCCGCGCGCATGGCGGGCAGTCCGGAGTAGGCACTTTACTTTACAGCAACGGTATTCCCGCCAACCGCTCACCGCGCTCGTACACCACGTGGGCTCGGCCCACCAGCAGGGGGTCCAGCGGGCCGATGCGATCGATGTTCTTGTTGGTGTACGCCAGCTTGTGCAGTACATAGCGCATCGCGTTCAGGCGCGCGCGCTTCTTGCAGTCCGACTTGATCACGGTCCAGGGGGCGTCCGCGGTGTCGGTATAGAAGAACATCGCCTCCTTGGCTTTCGTGTACTCGTCCCACTTGTCCAGCGAGGCCAGATCCACCGGACTGAGTTTCCAGTGCTTGAGCGGGTGGCTTTCGCGCTCCTTGAAACGCCGCCGCTGCTCCTGCTGGCTGACCGAGAACCAGAACTTGATGAGGTGGACGCCGCTGCGCACCAGGTTGCGCTCGAACTCCGGCGCCTGGCGCATGAACTCCAGATACTCCTCCTCGGTGCAGAAGCCCATCACCCGCTCCACGCCCGCCCGGTTGTACCAGGAGCGGTCGAACAGCACGATCTCACCGGCGGTCGGCAGATGCTGCACGTAGCGCTGCAGGTACCACTGGCCGCGCTCGGTTTCGGTGGGCTTCTCCAGCGCGACCACGCGCGCGCCGCGCGGATTGAGATGTTCCATGAACCGCTTGATGGTGCCGCCCTTGCCTGCGGCATCGCGTCCTTCAAAGACGATCACCAGCTTTTGGCCGGTCTCCTTCACCCAGGCCTGCAGCTTCAGCAGCTCGACCTGCAGGCGGTATTTCTGGCGCTCGTAGTTGCGCCGGGACATCAGATGCTTGTAGGGATAACCGCCCTCGCGCCAGTCCTCGGCCAGCCGATCATCGAGATTTGCCGGCGGTTTGCCGGTGACGGGCTTCAAGAGCACCTTGCGCAGCATCTCGGCGTCGTCCGGAGAGGCACCGGCCATGATCGCCTCCAGCGTCTTGACCATGGTACCGGGATCTCCCAGCGCCGGACCCAGGATGTCCCTCACCGCCACCACTTTCGATTCCTCGGCTGCCTGAACCGCTTCCCCCACTGCAAACCGCTCGATACCCTCTTCGGTGGACGCCGGGGCCACGTCGCCCGCCGAAGCCCGGCGCTGGCGCGGCTGCGAGGCACGCATGCGCAATGCGCTGCTCGGGGCACGCCTGGTCCTGGGAACTGCTGCGGTGGGTTTCTTGCTCGCCATGACGGATTCCTCGCAACGGGTCGGTGATGATGACGAACAGTGGGCTCGCCTCTGCACCTCGCGCTCCGGGCCGCGGCCGGCGTTTCCCTGCTTCTCCGGACGGCGCGCCGCCGGCCGGTGGTGCACCGGCGCGGCACTGGCGAACAGGCTGAGCGCAACCGCTTCGGCTGGTCATTCTCGCGCCCACTCCAGCGGATGTAAATGCGGCGCGAAGATTTGGATTGTCCGCCGCGGCGCGCCGGCGCACTGCCATCTCGACGCTCCCCAGGTGATTGGTTGCACAACCGGAGGGGTGGAAATACCACGCGATTGCCGGCGTCGTGGTGGTGGTGGGGCGGTTCGCGGACCACCGAAGTGGCGTGGCGATGCAGGTTTGCCATTCAACCTGCCGCTGTGAGCGGCCCGCCCGTGGGAGCGGGGCCACGCACCGCGATGCTGCGGCGCGCAGCACCGCGGTGTTCCGGCCCTGCAGAGGTATTGGGCGCGCTCATCAGACTGCAAAGTCTGCGGTCTTGCTGTGGACGGCGAGCGATGTCCGCCGCCGCGATGCGGTTCAGGCCGTCCGGCGCGCAGTGACCAGGAAGATCGGATAGTCGCGGCTCTGGTGTTCGGGACCCGTCCTGCGTGCCACATGGGCAGTACGGAATACCACCTCACCGAGACCCGCCGCGACCAGCCAGTCGCGGACGGTTGCGCGTTCGAAGCCCAGGTGGGCCACGCCCGGCGCGTCGGTGCCGTGGAAGCTTCCGTCCTCGCGGTCGAGATCGGCCAGCGCCACACGGCCGCCCGGCGCCAGGAGCCAGGCGAGGCGTGCGAACAGTCCCGCGACATCGGCGACGTGATGCAGCGTCATGCTGCTGAAGATCAGATCGAAGGGCCCGCGCGGCAGCGCCTGCGCCAGATCGTAACGCGCGGTGCGCACGTTGCCGAGCTGCAGCTCGGCACGCCTCGCCTCCAGGATTTCCAGCATGCCCGCCGAGCTGTCGACCGCCAGCACCTCGCCCACGTGGGGGGCGAGCAGCGCCGTGACCAGTCCGGTGCCGGCGCCGATCTCCAGCGCGTGCTCGCTGCCGGCGGGTTGCGTGGCCTCCAGCATCGCCTCGGCGATCGCCTGCGCCATGACACGCTTCGGGTCGTCGTCCCAGGAGCGTGCAATGTCGTCGAATCGCGACGCGTTGGCGCCCGAGAGGTGAGCTTCGTTCATCACGTTACCACATCAGGTCATCGGGCACGGGATGATCCTTGTAGGCGTCGTCGTCCGAGCCGGTGTCCGCAATCGCCGGGCGCTCCACCACGCAGCGCGCATCGCGCGCGCGGATCTTTTCCGCCGCATCCACTGGAACTACATCGTACCGGCCGTTGAGCTTGACGATGCTGAGCCGCCCGGATGTGAGCTGCTCGTGCAGGCCTTCGGTGACGTAGACTTTGCGCACCTTGCTGCCGTCGATGAAGTGATAGCCAATCTCGCCGTCATCGCGCGGAAGTCGATTCTGTTCGATGATCTGCTGGATCTGGGCCGCCGCGGCCTTGCGTTCGGCCTTTGCCTGGCGCTGCAGATTCAGCGCCCGGTCGCGCGCCGCCTTCTCCGCCGCGGTGCGCTGTGCCGCCTGGGCGCTTGCGCTGGGCGGTGAAGCTTGCCGGGCATTCCTGCCCTTCTTGTCGCGGACCTTGCCGGCTTCGGCCTTGCGCGCCTGTCTTGGATCGACCAGGCCGGCCTTGAGTAGCTGTTCACGCAAAGAGTTGCCCATGTGACTTCCTGCGGTTGGGGTTGCCCTCGCGGACCACGATGGCCTCTGCGCGAGGCGGGGCCCACCTGATGGTATTCGTTGCGACCGGCACGCGCAGCCGGGCGTCAACACGAAGCTAGAACTGCGCAGCCCAAGTTGCAAGGGCCACGTGCAATATCCTGAGTCGCCCGCAGCCGACAAGCCAATGACGGTTGCCTGCGCGTCGTGCCTGCGGCGCGCGTACGGCCGGCGCGGGGCTCAGGTGACGGCAAGCGCGCGCGGTGCGGCGGCGTTGTGTCGCCAGCGCTCGAACTCCTGGGGGAGCAGCTCCACCAGCTCCTGGCCGCTCATGCCGTAGATGTCGTAGGTGAGGTCGAGCTGTTGCAGCACGCGCACGAAACGGCGCAGGTTGCCGGGCTGACCGGCTGACTGCGCACCGCGCATGGGCAGCCCACGCGCGCGATCCATGTAAAGCAGGTGGGTCGCTTCCACGACTCCGCGGTTGGCGATGAGGTCCTGGCGGCTGGTGATCTCCTGATAGATGCGGCTTTCGGTGTGCGGCGGTCCCGACAACAGCAGGATGGCATGTCCTCCATGGCGCCGGTAGACCAGGTATGGTCCGTAGGCGAGATGTCGATAGCGGTAGCGGTAGCCGAGCTCGGCCACGTGTCGATAGTCGCGTCCCGGGCGCCGCCGGCCTTCGGAGTTGGGCGGGCACAGCATCTCCAGATGGTACAGCGCGAGCCAGGACCACAGCCCGCGACTGCGCACGACATGTTCCAGGGGCAGCGGTGCCAGCGTCTCGACCAGATACTTGCCGAACCCCCAGCGACTGGCGAAACGCTTGCGCTCGATGCCGATTTCCACCGGCAGCGCGCGCGTGTAGGCCGGATCCTCCAGCAGATGCCACGGCGGCTCCGATGAAAACCCCGAGCGCAGATCGGAGAGATGGGTCCGGAACTGCTCGATGCCCGCGGCGTTCAGCTCGCGTATCAGGTCGCTCATCAGGCCGCTTCCCCGGCCCGATCTCTCACCGGCATGGCTGCTTCTTCCCTACGCACACCGTCTTCTCCCGGGTCTACCGGACTGGACAGACCCCAGTGGGCTCCAAGCGTCAACTGCCGAGTGGTGCGATCGGCGGGCTGGTCCCTTCGAAGCGCAGGCGCACCTGCCGCACGAGGCAGAATGCCTGCACCGCCTCGTCGATCCACTCCGCCTTGCGGCTGCGCGCCTCGACCGAGTCGCCCTGCGGCGGGGGCTCGACCCCGGGCAGGCTGCAGATGTAGCGCAGCCACAGCGTGGTCCAGGCGGCGTCGTCGAAGTCCGGATCGGTCTGATTCTCGACCACGACGATCTCATGCAGGATGCGCTGCACCACCTCGGGATAGACCAGCGCCAGGAACGCGTCGCCGGTGCGCGCCGCCTCCGCAAGACCTTCGATGCGGCTGTTGAGCTCCAGCACCGGCCAGTCGGTGAGGTCCAGCCGCCAGATGCGCTCGCCCAGATCGCAGAAGTCGACCGGCAGCAACGGCTGCTTGTGCGCGAGATCCTCGTCGGGGCGCAGGGGCAGCAGCTGGTCGGCGCTGCCGAGCAGCAGGCCATGACGCAGGCTGGGATCGACCACCTTGAGGCGGAACTTCGGCAGTGGCACCGGCGAGATCTCGATCAGCCGGGTGTCGGACGGCGGGTGCGGTTCGCGCACGGTGCCGAACGCGAAGCGCATGTAGGAGGTTACGTTGTAGGCTTCGACGTAGAGCCGCGCATCGCCGGGGAAGCCGAGGTCGGCGAGGTCGAAGCGGGCGTCGAAGGCGTAGGTGCTGCCGGGCGCGTGGCGCAGACGGACGATGACCCGCGAGCGCGGAATCTGCTTGCGTCCGGTGTGGTTCAGGCGCCGCATCATGCGCCCGGGCCCTCCAGTCCAAGCACCTGCACGCGCATGTCGCGAAGCACATCGAACCCGCTCACGGTTACCAGAAAATCCGGCGCCTCGATGCGGAACGCCAGCACGTTGTACTGGCGGCGGAACACCGCGGCGCGCTCGGCGTGTACTTCGATGGGCGGCTTGTCGAGCTCGAAATCCGGCGGCTGGTACTGGGTGAAGGGATTGCCGCGCCGTACCTCGTAGGCGATGCGCACTTCCGCGCGCGGCGGCATCGAGGCGGGGACGCCAGAGCCCAGAAGGCGAAAGCCGCCGGGAAGCTTCTGCAGCCTGGCGAACGGATCCTTTCCCCCGGTGTCGGTGCCGATCCCGCCATCGTCCGCCGTATCGCCCCCGGCCGGCATGCGGCGCGGGCGTGCCTGCTCCAGAAGGGCCTGCTCGGTCGACAGGTCGAGCGCAAACAAATGACGAGTGAAGCGTTCGTCGCGTCCCTCGGGAGGCCGGGTCAGGATCCGCGCGATCTCGCGCGGCGCGTTCTTCACGTAACGCAGCGTGAACGGTCCGTGGCGATAGCGGCTCTTGAACTTGGCGGAGCGTTCCTGCCATTCGGTATGCGCCGGGTTCTCGGAATCACCGAGCAGCTCACAGAGCGCAGGGTCGCGTACCACGACCAGCGAGCGCACACCCTTCTGCAGGGCACCGTGCACGCCCGTGATGGTGATGCCATCGCGCACGAAGTGCTCGTCGCCGGCGGGCACCGTGTCGTCGGGTTCCAGGTACACGTCGAAGGCGGCGCGCGTCGCGAGCCCGGTGGCGGGCTTCACCCACACCGGAACGGAGAACGCGACACGTTCTCCCCGGTCGAACGCCTCGCGTGGCGCCGCCGCGGCGGCGGCGGGCAGGCAGGCATCGCTCCAGCGCGGGGCCTGGCTCATGGGCGATTCCGCTAGCTCCACGTGCTGCTCGCGCGGCAGCGCGAGTCCCCAGCGCGCGAGGTCGATGAGGGGCGCGATGCGCGGGTCGTGTTCCGATTCGCTCGTGCCGAGCATCTGCGCAAGCGTCGCCGCGTCCAGGCGGCAGGGTCGCACCCTCGGCGATCACCTCGATCTGCAGGTCGCCGCAGAGCAGCGGCACAAAGTAGTGGCGCACGACGGACGGCAGGATGGTCTGCGGCGTGATGTCGGTTTCGGGGTAGGGCACTACCACCGACAGTCCGGGGGCGTCGCCGCGCGTGATGCCGAAGTCGCGGCAGAACGCATCGAGGTGATCCGCATCCTCCACGGGCAGCGCAAAGCCCCGTTCGATCCGGGCGAAATAGCCGTAGGCGTAATAGCGCTGCCGGCCGAGCTTGTGGATCTTCAGCACCGACTGGCCCATCAGCAGCCGGCGGTTGTCGTCGGCGCGTACCGTCAGGGCAAGAAAGGAGTTGATGCGCGAGGCGGCCGGAAACACAGTCTTGCCGAGGCCCCAGCGCCCGAGCTCCGATGAACCCTTGCGCGAACGCCCGACATTGCGCCAGAAGTAATAGAAGTCGTTGCGCGCCGCCTCGGCCTCCAGCTCGCCGTCCTCGCTCTGCCCGGGATCGCCCTGCAGGCCACGGGTGCCGTAGTCCTCGATCAACAGAAAATTCATGGGGACATCGGATTCCGGCGCGGCAGCGAGGCCGCTGCGCCCGGCCGGGAGGTGCTCCGCGAGCCCGCGCAGCCAGCTCGCGCTGCGCGCGGCATCGAGTGCCGCGTTCGGCGGCGGGAACACCACGCGCACCCGCACCCGGTGACCGGGCACGCGTGCATCGAGAGAGTTCTGGATTGCCTCGCGTATCAGCGCATCGCCCAGGCTGCCCAAGGCCTCGGTGGAAAAGAACTCGGCCTCGATCGGGTCGATGTTCATCTCGCCGGGCTGCATGCGCCGGAAGTGCCAGTTGGGACAGGTGTTCATCGATGCGGTTCCGCAGGCGGGCGCAGGAAAGGCGGCGGCCGGGAGTGGGCGCGCCTTGCGTCCGAGTCCGCATTTTGTACAGAGCCGGCCCCCTCTGACAACCGGCAAGTGACGATCGGCGCGCGCATCGCGTCCAGGCTGCACGCCATGACCCGCTCGTACGACGCTTCGATCATGCGTCCTGGCGCTCGATGGACACAAGGACGGGCGCCGCTCCGCGCGCCGATCCGAAGCCCGTGAGGTCATGCGAAGCGCACAGGCTTCGGCCGCGGCGCCTGGTTTTGATACTATCGCGGGAACAACCTCCGGCGAGCGGGGGCCATGCGGCGCGAGGAGGACTCACATTGTCCATGGTCGAATCCACACGCAGCGAACCCCCGGCATCGGTAATGACGGTGGCGCATCTGGTCTACGCACTCCATGCGCTCGCCATCGTGGTGGGCATTACCGGTGCGGCGACCGTCATCGGCAGCTTCATCGGCAGCGTGCCCTCCATCGTCGCGGTGATCATGAACTACGTGAAACGCGGCGACGCGCGTGGAACCTGGGTCGAGTCGCATTACCGCTGGCAGATCCGCACCTTCTGGTTCACCTTGTTCTGGGTGGTCCTGGCGGCGGTGCTGATCGTGACACTGGTCGGTGCGCCGGTCGGGATCATCCTGCTGATCGCGGTGACGGGGTGGCTGATCTACCGCATCGGGCGCGGCTGGCTGCGGCTGCTGGACAAGCGTGAGATGTACGTCTGACGGTGGTGCTGCCGGACCGTCGTCCTCTTCCACCGTCGGCGTCCGGCCACTGCCTGATCAGGGCCAGGAAGTGGCTCGCCGATGTGCCGCGCCGCGCGCTGCCATCGGCTCGGCATGGGGAATCGAGTCGAACACGGGCCGGCTCCCGTCGGCGGTTTCCCGTCACCCGTGCGCGAGGTTTGCGACGCTCCGCGGCGAAGGGGTCGCGGAAATCACTCGCGCCTTCACCACGCGGTGCTCGGCGTGTAAAGGACACCGGCGTTTTTCCGTCGTGGCGGCGGGGCCCTGCCGCTGTGGAGGTTCCTGCGGCCGCGCCGCGTTCCTCCTCCTTCCTGGCATATAAACCTCAAAGAATCAATAAGGTAACCAGGTATTACCGGACCGGTCCGTCGCCGACATGTCCGTGGCGCAATCCTTGCTTGCGCAGCCCTCGAAAAGCGCCACAACGGAAACACGGCATGTACGCAAGCTTCTTCGGACTGAGCGGAGCGCCGTTCCGGATCACGCCGGACACGCGCCGGTTCTTCTCCGGAGCCGGTCGTGGTGCCGTGCTGGAGGCGCTGGTCTATGCCGTCACTTCCGGCGAGGGCATCGTGAAGGTGGTGGGCGAGATCGGCAGCGGCAAGACCATGCTGTGCCGCATGCTCACCGAGTCCCTGCCAGCGGGCGTGAGCTCGGTCTACCTCGCCAATCCCAGCCTCACCAGGGCGGAGCTGCTCACGGCCATCGCCCGCGAGCTCGGGCTCGAGCTTTCGACCGATACCCCGCGTCTCGATGCGCTGCACGCCCTGCAGGCAGCCCTGCTCGAACGCCACGCCGCGGGCGGGCGGGTGGTGGTGTTCGTCGAGGAAGCGCAGGGCATGCCGGCGGAGACCCTGGAAGAAATCCGCTTTCTCTCCAATCTGGAGACGCGCGAGGGCAAGCTCCTGCAGCTGGTGCTGTTCGGTCAGCCGGAGCTGGATGCGACACTGGCGCGGCGCGACATGCGTCCGCTGCGTGATCGCATCACCCATGCCTTCTCACTCGGCCCGCTGTCGGCAGCAGACACCCGCGACTACCTGGGCTTTCGCCTGCAGGCGGCGGGACACCGCGGGCGCTCGCCCTTCACTGCAACGGCGTGTCACTGGCTGGCGCGGGCTTCCCGCGGGCTGATTCGGCGCATCAACGTGCTGGCCGACAAGGCACTCCTTGCCGCCTATGCGGAGGGCAGCGTGCGCGTCAACTGGCGCCATGTGCGCCGCGCCGCGGCCGACGGCGCCCTGCGGGCGCGCTGGCACCTGCGCGGCTGGATGGCACTGGCGGCGAGCCTGGTCCTGGCAGGGTTGTGGGTCGGCGCACTGACGGCAGGTGCGGGTACGGCGTCGCGCATTGCGACGGCGCGCGTGGCGGTGGCGCCGGCGCCGTTGCCAGGCACCGGGCCGGTGCGCGCGAAAGCGCTTCGCACGCCACCCCCGCGCACATTGTCCGCAGCGGCAGCGGAATCGACTCCGGGCAGTGCCTCGGAAAGACCGGCGCTCGAGAAGTCCTATCCGAGCCTCGTGGGCGAGCGGCTGCAAGCCACCCGTGCCTGGCTGAGCGCATCGGGCGATGCGCGCTACACCGTGCAGGTGATGCTGTCGCACGACTCCGACCCCGAGCGCGTGGAAGACGTGCTGGCCGATCCTTCGCTGCGCGCGCACCTCGACAGGCTCTACGTGTGCGCCACGCTCGTTCACGGCAAGCGCCGCTGGGTGGTGCTCTACGGCACCTATCCGGACGCCGCTGCCGCGCGTGCGGCGCTCGCCGGCCTGCCGGCACCGTTGCGCGACAACGATCCCTACCCGCGGACCCTGGGTGCGGTGCGCCGGCATGCCCAGCTCGAGGCAACGCCCGGGCGCGAAGACCTGTCGTGACTTCCCTGCTGCGACGCGCGGTGCTGGCGGCGGCGAGCCTGCTTGGCGTTGTGGTCGCAGGATGCGCCACCGCACCGCCTGCCGCCTCCCCCGGGCACGTGCACGAGACCACGATGCGCCTCGGCGAAATTCCCGCACCGGCACAGTCGGTGCCTGTGCTCACGCCACCGCCGCCGGCGCGCGCGCAGGAGACCTACAGCGCAGTGGTCACCCAGGTGCCGGTCAAGGAGCTGCTGTTTGCGCTGGCGCGCGATGCCAAAATCAACATCGACGTCGAGAATGACGTGACCGGGACCGTCACGCTGAACGCAGTCGACCAGACGCTTGCGCAGATTCTCGAACGCATCAGCCGTCAGGTCGACATCCGCTATGAGCTGCACGACGGAAACCTGGTCGTGCAGCAGGACCGCCCGTTTCTCAAGACCTACCGGGTCGACTACCTCAACCTGGCACGTGACAACGCCAGCACGGTCAACGTGGCGACACAGATCGCGACCACCGGACAGGCGGCGGGAGATGCCGCGAGCGGCGGCAACAACAATTCCACTACCAGCGTCACCAGCACCTCCAACAACCGATTCTGGCAAACCCTTGGTGGCAACGTCGCCACCATACTCGGCGAGACCGCCGACGAGCACGGCCACGCGCCTTCGGTGATCGTCAACGCCGAATCCGGGCTGCTCAGCGTAACCGCGACTTCGCGCCAGCACCGCCGCATCCAGGCCTATCTCGACCAGGTGCTGGCGAGCGCACAACGCCAGGTGCTGATCGAGGCCACGGTGGTCGAGGTGCAGCTGAACGACGATTACACCCTGGGTGTCGACTGGTCGCGCATTGCCGAGGGCAACGGCCTGTCCATCGATCAGTCGCTGCTCGGCACCAATCTCAAGGATCCGCCCTTCACGCAGCTCACCTATGCCGATCCCGAAAGCGGGCTGGGCAACATTGCCGCCACCGTGCGCATGCTGCAGCAGTTCGGCACGGTCAAGGTGCTGTCCAGTCCCAAGGTCATGGCCATCAACAACCAGACCGCGGTGCTCAAGGTGGTCGACAACCTGGTCTACTTCACGGTCGAGGCGGACACCACCGCCGGCCAGGGATTTTCCAATACCACCTTCACCACCACCGTGCACACCGTGCCCGTGGGTTTCGTCATGGCGGTGACGCCGCAGATCAACGACAACCGCATGGTGATCCTCAACGTGCGTCCCACCATTTCGCGGGTGATCGATTTCGTCAGCGATCCGAACCCCTCGCTTGCGCTCGCCAATGTCGAGAGCCTGGTGCCACAGATCCAGGTGCGCGAGCTCGACTCGGTGCTGCGCGTTACCAGCGGTCAGGTCGCGGTGCTCGGCGGGCTGATCCAGGACACGGTGGATCTCAACAAGGCGGGCATCCCGGGGCTGTCGCGCCTGCCCGGCGTGGGCGATGTCTTCGCGCTGCGCAAGAACCGCATCGTGCGCTCGGAGCTGGTGATCTTCCTGCGTCCGGTGGTGGTCTCCACGCCCGACGTCGACACCGAGCTTGCCGAGTTTCGCCGCTTCCTGCCCTACGCGCCGGAGACGGAGGGCGCGATCGCTGGAGAACGGCCATGAGCCTGTTGATGGATGCCCTGCGGCGCGCCGAAAGCGGAAGGCCGGCCGAGGCGCAGCAGCCAACGCCACCAACCTCCCAGCCGAGCGATCTCAGCCTGGTACCGCTGGAGCCGGCGCAGGAATCGGCGGCCGAACCGCCGCACGCCGGGGCCGCACCACCGGCCGTCGATCCGCAGTCCTTTGCCAACACCGACGCGCAGGCGCAGCGGCAGCAACCGCCTGCGCCCCGCGCGGCGCCGAGCGCCGAGCGCCTCGCGCCCGCGCCGGTCCCGGCACGGGCGGCGCAGATGCTCGCCGCCGGACGCACCGGCAGCTGGACACTGCCGCGGGCGCTGATGCTGCTCGGACTGCTGGCGTCCGGTGCAATCGTCGCCGGCTATTACTACTGGACCCTGTCGCAGTATCCGCTGCGCGTGCTGCCGCTGGCACCGGCGCCGGCGCCGGGCGATGCGCGCACGGCCGATGTCGCGGCGCAAACCGTGCTGCCGGCAGCCGCCGCGGAGAACGCGGCGCAGCCGCCGTCCGAGGCGGCACCGCAACGCGCCAACGCCGGAGCCGGCACGCCGCTCCAACGTCCCGTGCCGGCACCGGACGCGCCGGATGTCGAGCGCCCACGGCAAGGCGCCGCTGCGCCAGCGCCGGCCCCGTACTCGGGCGCCACGCCCGAAGCGATTCCCGCGCTCGGCGCGCTGCAGATCCGCCACAGCCGGCAGACGCCGGACACTGCGCAGCGGCTGCAGGACGCCTACGCCGCCTTCATCGACGGCGATCTGGAGAAATCCGGGCGGCTCTATCGCCAGGTGCTGCAGACACGTCCCGAGGACCGGGACGCACTGCTCGGCATGGCCGCGATCGAGGTGCAGCACAACGACCTCGACGCTGCGCGCGAGCGCTATCGTGCCCTGCTGCGGCGCGACCCGCGCGATCCGGCCGCGCGCGCTGCGCTGGTGAGCCTGCCCGGCAACGCCGACCCCGTGGCCGGTGAAAGCGAGCTCAAGGGGCTGCTCGACGCCGAGCCCAAGGCGGCCTACCTGCACTTTGCGCTGGGCAATCTTTATGCGCGCCAGCAGCGCTGGAGCGAGGCGCAGCGCGCCTACTTCGACGCAGTGCGCTATGACCCGCAGCACCCGGACTATGCCTTCAACCTTGCCGTGAGCCTGGACCGCCTGGGCCGGTCGCAGCCGGCGTTGCAATACTATCGCCGCGCCGCGGCGCTCGCCGCCCACCGGGCGGTGCGCTTCGACCGGGCCGCACTGGCGCGCCGGCTGCAGGCACTGGACGCAGCCAACGGGAGCGGCTCGTGAACGTCGCCGTGCAGAAGCCCGCGCGTCGCATCGGCGACCTGCTGATCGAGAAGGGCGTGCTCACCGCCGATCAGCTGCGCATCGCGCTCACCGAGCAGCGCAAGCGCGACGAGCCGCTCGGCAAGATCATCGTCGCGTTGGGATTCGCCACCGAGTCCATCGTGCGCGATGCGCTGAGCGAGTCGCTCGATCAGGCAACCGTCGAGCTCGCCAAGGCGGTCGTCGATCCCGACGCCCTGCAGCTCATTCCCAAGGAGGTGGCACGACGCTATCGCGTACTCCCGCTCTCGCTCGATGCGGCGCGCCATACCATGAAAGTGGCAATGGCCGACACCAGCAACGTGGTGGCGCTGGACCAGCTGCGGGCACTGCTCGGCGGGCGCCTGGAGCTGCAGCCGCTGCTGGCCGCGGAAACCGAGATCGAAAACGCCATCAACCAGTTCTACGGCTACGAGCTCTCGGTCGACGGCATCCTGCACGAGATCGAGACCGGTCAGGTCAGCGAACAGAGCCTGCCGGCCCATGGCGAGGAGTACAGCCAGCCGCTGGTGCGGCTGGTGGATGCGCTGCTCTCCGATGCCGTGAAGGCCGGCGCCTCGGACGTGCACTTCGAGCCCGAGCAGGGCTTCCTGCGCGTGCGCTACCGCATCGACGGCGTGCTGCGCCAGGTGCGCAGCCTGCACAAGAACTACTGGTCGGCGATTGCGGTGCGCCTCAAGGTCATGTCGGGCATGAACATCGCCGAGACCCGCGCGCCGCAGGATGGGCGCATCTCGCTCATGCTGTTCGGCCGGCCGGTGGATTTTCGCGTCTCGGCCCAGCCCACCACCCACGGCGAGAACATCGTGCTGCGCGTGCTCGATCGCAGCAAGGGCATCGTGGCGCTCGACCGGCTGGGGCTTGCCGAGGAGGCGCTCGCCACGCTGCGCCTGATGATGGCGCGCCCCGAGGGCATGCTGCTGGTGACCGGACCCACCGGCAGCGGCAAGACCACCACGCTCTACTCGATGCTGAGCTACGTCAGCAACGAGACCGTCAACATCATGACTCTCGAGGATCCGGTCGAGTATCCCATGGCGCTGATCCGCCAGACCTCGGTGAATGAAGTCTCGAAGCTGGATTTCGCGAGCGGCATCCGCTCCATGCTGCGCCAGGACCCGGACATCATCCTGGTCGGTGAGATCCGCGATGTCGAGACCGCCGACATGGCGGTGCGTGCCGCCATGACCGGTCACCAGGTGTTCTCGACGCTGCATACCAACTCGGCGATCGGTGCCATTGCGCGTCTGCTCGATCTCGGCATCGTGCCCGACATCCTCGCCGGCAACATCGTCGGGATCGTCGCGCAGCGTCTGGTGCGCCGGCTGTGTGGTCACTGCCGGGTGCTGGAGGCACCGTCCGCGGTGGAGCGCCGCCTGCTGGCGCTGGGCGACGACGACCCGCGCGGCGTCCATCGTGCGCGCGGTTGCGAGCAGTGCGGTGGCACGGGCTACCGTGGCCGGCTCGCGGTCATGGAGCTCCTGCGCATGGACCGCGACCTCGACGAGCTGATCGCGCGACGTGCCACGCGGCGCGACATCGAGCGGCTGGCCACGCAAAAGGGCTTTCGCCCGCTTGCGGAAGACGCCGTGCGCCGGGTGCTGGACGGGACCACCACCCTGGATGAGGTGTCGCGCGTGGTCGATCTCACCGACCGCCTGGCCTGATGCTGCCATGAACGCCTACCAGTACCGTGCCCTCAACGCCGACGGCAAGACGGTGGCGGGGCGCATCGAGGCCTCCAACGAGGCCGACCTGGAGCTGCGCCTCGCCCACATGGGGCTCGAGCTGATCCGCTTCCGCAGCGCAGCGCGCAGCCCGTTCGCGCGCGTGGGCGGCCGCTTCGGACGCCGCGAGCTGATCACCTTCTGCTTTCACCTCGAGCAGCTGACGCGCGCCGGCGTGCCGATCGTCGCCGGACTTGCGGATCTGCGCGACAGTCTCGCCAATGCGCGGTTTCGCGCCGTGCTGTCTTCCCTCACCGAGGACATCGAGGGCGGGCGCACGCTCTCGGAAGCCCTGGAGCGCTTTCCGCAGCAGTTCGATCGGGTCTTCGTGAGTCTGGTGCGCGCCGGCGAGCAGAGTGGCATGCTGCCCGAGGTGCTGCGCCGGCTGGGTGAAAGTCTCAAATGGCAGGACGAGCTCGCGGCCCAGACCAAGAAGATCATCCTCTATCCGTCGTTCGTCGCCGTCGTCGTGCTCGGCGTGTTCTTCTTTCTCATGACCTATCTGGTGCCGCAGCTCGCAGGCTTCATGCAGAGCATGAACCAGGAGCTGCCGATGCACACCCGCGCCCTGATCTGGACGTCGGACGTGCTCATCCACTACTGGTACGCGGTGCTCGCCCTGCCCGCGATCGCCGTCTTCAGCGTGCGCTATCTGGCGCGGGTCAACGAGACGGTGCGCTACCGCCTCGACAGTGCCAAGCTCACCGTGCCGCCGGTGGGCCCGATCCTGCGCAATCTGCTTCTGGCCCGCTTCGCCAGCAACTTCGCCCTGATGTACCGCGCCGGCATCACGGTGCTGGACTGTATCCGCACCAGTGAGGACCTGGTGAACAATGCCGTGATCGGTACCGCGCTGCGCCGCGTGCATGATCAGATCAGCGCCGGCACGACCATGACGGCAGCGTTCGAATCGGCGGGCCTTTTCCCCCCGCTGGTGGTGCGCATGCTGCATGTGGGCGAGAGCACCGGCGCCCTGGAGCAGGCGCTCGAGAACGTGGCCTATTTCTACACGCGCGACGGCAAGGAGTCCGTAGAGCGCATCCAGGGCCTGGTCGAGCCGGCGCTCACGGTGGTGCTCGGCCTGCTGCTCGGCTGGATGATGCTCTCGGTGCTCGGCCCGATCTACGACATTCTGGGACACTTGCAGACATGAACGTGCGCCGCATTTTGATCCTGAGCGGCCGCGGGCTCGGCGTGTACGTACCCTACGCAGCGCGCCTGGAGCACATCGCGCAGTACGCTTTGGACGAGGCCGGGCTTGCGGCTTTCTGCGCCGACCTGCGCGAACCCGCTCCGCCCGTCGTGTCGCTGCTGGTGGACCTCGCGGAGGAGGACTTTCGCCTCGAGATCCTGGCGCGCACCCGCGGCCGCGATCGCGCAGCGCTGTACGAACGCCACAGCCAGCGGCTGTTTCGCGGCGCCGTCTATCGCCATGCGCATCCGCTCGGTCGCGCTCCCGGGGAACGGCGCCGCGATGCCGTACTGTTCAGCGCGCTGATCCATGCCGAGGCGCTCGATCTGGCGGTGGGGACGCTGCAGTCGTGCAGCGTGCCGCTCGCCGGTATCCATTCGCTGCCACTATTGAGCGAGCGGCTGGTGGCGGTGGCAGGCTGGAAGCAGCCGGAGCTGCTGCTGGTGACCGAGAACGGCAGCGGCAGCCTGCGCCAGTCGTTCTTCCGGGACGGGAAGCTGCAGTTCAGCCGGCTGTCGAGCATCCCGCAGCAGCGCGATGCGGGGAGCTACATCGCGTTCGTTCGCGAGCAGGTTGCACGCACCAAGCGCTATCTCGCCAACCTGCGGTTGCTGGACCGGGAAGCGGCGCTCGAGATCGCGCTGCCCGCCGCGGGATCCAGGCTGGAGGAGCTTGCGGGGCTTGCCGGCAGTGATGGCCTGGACCGCTACACGCCGCACGATGCCGCGCTGCTTGCCGGTCGTCTGGGTTACCGGGGCGCCTGGGAGGATGCGCATTGCGACCGGCTGTTTGCCTGGCTGCTGGCGCGCAGTCGCGTGATCAACCACTACGCGCAGCCGGCGCAACGGCGCCATCACTACACACGTCGCGCCGCGCTGGCACTGCAGGCGATCGGCAGCCTGGGGCTCACTGCGGCCCTGCTCTGGAGCGGCCTGCAGGCCACCGACGGCGCCGTGCTGCAGCGCAGTCTGCGCGACCTGGCGCTGCTTGCGCAGCAGGCCGAGCAACGCTACCAGACCGAGCTCGAGCGCGCCCCGCAGGCGTCGGCCGCCGCCGAGGAGGTCCAGGCCGCCGTGCAGGTCGCCGCACGCCTGCAGGCGAACGCACAGCGTGCCGCCGCGCTGCTGGTGGAGGTGAGCCGGGCGCTCGCGGCACGACCGGAGCTGCGACTCGAGACGCTCGACTGGTTCACGAGCCAACGCCCGGACGCGGACCGCGCACCGCTGGAGGAGAACGAAACCGCGGACGCGATCGAATCGCCGGAGGGAGGCGCAGGCGGCTACCAGATCGTGCTGTTGCACGGGCGCGTGGATCCTTTCACCGGCGATTATCGTGCCGCCCACCGCAGCATCGATGCGCTGCTCGCGGCGCTGCGTGCGCGCTCCGGCGTGGTGCGTGCCGATGCGCTGCAGCTTCCGATCAGCGCCGATCCCGCGGCGCAGGTAACCGGCGCCGTCGGCACCGGCAAGGAGAGCGCCGCGCCCTTCGAGCTGCGTGTGGTTCGGGAGCAGGAGCGCCATGGGCCTTGATCTCGATGCCGGGGCGTTGAAGCCCGTGCTGGTACGCACGGCAATGACGCTTGCCGCCGCGTTGCTGCTGGTGATCGGCGCGGGCATGTACCACGAGCGCATGGCACGCCTGCAGCAGGCCGCCAGCGCCGACCTGCGCGGCGTGGTCGAGGCGCATCGCGAAGTGTTGCAGGAACGGGAAGTGGTGCGCACCGAGCTCGGGCGCTATGAGGAGCTGCGCGCCCACGGCTTCGTCGGCCCGGAGCCGCGCCTGCTTTGGGTGGAGAGCGTGCGCGAAAGCGCGCGCCGCGTGGGACTGCCTGCGTTGCATTACCAGATCGCCCAGCGGCGAGGCGCCGGGTCCGGGACGGTGCCGGACGCCGGGCCCTTTACGTTGTACACCACGCGCATGGACCTGCGCCTGGATCTGCACCACGAAGGTGAGCTGCTCGACTTCTTCCGTGTGCTCGACGGCGAGCGTGCCGGGCTCTACGACCTCACGGCCTGCACCCTGCGTCGCAGCGGCGACGACGGCACGCTGCACAAGGACCGGCCCAACCTGTCGGCTCAGTGCGTGCTGCACTGGTACACCCTGGACCACGACACGCCCGCCGCGCCGGAGCCGGACGCATGAGCCCCCGCGCCTTCTTCCTGCTGATGGGTGGTGTGCTGTTGTGCGGCGCGGGCGCGGCCGGTCCGGACGGCCTGGGACGATTGTTCACCACGCCCGAGCAGCGCGCGTTCCTGGATGCCGGGCGCAACGAAGATCCCGCGCTCGCGCCGCTGCCTGCCGCGGACGGTGCTGCGCCCTCCTACACGGTGGATGGCGTGCTGCTCGGCAGCGACGGGTTGCGACGCATCTGGCTGAACGGCACCCCGCTCGATCCTTCGGCGCCCGGCACGCCAGCCACGCTGTTGCCCGATGGACGGGTTCGACTGCGGCTCGGCGACGGCACCACGCAGCTCCTGAAGCCCGGCCAGACGCTGGAGCCCGACAGCCGTGCCGTGCTCGATGCCTGGCAGCGCGGGGCCGCAGCGCCCGCCGCGCCCCCGCCAACCGGGCCGGCACCGCAGGCGCACTGAGTGATCGATGTGCGTCCCATCCCCCGCGCCCAGCGCGGAGCCGCCTTGCTGGTGATGATGCTGGTGCTGGTCGCGGCCTTCAGCTACCTGTTGCTGCGCCGGCTCGACAAGGTGTCGGCCCACCAGGGCCAGGCGCTGGCCGACCGTACGCGCATCGCCGAAGTGCGCGATGCGCTGATCGGCTATGCACTGCGCACCGGCTGCCTTCCGTGCCCGGCGGTTTCGGCGCTGAACGGACAGGCCGCCGCCACCTGCAGTGCCGCCACCCGGACCGGCTTCGTGCCCTGGGAGACGCTGGGAGCGGGGGCATTCGATGCCGGCAACAACCGGCTGCGCTACAGCGTCGATCCCGCGTTCGCGACCGGCTGTGTGCTCACCCAGAGCAGCACCGGCGACGTACGCATCCGCACGCGCGATGCCGCCGGCAACGCGCTGGTACTGGCAACCGGCCAGCCGGCAGCGGTGGTCGGCCATGGCCGCAACGGTTACGGCGCGACCAGCGCCAGCGGTATCGCCCAACCCGCCGTGCCGCCCGCCCATGTGGACGAGGCCGCGAACCGGGCCAATGGCACGGATTTCATGCAGCGTCCGGTCCAGGAAGACGAGACGCCGGCAGCCGCGGGCGGAGCGTTCGACGACGTGGTTGCCTGGGTACCCCTGAGCGTTCTGATCGCGCGGCTGAACCACGCCTATGGCTTGCCGCCGTAGCCCAGGTCATGCGCGCATCCTGTCTGTCCCACCGCTCGCCCCATCCGGCCGGTTTCACGCTGGTGGAAATGGCCGTCGTGCTGCTGATTCTGGGACTGCTGCTCGGCGGCATGCTGGGACCATTGTCGAGCCGTATCGAGGAATCCAGGCGCAGCGAGACCAATGCCGCCATCGCCGCGGTGCGTGATGCCCTGGTGGGCTACGCCGTCATCAACAAGCGGCTGCCCTGTCCGGATGCCAACGGCAACGGGCTCGATGACGACGCCTGCAGCGCCAGCGCGAGCACCGTGCACACCGGCGCGCTTCCGGGGGCGGCACTCGGCGTGAGCGCGGTCGATGCCTGGGGGGCGCCACTGACCTATGCCGTGAACGGCGCATGGACCGGGACACTGGCCATCACCACCCAGGGCAGTGGCTCGGGTCGCCTGCAGGTGAGCGATGCGGCCGGCTGCGCCGGCGGCATGCTGGGTGACAACGTCGCGGCCGTCGTGGTCTCGGGTGCGAAGACCCCCTGGAGCGATGCGCTGGAAACCGAGAACCGCGACGGCGACCGCTGCTACGTGGCGGCCGGCTACAGTGCCGCAACCGGCACCGAGTTCGACGATCTCGTGGCCTGGGTTTCGCCCAGTGTGCTCATCAACCGCCTGGTCGCCGCCGGCATGCTGCCGTGACGGGTGCGGCGGGCATCGTCCAAAGAGTCGAAGAATCAACCCTCCCGCAGGGTGGCCGATAAGGCGCGCTGCAAACAGGTAAGGAGCAAGCAATGAGCAAGCGTCAATCCGGGTTCACGTTGGTCGAGATCGCCATCGTGCTGGTCATCATCGGGCTGCTGCTGGGCGGTGTGCTGAAGGGACAGGAGATGATCGCCAACGCCAAGTACAAGCGCCTGCGCAGCGACGTACAGGCGTTCACCGCGGCCTACTACACGTTCCAGGACCGCTATGGCCAGGCGCCGGGCGACTTCAACCAGGCGAGCACGCGCCTTTCCGCGGCTGCGGTCGACGGCAACGGCAACGGTGCCATCGCCGGCAACACCTGCACGGCGAACAACGAGGAGTCGTGCCTGGTCTGGTCGCATCTGCGTTATGCAGACCTGCTGAGCGGCGATCCGAGCCTGACCAATGCCAACGCCAATCCGCGCCACCCTTACGGCGCCGAGTATCAGGGGATCTACGGTTCGCAGACCCATGGCAACAAGACCGGCATGTGGCTCGCCATCCACAATCTGCCGAGCGATGTCGCACGTCGCCTGGACGATGAGCTCGACGACGGCGCCGGTGGCACGGGCGCGGTGTTCTGCGCGGCCGGCTGCACCGGCGGCAACTATCCCGGCATCAGCACGCCGGGCACCGTGGACCTGCGGGTACTGCTCTAGCCCGAATTCTCCGCGTGCGGAAGGAGCATCCTCCCGCCGGCACGAACCCGCAGCGTACCGCTCCCGTACGCGGAACTTTCTTCCCACGCGGCCCTGCCAATCCTTTAGCCCGACAATCTCACCAGCATCCCGGAGCTGGTACGGAATCGCGCCTGCGCGATTCCGAGCGGTCGGATTTCGCCCGCCGGGTTTTCCATCCTGGCTCGTAGCCGTACGGCAAGACGCCACATCGTAGCCCGGATGGAGCGAAGCGGAATCCGGGCATCGGGGATCACAATGCCAGTCCGATACCCAAACCATGGGACTGGATTCCATCCCGGGTTCCATTTTCTCAATTCCGCTGCACGATTCTCCTCGATTCCACTTCGCTTCATCGAGGCTACGAGTTCCCCTTCTAGATGCGCCGGCGCTCACCGGCATCGGTAACATCGACCGCGCGGGCGCGCTCAGCGGCTGAACAGGTAGATCAGCCACACTCCCAGACCGCCGATGGCAAGGTATTGCGCCCATACGCAGACGAAGGCCAGGCCGCTGCAGGCCTTGTGGAACGGGCAGCGCTTGAATCGACAGTGCTTCATGGGTCCTCTCGCATGACGAGACTGCGTGCCGTGAGCCGCGATGGAATGCTCACTTCGCGCCGCCTTCCGGCGGTGCGGCCGGTGCGGGCTCGGCAGGGGTTCCGGCGGCGGGCTGACGTGGGAGCGAGTGCCACCAGCGCTCCACATATCCGTCGCGCCACAGCACGACGGCGGCGATCAGTATCGCCAGCATCAGCAGGAGAAGTTTCCAGGGCCGGCGTTTCTCTGCGTAGGGATCGCTCAGTGAGCGTCGCGCGCCGGGCGGCAGCCGCGCGAGCTCGGTGAGCGACTGGCCGAGCGGCAGGTTGATGCGCGCGCGCGTGTTCACGGCCCAGCCGTTGGCGTCCAGGATCGGCGCCAGGTTGCGCCTGCGCAGCTTGAGATAGGCGATGACCATCGAGGGTCCCGAGACCACCAGCAGCAGGCCCGCGAAGGCGACCGGCATTTGCCACCACAGCAGGCCGAGAAAGCCGGTCACCACCGCCGCAAGCGCGGTTCCGAGCGCGCCGAGCGCCAGTCCCACGGCAGCGAATATGCCCGCGAACTTGGCGATGTCGAAGGGCTGCGCCGCCACCGCGCCGCTCTGCACAACGCCCGCGGTGCCGGCGATGCCGGCGGTTGCGCCCTGATCCACCGCCTGGTCGCGTGCCGCCGCAAACTTCTCGATCTGTTGTCCGAACAGCCGTCCAATACGCCGGTACGGCGACCAGAACGCTTCGCGCACGCTGATCGGGTGCTCGACGATCTTGGTGATGGTGGCGTTCCAGTCGCGTCCCTGGCGATCGTAGAACACCCCGTTGCGTCCCACCATGAGGTTGTCCGCGTCGCCGTCGGTGAACGCCGCGGCGATGCCCATCCGGCCGTCACCATCGCGGCGCACACAGTCGCAATAGACGAGATAGGTGCTGCTCAGCCCGGCCAGCGTCGCGTGCTTCGCGGGGTCGTGCACGTGCACGCACAGCTCGCAGGCACGCCCATCGAGGTACAGGCTGCCGGCCTGGAAGATGGCCTTGCGGTCGGGGGAGTAGAAGTCGCGGAACGAGACGAAGTTGTTGAGCAGGGTGCCGAGATCACGGTAGTAGCGCACCAGGCGTTCCACGTCGGCGATGCAGTCGGCCTGCGCCTGAACCGCCAGGTCGCTGGCAATCAGCCCGCTGATGGTGCCTTGGAAGTCACCCGAGGTGAGCTCGCGCACGCGTGCAAGCCCGAGTGGCTCGACCAGCGGTGCGGGTTGCTCCGCCAGCCAGTCGCGGTACGCGGCGAGCCGCTCGCGCAACGCTGCCCAATCGGCGGCACTGAGTGAGGTGCGCGCCCCGAGCAGCGGATTGATCGCCTCCTGCTGCAGGTTCGCGATGGCCTCGGCCCACGCCGGGTTGAGACCGTCGGCGAGTGGCAGGTCGCTGTCGGCCGCGATGCGTGCCAGGGGAAACGCGGCGAGCTCGGCATTCGCCGCACTCAGGTTCTTGTCGGCCAGAGCCTCATACTCGGCACCCGGCGGGTTGAGCAGATCGGCGGCACGTGCATCCATCGCCGCCAGGCGGCAGCGCGTGAAATAGTCCTCCACCTTGGCCTCGACCGCCGCGACCGCGGCTGCGGCTGCGGCGGTGTCGACGCCGAGCGGCAGGATGCCGGCGTCGCTCTCGGCGCGCGCCCACCACTCGGCGTACGCCCGCGCCGCGGTGAAGAACCGCTCGACGATCTCCTGCGTAACGCCGGGCATTCCGCTGCGGTCGGGAGCGGCACCCGCACAGCGCATGACGTCCTCGATCGCTGCGACGATGGCCGTGTCGTCGGCGGCCGAGGGCGGTACCACACCGTCGCCGTTGAACCGGGTGCCGGCGAAGATGCGCGTGGGATCCGCAATGTCGTCGGTGCCGATGCAATCCTGGTCCCCCTTCTCCAGGTTGACGAGCACCTGGCGCGCCGAGGCATGCAGTTGCTCGCCCTCCGGCGTTGCCACCGCGATGGCCGCGAGCGGCAGCACGTCGCGCCCCAGCAGCAGATCCGCGGGATTGCGCAGCAGGCCGCATGCCCAGCGAACCGCCGCCAGCACCTCGGGCACACGAATGCTGCCGTCGCCGTCGGTGTCGATGAGCGCCAGCGTGCGGGGATCGATCTCCAGGTCGCGCGTGGGACAGCTCAGCGCCGCCCACAGCTTCTGATCGAGCTGATCGAGCGCGAGCAGGTCTGCCGCGCTCTCCAGACGGACGTGATCGAAACCGCCGGATCGGAAAAACTGCCAGCGATGCGGAGCCTGATCTACGCCGTTCGTTGTTGTCATTTTCGCCTTCCCGGCACGAACGTGTGCACCTGCACCCGGTCATCCGCTGCCGTCGTGCGCGTAGTTTTACCCAAGTTGCACGCGGACACAATCACCCGCTCCCTTCGTTCCTGGAGGCTTCTCGTGCCCGCCGTCAGCGCACCGTGCGGATCTGCAGACGCGTGCCGTCTTCGATGCTCTCGTCGGGATGCACGATGACGGCATCCCCCTCGGCGAGCCCGTCGCGCACCTGTGCGCGCAGGCCGTTGGTGTGGCCGACGTTCACCCTGCGCAGTCGCGCACGCCCGCCGTCGGCGACGAACACCGCCCAGCTCCCGCCCTCACGGAACAATGCGCTCGCCGGAATCTGCAGCACGTCTTCGCCCTCCCAGAGAATGAAGCTTGCCTCCACGCGATAGCCGTCGCCAAGACGCGACCAGCGCTCGGGCGGGGAAGTGAAATCGGAAATCACGAGCGTACGCTGCTCCTCGACCCCGAGGGCAGAGATCTTGGTGAACCCGGCCGGCTCCACCCTGCGCACCACGCCCTCGAGCGGTGCGTCGCCGCCCCAGCGCTCGAACAACACCCGTGCGCCGGGTCGCACCCGCACCGCGTCTTCGGAGAGCAGCTCGACCTCGACCTCCAGCGCACGCGGGTCGCCGATCTCGAGCAGGGACTGGCCGGACTCGACCGGTCCCGCGCTTTCGTGGTGCAGCGCCAGCACGCGCCCTTCGACGGGGGCGTGAATCGCCACCTGTTCGGGTGCGGGAGCGGCGTCGCTTGCGTCGGAGTGGGTGAGCGCGGTCTGCGCCTCTTCGCGCTCGTGCTCCGCGACCTCGATGCCCAGGCGCGCGGCGCGCAGGGCGGCCGCACTGCGCTGCGCCTCTGCCGCGGCGCGATCGACGTCTTCGGCAGAAGCGTGGCCGGCGGCGCGCAGGCGTTGCAGCCGCTCGCGCTCGGCGCGCGCGTAGTCGGCGGTGGCCTGGGCGGCAGCGACATTCTCGCGTGCCGCGCGCACGCTGGCCTGCGCCGCGGCCACGCGCGCCTGGGCCGCGGCGCGGGTGCGGGCATCCAGTACCGCGGAGGGCAGCGGATCGAGCACGAGCAGCGTCTCACCGCGCCTGACCGCATCACCCACGTCGAGGTCGATGCGATGCGCGTAGCCTGCAACCGGCGCCGAGATCACGAAGCGATCGCGCACCCGGGTGCGTCCTTCCTCCTCGACGGTGACCTGCAGCGGGGCGCGCACCGCGCGCGCGACCTCGACTTCGACCGGCTGGGGCCGGAAGCCATAGGCCAGCGCCGCGGCGATCAGCAACACGAGCGCGCCCGTTGTCAGTCGTCTGCTCCAGCGCTGCACGGTCTACTCCCTCGACTTCAGGACCGCGATGAGATCGAGCCGGTCCAGGCGCCGGCGCACGAACAGACCCGATGCCACGGTGGCGATGAGCACCACTGTGGCCGCGAACGCATAGGTGCGCGGCTCGATCACCAGCGGCACGCGGTACAGATCGCTTTGCAGGTTGTGGGCGATGGTCCAGCACAGCATGCGTCCGGCCAGCATGCCGAGAGGTAGCGCAAGCAGCGTCAGCAGGCCGAGCTCGCCGAGCAGGATGTAGGAGATCTCCCCGCGCGTGAATCCGAGCACGCGCAGGCTCGCCAGCTCGCGGCTGCGTTCGGCGAGTGCGATGTGCGCGCTGTTGTAGACCACGCCGAAGGCGATGATGACAGAGAACACCGAGGCGATGAAGGTGTAGAACAACAGGGTCTCGTTCATGGTCTTGCGGAAGTTGCGCAACTCCTGCTCGCGCACCACCATGCCGGCGACCCGGGGCATGTCCTTGAGCTCGCGATACAGGTGCGCCCGCTCGCGGTCGTCCACGGCAAGCCGCGCGCCGGAGATGGCATGGCCCTCGCGCATGAAGCGGTTGAGTGCGGCGAGATCCATGTAGGCGGAAACGCCGAGATATTCCTTTACCAGGCCGACCAGCGGCAACTCGCGTACCGGCCGTTCGCCCTCCAGCACCTCGACGGTCAGGATGTCGCCGGGGCGTGCCTCGAGCAGTCGGGCGAGATAGTCGGTGCACACCACGCCGCGCTCGGGAAGACTCACCGGTCGCAGGTCCGTGTCCAGGAGGCGCTGCAGATCGCCACCCGGTTCCACGCCGCTGATGGCGGTGCGATAGCTGTGCTGGCGAAAGCGCAGGCGCACCGGCACGCTGCGTTGCACCTCCACGTGCCGCACGCCTGGCAGCCCGGCGAGCTCATGGCGCGCGCGCTCCGAGGTCGGATCGGTGAAGGCGACCGACAGATCCTCACGCTGTGAAAGTCCGTACTGCACCGCGAGCATGTAGCTGACCGTGTCGTTCTGGAAGCGCCCGGTCATGGTGATGCCGCAGGCCATGGCGATCCCGGCCACCGTGAGTGCCGCCTTGAAGGGTCGGCGCGCGATAGTTGCGTACGATCATGCGCGTTGGGGCGTTCAGCAACGCTGCCGGTGCGTAGCGCTCGATCCACGTCCGGCGGTAGCGCGCAGGTGCCTCGGGGCGCATGGCCTGTGCCGGGCGCAGGCGCGAGGCG
Source organism: uncultured Gammaproteobacteria bacterium (assembly GCA_963728895.1). Taxonomy (GTDB): domain Bacteria; phylum Pseudomonadota; class Gammaproteobacteria; order JBBQDK01; family JBBQDK01; genus CAVSLM01. The sequence continues at coordinate 131,311 of CAVSLM010000011.1, forward strand.
CGGTGCACCGCGAACCAGGTGCCAAGCGCCGCGGCGCCGATGCTGGCGAGCGCGGCCTCGAGCACCACCGCCGGCTCCAGGTCGAAGGTGAGAAACGGAAAGCTGAAAAAGGTGCGGTAGATGGCGGAGAGCTGCTGCGCGAGCCAGGTGCCCGCAGCCACGCCCGCGGCGACGCCGCCCAGCACGATGATCAGCACCAGCTTGAGGTAATGCCACAGCACGGTGGTGTTGCCGTAGCCGAACGCCTTGAGCGTGGCGATCTGATCGCGCTGCATACCGATGAGGCGGCTGATCACCACGTTCAACAGAAAGGCGGCAATGGCGAGGAAGATCACCGGGAAGATCTGCGCGAGACTGCCGAGCTGATGCAGCTCCTGGTCGAGGAAGCGGTGCGAGCGCTGGTCTTCACGCCGGTAGGCACCGAGCCCGCCGTAGCGCGCAAGCAGCGTATCGAGCCGTTGGATCAGCGCCTGCGGCTCGGCTTCGCGCTGCAGGCCGAGCACCACGTCGTTGAATGCCCCATCCATGTCGTAGGCTTCGCCGAGCGCGCGCCGTCCCATCCACATCACGCCGTAGCGCTTGTAATCGGGAAAGATGCCCCCGGGGCGCAGCTGATGGATGAACTCCGGCGACAGCGCGATGCCGACGATGGTGAGCGACTCGCGCCGCCCGTGGATGATCGCATGCAGCCGGTCGCCGGGGGCAAGGCGGTGAGCCTTGGCGAAGGCCTCGCTGAGGATCACCTCATCGTCGCGGCCGGGCTCGACGTAGCGGCCCGCGCGCAGGAACAACGCATTCAGCGTGGGCTCGCCGCGCTCGGGTACCGAGACGATCAGGCCCGTGACCGGCTCCGGGAAGTCGGGCATGTCCAGATTGACCGGTGCGACCACACGGGTCTCGACGCGGGCGACGCCGGGCAGGGCGGCGATGCGCGCACTCAGGGCTTGCGGCGCGCGTTTGAGGCTGCAGAACACGTCGGCGAAACGATAGTCGCGGTAGTAGACGGCACGTGTCGCGCGCAGGCTGTCGAGGGTGGCGATGAACATCAGGTAGGTCGCCACCCCGCACAGGATCACCAGCGCGATGGCGATCGCCTGGCCCTTCATCCGCCACAGGTCGCGCCAGAGTTTGCGGTCGAGCGCGCGCATCGCTACCAGCGCAGCTCGCTGGGTGCCGTCGGGGCGGCATTGCGCTGCTCGGAGGCCACACGTCCGTCGCTGAGATGCAGGACCCGGTCGGCCATGGCTGCGATCACCGCATTGTGGGTGATGAGCACGGTGGTGGTGCCTATCTCGCGGTTGACGCGTGCGATCACCTCCAGCACCTTCACGCCGGTGTGTACGTCGAGCGCGCCGGTGGGCTCGTCGCACAGCAGAACCTGTGGCCGTTTGGCGATGGCGCGCGCAATGGCCACACGTTGCTGCTCGCCGCCCGACATCTGGGCCGGGAAGTGGTCGAGCCGATCGCCGAGATCGACCAGCGCGAGCGCCGTATCCGGGGTCATCGGAGCGGCGGCGATCTCGGTGACCAGCGCGACGTTCTCGCGCGCCGTGAGACTGGGGATGAGGTTGTAGAACTGGAACACGAAGCCCACGTGCTCGCGGCGGTAGCGGGTGAGGGCCGCATCGTCGCAGGCGCCGAGGTCCTGACTGCCATAGTGCACCGTGCCACTGGTCGGGGTGTCCAGACCGCCGAGGATGTTGAGCAGCGTCGACTTGCCGCTGCCCGAGGGTCCGAGCAGCACCACCAGCTCGCCGGCGGCGAGCTCGAGGTCCACGCCCGAAAGCGCGTGCACCGCAACCTCATCCATCCGATAGATCTTGGTCAGGCCGCGGGCGCTGAATACCAAGCGAGCGGAATGGGGGTTTGCGTTCATCGATGGGCATCGGGTGCCGGGCAGGCTGCGTCGGCATTGTAAGCGAAGCTCGTGGGGGCGAAAGCGCTCTGCCGCAACGGCGATCTGCGTCCCCGCCTGCACGCCGCCCGTGGCACGCAATGTTCGGATTGCACCGCGGCGTTGGTCGCGCTACAAGTCGCATTGTCCTGCGCGTGGCGCGCGGGTCATGAGGTTGCGGAGCGCGCTTGACTCAGTCCGACACCAGCCGCTGGGATGCCAGATATGCCGCGGGCAATCCCAACCCCGAGTTCGCGCCGGACCCGCTGCTGCTGGCGCAGGCCGAGCTGCTGCACGGTCCGGGCCTGGCGCTCGATCTCGCCTGCGGCGTCGGTCACAATGCGCTGTTCCTGGCGCGCCGCGGCTTTCGCGTGATTGCATTGGATGCCAGCCTGGTCGGGCTGCGCCTGCTCGACCCGGTGCTCGCGGCCACTGGCCTTGCCGTCGATCGCGTCGCCGCTGACCTCGACCGGTTTCCTCTGCCATCCGAACGGTTCGACGTGGTGGTGGTGATGCGCTATCTGAACCGCGACCTGTTCGCGCAGATCAAGCGTGCGCTGGTGCCGGGTGGCCTGGTGCTGTACCGCACGTTCAACTGGAACTGGCAACGCGCCAATCCGAATTTTCGCAAGGAGTACCTGCTGCGGCCGGGCGAGCTCGCCGAGCGGTTTGCCGATTTCGAGACCATCGCGACCAACGATGCGCCGGGGATCGAGGACGATCTCAGCTTCTGGGTCGGGCGGCGCCCCAGGCCATAGCTGGCCCGGATATCTCCCAGCCGGCCAGCGGCTGGCCGGCTGGGCTAGAACTGCCCGGTGCGCAGGAGCACCAGCGTGCAGGCGTGGAAATGCTCCACATGATGGGTGTGCAGCTGCGCTTCCAGCTCGGGCGATTCGGTGCCGGGGTTGAGAATCACCCGCCCGGGATGCAGGGCAACAATGTCGGATGCCAGCTCGCGGCTGCGCTCCGGACCGACATACAGGGTCAGGGTGTGGACCGGATCGCGAATCTCGCACAGCCGCCGAATCGCCGGCAAGCCCTCGATTTCGCGGATGCTCGGGTGCACGGGTATGACCCGGTAGCCCCGCTCCTTCAGAAGCCGCAACGCCTGGTTGGCGTAGCGGGCCGGCTTGGGACTCGCGCCGAGCACCACCACCCGATGCTCGGCGGGGGTTTGCGGCCAGTCGTGGCGGTGTGCGGGTCGATGCATGGTTGCGCACGCTCCTGCCTCATTGTGCCGCTTCGCGGGTCCGCGTTCCAGCGGCCGGCTGCAGGCGGAACCCGGGTTCTGGAAAACGGTCCGGGGCGCGCCTATCCTCAGGGAGTTTCTTCTGTGCAACATGCGATCCGGCAGGCGCAACAGGCAGACCCTTGCGCAGGCGCAAGCCCTGCGTTGTGACTACCCGGCGCGTGGGGAGCGCAGCGTGCTCGAGCCTGGCAGTGGGGCGACGTTGCGGCCTGCCCTGACCCAATGTGACGATGCAGCGTGGCCCGGGCCCCTCATGGGCGGCATTCCTTTGCACACCGAAGGTGCCCGGCCGGCAGGAGACGGCGTATCTTCCGTCCCGTCCGCCGCCACCCGCGTGTCCCACCACGGCGCATTGCGGTGAGCACCAATCCTGATCGGCCGGTTCTGCTCCTCACCGGTGCCCCCGGCGTCGGCAAGACCACGGTGCTCGATCGCGTGGCGATCGGGCTCGCCGGTCTGCACCTCGGCGGCTTTCTCACCGAGGAGATCCGCGAAGCCGGCGCGCGCTCGGGCTTTCGACTGCGCACCTTTACAGGAGAGACCCGCACCATCGCCCATACCCGGCTGCCGGGCCCGCGTCACGTCGGCAAGTACGGCGTTGACGTCGCGTCGCTGGACGCCGTGGCGCAGCGGGCACTCGCCTCCGATGCCTCCGTAGCCGCTTTTCTCGTCGATGAGATCGGCAAGATGGAATGCCATTCCGCGGTGTTCGTCACCGCAATGACGACGCTGCTCGGCGCCGGACGGCCGCTGGTCGCGACCGTCGCACGTAGCGGCGAGGGGCTGATCGCACGCGCCAAACGTCTTCCGTCGGCCGAGCTCTGGGAAGTTTCGTGGGGCAACCGTGACACCCTGCCGCAGCTGGTGCTGGACTGGCTGCAGGTACACTGGGGCGTGGTGCCGCGCGGCTGATCCGCAGGGCTCAGCCGGGCCAGCCGCTGGCCGACCGGTGAGATATGCCGGCTCGGTTCAAGGTGCGAGACGTTGCACCTGCCACTGGCCTGCGGTGTCACGCCGGAAGAGGAAGCGGTCGTGCAGGCGGCTCTCGCGCGCCTGCCAGAACTCCACCGTCTGCGGTGCCACGCGGAAGCCCCCCCAGTGCGACGGCAGCGGGATCTCGCCCTGGGCGAACTTGCGCCTCATCTCGTCGAACTTGATCTCCAGCAGCGCGCGCGAAGTGATGACCTGGCTTTGCGGCGAGGCCCAGGCACCGATCTGACTGCCGCGTGGGCGCGTTGCGAAGTATTTGACGGACTCGGCGAGCGGCACGCGCGCGGCCGTACCGGTGATGTTTACCTGTCGGCCCAGTGCGACCCAGGGAAAGGACAGCGCCACCCGCTCGTTGGCGGCGATGTCTCTGGCCTTGCGGCTCTCGTAGTTGGTGAAGAACACGAAGCCGCGCTCGTCGTAGAGCTTGAGCAGTACGGTGCGTATCCAGGGCTGCCCGGTGTCGGCCACCGTGGCGAGGCTCATGGCGTTGGGCTCGGCGATGCCCGACTCGACGGCCTGCGTGAACCAGCGTTCGAACTGGTGGAAGGGATCCGCGGCCAGACTGGCGCGCGCAAGGCCCAGCGACATCCATTCGCTGCGCAGCTCCGCGGCGCGGGTGCTCATGGGCGCGCTTCGATGCGCATGCGTGTCATTTGTCACCGACCCCCATTTCCAGGGCTTCCGATGCGGCGAGCCATTCTCCTTCCAGTGCCGCGCAGCGCGCATCGAGCTCGGCCTTCTCCAGCAGCAGTGTCTTGAGTCGCTCCTTTTCGGCTTCCTGATAAAGCGCCGGCTCGGCGAGCTGCTGGTGAAGCGTATTCTGCCGCGCATGAAGCTCGGCGAGGCCCGTTTCGGCGGCGGCGATCTGGCGGCGCAGGGGCTGCAGCTGCCGGCGCTGTTCGGCCTGCTCGCGTTTCTGCGCCTTGCGCGCGGCTGCCGTCCCGGGACCCTCCCTGTCGGGAGCGGGCCGGCTGCAGCGGCGTTGCTCGGCAAGCCAGGCGGGATACTCGTCGAGGCTGCCGGGAAAGTCCTCGACCCTGCCCTCGTGCACCAGCACCAGGCGATCACTGCTGACGCGCAGCAGATACCGGTCGTGCGACACCAGTACCATGGCGCCGGTGAAATCCTGCAGCGCGACGGCGAGCGCCTGGCGCATCTCCAGGTCGAGGTGATTGGTCGGCTCGTCGAGCAGCAGTAGATTGGGGCGCTGGTAGACGAGCAGCGCCAGTACCAGGCGCGACTTCTCGCCGCCGGAGAAGGGCGCGGTCGGTGCGAGTGCCTGCTCGCCCGGGAAGCCGAATCCACCCAGATAGTCCCGCAGCTCCTGCTCGCGCGCGCGCGGGATCGACCTGCAGCAGATGCTGCAGCGGTGAGTGCTGCGGGTGCAGCTGTTCCACCTGATGCTGGGCGAAGTAGCCGATGCGCAGGTCCGGGGCCGCAGTGCGCCGACCGGTGCGCGGGGCGAGCGTTCCGGCGAGCAGCTTGACCAGCGTGGACTTGCCGGCACCATTGGAGCCGAGCAGGCCGATGCGCTCGCCCGGCGACAGGCGCAGGCTCACGCCCGCCAGTATCGTCCGGGTGCCGTAGCCGACTTCGGCCGCCTCCACCCCCAGCAGCGGATCGGGCAGTTTCTCCGGGGCGCGCAGGGCGAAGTGAAACGGTGAATCCACGTGCGCGGGCGCGATCTGCTCCATGCGCTGCAGGGCCTTCAGTCGGCTCTGTGCCTGGCGCGCCTTGGTCGCCTTGCTGCGGAAGCGCTCGACGTAGGCGCGCATGTGCGCGATCTCGCGCTGTTGTTGCTGATAGGCCGCCTGCTGGCGGGCGAGGTGCTCGGCACGCCGGCGCTCGAAGGCCGAGTAATTGCCGGCATGCAGCGTCGCGCGCTCGCGCTCCAGGTGCAGGATGTGCCCCACCACCCGATCCAGGAAATCGCGGTCGTGGGAGATCAGCAGCAGGGTTCCGGCGTAGCCGCGCAACCATTCCTCCAGCCACAGCACGGCGTCCAGATCGAGGTGGTTGGTCGGCTCGTCGAGCAGCAACAGGTCGGATCGGCACATCAGCGCCCGCGCCAGGTTGAGCCGCATGCGCCACCCGCCGGAAAAATCCGCCACCGGCCGCGCCCCGTCGCCGGGTGTGAAGCCCAGGCCGTATAGCAGCTGCCCGGCGCGGCTGCCCGCCGCATAGCCCCCGATGGCATCGAGCCGGCCGTGCAAGGCGGCTACGCGCTCGCCCTCGCCTTCGCGCTCGGCATCGGCCAGCTCGCGCTCCACGGCGCGCAGCTCGGTATCGCCGTCGAGCACGTACTCCAGCGCGGGCCGCGGATCGACCGGTGTTTCCTGTGCGACATGCGCGATCACCCACTCGCGAGGGCGATGCAGATCGCCGGCATCGGGATGCAGCTCGCCCAGAATCAGCGCGAGCAGACTGGACTTGCCGCTGCCGTTGGCGCCGGTGATGCCGACCTTGTAGCCGGAATGGATCTGCAGCGTGGCATCTTTGAACAACAGCCGCGGACCGCGGCGCAGGGACAGTCGGTCGAACTGGAGCATGGGGGCCATTGTACCGTTTCGCACGCCCGGGCGGACGCTCCGCGAATGTCGCGGCCGTCGTGCAGCGCTCAGGCGCCGTAATACCGGCAACGGCAGATTCATCGCGGGCATGGGCGCGCGTCGTTACCGGCGCGTGACTTTGCGCCGCCGCGCGGATATGGTGCTCTCGGCGGCGCCGCTTGGTGCCGGCGTCGCAGCGTATGACCCGGCGCGTGTCATGGCTGCCGGGCGGTCATCGAGTCGGAAGTGGGCGACGATCCGCAGGAGGGATGGTGCAATGGTCGAGATCAAGAGCGGAAAAACCGGTGCGGTGCTGCGTACCATCGATGCCGACACACTGGCGGGCGCGGACCTGCGGGATGACGATTTGCGCGGCGCCAGTCTTGCAGGGGCCGACCTGCACGGGGCGCGCCTGGAGGAGGCCAACCTTGCCGGGGCCGATCTTACCGGGGCGGACCTGCGCGACGCGCATCTTTCGGGGGCGCACCTGGAGCGGGCGGTGCTCTACCGGGCAAACCTGAACGGTGCGAAGTTCAGCACCGGGCGCACCGGGAGCGGCGCGGTGCTGGCCGGTGCGGATCTGCGCGAGGTGCAGGCGATGGGCTGCGATCTGCGCTACGCCGACCTGCACGAAGCCGATCTCACCCGGGCCGTGCTGACCGGCAGCAACCTGGACAATGCGCAGCTCGCGAGGGCCCGCCTGGTGGATGCCGTGCTCATTTCGGCGCTGCTCATGGACAGCAACTGCCGCAGCGCCGACCTGACGCGCGCCGATCTTTGCGGCACCCGGATGAACGGGGCACTGATGGTCGAGGCGCGCCTCGACAGTGCGAAGCTGGGAGGAATGGACTGCCACCCTGCCGCATGCAATCTCACCAACTTCCGCGCCGCCTGCATGGTCGGCGCGGATCTGCGGCGGGTTTCCTTCTGGGATGCGAATCTGCGGGATGCCGACCTTACCGGGGCCGACCTGCGCGAAGCCTCGATGTGGCAGGCCAATCTGCGCAATGCCAATCTCACCCGCGCCAACTGCGCGCGGGCCGACATGCGCGCGGCGATCCTGCGCCACGCCAACGTGACCGATGCCGACTTTGCCGGCGTGGACCTGTTGAGCACGGAGGTGATGCTCGCCAACTTCTCCAAGGCGCGCAACGTCGAAATGCCGGAGTTCAAGCATGACGTGCGTTAGCCCGGCGCTCAGGACGGCTCGCCGGCGGGCGCGCGTAACGCCTCGAGCGCGTGGCGCAGGCTATCCAGGCGGGGCAGCTCGCGCGCGCCGATCTCCTCGATGATGCTGCGGTAGGCGGGTACCGCGGCGCCCCCCACCAGCACCGGCAACTGCGACGGCAGTGCCCGGCGCAGCCAGCGCAGCTCCTCGCCCATGCGCGGGTCGTCGGAGGGATAGATGATGCTGAGCCCGACCGCGCGCGCGCCGCTGCGGGTGACCGCCGCGGCGATGTCCGCCGCGGGCGTGCTTGGACCGAGATGGAGCGCGCTCCAGCCTTCGGTTTCGGCGATGACGGCGGCCATCAGCGCGCCCAGCTCATGCCCTTGCCCCGATGGCGTAGTGAACACGATCACCGGTCCCTGAGTGCCCATGTGACTGATGCCGCGCAAGTGCCCGAGGAAGGTGCGCACATGGGCGCTCGCGAAATGCTCCTGGCCGATACGCAGCGTCCCGGCGCGCCAGCACTCGCCAATGTCGTGCAAGAACGGCGTCACGACGTCGTCGAGCAGTACGGGAATGCCAAAGGCGACCGCCGCGCGTGCCAGAGCATCGTCCATCGCCACGGGATCCATGTCGTCCAGCGCCTGCCGGCAGGCACGCAGGTGCTCGCGGGCCGAAGTGGGTGCCGCGGCTTCCGTACCCGGGCCGGCGGCGATCTGGTCCTCCAACACCAGCGCCCGCAGCGCCTCCGGGCTCAGCTGCGCCACGTCGCCGATCCGCCGCCCCGCCTGGGACGCGCGGCGCAGCAGCAGCAGGCGTTCCACCTCTGCGTCCGAGTACAGACGCCTGCTGGTGGCCGAGCGCTGGGGCGAGACCGCCTGATAGCGCCGCTCCCACACCCGGATCACGTCGGCACTGAGGCCGGTGCGCCGCGCCACTACCTGGATGGGATGTTTGGGTTGATTGCTCATGCTGACCCAGACCGACAAACCCTGCGCCAGGGTAGCGAAGTGTTGTACATACGTCCAGGAACAAAGGTGGGCGGACAGGGACATGGGCTAACCCTGGGTTCCCTTCTGGTTGGCTGCGGCGCGGTCGCGGAAGGCCGCCTCGGCTTCCTGCCCAAGCTCGCCTTGGGCATCGCCGTAGCGCGCCGAGTAGTGCATGGGCACCATGCGGCGTACCCGCGCCTGGCGTGCCAGCATTCCGGCCTGGCGCGCGGTGAGATGTCGCGTTGCCCTGGCGCGCGCGAGGTCGGCTTCCAGAAACACGGTCTCGATGAACAACAGATCGGCGTCGCGGGCGAGATCGACGATGCGCTGCGCGTTTGCGGAGCTGTACGCGGCATCGACCACGAAGGCGATCTTCTGACCGGGAACGATACGCAGCACCTCGGCACGCAACGTTCCCAGGGACAGCTCGCGCCTGTGGACGCCTTGCCCATCCCGCCATTCGATTCGTACCGCCTGATCTTCGGGCGCCCCGTTCAGCACGGCTTGTTTGAGCTGGCCCAGCCAGGGACCGGTGGGCAGACCCAGCTCCTGCAGCCGGTTCTTCCATACGTTGACATGACGGCGTTCCTCCAGCGCGAAGCCCAGGCTGGGGATGTGATGGTCGAGCTCCACTGCGCGGATACGAAATGCCGTTTCCTCGACCAGCGTTCCGTCGTGGATCACGGGAGGGGCGAGATCGCGGCGGCGGAAGCGTTCCCGGCAGTGGAACTCGGCGCTTGCCACCGCCCCCGCAGCACACCACTCGTGTACCACCACGGTGAAGTCGGTGGGGTAGTGCTCGACCAGATTCCAGGTGTAGGCGCCGAGCTTGTGCTCGACCTGGGTGGTGAGCCCCGGCGGACCGTACAGGTTCAGGCGCCGTTCGCGTCCGAGACACACCCGCAGCACGCGGTCGAAGCCCATGAAGTGGTCCATATGGGTATGGGAAATGAAGGCATGGCTGACACGCAGGATATTGCGCGTGGCGAGCGGCACGAGGTCGCCGAGATCGAACAGCAGCGCACGCCGCTCGAAGAGGAAATCCACGTACACCACCGGGTCGCCCTGCGCCCCGTTCACCAGCCGCGCCTGAAATGTCGGCCGCATCGCCGCGTGTGGCGCGTCCGGTCAAGCCGGACGCCGCCCCCATGCTGCGTACGGCGCATCCATCGCCGGGAGCTGTACGGCGTAGCGGTCGTCCGGAACGCACCGCAGGCGCGCACCGTCCCTGTGCCGGAGCCCCACCCCGCAGGCCCGAGAAAACACGGCTGCCGGCGCTTTCAAGGTTCAGTTCCGCTGCTGGCAATTCGGGCAGCAGGCGCCGCGTCTGACCGCGGCGATGCGCGTGATGGAGTCAGTGCAGCGCGGGCAGCGCGCGCCGGCACGGCGGTGGGACGTAAGCCAGGTGCGCGGCAACCGTGACCGATCGGCTTTGCGCTCGATGTCCTTGTCCGGCAGCTTGCCGTGGCGGCGGGTGGCGACGAAGTCGCGGTCGACCAGCTCCACCTGTAGCCGGCGTACGCTGAGCGTGCCGAGCACTCTGCGCTGTCGGACGCCGACGGCGGCGATGCGCCGGCGCGGAAATACCGGGTCCAGGCGACGGCGGAACACTTCAACATCGGGCAGCTCGGGCAAGGGCCAAGCGCCAAGTCTAGACCGGAAATCCCACCAGCCTCCTGGGCGCTGGCGGAATTCACAGCCGTCCGGGCGCCGGGCTGGAGCAGCGTGGGATTCTTCGTCTTCCTTGGGCTCGCCACCGTGTTTGATGTAGGTCGACGGCGGGCGCGCGGGAGCCTGGGTGCACGGCGGATCTGCGCGCTTGATCGGTGGCCCCGCGCCGCCCATCATTGGGGCACCGGGTACATCCGCCGTTCCAGGCTTCAGGCTTTGCGGAGGTCGATCATGGCGCAGGCGCAGCTATCGGTGCAGGTCAGCTGTCATGCCGGCTACCAGGGAGAGCAGACCCCACGGCGTTTTGCGCTCGGGCGGCGCGAGCGGGAGATCGTCGAGGTCATCGACCGCTGGCTGGACCCGCGCCACTGCTATTTCAAGGTGCGCGCCGATGACGGGGGGATTTACATCCTGCGCCACGACGTCGACAGCGCGCAGTGGGAGCTGACGCTCTTCGACAGCGGTGACCGGCCGGAGACACGTCTTTCCTCCACCTGAGCGCCACTCTCCGGGACGGCCCCGGCAATGCCCGCGGTTGAACTTGTGCTCGTGTGTCCCAACATCCGGGGAGAGTGAATTTCAGGACTACGCATTCCATGACCGACTCCCCCTACATCTTCGAAGCTACGCAGCAGAACTTCGGGCAGGTGGTGCTGGAGGCCTCGCGCCGCGTTCCCGTGGTGGTGGACTTCTGGGCCGCCTGGTGTGCTCCCTGCCGCATGCTGATGCCGGTGCTGGCCGAGCTGGCCGAGGCTTATGCGGGCAAGTTCGTGCTTGCCAAGGTCAACACCGAGGAGCAGCAGGAGCTCGCCCGGCAATATGCGATCCGCAGCCTGCCCACGGTGAAGATCTTCCGGGACGGGAAAGTGGTCGACGAATTCCTGGGTGCACAGCCGGCGTCGGTGATCCGCGACATCCTCGAGCGGCACATCGCGCGTGCCTCCGATCCCTTGCGACTTGCGGCACTGCAGGCCCTGGAGGGGGGCGATGGGGCGCGCGCCGTGGAGCTGATGCGTCAGGCCGTGGAGACCGATCCGGAGCGTGCCGAGCTGCGGCTCGACCTTGCCGCGCTGCAGCTCGATGCAGGCGGTCCCGACGCCGCGGAGGAAGTCCTCAGGAGTCTGCCCGCACCCATGCAACAGGATGCCGGTGCCAAGCGCCTGCGCGCCCGCATCCGTTTCGCCCGCGCGCTGCGCGCGGCGCCCGACGCCGCGACCCTCGAGCGTCGGGTGAGCACCGATCCCGACGATCTGAAGGCGCGCTATCAACTTGCCGCCCGCGATGTGATGGCCGGCGATTATGCCGCCGCCATGGAGCAGCTGTTCCAGATCATGCAGCGCGACCGCAGCTTCGAGGACGATCTGGGACGTGAGGGTTTGCTCGCGGTCTTCGAGTTGCTTGGGAACAGTGGCGAGCTGGTCAACCGTTACCGCCGCAGGATGGCGGCGACGATGTACTGATTCCCCGGGCATCTGCTTGCGACCCGCAAGATTTCCCGCCGTCGCTCTGCTGCCGTCCTCGGGGCGGCGAACGAGACCCAGGCGTGCGACAACGGCGCGATGTGACGCAGTCGGCCCCAGCCGCCGGTTGCGCCGTGATACATGTGAACGCCGGGTGATCCCGCTGAAGCGTCGGATTGCCCGCTACACTTCCCTCCAGGAGCAACCCTCGCTCCAATCCTTGGGCCGGGCCCTCCCCCGGCCTCTTTTTTCCGGTGGCGTGATGTAGAAAGTGGGGGGGCCGTCGGGCTCCCCTCGTGGGTCGCCGCCGGACACGACCCCGGGGATCGCGGCCCCGAGGCTTCCCCTTCCACATCGACTGCTCGTCTCGATGCCTATACTCGGGTCTCATTTGCTCGCTGGAGGCAGCCCGTGACCGAGCTGACCGTCAACGGTAGTGCCGTGCGCATCCATGCCGATCCCGCTACCCCGCTCCTGTGGGTGTTGCGCGACGAGCTCGGATTGCTGGGAACCAAGTACGGGTGCGGCGTGGGCGTCTGCGGCATCTGCACGGTGCTGCTCGACGGTAGCGAGGCCACGCGTGCGTGCACGGTGTCGGTGGCCGAGCTCGAGGGGCGTTCCGTCACCACCATCGAAGGCCTGGCGGGCGACGCATCGCACCCGCTGGTCCGCGCCTGGATCACCGGTCAGGTGCCGCAGTGCGGTTATTGTCAGCCCGGACAGCTTCTCGCCGCGGCGGCCTTGCTCGCCGCCAGACCGCGGCCGGACGACGCGGACATCGATCATGCGCTTGCCGGCGTGCTCTGCCGCTGCGGCAGTTACCAGCGCGTGCGCCGGGCGATCCATGTCGCCGCCCGAGGCGACACACTTGCGGTGCCGGATGCCGCCTTACTCGCCGGGCCACCACCCGCGCGCCCGTACCACCCACCGGCGGGCCCGGTGTTCGCGCCCAACCCATGGGTCGAAATCTCCCCGGACGGTACGGTGACCGTGATCATCGATCGTTCCGAGATGGGGCAGGGTGCCCTCACCGGTCTTGCCATGCTGGTGGCCGAGGAGCTGGAGGTGGACGTCGCGCAGGTGCACACCGCCTTCGCGCCGGCGGATCCCCGCTACGACAACCCGCTGTTCGGCGAGCAGGCGACGGGTGGCAGCACCAGCCTGCGCGGTGCCTGGGAGCCGCTGCGGCGCGCCGGCGCCGAGGCGCGGGAGATGCTGATTCGCGCGGCCGCAGATGCGTGGGGTGTTCCGCTGCGCGACTGTCGTGCCGAGCGCGGCACGGTGCTGCACATGCCGAGCGGCCGGCTTGCCGGCTACGGTTCGCTGACCGGCCGGGCGGCGCAACTGTCACCGCCTACGCAGGTGTCACTCAAGCCGCCCCGACGGTGGCGGGTCCTGGGCCACTCGACACCCCGGCTGGAGATTCCGGCCATGGTGCAGGGCCGAACACAATATGGCATCGATGCCGCGCCCCCTGGAACGCTGGTCGCCACCGTGGTGCGCTGCCCCAGCTTCGGCGGGCATGTGCGGCGCTTCGATGCACGCGCCGCCGAGCAGGTGCCCGGCGTGCGCCGGGTGCTGGAGATCGCCTCCGGCGTCGCCGTGGTTGCGGAACACTTTCCTGCCGCTCTGCGCGGGCGCGAAGCCCTGCAGGTGCAGTGGGCTCCCGGCCCGCTGGTGGCGCTCGATGATGCCGCGGTGCGGGCACGGCTGCGAGCCGCCGCGGGGCGCCCGGGCTCCATCGCACAGAGTCGCGGTGGTGCCGAGCGTTTCCCGGGCAGCGCCCCGCGGCTGGTCGAGGCGATCTACGAGGTGCCTTATCTCGCCCACGGTTGCATGGAGCCCATGAACTGCGCGGCCCGGGTGGCAGGCGGGCGGTGCGAGCTCTGGGTGCCGACACAGGCGCAGGGCGCCACCCGCGCGACGGCCGCGCGGGTGGCCGGAGTACCGCTGGAATGCGTCGAGGTGCACAGCACTTTTCTCGGCGGCGGATTCGGACGGCGCGCCGAGCAGGACGTAGTCGAGGATGCGGTGGCGCTGTCACGTGCTCTGGGCCTTCCCGTCCAGGTGATCTTCACGCGACAGGACGACCTGCAGCACGACTACTATCGCCCGGCGAGCTGCACCTGGCTGCGTGCCGCGCTGGACGGGAACGGGAGGCTGCTCGCGTGGTGGCAGCGCATCGCCGGCCCCTCGATGGTAATGAACGGCGTGGACATGCCTTACACCGTTCCCCAGTTGCGGGAGGAGCGCGTGGAGGAGGATCCGGGCGTACCCACTGGCGCCTGGCGCTCGGTGGGCGCATCGCAGCACGCTTTCAGCATCGAGGGTTTCATCGACGAGCTGGCGCATGCGGCGGGTGCCGAGCCGCTGGCGTTCCGGCTCGCGCTGCTCGCGGAGGCGCCCCGTCATCGCGCCGTATTGCAGCTGGCTGCGGAGCGCGCCGGCTGGGCGCGGCCCGCGCCCGCCGGGCGTCACCGTGGCGTCGCCGTCTATCGGTGCTACGAAGGGTGGGTCGCCGAGATCGCCGAAGTCTCCGTCGCCGCCGACGGCGAGCTGCGGGTGCACCGCGTGGTCTGCGCCGTCGACTGCGGTCGCGTCATCAACCCCGACAGCGTGATCGCCCAGGTGGAAGGGGGCGTCGCCATGGGACTTTCCGCGGCGCTCAAGGAAGCGGTGATGCTGCGCGACGGCGCGGTACAGCAGTCGAGCTTCCGCGACTATCCGATCCTGACCATCGCCGAAATGCCACAGGTGGAGGTGTACATCGTTCCCAGCCACGCGCCGCCCGGAGGGGTGGGAGAGCCTGCCGTGCCGCCCGTCGCACCGGCCGTGGCGAACGCGATCTTTGCCGCGACCGGAGAGCGCCTGCGCAGTTTGCCGTTGCGCCCGGCAGCCGCGCCGAGCGTCTGACTCGGGGCCTCGCCCTCAGCCATGGCGCAGCTTCAGTGTCAGCACGGCCAGGCACAACAGCAGCGTCACGCCGTTGGCGAGCACGATGGGCAGATCGCGCAGCAGCACGCCGTAGGCCAGCCACAGGGCAATGCCCGTGGTGAACACGACGTACATTGCGAGCGAGATGCCGCGGGTATCGCGGGTGCGCAGTGAATGCAGAACCTGGGGAAGAAAGGCGGCGGTAGTGCAGGCGGCGGCGAGCAGTCCGACGCTGGTGATGGCTTTCATGAAGGTTCCGCGATCGCGAAGGCGGCACAGTTTCGCCCAGCGGGCCCGCAGCGTCCAGCTAGACGCGCAGATCGACCCGCGGACGCGCACCCTCCGTAGCGTCCACTTCCGGTGCGCAGTCGAACAGGCGTTGCTGCACGATGCCGGCCTCTTTCAGCAGGCGCCGCCGGACCGCTCTTGCCCGCTCCTGTGCGAGGTCGGACATGCGCTGGTCGGCGGCAGCGTCCGGTGGCGGGTTTTGGCTGCCGTTCTCGGGTGGGATGCGGGAAAGGCCGGCCGCGGGCGCCGGCGCCTGGCGGTCGGCCGGCACCGCCCTCCCGCACAGCCGCAGCTCCAGCTGTGGGCGCTTGCGCAGCAGTTGCGCCACCTGGTCCAGATACTTCAGGGCGCCAGCGTCGAGCTCCGCCGAGCCGGGTGCGAAGAAAACCGCTGCCAGTCGCACGGCGCCGAGCTGCTGTCCTATGGCCTGCGTCACGGCCAACAACGCGCCGTAGGGAGCGAGTGCGTATTTCAGATAGCTCACTGCGGCCACGCGCAGGGCGCCGCCCACCGCCCTGGCGGCGGCATCGCTGAATTCCAGCTCGGGGCTGGTGATGTCGCCGGAGATCGGCGCGTGCAACGCGACGCTCTTGTTGGGACCCCGCAGCAGGTCCAGGGCCGTGCCGAGCGGCATGCGCAGTGCCTGCGTGAGCTGGCGCTCCGGGGTGCCGGCCGCCGGCTCTACCCGCAGATTCTCCAGATCCACTGTGCTGGCGCCGTCGAGCTCGCCCTGCAGGATGCGCAGATCGATCTGCGCGTCCATTTGCCCGCTGGTGACGTCGTAGCCGAGGACCCGCGCGGCATAAGGCGAGAGTCCCGGCAGATCCACGGACCGGAGCTGACCATGCACGTCCAGTGTCAGGCGCGGAGCGAACGGTCGGATGCTCCCCTCGAGCGAGACGCGGGAGAAGTCGCCGGATCGCGCCACCAGCCGCAAGGGGCTTGGGGCATCGGGGCTGCTGCTGTCCAGGGTGCCGACGCGGACCTCGGTGAACGGCACGTCGCTGCGATAGGGCGGTGAGACACTCTGGTCCACGAAGCGCAAGGTGCTGTGGCCGAGCAGCTGCACGCCGCCGGCGCGAAACGTGAAGCCGACGCCATTGGCGCTGCGGCCTTCCGGGGCGAGTCCGTGGACGATGTCCTCGACCAGTCGGAAGCGCCCCTCGACATCGCGCCGCAGTAACGCACTGGCATCCTGGAACACCCCCTCCCGCACGCTCAGCTCGCGGAGCGGATCGAAGGTCACTTCGGTGAGGGTCGCGTCTGCGGCCTGGAACAACGGCGCCGGGGCGCCGTCGGTCGGGGAGGACCGTGGGGCGAGACGCTGTGCCAGCTGAGGGCGCAGCAGGTGGATGCGCCCGATGTCGACTTTGGCTCCGCCCGCGCCGCGGACGTCCTGCAGCTCCAGCGCCTGCAGGCGCAGCAACGCCACGCCCAGCGCCGGGTCGTACACGTTGAGTGCCCGCACCGCTACCTGACCCTCGAACTGCACCTGGTCCGGTGCGCCGCTGTACTGCAGCCTGCCCTGCGACACCAGCGCCTGGTGCTCGATGCGCAGCCCCGCGTCGGCAAGGTGGAGGTGCAGCGCTGCGCCCTCCAGGCGCCCGTCGAGCGTGAGCTGAGGAGCATCGACCGGCGGCAGTGCCAGGTCCACCGTGCCATTCCAGCTCAGGCGATCTTCCTCCACGACGCCGAACGTGCCCTCACCCCGCACCTGATCGATCACCACTTGCCCCGCCTGGGTGAAAGATGTGGCGCCCGAAGCCTCGCGCCGTGCGCCGATCTCCCCGACCCACGTGAGCCCCGCATGGGTGAGGCGGGCGTTGCGCGAACGCAGTGCGGCCTGCATCCCGCTGCCGTGCAGCGTGCCCTTGAGGCTCAGGTGTGCGGCGCCGGTGGCGGCGTTCGCCGCCTCGAGTCTTCCCTCCCAGTCGAGCGACTGTTCCTCGAGATCGTCGCCCCGATAGTGCGCCTGCACCTGCTCGAGATGCAGGCGGCCCTCCTGCATCAGCCGGGTGTCGCTGCCGCCGACCAGCTCGGCATGGCCTTCCCATTCGAGGCGCCCGCCTTGTGCGCTGAGGGCGCGCCCCGGCAGGCTCGCCTCGAGTGCCTTCCCGTGCAGCCTTCCCTCCGCGTGGAGCTTCAAGGCTGCGCCGCCTTCGCTCCAGAGCGTTCCGTTCCACTGCAGCTGTCCGGCGCCTGCAGCATTGCTGCCGCGCCCGGCCCGCAGGCCGCTGAGTGCGACCGAGCCCTGCTGCACCAAGCGCAAGTCGCCCCCGGACGTGCGCCGCGCCTCGATGTCGGTGTCGATGTCGAGGGTGCCGGACAGGGTGGTCAGCTGCGACTCGAGCAGCGGGACATAGGGCGCGAGCGGCAGACCTGTGAGCTTCAGGCGGCCGGTGACCTGCGGCCGCCGGGCATAAGGCATCAGGTCCGCCTCGACCTGCAGCGGAGCGGCGTCGATCGCCGCGCGCACCTGCAAGTGCGCCGGCTGCTGCGGCTGGCCGTTGTGCAGCGCGGTAAGTACCAGTTCCTGGAGTTTTGCCTGGGGAGCTCCGGGCAGCGAGGCGTCGCGGAACTGGACGACGCTGTCCCGCAGCTCGGCGCGATCCAGCGTGTACTGCCAGCCCGAACCGGTGCCTGCAGGGGATCCGGAAGGCTGCGCGCCGTGCTCGGCTTCGGCCGGGGCGAACACGATGGTGGCATGGTCTGCTTCGAGCGCCGTGACGCGCAGCTGCTTGCGCCAGACCGGCGCCCAGCCGAGCTGAACCCGTACCTCGGGTACCTGCAGCGTGTAGCCCTGCGCCATGCGCACCGCGAGATTGTTGGCCACGAACCCCTTGCGTAGCGGCTCGAGCGCAATGCCGGCGATGCGCACCTGCGATGCGCCCATGGCGTAGAGCACGTGCTCGACACCGTAGCGCAGCGCACGCGGCAGCGCCGCGACCGCGGCACTGATCAGGACCAGGACGATGAATAACCAGCGCCACAGCCGGCGCCGGCGTACCGGGCGCCTCGCTCCCGACCTTCGGTCTTCCGGATCGGCGCGCATGCATCACTCCGCGAACTGGGTCCGGCAATCATGCGCTATTGCGACGCTCGGATCACTCCGGTTGGCACCAGGCGCTCTGCAGGGCGCGCGTTCAGGTGGCGCCGGCGTTCAGTTGATATTCGATGATTTCGCCGTTGCGCGCCCCGGCACCCATCCAGTCGCGCTCGGACAGACCGTGGAAATACCAGGTGAAGGCGCGTACCGTTTCTTCGTGGCCCACCACCAGGACCGTCCGCGCGGTTTGCGCGCGCAGCGATTCGATGAAGGCGCTCACCCGTTCACGGTGCTCGAGCAGCGTCTCGCCGCCCTTCACGCGCGCGTGCAGGGGATCGCCGGCGATGGCCTCGAGGTAGGTCCGCGCCGGCAGGCCGTCGCAGCCCGAGCGCACGTCGTTCAGCAGGGCGCTCACCGTCACCGGCACGCCGTGATGGCGGTTGACGATTTCCGCGGTCTCGCGGGTGCGCGGCAGCTCGGACACATAGATGTGCTCGATGGGCGCGTGGCGCAGGACGTCGGCGGCGGCGTTCGCCTGCTCGCGGCCCAACGCCGTCAGATGCACGCCGCGGGCAGGATCGTCATTGCACAGCTGCAGCACGTTGTAGTCCGTCTGTCCGTGCCGCATCAGATAGATAAGCATGGGTCTCCCGGTGTCTGGCCCGGAAATCTCACCGGCATCCCGGGAGCTGGCGGAATGCGCAGCCGTCCTGGCGCCGGGTTGGAGCGAAAGGGGTGGCCCAAGCTCTCACTTCGGTGAATACCAAGCCAGGGCGAGCGAGAAACCGCCGGAACCAGGATAGGCCGGCGGCGTGAACACTGTATCATCGTTCGCCGATCGCGAAGGATGCCAGATCATCCCCACGCGCTACACTGCAGATAGGGCAGGCGGGTATGGACCACCTGCGACAAGCGACGCCGAGCTCGTGGCTTGCATGGCATGATGTGATCAGTGCGGCGTATCGCCGGAGGTGAAACATGGCAAGTTGGTTACGGAAGGGGTGGTGGACGGTCCTGCTGATCGGGACGATGGGCGGAGCAATGGCGGCGGCGGCCGAAGACGGACGGGCGGGCGGCGGCGCGCAGCGTTCCGGCGATGCACAGGCCGGCAACGCGGTCCAGGCGCAGGTCGCGCATCCGGTGGCGCCGCCCGCGGATACCTCCAGCGTCACCCGGGTATACAAGTGGCAGGATGCCCATGGCCTGATGCACTACAGCGACGAACCCCCACCGCGGGACGCGGTCGCCGAAGAGCAGCTGAGCATTGCGCCTGCCGCCGCGCCGACCGTCGATCCGGATACCTGGTATTACTCCATCCCCAAACAGTTGCAGCGCATGGAAGAGAGTCGCCGGGCGCAGGAGGCGGAGGATCGCGCGCGTGCTCGCGGGCGGGGTGCCGAGTCGAGCGCGCCACCGGCGATCGGCCCTCCGGAGGTCGTCACCACCGCCTATCCGGTTTTCTATCCTTTCCGGCCCTTCCATCCGGTGGGACGCTGCGGTGGCGGACGTCTGGACGGCTGCGATAGGCGCGGGCGTCCCGACCGTGACCGGCTGCAGCGGCGCACGCGCAGCCCGCATCGCGTCGAGCTGCTTGCCGACGGTCCGGGCAACAACTACGTGCGACCCCACCGCGCGCCGCACCGGGTGGAGCGGCTCGCCGGCGGCGACCCCTACGCGGACCGTTGAGTGGTACACGCCTGCTGCTATCGCACCGCCGCCGCCGGTGGGCTGTTCTCGCGACTGGCGGGTGTGAGCCGCGCGGTGTATGCGACGCGCGGCCTGGACTGGCTGCAGCGGCGCATGGTGCAGGCGTTGCGTGGCGCCGATCTCGCGGGCGCGACGCTGCTCGAGATCGGTTGCGGGGTGGGCTACCTGCACCAGGAACTGCTGGAGGCCGGCGCCGGCGCGGCGCTCGGGATCGATCTTTCCGAACGCATGATCGGCGCGGCCCGGCACAGGGCCGAGCGGCGCGGCCTCGGCCCGCGCGTGTCCTACCGCGTGGGCGATTTCGTGGAGCTGGCGCCGGGTGTGGAGGCGCACGACGTCACTGTGCTGGACAAGGTGGTGTGCTGCTATCCCGACGCTGCGGCGCTGATCCAGGCAGCGGCCGACAGGACGCGCCGCACCATCGCGCTCATCTATCCGCGCGATCACGCCTTCAATCGGGCGCTGGTCGCCGGTGGCGCACGCCTGATGCGAGCACTGCGCGTCCCGTTTCGCAATTACGTGCACGACCCGCAGCGCGTCGCGGACTGGATACGGTCACGCGGGTTCCGCCAAGCACACGAAGCGCACACGGCCATCTGGCTCATGCAGGTCTACGTGCGCGAGGGGCGGGGTGACCCGGCAGGCAGGCACTACAGCGAGGGCGTCTCCTCACCGGCGTAGGTCTTCTCGTGCTGCTCCTGATGGGTGATGTCGCGTCGTGCGGTCGGGTAGGCGAGCAGCCGCGCGAAAGGGATCTCCGCACCACAGTCGACACAGATGCCGTAGGTGCCGTTCGCCATGCGCGTGCGTGCCGCCTCGATCTCGCGCAGCTCGCGGATCTGGCGATCGACGATGGCCGCGTTCATGTCCGCCAGCGCATCGGCGACCGACTCGTCGGCGACATCGCGCACGCGTCCCGCGAGCTCCACGTAGTGCTGATCGTCGGAACGTTCCAGCTCGCCGCGGATCTCCTCCACCAGTGCCTCGTAGCGCGCGTTCATGATGCGCCGGATCTGCTCGATCTGCTGCTGGGTCAAGCTGCTGGCCATGATGTCGCCCCCCGCTGCATTGCCGCTTTCTGAACAATGATAAGTGAGTGTAGGCGATCAGCTGCCGCCGTCGCCGCGCGTTTCACGTGCCACGCTTTTCTGCTATGTTCGATCCGTCTGCCGCGACGCTTCCACCGTCATGAACTTCTGCTCCCAATGCGGATCCGCAGTGACCCTGCGCACCCCACCCGGTGACAACCTGCCGCGCCACGTGTGCGATCGTTGCGGCACGGTGCACTACCAGAATCCCAAGATCGTCGCCGGCTGCATACCGGAGTGGGAAGGCCGCATCCTGCTGTGCCGGCGCGCCATCGAGCCGCGTTACGGCCTGTGGACGCTCCCCGCGGGTTTTATGGAGAACAGCGAAACCACCGCCATCGCCGCCGCGCGGGAGGCGCGCGAGGAAGCCAATGCCCAGCTCGATGACCTGCGGCTTTACGGGCTGTTCAATCTCCCGCACATCAGTCAAGTCTACATCATGTTCCGCGGCCGGTTGCGCGGGGGCGAGGCCCACGCCGGGGAGGAGAGCCTGGAGGTTCAGCTGTTCGCCGAAGACGAGATCCCCTGGCAGGAGATTGCTTTCCCCGTGGTGTCGGAAACCCTGGAGCTCTACTTCCAGGATCGTCGCGCAGGGTCGTTTCCGGTGCACATGGGCGACATCGTACGTGGCGCCGACCGGCGCATCGAGGTGCGCCGGTATCACACCTAGCCGGGAAATCTCACCAGCCAGCCAGCCGTTGACCGGCTGGTGAGAGATGCGGCAGGGCGGGCGAGCCGCGCGCTGGCGATTCCCGCAGCCGCGGCAGGCGAACGCCGTTCGACGGCCCGTGGGGGAACCGCCTCAGCGGTTGCCCGTGCCCGCGGGCGGCGTTCAGCCGAAGCGTGGCAGGCGTTCGATGGCCTCCCGCACCGCCTGTTCCGGGTAGTCGTAGTCCTCCAGGTCGCCGGCGAAATACTTGTCGTAGGCCGCCATGTCGAAATGTCCATGCCCGGACAGATTGAACAGAATCACCCGCGGCTCTCCGGTGCGCTTGCACTCCAGCGCCTCGTCCATGGCGGCGCGTATGGCGTGGCACGACTCCGGCGCGGCAATGATTCCTTCGCTGCGCGCGAACTGCACGCCGGCCTCGAACGTGGCGAGCTGGGGAACCGCGATCGCCTCCAGCAGCCCCTCGTGGTAGAGCTGGCACAGCAGCGGTGAGTCGCCGTGGTAGCGCAGCCCGCCGGCATGGATGCCCGGGGGACAGAAGTCGTGCCCCAGGGTGTACATCTTCATGAGTGGCGTGAGGCCGACGGCATCGCCGTAGTCGTAGGTGTATACGCCGCGGGTCAGGGTCGGACAGGAGCTCGGTTCCACCGCCATCAGGCGGATGCGTCGCCCGGCGGCCTTGTCGGCGAAGAACGGGAAGGCGATGCCGCCGAAGTTCGAGCCTCCGCCGCAGGCCGAAAGCACGAGATCGGGGTACTCGCCGACGCTTTCGAGCTGTTTCTTCGCCTCCAGCCCGATCACCGTCTGGTGCAGCAGCACGTGGTTGAGCACCGAGCCCAGGCTGTAGTTGGTGTCCTTGCGCGATGCGGCCTCCTCGACCGCTTCGGAAATGGCGATGCCGAGCGATCCCGGGCTGTCGGGGTCATCGGCCAGGATCTGGCGACCGGCGGCAGTCCGGTCGGTGGGGCTTGCGAACACCTCCGCGCCCCAGGTCTGCATCATGGAGCGGCGGAAGGGCTTCTGCTCGTAGCTCACCTTCACCATGTACACGCGCACCTGCAAGCCGAACATCTGTCCGGCCAGCGCGAGCGCCGAGCCCCACTGCCCGGCCCCGGTTTCGGTGGCAAGGCGCCGGATGCCGGCTTCGCGGTTGTAGTACGCCTGCGCCACGGCGGTGTTGGGCTTGTGCGAGCCCGCGGGGCTCACGCCTTCGTACTTGTAGTAGATGCGGGCAGGCGTTCCCAGCAGGGCCTCGAAGCGTCGCGCGCGGTACAGCGGAGAGGGACGCCAGAGCCGGTAGGCCTCGCGCACCGGCTCCGGAATGGGGATCCAGCGCTCGCCGCTCACCTCCTGTGCGATCAGCGCATCGGGGAAGATGGCCGCCAGTGCGTCCGGGCCGAGCGGCTTGCCGTCGGGGGCGAGCACCGGCGCCGGCGGATTCGGCATGTCGGCGACCACGTTGTACCAGTGCGTGGGGATGTCCGACTCTTCGAGCAGAATCTTGGTCTGCGACATGTCAGTCTCCAGTGTTCCTGGTGCGGGTGAGGCCCCTGGCGTTGCCCAGCCGGCGACACCCGGAAGAAGGGCGGACACGCAGTGCGCTGCGCCATGTTTCATGGTTCGCGCCAGAGGCATGACAGTTTCGCGTCCGAAAGGCGACGGCAGTTTGCGCACGGTGTCGTTCTCTGCTGCGGCGACCATCGACCGGCTCGCCGGTGGGCAGTGTTTTTGTCGGAACTGCGCGGCGCAAATTCGGTCACAGCAGGCGTGTGTCAGGCCTGGTGTCCCATTTCTTCGGCCCTCACAACGACTGCGCCACACGCCCAAAACTGCGCCCGGACGGTGGCATAGAACTTGCCGCTGCAATCGCATACTTTGCGCTTGGATGCGGCGCAGAAAGGCGCTATAAGTATACCAAGACAGTAGAAGAGAAGAAGAACGACAACGGAGACGAACGCCATGCCGAAGTAGCTGAGCGATCCATTTACAGGAGATCGGTTATGACTGAAAAGAGGTCCCAGTTTGCAGAGCTGATCGCCAAAGATCGGACACGTCGGGAAAGCCAAGAGTGGCGCGGCACCTTTCTCGAATACCTCGATAAAGTCAAGGCCGATCCCACACTCCCCAAGCTTGCGCACGCGCGCATCTACGACACCGTGATGGGCGACGGCGTCGCCACCATCACCGATTCCGACAATCCCCGCATCCGGCGACTGTTCGGCGACGAGCCGCTGAAGGTCTACGCCTTCTTCAGCGGCGAGTTCTTCGGTATCGAGCCCACCATCGCCCAGGTCGTGCGCTATTTCCACTCGGCGTCGATGCACGGGGAGGAAAGTCGTCAGGTGCTCTATCTCATGGGCCCGGTCGGCGCCGGCAAGAGCTCGCTGGTCGAGCGCGTGCAGCGCGGACTCGAACAGAGCGCGCCCGTGCACGCCATCGAAGGCTGCCCCATGGCCGAGGAGCCGCTGCACCTCATTCCCAAGCAGCTGCGCGGCGAGTTCGAAAAGATGCTCGAGGCGCACATCGAAGGCGAGCTGTGCCCGGTGTGCCGCCATCGCCTGAAGGAGGAATTCCACGGCCGGTACGAGGACGTGCCGGTGGTTACCGTGGCTTTCTCTCGTCACGAGCGCCGCGGCGTGGGCGTGGTGCCGCCCGTCGACCCGAACAACCAGGACACTTCGGTGCTCATCGGCTCGGTGGACATCTCCAAGCTCGACACTTTTTCCGAGGGCGATCCGCGCGCGCTGGATCTCAACGGCGCGTTCAACGTCGGCAACCGCGGCATGACCGAATTCATCGAGGTATTCAAGAACGAGCCCGAGTACCTGCACACCATGATCACGGCGACCCAGGAGAAGTTCATTCCCGCCCCGGGACGTCACGGTACGGTGTATGTCGATACCTGCATCATCGCGCACTCCAACGAAGCGGAATGGCACCGCTTCAAGGGCGATCCCACCAACGAGGCGATACTCGACCGCATCGTCGTGGTGAAGGTGCCGTACAACCTGCGTCTTTCCGAGGAGATCAAGATCTATCGCAAGCTGCTCGACAAGTCGGACTTCCGGGCCCATATCGCGCCCCATACGCTCGAGCTCGCGGCGATGTTCTCGATCCTGAGCCGGCTCGAGGGCAGCAACAAATGCGATCTCATGACCAAGCTGCGCCTCTATGACGGCGAAGACGTGGTCGAGAAGGGCAAGACCGTCAAGATCAACGTGCGCGAGCTCCAGGAGGAGGCGCGCCGCGAGGGCATGTTCGGCATCTCCCCGCGCTTCATCATGAAGGCCATCGACAACGCGCTTGCCGAGAACTCGGAAGGCATCAATCCGGTGAACGTGCGTGAGGCGCTGGTCAACATGGTCAAGGCCGCCGACCTGCCCGACGACACCCGCAAGCGTTATCTGGAATTCCTGCAGGACATCCTGCACAAGGTGTATCTCGAGCTGCTGGAGAAGGAGATCACCAAGGCGTTCGTCTACTCCTTCGAAGAGCAGTCGGAAGCGCTGTTCCAGAACTACCTGGACCATGCCGAGGCCTACGTCAACAAGACCCGCGTCAAGGACCGCAACACGGGAGAGGATCTGCAGCCCGACGAGGGCTTCCTGAAATCGGTCGAGGAGCAGATCGCCATCATGGGCTCGGCTGCGCAGGGCTTCCGCCAGGAGGTGATGGCCTATCTGTGGGCGAAGAGCCGGCGCGGTGAGAAGGTCAGCCACTTTTCCTACGAGCCGTTGAAGGAGGCCATCGAGCGCAAGCTCATGAGCTCGGTGCGCGAGATGAGCCGGGTCATCACCAAGGCGCGCACCCGCGACGAGGAACAGATGAAGAAGTACGGGGATCTGGTCAAGGCACTGCTGGAGCGCGGCTACAACGAGCATTCGGCGGAAGTGGTCCTGAAGTACGCCGCCAACAATCTCTGGAAGGACTGACCCTTCGTAATGGTCGACTCGGTCATTCGTCCGCACTCGGGTTCCGACGCACTGCGTTCGGATCGCAGTGCGGGAGATCGCCTGCGCCATCGCCAGAAGGTGCGCCAGGCGATCCGCGAGAATATCGCCGACATCGTCGCCGAGGAGTCCATCATCGGCCAGAGCCGCGACAAGATCGTCAAGGTGCCGATCCGCGGCATTCGCGAATACCACTTCATCTACGGGGAGAACAACCCCGGTGTGGGCACCGGCAACGGCAAGACCCAGCCGGGCCAGGTGGTGAGCGAGGGCGAAGGTCAGGGCACCGGCACCGCCGGCAACCAGCCCGGCGTGGACTACTACGAGACGGAGATCACCCTCGAAGAGCTGGTGGACATCATGTTCGAGGATCTCGAGCTGCCGGACATGGAGCGCAGGCGGCTGCGCGAGGTGCCGGTGGAGAGCGCCCGCAAGCGCAAGGGCTTTCGCAAGGTCGGCATCCGGGTGCACCTCGACAAGAAGCGCACCGCGATGGCGCGCATCCGTCGCAAGGTGGCGACGCGTACCGCTCTGACCGCCGAGCCGTCGGCCGATCGTTTCCCGTTTCACCGCGACGATCTGAAGTACCGGCGCATGATGCGCGACGTGCGCTTCCAGTCCAACGCCGTGGTGCTGTGCATCATGGACACCTCCGGCTCGATGGACACCATGAAGAAGTATCTGGCACGCAGCTTCTTCTTCCTGCTGTATCAGTTCGTGCGCACGCGCTACCAGAACGTCGAGGTGGTATTCATCGCCCACGACACCCAGGCGCGCGAGGTGACGGAGGAGGAATTCTTCACCAAGGGCGAGTCCGGCGGGACCATGATCTCCTCCGGGTACAACCGGGCGCTGGAGATCATCGACGACCGCTACCACCCGTCGCTGTGGAACGTCT
Source organism: uncultured Gammaproteobacteria bacterium (assembly GCA_963728895.1). Lineage (GTDB taxonomy): Bacteria > Pseudomonadota > Gammaproteobacteria > JBBQDK01 > JBBQDK01 > CAVSLM01. The sequence continues at coordinate 157,865 of CAVSLM010000011.1, forward strand.
ATGCCTTCCACTGCTCGGATGGCGACAACTGGCACTCGGACAATCCCGGCGCCCTCAAGGCGGCGCAGGCGCTGTGCGAGGTGTGCAATCTGTTCGGCTACGGGGAGATCAAGCCGCTCAACTCCGGCTCCTATGGCGACTCGCTGCTGGAGCTGTTCGACCGACTCGATGCCCCCAACTTCCATGCGCTGATGATCGAGCACAAGGAGGACATCTGGCCGAGCTTCCGCGAGTTCCTGGCACGCGAGCGCAAGAGCGCCGCAGTGGCCGACTGAAGGGTGGCGGCAGGCGATGAACCGCAACTGGACCATCAAGGATCTCGAGACCTGGGACGCACGGATCCGCGAGAAGGTCGAGGCATTCGGGCTGTCCTGTTTCCCCCAGGAATTCGAGGTCTGCGATCCGGAGGAGATGCTGGGCTACATGGCCTATCAGGGCATGCCCGCGCACTATCCACACTGGTCGTTCGGCAAGTCCTACGAGAAGCTCAAGACGCTCTACGAATACGGCGTGTCGGGCCTGCCCTACGAGATGGTGATCAACGCACGCCCCTCGCTCGCCTATCTGATGCGCGACAACACCCTGTGCCTGCAGATCCTCACCATGGCACACGTCTACGGTCACAACGATTTCTTCAAGAACAATTTCACGTTCCGCGACACACGGCCGGACCTGACGGTGAGCAACTTCAAGCTGCGTGCCGACCGGGTGCGTCACTACGTGGAGGACCCCTCCATCGGGCTGCAGAAGGTCGAGGAGGTGCTGGACGTTGCACATGCGCTGTCGCTGCAGTGCCGGCGCAACACCGCGATCCGCAAGGTGCCCCGCGACGAGCAGCAGGAGCGGGCGCTGCAGCGTGCACAGCCGCCACACGATCCCTACCAGCGCATCCACAAGCCGGCACGCTACGACGCGCCGGACCTGGGCAAGCTGCCGCTGGAGCCTGAAGAGGACATCCTGCTGTTCATCGCCGAGTACAATCCCTATCTCGAGGGCTGGCATAAGGACCTGCTGCAGATCGTGCACGAGGAGGCGCAGTACTTCATTCCCCAGATCGAGACCAAGATCATGAACGAGGGGTGGGCCAGCTACTGGCACCACAAGATCATGAACAGCCTGGATCTGCCGGAGGGCCTCTATCTGGAGTTTCTGGTACACCACAACCAGGTCGTGCGCCCGCATCCGGGCGGCATCAATCCCTACCACCTGGGTTTCCGGGTCTGGCACGACATCGAGCGGCGCTTCGACCAGCCGACCGACGAGGAAATCGCGCGCTACGGCCGGCCCGACAAGTCGGGCATGAGCAAACTGTTCGAGGTGCGCGAGACCGACCGCGACGCCTCGTTTCTGCGCCGCTTCCTCACCGAGGAGCTGATGGCCGAGCTCGACATGTTCGAGTACCGTCGCCAGGACGACAAGGTCGTGGTGTCCAACATCTCCGACGAGGACCACTGGGAGACGGTCAAGGAATCCCTGCTGCGCAACGTCGGGATGGCGACCGTGCCGGTGATTCGCATCATGGACGCCGATTTCCGCCACAATCGCGTGCTGCTGCTGCGCCACGAGCACGATGGCCGCGACCTGCAGCGCGAATACCTGGAGAAGACGCTGGGCTTCGTCTATCGCTTGTGGGCACGTCAGGTGCTGCTGGAAACCCTGGTCGGCGGCAAGCCCGTCACCTTCTCCTACGACGAATCCGGCTTCGGGCAGTCGCGGGGCTGATGCGCATTTCCATCGGGACAAGCAGCCTCATGCCGCGCACGTTACGAGCGCGGCGGACCGACCTCACAATCATGTAGCGTGTTCACAGGTGCACCGTTCCGACGTGCCCCTCAACTGTCCCTGGCCGGGAACCTCACCGGCATCCCGTCCCCGCAATCGATTCACTTACAGGCCAGCCGCTCGCCGGCTGGTGGGATTTCCGGGCTAGTCCAGTAGACTTCCGTTCCCAGGCGCAGAAACTCCTGGTAGGGCAGGTAATGACTGCCATCGCAGGAGAAGTTGAGACCCACACAGCCGTTCACGACGTTGATGGAGCCCGAGCGCAGGTAGATGTTCGCATCGCCGTGGCGCAGCGCGCGAAACAGCTCGAGGATGCGCGCGATGTCGTCCTGAGGTATCACCGCCAGGTCCGTGTAAAGACAATTGGCGTAGCCCGCATAGAGCTCCGGTCCGAGGAATTCCTCCTTGACGTGCACGCGATAGCGCAAGGGGTCATCGAGCGACCACAGCGTCACCTGTCCGCTGGAGAAGTGCACCTTGGCGTGGAAGATTCCGTGACTCGCGAACAGTACCGTCACGCGCTGCAATACCTCGTCCATGCGGACATCGAACTCGTTGTCCACACGCTCCTGATCGTACAGAAAACGCCGGACCGACGGGTCGCCGCGGATCTGCAACCAGCGTTGAGACATGAATCCTCCCGTAACGAAACGTCCCCGGGTGCGCACGTGCGCTATCCCGATGCGGCAGACTGCTGACGGCGAGGCTGCCGTTCCCGTGTTCCGGTAAAGCTAATGCAAGCATTGTTCCTTTGTGCTTCGATATACTGAGCGAAACCGATGGGGTGCAATGAACAGGAGGCAAGCAATGTACGGATTCAACATCAGTGTTCAGGGTGACTTCGAAGCGGTGCTTGTACGTACAACCGAGGAGCTCAAGAAGGAAGGCTTCGGAGTGCTCACCGAGATCGACGTGCAGCGCACGCTCAAGGCCAAGCTTGGTGTGGACCGCCGGCCGTACCGCATCCTGGGCGCCTGCAATCCGCCGCTCGCGCATCAGGCACTCGAAGCCGAGCCCGACATCGGGCTGCTCCTGCCCTGCAACGTGATTGTCCGAGAGGAGGAAGACGGGAGCGTTACCGTGGGCTTCATGGATCCGGCGGCGGTGCTGGGACTGGTGCAGCGTCCGGAGCTCGAGACGCTGGGGGTTCAGGTGCGCGAGCGCCTGGAAAAGGTGCGCGATGCCCTGCGCTGAGCGGGTCCCGAAACGTCAGGCGGCGCCCGCCGCCCGATCGGGGAAGATCATCTCGTAGGCTTCGTCGAAGCGCGCATCCGCCTCCTCCAGCACCGCGTCCAGGACGCTCACCGGCAGGTCGAGCCGGTCCCAGGCCTGCGGGTCGAGCGGCGGTGCCGCATCGCTGGCGCCGGCCGTGCACCGCAGAGCGCCTGCGATCACGTCCGCGACGTGTGCCACGGCGGTCTCGAGCGGAAAGTCCTTGGCCTGCGCCGGGGTATGGTGCAGTGCCACGGCTTCGATCAGCGCCGGCGGAAACCGCCAGCTCAGCATGAGCTCGCCCCCGAGCGCAGCATGGTCGAAGCCGATTACCCTGCGCTCTGCCTCGTGCAGCACCGCCCCGTCGTAACGCGCCTGCAGCAGGGCCTCGCGCGCCAGCTCCGGCAGCTTGCGATACAACAGCAGTGAGCCCAGGTCGTGCAGCAGGCCGAGCACGAAGTAGCGTTCGATGCTTTTCTCGCGGCGTTGCGCGGCGAGGGCGCGTGCCACCAGGCCCGTGTATACGCTGTGGTGCCAGAAGCTTCTCATGGACACCAGGTCGTTGGGCAGACCCTGGAACTGGCGCGCCACCGTGGTGGCAATGACGAGGTGCAGCAGATTCATCGTGCCGATGGCGGTAATGGCGCGCGAGACCGTCTCGACCCGGCGCGGGAAGCCGTAGAATGCACTGTTGGCGATTTTCAGCAGGCGCGCGGTGAGCCCCGTGTCCTCGGACAACACCTTGCCGATGTCGCCCGCCGAGGCGCGCCTGTTGCCGATCATTTCGTTCGCGCGAATCAGCACATCCGGCAGCGAGGGAAGGTCCACCGTGCCGGCGATGAGCTCTGCGGGCGTCAGCGTCACCAGCCGGACTCCTTCAGGCGTCGCAGCGCATGGATCATCAGCGCGTGTACCAGCGGATGATCGGGGTCGAGATGGCGGAAGCGTTGCGCCAGGACCGTCGCGGGCTCCGGTCCGATATCCTGCGGAAGATCCTGCGGCCGAAGCGCCGGGGGTGGGGAACACGGCTGGATGTCGACGGCTTCGATGCCGTGCAGCCGCAGCAGGCTCAGGTGGCTCGCGGTGAGCACAGTACCAGGTACGATCAGCTCGTGACCCTCCGCATCCCGCGCGGCGCTGCGCAGCACCATTCCTTCCTGCAACCAGTCGAGCTTCAACCGAGTCATCGTGGCAGTCCTACGCCTTCCTGGCGGGCGGGTGTTGCGTCCGCTGCTCCGCGACACGCGTCCGGAGCGGCTATTCTAGTTCTACGAGCCGGCCGCAGGCGCTGCGGATGATTCTACCCGCCAGTGCAGGTACGGCCAAGTGTCGGCGCCGCGCGACACCGGCGTGCGGGGTGGCGGGCGCCGCCGCGATGTTGGATCATCGCTGCCGTGCGTGCACGAGAGAACGCGTAGAGGACAAGATGTCATGAACTTTCCCGACCAACTGCTACCTCAGGTGTGGCTGTGGACCGCAGACGGTCTGTACGCCGCGCTGCTCGGGTTCGCATCGTGGCGGGCGCCCTGGAAGAAGCTGCTGAAACCCTCCATGCAGCACGTGTATTTCGGCACCTGCGTCGGGCTGCTGCTGCTGTGGGGCCTGCGCGCGGGTGTCACGCCGGGCATGGGATTCCATCTGCTCGGGGCGACGCTGCTCACGCTGATGTTCGGGTGGCCGCTGGCCATCATCGCGATCAGCCTGGTGCTGCTCGGCGCCGTGCTGGACGGGAGCGCGGGCTGGCATGCCTATGCCTTGAACATGCTGGTGTTCGGCGCGCTGCCGGTCCTGGTCAGCCATGCCTTGTACCGGGCGGTCGACCGCTGGCTGCCGAATCATTTCTTCGTATACATATTCCTCTGCGCCTTCCTCGGCGGCGCGCTCGCCATGACGGTGAGCGGCCTCGGCGCGGTGGTCGTGCTGGTGGGCAGCGGCACCTACCCCTTCGCCAAACTGGCCCGGGAATACCTGCCGTTCTTCCCCCTGATGATCTTCCCGGAAGCCCTGCTGAACGGCATGTTGATGACCATGCTGGTGGGTCTCCGGCCGCAGTGGGTGGTCACTTTCGACGACGAGCGTTATCTGCGCCCGCGCTGAGTGGGCTGCATTTACAATCGCACGGGCCTTTGCGAAGATAGCGACCCCGTTTCCGGACCGGCCCGGGGCGGCCCCGGCAGGGCAGCCGCACGACCCGCTGAACTGCGATGTTCCCCGTGCACGGATCCTTTCAGTCCCTTGTACTTGGAGAAAAGCTCATGAAGAAACCGATCGTGTTCGCCGTCGCGGCGGCGTTGGCCAGTGTCCAGGCTCTGGCGCTCGCGGCGGGTGATGCCGCCGCAGGCAAGGCGAAGTCCGCGGTCTGCGCCGGCTGCCACGGTCCCGAGGGCATCAGCAGCAATCCGGTGTGGCCCAACATCGCCGGCCAGAAGGATCAATACATCATGATCCAGCTCAAGGCGTTCCGCGAAGGCACTCGCACCAATCCGCTGATGAGCCCGATGGCGAAGCCCCTGACCGACGCCGACATCGAGAATCTCGCGGCCTACTTCAGTGCGCTGCAGGGCGCGAACTGCGGCAAGTAAGCCGACCGGCGGGCGGGGCATTTCCCGCCCGCCGTCTGTTTTCCCACCAATCCTTCCCTCGCGCCATGGCGGCGGTTCCTGCCGCCGGTTGGGCGTCTCGGCCGTACCGGCCAAGCTACGAGTCGACGGAAATTCCGTAACCGCCTGCGGAAGGCGACGCTGCGCCGCGCGCTGAGACCTGCGCCGGCGTATCGCCTGCGTGCGCGATCTCGCCCGAGGGCGCGGGGCTGCGCAGGCCGTGGGCGAGAAACAGCGCGACGCTGAACAGCGCGAGCGCGCCGCCCTGATGCGTGGCTGCCAGCGCCACCGGGACGTGCAGCAGCAATGTCGAGATGCCCAGGCTCACCTGCACCATCGCCACGGCGAGCAGCAGGTGGCGGCCGCGATGGGCGCGCCGCGGCATGGTGCGATGGTGACCGGCCAGCCAGAACGCCAGCACCAGCAGCAGGACCGTCAGCGCCAGGACGCGGTGGTCGAACTGCACTGCCGCAGGGTTGTCGACCAGGTTCATCCATGCCGGCTGCAGCATCCGCCAGGACGGTGGAATCCACTGACCGTCCATCAGTGGAAAGGTGTTGTAGGCAAATCCGGCCTTGAGCCCCGCCACCAGACCCCCCGACAGCACCGTAACGGCGATCAGTGCCACCAGCCCGGTGCCCGCCCGGCGCAGCGCCGGGGAGGCGGCCATCGCGGGCTGCGGCCTGGGATGGAGCAGGCTGAGCGCCTGCCAGAACATGTAGCCGTAGATCAGAAACGCCACAGCCAGGTGCGCAGTGAGGCGATAGTGGCTGACGTGGGGGTCGTTCACCAGCCCGCTCTTCACCATGTACCAGCCGAGCAGACCCTGCAGGCCACCGAGCATGAACAGCAGCGCCAGTCGTGGGACGAGCCGCGCCGGGAGCCGGCGACTCAGCGCGAAATACAGGAACGGGACCAGGAACACCAGTCCGATGGTGCGTCCCAGCAGACGATGGGCGTATTCGAACCAGAAGATGCGTTTGAACTGGGCCAGCGTCATTCCGAAATTCTTCTTCTGGTACTCGGGCGAGCGCTGGTACTGGCGGAAAGTCTCGTCCCACTGGTGATCCGAAAGCGGCGGGATGGCGCCCATGATGGGCGCCCATTCAACAATCGAAAGTCCGGAGCCCGTCAGCCGTGTGGTACCGCCCAGCACCACCATGGCGAACAACAGCGCGCAGCAGACGAGCAGCCAGGCCGCGACGGGGCGCAAGCGGGCGCGCTCGTCGGGCCGACCGGGGGATGTGGTGGCGGTCATGAAGCAGGTTTCTCCTCCGTGGGCCCGCCGCCCAAGGGTGCGATCGGTAGTGCCATCCTGCACGGCCGCGCAACGAGCGCAGGAACGGTTCGGCGATTGGCGCGGCGTATCGGATGAGGCGCGTGCGCAAGTCGGCGCCGCCGGTGGCGAAAAAGCGGCGGGTCATTGCGCGGGCATTGTAGCACGCGGGTGCAAGCGGCCGGCGCCACTTGATGGATGTCAAGGAGCCCGTGCACGCGGCCCACTGTAATGGGCGCGATTCCGCCGTCGAGGACAATCGGATGCGCGCCACCTTCACCAAATCCATGGCCCGGAACATCTTCTACGGAGGCAGCCTGTTCTTCCTGCTGCTGTTCCTGGCGCTCACCTTTCACACCGGCCGCGCCCTGCCGCAGCGCGATCATCGCAGCGAGCTGACCGCGCAGGTGGCGATGGGCAAGCAGGTCTGGGAGCGCAACGACTGCATCGGTTGCCATACGCTGTTGGGAGAGGGCGCCTATTTCGCACCCGAGCTCGGCAACGTCGTTCCGCGCCGCGGTGAAGCCTTCATCAAGGCGTGGATCAAGGGCCAGCCGAGCGGGATCGCCGGCCGGCGCCAGATGCCGCAGTTCAACCTGAGCGATGCGGAGCTCGACGCGCTGGTGGCGTTCCTGCGCTGGACCTCCGAGGTCAACACGGCCAACTGGCCGCCCAACATCGAAGGCTAGAACGGAGGAGAATCCCATGCAATATCGCTCGCAAGCGGTCGCCAAACCCTACTTCATTGCCGCCATCGGCCTGTTCGCCGCTCAGGTGCTGTTCGGCCTCATCATGGGCCTGCAGTACGTCATCGGGGATTTCCTGTTCCCGGACATTCCCTTCAACGTGGCGCGCATGGTCCACACCAATCTGCTGATCGTGTGGCTGCTGTTCGGCTTCATGGGCGCTTCGTATTTCCTGGTGCCGGAGGAGGCCGAGACCGAGCTGCACAGCCCGGGGCTCGCCCTGCTGCTGTTCTGGGTGTTCCTGGTCGCCGGCGCGCTCACCGTGCTCGGCTATCTGACGGTGCCCTACGCACGGCTCGCCGAGCTCACCCACAACGACTGGTTCCCCACCATGGGACGCGAGTTTCTCGAGCAGCCGACCATCACCAAGATCGGCATCGTGGTGGTGGCCCTGGGCTTTCTCTACAACATCACCATGACGGTGCTGCGTGGGCGCAAGACGGTCGTCAACCTGGTGCTGCTGAGCGGACTGCTGGGACTCGCGGGACTGTTCCTGTTTTCCTTCTACAACCCGGCGAACCTGGTGCTCGACAAGTACTACTGGTGGTGGGTGGTGCACCTGTGGGTGGAAGGGGTCTGGGAGCTGATCCTGGGCGCAATCCTCGCCTTCGTGCTGATCAAGGTCACGGGCGTGGACCGTGAGGTCATCGAGAAGTGGCTGTACGTGATCATCGCCGCTGCGCTCGTCACCGGCATCGTCGGCACCGGGCATCACTACTACTGGATCGGCACGCCCGAGTACTGGCAGTGGTGGGGCTCGGTGTTCTCCGCGCTGGAGCCCATACCGTTCTTCATGATGACGGTGTTCGCCTTCAATATGGTGAACCGCCGCCGCCGCGAGCACCCCAACAAGGCTGCGACCCTGTGGGCGCTGGGCACGGCCGTGATGTCCTTCCTGGGGGCGGGCGTGTGGGGCTTTCTGCATACGCTTGCGCCGGTCAACTACTACACCCACGGCACGCAGATCACCGCCGCCCACGGGCACCTGGCGTTCTACGGTGCCTATGTGCTGATCGTGCTCACCATCATCTCCTATGCCATGCCCATCCTGCGCGGACAGGTCGCCGCCAGCGAGCGTGCCCAGGTGCTGGAGATGTGGTCGTTCTGGCTGATGAGCGTGGCCATGGTGTTCATGGTGCTGTTCCTTACCGGGGCGGGCATCCTGCAGGTCTGGCTGCAGCGCTACGCCGAGACTCCGCAGCCCTTCATGGTGGTGCAGGAAAAGATTGCGCTGTTCTATTGGATGCGCGAGGTAGCCGGCGTGGTGTTCCTGATCGGGCTGGTGGTGTATCTGGTGAGCTTCTTCGCCGGACGCCAGGTGCCGGTGAGCGCCGCCGGCGGGACGCCGGAGGCGGCGCTCGGCGATGCGCGGGGGACGTTGTGAGCCGGCGGCGGATTGACTTGCCGTGCGCAACCCGCTGATGGCGACGATGGCCGCATGTGCGGCGCCCCGCGACGATCCTTCGGAGCTGCCGCGCTATCTGCCCCAGGGCAACGAGGTGGCGCTGTTCGAGCATGCCTTCCGCAACCGGCTGCCGGTGCTGATCAAGGGCCCGACCGGTTGCGGCAAGACGCGCTTCGTGAGCCACATGGCGGCACGACTGCAGCGCACGCTCTACACCGTCGCCTGCCACGACGAGCTCACGGCGGTGGACCTGGTGGGGCGCCACCTGATCGGCGACGGGGCCACCTACTGGAACGACGGGCCGCTCACGCGCGCGGTACGCGAAGGGGCGATCTGCTATCTCGACGAGGTGGTGGAGGCGCGCAAGGACACCACAGTGGTGCTGCATCCACTCACCGACGACCGCCGCGTCCTGCCCATCGAGCGCACCGGAGAGCTGCTGCAGGCCCCTCCCGAGTTCATGCTGGTGGTGTCCTACAACCCGGGCTATCAGAACCTTTTGAAGGGATTGAAGCCCAGCACCCGGCAGCGCTTCGTCGCCCTGCGTTTCGAGTTTCCAGGTCCCGAGCTCGAGTGCGAGATCCTGGTGCAGGAGTCCGGCATCGCACAGCCGCTCGCAGAGCGCCTGGTGCGCCTGGCGCAGGGCCTGCGCAACCTGGAGGACCACGACCTCGATGAGTCGCCTTCGACGCGGCTGCTGGTCTACGCCGCCACCCTGATGCGCGGCGGCTATCCGCCGCTCGAGGCCTGCCGCACCGCACTGGTCGAGCCGTTGACCGACGACCGCGAGACCGCCGAGGCATTGCTCGAGGTGGTGCGCGCGAGCTTCGGCACCTGAGCGGCACCGGTAGGGTGCGTCCCACGCACGCGTTACGATGTGTGATGTCCCGATGCGGTGTGACTGGCGCGAGGTCTGGCAAGAATGTTCCTGCCGAATCATGCAGCCGCGGCTTCGTTTTACGACGAACGCGTGCGCACGGCGCACCCTACGGGTGGCACTGATGTTTGATACGGAACTCGTCACGCCGGAAGCGTCGCAAGCCGGAAACGGCCTGGCCATCGCCGCCGAGGCGCTCTACCTCGCCAACCTGCTGCTGCTGCCGGGACTCGCCTTCGTGGTCCTGCTGCTGCTCCAACGACGCTGCGCGCAGCGTGCCACCGGGCTCGCGCGGGACCACCTGTGCCAGGCGCTCTATGCGAGCGTGATTGCGGGCGTGGTGCTCATCGCCGGCACCGGCGCCATCGCGCTGGTGGGCGGGCATGCCGCCGGCACCTGGATCGCGGCGGTGCTGTACTTCGTCGTCTGTCACGCCACGCTGGTGCTGCTCGGTATTCTCGGTCTCGCGCGCGCCCTGGCCGGCAAGCCCTGGCGTTACCCTGTGCCCGGCGCCGACGCCTGTGCGGATGAACGATGCGCATTGACGATGTCTCCTCCACTGCCGCGCTGCAGCGCCGCCGGCTGGCTGCTGCGGGCGGCCTTTTTCGCGCTGTTCGTGCTGGCGCCGCCGCTCGACCTGTTGCGTCTGGATCTGCACCTCGGGCACTTCATTCTGCTTGGCCAGGCCTGGACGCTGGGCATCGATGACTTCGCCGCCGGCCGCATCAGTGCCGCGCAGGCAGCGCTCAACCTGGTGCTGCGCGGATTCGTTCCCATCGCGCTGCTGCTCGGTACGCTGGTCTGGGTGTCGTGGCGCTGGGGGCGGCTGTACTGCGGCTGGCTGTGTCCGCATTTCTCCGTGGTGGAGCTCATCAATTCCCTGATGCGCCGCGCCGGCAACCGCCCCACGCTCTGGGAGCGCCGGCCGCTGCCGGAGCGCCGCCCCGACGGCCGCGTGCTCTCCGCGGATGCCCGCTACTGGTGGCTGGTGGTGCCGGCCGTGGTGGGATTCGCCGCGCTGTGGGCGCTCGCGCTGCTCACCTATCTCCTGCCGCCCGCGGAGATCTATCACAACCTGCTGCACCTGACGCTCACGCGCAACCAGGCGGTGTTTCTGGGCGTGGCGACGCTGCTGCTGTGCATCGAGTTCGCGCTGGCGCGGCATCTCTTCTGTCGCTACGGCTGCGCCATCGGCCTGCTGCAGAGCTTCGTGTGGATGGCCAACCGGCGTGCCCTGGTGGTGGGGTTCGATGCGCGGCGCGCTCGCGCGTGCGCCGACTGCAACGCGGCCTGCGACAATGCCTGCCCGATGCGGCTGCGCCCGCGCAGCATCAAGCGCGCGATGTTCGCCTGCACCCAGTGCACGCAGTGCATCACCGCCTGCGCGCAGGTGCAGCGGGATGAGCCCGCAGGGCGGGCTGCTGCACTGGGTGACGGCGAGTGCGCGCGCCAGGTGTCGGAGCACGACTTCGGCCGCCGCCCGGCGCTGCCGCCCGAGTGCGACGATGCGCCGCGGGAGCAGGCAGCCCACGGCGTTGCGCCACGGGCGCAGGCGGGCGCGGGGGCGGCTGATGGAAGAGCAGGTCGGACTGTACTGGCATCGGCTGATCACCCGGCTGGCCTCGTCCGAGGTGGCGCAGGCCGCGGTCGGTCTGCTGGAGGTGAGCCGCAGTGCCGGCGTGTTGTTCCGTGCACTGGGCGGTCCGCACGGTCTGCGCGTGGAGGCGGCGCGTCCTACACGGCTCAACGGCGCGCGCCGCAGTCTGCTGCAGCGCGTGGCCGGCAGCGGCCGGCGCGCGGCGCTGGCGTGGCGCGACCACGAGGCCCTGTACCTTCCCGAACGGCTCGCCGTCCTGCCGACCCGGGCACTCAACCGCGAGCTTTATTTCTGGCTCGCCGCGCTGGCGGCCGTGCAGGTGCCGGCGCAGGCGAGCGACGACTGGCTCGCCGGTGCGCAACGCCGCACGCTCGCGGTGCTGGCGCGCTATCCGGGATTGCGCGCGCGCTACCTGCGCCTGGTGCAGGCGTATCTGCCGCTGCGCCCGAGCCTGCGCGGCTCGCAACCGACGCCGCGGCACAGGAAGCGGTCATCCGTGCCGCGCTGCGCGAGCCGGGCAGCGTGGCGGCGCTGCCGCCGGCGCGCCGCTCTGCCGCACCGGTCGCCCTGTGGCTGCACCCGGAGCCGCCGCGCAGCCTTGCGCAGCCCGGTGCCGAGGTGCCGTGCGATGCCGAGCCCGGTGCGGCACAGCGTGGTTCGGAGCGCGAGCATGAGCCGCGCCTCGCCGCCGAGCGCGTGGACGCGCCGCAGCACAAGGGCGGGCTGCTCGCGGTGCGCCTGGAGAACATCTTCAGCTGGAGCGAGTTCGTGAAGGTGGACCGCGGCACCGATGAGGACGACCCCGGCGAGTCGGCGCGCGATACCGCGCGTGACCTGGACGTGATCAGCGTGACACGCGATCGCAGCAGCTCACGGCACCGGGTGCGCTTCGACCTCGATCTTCCCGCGCCGGAGAACGACGACACGCCGCTCGGCCCGCGGTGCTGCTGCCGGAGTGGGATTACCCGCGCCGCATGCTGCGTCCCGATTACTGCGCGTTGCAGCCCATGGTTGCCCGGCGTGCCGACCGTGCGCGCTGCCGGCGCGGTTGCGCCGGACGGCGCGCCGGCTGCGGGCGCAGTTCGAGGCGCTGGCGCCGGCACGCAGCTGGCGGCGCGGCGCGCCGGAGGGCGCGACCTCGACCTCGACGCCTGCCTGCAGTTCGCCGCCGAACGTGCCGCGGGCGGGGTGACGGGGGCGCGGGCTGTATCGGGCGCTGCAAACCGGCAATCGCGACCTCGCCTGCCTGCTGCTCGCCGACCTCTCGCTCTCGACCGACAGCTACGTCAATGACCACGCGCGGGTGATCGACGTGATCCGCGACGCCCTGCTGCTGTTCGGGGAAGTCTGGCCGCGACCGGCGACCGCTTCGCCATGTTCGGGTTCTCGTCGCGCAGCGCCAGCACGTGCGCTTTCACGTGCTGAAAACCTTCGCCGAGCCCTACGGCGCGCCGTGCGCGGCCGGCTGCAGGCCATTCGCCCCGGCTACTACACGCGCATGGGGGCCGCGCTGCGCCACGCCACGACGCTGCTCGAAGCCGAGCCCGCGCAGCGCCGCCTGCTGCTGTTGCTGACCGACGGCAAGCCCAACGACCTCGACCGCTACGAGGGACGCTATGGCGTCGAGGATACCCGCATGGCGCTCGCCGAGGCGCGCCGTCGCGGCCTGCAACCGTTCTGCGTTACGATCGACACCCTTGCCGGGGACTACCTGCCGCATCTGTTCGGCAGCACCGGCTTCGTGGTGATCCGCTGTCCGGCCGAGCTGCCGCGGCAACTGCCGCGTTGTACGCGCAGCTTGCCCGCTGAGCCCATGATGGCGGCACACGTGGACCCCGCCGCCGGCCCCCACCGGCGTTCACGCGCAGGAGAGCTTCTCATGGCGAGTCAACCCGCCGTCGCGCCCGACGGGACCCACGATGCGGGACCGGTGTTCACGGCGGCCCCGCACCGCATGATGTTTTTCGGCGGTGCGCTGCAGCTGCTCGCAGTGATGGTGTTCTGGTTGACCGAGCTCGGGGCGCGCTATACCGGCGCCTGGCCGCCGCTGCCGTTGGTGGTGCCGGCCATGACGGCACACGCCTTCCTGATGCTCTATACCGTGTTTCCGTTTTTCATGTTCGGCTTTCTCATGACCACCTACCCGCGCTGGATCAACGGCACCCCGGTGCCGCGCCGCCACTACGCGCCGGCTTTCGTGCTGCTCCTCGCAGGCGTGCTGCTGTTCTATGCGGGACTGTTCACCAGGGGCACGCTGCTGGTCGCGGCCGTGGTCGTGCTGCTCGCCGGCTGGGGCGTGGGCCTGTACGCACTGCTCAACGTTTTTGCACGCGCTCCGGCGCACGACAAGCGCTACGAGCGCCAGCTCAATGTGGCGCTGCTCTGCGGCTGGCTCGGCGTGGCGAGCTACGCGGTATGGCTGCTTCAGGGCCGGCCGGCGTTTCTGACCCTTTCGCTTACGGCCGGGCTGTGGCTGTTCCTGGTGCCGGTGCTGGTGCTGGTGAGCCATCGCATGATTCCGTTTTTCAGCAGCACGGCGCTCACCGACTATTCGGTGGTTCAGCCGAACTGGTCTTTGCCCGTGTTGGTGCTGTGCACGCTGAGTCACACCGCGCTCACCGTGACCGGCCGTCCGCAGTGGACCTTCATTCCCGACTTCGCACTGGCGCTGCTCGGCCTGCATCACAGCTGGCATTGGGGGCTGCGCCGCAGTCTGCAGGTGCGACTGCTCGCCATGCTGCACATCGCCTTCGCCTGGCTCGCAGTGGGGATGGCGCTCTATGGTGCGCAGAGTCTGGCGCTGCTGCTCACGGGTCGTACCTCTCGGCCAGGCACCGCTGCACGCGCTCACCATCGGCTTCGTCACTTCCATGACCGTGGCCATGGCGAGCCGCGTCACGCTCGGCCACTCGGGGCGCGGGCTTCAGGCCGACACCTACACCTGGGTGTGCTTCTGGGGCGTGGGCCTCGCGGCGGTGCTGCGCGTGCTCGCGGGCCTGCCGGGCATCACCTGGAACGGTCCGCTGCAGCCCAACCTGCTCGCGGCGGTGGTGTGGCTCGTGGCGCTGGGCGCGTGGGTAGGGCACTACCTGCCCCTGTACGTGCGCCGGCGCGCGGACGGGCGGCCGGGCTGAGCCCGCGCGCACCGCGGACGATGGAATACTCGCTGCTCAAGCGCGTGCATGTCGCCACCGTGGCGTTGACCTTCACCCTGTTCTTCGTGCGTGGCCTGTGGATGTTGGGTGCGCCGCAGCGCCTGCAGCACCGATGGGTCCGCGTGCTGCCGCACGTGGTGGACACCGTTCTGCTTGCCAGCGGCGTCGGACTTGCGCTGCTGATCCACCAGTATCCCGGCACCAGTCCCTGGCTCACCGCCAAGATCGTTGGGCTCGTGGGTTACATCGTGCTGGGCATGTACGCGCTGCACCGCGGGCGCCCGCGCCGGGCGCGCGCCGCGTATTGGGTCGCGGCACTCGGGGTCGCCTACATCCTCGCCGTTGCACTGGCGCACAACCCGTGGCCGCCGCGGGCATGGTCGTGAGCACGGATCTGCGCTCCGCGAGGCAGGCGCAACGCTCCTCCATGCGCCGGATCGGCGCACTGTTGTTCCTGCTCCTGGTTCCGGTGTCGCAACCGCACGCGGCCGAGCTCGGCGACACCGCCCGCCGGCTGACGCGCGGCTTTTTCGCAGGCGCCGACGAGGTGGGGGCCCTCGAGGGCGAGCCGCCGGCAGCGCCGGTGTTCGCCCAGGGGCAGCGCGTGGGCTTCGCGTTCGTGAGCGATCAGGTGCTGCCGATTCCCGCGTATTCCGGCAAGCCCATTTCCGTCCTGGTGGGACTCGACCGGTCCGGGCGCATCGTCGGCGTGCACCTCCTGCACCACGAGGAACCCATACTCGCCGTCGGCATCCCCGCGCGCCGGCTCGATGGCTTCATCGCCCAGTATCTCGGGCGCGCCGCCGGCGACCGGGTGCAGGTCGGTGGACACCGTGCCGGTTACGACACCGTGGACGGCATCAGCGGCGCCACCATCACGGTGATGGTGCTGAATGCCACGATCATGCGCGCGGCCCGCGTCGTTGCCGAGTCTCGCGGACTGTTCGCGGGCACTGCGGCAGCGCAGGCGCAGGGTGGTGTGCCGGCGGACAGCCATCTGGCGCAGGCCTGGCGCACGCAGGCGCCGGCGATCATGGTGCTCGGTGCCGCGTTGCTGGTGCTGTTGCTGATCCTGATCGCCCAGGATTGGCTGGTACGCCGCCCGGTGCTGCTGCGTCGGGTGCGGCTGGGCTTTCTCGTCTTCACGGTGTTGTTCATCGGCGGCTACGCCCTGGCGCAGCTCTCGGTGATCAACGTGCTCACCTTCAGCCAGGCCGTGATGCGCGAGTTTCGCTGGGATTCGTTCCTGATCGATCCGTTGGTGTTCCTGTTGTGGGGGTTCGTGGCCGTCACCCTGCTGCTGTGGGGCGCGGGGTCTACTGCGGATGGCTGTGTCCGTTCGGCGCCTTGCAGGAGATCGTCAACCAGGCGGCGCGTCGTCTGAAATTTCCGCAATGGGAGCTGCCACAGGTGGTGCATGAAAGACTGTGGGCACTGAAATATGTGCTGCTGATCGGGCTGTTCGGCATCGCCCTGCAGTCCATCGCCAGTGCCGCACGCTATGCCGAGATCGAGCCATTCAAGACGGTGTTCGCCTTGCGCCTGCAGCGCGAGTGGGGCTTCGTGCTGTATGCGGCGATGCTGGTGTTGATTTCCGCGTTCAACCGCAAGTTCTTCTGCAAGTGTCTTTGCCCGCTCGGAGCGGCGCTCGCCATCCCTGCACGCCTCAGGCTGTTCGACTGGCTGCGCCGGCGCAGGGAATGCGGGCGCCCCTGTCAGATCTGCGCCAATGAATGCGAGGTGCGCGCCATCGCAGCAACGGGCGAGATCAATGCCAACGAGTGCCACTATTGCCTGGATTGCCAGGTGACCTACTACGACGACCAGCGCTGCCCGCCGGTCATTGACCGCCGCAAACGTCGCGAGCAGGCGGTGCGCATCGCATCCATGCGCTGACGTGTCTGGCGGAGTTGCGCGTAGGGTGCGGCTCCCGCACGCGGATCGGCCGATAAGGCCCGCGCTCCTTCGAAACAATGTTCACGTCGCCATTCTCCGCTTTCCAGCAAAGTAGGGCCTGACCGATGCCGCATCGACAAGCACCGCATCGTGCGGTCTCGTTCATCTCCATGCGAGTAAGGCTTCGGGCTAAGAACGGAAGACATCTCATCCCCTCCCCAGCGCGCGGCAGAGGGGTAGGGGAGAGGGCGCAAGGGATCAGTGCGACACAAATAGTTTATTTGCCCCCGATGGTTTAAGGCGTGGCCTATGCTCCTCCCGCACCTTGTAAAGTGGATAAGCGAAGCGCATTCACCATAAATATTCCGTCTGCATGGCCCCACCGCAACCACACCGCGCGAGGAACTCCCCAGCTGCTACCCCTTCCAACCAGCGGGATCGCGTTCGCTTCCAGCAAGACCCGGGACCAGCGTCCCCTCTCGTCGCGGCCCTATCATGTCCAACTCCCCGACGATTGGCGTGGCCCCTTCGCTTGCTCCTGCCCCCGTTTTGGGCGTTAATGAAGACCCCTATTCCGCTAACGGCAACAGCCTTGAGCCCGGAGGAGCGCGCAGCTAACCAGGAGCTCCGAATAGGAAAACAGGGAACTAGAAGAAGGAACTGGAAAGTCGGCGGAGATCCGCCACTGCCGACTTCCTCGAAGTTTTGGGACACCTAGACAAACGAAATCCACCGATGCACGCTACTGCTACAGCACGTGATAGAACGCAGCGGGCTATCACCCAATGTTGCGGAAGCGGCCCAATACCGGTTTAAAGTGGGACGGGCCCATTCCATTTGTTAGCAGCAATAAATAGAGATTCATCAGGAGGTGAGTACTATGAAGAACGAATATACAGCTGTTGTGAAACAAGAGGGTGATTGGTGGATCGGATGGATCGAAGAAGTCCCTGGCGTGAATTGCCAGGAAAGGACCTATGAAGAGCTAAAGGAGGCGCTAGAAGTTACCTTAAAGGAGGCGCTGGAATTTAATCGCCAGGACGCACTGTCCGCTGCCGGTACTGGGTACACCGAAGAAAAAATTGCGATATGAAACGAAATGAGCTTCTCCAGTACCTTCGCAGTCATGAATGTGAGCTCTTGCGGGAAGGCGGTAAGCACTCATGGTGGCACAACCCAGCACTAAACAAGCGATCTGCGATCCCAAGGCATTCCGATATAAAGGACATTCTGGCAAGAAAGATTTGCAGGGATCTTGGGGTAGATCCAGTGAATTGGCTGCTAGCACCCACATCGAGTCCGACGGCTTACGCTTCCGCTACGCTGACCTGATTGACGCGCTGGGGGTGGATCATGGCTGAATCGGCCTCCCTGCAAGCGGTCATGGGCCAATGTCTGGAGCGCTACGCGGCAACCCACCGGCTCAGCCCGCATCAGTGGCAGGTCTGCCGCCACATCCTCGACTGCCGCACCGAAGCGCTCGGCGGGCTGCAGCTCGAATGTGATCACTGTCACCACGCAGCACCGCTCTACCACGCCTGCCGCGACCGTCACTGCCCGCGCTGCCAGCGCCGGGCCTCGGCGCAGTGGTGCGAGCGCCAGCTTGGCTCGGTGTTGCCCGCGACCTACCATCACCTGGTCTTCACGCTCCCCCATGTCCCGCGGGCTCGAGCGCCTGCGCGAGGCGCTCCAGGCCGAGGCCATGCTCGATGCGCTGATGGCCCGCGACTGGGTGGTCTACTCCAAGCCCTGTCTCACCCACACCGAGACGGTGGTGGCGTATCTGGGCCGCTACAGCCACCGCATTGCGCTCACCGATGCGCGCCTGCTCGCCCTGGACGAGGGCCGGGTGCGGCTGGCCTACCAGGACTACCGTGACGGCGATCGCCACAAGGTGCTGTCGCTCTCGGGTGAGGAGCTCATCCGCCGCCTCCTGCTCCATGTGCTGCCCAAGGGCTTCCTGCGTATCCGTCACTTCGGCTTTCTTGCCAACCGCTGCCGTGCCGAGCGTATCGAGCAAATCCGCGCCGCCATCGATGCCACCCCGCCGAGCGCCGCGGCCAGCGCGCCGGACCACGACCGTGCCCAGTTTGACGGCTATCCCTGTCCGCAGTGCCACCAGGGGCGTCTGCGGGTGACCGCCTGCCTGGACCCGAAACGCGACGACGGAGGCGGGCCATCGCAAACGTAGCGCAAGCGCAGCAGCTCACAAACCTCGCTCCCGACACGCCCATCGCGGTCTGGGGCCACGCTCGCGCCGATGGTGAAAAAACGCCAGATCATCTCGTCAGAATGCGCACCTGCACCGCGCAACCTATCCCATCCGACACCCACCGTGCATCGCCCGTACGCGCGCATCCCCGCGACTCGCTTCGACAACCTCGTCCCGCCGCCATACAATCCCCTATAGATTAAGGAGAGCCCTACTTGACCCAACCTGCGTGGTGGGAGCGGCTTAGTCCAACAGACATTTGTCCGTCATGCTGGACTGCGCACGACGGACAAATGCTTAGCCGTTGGGCGTGAAGCAGGAGAGTTCACCGAATGCCTACAATTTCGATGTTCTATGGAATCCTGATTCGGATGTTCTTCTACGACACCGATCGACACAACGTGCCGCATATCCATGCCGAATACCAAGGACAAGTGGCTATGTATTCTATTCAGGATGGTACCGTGCTGGCTGGGGCGCTTCCCCCGAAGAAACACAAGCTGGTTGTTGCTTGGGTTGAAATCCATCAGGAGGACTTGATGGCCGACTGGGAGTTGGCGGTTGTTGGCAAGAAGCCTTTTCCAATTCGAGGGCTCGATCAATGAATATTGCTGATGTTATCCCAAAGGAAGATTACATCCTGTACATCAAATCAGAAGACGGACGTTCCGGTTTGTTCGACTTGACGCCGCTTCTCGAATCAGAGGCATTTGAACCTTTGAAAAGCAGGGAGGAGTTTGAACGCATTTATAATGGCAAGTATTTCATCGAATGGGCGTGCGGCGCTGATCTTTCTGCCGACACGATTGAGGCGCGGTGGCGCCCTCTGGCGAATGATGACGCCCAACAAGGCGATTAACTCGGACTGCCTCAGTCGCTGCGCTCCTTCGGCAGCCGGTTGGCGATAGCGTTGGGCGCTAGAGAACGGAACGTGACAACATCAGTCTGGTTAAAGGCCGCAGTGCTTTGGTTCGCCATCCTTGTGTTAGCCATTCTGAACGGCACACTCAGAGAGAAGACGCTCATTCCAGCTCTTGGCAGTTTCTCTGGCCTTGTCTCCAGCGGGATCTTACTCTCCGTTTGCATCTTTCTTGTGGCATTAATCGCCGCTCCTTGGTACGGCCCATTAGCTTCTCGGCAATGGTTACTGGTCGGACTGTTTTGGCTTTTGCTAACTTTGGTGTTTGAATTCAGCTTCGGTCGTTTCGCGCAACACAAAACATGGCCAGAGCTATTTCACGCGTACACGTTTCGAGGAGGCAATATATGGCCCATAGTGCTAGTCGTCACATTCATTTCGCCATGGCTTTCGGCAAAGATTCTGGGCTTCATTTGAAGTGTGGCGTCCAACAAGTGCCTCAGCTCCGACCCAAAAAAAGCGCGCGTCGAACTCCGAGTTATCCTTCAAGACCGTTCCGACGCGCTTTTTTGGGCGGGCTAGGCTTACGTTGCACAAATGCGGTTCGCGTAAGAGGGCAGTAAACAGGTAGTGACGCACAGGGACGGATGTACGTGCAAGAGACCAGGGAGGGGTGAGAATGAGAGCGACACTGCAAGGGATATTGACGGACCGATTCGCGCAGTATGCGCAGAGCAGGCAGTTGCCGCTGCGAGTTCATCGTGCGGCCCAGGCAATCATGCAATGTCGAACCGAAGCGCTGGGTGGTCACATCCAGCACTGTCCAGACGGACACGTGGCACGGGTGCAGCATCACTCGTGTCGGCATCGCAGCGGCCCGGCATGTTCTGCGTTGGCGAAGGCGCGCTGGGTTGAAGGGCAACAGGCACGGTTGCTGGCGTGCGATCACCACCATGTGGTGTTCACGCTGGCGCACGAGTTGCTGGAGCTGTGGTCATGGAACCGGGCCTGGTTTGTCGATGCGCTGTTTCGGGCGGTGCGCGACACGCTGATGACATTGTTGGCCGATGAGCGCCACCTTGGCGCATTACCCGGGATAGTGATGGCGCTGAACACCTGGGGCCGTACCATGAACCGGCATCCGCACATTCACTGCCTGGTGACGGGAGGGGGTCTGATCGACGCCCGGCAATGGCAGGCCGTGCGGGGCGGATACTTGCTGCTGGTGCGAGTGGTGAAGGCATTCTACAAAGGCAAGCTGTTGGGGCGGCTGCGGGCGGCGCTGAAGGAGGGCACTCTGACGCCACCCGCGGGCCAGACCCGGGAACAGATGGCGCGCGCGTAGCTGCATAGGGTCAGGTCTTGCTCTGACAGTTCACTCAATCGATGGGGGAGTCCGCCGGGGAGAGGCTTGCGGACTGTGAGGAGCGCCGGCTATTCCTGGCGTCTTTCGCAATGATGGATTGGCCGATTTCCACCCGATTTTCACAATCGAAAGGCTGTGTTCGCGGAGGAGAGGGATTGCCAACGCGGTACAGGCCCGCGCCCCGGGGCGTGTCTCCCTAATGTGGATGTAGGTTGCCTCCTTGTCCTTGTCACTCTCCTTCCCCTCTACAGGCTTTCAGCAAGTCAAATGCCAAGGGCGACAGCCGAAAAGTGGTCTTTGGACTCCCGAGGAGCAGACCGAAGCTCGTTGTGTTGAGTTCGTGAAATGGTGGGGCGAACTCGTCAATGAGCAAGCCTAACCGATGGAGGTTCTGCAGCGACAACCGCACTCTGGCTTCCGACGCTCCGAGTCCTTCGGCAAGTGCGGTAGGGGTTATCCCGCCGCCTGGAACGCCTCTATGCATTAACCAGCCTTGCGCGCTCATGAAGCGCAAGCTCTGGACGTCAAGCGGCTCCATTGATGAAAGTACGTCAATAAAGATCTTGTTCATGTCCAGCTGGCGCGTCGGGTCAGTAGCGTTCGCGATCAACCCCGCCCACATGTCTTGAAGGGACTCACTGTCTTCCTCCGACGCGCGCTGGACAAGAGGGATCGCATACCGCGGGGGGATTGGCACCGTCTTACCCTGCAAGCTGCGTGCGGAATGGATCGACTCAACCTTGTCTTGAATCCGTAAGAGATTCTGGTACCGAAACATTCGTGCCCAATCATGCAGGGTGGTGCCTAGCTCAATTAGGGTCGAGCCAAAGACCTTGCTCAAGAATCCGCCGAGCTTCTCAGTCGTTTCAATTGCCTTGCGGTCGCCTTCGCAACCTCTTGGGTCGCTTTGGCAGTCTCTTCGTCCATGGTCCGTGCCTTGTTTGCCTAATACCGGCAGCATTATCTCCCAGTCTCCGTGCTATTGGAGCGCCCAAGCTCGGGGCGTACCCCCCGGGACGCGGGAGCATACCGGCACGGGGGAGCGGTGACGTCCCGGGAACCAGCCCACGAGCGATTGTGTTTACAGACGGTCGGCACTTGCGTATGTGGATGCGGAGGCCAACGGCTTGAAGTGGTTCGGTGGCCGCGGGGGTTGAATGGTGGAACCGCTGCGCTTGTTCCACCCTACGTGAACCGTGCGGTATGCGAAAACGGCCCCCGGCGGTTCCACCGGAGCATTCCAACATGAGGGTGGTTCATTCCACCGAAGGCCGCATCCTGTAGGGTGGAACAAGCGTAGCGGTTCCACCAAACCAGTCGCTCCGCGGAGGCGTCCGGACCTGCGTGCCCTGCCGGGCATCCTGGGTGGCGCTGCGCTTGGCGGCGGGGTGTGCGGCCCGGGCAGGAGATTCATGCGCAGGCGATTCGAACGTGCGTCGATGCTCTTGAAGCAGCGCTCCTCGGCGACGTTGCCCGCGGGGTGCGGTGCGTCGTCGTTGCATTTTGGTCTACACTGCCGGAATCGCGCGGGCTGGATCATCTCGAATCGAACCGGATGCGCGATGCAAGCGCGCCGCAACGTACGGCGTGCCGCGCGACCTCCGCGGTTTGCGAATTGACGAAAGTCAAGGAGGGTGATGCGGCCGGTTAACTAAGGTGCAAAGACACCAATCGACGGGGAGGACTCATGAGCAATTCGGCGTTAACGGCAGCGACAGCCTGCCGCACGGCAAGGGCGGTGGCGCTGATTCTCGGCGCAGCGATCACCACGGCTTCCGCCGTGGAACCGTCCGGACATCCGAAGACCACGGAAGGGGAGATGCGCTACCAGGGCGCTCCGACCACGAAGCCCGAGCAACTCGAGCAGACGATCGAGCCGCTGGCACCCAAGATGACCGATGAAGAGTTCCAGCGCGCCCAGACCATCTATTTCCAGCGCTGCGCCGGCTGCCACGGCGTGCTGCGCAAGGGCGCCACCGGCAAGCCGCTGACGCCGGACATCACGCTCCAACGCGGCACCGAATACCTGAAGACCTTCATCACCTACGGCTCGCCCGCCGGCATGCCCAACTGGGGCACCTCGGGCGATCTCACCGAGGAGGAGGTCGATCTGATGGCGCGCTTCCTCCAGCAGCCGCCTCCGCAGCCGCCGGAGTTCGGCCTGAAGGAGATGAAGGCCACCTGGAAGGTGCTGGTGCCGCCCGGCGAGCGGCCGAAGAAGCAGCTCAACAAGCTGAATCTCGCCAACCTGTTCTCGGTGACGCTGCGTGACGCCGGCAAGGTCGCGCTGATCGACGGCGACAGCAAGAAGATCGTCAACGTGATCGACACCGGCTATGCCGTGCACATCTCGCGCCTGTCCTCTTCGGGCCGTTACCTCTACGTGATCGGCCGCGACGGCGTGGTCAATCTGATCGACCTGTGGATGGAGCGCCCGGACAACGTCGCCGTGATCAAGGTCGGTCTCGAGGCGCGCTCCGTCGAGACCTCCAAGTACAAGGGCTACGAGGACAAGTACGCGATCGCCGGCACCTACTGGCCGCCGCAGTACGTCATCATGAAGGGCGATACGCTGGAGCCGCTCAAGGTCGTCTCCACGCGCGGCATGACCGTGGACACGCAGGAGTACCATCCCGAGCCGCGCGTCGCCGCCATCGTCGCCTCGCACGAGCATCCGGAGTTCATCGTCAACGTCAAGGAGACCGGCAAGATCCTGATGGTCAACTACGAGGACATCGAGAACCTGAAGGTCACCGACCATCGGCGCCGCGCGCTTCCTGCACGACGGCGGCTGGGACTCCACGCACCGCTATTTCCTGACGGCCGCGAACAAGTCCAACAAGATCGCCGTGGTGGACTCCAAGGACCGACAAGCTGGCCGCGCTGGTCGAGGTCGGTGCCATCCCGCATCCGGGCCGCGGCGCGAATTTCATCCATCCCAAGTACGGCCCGGTCTGGGCCACCAGTCATCTGGGGGACGAGTCCATCTCGCATCATCGGAACCGATCCGGTCAAGCACAAGGCCAACGCCTGGAAAGTGGTGCAGACGCTGAAGGGGCAGGGCGGCGGCTCGCTGTTCATCAAGACCCATCCGAAGTCGACGAACCTGTGGGTCGACACCGCGCTCAATCCCGACGAGAAGATCAGCCAGAGCCTGGCGGTGTTCGACATCAAGCATCTCGACAAGGGCTACGAGGTGGTGCCGATGGCGGAGATGGCGGACCTCGGCGACGGCCCGAAGCGCGTCGTGCAGCCGGAGTACAACAAGGCAGGGCGACGAGGTCTGGGTCTCGGTGTGGAACGGCAAGACCCAGAAGTCGGCGATCGTGGTGCTGGATGACAAGACCCGCAAGCTGAAGCAGGTCATCAAGGACGAGCGGCTGGTGACGCCGACCGGCAAGTTCAACGTCTACAACACCCAGCACGACATCTATTGAGCGGCAGCGCCGGGGCGGGCACTTCGTCCGCCCCGGCACGACGACTCCCATGATGATCGAGCGTCTACAGGACAGCAGCGTTGCTCTGGCGACCGTCGTCTTTGCCTGCGAGCGCATCGCCGCGGAGCCGCAGCCCGCACCGCAACGCCAGCGCGAGCTGCTGTATCTGCTGCGCCAGGACTGCGGGTCCTGCCACGGCATGACCCTGAAGGGCGGCCTCGGCAGTCCCCTGTTGCCGGAGGCGCTCGCCGGCAAGCCCGCAGCGCTGCTCGAGCGCACCATCCTCGACGGGCGCCCCGGCACGGCCATGCCGCCGTGGCGCGGCATTGCTGACCGAGGCGCGAAGTCGCCTGGCTGGTGCGCACACTCAAGGCAGGAGTACCCGATGCGCCGTAGCGAATCGATGCTGCGAGCGGCTGTGCGAGCGTGTGCCGCGCGCATGGCTCGCGCTATGTTTCGCGGGCGCGCTGTTCCCCGCAGCCGCCGGGCACGCCGATGCCCCAGCCCCGGCGCTGCGCGGCACGGGCGATCTCGGCGTGATCGTGGAGCGTGCCGCGGGCACGGGTCGCCATCGTCGAGACCACGGGACACACGCGCCTGTGCAGCGTGGGCGGCCTCGGCGATCTCTCCCATGCCTCCGTGGTGTACTCGCGCGATGCGCGCTACGCCTTCGTCTTCGGTCGCGACGGCGGACTCAGCAAGGTCGATCTGCTCACCTGCCGTCTGGTGAAGCGCATCGTGCAGGCCGGCAACAGCATCGGCGGCGCCATCTCCCAGGACGGCGCGCTGATCGCGGTCTCGAACTACGAGCCGGGCGGGGTGAAGGTGTTCCGCTCCGATACGCTGGAGGAGGTCGCCGATCTGCCGGCGGCTTTCGGCGACGGCCGGCGCTCCAAGGTCGTGGGGCTGGTGGACATCCCCGGCCAGCGCTTCGTCTACAGCCTGTTCGATGCCGACGAAATCCGCATTGCCGATCTCAGCGATCCCGCGCACCCGCAGGTCACGCGCTTCACCAAGGTCGGGCATCAGCCCTACGACGGCACGGTCACCCCGGACGGGCGCTACTATCTCGCCGGCCTGTTCGGTGAGGATGGCCTGGCACTGCTCGATCTATGGCATCCGGAACAGGGCGTGCGGCGCGTGCTGGCGCGGCTACGGTCGTGGCGAACAGCCGCTGCCGGTGTACAAGATGCCGCACCTCGACTTTCTCACCTGGGCCGGCGACTACCTGTTCGTTCCCGCCGTGGGACATCACGAGGTGCTGGTGATCGATGCGCGCAGCTGGAAGGAGGTGGCGCGCATCGCCACCCACGGCCAGCCGGTGTTCGTGGTGGCGCGTCCCGACGGGCGCCAGGTGTGGGTGAACTTCGCCCATCCCTGAACGACACCGTGCAGGTGATCGACGTCGCGACGCTGCGCATCGTCGAGACCCTGAAACCGGGGCCCGCAGTGCTGCACATGGAGTTCACGCCGCGCGGCGAGCAGGTCTGGGTGTCGGTGCGCGATGCCGACCGCGTGGTGGTCTACGACACCGCGGCGCTGCGCGCCGCGTGGCCGAGCTCGCACGTCGAAAAGCCGAGCGGAATCTTCTTCACCGCGCGCGCCCAGCGGATCGGCCTGTGAGCGCGGCTCCCGCCGGTGAGACGATCGAGCTGAGCGCGCTGGAGCGGCGCCTGCTGAACGAGTTTCAGCGCGACTTTCCGCTGTTCGCCGACGCCTTACGCGGATCTGGCCGCCGCGCTCGGCGTGAGCGAGGACGAAGTGCTGTCGTCGCTGCAACGGCTGCGGCGCAAAGGGCTGGTGAGCCGCGTCGGCCCGGTGCTGCGCCCGCACCGTCTCGGCGCCAGCACGCTGGCCGCCATGGCGGTGCCGCGGCGATCGTCTGGAGGAAGTCGCGGCGCTGGTGAACGGTTTCCCCGAAGTGAACCACAACTACGCCCGCGAGCATGAGTACAACCTGTGGTTCGTGGTGACGGCCAGCGATGCGGACGGGATCGATGCCGTGCTGCAGGAGATCGCGCGCCGCACCGGACTGGAGGTGCTGTCGCTGCCCATGCTGGAGGACTTTCACATCGACCTGGGATTCGATCTGCGATGGGAGTGAGCATCGGCAACGTGGTGCGTCCCCGGCCCGCCGAAATCCTCGATGACGCCGACTGGCGCCTGATCGGCGCCATCCAGCACGGGCTGCCGCTGGTGCCGCGGCCCTATGCGGCGGTCGGCGAGGCGGTCGGCCTGGGCGAAGCCGAGGTGCGCGCGCGCATCGCGGCATTGCTGCGCGCCGGGCACATCAAGCGCTTGGGCGTGGTGGTGCGCCATCGCGAGCTCGGCTACCGCGCCAATGCCATGGTGGTGTGGGACGTGCCCGGACGCGCGCGTGAGCGCGCTCGGCCGCTGCATCGCCGGCTACGATTTCGTCACGCTGTGCTATCGCCGCCCGCGCCGCCTGCCGCAGTGGCCCTACAACCTGTTCTGCATGATCCACGGCCGCGATCGCGCGGCGGTGCTGGCACTGGTGGAGCGGCTGGTCACGCGAATGCGCGCTGCAGGACATCGCCCACGACGTGCTGTTCAGCGTCAAGCGCTACAAGCAGTGCGGCGCGCGCTATGTCGCCGATGCGCGGCCGCGATGCTGCCGCAGGCAAGACAGGGTCGAGGATCGGTCATGGACGCGATCGATCGAGCCATCGTCAACCGCCTGCAGGACGGCTTTCCGATCTGCGAGCGCCCGTACGCCGAGGTCGCCGCCGAGCTCGGCATCGACGAGGCGGCGCTGCATCGCGCGACTCGAGCGCCTGCTCGCCGAGGGCGTGCTGAGCCGCTTCGGCCCCATGTATCACGCCGAGCGGCTGGGCGGGGGACTGACGCTCGCCGCCATGCAGGTGCCGCCGGAGCGTTACGAGGCCGTGGCCGCCCAGGTCAATGCCCATCCGGAAGTCGCGCACAACTACGCCCGCGAGCACAGGCTCAACATGTGGTTCGTGCTCGCCACGGAGGCCCCGCATCGCATCGGCGAAGTGCTGGCCGAGATCGAGCGCGAGACCGGCTGCACGGTTCTCGATCTGCCCAAACGCGCGGAATTCCACATCGGCCTGCGGCTCGCGGTGTGAGTGCACGATGAACGCGACCGTTGCGCAGCATGCCGATCGGGCAGAACCCGGGACCGGGGCGGGGGCTGCACCCATCGATGCGATCGACCGCCGCATCATCGTCGCGACCCAGCACGGCCTGCCACTCGATCCGCGACCTTATCACGTGCTCGCCGCACGGCTCGGTCTGGAGCCGGAAGAGCTCATGGCCCGCCTGCGGCACATGCAGGCGTCGGGCATCATCCGGCGCATCGCCGCAGTACCCAATCACTATGCTCTCGGATTTCGCGCCAACGGCATGTCGGTGTGGGATCTGCCCGATGAGCGTATCGATGCGCTGGGCCGGCTCGTCGGCGCGCTGCCCGGCGTCAGCCACTGCTATCAGCGCCCGCGCGCGCCGGGCTGGCCCTACAACCTGTTCGCCATGGTGCACGGGCGCACCCGCGCCGAGGTCGAGTCGCAGGTCGCGGAAATCGCCGTACTGCTCGGCGATGACCTGCGCGGCCACGAGGTGCTCTACAGCACCCGCATCCTGAAGAAGACCGGCCTCAGGATCGGCTGAGGCGCGGAGGGACCATGTTTCGCATCTCCCAGTACATGCGCGAGCTGCACCAGCCGCGTCCCCCGGCGCCCGCGCGGCGCCCATCCGGACCGGTGGTGATCTGGAACCTGATCCGGCGCTGCAATCTCACCTGCAAGCACTGCTATTCGATTTCCGCGGATCGTGATTTTCCCGGCGAGCTCGACACCGGCGAGGTGTTCGCCGTGATGGACGATCTGCGCGCCTTCGGCGTGCCGGTGCTGATCCTCTCCGGCGGGGAGCCCCTGCTGCGTCCGGACCTCTTCGCCATTTCCGCGCGCGCCAAGGCCATGGGCTTCTACGTCGGGCTGTCCACCAACGGCACGCTGATCGATGCGGCGAACATCGATGCCGTCGCCGCCATCGGCTACGACTACGTCGGGATCAGCATCGACGGGCTGCGCGACACGCATGACCGGTTCCGGCGCATGACGGGCGCTTTCGATGCGTCGCTGCGCGGCATCCGGCTGTGCCGCGAGCGCGGCATCAAAGTCGGCCTGCGCTTCACCATGACGCAGGACAATGCCGCAGAGCTCCCCGAGCTGCTCGCGCTGATGGATCGCGAGGGCATCGACAAGTTCTATCTGTCACACCTCAACTATGCCGGACGCGGCAACCGCAACCGCGCAGACGACGTGGTGCATCGCACCACCCGCTGGGCGCTCGACCTGCTGTTCGATGCCGCCTGGGAGGATGCGCGGCAGGGGCGGGAGCGCGAGATCGTCACGGGCAACAACGACGCCGATGGCGTGTACCTGCTGCTGTGGGCGCGGCGCCATTGCCCGGAGCGCGCGGACGATCTGGAAGCGCGGCTGCGGCAATGGGGCGGCAACTGCCTCCGGCGTCAACATCGCCAACATCGACAATCTCGGCAACGTGCATCCCGACACCTTCTGGTGGCACTACAGCCTCGGCAACGTGCGCGAGCGCCCGTTCTCGGCCATCTGGCCCGATACCACCGATCCGCTGATGGCGGGATTGAAGCAACGCCCGCGGCCCTTGAAGGGTCGCTGCGGCGCCTGTGCCTGGCAGGCGATCTGCGGCGGCAACACCCGCGTGCGCGCCCATCAGCTCACCGGCGATCCCTGGGCCGAGGACCCGGCCTGCTATCTGGACGACGAGGAGATCGGGGTGGCACCCGGCGGCGCACGCCTGGCACTGCGTCCCTACAGCGATCGGCGAGGTACCGGCTCGTGAGGCACGGCGGCATCGTTTTTCTGCTGGCGTTGTCGTGCCTGCCGGCTGCCGGTCGCGCGCAAGACGCGGCGGCGCCGCGAGGTCGATGCGACCGCGCTCTATGCTGCCCACTGCGCGGCCTGCCACGGCGCCGACCGCCTGGGCGGCACCGGGCCCGCGCTGCTGCCGGAAAATCTCAGCCGGCTGCCGCGCGAAAAGGCCGGCGGGGTGATCGCGCAGGGCCGGGCAGCCACCCAGATGCCGGCCTTCGCCGGCAGGCTCGATGCGCGGCAGATCGAGGCGCTGGTGGCGCTCATCTACACGCCGCTGGCGCAGGTGCCGCAGTGGGGCGAGTCGGAGATCCGCGCGAGCCGCGTGGTGCACCATGCACCGGATACGCTGCCGGCGCGTCCGGTCTATGCCGCCGACCCGCTGAATCTGTTCCTGGTGGTGGAGCAGGGCGACCATCACATCACGGTGCTCGACGGCGATCGCTTCGAGCCGCTGCAGCGCTTCACTACACGTCCTTCCCTGCATGGAGGACCCAAGTACTCGCCGGATGGGCGTTTCGTCTATCTCGCCTCGCGCGACGGCTGGGTCACCCGCTATGACCTTTACAGCCTGCAGCCGGTCGCCGAGGTACGCGCCGGGATCAACACCCGCAATATCGCCGTCTCGGACGATGGGCGCTTCGTGATGGTGGCCAACTACTTGCCGCACACGCTGGTGGTGCTCGAAGCCGAGACCCTGCAACCGCTGAAGATCATCGCGGTGGACGACGGACATGGCCGCAGCTCGCGGGTGAGCGCAGTCTACACGGCGCCGGCGCGTGGGAGCTTCATCGCGGCGCTGAAGGACCTGCCGGAAGTCTGGGAGATTCCCTATGCCCCGGACCACGAGCCCGTGTATGCGGGACTGGTGCACGACTACCGCTCGGGCGAGGCGCTGCCGCAGCAAGGCCCGTTCCCGGTGCGGCGCATCCACCTCGAGAGCGAGCTCGACGACTTTTTCTTCGACCAGGGCTACCGCAACATCATCGGCGCGAGCCGCGACGGTGGCGGACAGGTGGTGAGCCTGGTGGTAGGTCGCAAGATCGCCGATCTGGACCTGCCGGGTTTACCCCATCTCGGCTCCGGCATCACCTTCGACTACCAGGGTCGGCGCGTGCTTGCGACACCCAACCTGCGCGAGGGGGTGGTGACCGTAATCGACATGCAGACCTGGAAGACACTGCGCCGCATTCCGACCCTCGGCCCGGGCTTCTTCCTGCGCAGCCACGAAGCGAGCCCCTATGCCTGGGTCGACGGCTCGCTGGGCAAGGAGCGCGACGCCGTGCAGGTCATCGACAAGCGCACCCTGCAGGTGGTGAAGACCCTGCGACCGGCACCCGGCAAGACGGCCGCCCACGTGGAGTTCGATCGCAGCGGGCGCCATGCGCTGCTCAGCATCATGGAGACCGACGGCGCGCTGGTAGTCTACGATGCCGCGCGCCTGCAGGAGATCACGCGCCTGCCCATGTGCAAGCCCGTCGGCAAATACAACGTCTACAACAAGATCCACTACGAGGAAGGCACCAGCCACTGAACCCGCGGCGCGATCGCGGCCCGCGGGGCCGCTGTTGTGATGTCTCTACGACGCGCGCGAACGCCGGGGTCGAAGGCAGCGGCGCTGCGCGCCGCAGGATCGCGGTGCACAGCCCCGCTCCCACGGTGCCGGCATTCAGGAAGGCGGGACTAATCTGCGCCCGCAGGCGATCATGCCGCAGAAGATCATGCCGCAGGGGATCATGCCGCAGGGGATCATGCCGCAGGGGATCATGCCGCAGGGGATCATGCCACGGAGGATCTGATCCCACGGGGGATGAACGAGCCTCTATGTGGGAGCGCCGCTCCCGGCGGCGCGATGGCGGCCCGCAGGGCCGCGCTGCAACCATGCTTTCCATGGCCGTCTCTACCGACACGCCTGTAGAGTTCCAACAGGATCGTGCCGCATGAGGCGGCGCGTTCAAGCCGGGTGGCTACCGCTCTCCGGTGCTCACCATGCGCCGCAGCTGGCCGGCATCGGCCACGCGCAGCACCCGCCCGTGCACGGAAAGAACACCGTCGCGCTGCAGGTTGGCGAGTATGCGCGAGAAGGTTTCGGGCTGGATCGACAGCCGTGAGGCCAGAACGCTCTTCGGCACGTTGAGCTCGATGGCGGTGCCGCCTTCGGCGTCTGCCGGTAGCGCGCAGGCCAGATAGCTCAGCAGCCGTCCCGTGGCGTTCTGCAGGGTGAGATGGTCGATGTCATTGAGCAGTGCGTGCAGGCGCTGGCTCATGTCGCCGAGCAGCCGGAAGCAGGTCTCGGTGGATTCGCGCAGCAGCTCGAGGAAGGCGTTGTTGTCGAAGGATGCCACCTCGCTCGCCACCAGGGCGTCAGCGTTCACCGGATAGCTGTGGCCGCGCATGAACATCACCGCTTCGGCGAAGGTCTGACCGGGATGAATGATGTCGATTACTTTCTCCATGCCGTCCGCCGAGAGCCGGAAGAGCTTGATCTGTCCACTGCACAGCAGGAAGAAACGCGTGGCGTGCTGACCGTGGTCGAACAGCCGCTCGCCCTCCTGCAACTGCAGCACGCGCATGGCCTGGCGGGCGCGCTGTAGCTGCGCATCGCCGAGGGCCGCGAACAGGTAGTTGCGGCGCAGCGTTGGGACGAGCTCCTCTGCGTTCACACCCGACATGATAGGTCCTCCGCCGGACCCGCAGTGCCACCGCGAACGACACCCTGCTCCGGCATGGGAGCGTCGCAGGCCGGTCCTGGCCCGAAAATCTCACCCGCCGGCCAGCTGCTGGCGGGCGGGTGAATGGATCGCAGGGAAGATCTGGCATGGTTCACGATTGCCGAATGATGACACAGGGTTCACGCCGCCGGCCTGTCCCGGTTGTGGCGGTTTCTCGCGCGCCCTGGCCGGGTCTTCACTCAAGCGGTAGCTACGGCTACCCCTTTCGGCCCGGCCCGGCGCCATGACGGGTGCGAATTCCGCCCGCTCCCGGGATGCCGGTGAGATTTCCGGGCTGGAACTGGCGCCCATCTGCCGCGAACTTCCGGAGATTCCGGGCGTATGTGGACAGGCGGGCGCTTTCATGCATAATATCCCCACTTTGCGCGCCAGTTGCGTGCAGCTGCGTCGGATAGCCTACAAATCGCGGCAGATTCGGCGCAGTTCTGTCCTGCTTCTGAACCCGGCAATCTGACAGGCAGCGGCGAGACATGGCGAATCTGCTGGTGCTGAACGGCCCCAACCTGAACCTGCTCGGGCGCCGCGAGCCGCAGCACTACGGTCGTGTCGGCCTGGAGCAGATCAACGCGCGCCTGGCGGAGCTTGCCGCAGAACACCGCCTCAGCACCTTCCAGAGCAACGCCGAGCATGCGCTGGTCGAGCGCATCCATGCCGCCGCGAACGAGGGGGTCGAGTTCATCATCTTCAATCCGGCGGCGTTCACGCATACCAGCGTGGCGCTGCGCGATGCCTTGCTGGGTACCGGCATTCCATTCATCGAGGTGCATCTGTCGAACGTGCACGCGCGCGAGGATTTTCGCCGCACTTCCTATTTCTCCGACATCGCCGTGGGGATCATCAGCGGATTGGGCGCGCAGGGCTACGAGCTGGCACTGCAGGCCGCCCTCCGGTACCTGGCGGGCGATGCATGAACTGGCAGGTTCTCAATGGACATACGAAAAGTAAAGAAGCTCATCGAGCTGCTGGAGGAGTCGGGCATCGCCGAAATCGAGATCCACGAGGGTGAGGAGTCGGTGCGCATCAGCCGCTTCGGACAAGGGGCGCAGCTGGTCGCCCATGCGCCGCTGCCCTTGTCCCTGCCCGGGCCGCTCTCCGCGGCGGCCGCCGATCCCTCGAACGTCGTCGCAGATGAGAAGGACGAATCCATTCCCCGCGGTCACCGGGTGACCTCTCCCATGGTAGGCACCTTCTATCGCGCGCCAACCCCGGGCGCGCGGGCTTTCGTCGAGATCGGTCAACGAGTGGAGCCGGGTGACACGCTTTGCATCATCGAGGCCATGAAGATGCTGAACCAGATCGAGGCCGATCGCGGCCGGCGAGGTGGTGGCCATTCTGGTCGAGAACGGTCAGCCGGTGGAGTTCGGCCAGCCGCTGTTCGTGATCCAATAGCCGGCCGCGAGCGGCCGGCCGACAGCCCTATGCTGGAAAAGATCGTAATCGCCAACCGCGGCGAGATCGCGCTGCGCATCCTGCGCGCCTGCCGCGAGCTGGGCATCAAGACCGTCGCGGTGCATTCCACTGCCGACCGCGACCTCAAACACGTGCGCCTGGCCGACGAGACGGTATGCATCGGCCCGCCGCCCGCCGCCGACAGCTATCTCAACATCCCGGCCCTGATCAGCGCCGCCGAGGTGACCGACGCGGTGGCCATCCATCCCGGCTACGGCTTTCTGTCCGAGAACGCCGACTTTCGCCGAGCGCGTCGAGCAGAGCGGCTTCATGTTCATCGGCCCGCGGCCCGAAACCATACGGCTGATGGGCGACAAGGTCTCGGCAATCTCCGCCATGAAGAAGGCCGGCGTTCCCACGCGTGCCGGGCTCGGACGGCGTGCTCGGTGACGACGCCGAGCACAACCGGGCACTGGCGCGCGAGATCGGCTATCCGGTGATCATCAAGGCGTCGGGCGGCGGCGGCGGCCGCGGCATGCGCCTGGTGCACACGGAGGCGAGCCTGCTGAGCGCCGTCGCGCTCACCCGAGCCGAGGCGCTGGCAGCCTTCGGCAACGGCGACGTGTACATGGAGAAGTACCTGGAGCATCCGCGCCACATCGAGTTCCAGGTGCTCGCCGACGAGCATGGCAATGCCATACACCTCGGCGAGCGCGACTGCTCGATGCAGCGCCGCCACCAGAAGGTGGTCGAGGAGGCGCCCGGCCCCGGGCATCACCGAGCGCCAGCGCCGCACGATGGGCGAGCGCTGCGCCGATGCCTGCCGGCGCATCAGCTACCGCGGCGCCGGCACTTTCGAGTTCCTGTACCAGGACGGCAAGTTCTACTTCATCGAAATGAACACCCGCGTCCAGGTCGAGCACCCGGTGACGGAGATGGTGACCGGCATCGACATCGTCAAGGAGCAGTTGCTGATCGCGGCCGGCGAGGCGCTGTCCATAGCGCCAGAAGGACATCGAGTTGCGCGGCCATGCGATCGAGTGCCGCATCAATGCCGAGGACCCGGAGACCTTCATGCCTTCGCCGGGCGTGATCACCCAGTATCATGCGCCGGGCGGGCCGGGCATACGCGTCGACTCGCACATCTACAACGGCTACCGGGTCCCGCCGTACTACGACTCCATGATCGGCAAGCTGATCGCCTACGGCGAGACGCGCGAATCGGCGCTGGCGCGCATGCGCACCGCGCTCAGCGAAATCGTCATCGACGGCATCAAGACCAACATTCCGCTGCACCTGGACATCCTGAGCGACGCAGCGTTCCTCGCCGGGGGCACGGATATCCACTACCTGGAGCGCAAGCTCGGCATCAAGCCGCCGGCAACCGGTGTGGCCTAGCCGAGGGTTCTGCATCGAGCGATTTGCCGGCCGCCCTTGCTGCGCTGCCGCACGCCGGTCGGGGCTGACCATGCCCTGGCTGCAACTCACGCTGGCGCCGGGCGATGAGGATCCGGAATACCTGTCCGAGACAATGCAGGGGGCCGGTGCGGTATCGGTCACTCTGCAGGATGCGGCCGCCGATCCCCTGTACGAGCCCGCCCCGGGCGCGACGCCGCTCTGGCCGCGTACCAAGGTGGTGGGACTGTTTGCCGCGGATGCGGATCTGGAGGCGGTGCGCTCGGCGCTGCATGCGGCGCTCGGCACCGAACCGCAGCTCAGCGTCGAGCCTCTCGAGGACCGCGACTGGACGCGCGCCTGGCTGGATCATTATGGTCCGATGCGTTTCGGCCGCAGGCTCTGGGTTGCGCCCCACGGTTCGCCCGAGCCGCCGGGCGCAGTGCAGGTCACGCTCGATCCCGGCCTCGCCTTTGGCACCGGCACGCATCCGACAACCGCGCTGTGCCTGGAGTGGCTCGACGGCGCCGCCGTTTCCGGTCGGCGCATCATCGACTACGGCTGCGGCTCGGGCATCCTCGGAATCGCCGCCGCGCGGCTCGGTGCCGCCGAAGTATGGGCGGTGGACAACGATGCGCAGGCGCTGGCGGCGACTGCGGGGAATTCCCACGGCAACGGCGTCGCGGCCGTCCTTCACGCCTGCGCCCCGGACAACCTGCCGCCAGTGCGCGCCGATGTGCTGCTCGCCAATATTCTCGCCGCTCCGCTGCTGGTGCTCGCCCCGCGGTTCGGGGCGCATCTTTGCCGGGGGGGTGCGCTGGTTCTGTCCGGTATTCTCGAGGGTCAAGCCGACGAAGTGAGAGCACGTTACACGGAGTGGTTCGACATGCATACGCCCCTGGGGCGCGAGGGTTGGGTGCGGCTCGACGGCGTGCGGCGATAAACGCTTGGAGATTGCTC
Source organism: uncultured Gammaproteobacteria bacterium (assembly GCA_963728895.1). GTDB lineage: Bacteria > Pseudomonadota > Gammaproteobacteria > JBBQDK01 > JBBQDK01 > CAVSLM01. Next base: position 193,656 of record CAVSLM010000011.1, read on the forward strand.
CCGAACTCTGCAACACTATAGGGCCTCGTAGGGACCTCGCCGACGCTTCCGGACCCATCACCGCACCATGCACACGTGCTGTCCGAACTGCCGCACACGTTTTCGCATCAGTGCCGCACATCTCTCCGTCGCGCAGGGCCGGGTGCGCTGCGGCGAATGCCGCGCGGTATTCGATGCGCGCGAGCACCTGGAAGGCGCAGTACAGCCGGCGGCGGTGGCGCGCCATCCGGCGGTGAGCGCCTTCGATGCCGGTTTGAATCGGCTCAGCCAGCTCGGTGGCGGCACGGCCCACGCCCTGGCCATGCAGTCCGAGCACACCTTCCTCCAGGACGAAGAGCGCGCCGTCTCCGACGCTGAGCCCGAAACGGAAGAGCCCTCGGAGGAGGCCGAACAGCGGCTGGTGCCCGATCGCGGCGAGGGCGAGGATGAGGACGCGGAGCAGGTGGACGGTCACCCGGCCTTCGCGGGTAGTGGGGATGCCGGCGCGTGGCACGCAGATGAGGCCGGTCGCGTTGCCGCCTTCGAGGATTCCGGTCCGGACGATGAGCAGGCGAGCGTCGCGGCGGCGGAGGGGGTGGAGGATTGGCCGGAGCCGGAGGCGTCCGAAGCCGAGGCGGTCGAGGAGGGCGCCGCCAGGCGGCTCGCACCGGAGTTCCGCGCCGGCTGGGAAGAGACCGGCGAGGACACTGGACTGGACACCGCCGATGACTGGAGCGGGACCGAGCCGCCGGCAGAGGAAGCAGCGGGCATGAACGAGACCCGGGTCCGCGATGAGGATCTGCGCGCGTTGCTGGATCCTTCGGTCGCCACCACCCATGGCGCCAGCGCGGGTGTCCCGTGGTGGGGCACCGCGGGATGGGTCGCCGGCGTCATTGCGCTGCTGGTGCTGCTGGTGGCGCAATACGGCTATTTCAACCGCAACGAGCTTGCGGCGTACCCGGGATTGCGACCCTGGGTGCAGAGCCTGTGCGCGGTGACCGGCTGCAGCATTCCTCCGCAGCGCGACCTCTCGCGCATCGAGCTCGTCAGCCGCAATGTGGTGTCCCATCCCAGCGTGCCCAATGCGCTGCTGGTCAGCGCGACGCTCGTCAACCACGCCCCGTTCCCCCAGCCTTACCCGGTGCTGGAAGTGAAGCTGCTGGACGTCAATGGCAAGGTGGTGGCGATGCGGCGCTTCCGGCCGTCGGAATATCTGAGCGAGGGACTGTTTCCGGAATTGGGTATGGTGCCGGAAATGCCGGTGCGGGTGGTGCTGGAAGTCGAGGATCCGAGCAACTCCGCCACCTCTTTCCAGTTCGAGTTCCTGTAGCCCGCATTCGACAAGTGCCACACCGGCACAAGTGTCTGCGCAGGCTCCCCTCGCAGGAAGCGCGCGGCGTGAGGTGTGTGCGGTGGCTCCCGCACGTGGGCCGCGGTTCAAACGCTGCGTGATGCGCCTGATCGATGCAGGCGCGTGCATGACGCGCATCGCCTGCTGCAGACACTGGCGGCGAAGTGCAGCGAACGCTGCGCTGCCAATCGGCCTCGTGCGTGCGCAGCGCGATGTCGAGCCGTACCGCAGTGAGATCCGGCAGCGTGGGCTCAAATGCCTGCACTGCCGTTTCGCGACGCCGGGCCAGGTGCCACCGGCCGTGGTACGGCAATGGCGCACGAACGCCGCGTGCCGTCCCGGTGACCGGCACGCGCGCGCAAGGTGCAACGGCCGCGCCCTAGAAGTTGCCTGCGCAACATGCAGGCACCGCATTGCTGGTTTCATTGCGCTGGGGATGCGTTGACGCAAGTCCGATAATCAGTATCATCTACTCCTTTTCCCCGGCCGCTGGGCTCGACAGGATTCGTCAGAGAATGCAGATCGGCCCTTACGTACTGCGCAACAATCTGGTTCTGGCGCCCATGGCCGGTGTTACCGACCGGCCGTTTCGGCAACTGTGCAAGCGACTTGGTGCAGGGCTCGCAGTATCGGAGATGGTGTCTTCCAACTCTTTGCTTTGGGGCAGTGCAAAGACCCGGCGGCGCGCCGATCACGCCGGTGAGGTCGAGCCCAGGGCGGTGCAGATCGCGGGCGCCGACCCCGGGATGATGGCCGAGGCGGCGCGGTACAACGCCGCGCGGGGCGCGCAGATCATCGACATCAATATGGGCTGCCCGGCCAAGAAGGTCTGCAACGTCATGGCGGGCTCTGCGCTGCTGCGCGATGAGACACTGGTTGCACGCATCCTCCGTGCCGTGGTGCAGGCCGTGGATGTTCCGGTGACGCTCAAGATCCGTACCGGCTGGGACACCACGCGACGCAACGGCGTGGCCGTGGCGCGCATCGCCGAGGAATGCGGCATCCAGGCGCTGGCGGTGCACGGGCGTACGCGTGCCTGCGGCTTCTCCGGTGAGGCCGAATACCAGACCATTGCTGCCATCAAGCGCAGCGTGACCATTCCGGTCATCGCAAATGGCGACATCACTACGCCCGAGAAGGCGCGTCAGGTGCTCGAGCTCACTGGCGCCGACGCGTTGATGATCGGGCGCTCCGCGCAAGGACGGCCGTGGATCTTTCGCGACATTGCGCACTACCTCGACAGCGGCCAGCGGTTGCCGGAACCAACCTTGGGAGAGATCAGGGAGACCATGCTCGAGCATCTGGAAAATCTCTATGCGTTTTACGGTGAGGAGACGGGCGTGCGCGTAGCGCGCAAGCACATCTCCTGGTACAGCAAAGGCCAGCGCGGAGGTGCGGCGTTTCGCGACGGCGTGAATCGCGTGGAGAGCGCACGCGGCCAGCTGGCCGCGACGCGGGCGTTCTTCGATCGGCTGGCGGATTGTGCGGAGCTCGCAGCATGAGCGCCGTGGCGACGGGTCTCAGCGAGAGCCGTGCACCGGAGCAGGTCGCACCCGGTACCCAGCCACTGCGCGCCTGCGTGTATGAGGCACTCGAGCGTTACTTCCGTGACCTCAACGGCCAGCCGCCGGGTGACCTTTATCGCCTGGTCATGAGCCAGGTGGAAGAACCCCTGCTGGACGTGGTGATGAAGCAGGTGCGCGGCAACCAGAGCAATGCGGCCCAGCTGCTGGGCATCAATCGCAGCACGCTGCGCAAGAAGCTGCGCCACTACAATCTGGACTGAAGGTCCATGGCACGGGCGTGCGGACAGCGGCGGGCAACGCGCGCCGGCGTCGAGTCGTGCCCGGCCTGACACGAAGTTCCGCAACAGGTGACCTGAATCACATCATGTCCACACGCAGAGCGCTGATCAGCGTCTCCGACAAGACCGGGGCGGTTGCTTTCGCGCGCGGGCTGCAGTCGCTGGATTTCCAAATCCTCTCCACCGGCGGCACGGCACGGCTCCTTGCGCAGAACGGCATCGAGGTGGTCGAGGTTTCCGATTACACGGGCTTCCCGGAGATGATGGAGGGACGCCTGAAGACCCTGCATCCCAAGATCCATGGCGGCCTGCTGGGACGGCGCGGCGTGGACGATGCGGCCATGGCGGAGCAGGGCATCGCCCCCATCGATCTGGTGGCGGTGAACCTTTATCCGTTCCAGGAGACCGTGGCGCGACCGGACTGCGATCTTGCGACGGCGATCGAGAACATCGACATCGGCGGCCCGACGCTGCTGCGCGCAGCCGCCAAGAATCACTCGTCCGTGATCGTCATCGTCGACCACTCCGATTACGAGGCCGTACTGGCCGAGTTGCGGGCGCGTGGTGATGGGCTGAGCGAGGCGCGCCGTTTCGCGCTGGCCGTGAAGGCCTTCGAGCATACCGCGCGCTACGACGGCGCGATCGCCAATTACCTCGGGGCGATCGGCACGGACGGTGGCCGGACGGTGTTTCCGCGCAGCTTGACGCTGCAGTTCACCAAGCTGCAGGACATGCGCTATGGCGAGAATCCGCACCAGCGCGCAGCTTTTTACGGGGAGCAGCCGCTGCCCGAGACCTGCGTCGCAAGCGCGCGGCAGCTGCAGGGCAAGGAGCTTTCCTTCAACAACGCCGCCGACACCGACGCGGCGCTGGAGTGCGTGAAGAGCTTCCCGGAAAGCCCGGCCTGCGTGATCGTCAAGCACGCCAATCCCTGCGGTGTGGCCCTCGGTGCCACCGCGCTGGAGGCCTATGAGCGCGCCTACGTGACGGACCCCACGTCTGCGTTCGGCGGCATCATCGCCTTCAATCGCCCGCTCGACGCCGAGGTTGCAGCGGCCATCCTGGAGCGCCAGTTCGTGGAGGTGATCATCGCGCCATCGGTTGAGTCCCGGGCGCTGCCTGTGCTTGCGCAGAAACCCAACGTGCGGGTGCTGGTGAGCGGCGAGTGGGAGCGCGAGAGCGCGGCGGCCTTCGATTTCAAGCGGGTCACCGGGGGACTGCTGGTGCAGGACCGCGACCTCGGCTCGGTCGCGGCGGGGGAGCTGCGCACCGTCACCTGCCGCGCACCCGGACCGCAGGAGCTGCGTGACCTGATGTTCACCTGGCGGGTCGCCAAGTTCGTCAAGTCCAATGCCATCGTCTACGGGCGAGATGGCAGGACCATCGGCATCGGTGCCGGCCAGATGAGCCGTGTCTACAGCGCGCGCATCGCCGCGCTCAAGGCCGCGGACGAGGGACTGGAGGTTGGCGGCTCGGTGATGGCCTCGGATGCCTTTTTCCCGTTCCGCGACGGCATCGACTCGGCGGCCGCGGCCGGCGTGCGCGCCGTCATCCAGCCGGGTGGCTCGATGCGCGACCAGGAGGTCATCGAGGCTGCGGACGAGCACGACATGGCCATGGTCTTTACCGGCCTGCGCCACTTCCGCCACTAGCCCAAGCGGGAATGAAAGTCCTGGTCATCGGTTCCGGCGGACGCGAGCATGCACTTGCCTGGAAAGCGGCGCGCTCCCCGCGCGTGGAACGGGTATACGTCGCCCCGGGCAATGCCGGCACCGGCGCCGAGCCAGGTGTGTCCAACATCGAGCTCGCGGCGGACAACCTTGAGGGACTGGTGCGCTTCGCCCGGGACCAGGCGGTGGACCTGACCGTGGTCGGCCCCGAGGTGCCGCTGGTGGCAGGTGTCGTCGATCGCTTCGAGGAGGCGGGCTTGCGCTGCTTCGGCCCGACCCGCGCGGCGGCGCAACTGGAGGGCTCCAAGGGCTACGCCAAGGATTTCCTGGCGCGTCACGGCATACCGACGGCCGCCTATGCCCGCTTCAGCGATCTCGATGCCGCATGTGCCTACATCCGCCGGCGCGGCGCGCCGATCGTCGTGAAGGCCGACGGCCTGGCTGCCGGCAAGGGCGTGATCCTCGCCGCCACGGTCGAAGCTGCCGAAGCCGCGGTACGCGACATGCTGGCCGGCAATGCCTTCGGCGACGCGGGGCACCGGGTGGTGGTCGAGGAAATGCTGCGCGGCGAGGAGGCGAGCTTCATCGTGATGGTCGACGGTGTGCACGTACTGCCACTGGCGAGCTCGCAGGATCACAAGGCGCGCGACGAGGGCGACCGCGGGCCGAACACCGGCGGCATGGGGGCATATTCGCCGGCGCCGGTGGTCACACCCGAGCTGCACGAGCGGACTGTGCGCGAGGTGATTCTGCCGACCGTCCAGGGTCTCGTGGCCGAGGGGCAGCCCTACCGCGGCTTTCTCTATGCCGGCCTGATGATCGGCGAGGACGGTACGCCGCGGGTGCTGGAGTACAACTGCCGTTTCGGCGACCCGGAAACCCAGCCGATCCTCATGCGGCTGCGCTCCGATCTGGTGGCGCTCCTGGACGCCGCGCTGGACGGGCATCTGGACCAGGCGAACGCGCAGTGGGATCCGCGGCCCGCGCTTGGCGTGGTAATGGCAGCCGGGGGATATCCGGGAGGCTACCAGACCGGAGACGCGATCTCGGGTCTCGACGAGCCGGAGTCGGACGGCGTCAAGGTGTTTCACGCGGGGACGCGCCTCGACGCGCAAGGCAGGGTGGTGACCGCAGGTGGACGTGTGCTGTGTGTCTGTGCGCTAGGGACCTCGGTGGGCGAGGCCCGGCAGCGAGCCTATGCGCGGGTCGACCGGATCGGCTGGCGCGGCGCATACTTTCGCCGCGACATCGGCTATCGCGCCATCGCCCGCGAGCGGCAGGCGCCATAGCGCGCAACGGGGCAGCGGCGCGAGGGGCGTATGGGTATTGTCGGGTGGACTTTTCTCGGTCTGGTAGTAGTGCTGCTGGTCTGGGGTGTGCTGTCCTACAACCGGCTGGTCGCCTTGCGCAACCAGGTACGCAATGCCTGGCGCCAGATCGACGTGCAGCTCAAGCGCCGCCACGATCTGATTCCGAACCTCGTGGAGGTCGTCAAGGACTACATGAGCTATGAGCAGGAGACCCTGCAAAAGGTCATCGCCGCACGCAACAGCGCGGTGCGGGCCGCCAACCCCGACCAGGCCATGGCGGCCGAAGGGGCGCTGAGCGGTGCCCTGGGCAAACTGTTCGCGCTGATGGAGAACTATCCCGACCTCAAAGCCAACCAGAACGTAGGACGGCTCATGGAGGAGCTGAGCGGCACGGAGAATAAGATCGCCTTCGCGCGGCAGTTCTACAACGACAGTGTCATGTCGTTGAACAATGCCGTGCAGGGTTTCCCGACCAACTTCATCGCCACCCAGTTCCGTTTCGAGGAGGCGCACTTCTTCGAGGTGCCCGAGACCGAGACGGCGGTGCCACGGGTGGACCTCCGCTAGCCCGGAAATCTCACCAGCCGAGCTAGCAAAGCCACGGGGTCCCGGTTCCGCATGAACGCAGCCGAGATTCGCTGTCCGGCCTGCGGAGCCGTGAACCGCGCGGGTGCCGTCGACTGCCGTCTGTGTGGCGCCGTTCTGCGAGCGGAACACGCCCGCGCGCCGCGGCTGCAGCAGAAGATCCTGCGCCGGACCGACTTTCTCGCCGCCGCGCGTGCCAATCAGGGCCGTACGCGCAAGCTGATTGCGGTGCTGCTGCTGATCGGTACGGGGCTCGGCTACCTGGTCGGCTGGAATCTGCAGCTCGTGATGCAGCCCGAAACGCCGCAGCCGTGGAGCGGCTGGGGTGTGGCCGGTGCCCTGCTGCTGCTTGGGGTGGGCAGCGTGTGGAGCGCGGTTGCGCTGCGCAGCGGCGATCGTCTGGTGCTGCGACTTGCGGGTGCGCGTGCCGTCGGACGCGACGAGGAGCCGCAGCTGCACAACGTGGTCGAGGAGATGGCGATCGCCGCCGGCGTGCCGAAACCGCAGGTCTATCTCATCGAGACCGATGCCCTGAACGCCTTCGCAACCGGCATGGAGCCACGCTCTGCCGCCATCGCCGTGACCCGCGGCCTGCTGCGCGCGCTCACACGCGAGGAGCTGCAGGGCGTCGTCGGCCACGAGATGGGGCACGTGGTCAACTGGGATATCCGTTACGCCACGGCAGTGGCGGTTCTGGTGGGGCTGATCGCCCTGGTGAGCGATGCCGCATTGCGTTCGTTGCGCTTCGGGCCGCGGCGCGGTGGCGGGCGGCGTGGCTCAGGCGGGCTGCCGGCGTTCCTGCTGTTGCTGGTGCTTGCGCTGCTCGCGCCGATCGCGGCGCGCCTGGTGCAGATGGCGGTTTCGCGCCAACGCGAATTCCTGGCCGACGCGACCAGCGCGCGGCTCACGCGCAATCCGCTGGGGCTGATCGGAGCGCTGGAGAAGCTCGATGCCTCGGAGGTGCCCTTTGCCGGCGCCAACCGCGCCACCCAGCACCTGTTCATCGTCAATCCGGTGCGCAGCTTCGGCGAGCGCGCCAGTGCGCTGCTCGCCACCCATCCGCCCATCGCACGGCGCATCGAGCGGCTGCGCAATCTGGGTGCAGACTGACGCGCTGCGCCCGGCTTGCAGGCGGCCGCAGTCACAGCCAAGATCGCGTTGCCCTTCCCGCGGAGGACTAGATGCCCTCTACACCGACACCAACCCGCAGATCTGGAGGCGTGCTGAGGCACGACTACCTGGGTCTCGACGTGCCTTCCCTCAAGCGCTCGCTCGCCAACCGGCTCGTCTATTCGGTCGGCAAGGACAACTTGACGGCCGAGGATCGGGACTGGCTGTTTGCGCTGAGCTATGCGGTGCGCGACCGGCTCATCGAGCGCTGGATGGAGACCATGCGCAGCTACTACCGCAAGGACGTCAAGCGTGTCTACTACCTTTCGCTGGAGTTCCTGATCGGACGCACTCTGTTCAACAGCCTGCTCAACATGGGTTTTCTGGACGAGGCGCGGCGGGCCATGCGGGAACTCGGGCTGGACCTCGACACGCTGCGCGAGATCGAGCCCGACGCAGCGCTCGGCAACGGCGGTCTCGGTCGGCTTGCCGCCTGTTTTCTCGACTCCATGGCGACGTTGCGTCTTCCGGGTTACGGCTACGGGATTCGCTACGAGTACGGCATGTTCCGACCAGGGCCTGGAGAACGGCTACCAGGTCGAGCACCCGGACAACTGGCTGCGCTATGGCAACCCATGGGAGTTCGCCCGGCCCGAAGTGCTGTACTTCGTGAAGTTCGGAGGCCGGGTGGTGCACTACCCGACGAGCGGGGGCGGCTCTACCATCATGGACCGACGCCGACGAGGTGATGGCCATGGCCTACGACACACCCATCCCCGGTTACGACACCAACACCGTGAACAACATGAGGCTGTGGTCGGCCAAGGCGACCCGCGACTTCGACCTGCGCTATTTCAACGAGGGCAACTACATCAAGGCCGTGGCGGAAAGAACGAATCGGAAAATCTCTCCAAGGTCCTGTACCCGCCCGATAGTACGCCGGTGGGACGCGAGCTGCGACTGAGCCAGCAGTACTTTTTCGTCAGCGCCACACTGCAGGACATCCTGTTCCGTCGCTATACGAAATTCCATGCCTCCTTCGACGCGCTGCCCGATCAAGTCGCCATCCAGCTCAACGACACCCATCCTTCCATCGCCATTCCCGAACTGATGCGCATCCTGATGGACATCAAGGCTGGAATGGGAGAGGGCTTGGGACATCGCGGTGCGGACTTTCGCCTACACCAATCATACCCTGATGCCCGAGGCCCTGGAAACCTGGCCGGTGGCACTGCTGGAACAGATCCTGCCGCGACACTGCAGATCATCTACGAGATCAACCATCATTTCTCAAAGACGTGGTACATCGATTTCCCGGCGATAGCGAACGCCTGCGCCGCATGTCCTTTATCAGCGAAGAAGGCGACAGACGGGTACGCATGGCCCATCTCGCGGTGGTGGGCAGCCACAAGGTCAACGGGGTAGCGGAGATACATACCGATCTGATGAAGAGCACGATTTTCGCGATTTTAACGAGCATTTTCCCGATAAGGATCGTCAACAAAACCAACGGCATCACCCCACGCCGCTGGCTGCACATGGCCAATCCCGGCTCGTCGCAATTGATCCGCGCCGTATCGGCACGAATGGATAAAAGATCTCGACCAATTGCGCCGCATCGCACCCTTGGCGAAGCGACGATCGGATTCTGCGGCAGTTTTCCATCGTCAAACAGGCCAACAAAAAACGTCTCGCCGAATTTATCCGCGCCAGGCGGCGACTGGATCAACGTCGACTCCTTGTTCGACGTACAGGTCAAGCGTATTCATGAATACAAACGCCAGCTCTTAAACGTGTTGCACGTTGATCACGCTATACAACCGTATTCGCCGGGAGCCTGGCGCCTCCCGCGTACCGCGTACCGTCATTTTCGCCGGCAAAGCGGCGCCGGGTTACGCCATGGCCAAGCGCATCATCAAACTCATCAACGATATTGCGGACATCGTCAACAACGATCCCGCCGTCGCGACCAGCTCAAGGTGGTGTTCATCCCCAATTACAATGTCTCAGTGGCTGAAATCATCATCCCGGCCTGCGAATTATCGGAACAAATCTCAACCGCGGGTACCGAGGCCTCCGGCACCAGCAACATGAAGTTCGCTTTGAACGGCGCGTTGACCATTGGGACGCTGGACGGCGCCAACATGGAAATTCATGACGAAGTAGGGAAGGAGAATATCTTTATCTTTGGACTTACTGCCAACGAAGTAGCCGAGCGCCACGCTCACGGCTATAACCCCTGGGACTATTACCACACCGACCAAGAGTTACGGCGGGCTTTGGAGATGATCGCAACCGGCTATTTCTCGCCGGAGGCGCCCGACCTACATAAGCCTATAATAAATCGTCTTACCCACGGCGGCGACCCCTATCTGCTCCTCGCGGATTACGCTTCTTATATTTCCTGCCAGGAAGGAGTGGCGGATCTCTACCTCAATCGTGATGAATGGACGCGCAAAGCCATTCTCAATGTCGCTCACATGGGGAAGTTTTCATCAGACCGCACTATCCGCGAATATGCCGAGGAGATTTGGGGCGTGAAACCGGTGATGATAAAACTCCCTACGCCGTGACGGCGCCAAGGGGGTTAAGGGCGGCACCAAGAGTGCATTTCGTGGGTTTGTTCAGATATTCTATTGAAACCCTCGCCGATCCGATACGCAATAAATTCGGACGACGACTTTTCGTTATTCCCCGTTTCAAGAACGCTTCATTGACTCGAAGAAATCCGAGTTGGTCTTGGTTGCCTTGAGTCTGTCGAGGATAAATTCCATGGCCGCCAGCTCTTCCATGGGATGCAACAGCTTGCGCAGGATCCACATCTTCTGCAGTTCATCAGGGTGGGTCAGCAATTCCTCGCGGCGGGTGCCGGAGCGATTGATATTGATGGCCGGGATAGACGCGTTTCTCCGCGATCTTACGATCCATGTGGATTTCATGTTGCCCGTACCCTTGAATTCTTCGTAGATCACATCGTCCATGCGCGAACCCGTCTCGATCAGGGCGGTGGCGATGATGGTCAGGCTGCCGCCTTCCTCAATGTTGCGCGCCGCGCCGAAGAAACGCTTGGGCCTTTGCAGCGCGTTGGCATCCACGCCGCCCGTAAGCACCTTTCCGGAGGACGGAATCACGGTATTGTAGGCGCGCGCCAAACGGGTGATGGAATCCAATAAAATCACCACGTCGCGTTTGTGCTCCACCAGGCGCTTGGCCTTTTCGATCACCATCTCCGCCACCTGTACGTGGCGGGTAGCCGGCTCATCGAAAGTACTGGCGATCACTTCGCCGCGCACCGAGCGGGACATTTCCGTCACCTCTTCCGGCCGTTCATCGATCAACAGCACGATCAGATAGCATTCGGGATGGTTGTGGGCGAGCGAATGCGCGATGTTTTGCAGCATCATGGTCTTGCCCGCCTTGGGCGGCGATACGATCATGCCGCGCTGACCCTTGCCGATCGGCGCGACCAAATCGATGATGCGCGCGGTAATGTCCTCGGTGCTGCCGTTACCGCGCTCTAGGTCAGCCGCTTATTGGCGAACAGCGGCGTCAGATTCTCGAACAGCACCTTATTCTTGGCGTTTTCCGGCGCCTCGAAGTTGATCTCGCTGACTTTCAGCAGGGCGAAATAGCGTTCGCCTTCCTTGGGTGGCCGAATCTTTCCGGACACCGTATCGCCGGTGCGCAGATTGAAGCGACGGATCTGGCTCGGCGAAACGTAGATGTCATCAGGCCCGGCGAGATAGGAGCTGTCGGCCGAACGCAGAAAACCGAATCCATCCTGCAGGATCTCCAGCACGCCATCGCCGAAGATGTCCTCGCCGCTTTTCGCGCGTGTGCCTTGAGGATCGCGAAGATGACATCTTGCTTTCGCGAACGCGCCATGCCCTCAATGCTCATGGATTCCGCGAGGTTGATGACCTCGGAGGCAGGCTTTTGCTTGAGTTCAGTCAGATTCATGGTCTTTTGCGTGGTGGATTCGAGAATCGAAACAGGATGGACGAGAAGGGCCTGGGCGGCCCGGGAACTGTGTACTGCGCTGGGAAGCTGACGGCAATGAGAAGTTGTTGTGGATCTGAACCGCAGCGAAACATAATTTAGCACGGAATGCGAGTGGCGTCCAGCGACCGCGTTCCGCATCCCCCTTACGCACAAGCCCGCCCGGCTCGCCGCAAACCCGGTAGCCGGCGCCGGACCGGCGGGTCGAGATGCCGCCCGGCAGCGATTTCGGCAGCTACCCGCTGCACCGGGCACACCGTGCGCGCCAACCGCCGCGCCCGGAACGGTTCCGTCCCAGGTCCACCTGTCACCCGAGATCAACGGATTCGATGGCCTGCACTGCGCTCGGGCCGTCCGTCCCCCGCCACGTGCGATCGCACGCTAGACGTTGCTGTCGATGAATGCCGTTAGCTGTGACTTGGATACGGCACCGACCTTGGTTGCCTCCACGCTCCCGTTCTTGAACAGCATGAGCGTGGGAATGCCACGGATGCCATAGCGCGGCGGCGTCTGCGGATTGTCATCGATGTTGAGCTTGGCGATCTTGACCTTGCCCGCGTACTCCTCGGCGATCTCGTCCAGTATCGGTGCAATCATCTTGCACGGTCCGCACCAATCCGCCCAGTAGTCGACCAGTACCGGTCCTTCCGATTTCAGCACCTCGGCGTCGAAGGTATCGTCGGTCACGTAGATGATGCGTTCACTCACGTTCTTGGCCTCCAAGTGACAGATCCGCGACTGTCTGCGTCCAGGGTGGCAGGATCAACGGCCGTCGATGTCCAAAGGTCGGGAAAGTCCAGGCCCCGGCCGGCTCGTGACGATCGGGCGCCGGGCTGCGGCTGCGGCATCATGCCTACCCACTCGTGCCCGGATCTACGCACGGCGGACTTCCGGCTCCTCTTCGATGGGCTTTGGTAGTTGCGTCGTCGATCTCGCAGACCGGCCAGCCGATTCGCTTGCTGTAGGTTGGAGGGCCGAGGAATGCGGGCCAGGGTGCACGACTGGGAATTGCCGACGCACATTTCAGCCCAAAGCGGCGCGCAATTCAAGTCCAACGCGAGCGCCTTTTCCGGTATGCTTTACGCCATGACCGATAAGCATTTGACCAGTGTGTCTTTTGAAGACCTGGGACTGTCCCGGGAGCTGATGCAGGGAATTCGGGGAGCGGGCTTCACATTTTGCACCCCGATCCAGGCCCAGGCGCTGCCCCTGGCGCTGGCCGGCAACGACGTCGCCGGCCAGGCGCAGACCGGGACCGGCAAGACCGCAGCATTCCTGCTCGCAACCTTCCATCACATGCAGCAATATCCGGCGCCGCCGGAGCGGCGTCCGACCCAGCCGCGCGCGCTGATTCTGGCGCCGACTCGGGAGCTGGCGATTCAGATCCATCGCGACGCGGAGCTGCTGGGACAATACCTGGCGCTGCGGATCGCGCTTGTGTACGGCGGTACCGGTTATGAGAGCCAGCGCAAGAGCCTGGAAGCCGGCGTCGATGTGCTGATCGGAACGCCGGGCCGCATCATCGATTATTTCAAGCAGCATGTCTTCGACCTCAAGCAGATCCAGGTAATGGTGCTGGATGAGGCCGACCGCATGTTCGACCTCGGCTTCATCAAAGACATCCGCTATGTACTGCGGCGCATGCCGCCGCCGGACAGGCGCCTCGGCATGCTGTTCTCGGCAACGCTGTCGTTTCGCGTCACCGAGCTTGCCTACGAGCACATGAACAACCCGCGCCTCATCCGCGTGGAGCCCGAGCGGGTCACCGCCGAGCGTGTCCAACAGGTGCTTTATCACACCGCCAACGAAGACAAGATTCCGCTGTTGCTCGGACTGCTGCGGCACATGGATCCGCACCGCACCATCGTGTTTGTCAACACCAAGCGCGTCGCCGAGAAGGTATGGGGCTATCTGGAGGGCAATGGCCTCAAGGCCGCAGTGCTGTCGGGAGACGTTCCGCAGCGCCATCGCCAGCGGCTGTTGCTGGAGTTCCAGGGTGGCGAGTTGCCGGTGCTGGTGGCAACCGACGTGGCGGCACGCGGCCTGCACATTCCCGAGGTCAGTCACGTGTTCAACTATGACCTGCCGCAGGACGCCGAGGACTACGTACATCGCATCGGGCGCACCGCCCGCCTCGGTGCCAGCGGCGACGCCATCAGCTTCGCCTGCGAAGAGTTCGTGTTCTCGCTGCCGGAGATCGAGACCTACATCGGTCACAAGATTCCGGTGGCACCAATCCCCGACCACCTGCTGGTGATGCCGCGGCCGCCGGTGCGCGGGCAACATCGCGAGCGCCCCGGTCGCGGCGGTGGCCGAGCCGGAGCGGCGGGGCGGCGCCCTGGAGGGGGCCGGCGTGCCCGCTCGGGATGAAGTCTGCACGCGTCTCATCGATGCGCCGAGGGCGACGGTTTTGGCATTTCCCATCCCCTAAAAGTAGGTATACTACGCACCCGGCGCGAGCCCCGGCCGTGGCACGCGCAGCGACAGGGAGATAGTTTCGAACCTGGTCACGGTTCCGTCCACTGGCCTGCGGGAACCGGCACTGCCGCCGCTAGCACCGCGGCTGCCGTACGGCGATAACGGCGCTCGAGCCGTATGCGAACCGATATCTGCATGCGACCCTTTCCCCGCCAGGGGATCAGCCTGGGCTGGTGCTTATGGCTTTCAAGCTTTCCTTATCCGGCGCTCAGATCACCCACCTGCTGCAGGATCGTTCCGTCGAACGTCTTGCCACGGGTGTCAACATGCTACTGGTGGCGCTGATCGCGGTGGCAGTGGCGAGGCTCACCTGGAACCTGCTTCCCATGCCCGATAGTCCACCGCCTCCGACGGCGGCCCTGGCGCCGCAGGAGGGCTCGGTGCCGGGCGCCGATGACGCGCGGGCACTCGCCGAGCTGCACCTGTTCGGTGAGGCGCAGGTGGTGGCTCCGGAGCCGGTCGTGACTTCGGCGCCCGATACCCAGCTGAACCTGTTCCTGCGCGGGCTGGTGTCGTCGGACGACGAGCGCGGGGCCCGCGCCATCATCGCGGCACCGGACAACACCGAGCTGCCCTATGCCATCGGTGATCCCCTGCCCGGGGATGCAACGCTGAAACAGATCCGTACCGATCGTGTCATCCTGCTGCGCAACGGGCGCTACGAAACCCTGCGCTTGCCCAGAGAGACCTCGGGCGCAACCATGGACGACGACTCGCCGGACTCCGTTTCCTTCGACAGCGGCGCAGACCTGCGGACCTACCGCGAGATGGTTCTCCAGGATCCGAGCGCGCTCAACAATCTCATGCGACTCATCCCTTTGACCGAGGGCGGGCGGTTCAAGGGATATCGCCTCATCCCCGGACGCGATGCACGCGTACTGGCGCGTTTCGGACTGCAACCGGGAGACGTTGTTACGAACGTGAACGGCATCCAGCTGGACACTCCCTCCAAGGGTGCGGAGGCGCTGCAGAGCCTCGCCACGAGCGATGTCGTTTCCGTCACAATCATGCGCAACGGTATGCCGCAATCGCTTACCTTGCGCATGGACGAATAGTCGGCAGGCAAGCGAAAGGTCCCGTTCATGGCAGGTAGACACAGACGCTGGCAGTGGGGGATGGTGGCGGCTGGTATGCTGCTGCTGCAGCAGGTCTGGGCGCAGAGCGTCACGCTCAATCTCAAGGACGCGGACATCAGCGCGCTGATCACGACCGTCGCCGAGATCACCGGCAAGAACTTCATCGTCGATCCGCGGGTCAAGGGCAAGGTCACGGTCATCTCGTCCAAGCCCATGAACCAGGACGAGGTCTATCAGGTATTCCTGTCGATCCTGGAAGTGCACAGCTTCGCGGTGGTGCCGAGCGGCGAGATCTACAAGATCGTCCCCGATGTCAACGCCAAGCAGGAACCCATCCCGACGGTGGTCGGTGCCAAAGGCGAGGGCGACGAGGTCGCAACCGAGGTCATTCCGGTCAAGAACGTGAGCGCGGCGCAGCTGGTGCCGATCCTGCGTCCGCTGATCCCGCAACAGGGCCATCTGGCCGCCTATCCCTCGACCAACGTGCTCATCATTTCCGACCGTGCCGCCAACATCCACCGACTCGCCACCATCGTGAATCGCATCGATCAGGTGAGCGACGCCGAGGTGGAGGTGATTCCACTGCAACACGCCTCGGCCACAGAAATGGTGCGCATCCTTACGACCCTGGCCAAGCCGACGGGCGGGCAGGCCGGATCCCCGGAGTCGACGCTTTCGTTCATCGCCGACGAGCGCACCAACAGCGTGCTGATGTCGGGCGATCGGACGGCTCGGCTGCCCATGCGCGCTGTCATTGCGCACCTGGACACTCCGCTCGAGGCGGGCGGCAATACCAAGGTGATTTATCTGCGTTACGCCGAGGCCAAGGATCTGGTTGCCGTGCTGAAGGGGGTCGGCACTACGGCCGCGGAAGAGGCGAAGGGTGCGCAGAGCGCACAGCAGGCGGCTCGCCCCGGCACTCAGTTCGATATCCAGGCTGACGAGGCCACCAACGCCCTGGTGATTACTGCGGCGCCCGACGTGATGCTGTCGCTGGAGCAGGTGATCCGCCAGCTCGACGTACGCCGCGCGCAGGTTCTGGTCGATGCCATCATCGCCGAAGTGTCATCGGAACGCCTGCGCCAGCTTGGCGTGCAGTGGATCGTCGACGGCACGCCGAGCGGCGGACCGGTCGGCCTGATCAACTTCACCAATGCCGGCAGCAGCATCGTCGACATCGCGAGCGCCATTCTCAGCAAGTCGACCAGCGTCACGGTCGGCGACGTGTCGGCAATCGGCGGCGGCCGCATCAACAGCAACGACGTGAATTTCGCCGTGCTGCTGCAGGCCCTGGCCTCCGATACCAACACCAACATCCTCTCCACGCCGACGCTCGTGACGCTGGACAACACCGAAGCGGAGATCGTGGTCGGCCAGAACGTGCCGTTCGTCACCGGCCAGTTCACCAACACCGGCGCGGCGGCGGGCTCGGTCAACCCCTTCCAGACCATCCAGCGCGAAGACGTCGGCCTCACCCTCAAGATCAAGCCGCAGATCAACGAGGGCGACGCCGTCAAGCTCGATATCCAGCAGGAGGTTTCCAGCATCGCCCCGAGCGCCCAGGGCGCCGCCGACGTGGTCACCAACAAGCGCTCCATCAAGACCTCGGTGCTGGTCGACGACGGCAGCCTGGTGGTGCTCGGCGGCCTCATCCAGGACGACCTCAGCGAAAGCAACAACAAGGTCCCGCTGCTCGGCGACGTGCCGGTGCTGGGCAATCTGTTTCGCTCGCGCAGCACCACCAAGCGCAAGCAGAATCTGATGGTGTTTATACACCCGGTCATCCTGCGCGGTCAGGCCATGAATGCCCAATACACGGGTGGCAAGTACAATTACATCCGCGGCCAGCAGATGAGCCGTGCCCGTGGGGGCGTGCAGCTGATGCCGAGCGAAGTCGTGCCGGTCATGCCTGAGCTTGAGCAAATGTTGCACGCGCCGCGCCCGGTGGAGCCGCCGACCGGGCAGGCGATGCCACTTCCGAAACTGCCTGCGAAGGAGTAAGCGATGGATGAAAGCCAGGTGGTGCCGCCGTCGCAGGACGGACAGAGCGAAAATCAGCAGCCCCAACGGGTGCCGTTCTCCTTTGCCAAGCGCCATCGCGTGCTGGTGGCCGGTACCGAGCGCTCGCAGGCACGCGTGCTGTGCGCCCCGGGCGTATCGAGCCTCACACTCGCCGAGCTGCGCCGCCATTTGGCCATGCCCCTGCGCCTGGAGCACGCCGATCAGGAGCGCTTCGAATCCGTGCTGCAGGAGGTCTACGAGAGCGGTTCCAGCCAGGCCATGGAGGCGATGGACGATCTCGGTGGAGACCTCGACCTGTTCCGCGTTGCGCAGGAGATGCCCGAGCCCGAGGACCTGCTGGAAAGCGAGGACGACGCGCCCATCATCCGGCTGATCAACGCGCTGTTCACAGAGGCGGTCAAGGAAAACGCCTCGGACATCCATCTCGAGCCTTTCGAGAACCGCCTGCGGGTGCGCTTCCGGGTGGATGGCGTGCTGCGCGAAGTGTTGGCGCCGAAGCGGGTTTTGGCGCCGCTGCTGGTGTCGCGCGTCAAGGTCATGGCCAAGCTCGACATCGCGGAGAAACGCCTGCCGCAGGACGGGCGCATTTCGCTGCGCATCGCGGGGCGGGCAGTCGACGTGCGCGTCTCCACGCTGCCCTCCGGCCACGGCGAGCGCGTGGTGCTGCGTCTGCTTGACAAACAGGCGGGCCGCCTCGATCTGGGTCAGCTCGGCATGCCGCCGCCGGACCTTGCAGTCATCGACCGTCTCATCCATCGCCCGCACGGCATCATACTGGTGACCGGACCGACGGGTTCCGGCAAGACGACCACGCTGTACGCCGCACTTACCCAGATCAACTCCAAGACGCGCAACATCATGACGGTCGAGGATCCCATCGAGTACTATCTCGACGGCATCGGCCAGACACAGGTGAACACGCGTGTCGACATGAGCTTCGCGCGCGGATTGCGTGCCATCCTGCGCCAGGACCCGGATGTGGTGATGGTGGGCGAGATCCGCGACCTGGAGACCGCCCAGATCGCGGTGCAGGCCAGTCTCACCGGACATCTGGTGCTGTCCACCCTGCACACCAACAGCGCCGTGGGTGCGGTCACGCGATTGCGCGACATGGGCGTGGAGCCCTTCCTGCTGTCGTCGAGCCTGGTCGGCGTGCTTGCCCAGCGCCTGGTGCGTCTGTTGTGCCCGCATTGCAAGCAGGCGCATACCGCCACGGAAGGGGAGTGCGAGACCCTCGGTGTGCCAGCGGCCAATCCCCCACTGCTCTACCAGGGCGACGGGTGTCCGCAGTGCAATTTCCTGGGTTTCCGCGGCCGCACGGGCATCTACGAGTTGATCGAAGTGGACGACGCCATGCGCGTGCTCATCCATGACGGCGCAGGGGAGTTCGAGCTCGAGCGACACGCGCGCCAGCACTCGCGCAGCATCCGCAGCGAAGGCATGAGCCGGATACTGGCCGGCGACACGTCACTCGAGGAAGTGTTGCGGGTGACACGAGAGGATTGACCCGGGCGCGGGTGAAGGGACCTGTTGCAATGGAGGCGATGGAGGTTGTGCAGTCCGGCTACGGCCATCCCGTGCGATCCGGAGTTCTGTCCGTTCGCGACCCCGGTGAGATAATTGGGTTTGATTGAGCAGTTTCTTGAACGTGCAGAGGGAATCGTCCGGCTGGGGACGGTTTGCCGGCTGAACTGACGGATGGGTGCTTTCGAATTCCAGGCGCTCGACGCCACCGGGCACGAGCGTAGCGGCGTACTCGAAGGTGACACGCCGCGCCAGGTGCGCCAGCAGCTGCGCGACAAGGGATGGACCCCGCTCGGAGTCGTCGAAGTGCGCTCGCGCGGTGGCAAGTCGCGCGCACCGCTGCGCTTCTCATTGCGACGCGGGGTCAATCCGGCGACACTCGCGCTCCTTACCCGCCAGCTCGCCACGCTGGTGCGTTCCGCACTGCCGCTGGAGGAGGCGCTCTACGCGGTTTCGCAGCAGACCGACAAGCCGCGTGTCAAGAGCATGATCATGGCGGTACGCTCGCGGGTGCTGGAAGGGCACTCCCTGGCCGCCGGACTCGGGGACTTTCCCCACGTATTTCCCGACTATTACCGTGCCACGGTCGCCGCGGGCGAGCAGTCCGGGCACTTGCACACGGTGCTCGAGCGCGTCGCAGACTACACCGAAGCACGTCACCAGATGCGCCAGAAGTTCCAGCTTGCGCTGCTCTATCCGGCGTTGATCACCGGTGTCGCGGTGCTGGTGGTGACGCTGCTGCTGGCCTATGTGATACCGCAGGTGGTGCAGGTGTTTCAAAACATTGGCCAGCAGTTGCCGCTGCTGACCCGCGGCTTGATCGCCGTAAGTGATTTTCTGCGCGATTTCGGCCTGGTGCTGGTGGTGCTGATCGCCGCCGGTGTGGCCGGCTTTCTCGCATTGCTGCGGCGGCCGGTGTTCCGCAAGCGCTTTCACCGCCTGCTGTTGCACCTGCCGCTTTCGGCGCGTCTGGTGCGCGGTCTGAATGCCGGGCGCTTCTCACGCACCTTCAGTATTCTTACCGCCAGCGGTGTCCCGGTGGTCGACGCCCTGCGAATTTCCGCGGAGGTGCTGAGCAACGTACCCATGCGCGAGGCGGTGATGGAGGCCGCGCTCCGTGTGCGTGAGGGCGCGAGCCTGCATGCGGCGCTGGAACGCAGCGGCTATTTTCCACCCATGACGCTGCACCTGATCGCCAGCGGCGAGACCAGCGGCAATCTCGAGGGCATGTTGGAGCGCGCCGCTGTCAACCAGGAACGCGAAATCGAAACGCTGCTCGCCGTGCTGCTCGGCATGTTCGAGCCGCTGCTGATTCTGACCATGGGCGGCATCGTCCTGCTGATCGTTGTCGCTATCCTGCTGCCGATCTTCGACCTCAACCAACTCGTCAAGTAATCCACGGGCCCATCCACGTGCCCTCTTTCTCATTGGTGCTGCGTTCCCTGCGGCACCGCGACTATCGCGTCTACTTCTTCGGACAGCTGGTGTCGCTGCACGGGACCTGGATGCAGAACGTCGCCCAGGCCTGGCTGGTTTACCGACTGACCCAGTCGAGCTTCATGCTCGGCCTGGTTTCCTTTGCCGCCTTGCTGCCGGTGCTACTGCTGGGGCTTTTCGGCGGCGTGGTCGCCGACCGGTTGCCACGGCGCACGCTGTTCGTCGTCATGCAGCTGCTGGCCATGATGCAGGCGCTGGTGCTGGGCGTGCTCACGCTCGGCGGCTGGATCCGGGTGTGGGAGATTATCGTGCTCGCCTTCCTGCTGGGGACCGTGACTGCTTTCGAAATGCCGGCCCGGCATTCGATGATCGCCGGGCTGGTGCCGCGCGCGGATCTCGCCAATGCCATTGCGCTCAACTCCAGCCTGTTCAACGTGGCGAGATTCATGGGGCCCGCGCTTGCCGGCTGGCTGGTGGCCGTGATTGGCGAGGGCGCGCTGTTCCTGCTCAACGCCGCGAGCTTCCTCGCGGTGGTTGTCGCCATCAGCCGGATCCATGTGTCCCCCAGCGCCATTGCGGTACGGCGTGCATCGGCCGGCGCGGATCTGCTCGAGGGGCTCGGCTTCGCCTGGGGCCATCGGCCGATACGTACGGGCCTGCTGCTGGTGGGGCTCATCAGCCTGGCCGGCGTTCCATACATGGTACTGATGCCGGTCTTCGCGCAGGAGATCTTTGCGGGCGGTCCGCGGACGCTGGGCCTGCTGATGGGCGCTGCCGGCGGCGGGGCATTGGTCGGTGCGCTGCGCCTTGCGCAGCGCGCCTCGCCCCAGGGACTGGAACGGCTGATCGGTGGTGCTGGAGTGGTGGGCGGCATCGCGCTCGCCGTGTTCTCGCGCGTCGGCATACTCGGCTGGGCCCTGGTGGTGCTGAGCGTGGTCGGCTACTGTCTGACCACTCTCGTGGCGTCCACCAACGCCTTCATCCAGACTCAGGTGCCGGACCAGCTGCGCGGGCGCGTGATGTCGCTGTTCTCGGTAACGTTCATCGGGATGGCGCCGATCGGCAACCTGATCGCCGGCAGTCTGGCCCACGGCATCGGTGCCTCCGCGACCGTGGGCGGCCTGGGACTGATCTGTGCCTCGGGCTCGCTGCTGTTTCTGCGATTTGCACCGCGCGCAGCCGTGGCCGAGCTTCCGCGCTAGTAGCCCGCCGCACTCCAGTCGGGAGCAGGCGCGAAGAGCGCACGGCCGACTTCGGTTTGCAGGCCACCGTCCGGATAGAGCCGCAGCCTGCGGTAGCCGGGCGCCGCATGATCCAGCGCGAACTTTTCGCTGCCCGGCTCGAACTGGATGCAGGTCGAGGGCGAGGCGAGCAACCGCACTCCGCGGCGCTCGGATTCGTAGATCTGGTGGATGTGCCCCCAGAGCACGGCGCGAACCTGCGCGTGCGCGTCCAGCACCTCGAAGAAGGCGCCCGCATTGCCGATCATCATGGTATCCAGCCAGCGGCTGCCAACCGCCACCGGTGGATGGTGCAGGCAGATCAGCGCAGGTCGCCCGGCGTGCTCGCGCAAACAGGCCTCGAGCGCCTGCAGCTCGCCGTCGGGCAGATGCCCGCCGTCACTTCCGGGGACGGTGCTGTCGAGCAGCACGATCTGCCAGCCGCCACACAGCACGTTGCGCGGCGCCTTCAATCCGTCCCCGGTCGCGAAGCGCAACAGCTGCGCGCGTTCGTCGTGATTGCCCGGGAGCAGCAGCACAGGTGCAGCGAGCCCCGAGAGGTGCTCGCGCAGGCGCACATAGCCGGCTTCCGATCCGTCGTGCACCAGGTCGCCCGTCGCCAGCACCAGATCCGGCGGCCAGCGCCCCGCGCGCGCGCCCTCCAGCACTGCGCGCAGCGACTGCTCGGTGTTCATGCCGAGCAGCGTCGCCTCTGGATCGGCAAACAGATGAGTGTCGGTGAGCTGCAGCACATCGATGCCACCTTCCGTCGCTTCGCGTTCGGCAGCCGCGAGCTCCGTCGGGTTCTTGCGCGCCATCTGCCGGTCCTCGTGTTCCGCGCCGCCGGTTGGTGACAAGACAGGAGTTCCGCCGCCCGGTTGCTGCGATTTGCCGCACCCGGCTTCGCGGTCCAAACTCCATGAAGCGCGGCATCACTGCCGGCGCCGTACGAAGCTCCCTATGCTAGGGCAGAGCCAAATGAGCAACAAGACCTTGAACCTCACCGCGGAGTTACACCACTACCTTCTCGATGTGTCGCTGCGCGAGCCCGAGCTGTTGCGCCGGCTGCGCGAGGAGACCGCCAGGCTGCCGCAGGCGGGAATGCAGATCGCACCCGAGCAGGGGCAGTTCATGGCGCTGCTGGTCGAGCTCATGGGTGCACGCAAGGCGCTCGAGATCGGCGTGTTCACCGGTTACAGTGCGCTCATCGTGGCGCTGGCGATGCCGTCGGAAGGCCGCATTGTCGCCTGCGATACCAGCGAGCAGTGGACGGCCATCGCGCGCCGTTACTGGGAACAGGCGGGGGTGGCCGGGCGCATCGATCTGCAGCTCGCTCCGGCGCTCGATACCCTGGAAACGCTGCTCGCCGCGGGACAGGCGGAAAGCTTCGACTTCGCCTTCATCGACGCCGACAAGAGCAACTATCCGGCCTACTACGAACGCAGCCTGCGACTGCTGCGCGTGGGCGGACTGCTGGTGATCGACAACGTGCTGTGGTCGGGACGCCTCCTGCGCGATGAAATCCAGGACGATGACACGCGCACCCTGCGCGCCTTCAACCAGGCGCTGCACGAGGATCCGCGCATCGCGCTCAGCATGCTGCCCGTGGCCGACGGGCTGACGCTCGCCGTCAAGCGGACCCGGGTCACAGCGCCTTCATGAAGACCTTCGAATTTCGCTGGTAGTTGTAGAGCGCCTGACGTTGCACGGGCAGGGCACCCAGCTCCACGGGCTCGAAGCCACGCTCGCGGAACCAGTGTGCGGTGCGGGTGCTCAGCACGAACAGTCGCGTGATTCCTGTGGAGCGACACTGCTGTTCCAGACGCTTGAGCAGGGTATCCCCGCGCCCGGCGTTGCGGTAGTCGGGATGTACCGCGAGGCACGCCAGCTCCGCGACCTGTTCGTCGGCGAAGGCATAGAGCGCCGCACAGGCGACGATCATGCCGTCGCGCTCCAGCACGGTGAAGCGCTCGATCTCCGTCTCCAGGCGCTCGCGGGAGCGTCGCACCAGCACGCCCTCGGATTCCAGAGGCACGATCAGCTTCAGAATGCCGCCGACGTCTTCGATCGCGGCCGCGCGCAGATTCTCGTACCCACCGGCGCTGATCATGGTGCCGATCCCGTCGCGGGTGTAGAGCTCCTGGAGCAGGGCGCCGTCCACGTGCCGGCTGACCAGGTGCGCGCGGCGCACGCCCGCGCGGCAGGCCCGCACGGCCGCCGCCAGGTCGCGTGCCACCTCCTCTGGCAGGCTCCGCCCGGAGGCGAGGATCCGCTCCGCCTCGTCCGGCAGCAACTGCTGCACCAGCTGCTTGCGCTCATCGAGCAGACCGGCGCCCTCGATCAGGAACAGCAGCTTGTCGGCTCCGAGCGCGGCGGCACTTGCCATGGCCACGTCCTCGGCGCTGAGATTGAACACCTCTCCGGTCGGGGAGTAGCCAAGCGGTGAGAGCAGCACGATGGCGCCGGCGTCCAGGCGCTGGCGTATCGCGCCCGCGTCCACGCGCCGCACTTCGCCGGTATGGCAATAGTCCACGCCTTCGCGCACACCCAGCGGGCGCGCAGTGACGAAGTTGCCACTGGCGACGTGAATGTGCGCACCGGCCATGGGAGAATTGGCGAGACCCATGGAGAGCAATGCCTCGATCTCCACCCGCACCGTGCCCGCCGCCTCCTTCACACAGCGCAGCGCCGCATCGTCGGTGACCCGCAGGCCGTTGACGTA
Source organism: uncultured Gammaproteobacteria bacterium (assembly GCA_963728895.1). Classification (GTDB taxonomy): domain Bacteria; phylum Pseudomonadota; class Gammaproteobacteria; order JBBQDK01; family JBBQDK01; genus CAVSLM01. The sequence continues at coordinate 217,943 of CAVSLM010000011.1, forward strand.
CACCAGCTCCGCGCCGCGCTCGCGCAGGCGCTGCTCGATCTGCGGTCGTGCCCCGTGCACCAGCACCAGCCGCACGCCGAGGCTGCCGAGCAGGGCAATGTCGTGCACCAGGTTGGAAAATGTGGCAGCCTGCACGGCTTCGCCGCCAAACAGGACCACGAAAGTGAGTCCGCGGTGGGCGTTGATGTAGGGGGAGGATTTGCGAAACCAGTCCACGAAGGACTGGCCGTCCTGGGCGCCGGTGGGCAAGCGGGGGTCCTCGCGGATGAAAGCGCGCTATTTTCGACTCGATGCGTCCTCCCAACAAGGGTTTTGCGCGCGCCACGGCCGGGCTTGCCCGGAAATCTCACCAGCATCCCGGGAGCTGGCGGAATCCGCAGCCGTCCTGGCCGCGGGCTGTAGCGAAAGGGGTAGCCGTAGCTACCGCTTGAATGAAGACCCAGCCAGGGCGCCCGAGAAACCGCCAGAACCGTATCGGTGGCGTGAACAGAGCGTCATCGTTCGGAAGTCGTGGAGAATGCCAGATCTTCCCCTCGATCCATTCACTTACCGGCCAGCCGCTGGCCGGCGGGTGAGATTTTCGGGCTAGTCCAGCAGCCCATCGGCCTGCGAGCTCCCATGGTCACGCCTTCGAGTTCGGCGCTGCTCCGGCCACTGTATTCCCGCGCCGCGTTTCCCCTCGGTGTTGGCGCGGTGGCGGTGTCACTGCAGTTGGCGGGCACCCCGGCCCGCACACTGCTGCAGTTCGACCGCGAGGCACTCGCTCGCGGCGAGCTGTGGCGGGCGATCACCGGCAACCTGGTGCACCTCACATGGTCGCACCTGCTGCTCAACCTGATGGGACTGGCGTTGATCTGGGCGTTGTTCGCACCGGTCCTGCGTACCCGCGCGTGGGCCGGCGCGGGATTGGCGAGCGCCCTCGCCGTCAGCCTCGGCCTGTGGCTGTTCGATCCTGCAGTGTTGTGGTACGTGGGCCTGTCCGGGGTGCTGCATGGATGGTTCGCGGCGGGCGCGGTTGCGGCGCTGCGGCGCGGAGAGCGCAGTTTCGCGCTCGCTTTGCTGGTGCTGGCCGCGAAGCTCATCTGGGAACAGTGGCAGGGCCCGCTGGCGCAGAGCGCAGTACTGACCGGCGGCACAGTCATCGTCTCGGCGCATCTCTACGGTGCGCTGGGCGGCTTGGCTGCGGGCCTCCTCAGCCGGCCGGAGGCGTGAGCGGTGCGCCATCCCCGGGCGCGATGCAGAGCTCGTGGATCAGCCGGCGCAGCAGCTCGATCATGGGCGCGATGCGATCGAGCGCCAGGTACTCGTCCGGCTGGTGTGCCTGGTCGATGTCGCCAGGCCCGAGGATGATGGTATCCATGCCCAGCGCACGAAAATAGGGACCTTCGGTACCGAACGCCACGGCCTCGGCGGGCACGCCGGTCAGCCGCTCGGCCGCGCGCACCAGGGGTGAGTCGGCTTCGGTCTCCATGGCGGGCGTACCCGAGAACAGCGACTCGATCCGCAGCTCGTAGCCGGCGTCGGCCACGGCCTGCTGCATGCGTGCCGCAAGCGTGCTGCGCAACGCCTGCAGGTCCATGCCCGGCAGCGGGCGCAGATCGATGTGCAGCTCGCATTCGCCGCAGATGCGGTTGGGATTGTCGCCGCCGTGGATGTGACCGAGATTGAGCGTGGGTACCGGCACCCGGAAGGCGGAATCGTGATGCGCCCGCTGCAGCTCGGCGCGCCAGGCGAGCAGCGCGGAGATCGCGCCATGCATGCCCTCCAGGGCACTGAGTCCCAGCGCCGGATCGCTGGAATGCCCGGAGCGCCCGCGGATGCGGATCGCCTCCATCATGATCCCTTTGTGCATGCGCACCGGGCGCAGTCCGGTGGGCTCGCCGATGAGGGCATAGCGCGCACGCGGCCTGCCACGACGCACCAGCTCCAGCGCGCCTTCCATGCTGCTCTCTTCGTCCGCCGTGGCGACCACGATCAGCGGGCGGTGCAGATCCGCGGCGCGCAGCCCGCGAGCCGCCTCGAGCGCCAGGGCGAAGAAACCCTTCATGTCCGAGGTGCCGAGCCCGTAGAGCCGCTGATCCTGTTCGGTGAGCCGGAAGGGATCATGGTGCCAGCGTCCGGCATCGTAGGGCACGGTATCGGTGTGGCCGGCGAGCACCAGACCGCCCGGGCCGGCGCCCAGCGTTGCGATCAGATCGGCCTTGTCGGCCCGGCCCGAAAGCGGGAGCACCTCGGTTGCGAAGCCGAGATCGTTGAGCCAGGACGCCAGCAGTGAGATGACCTGCAGGTTGCCCTGGTCGAACTGCGGGCTGACGCTGCTCACCGAGGGTGCGGCAATCAGCGCCTGCATCATCTCCAGCGTCGAAGGGATCGGCATGAGCATCCTGGCGCGCACGCGCGGCGCGGCAAATGGGGTCACGCGGCGATTTCCGTTACACTGCCGGGAAACCGCCGGGTGCATCGATTATGCACGAAATCGTCACGCTGCAGACCCACGCGCGCGAAACCCTGGTCGACATCACCGATGCCGTCGCCGCCGTGGTGCGGCGCAGCGGCATCCGCGACGGAGTGGCCGCGGTGTATGCCCAGGGTGCCACCGCGGCGATCATGATCCAGGAGAACTGGGATGAGAGCGTGCAGAGCGACGTCGTGACATTGCTCGCCAAGCTGATTCCGCGCGGCGTGTGGCTGCACGACCGCCAGGACGGCAACGGCGATGCGCACCTCAAGGCGGGGCTCGTCGGACCGTCCGAAAGCATCCCGGTAATCGACGGGAGGCTCGCGCTCTCGCAATGGCAGAACGTATTCTTCTGTGAGTTCGACGGCCCGCGCCGGGAGCGCCGCGTGGTGGTCGCCATACTCGGCACCTGAGCGCGGCGGGCCGCCTGCGCAGCCGCGGCCTTACGTACGGCAGGTTGGCCCAGATCGATTCAGGCACATACGGAGGCGGAACGATGTCGAACAAGCTCAACCGCTACAGCGCGCGCGTGACCCAGCCCAAGGCACAGGGTGCCTCGCAGGCCATGCTCTACGGCACCGGGCTCACCGAGCAGGACATGGACAAGGCGCAGGTCGGCATCGCCAGCGTGTGGTGGGAGGGCAATACCTGCAACATGCACCTCGACGACCTCGCCCTATACGTCAAGGAAGGTGTCACTGCGGCGGGCATGGTGGGCATGCGCTTCAACGCCATTGGCGTGAGTGACGGCATCTCCATGGGCACCGAAGGCATGAGTTATTCGCTGCAATCGCGCGATCTCATCGCCGACTCCATCGAAACGGTCATGGCCGCGCAATGGTACGACGCCAACATCTCCATCCCCGGCTGTGACAAGAACATGCCGGGCTGCCTGATCGCCATGGGCCGGCTCAACCGGCCCTCGCTCATGGTCTACGGCGGCACTATCAAGCCCGGCCACGCGGCGGGGCGCACGCTCGACATCGTCTCGGCCTTCCAGAGCTACGGTGAGCTCCTGGCCGGCAAGATCGATGAGGAGACCCGCAGCGAAGTTGTGCGCCATGCCTGTCCGGGTGCCGGTGCCTGCGGCGGCATGTACACGGCAAACACCATGGCCAGCGCCATCGAGGCGCTCGGCATGACGCTGCCCTACAGCGCCTCCACACCGGCGGTCGACCCGGGCAAGATTGAGGAGTGCCGCCGCGCCGGACATGCCATCCGCCTGCTGCTGGAGCGCGACCTCAAGCCGCGCGACATCATGACCCGCGAGGCCTTCGAGAACGCCATGGTGGTCGTCGTGGCGCTGGGGGGCTCGACCAATGCCGTGCTGCACCTGATCGCCATGGCACGCGCCGTCGACGTGCATCTGGGCATCGACGACTTTCAGGCGGTGAGCGACCGCGTACCGTTTCTCGCCGACCTCAAGCCGAGCGGGCGCTACGTCATGGAGGACCTGCACGATGTGGGCGGCACGCCGGCGGTGATGAAGTACCTGCTCGAGCAAGGACTGCTGCACGGCAACTGCCTGACCGTGACCGGGCGCACGTTGGCGGAGAACGTGCGGGACATTCCCGCTCTCAAGGCGGGGCAGGACGTCTTCCGTCCCGTCGAGCGCCCCATCAAGCCCACAGGCCACCTCCAGATCCTGCGCGGCAATCTGGCACCCGGTGGCGCAGTGGCCAAGATCACCGGCAAGGAGGGGCTGGTATTCCGCGGCCCGGCCCGCGTCTACGACTCCGAGGAGGACATGCTGGCGGCGCTGGAGCGCGGCGAGATCCGCCGTGGCGATGTCGTGGTGATCCGCTACGAGGGGCCGAAAGGCGGACCGGGCATGCCCGAGATGCTCACCCCGACCTCGGCCATCGTGGGTGCGGGGCTCGGCAGCGACGTGGCGCTCATCACCGACGGGCGCTTCTCCGGCGGCTCGCACGGGTTCATCATCGGTCACGTGGTGCCCGAGGCGCAGGAGGGCGGGCCGATCGCCCTGATCCGGGACGGCGATGCCATCACCATCGACGCTTCGCGCAATCTCCTGGAAGTGGCGCTGAGCGTAGAGGAGCTTACCCGCCGCCGCGAGGCTTGGACCATGCCGCCCTACAAGGCCACCCGCGGCACGCTCTACAAGTACATCAAGAACGTGCGCAACGCCTCGGAAGGCTGCGTCACCGACGAATGAATCGGGGCCGGTGACCAGCGGGAATCAGATCGCGTGCGCGCCGCATCTCAGGTGCCTGCGTCCGCGGTGAGCTGCCGCCCGTCGGCCATGACCATGGTGGTGTTGAGCATCTCGCCGCTGTCGTCCACCACCACGCCCCGCACGCCCGGCAGGCGGGTGAGGATGTAGCCTGCCAGCAATAGCGTGAGCGCCGCGTTGTCTGTGTGCATGGCGCTGACGATGCGGTCCGCGACAATCTGGCAGCGCTGGACCACGTTGGGCCGCTCGACGTAGTCACGACTCATCTGCCAGCCGCCGTCCATGTCGCGATCGATAGTGGCGAAAAAGCTCTCGCCGTCCGTGACGACGTCTGCCGGCACATCGAGCGGGTGGGTCTGGCCATCGACGACGACATTCAGGATCATCAGTTACTCCGGGTACGGCACCTGGGTGCATTGTAGCCCGCACACCCCGCTGGCTGGCGCGCGAACCGCTGTGCACGCGGTTTCGGTCGCGCGCGCCCTGCACCCTTCTCTTACAGGGAGCCCCAGGACGATTTCTTGCGCCAGCGGATGCGCGGGATGACCAGACCGAGCAGCACGCCGACCAGCAGCACGCCGGCGCCGACCAGAAACCACTGCCGCCGTGTGGAATCATGCAGCGCGGCATTCTGATGGTGCAGGTCCTCGAGATCGCTTTCCAGGGCGAACACCCGGCTCTTGAGCGTCTTGTTCTCGTTGTCCAGGGCTTCCGCGTTCTCGATCAGCTGTGTCTGGGTCTGACGCTCGACCCGGATGCGCTGGTTTTCCGCTTCGAGCTCCGCGACCCGCTTCTCGGCAGTCTCGGCGCGGTCCCGCGCTGCAGGATCGTCCATCAGATGGGCGGTGTACACCCAGCCCTCGACATTGTCCTTGGTGCGCACCCGCGAGTATCCGGAACCGGGATCGGTTGCCAGCACTTCCAGCTCGGTGCCGCTCGGCAGCATGCGGATGATCGGCTGTTGATCGCTCTGCCCGGAACGCAAGGCGATGCGCAGCTGATCGCTCACATAAGCCTTGGACCCGGCGAGCGCCAGTGCGGTGGCCAGCATCAGCACGATGAAGACTCCCGATTTCCTCACTTTGCCGATTTCCTCTGTTGGCGTGTCAGGGGCAATGCGACTCGGCATTGTACCGGAACGAACCGCGCCTCACGCAACCCCCATGCGATGCATGCCGGATCCGCGGCTGCCTTGGGCGCGATGCTTCCGGTATCATGGGCCGGCACTTTCCGCGCAGCGGGAACCACCACGAGTCCATGGCATCGTCATCGATCGCGAGTCATCCGCAGTCTGCAAGCCGCCGCACCATGGGTGCGGGCGCGGGGTTTGCGCGTACTCGCGGCGCATGGCGTTTCAGGATCGCAGAGCGCTCATGCTTTCCCGCGCGTGCCGGCCGGAGCGAGTCATGAGAGTCGATGTTGCGAGCGGTCTCCTCGATCAGGCGCACGTGCGGCTTTCTCCGAATCGCGACGCCCGGCCCGACGGCAGCGTGCCCGATCTCATCGTGGTCCACGCCATCAGCCTGCCGCCTGGAGAATTCGGCGGCCCGTGGATCGATGCGCTGTTCGGGAACCGGCTCGATGCAGAGGCCCATCCCTACTTCCGCGCCATCGCCGCGCTGCGGGTCTCGGCGCATGCCCTGATCCGGCGCGACGGCTACCTGCTGCAATACGTGCCATTTCACGAACGCGCCTGGCATGCCGGCGAATCGTGCTTCGAGGGGCGCGTGCGCTGCAACGATTTCTCGGTGGGCCTCGAGCTCGAGGGCTGCGACGAGCAGCCTTTCACTGACGTGCAGTACCGGGTCCTGGCGCGCGTGGTGCACGCACTGCTCGCCGCCTATCCGGGTCTCAGCACGCGGCGGATCACCGGGCACAGCGACATCGCGCCAGGCCGAAAGACCGACCCCGGTCCGCTGTTCGATTGGGAGCGCCTGCGACGCGAGCTGCAGGGCGTGCAGATTGCGGCGGGTATGCCGGCGTGAGAACGCCGCAGCACGCGCGCATGGTCGGCATCGCATGACCCTGATCGCCATCTTGCTGGCACTCGCCGCCGGTCGGATTCTGCGCGGCAGCCAGCATCTGCGCACCTGGCAATGGGTGGGCGATTATGTCGACGCCCTCCTCGACCGTCTCGGCGAACGCGCGCGCTGGGACGGAGCCTGGGGTGTGCTCATTTCGCTTGCTCCGCCGCTGCTGGCAGTCGCCCTCGCGCAGCACCTGGTGCATCGCACCGGCCTCGGGTGGCTGAACCTGGCGTTCGGCACCCCGCTGCTCTGGTACTCGCTCGGACCGCGCGATCCCGAAGGCGAGATCGAAGACTTTTTGGCGGCGCGCCACAGTGGCGAACAGGGGCGCGCCCTGCAGATCGCCGACGATTTCGCACCGGCCGGTCCCGACCGGCCGCAGCAGGAGGACGTCGACCTGCGTATGACCGAAGCGGTGCTCGTCGAGGCGAACGAGCGGCTGTTCGCGCCGCTGCTCTGGTTTGCGCTGCTGGGTGCCTTCGGCGCGGTGGCGTTCCGGCTGACCGTGGCGCTTTGCGAGAGCGAGCGCGCGCAGGACCTCGCCACGGCGCGGTTCGGCGATGCGGCGCGTGCCCTGCATGAGCTGCTCGCCTGGGTGCCGGCGCGCCTGCTGGCAATGACCTACGCCCTCGCCGGCAGCTTCGAGGACGCCCTGCGCGCCTGGCGTCACAGTGGCGCCGCAGGGTCGTTGGCGGAAAGCAACGCCGGCCTGCTGCTTGCCGCGGGACTCGCAGCATTGCGCCTCGAGTCCACGGTCTTGCGCGGCGAGCCGGACGAGAGCACCGGTACGAGCACGGTTGCGGTACGCGCGGCGGGCGACCTGGTCTGGCGCAGTCTGCTGATCTGGATCAGCGTCGTTGCACTGCCGACGGTGGGAGGATGGGCGGCATGAAAGTCCTCACCCAGGTGGAAGATCGCAGCCGTTTCGAGGTCGCGCTTCCCTTGACGACCACGGTCGACCTGATACGCCACGGACAGCCGGTGGGCGGCCGGCGCTATCGCGGCCAGACCGACGACCCGTTGAGCGAGGAGGGTTGGCAGCAGATGTGGCGCACGGTCGGCGACTGCCGTGAGTGGGACCACATCGTGACCTCGCCGCTGCAGCGCTGCAGCGCTTTCGCGCGCGAGCTCGGCAGGCAGCGCGGCATCCCCGTGAGCGTCGATCCACGACTCATGGAGGTGAGGTTCGGTGTCTGGGAAGGGCACACGCCGGATGAGCTGCGCGGTTGCGATCCCGAGGTGCTGGTGCGCTTCTATCACGATCCCGTGCGCGAGCGCCCTCCCGGCGCCGAGCCGCTGACCGACTTCTTCGATCGCGTGACGAGCGGTTTCGGGGCGCTGCTCGAGCAATACCTCGGGCGCCATCTGCTGGTGGTTTGTCACGCCGGCGTGGTGCGCATGATTGTCGCCCACATCCTGCATATCCCGCTGCAATCGGTATACCGCATCCAGGTGGCGAGCGCCGGCGCGACGCGCCTGCGCCTGGAGCAGGGCATGCCGCCGACGCTGGTATTCCACGGCCGCGCCTCGTTCTGAGCCGCCGATGCGCGCACTGGCGCTGGCCCTGTGCTGCCTGTGCGGGGCGTGGCCACCATCGGCAACTGCGGCCCTCTCGGTAAAGGACGATCGCGGCGCGTCCGTCGTCCTGCAGCAACCCGCTCACCGTATCGTCAGCCTCGCCCCACATGCCACCGAGCTGCTGTTTGCCGCGGGTGCCGGGAACGATGTGGTCGGGGTGGTGATCGGCGACTATCCGCCTCGCGCGCGCCGCCTGCCCCGGGTGGGCGATGCCTTCCGGATCGACCTGGAGCGCCTGCTCGGCCTGCGACCCGATCTGGTGGTGGCGTGGCAAAGCGGTAACCCGCCCGCCGATCTGGCGCGCATCGAGGCGCTCGGCATTCCCCTGTACGTCACCGAGCCGCGGCGCCTGGAGCAGATCGCGGAGTATCTGCGCGAGCTGGGTCATCTCGCCGGCACCGAAGAAGCAGCGCGGTCGGCGGCAGCCGGCTATCTGAGCGCGCTGGAGGATTTGCGCAGCCGCCATGCGGGGCTCGCCCCGGTGACGGTGTTCTATCAAATTGCCGCGCAGCCGCTGGTCACCGTGAACGGCACACACATCATCAGCCAGGCGATGGCGCTCTGCGGGGGGCGCAACGTGTTCGCCGCGCTTGCACCGCTCGCGCCCGCGGTCAGTCTGGAAGCGGTGCTCGATGCCGATCCGCAGGCCATAGTGGTCGGGTCGTGGAGCGCCGATCCGCAGCTCGAGCTGGCTCCCTGGAGACGCTGGCCGCAGCTCTCCGCGGTGCGCACCGGGAATCTCTATGCGATACCCGCCGACTACCTGGACCGCGCGGGCCCGCGTCTCCTTACCGGCGTGCGGCGCCTGTGCGCGGCGCTCGACCGGACTCGCGCCGGCGGCGCGCCCTGAGGCGTGGAGCCCTCAACCGGCGCGGGCACGGCGCCGGCGCTGCGCGGTCAGGTTCAAAGCCTCGACGCCCGTGGAGAAGGCGATGGCGAAGTAGAGATACGCCTTCGGGATATGGAAGCCCATGCCGTCGGCGATCAGTGCCACCCCCACCAGGATCAGGAAGCTCAGCGCCAGCATCCGCACCGAGAGGTGCTGGTTGATGAACCGGCTGAGCGGTTCGGAGGCGAACATCATCAGGATCACGGCAATGACGATGGCGGCGGCCATGATCGACAGGTGCTGCGCCATGCCCACGGCCGTGATCACACTGTCCAGTGAAAACACGATGTCCAGCACCATGATCTGCAGCACCACCGATACGAAGCCCGATGCCTTGCGCGCGCGGATTTCCTCTTCCACGCCTTCCACCGTGGCGTGAATCTCGGTGGTACCCTTGGCGAGCAGGAACAGCCCGCCCGATATCAGCACCAGGTCGCGCAGCGACACCGGATGCTCCAGCAGCGAGAACAGCGGTGCCGTGACACCGGCGAGCCACGCGATGCCGAACAGCAGCAGCAGGCGGGTAATGACCGCAAGGGCCAGGCCGGTGCGCCGCGCCGCGGGCTGCCGGTCGAGTGGCAGCCGGTTGGAGAGGATGGAGATGAAGACCAGGTTGTCCACGCCGAGGACGATTTCGAGCGCAGTCAGGGTCAGCAGGCTGGCCCAGGTCTGCGGGTCTGAGAGGATCTCCATGGCATGCGCTCGACGTGAACCGGCAAGGGCTGCCCCATCCCGGCGGCGGACCAAGGTCGCGAATGGTAGCCCATTGCGTGGGGCGTGCACAGCCACCGCCTGCATCGGCTCTTCGCCGGCCGGCAGATCGTCATGGGGCCGTGGCGTCGAGGAGACGCCCGCGTCGTGGCGGGCTCGCCGGAAATGACCTCACCGGGGATCTTCGAATGGTGAGGATCGGCATCGACCTGGGCGGCACCAAGATCGCCGCTGTCGCGCTCGATGCGTCGGGACAGGTGCTGGCCAAGGCACGGCTTGCCACGCCGGCGGGCGACTACGCGGCGACGCTGCAGGTGGTGGCGGACCTGGTCTTTGCGCTGGAAGCGAGGCTCGGCGCGCGGGCCACGGTGGGCATCGGCACGCCCGGTGCGGTGTCGCCGGTGCACGGGGTGATCAAGAATTCCAATTCGGTGTGTCTCAACGGCAAGCCGCTGCATCACGATCTCGCGCGCGTGCTGAACCGCCCGGTGCGCGTGGCGAACGATGCCGATTGCTTCGCGCTCTCCGAGGCGACCGACGGCGCGGGGGCGGGAAAGCGCGTGGTATTCGGAGTGATCGTCGGTACCGGCACCGGCGGCGGCGTCGTGGTCGACGGGCGCCTGCTCGGCGGGCCGAATGCCATTGCCGGGGAGTGGGGACACAATCCGCTGCCGTGGCCCGAGGATGATGAACGTCCGGGTCCGGCGTGCTACTGCGGCAAGCACGGCTGCATCGAGACCTTTCTCTCCGGACCGGGACTTGCCGCGGACTACTTGCGGGCGACCGGCACCGCACGCAGCGCCGACCAGGTGGTCGCAGCTGCCACCTCGGGTGAGGCCGCAGCGCAGGCCGTGCTCGCCCGTCATGTCGATCGCATGGCGCGCGCGCTGGCGAGTGTGATCAACCTGCTCGACCCCGACTGCATCGTGCTCGGCGGTGGCGTCTCGCGCATCGCCGCGCTCTACACCGAGGTGCCGCGGCGCTGGGGGCGCTACGTGTTTTCCGATCGTGTGGACACGCTTCTGGTGCCGCCGCGCTTTGGCGCCGAGAGCGGAGTGCGCGGCGCGGCGTGGCTGTGGCCGTTGGCGGAGCCGTCGGATCAGCCGCGCCCGTAGCCCGGGCGCCACATGATTTCGCCTTCTCCGCCTCGTGCCAGTGTGCGGGCCACCACGAACAGCAGATCGGAAAGACGGTTGAGATATACCACCGCGTGGCGATTCACCGCTTCGGTGCGCTTCAGATGCAGCAGCTCGCGCTCGGCACGCCGGCACACGGTGCGAGCCACGTGGCAGACCGCGGCGGCGGGACCGCCGCCGGGCAGCACGAACTCCTGCAACGGTGGCAGCGCCGTGTTGAGCTCCTCGATCCTGTGTTCCAGCCACATGGCATAGGCGGCGTCGAATGTCGCGCGGCCAGGTGTGGCGAGCTCTCCGCCCAGGTCGAACAGTGCATGCTGCACGCGCGCCAGACACGCGTGCAGCTCCGGTGTCAGGGCGTGCGTCAGCAACAGGCCGAGCGCGCAGTTCAGCTCGTCCACGGCGCCAATGGCATTGATGCGCGCACTGTCCTTGTCGACGCGGCTGCCGTCGGCGAGGCCGGTGGTGCCGTCATCGCCCGTACGGGTGGTGATCTTCGTAAGCCGATTGCCCATTTCATGTACTCCTGCATCTCCATCGCCAACCGCAACGATCATCGGCGAGCTGTGTCGTCAGCCGTCGACCAGCCGGTACTCCACGGCTACCACCAGGTCCACGGGGTTGCCCCGCAGCCAACCGGCAGCCTCACGCAGCGCCGGAATGCGCCGGGCGCTGGCAAGCGCTGCCGCGTCCAGTGTCGGATAACCGGAAGATTCGCTCACCTGCAGGTGGCTGAGACGCCCGTCCGGCTCCACGCGCATCCGCAGCCGCACCCTGCCTTCCCAACCGCGGCGTCGGGCGAGCGGCGGATAGCGGAAGTATTGCCCCAATGCCAGGCACACGCGAGCGTTCGATCGCCGCATTCGCCTGCGAAGTGTGCTGCGCGTCTGAATCCGGTGCGGTGTCCAACGCAGCGGTTGACGGTGGCGAGGCAGGTGCGACGACGCTTCTCGGGTGTTTCGCGGCGCCTCGCCGGGATGGCGTCGGCCTGCGGTTCGGAATGCTGCGCGCGCGCGCCGTCCCATGGCGAAAGGCGTCCGCAGGCTTCGATGGTGGCGAGGCTGCCGGCAGGCAGGGAGACAGCCGCAGAAGCGGTATGCGTGGGTTCGGCAGACACGGCAGCGGGCCGCATCGGTAACAGCCGCACCTGCAGTGAGGAAACCATGTCCGGCGGCAGCGGCCCACCCGCGGGCCAGAACAGCGCCACCGCCGTATGCACGACCAGCGACAGCAGGACAAAGCGGGGCAAGTTGGTGCTCACGGCGCCGCCACGGCGGCGCCGCGGACCGGGCGGTAACTCAGCTCGGCCAGGATGCTCAGCCCCGCGCTACGGTAGCCGGACACCTGCTCGTAGTCACGGTCGAGGACGTTTTCGACGCGGGCACGCAGCGACCAGTCGCGTGCCGGGCGCAGTCCTGCGCTGAGGTTGAGCAGACCATAGCCTCCCGCGCGGACCGGAACGAAAGTCACGGCATCGAAGTCCGGCCGCGGCCCCGAGGCCAGAAACTCCGCGTCTGCCCAATATCCACCGCTTCTCATAGTGCAGCGTGGCGGCGGCGGTGCGTCGCGCGCGTCGCGGGAGCTGCGTTGCCGCTCGCACGATCCTGCGGATTCTCCAGGACTGCCTGCAGGTCCAGGCGCCATGGGCCGACCTGCAGTCCGGCGGCGGCTTCCAGTCCGCGGATGCGCGCGCGATCGACGTTTGCGGCCCGGAACTCCATCGTCGCGGGGTCGGGTACGAAGGCGACCAGGTCGTCGATGCGGGTGTCGAAGAGGTTTACCGACCAGTGCCGGTGCGCGTGGTGACCACGCAGTCCGATCTCGTAGCTGCGTGCGGTCTCCGGGCGCAGCCGCGGATTGCCGCCCGGACCGAAACGGTCGGTGCTGTCCGGCGCCCGAAAGGCGGTGGCCACGGAAGCCGTCGCAACGGTCCCGGCGCGCGAGCGTGTAGCCATATTCCAGGCTGCCGTCGTTGCGCGATCCGGCGGTCTCGTGCCAGGTGCGGCGTGCGCCGGCCACCAGCCGGTGGCGCCCGAGCTCGACTGCCATCCTGGACAAACACCGCGTCGACGTCGGTGTGCTCATCGAAGCTGCCGAACGCGGAGCTCGCAGCGGTGTGCTCGCGCTCCAGGCGCACGCCGGCAGTGATGAGCTGCAGCGTGCCGAGCTGCGACATCGTTCTGCCATTCCAGGACATTGCGTCGCGTATGCGCGAAGTCGCTGGACTGATTCTGGTCGAGATCGTCGACCAGCTGACTGAGCCGCAGCGTGGTGCCCCAGCGCGCCGTGGGATTGGCCTGCAAGGTCAGCGCGGAAACCCGGTCGGTGAAGTCCTCGTCGAGCGGCGTGAAGCCTGTGAAGGCGAAAGTCACCGGGTCGAATACGGTATCGGTGTACTCGGTTCTGCCCTGCGTTTGCCAGTGCGTGAGCTCGATGTCCAGACCGCGCCAGCGCGTGCCCAGATAACCGTCAAAGCTGGCATTGCGTTCACCGCGATCGATGTCCGAGGCCCGGAAGGTGGGAAAGCCCTCCGTCTGATACCAGCTTGCGCTCACGCCGGCACGCAGGGTGTCCCCGCCGTGTGCCGCCGTGGCGCTGACCTCCCGCGTCGCGTAGCTGCCGCCGCCGATGGTGGCGCCGAAGCTGTCGCCGGGGCCGCCGCGACGGGTGATGACGTTGATTACGCCGCCGATGGCCTTGGAGCCGTAGAGCGTGGCGCGCGGGCCTTTGACCACTTCGACGCGTTCGATGAGCTCCGGACGCACGTCGCGAAACGGCGCGCCGCCGATGGTGCCGGGGTTGGCCTCCACGCCATCGATCAGCAGCAGCACGTGATTGCTCTCCGTACCGCGCATAAAGACCGAGCTCGGCTGGCCGGGTCCGCCGGGGCGGGCAACTTCCAGGCCGGGAACCCAGCGCAGCAGGTCACCGAAGCTCGCAGGCATCCGCTGCTCGATCCGATCGCGCGTGATCACCGTGCTCGACGCCAGCACATCGGAAAGTGGCTGCGGCGTTCGCGTCGCGGTGACGATCACCGGTTCGGACTCGAGACCCGCGCCGCGCACTGCGGGCAAGACTAGGGACAGGGCCGCACCGGTGGTGGCGGCAAGCTTGCGATTCGGCATTGTTGTTCTCCCACGGCGCACACCCGCGCGTGACGACAGGCAAGGGGGGAGGACGGGTGCGGGAACCGGGGCGGGCCAGTGCCACGATCGCCGTGCCGCCCTCCGCGACACCCAACGTTCACAGCCTCAGGCCGGTCTCCGGGCTCACGAGTGGGCGTCTGCCCGACGCCGGCGCCTTCCCGTGCCGAAGCACAGTGGCATACTGCCGGCGTCCTACTCGTTCACCGTTGCGGGGGCAGCGTCGGGATTGCCGCGCGAGCGTCTACAACGCATGCGCTGCGGCGCACCGACTTCCCGTTTCATTCCTCGGACGGATGTCTTCGGAACACCTGGGCATAGCTGACTGCCCGCGCACTGTAAAGAGCGGTGGCCGGGGCTGTCAAGGCGGCAACCGATGCGGTTGACAGGCTATGCGCGATCCGGATAGTGATCGGACGCTGATCGGCGCGGGAACCGGTCCACGTCCGTTGCGACCGTCGCGCCGCAATCGTGGGCAGTTCGTTCGTCCCTGTTGCCGCGCTGCGCTTCGTGCACCAGAGGCAGGCGTCATGAAATCCGAACAAGGCATACTCAGCGTGAGGCGCGCCGTGCAGCTGCGGCGTGCCGTCAAGACCTTCGATCCGCGGCACCGGCTGCCCGAAGAGCAGGTGCGCGATCTACTGGAGCACGCAATCCTCTCGCCCACGGCGTTCAACGTGCAGAACTGGCGTTTGGTGCGGGTGCGTGATCCGGCATTGCGGCGCGAGATTCGCGGGCTGGCGTGGGACCAGGCGCAAGTCACCGATGCCTCGCTGCTGGTGATCCTGTGCATGGACCTCAAGGCCTGGCAGCGCGATCCTCGCCGCTATGTTCAGATGCTGCCGTCCAAGGTACAGGACATGCTGCTCGCCTCGATTCGCGATTACTACCAGGACAATCCGGCACGCCGAGCACGATGAAGGCACCCGTTCCTGTTCACTTGCCGCCATGACGCTCATGCTGCTCGCCCGGGAGATGGGCTACGATTCCTGCCCCATGGTCGGTTTCGACTATGCGGGCGTCGGCGCGCTGATCAACCTGCCGCCCGATTACCGCATCTGCATGATGGTGGCGATCGGCAAAGCGCTGCGATGCCCACCGCCGCGCAGCGGTCAGCTGCCGCTCGAGGAAGTGCTGGTCACCGATCGATTCCCGGACCCGGAACCATGAGTGAGCCCTCCCCGTTCATGCAGGCCTTTCGGGGCAGCCTGCGCAGTGCTTTGCGCTGGGAAGACCTGGATGCGCTGTTCGATGCGGTGCGCCGCGGGTCCGAGCGCGGCTGGTATGTGTATGCCCTCGGCGAGCCGCCTCCGGCCCAGCCCGCGACCCCTGCGCAGCTGCGGCAGTTCCTGCAGGAGATCGATCTGCTGCTGCGCCGGGAGCACGAGGAGGACTACTGCGGGATCGTGTATGCGGATGACCACGAAGAGCCCAACCTCATCAAGATCTACGATCCGAACAACCTCGGCGTGGTGTGCGGATTCAGCAGCCATCCGCCACTGCCGGGCTGGGTGCTCTCGACGCTGCCACCGGTCGACGTGCCGGCCGCCATGGCGCCGCCCGCGAACCGGCGCCGCTGGTGGCAGCGGCTGTTCGCCGGCTGACCCGGCGACAGGCGCGCCGGCGCCTGCGCCGCCGCAATGCGCGCGGCGTCATCAGGCCGGCAGGTACGCGGTACCGGAGGGGAACGGCAGCGCGACCACCGGGTATCCGTAGAGGCGCTCCAGGCGCCCGGCGTCCAACAGCTCGTCGCTCTGGCCACACGCCGCCTCCCCGTCGCCGAACAGCAGCAGCAGATGATCGCAGAAGCGCACGGCCAGATTGAGATCGTGCAGGCTCATGGCGAGCGCCCTTCCGGTCGTTCGCACCCGTTCTGTGAGGAGAGTGAGCATGGCCATCTGGTGGCGCAGGTCGAGCTGACTGGCCGGCTCGTCCAGCAGGTAGACTTCCGGGTCCTGCGTGAGCACGGTCGCAAGCGCCAGCCGGCGCCGCTCGCCCCCGGACAGCGTGTCCACCTGGCGTGCCTCGAGCCCTTCGAGCTCGGCGCTGCGTAGCGCGGCCCGCGCCAGCGCGAGATCCTCCGGGCGTTCCCATTGCCAGGCGTGCAGGTGCGGATGGCGGCCCATCAGCGCCGTCTCCAGGACGGTGGCAGGGAAGCTGTCGGGGGGCTGCTGGAGCAGCACGCCGACCTGCTGCGCGATACGCCGCCGGGAGAGCGTGGCGAGCGGCTGCCGTGCCAGCAACACCTCTCCCGTGTCCGGGCGCCGCAGGCCGGCCAGCGTGTGCAACAGGGTGGTCTTGCCGACGCCGTTGCTGCCCAGAATGCCCCAGCATTGGCCGCGCCGGATGGCGAGTGAAAGCGCGCCACACACGGTCTTGCCCGCGATGCGCACCGTGAGACCGCGGACCTCCAGCAGCGCTGCCGCGGCCAGACGATCCGTTTCCCGCTCATCGTACATCCCCGCAGTCTCTCAGGGGGTGCGGTGGAGCAGGATGAGGAAGGCGGGCACGCCGATCAGCGCGGTGACCACGCCCACGGGCAGCTGTTGTGGGGCGAGCAGGGTGCGGGCCAGGGTGTCGGCGAGCAGCAGCAGGCTGCCGCCGAGCAGTGCCGAGCCGGGCAACAGAAGGCGATGATCGGAGCCTGCGATCAGCCGCAGCAGGTGCGGAACCAGCAGACCGACGAACCCGACGGTGCCGGCCAGTGAAACCGCCGTCGCGGTCAGCAGGGAAGTGAGCAGGTAGACCGCAAGGCGCAACGGTCCCACGGCAACCCCGAGCGCTCCGGCCTGCAGCTCGCCGTGGGCAAGTACATTGAGCTGGCGCGCGAGCGCCAGTGAGGCGAGCAGCGCGGCGATGAGCACGGCGAACGCCGCGCCGGGCGCCGTGCTGTAGCTGAGATCGCCCATCAGCCAGAACAGCATGCCGCGCAGGCCGGCGAGCGGGCTTACCGCGAGGATGAAGCTGATCAGCGCCGCCCAACCGCTCGCCAGCACCACGCCGGTCAGCAGCAGGCGCGGACCGCTCCAGCTTCCGGCCCCGTGCGCCAGACCGAGCAGCAGCCAGGTGGATGCGAGCGCACCGGCGAAGGCGCCGACGTGGGTCCAGGTGGCTCCCAGACCGAGCCACATGGTGAACAGT
Organism: uncultured Gammaproteobacteria bacterium; assembly: GCA_963728895.1. Taxonomy (GTDB): domain Bacteria; phylum Pseudomonadota; class Gammaproteobacteria; order JBBQDK01; family JBBQDK01; genus CAVSLM01. The sequence continues at coordinate 235,220 of CAVSLM010000011.1, forward strand.
GCCGCCACGGCCGCTCCGCCGGAGACACCGAGCACATAAGGGTCGGCGAGCGGATTGCGCAGCAGTACCTGCATCAGCGCACCGGCGAGTCCCAGCAGCGCGCCAGTGACGAAGGCGCCGCCGGCGCGCGGCACGCGCAGCTTCCACACCACGGCATGGTTCAGGCCGGAGGAATGTCCGGAGATGGCGTCCCACAGCTCGGCACCGGTAAGCGCCATGCTGCCCACTGCCACCGCCCCGGCGAAGCTGAGCAGCCCCAGCAGGCCCAGACTGACGAACAGGCCGCGTACTCCCAGCTTCATGGTGTGGGGCCGGAAGTGCGGCATCGTGCGCGGGGCTTACCGCTGGATCAGGTCACCGAATCAGGAATCGCAGCGCCACGGCGCGGGTGATCGCGCGAACGCCTGCCCGCGAAATCTGTGGCCTGCGCCGGCACACACCCGGCTCATGTGGTCTCGCGCAGGCTGATCACGCTCCAGCCGCGCTCGCGTGGCATGGCGGCGCAACGCGCTGTCAGGGTCCACGGCGACCGGGTGGGTGACCTGCTCCAGGAGCGGCAGGTCGTTGTGGGAGTCGCTGTAGAACCAGCTGCCGTGCAGGTTTTCGCCCGTGTCGTCGAGCCACGCATGCAGGCGCGCGACCTTGCCCTCGCGGTAACAGGGCGTGCCGACCACGCCACCGGTATAGCGCCCGTCGCGCATCTCGGGCTCGGTCGCCAGCAGCTCCTCGACGTCGAGCAGGGCGGCGATCGGTGCAGTGATGAAGCGGTTGGTGGCGGTGATGATGAGCAGCCGATGGCCGAGCCTTCTGTGGCGTTCGATCAGTTGCCGTGCCTGGGGCAGGATCAGCGGAACGATCTTCTCCTTCAGGAACTGCTCGCGCCAGGCGTACAGGGTCGCGGGTTCGTGCTCGCTCAGCGGGCGCAGCTGGAAACGCAGGAACTCATGGATATCCAGCGTTCCCGCCTCGTAGGCGCGGTAGTAGCGCAGGTTCTCGCGCTCGTAGTGCTCGCCGTCGACGATGTGGTGCTCGGCGAGAAAGCGTCCCCACTGATAATCGCTGTCCCCCCTCAGCAGGGTGTTGTCGAGATCGAAGATCGCCAGGGTCAAGGCATCGCTCCACGGCACGCGGTGCTGGCGTCGCGCCGAGGCGCCCGCGCACTGCAACGCCCCCCAGCCTATAAGATCCGGTTCTGCTGTACAACGCGACCCGGCAAGTGCCGGCGCGGCAATTGCTGCGCGGCGCAGGTTTATGGAAAAATAGCCCCGACGTAGCTTCCTCGGCAGCGGACGACCGTGATCGACGTAGATGGATACAGGCCAAACGTCGGGATCATACTCAGCAACGTTGAGGCGCGTCTGCTATGGGCACGTCGCGTCGGCCAGAACGCCTGGCAGTTCCCGCAGGGCGGCATCCAGCGCTCCGAAACCCCGGAGCAGGCACTGTACCGCGAACTCGGTGAAGAGGTGGGCCTGCGGCCGGAGCACGTGGAAATCGCCGGTTGCACCAAGGGGTGGCTACGCTACCGGCTGCCGGACCGGCTGGTGCGGCGCAACTGTACGCCCTTGTGCATCGGCCAGAAGCAGGTCTGGTTTCTGCTGCGGCTCATCGCCTCCGAGCACGAGGTGCGGCTTGATCTGAGTGACAAGCCCGAGTTCGACCAGTGGTGCTGGGTGGACTACTGGTATCCGCTGCGCCAGGTGGTGGCATTCAAGCGAAGGGTGTATGAGTGTGCGCTCCGCGAGCTGGCCCCGCTGCTGTTCCCCAAGGGGACGCCGCCGCCCCCGAGGCGCGCGGCCCGCGGTTTTCGGCACCGGCCCGGCGCCCGCGCCGGCCGATAGCCCGCAGTTGTTCACCGGGCGTCGAAAATACGACTTGCTTCATTCGAGGGGGAATTCTTGCCGACGGGTGAAAAGACGGTGTCTGGTGGTGCAGTGATGCCTATCCCGGCCCGGGCGGATGCGCGCGCGCATGGATCTGGCTCCAACGGAAGGGATGGCCGGGGCACGCCTTTGTCGCTCCGGTGCGGTGTCGGAACACACGGGCCAGGCACCGGTATCCGGGAGCCCGGTGAGCGATGCGGGTGAGCCCGGAGATCTCACCAGCCGGCCAGCGGCTGGCCGGTAAGTGAATGGACCGCAGGGAAGACCTTGCATTGTTCACGATCGCCGAACGATGACACACTGTTCACGCCGCTGGCCTATCCCGGTTCTGGCGGTTTCTGCTGCGGCTTGGTCTTCACGCAAGTGATAGCTACGGCTACCCCTTTGCTCCAGCGCGGCGCCAGGACGGCTGCGAATTCCACCAGCTCCCTGGATGCTGGTAAGATTTCCGGGCTAGCCTCGCGCGCCCCGCCGCCAGACCCTCCCGAATCCATGCTGCAAACCCTGCGTCGTATCGTTCAAGAGGTCAACTCTGCCCGAGACCTCGAGCACGCGCTGGCCATCATCGTACGGCGCGTAAAACAGGCCATGGCGGTAGACGTGTGCTCGGTTTACCTGACCGATACGCCCCGTCAGCAGCATGTGCTCATGTCCACCGACGGCCTCAATCCCGAAGCGGTGGGCCGGGTACGGCTCGGCCTTTCGGTCGGTCTGATCGGGGTGGTGCGCGAGCGGGCCGAGCCGGTCAACCTGGACGATGCCCCCAGTCACCCGCGCTACCACTACGTCGCCGAGACGGGTGAGGCGCGCTACCACGGCTTTCTCGGCGTACCCATCATTCAGCACCGCAATGTGCTCGGTGTGCTGGTGGTGCGCCAGCGCGATCGACGCAAGTTCAGTTCCGCCGAGGTGAGCTTCCTGTTCACCCTGGCGGCGCAGCTTGCCGGTGCCATCAGCCATGCCCAGGCGAGCGGTGGCGTCGACGCGCTCCAGGACGAGCCGCAGGTGCAGCGGGTGCGGATCATCGAAGGTCTGCCCGGCGCGCCGGGCGTGGGCCTGGGCGTGGCGGCGGTGGTGTATCCTCCGGCCGATCTGGACGCCGTGCCGGACCGCAAAGCCGAGGACCCGGCTGCCGAGGAGGAGGTGTTCCGCGCCGCCGTGCAGGCAGTGCGCGAGGAAATGCAGGCCCTCGGAGCCCGCGTCAGTGAATCGCTTTCGCCCGAGGACCAGGCGTTGTTTCAGGCCTTCGTGCTCATGCTCGGCAGCGACACCCTGCTCAACAACACCGTGCAGGCGATCCGCGAGGGGAACTGGGCGCCCGGCGCCTTGCGTCACACCATCGCCGAGCACGCGCGTATTTTCGACTCGATGGATGATGCCTACCTGCGCGAGCGTGCCAGTGACATCCGGGACATCGGCAGGCGCATCCTGCTGCGCCTGCAGGCGCATCGTGTCAAGCCCAGAGAATATCCCGAGCGCACGGTGCTGATCGGTGACGAGATCTCCGCCGCGCAGCTGGCGGAGGTGGAGAGCGGACGCCTGGCGGGCGTGGTCTCGGCGCGCGGCTCGGGTTCCTCGCACGCCGCGATTCTCGCCCGAGCCCTGGGCATCCCGGCCATCATGGGCGTGGGCGACCTGCCGGTCGGCCGGTTGGACGGCAAGGAGGTGATACTCGACGGCTATCGCGGTCGCGTGTACATCCAGCCGTCCGCGCCGGTGCGGCAGGAGTTCGCGCGCCTGGCGCGCGAGGAGCAGCTGTTGTCCGCCGGTTTGCAGGAGCTGCGCCACCTGCCTCCGCAGACGCCCGACGGCGTGCACGTGCCGCTGTATGTCAACACCGGGCTGCTCTCGGACATCACGCCTTCGCTCAACAGCGGTGCCGACGGCATCGGGCTCTACCGCACCGAGTTCCCGTTCATGATCCGCGACCGTTTCCCCGGCGAGGACGAGCAGTGCGAGATCTATCGTCAGGCCCTCGCCGCCTTTGCGCCGCGGCCGGTGACGCTGCGTACCCTGGACATCGGCGGCGACAAGGCGTTGCCCTACTTCCCCGTGGTCGAGGACAATCCCTTTCTCGGATGGCGCGGCGTCCGAATCACCCTGGATCACCCCGAGATCTTCGTGACGCAGCTGCGCGCCATGCTGCGCGCGGCCGCCGGTCTCAACAATCTGCAGCTGCTGCTGCCCATGATTACCGGTGTCTCCGAACTGGAGGAGTGCAGAGCGCTCCTCGATCGCGCCTATCGCGAGCTCATGGAGGAGGGGGAACCGGTGACCATGCCGCCGCTCGGAGTCATGATTGAAGTCCCCTCGACGGTCTACCAGGCGGAGAGTCTGGCTCGGCGTGCGGACTTTCTTTCCGTCGGCACCAACGACCTCACCCAGTACCTGCTCGCCGTGGACCGCAACAACGGCCGGGTGGCGAAGCTTTACGATTCGCTGCATCCGGCCGTGCTGCAGGCGCTGACGCATGCCGTCGCCGGCGCGCACCGTCACGGCAAGCCGATCAGCGTGTGCGGGGAAATGGCGGGCGATCCCGCGGCAGCCCTCTTGCTGCTGGGGTTGGACATCGACAGCCTGAGCATGAGTGTTGCGAGCCTGCTGCGGGTGAAATGGATGATCCGCACCGTAACCAGGTCGCGGGCCAGGGAGCTGCTGGATCTGGCGCTGCAGCTCGAGGATCCCGTATCGATCCGTTCGCTGCTGAACAATGCGCTCGAGCAGGCTCAGCTTGGAGGCTTGGTGCGGGCAGGGAAATGATCCGCAGCGGCGCTGGTGTGTCTTGCCGGTAGCCTTCGCGATGCCGGCAAAGACCTCACAAAAGACGGGCTTGTGAACAGGCCGCGTGACGCGCACCCACAGGCGCTGCTAGAATGGTTCCAACGAGGGGCGGGGCTGCTGGCTGCGTCCCGCAAGTCCTCAAAACCAGTTTCCGGGAGTCTCCATATGAGCTACGTACCAGCCACGGCTGCGGAAGCCCAGTTCCGTTCCCAGATCACCGATGCCGACCTGCGTCTCACCCCGGCCGCCCAGAACAAGCTCGCGGAGCTGCTGGCCGAGGAGGACGATGTCAGCGCCATACGTGTCTTCGTCGCAGGCGGCGGCTGCGGTGGCATGAGCTACGGTATGACGTTCACCGACGGCAGCAGCGAATACGACTGCGTGCTGCAGGGCGCAGGCTTTGCAATCTACATCGATGCAGTCGCCCTCAATTTCCTGAAGGGCGTGGAGATCGACTTCGTAGAACGTCCCAGCGGTGCGAGCTTCGTGTTCAACAACGCCTTCGCAGTTAGCGGCGGAACCGGCACCTGTGGTGCCTGCGGTGCCGCTGGCGGGGGATGTGCCTGAGCCTGATCTCGCCGGGCGCCCCATGTCGGGGCGCCCGTGCATCCTGCTGATCTCCCCACACAGCAGCTACCGGATCGCCCCCTACGTTCGTGCCGCCCAGAAGCTCGGGGCGACCATCCTCGTTGCCTCCCAAGGCAAGCACTCCCTGATCAGCGAAGTCGCACAGGGCCTGCATATCGACCTGCAGCGTCCCGAAGCCGCCCTCGCGGCGCTGCTCGCGGCGCGACCCGTGAGGGGTTTCGCCGCAGTTGTGGGAAGTGATGATGCCACCGTGGAGCTCGCAAGCCGCGTGGCCGAGGTCCTGGGCCTGCCGCACAACCCCATGGATGCAGTGGTCCTGTCGCGGCGCAAGGACCTTGCAAGAGCCCGACTCGCCGCGGCCGGTGTTCCGGTACCCGAGCACCGGCGTATCGATCTGGCCGCGCCACTCACGCCGCAGATGGCGGGTCTGCACTTCCCCTGCGTGGCCAAGCCGCTGGCGCTTTCCGCCAGCCGCGGCGTGATTCGCGCCGATCATGTCGAGGCGCTGGAGCGTGCGTGCCGGCGCATCGAGCCGATGCTGGGCGAGCTCAGCGATGCGGAAGAGCGCCGCTTCGTCCTGGTCGAGCGCTTCGTTCCCGGCCGCGAAGTTGCACTGGAAGGCATGCTGCATCAGGGGGTGCTGAGCGTGCTGGTGATCTTCGACAAGCCGGACCCGCTGGACGGCCCCTTCTTCGAGGAGACCTACTACGTAGCGCCGGCCCGGCTGGACGAGGCGATGCGCGCGCGGGTTTCGCACACCGTGGCCGCGGCCTGCGCCGCCTATGGCCTGCGCGAAGGGCCGGTGCACGCGGAGCTGCGCATCAATGCCGAGGGCGTCTGGATACTCGAGGTGGCCTCGCGAACCATCGGTGGCCAGTGTGCGCGCCTGCTGAGCTATGGGACCGGGTACGGACTCGAGGAGTTGGTGCTGGCGCAAGCGATGGCGCGTCCGCTGCGTCCCCGAGCCGCCGGAAGGCGGCGCCGGCGTGCTGATGATCCCGATCCCGCGCGCGGGCGTGCTGCGGCGCGTGGAGGGTATGCTGGCCGCGAGCCAGGTGCCATACATCGAAGAAGTCGAGATCAGTGTGCGGGAAGGCTACGAGCTGGTGCCGCTGCCGGAAGGGTCGAGTTACCTGGGCTTCATATTCGCCCGCGCTCCCAGCGCGGACTTGGCGGAGCAGGCACTGCGCCAGGCGCATGCGCAGCTTGCGCATCGTCACCGCACCGCTCTGGCGCATGCAGGGCTGACCGCAGGCGCGGGACGCGGGCTGAGCGTTACTTCTTGGCGCCCGGAGCCTGGAAGCCGCTGGGGAGACCGCCCATCGCGCCTTCCTGGAAGAGAAACCCGACCATGTGCTGCTCGATCACCTCTACGCTCTGGGGATCGGCGGTGCTCAGACCATTCTCGTTGATGATCATGGTGAGCCGCTCCATCCAGCGCTGCCAGCCTTCCCGGGACACGTTCTCGTAAATGCGCTGACCGAGCGCGCCCGGATGAGGCGGCGCATCCAGCCCCTCGGCCTCGCGCTTCAGAACCACGCAATGCACCATTCTCGCCATCGCCGTCTCCTTGCCCGCGCGTTTCCTGCGAGCCTGTGGGAACGCCAGAACTGCGCAAAGGTTTTGCTGCGCGCCCGGCATCGGGGGGAAGTATATCGCATGCCCGGCGCCGACAGGCACCCCCAGTCGGCGCGAGCGGCGGATCGACGCTTTGCGCGCGGCCGCACGCCGTTTAGTATGATCGCTCCTCCTGAAACTGGTAGAACCGCTTCATGATCAGAGCCGGCATCGTTGGCGGCACGGGATACACGGGCGTCGAGCTCCTGCGTCTGTTGGTGGGTCACGCCGAGGTGGATCTGCGGGTGATTACTTCCCGCGCAGAAGCCGGTACGGCGGTGTCGGCGCTGTTCCCCAGCCTGCGCGGGCGGCTGGACCTGCGCTTCACGGCACCGGCGCCGCAGGCGCTCACCGCCTGTGATGTCGTGTTCTTCGCCACGCCCAACGGCACCGCCATGGAAATGGCACCGGCGCTGCTGCAGGCGGGTGTACGCGTCATCGATCTCGCGGCCGATTTCCGCCTGCAGGACGTCTCCCAGTGGAAGCGCTGGTACGGAATGAGCCACAGCTGTCCCGAGCTGCTGCAGGAGGCGGTATACGGACTGCCGGAGCTCAACCGCAGCGCGCTGCGCGAAGCGCGGCTGGTGGCCAATCCCGGCTGCTATCCGACCGCTGTGCAGCTGGGTCTGTTGCCGCTGGTGGAGGCCGATCTCGTCGATCTCGAACGACTCATCGCCGATGCCAAGTCCGGGACCAGTGGGGCAGGGCGCAAGGCCGCAGTGGGGATGCTGCTGAGCGAGGCCGGAGAGAACTTCAAAGCCTATGCGGTAACCGGTCACCGGCACCTGCCGGAGATCCGGCAGGGCCTGGAGGCGGCCGCGGGCGGTCCGGTGGGTCTGACTTTCGTCCCGCACCTGACGCCCATGGTGCGAGGCATCCATGCTACGCTCTATGCCGAGCTGAATGATTCGGAAGTGGATCTGCAGACGCTCTTCGAGCAGCGCTATGCCGGCGAGCCGTTTGTCGACGTGCTGCCCGCCGGAGCGCATCCCGACACCCGCAGTGTGCGGGGCTCCAACATGTGCCGCATCGCGGTGCACCGCCCCCAGGAGAGCCGCACGGTGGTCGTGCTTTCGGTGATCGACAACCTCGTCAAGGGCGCCGCCGGCCAGGCCGTGCAGAACATGAACATCATGTTCGGACTGGACGAGGTGACCGGCCTGGACGGCATAGCCCTTTCGCCCTGATCCGTGGTGCGGCGCGGTCCCAACGGTGTCGCTGCCTGGCGCTCATGGCCGTGGCGCCTGCTGGCGGGCGTATGGTTGATCAGCCTTGCGGGCACCGCGCTCCTCATGTACGGCTACGGAGAACAGCGTGGCGGATACCTGCGCGGACGCTCCGCCGCCGAGCGCGAGCAGTTGCGCGAGCGCGTTCACGAGTTGGCGGATGACAGCACGGCACTTCGCGAACGGCTGGCCATCGCGGAGCGCTCCAACCAGATCGACCGTAATGCGTGCGAGGAGGTGAAACGCAATCTCGCTGCGCAGGAGGAGGAGCTCCTGCAGCTGCGCGAGAAGCTCGCGTTCTATCGCAACGTCGTAAAGAGCTCTTATACGCAGGACGGACTGAACGTGCAGAGCCTGCGGCTGAGTACGGGCGAGCAGCCACAGCTGTTCCATTTCTCACTGATCCTGAGCCAGGTTGCCAAGACCTATGCCAGGGTCGAAGGACACGTGAACGTGTGGGTGGATGGCGTGTCGGCCGGGGCCCCGAAGCGCCTCAGCGCTTGCGGAGCTCAGTCCCGACGTGAAGCGCAGGCTGAATTATCGGTTCAAGTACTTCCAGGACCTGGAGGGCACGCTGCTGCTGCCCGAGGGATTCGTGCCGAGCGCGGTGGTGGTGGAGATGGTCCCGCGTGGTCACAGCCACCCGCGTCCCAGCCGTACCTTCCCATGGACCGTGGATATGCCCGCGGAGCTGGCGCCCTGACGGCTGTCCCACCCATTTGCCCCCGCAGCGTCAATGGTTGACCTGCAAGCTTGGGAACCGGATAATTTGCTTCATCTCGGTCCGGCATGCGGATCGTTTATTTTTTCACGGAGCGCCCATGACTACTGCAGCAGACCAAATCGCACCGCCGCTGGTGTTTACGGACACTGCTGCGCGTAAGGTCAAGGAACTGATCGAACAGGAGAGCAACCCCAATTTGATGCTGCGGGTCTTCGTGTCCGGGGGCGGATGCTCAGGTTTCCAGTACGGCTTCACCTTCGACGAGAACATCGGGGAAGGTGACACCCAGGTGGAAAACGGCGGCGTGATGCTGCTCATTGATCCCATGAGCTTCCAGTACCTCGCCGGGGCGGAAATCGACTATAGCGAAGGTCTGCAGGGCGCGCAGTTCGTGATCCGCAATCCGAACGCAACCACCACCTGCGGTTGCGGTTCCTCCTTCTCGACCTGACCGATCGGGCAGGGTGCGGGATTTTTTTTCGGGGGCGCGTATGCGCCCCCGGTCGTTTCGGCGCGGGCCCCGACGCCCGCTGCTGCGCCCCGGGGGTTCTGTTATTCTAAATCCCGGTCCCGGTGGGAATCATCACATGAGCGAGTATCTGCCCGGCTTGCAGGGAGTGCCTGCAACGCAGTCCAACATCTCCTATCTGGACGGTCAGAAGGGCCTGCTCACCTATCGCGGCTACCGCATCGTCGATCTCGCCCAGCACAGTAATTTCGAGGAGACCGCATTGCTGTTGCTCGACGGCAAGCTTCCCACCAAGGCCAAGCTGGCGGCATTCGACGACCAGCTGCGCAACAACCGCCGCGTGAAGTACAACATCCGGGACATGATGAAGTGCCTGCCGCCCTCGGGGCACCCCATGGAATTGCTGCAGACGGCAGTCGCCAGCCTGGGGATGTTCTGGCCTGCGCGCGCAGATGCCGGGCCTGCGACACGGGATGACGCGTATGTTCACGACATGTCCGTCAAGATCATTGCCAGCATGCCGACGCTGGTCACTATGTGGGAGCAGATTCGCAACGGCTACGACCCCATACCGCCGCGCTTCGATCTTTCCTATTCCGAGAACTTCCTGCACATGTTCAGCGGCAAAGATCCGGATCCGTTCCTGGCGCGGATCATGGACACGTGTCTGGTGCTGCACGCCGAGCACACCATCAATGCATCGACCTTCGCGGCCCTGGTGGCCGGCTCTACGCTTGCCAGTCCCTATCTGGTCATCGCGGCCGCGGTCGGCACGCTGGCGGGACCCCTGCACGGCGGTGCCAACCAGCGCGTGGTGGAGATGCTGAAAGAGATCGGTTCGCCCGCCAACGTAAGGACTTGGCTGGACCGCAAGCTCGACGCCAACGAGAAGATCTGGGGCATGGGCCATCGCGAGTACAAGATCAAGGATCCGCGGGCGACTATCCTGCAGCGACTCGCGGAGAAGCTGCTCGAACATCGTGGAAGCCGCAACGACAGTCTGCTCGAGACCGCGCTGGCGCTCGAAACGGCATGCGCCGACCGGCTGGCCGAGAAGGGCGTCTACGCCAACGTGGACTTCTACTCGGGCATCCTCTACGCGGAGATGGGGATACCGGCGGATCAGTTCACCTCGGTGTTCGCGGTGGCGCGTTCGGCTGGCTGGCTGGCGCACTGGCGCGAGCAGCTTTGCGACAATCGCATCTTCCGTCCCACCCAGGTGTACACGGGCGAGGACGTTCGCGACTACCTCCCGATGGAACAGCGCCAGTGAGGCGCAACGGACGCGAGGCTGCACCCGGTCGGCGGCAGCGAGAGCACCGCTTCAGAGCGGCTGGGACTTGCAGCTACTGCCGCCGAAATTTCGTAGCAGCGAGCACCGGAGAGGAACCAGCCTGCAGGTCCCGCAAACACGCGCGTGGATTGTTGCTTATTCTCCGAGCGCGACGGCGGTCCGCGTCAGCAGGTCCAGCTGCGCCAGCAGCGGACGCGACCTGGCGGTGAAGTCCGCCATGCGCTGGCGGGGAATGGGGTCGGACTCGAGGAACTTGATGGTGAGCGGATTGTGGTGCACGCCATCGATGCGGAACTCGTAGTGCAGGTGCGGACCGGTTGCGAGCCCGGTCATGCCGACATAAGCGATGATCTGTCCCTGCTTCACCCTGGTGCCGTTCTTCATGCCGTGTGCGAAGCGCGACAGGTGCCCGTACAAGGTGCTGTAGTGCTTGCCGTGTTGCAAGACCACCACGTTGCCGTAGCCCCCTTTCCTGCCAATGAAGGTGATGCGCCCGTTGCTGGTGGCCTTGACCGGCGTACCGATGGGGGCCGCATAGTCGACACCCTTGTGGGCGCGGATGCGGTTTAGGATGGGATGCATACGCGCCAGCGTGAAGCCCGAGCTGATGCGGGTAAAGGCAACGGGCGTGCGCAGGAAGTCCTTGTGCAGGCTCTTGCCCTCGGGCGTGTAGTAGTCGCTGTGGTTCTGGGCGTCGGTATAGCGCAACGCACGGTAGGTCTTGCCGCGACTGGTGAACTCGGCGGCAACGATCTCGCCCTCGCCGATCTTGCGCCCCTCGACGTAGAACTCCTGGTAGACCACCGCGAAACTGTCTCCCTCGCGAATGTCGAGGGCGAAGTCGATGTCGTAGTTGAAGATGGACGCGAGCTTCATGGTGATGTTGTCGGACAGGCCGGCATCCTGAGCCGCACCGAACAGCGAGCTGGTGATCACGCCCGACGCACGGCGTAGGCGTTCATCCTGCACTTTCTCGGTCACTTTCGCCTGCAGGCCGTCTTCGCCGCGGGAGACCCTCAGCGTGTGCGTCGGATCGGTTTCGTACACGAGCTCCTGCAGGACGCCGGCCTCATCGACGTGAATGCGGAAGGTCTCACCGGGATAGATGTGCGTCAGTGCCGACGCGTGGCCGCTGGCGTGCACCAGCTCGTACAGTTGATCGGGCCCCAGACCATTGTGCTGAAAGATTGCCGCCAGGGTATCGCCGCGCTCGACCGTGACGGTGCGCCAGTCCTGCGCGGCGGCTTCGACACGTTCCGGCGCGGCAGACGCGGGGCTGAAAGGCTGGTCCGGAAGCTCCAGCGGAACGCGAATCAGATCGTCGCGCGAACCGGGATGCAGTGCCGGCGCCTCGGAGAGGCTGCTCTGGGACCGGGGTGCGGCGAGGTTGTCTGCGGCGATGCCCGCGAGCAGGGCAAATGCGATCAGCGCGACGGCCAGGGCGAGCCAGTGGATGTTTCTTTGCAGATGTAGCATACGAGGGTGGATGGGGGGCGTCGCATCTGCTGGGCACGCACGACGTCGACGCAGCATAGGCTTGTAATCCACGGAATCCCTCCCCGCAATTCTGCGGGTAACATAAACTAGCTCAAGTGGTGGGTCAACAGCGCACCCGGGCACGTCGGCGATTTGGCCGAGCGCTTTAGCAACTTCCGTGTCACGCGTCGCAGCTTTGCAACTTTGCGCCTGAATCCGGTGC
>CAVSLM010000011.1:252500-365821 GCA_963728895.1 uncultured Gammaproteobacteria bacterium
GCGCAACGGTAATCGGCGCAGGGTGAGTCGGCCCCTAAGGCGAGGCAGAAATGCGTAGTCGATGGGAAACAGGTTAATATTCCTGTACTTCACACTATTGCGATGGGGGGACGGAGAAGGCTGGACCATCCGGGTGTTGGACGTCCCGGTTTAAGCGTGTAGGGAGTGTCACCAGGAAAATCCGGAGGCACAATCCCGAGACGTGACGACGAGGTCCTTCGTGGACCGAAGTGGTCGATGCCATGCTTCCAAGAAAAGCCTCTAAGCTTCAGATAGTGTGGAACCGTACCCGAAACCGACACAGGTGGGCGGGGAGAGAATCCCAAGGCGCTTGAGAGAACTCTGGTGAAGGAACTAGGCAAAATAGCACCGTAACTTCGGGAGAAGGTGCGCCCTCGGTACGTGAAGGCCCTCGCGGCTGGAGCGGATGGGGGTTGCAGTGACCAGGTGGCTGCGACTGTTTATTAAAAACACAGCACTCTGCAAACACGAAAGTGGACGTATAGGGTGTGACGCCTGCCCGGTGCCGGAAGGTTAATTGATGGGGTTAGCCGCAAGGCGAAGCTCTTGATCGAAGCCCCGGTAAACGGCGGCCGTAACTATAACGGTCCTAAGGTTAACGATCGCTAGCCTTAGTAAAACCGAACCATATGCGGGAAACTCCTCAACAGCTGCTCGATACTCGTCTGCAGAAACGCAGGCAGTAAAAATTCGACAGACATGGGGACAATCCGCAGGGAAGGCCCGATTTGCCTCGGGAACCCTCAGAGACTTTACGTTCGGGAGTATTCTTTGAAGCTCGAACCGCAATGGATTACAGGCTTCGTGGATGGTGAAGGTTGTTTCTACGTCGGCATCAATGCCAACGAAGAGATGACCGCCGGCTTTCAGGTCCTTCCGGAATTCACCGTCGTGCAGCACGAACGCGATGTGCAGATCCTCCATGCCCTGAAGAGCTACTTCGGTTGCGGTGTGGTTCGCAAGAATCACGGTGATCGAATGGCCTATCGGGTGCGTGGCAAGAATCATCTGCTGGAGCGCATCGTTCCATTCTTCGTCGAGCACCCGCTCAAAACCCGGAAGAACGTGGACTTCAAGAGGTTCCGTCGCGTTCTCCTGATGATGGCGGCGGGGGATCATCTGAAAGCGGAGGGCATCGAAGCGATTCGATCCATGGCCGCAGAGATGAACCGAGGATGCTCAAGATAAAGTCCGACCTTGCCGGAAACGGTAGGGAGCAATCGAGCGAAATTCCTTGTCGGGTAAGTTCCGACCTGCACGAATGGCGTAACGATGGCCACACTGTCTCCACCAGAGACTCAGTGAAATTGAACTCGCTGTGACGATGCAGCGTACCCGCGGCAAGACGGAAAGACCCCGTGAACCTTTACTACAGCTTTGCACTGAACTTCGAACCTGCTTGTGTAGGATAGGTGGGAGGCTATGAAGCGCGGACGCCAGTTCGCGTGGAGCCATCCTTGAAATACCACCCTGGCATGTTTGAGGTTCTAACCTAGGCTCGTCATCCGGGTCAGGGACAGTGTATGGTGGGTAGTTTGACTGGGGCGGTCTCCTCCAAAAGAGTAACGGAGGAGTGCGAAGGTACCCTCAGCGCGGTCGGAAATCGCGCGTTGCGTGCAAAGGCATAAGGGTGCTTGACTGCGAGACACACACGTCGAGCAGGTGCGAAAGCAGGTCTTAGTGATCCGGTGGTTCTGTATGGAAGGGCCATCGCTCAACGGATAAAAGGTACTCCGGGGATAACAGGCTGATTCCTCCCAAGAGTTCATATCGACGGGGGAGTTTGGCACCTCGATGTCGGCTCATCACATCCTGGGGCTGTAGCAGGTCCCAAGGGTATGGCTGTTCGCCATTTAAAGTGGTACGCGAGCTGGGTTTAGAACGTCGTGAGACAGTTCGGTCCCTATCTGCCGTGGGCGTTGGAGATTTGAGAGGAGCTGCTCCTAGTACGAGAGGACCGGAGTGGACGTACCTCTGGTGTTCCGGTTGTCACGCCAGTGGCACAGCCGGGTAGCTAAGTACGGACGGGATAACCGCTGAAAGCATCTAAGCGGGAAGCCCACCTCAAGATTAGATCTCCCTGAGAGCTCGACTCTCCTAAAGGTCCGTCGAAGACTACGACGTTGATAGGCTGGGTGTGGAAGCGCAGCAATGTGTGAAGCTAACCAGTACTAATTGACCGTGAGGCTTGACCATATAACACCCAAGCAATCTGCTTGGCGCTGGTTGAGTGCAACAAACCTGGAGCGCCTGCAACTTCCCGAATTCCGCCGTCATCGGCTGTGGTACAGCGATGCCGTGCAGAACCAGTTTGCCTGGCGGCCATAGCGAGTGGGAACCACCCGATCCCATCCCGAACTCGGAAGTGAAACCGCTCAGCGCCGATGATAGTGTGGGGTTTCCCCATGCGAAAGTAGGACACCGCCAGGCTCCTACCCGGAACCCCGGTTGCGCAAGCGGCCGGGGTTCTTTTTTTGTGCGGTTCGCATGGGGAAACCCGGTCCGCGCCACGCGCGCGGTTCGTGTGCAACGCTCGTGTTCCGAGGTGTGACTGAGCGCGTGGCCGCATGACCCGCAAACCACCACCCCTTGAATTGGAGCGCATCCTAGCCCTGCCGGAAGCGGACCTGGACCTGGCACAGGTGGCACTGCTCATCGCCCGGGAGGAGTATCCGGCGCTGGATGTCGGAGTCTACTTGCGGCGCCTCGACGAGCTCGCCGCGAATTTGCGGGACCGCTCGGGCTGCAAACAGGACACCCAGGAAAAGCTTCTCGCTCTTGGCGAGTTTCTGTTCGAAAGGCAGGGCTTCTCCGGTGACCCAGAGCACTACTATGACCCACGCAACAGCTTCCTCAACGAGGTTCTGGACCGACGGCTGGGCATACCGATCACGTTGTCGATCGTCTACATGGAAGTGGGTTGGCGAATCGGCCTGCCGCTGCACGGGGTGGCTTTCCCCGGACATTTCCTGGTGAAGATGCCCGTGGCGCATGGCGAGGTGGTTATCGATCCCTACGGAGGCGGCGCCTCTCTGAGCCTGAGAGATCTGCAAGAGCTGCTCAACCTTGCGACGGGCGAGGTTTCGTCGTCCCGTCCCGCGCTCGCGCGTGCGCTGGCCGTCACGGCCACCAAGAAGCAGATCCTGGCGCGCGTGTTGCGCAACCTGAAAGCCATCTATCTCCATGACCAGCAGTTGGAGAAGGCGCTCTGGACGATCGATCGCATCCTGCTCATGGTCCCGGAGTCCACCGGGGAGCTGAGGGACCGCGGCCGACTCTACGAGCGTCTGGAGTGCTCGCACGCCGCGCTGACGGACTATCGGAATTACCTGCGACTGGAGCCCGACGCCGACGATGGGGAGGAGATTCGTGCGCGCGTGGTGGATCTCAGCCGCTACGGGGATCCGTTGCACTGAGGTGCAACATTGCGCCGTGCACTGGGGAACGGAGCCACTGTAATGGTGTTTTCCGAATCGATCCGGTAGGATGCGCAGCAGTTCAGGACCTCGGCAAGGCGCCATGCTCTACCCGGAACTCTACAAATCCCTCGAAAAGGCGCGCTGGAATCTTCAGACGGACATTCCCTGGGACCGGTTCGATCCCAAGTTGCTCAGCGACGAGCAGGCGCTCACCGTGAAAATGAACGCCATCACCGAATGGGCGGCGCTTCCTGCAACCGAGATGTTCCTGCGCGACAATCGCGAAGACTCGGACTTCTCTGCTTTCATGTCCATCTGGTTTTACGAGGAACAGAAGCACGCACTGGTGCTCATGGACTATCTATCGCGCTTTCGGCCCGATCTGCGCCCGACGGAAGAGGAACTGCACGCGGTGCGCTTCGATTTCGATCCCGCCCCGCCGCTCGAGACGCTCATGCTGCACTTCTGCGGTGAGGTGCGTCTCACTCAGTGGTACCGTTGCGCTGCCGAGTGGCACACCGAGCCCGTGATCAAGCACATCTACGGGCTGATTTCCAGGGACGAGGCGCGTCATGGTGGTGCGTACCTGAAGTACATGAAGCGGGCCGTGGAGCGCTTTGGCAACATGGCGCGTTTGTCGTTTTCCAAGATGGGCGTGCTGATGGCCAACACCAGAGTGTCGCGCGCCATGCATCCCACCAACTTGCACGTCAACAAGTCCCTGTTTCCCAATGACACCGTGCAGAGTCGTCTACCTGACCCGCAGTGGCTGGAGCAGTGGCTCACGCACCAGATCCGCTTCGACAGGGGCTGGGAGGAGCGCGTTTCCGGTGGCATCCTGCGCAATCTATCCAGCCTGCTCGGGGAAACGTTCGAGACGGTAAAGGACCTGCAACGCTACCGTAAGCGGCTCTCCACCTCTGTGGCCTGACTCGCGGCTGTTGCAGCCGCCGGCTGAACTATAATCACTCGCGAGAGTTGTGTGTTTTGAAGTGAGAGTCCATCCGTCCATCTCCCCAGTCGATCACGAGAGCGACGCCATCCAGGAGGATTGCCATGCACTCGACGCCCGATGCCGTCACCAGCGGCAGACCAGGCTCGGATTCCAGTAATTATCACCGTGCCATGGGGCAGCTGCTTGCCCTGTACGCACAGGTCGACCGCCTGATCATGGAGGTTTGCGCCGAGCGCGTCTGCGAGGTTCACGACCCGGATGTACAGCTGGCGCTCGCCAAGCAGGTTGGTGACGAAGCGCGCCACGTCGGCATCCAGCGCGAATGGATGCGCGAGTTCGGGGCCGATGGCGCCCCGCTGATTTCCGCAGATCACGAGCAGAAGATTCGTGCCCATTTCCGTGCCCTGGGTTGGGTGGATTTCCTGGCCGACCTCTACGTGTTCGTGGAAGGTGTGGGAACGCAGACCGTCGAAGAGCTGGTACCGCTGGTCGATCCCGGGACGCGCGAGTCGCTGCGCATTCGGCTCAGCGACGAAGCGGATCATGTGGCTTTCGGGCTCGCGCAGCTGTCGAAGGAGCTGTCACGCTGGCCCGCCGCGCAGCGTGCGGCGTTCCTTGAGGGGTTGCCGGCCCGTGGCGAGCGTCTCGCTGACGACCTGCATTCGGTCTGCGACGACCTGCCGGGTTTGTTCGAGGCGGTGGGCGCCGACTACGACGAGATCTGCGACATGGTGTTGCGCCGTCGCGCAGAGCTGTTACAGCAGATCGCGCACACAGCGGCAGGGTCGCGAGCCGCCACGATAGCGCGCGCGTGACTGGGACGACGCGCGCGGATGCGGGGCCGGAGAAGCCTGCGCCTGTTTTGTGCAGGCGGCGCGTGAATGGTGCGGTATCGCCGGCGAAGAGCCGTGCGCGTGGCCAACGGGTGAGACGGGGCGGGAGCCGGCAGATGCGTGGTAGAATGCGCAACCCGATTTGCGAGCCCCATGGCGCACCAACTGCAACTGCTCCAACTTCTCGCCGACGGCCGCTTTCATTCCGGTGAACGCCTGGGCGAGGCGCTTGGGGTCGGACGCGGCGCGGTATGGAAGGCGCTGCACTCGCTTTCGGATCTGGGCATCGAGGTGCATGCCCTGCAGGGCAAGGGATACCGGCTCGCGCAGCCGCTCGAGCTGCTCGAGGAGGGCGCAATCAGGGACGCGCTGCCAGTTGAAGTGCGCGCACTGCTGAGCCGCCTGGAGATCCATCCCGAGATCGACTCGACCAATCGCTATCTCGTTACGCGCGCCGCGGAAGGCGCGCGAAGCGGCTATGCCTGTCTTGCCGAACGCCAGAGTGCCGGGCGTGGCCGGCGCGGGCGCCGCTGGGTTTCGCCTTTCGGTGCCAACCTCTACCTGTCGCTGCTCTGGCGCTTCGAGCGCGATCCCGCCTCGCTTGGCACCTTGAGCCTGGCGGCAGGTGTCGCCGTGGCACGTGCGCTGGAGCGCCTGGGCGTTGCGCGGCTCGGCCTCAAGTGGCCCAACGATGTTGTTGTCGAGGGCCGCAAACTCGGCGGCCTGCTGCTCGAGTTGGCGGGTGAGGCCGCCGGGCCCAGCCGTGTGGTGGTAGGCGTAGGAATCAACGTGCGCATGCCGGATGCCGCTGCGCGCCAGATCGATCAGCCGTGGGCGGACCTGCAGGGCGAGCTCGGCACCGGGACGCCGTCACGCAATCGCATCGCCGCACTCGTTCTCGCGGAACTGCTGCCCGCGATGGCGGCGTTCGCCCGCAGCGGCTTCGCGCCATTTCGCTCCGACTGGGCGCGCTGGGACGTGGTCACGGGACGCACCGTGACACTGCATCTACCCGATCGCGAGCTGCCCGGCAGGGCGCTCGCCGTGGACGCTACCGGCGCACTGGTGCTGGAGGATGACAGCGGGGTGCGCCAGGCGTACAGCTCGGGCGAGGTAAGTCTGAGGCGGGTCTTGTGATCCTGCTGATCGATGCGGGCAACAGCCGCATCAAATGGGCGCTCGCCGAGGGCAACCAGCTTTCGTCCATCGCTGGCGCGTCGCTTTGCGACGCAGACGTGAACGCGGTGTTGCGCACGGACTGGAGCGACATGCCGCGTCCGGAGGCGGTGCTTGTGGCCAATGTCGCCGGCAAGGCCGTTGCTGCGGCATTGCGCGACTGGATGCGTTCCACGTGGAAGCTCGAAGCAGAATTCCTGGTGCCGCGCCGATCCGCCTGCGGCGTGGTCAACGCCTATGCCGATCCACAGCGCCTCGGTGCCGATCGCTGGGCGGCACTCGTCGGCGTGCGCGGCCTGGTGTCCGGTGCGGCCTGCGTGGTGGATTGCGGCACCGCCATCACCATCGACGTACTGGCCGCGAACGGTGATCACCTGGGCGGACTGATCATTCCGGGGCTGCGCATGATGCGCCGTTCCCTCATCGAAGGCACCCAGGGCATACCCGCGCAAGTCGACGGCCAAGGCGAAGTGCAGGTGTCGCTGCTGGCCCGGGACACCCGCGGCGGTCTCAATGGCGGGACGCTGTACGCCGTCGTCGCAGTCATCGACCGTGTCATTGCCGACGTCAGCACGGAGCTGCGACCGGGCGCCACTTTCGTGCTGACCGGCGGCGACGCGCCGCAGATTCTGCCGCTGCTCGCCCATCGTTACCGGCACGAACCGGACCTGGTCCTGCGCGGACTGGCCGTTCTTGCCCAATCAGCGAGATGAAGTACGTTGCCGCTGCGCTGTTGGCGCTCAACGTCGTGTTCTTTCTGTGGGCCCGCGATCGGATCGAACCGCTGCCGACCGAGCTTCCCTCCGCGGATCCCGGCGTGCCGGCCCTGCGACTGTTGGACGAAAAGACCCTGGCTGCCGCGCATGCCGCAGAAGCCGAAGCGAAGGAGGGCGGTTCCTCCCTGGTACCCGGATGCTATGCCGTCGGTCCACTTCCGACGGGGAAATCGGCGACGGACGCAGCCGCCGGGTTCGCGACTGCCGGTGTTCGCGTACGTACCCGTCCGGTGGCACCGGGCGATCCCGGGGGATTCCGGCTCTACCTGCCGCCCCTTCCCTCCGCCGAAGCCGCGCTCGACGCAGTGAGTCAACTGACCGAGGAGGGCTTCCGTGCCAGCGCGAATCTGACCGCCGGTCCGCAACAGAATGGCGTCGAGCTCGGTGTTTTCCCCGACCGTCCCTCGGCTGAGGCGCACAGAAAAGTACTCGGCAGCCTCGGCCGCACAGCCCGGATTCAACCGCGCAAAGCTGCCGTAGAGGAATACTGGGTGGAGTACAACCAGACCGCCGATCAGACCGTCGCCGCCCCGGAGTGGAAGCGGATCGCGACCACCGTTCCGGACCTCCACAATCTCGAGCCTGTCCCTATGAATTGTCAGGGCTGGTAGCTTTCCCTAGAATGCCCAGGCGGCCTCGCGCCGCATCCGTTCCAACAAATGCTGGCGTAGCTCAGTTGGTAGAGCAGCTGATTTGTAATCAGCCGGTCGGGGGTTCGAATCCTCTCGCCAGCTCCAATTAAAACAGAACCTTGAGTAAATCTGCCACGCTACCTTCGCCTTTGTGTGGGGCACTGGTGGGGCACTAGGTCACAACGCAAGGCGACGCCGCCGCCGGGCGGTCTGCCCGGGCCGGCGGTTGAGCCCATCCCCTGAGCACCCTGTTTTGCGCCGTCGGAAGAGCGGCGGAGGGGTCGTTTTGCCTCGCGATTGCCCCGCCAGTGTCCCATGCCACCAGGGGCACTGCGGATATCACAGCATACTCAGTACGATAGATAGAAACTGAATAGGATTGTATATCCTGAGTTGCTAGCGTTTGACGTTTGCGGTAGCGTATTGGCGTGGGGGACCACGGTGTGCTGGCACACGGCCGCCGTGGTCACCACCCTGTGCAAGGGGGGGCAAACGGCTACCCGCTTGTTGTGTCAGGCGGCGGCCGCCCCTCGTCCCGAGAGTTGGCGAAAACATGGCATCCATCGAGAAACGTACCGACTCCACCGGCTCCGTGGCCTACCGCGTCAAGGTGCGGCTGAAAGGGCACCCGCCCCAGAGCGCAACATTCGACCGGCTGACGGATGCCCGCAAGTGGGCGCAGCAGACCGAAGCGGCGATTCGCGAGGGCCGACACTTCAAGAGCAGCGCCGCCAGGCGCCACACTGTGGCGCAGCTGATCGAGCGCTACGTGCGCGACGTCCTGCCCACGAAGAAGGAAAAGACGCAGGGACCGCAGCGGGTGCAACTCGCCTGGTGGAAGAAGCAGCTCGGCGCCTACACGCTCGCCGACGTGACGCCGCAGCTGATCGCCGAGTACCGGGACAAGCTCGCGCGTGAGCCGATCCCACCGCCCGAGCGCAAAGAGCCGCCAGCATACCAGCGCAAGTTCAAGGACGGCCGCGAGCGCAAGGCATTAGCAGGGCGCACACCGCGCTACCGCGGACCCGCGACCATCGTGCGCTACCTCGCCGTGCTGTCGCACGTGTTCGGGGTCGCCGTCAAGGAGTGGGGCTGGCTCGAGGACAATCCCCTGGCGAAGGTGCGCAAGCCCAAAGAGCCGCGCGGCCGGGTGCGGTTCCTGTCCGACGACGAACGCGAACGGCTGCTCGCCGAGTGCAAGCGCAATCCCGATCTGTATGCAGCGGTGGTGCTCGCGCTCAGCACGGGTGGACGACGCATGGAGATCCTCGGCCTGCGCTGGTCGCAAGTAGACCTCATCCGCCGTGTAGCCGTGCTGCACGAGACGAAGAACGGCGAGCGCCGTGTGCTGCCGCTCACCGGCCCGGCACTGGAGCTTCTGCGCGAGCGCTCGCGCGTTCGGCGGGTGGATACCGACCTGGTCTTCCCCGGCAGAGTGAAGCCGCGCAGGTCGAGCGACCACAAGACGCTGTCCGAACCCAAGCCGATCGATATGCGCACGCCGTTCGCAACCGCCCTGCGGCGCGCCGGGATTCAAGACTTCCGGTGGCACGACCTGCGGCACAGCGCTGCGAGCTACCTCGCGATGAACGGCGCGAGCCTTGCCGAGATCGCGGAAGTGCTCGGCCACAAGACGCTGCAGATGGTGCGGCGTTACGCTCATTTGAGCGAAGCGCACACCGCCGGCGTGCTGGAGCGGATGAACGCGAAAATCTTTGGAGGTGCCTAATGGCTACCTCCAAGGCTCCCTACAAGGGAGATGACACAGGGTTCCGTATTCGGGATCGTGCGAAAGCGCTGAAGCACGAGCTTACTGCCTATTATGTTGACAATGTCAAACTGACAGCCAAGATCGACGAAAATCCGTTAGAGGTGGCAGAAGAGTTCGGTGCGTGTATTGCCGCCCAAGCACAGAACGCGCTCGCAGATTTTGATCTGCTGAAATTCGAAAGTACCAAACAGGAAATTCGCGCCGAACAAGTCGATCTCCTCAGAGATCTGAAGTGCGTGCACCGGAAGCTGCGAAGACTGTCACCAGGCTTCGACCGCATCTTGTCCGTCGATGCCGACCCGCTCGGGTGCGCAGACAAAATTCAGGAACTTATCGCGCATGTCGAAGCTGTGCGTCCGGTGATCGATGCTCTGCCGTCGCCTAGGTTAATTGAAAGGCAGCATGACTTGGTCGTCGAATTCGCGGTCGGGATCCTGCCGATCCTGGAGGATTTCGAAATTTCTGTCGCGGCAACCGGAGATCCAGCCTTTGACAACTGGTCCCATGCGGTCAAGATCCTGAAAATCGTCGGCGATGCGTTCGGATTCGTCCGCGCACCAGCGACCTGGCGCGACATTATCATAGAAGCGAAACGCCAGATGGACCCGTGAAGCCCTCGAACGGGCATTATTCTCGCCGGAGGCGAAGGATGCGTGAGTTTTCTCCCGTCATTCAGGATGGGAGAACCAGATGAACACCGAGCCGCACATCCGCCCAACAGCTTGCGGCTCTTAACCACGCCGACGGTCATCGAAAGCCGTCTGTGCCCAACAGCCTCCAACAGCACGAAGAGGTTTGGAACCTCACCGGTCCAACCGAGGTTGAGCACCATCCCGTTCGGGTAGGACCCGCCGAGCACGGCCATATCCAGTTCCGCCTCGGCCAACAGCCGCTTCAGCGTCGCGTTCTCCCTACTCTCCAGTTCCCGCAGCGCGGCCACTGTGCTGCCTCACGAGTAGTAGTGGTAGGCGCCCGAAATTGCGGGCGCATGGCGCTAGCGGACAAGCCCAGCGCTGTGCCTTATCGTGCGCTCGTTCGCCGTAGATGACAGCAATTCAAGGATGGGAAGACGCAATGAAACCTGATTGCAACAGCACACGAACGGCTACTGAGGCCGCCGCTCCGGCAACTCGGTACATCCCGGCCACACAATGGAACGCTTACCATGCATGGCCGCCTCCCGGTGGCATGCGCCACCTCATCTTCCACGCATCGCCGCGTACGAACAGCCGCGGCGACAAGATCCCGGACAATGGATTCGCATCGGCCTTCGTGCGCGTGGGCCGGCGTGTGCTCGTGAACGAGGCAGAGTTCCTGCGCCTGGTCGCGACACACGAGTCCCTGCCGGCGCAGCCGCCGCCGCAGCGCCGCCAAGCTCGCTGACCAACACCCTCCCCGCGCGCTCATGCGGCCGGCGTGCGGTGCGGGTCATCTGTCGGCCGTAGGAGACCATACGAAACAATGAAAGTCAGCCAACTCTACCCCAGCAAATACTTGCGCAGCGACGACCTGCAGGGCCGGCGCGTTACGGCGACCGTTCGGCAGGTAGTCGTCGAGGATGTGGCCGGCGACGGCAGCCAACAGAAACCCGTCGTGTATTTTCAGGGCCGCGATAAGGGGCTCGTTCTTAACCGCACAAACGCCGCCGTGCTAGCGCAGGCGCTCGGCGAAGAAACCGACCTTTGGCCTACCGCCGTCATCGAGATCAGCGCGGTTCCGGTACCGTACCAAGGACGAATTTCCAGGGGTTGCGAGTCGCGCCGGTAAGGCAAACACCGGCGGCTGCTGCGGTCCAAGTCGCACCGCTGCCGGCGGCACAGGCCACACAGCCTGTGCCGGAGGACCTGGACAACGACATCGCGTTCTGACGGGGAGCGGCCAACCGGTCATACTCCGGGGCCGCGGATAATGCGGGAAGAATTACATGGTAACACCACTTTTGGCAGCTCGCGCATTCTTGAAGTCCGGCGTCGCCGTGATCCCGTTGCCGCACGCAACTAAGAGGCCGGTGCTGCGAAACTGGCAGTCGCTGCGTGTCACGCTCGACACGGTCGAACAGTATTTCGACGGAACACCGGCCAATATCGGTCTCCTGCTCGGCGCACCATCCGGCGGCCTGGTCGACATTGATCTGGATCATCCGGCTGCAGTAGCCGCGGCGCACGTGCTCATGCTGCCCACCTCGGTATTCGGGAGGCGATCCAGGCCACGCAGTCACCTGTTGTATCGGTGTCCCGGCGTTTCCACCAAGAAGTGGAAGCTTGGCGACCACATGCTGCTCGAGCTGCGCAGCGACGGCGCGCAGACCGTCGGACCGCATTCGACACACCCGAGTGGCGAGCTGGTGCGCTGCGATGACCGACGTAAGCCGCTCGAGATCGAGCACGGCCAGCTGCTCGCACTCTGCGGCCGCGTGGCCGCCACTGCTGCCATCGCCATGCACTGGCCGGCGCAGGGACGTCATGACGCAGCGCTCGCGTTGTCGGGTGCGCTGCTTCACGCTGACTGGTTGCAGGACGACATCGCGCGCCTCGTGCAGGCGATCTGCACCGCCGCCGCCGACGAAGAAGAGCTGGATAGGCTGGGGTGCGTGCGCAGCAGCGCAGACCGCAGGGGTGGCGGCTGGCGAGCCGACGGTATCCGACGGGCGGACACCGCAGGGATCACCGTGGGCGGCCGCCGATTAGCAGAATTAGCAGGATTAGCACGGCGCGGAGCGGGACGCATAAGGAGTGCGGGATTAGCAGAATTAGCGGGATTAACGTTAGCAGACTGGCCCGAGGCCGAGCCACTGCGTCGGGAGTTAGCGGCGGCCGAGCCATTCCCGATGGATGCGCTTGGCGATGTCCTGGCAGGTCTGGCCAGCGCAATGCAGGAGATCATCAAGACACCGGATGCACTCTGTGCGCAAAGCTGCTTGGCGGCTGCGACCCTCGCGGTGCAAGCACATGCGGACATCGAGATCGACGGCCGCTGCTTTCCCGTCTCTAATAATTTCGTAACGGTCGCCGAGACCGGAGAGCGCAAGACTGCGGCCGATCGATGCCGCCGCTGCGCCGCACCAGAAATGGCAGCGCAGTCGACTACGCGAATATGCCTTGGCCGTAGCGGAGCACGATATCCAATCGCGCGCTTTCCAGAAGGCACGGGGACGCTCGCGATGGCGGGCAGCAGCGACGGCGTATCGGCTCGAGGTGGCTGCTGCGATGGCGGGTCGGCCCGGCACCCGAGGCTCCGGTAAACCCGCGCATGCTCACCGAAGAGCCGACCTATGAAGGTTTGGTCAAGCTGCTCGCGATCGGGGTGGCCATCGGTGGGGTTGTTTTCTGACGAAGGTGGCCGTTTTCTGGGTGGCTCGGCCATGAGCCAGCGACGAACGAGCTCAGGACCGCTGCAGGACCGTCAAAGTTATGGGATGGCGACCCTATCACCCGCACACCGTGGCACCGATGGAGATCTGGTACTGTATGGCCGCCGGCTTTCGGTACATCTAATGTTACAGCCGGTCGTCTCCGCCACGTTCTTCGGAAGTGCGCTGTTGTCCGAGCCAGGGACTGCTGAGCCGCTGCCTGTGCGCCTACCCGACGAGCACCATCGGGACCAGGACAGTAGCAACCGGTCGGAGCTGAGATCGACGCCGCCGGCAGTTACGCTACTTCGCACGCCTGTCCGGGCATTCTCGAGACGCCGTTGCCGCTGCAGCCCGGGTACCAGCAACGAGCTGGCGCCGCGGATGCTGCGACCGGGGCCTGCGGCCTACGAAATGTGGGTGGCCTTCCACGATCACATCGAGGCCCTGATGCTGGACGGGCGCGAGCTTTCCAGTATCCGCGGCATCGCCGCCAAGGCTGCCGAGCATGCGGCTCGGCTGGCCGGCGTGCAGGCGCTGGTGGAGGATCTGCAGATAGGCGTGTTGCAGTCCCGTCACATCGAAGCGGGAATCGAGCTTGCGCAATTCTATCTGACCGAGGCGTTGCGCCTGTTCGATGGTGCAGCGGAAAAACCGGAACTGCGCCTTGCGGAAAAGGCGCTGGCCTGGGGACGCGCACAACCCGAATGCCGCTTCCTGCTGGCTGACCTTTATCAACGTGGTCCCAACCCGCTCCGCTCCAAGGAAGTCGCACAACAGGCAATGGCGATCCTCATGGATCACGGGTGGGCGCGACCGCTGCCAGATGGGACGGTCATTGCCGGTAAGCCGCGCAAGACCGCATGGGAGGTCCGTTCATGACTCCTGCGTTCCCGAAATTCAGACCACCCGCTAACGCTAAACCCGCTAACCCTGCTAATCGAGAGCGGCCGGTTAGCGGAATCAGCGGGATAGCAGTAGCGAGGCCGAGCCGCTGACGGATGAGCAGCGCGGTCAGGCATTGGCAGTGGACTTGTACTCCTGCCGGTGGCAAGCAGTCGATGCGCAGGCCGAGCAGGAGCGCTTCGAGGAACGCGCCGCCATTATCGAACACGACGCCGGTCTTCCACGCGAGGTCGCCGAGCTGCTCGCCGACGACCGCCGCACCTGCACCCAGTGCACCCGCCTGGGACCGTTCGGCTACTGCCTGTCCGCCGGTGAGGTCGCCACGGCGCGCTACATGCCGGCACCGGCGCTACCGCGGCGCTGCGTCGCCTACATGCCGGGTCCGGATGATTCCGACCGGCGTCCCGGGCGCGCGCGGTGGCCGGGACTGGTGACTGCAACATGAACTGCACTGTGAGCCGGTTAAGCGCAGTTCCATCCACCACCCGGGCAAGAAAACCATAACCACCGACAACACCGACCATGAGGGCCATGCACCTTTACCGCCGCCGATCACTTTCGACTCGGCCGGCAGCGAGCACGTGGACTGTTTCGCCGGCTGTCCGGTCCCTGGCTGCGACAAGCCGGACGGTTACATTCAGCCCCCTACTACTCGAGCGGGGGTATCTCGATATTGAGAGCGGTCATCGCCGGCACACCACGCAAGACGCGCTGGGAAGTCCGGTCGTGACCGCCGAGTTTCCGAAATTCAGACCGGCCGCGTGCGGGCCGTAGGTGAGCGCGAGTGGTAACGAGGACCCGATGCGACGCAGCCAGCGCCGCTGCACGCGTGTAGAGGATACAATGGCCGGTATGAAACCTACAAAAATGCGGGTGTGCGCCAAGTGCCGCATCGGCTCTCCCAAACGGCTTTATCCATACGAGGACGGATTCGTTTGCGAGGGCTGCATGAAGCGTTTCACTGACGGCCGTGACGCCACGACCAATGCCGCTCGACACGAGCAGACCGCCCTTAGCTTCCGTGCAGAGGCGGTGCGGCTACGCGAACGCGGCGATACGGATGTGGCGACAGCTTACGAGAAGATTGCCACGGAATCCCAGTCGAAAGCGCAAAAGGTCACTGCACCTACGCCGACTCAGACTTCCCTGGGTGAGGTCGTTCCCTCCGAGAAGTCCTGGCTCCGTGAGACGCTCCAGGAGCCTGGTCTCGCTGCGCTGGATGCAAGCGCACACCGCACCGAGCTCGTGATGGCTTTGGGGACCGACTGCGCGGCCCTGGCGCTGGATGCGGCGGACTCCATTCAGGCACAGAACAGCCTCGAGAAGATGCTGGCGCACCAGCTTGCTGTCGCGCACAAGTGTGCGCTCGAGATGGTCGAGCGGTCGGCCCTCGAGACCGATGTGGCCAACAGGACGCGCTTGCTCCGTGCGTCGGGAAGGATGATGGACACCTTTCAGCGCGGGCTGCTCACGATGCAACGCCTGCGTACCGGCGGTGAACAGACGATTTTGGTCCAACACGTCAACGTGTCCGAGGGTGGTCAGGCGATCGTCGGACAGCTGCGGACCGGGGGGGCCGGGAAATGATCGACTACCCGATGCATCATTCGCCTCGATGTGGGGCCAAGACTCGTGCCGGCCATCCATGCAGGTCGGCCGCAATGGCGAACGGCCGGTGCCGGATGCATGGAGGGAAGTCTACGGGGCGGCCACCGATTCACGGGCGCTACAGCCGTGCCGCGGTCGAGCAGCGGAAGAAGTGGAGAGAAGTGCGGCGGCAGCTGGCACTACTCATTGAGCGTATTGATCGTGCTAAGTAAGTAGCCTCTCAGCACAAGCGCGGAGATCGGCCCAGAGGGACCAACTCGTGCTTTGCTTGCGCAGTAGTACAACGAAACGGATTATCGAGATGCTGGCAGAGATCTGCCAGCAGAGGAGCCCACCGGCCCAGGCTCGGATCGCGGCAGCATGCGCGGCTGTTGGATCGGCCCCTGGGAAGGCCGAGCCAGGCGGTTGAGGCAAGCACTGATGTATTGAGCCGCCTGAACGACGAGGAGGAGGCGATGCTGCTGGAGGTGCTACAGGGCCCCGTCAAATGAATTCGAAGATGGGAGGACGGTGCTGCGGCTTCTCCGAGACCCTCGCGGGTGACCTAATTGGCACTCCCAGCTGGATACCGATCAGGAATTGACGTGAGTGGGAGGCCGCCAGGACGAGGAACGGAAAGGGACAGCGTGGCCATGAAGCGTGCAAAACTGGCAGGCCGCCGCTCAAACGTAAACGCTCGCGCGCGCTGCGGAAAGACCGCTGCGCGCTGGCCTCGCAGACTCTTGACCCATTTGCTTGTGGCTGCGCGATTGGCAACGATTGGTAGACTCTTCGCAATTATTGTTGCCGTACTTGCCTGTGTGGCTACCTACGCTGCAGAAATTGGAAGTGAGATCGCCGGTAAGATCGAGTCCGGAGATTACGATGCTGCTATATCGCTCTTGAAGCCTCTCGCTGCGAAGGGCAATAGGTGCGCCAGTTATGATCTTGCAGTCGCGTATATACTCCGCGGTGGTCAGCGCGCAACTATCGAAGCTGCCATGAAATCTCTGCTCGGACTTGCAACTACGCAGGGGCACTGTCGGACTGGCGCCCAATACGCCCTCGGCAAGTTTTCGGATATATCTGGTAACTATCGAGAGGCTGCCAAGTGGTACGAGCGGGCCGCCAATGCTAATTTCCCGCTCGCGTTGTTTGATCTCGGAATGTTGTATTACCAAGGCGAAGGCCGCCCGCAAAACTACCGAAAAGCATTCGACCTACTGCTTCGCGCAGCTGAGCGCGGTAACCCCCAAGCTCAATTGAATGTGGCGATAATGCTTGGTCAGGGTAAGGGGGTAAAACAGGATCTCGAGAGCGCACACATGTGGGCAGTCATAGCCACAAACAGCGGCAACGCGAGGGCCAAGATAGCTGTTGCGCAAGGCCGAAATGCGTTGCCAAGCGAGACGTTAAGAGCGCAGAAACTCGGGCACGAGGATTCCATGCATTAAAAGCTATGAGACTGATGCCACTCGAATCCCGTGGGAACCGGACTAACAGACTAACAACAGCGTGAAAATTCGATCGCCAACTTTTGCGGCTAATTCGACGGCTCCCAATGTGCGTCGATTCGCTGGGCAGATCGCCGCGGATCTACATCGTCGGGGGATGGGTCTACAGCATTGGCTACGTCTGGTCGCATTGGGCCGGGTTCTGGCACTTTGGGTCACTTGCCTTCTACGCGTCGATCCAAGCAATCTTCTGGCCCATCATAATTGGGCCACTCTCCTGCGAGGTCCCTCCGAATGGACTCCTCAGGAATTGGGAATCCTAGCGGCACATGCTCACGCGTATTATACGACCGGCACCGCAACGCTTGAGACTTGCCGGGGTGCTGGAGTTGAATGGTGCTCGTCTGAACGCATCCCTGTCCCGGAGTCCATCAACCTAGACGAAGAAAGATGGCGTGGCGTCTGGCACGAGGCGAAATCCCACGGTCTCATCATGTGTTATCAACGTCGACAGCGGCTTCTTCACCACCCGCTCGCTTCGATTCGCGTGTCAACCTATAGAACGAAGGCCATCGCCGGGATGCTCGGTGGTCTGTTGCCCGGTTTCAACGGCGCGCATTATCGCGCAATTTGGGGGACCCGTCCAGAGGTTCCCTAGCACGAATGCGCAGCTGGCTGCTGCTTCCGCGGCAGGAGCGGCAAATAGGGCGCATCCGACAGCCGCGCCCGATTAGACGTGCTTTCATTGAATCCCCCTCGTCAACGCCGCCATCGCCCGCTGGACGGCCGATGGTGCACTGCCTGAAGCGCGGTACTCATACTACCCCCCCCCTTCCCTCCCCCCCCTCCTCCTCTCCCCCCTCCTCCCTCCCTTCCCCCTCCCTAAAGAGCGAGAAGGAGTTTGACCGAAATGGTTCGAGATATACAGTTCGGACGCGCGAAATAGGGAAGCGAGGGAGGGGCGGTGATGTGCGGCGCTCAGCGCGCACAGGTTGGCGCAGCAGGCGTTTTCCTGCGGATTCGGAATACCTCGGCCACCGCAAATCACCGAAACCACGTGCAACTGCAATTCCGGAGGGATCGCTGCGCAGGCACGTCCCGAATGCGTAGTCCGACCTACTTTTCGCTGTGGAGGCGAATCTGTGGATGAACACTGGCCGGCTGACGCGATCCGCGGAGGCCGTCATAGTGAGCCCTACGAGCGCGCCGCGGGACGGGTACGGATGTTGGGCAATTAGGGGTGTACGGAAAACCCGATCCGGCGCGAAGCGGTGCCTGTTTACAAGATCAGCCTCATGCAGACGACCATCGCCCCGCCGTCCATCGCTTCGAACCGCGTCTCAAAGTTCTCGATGCATCGCGCACGTGGCCCGCGATGTCGCCCGTAAAGTCACACTCGCGGCGGTGTCAGCGTCAGCAGGATCGCCCTGGCCGCCTTCGGAAGGGCCGGACGCCTTGGACCGGACGGCCTCAAAGATCTCCCGCGCAAGGATCGGAAACGCCGATCCCTGGAACTCCTTGTCCGCCATGTAGCGCGTCACGATGGCGTCGTTCTCGCCCATGCGCTCGATCATCAGCTCTTCGATGAGCTTTCTGATCCCAAGCTGGAACTTGTCGAGCGGGTTGGCCAGGGCCGTCTGCACGACCTGCACGCTGTTGCAGGCCTTCTCCTTGATCTGCTGGAAGAAGAGACGGTCTTCCTCCGTGAACGCGGTCCCGAAACGCTCGTTCAGGACTTCGATGATCTCCGACAGCGGCGCTTTTCGTCCTGCGCCCTTCCCGTGCCGACCTCGGTCGGGCTCTTGACGTACGCGGGCTCGCCGTCACGGATCTCGATAGCGCCGAGAAGACCCGCTCCAGCCATAGTACTGGAGCGCCACCTCATCGCCACCTGCACGACTGGGGTACCCCGGTCGAGCTGTAGATGCTGCAACAGGAAACGGCCGAACCTGGAGAGCATCTCGAGTTCGCGGTCGGCGTAGGGGATGATCTGGCTCAGGAAGGCGTACAGCTTCACGTACCCGGAGAGCTTGTCGCGGAAGGCAGTGCGCAGCTCGTCGTCCGTTAGCGCCTTGAAGCGGTCTACGGCCGGCTGGAGGTGGCGCTGCATGTGGGGATGGTCGCCCGAGCCCTGGCGCGCGGTGGGCTTGTAGAAGACCTGCGCGAAGGCCTCGACCTCGTCAGTGGTAGACCTGCATCTGATCGAGCTCGTGCTTCAGGGCCTCCAGCATCGCAGGGTCGGGGGGCTCCGCGAGTTCCGCCTTGTCGTAATACGGGTTTGAACGCGCGGAAGATGTTCTCGGCGTCGTTCACGAAGTCGAGCACGAAGGGCGCGACCTTGCCGGCGAAGGTGCGGTTCAGGCGTGAGAGCGTCTGCACCGCCTGCACACCGTCGAGTCGCTTATCGACGTACATGGCGCACAAGAGCGGCTGGTCGAACCCGGTCTGGTACTTGTTGGCCACCAGCAGCACCTGGTAGTCCGACGACGCGAACCGGTCCGGGAGCTGGGCCTCGCTGATCGGCTTGCCAGTCACGACGTCGGTGTTCATGCCCGGCTCGGTGTACTCGAGGCCGGTGTCGGGATCGCGCACCGTGCCGCTGAAGGCGACGAGCGGCCGGATGCCGGTGTAGCCGTTCTCCTCGAGGTAACGGTCGAAGGCGAGCTTGTAGCGCACCGCGTGCAGGCGCGAGGAGGTCACCACCATCGCCTTGGCGCGCCCGCCGATGCGGTGCATCACGCTGCGGCGGAAGTGTTCGACGATCACCTCGGTCTTCTGCTCGATGTTGTGCGGGTGCAGGCTCATGAACTTGGCGAGCGCCCGCGCGGCCTTCTTCTTGGGGAGTTCGGGTCGCTCTCCGCGGCCTTGAGCAGCCGGTAGTAGGTCGCATAGGTGGTGTAGTTCGCCAACACGTCGAGGATGAAGCCCTCCTCGATCGCCTGGCGCATGCTGTAGAGGTGGAAGGGCTCCGGCTTGCCGCCGGCGCCGGTGCGCCCGAAGAGCTCGAGGGTCTTGCCCTTCGGCGTCGCCGTGAAGGCGAAGAAGCTCAGGCGGCTGGCGGCCGCGGGACGCCATGACCTGGTTCAGGCGGTCCTCCCAGTCGGCCTCGCCCTCGTCGCCTTCCTCGGTCCCGGCGCCGAGGATCGCCTTGAGCTCCGCGCCGTCTCGCCGGTCTGGCTCGGTGGGCCTCGTCCGCGATGACGGCGTAGCGCCGCTTGGCATCGGCCTTCCGGCCGCGGCCGTGCCTTCTCCTCGGCGCTCGCCCGCTCCTGGTCTCGGCACCTGCCGCATCGAAGCCCGCGCAGCACGACGGAAACTTCTCAGCGTGGTGATGACGATTTCGGTGCCGTCGATCAGCGCGGCAGCGAGCTGCTTGCTGTCCTGGTCGATCGCCTTGACCACGCCCTGGGCATGCTCGGTCTGGTAGATCGCGTCCTGGAGCTGGCGGTCCAGGACGCGCCGGTCGGTAATCACGACCACGCAGTCGAAAACCTTCCGGTCCCCGGCATCATCCAGGCTCGCCAGCCGATGCGAGAGCCACGAGATGTATTGGTCTTGCCGCTTCCCGCCGAGTGCTGGATCAGGTAGTTCTTGCCGGGGCCCTGGTCCCGCGCCGCCGCGATCAGCCCGCGCACAGCGTCGAGCTGGTGGTAGCGCGGAAGATCACCGTCTCCCGCGTGACGTGGCGCTGGCCGCCCTTGCCGTCGTCGATCTTCTCCTCCTTCGTCTCGACAAAAACGAAGTGCCCCAGGATGTCGAGGAAGCTGTCGCGCTGGAGCACGTCCTCCCAGAAGTAGCCCGTGCGGTAGCCCGACGAGTGCTGCGGGTTGCCGGCGCCGCACTGCAGCTCGCCGGGGTGGCTGCCGCGGTTGAAGGGCAGGAATGCCGTGCCCTGCCCCTGGAGGCGGGTCGCCATGTGCACCTCGTCCGGATCGGCGACGAAGTGCACAAGCCCGCGCCGCTTGAAGGCGAAGAGCGGCGCCCGCGGATCGCGGTCGTTCTGGTACTGGCGCACGGCATGGCGCCAGCTCTGGCCGGTGCGGGGTTCTTGAGCTCGCAGGTGGCAACCGGCAGGCCGTTGACCGCGAAGAGCAGATCGACGGTATCGTGCTTGCCGGGGTCGCAGCGCACCTGGCGCGTGATCGTGAGCTCTTCTGCGCGTAGAGCGCCTGGACCTCCTCGTTCAGCCCGTGCGCGGGCCGGAACCAGGCCATCCGGAAGGTCTTGCCGTAGAACTTGAAGCCGTGCCGCAGCACGTGGAGCATGCCCTTGAGGTCCAGCTCCTTCGCCAGGGCCTTCACGACGAGGTGGTCGAGCGCGTCGCCGTGCAGCGCACGCATCTCCGCCCACAGCTTCGGCTGGGTCGCCTCGAGGAACGCGACGACTCGCGCCGGAAAGAGCGCGCGCTCGACGGCCCACTCCGCGTTGGTGCCGGCGCGCCAGCCCCCCTGGCCAAGCAGCATCTCCTCGACGTGCACCTCGAACGCGCGCTCTCTCGTCTGATCGCTCATGGGCGTGCTCCCAGGACGAGCGGGCCCGCTCCCTGCGGAGCATCTCGTAGGGCGTCATGCATTTCAGCTTCATGCCGATGGCGACACCACGGATCTTCACCTGCCGTACGCCGTCGCTTGGCACCTCGTGGGTGACGACCACGTGGCCGTGGGCATGTGCATGTGCCACCAGGTAGTAGTCGGCGTCTTCGAGGAACGCGCCGATGGCACCGGGGCGATAGCTCCGGTCACGCACCCACTCCGCGACGGCGGCAAGGCTGGCGAGTAGACGATCGTCCGGCGGCAGGAAAAGTGCCGCCCCGCGCTGTCCGGCCCACGCGCTCAACTCGTCGTCTCCCGCACGCAGTTCGTCCCCCACCTTCTCGATGCTGAACACCGTGCCGGCCGCTTGCTGCATGTCGAGCCAGTCCCAGAATGCGGGGAAGAAATCGAAGCCGTAATGGCGTCGCTTCGCTTCGATGAACACGTTTGCATCCAGGAGGTAGGCCATCAGATCGGATTACTCCGAGGCTGCGCACCGAGCTCGCGAAAGGTCGACGTCTCGCTTGATCCCGAGCATGCGGAAGGCGTCGCGGTAGAGCGTCTGGCCCTTCCAACGTGCTCACGACCAGGGCGCGGGCGAAGCGCTTGGACACACGCGCGCCGAGGGTCAGGTAGAAGTCGCCACCGCTTCCCCTGGGCAGGGACCGCAAGCGCCCGAGCTCCTCCTCGTAGGCGCGCCAGTACGCCTCGCGAGTGAGGCCGCCCGCATCAAAGATCCGGCGCAGCACGACCAGCGTGCTGACCTTGAAGCGCCGCGCCAGGCGCCCGGTCTCCTCCTGCAGCTCGGCGTGGCCGGTCGTAGGCCTCGCGCAGGGCCTCGAGCGGCACCAGCAGCTCCGCCGCCACCGCGTTGCACCAGCGCTCGAGCGCGTGCTCCGGAATCAGCTGTGCTTCCGCGTCAGAGACCGCCGATTGCCCAAGCCAGATATGAGCGAGCTCGTGCGCGAGGGTGAACATCTGCGCGGCCTTGGTGTCGGCGCCGTTGACGAAGACCAATGGGGCGAACTCGTCCGCCAGCGCGAACCCCTCGAAACTCCTGGGGGTCGAGCTTGCGCCGGTTGTTGCTGCCGACGACGCCGCTCACCATGACGAGGATGCCGAGCGCATCGGCCTGCTCGATGAAGCGCCGCAGCGCCTCGGTCCAGGTGGGGGATCTGGCGCCGCTCCTCGAGGTCGAGGCGGAGCGCGTGGCGGATCCCGGCCGCGGTGGCGACGACATCCGCGCCCGCCCGCACCGAGCCGACCAGCGTCAAAGGCTCTTCGCCAATGGAGCGCACGAAGTCCCGGTACCAGTCCTGCCGCTGCTGGCAGAGGTAGAGCGTGTCCAGGAGATCGGGGCTCGGATGGCCCACGTGCATGTTGGCCACCGTGCGAAGTCGGGAATCGGCACCCGCTCCTCGGGCGGCTCGTCGAGGAACAGAAAGCCGACCGGCGTGAAGGTCGCCTTCGCGAAGCCCTCGAGCTGCTTGAGCGTCGGATGCACGTCCCCGGACTCCCAGTCCGGGAGCTTCGGGAAGCGCCGCGCGAGCGCATCGATGTTGAGCCCGGCGCGCTCGCGCGCCCAGCGCAGGAGTTCGGGCTTCACCTCGACGCGGTTCATCGTCCGATCCTCGGACGGCCATAAGCAGGTCCGTCCAGCGCCTTCCCACACCCGCATCACAGAGTCCCCCTGCTCTCGAAGACCCGATAGCGGAGCCACTTGGCGATCCCGTCCAGGTCCGGAAACAGCTGCCGGTTGAACACGCCAAACTGGTCGAGGCGGCGGCGGGTGTCGTCGTGCGCGTCGTGACGGATGACGATCTCCAGCCAATCCCGGTCCTCCAGCGCCTCGAACGGCTGGTGGAGGCGAGCAGCACGCCGTCCTGCGCTCGCAGGCGAGGCGAGATGTGCGGGGGTGGTAGATCACGTTCTCCCCGATCTCGAACGGGGAAGGCACCGGCGGCGCGGGCGCGGCGGCGTCCGCCGCTTCCTCGTCGCCCCCGGCCCGGCCGTTCTCGTGAGGATCGCTCTCCTCGCCCTCAGAGTCCGGCTCCTCGAGGCCGAACACTCAGCATCAGCGGCGGCGCACTGCGCCGTCCCCTGCATGCTGTTAGCCTGCATGTCGTCCATTCGGTTTGTGATCCAGAACCCTTCGAATGTACTGGCCACGGGATTGCCCAGGCGCAGTGAACTCCTGCCACACGTTGGCGGGACAAGCGGCGTACCACCATTCGACGCCATTCGGGAATCGAACATAATTCGCTCGGTCTCGAAGTCGTATGCCTCGGCAACAATTCGCCTCGACCCGCTGACGGGGATCCACTGAATCATCGCTTTCCCTCACTGATAGGTGCCACGCCAGGCGGCGAGTGCGGGCGCCACATCGGGTACCTGTGGTCACCGCGCCAAGCCGCAGGGACGGATCCTCGGCTTGCGGCCACGGATCGGGGTTATCCAGAACTACACGTGCCGGCAGCACCAACGCCTCGCCGCTGATGATTGCCTCATGTGTGCGCAGCGAGGGAAGCACGGCAGCCAAACCGGCCACGGCATCTGGGAGGGCGGTCTTGATGGCACCCTGGTCTTCAGAGTTCGACAGCCTCAGCGCTATGATGGTCCCGCACTGAGAAAGTGCGGCTTGGGAAGCTCAGTCGGTCGCTGTGTCACCAACAAGAGACCGACACTGTACTTACGCCCTTCTCGAGCGATGCGGTTCGCTGAATCGCGCGTAAGCGCGCTTGCACCCTCTCCGAGATAGCGGTGCGCTTCCTCGAGAACAACAAGTACTGGACTGGGCCGACCGATGCCGGGACCCCCGCGCTCACAGCGGAGAGCAATCTCGAAAACCAGATTAAGTACGACACCAATGGTGCATCGGCTGCACCTGCCGGTACGCCACTGAAGTCAAGGACGGATACGGGTCTGTCGCCTCCCAGCCACTCGCGTATGACGTCAACGAGAGGATCTCGCCCGTTCGGGTCAGCAGTAGGTTCCTGGAGGAAGCGCAACTGCGGATCCATTAGACCAAGGCGCAGCAGGTCTGGGTTCATCCCATGTACACCGTACATGGGTGCCTTGTGTGGCGCGACCTCCAGGGTTGTAGGGATCAAACAGGGCTGAGCGCAAGGTTGCCGCGTCCCCAGGGTCCCTTTCGCAGGCAGTTGCAGCATCGGCCACGTCCATTTTGGTCTCCCGATTCTCTCTGTTCTATCTGGTGCCAAATCGACCTGATGTCGAAAGGCACCGGGGTGTCCGCCGTGACGGCGGTGGGATCGATAGTCAACCACGCGGCTGAACGCACGAACGCGCGCCTCGCCTCGGTTACAAGTTCCGCGAAGCGATTACTGAACGTGGCCCCTCCCGTTCCTCCAGCGAGGATCCGCAATATGTCCATCGCGGGCAACGCCCAGTAAGGCACTCGGAAGTCCACTGTCGTCCTGCTCTCCGAGTACACTTCGGACAGATGCGCTGCCACTTAGCGCGGCTGCATACTCCCCATGCGGATCCACCACAAGAATATTCGCTGCGCTCCAGCCCCCCCTCACGAAGCTCTGCGCGATTGAAGAAACCGCGCTTGTTTTTCCTGATCCCGTTGATCCCACAACCGCCGCATGTCGAACGACAAAACGGGAAGCATCCACCGCGATGGGCACATCCTCCGCAGCCGCGAGGCGGCCGAGACGCACGTGCTCCTCGTCTGGGTGCGGAAAGACAGACCTGAGTTGGTCTGCAGTTGCAAAGTGGACGGGATCATCCAGCCCGGGAGACGCCAACGCCTCGCTGAAATCGGCCTGTGCCGCGATCGATCTCTCCCAGCAGTTGGACTTGGAGCCACCGCTCATCTCGTTGAATGGTTTCAGCGGGGGCGAGTGGGCCAGTCAACTCGGCGATCCCTACGAGGCTCACCGTAGCTACCAAGTCCACCAGCCCTTGAGGTATGCGCACCAGCGACCCAATTTGCCCAACGGCCAGGAGACGTCCCCGATAGATCGGAGCGACTCCGGCCAACTCACCGTCCAATGCGACAGTAACGGTTGCCCCGAGGACGTGGCGAACTCGGCCAATACAGGTCGCGTCGCGCTCAGGCATTGTTGACCTCATCACTCGCAACATCAGCTCTTTCCGAGCGGTCGGACCGCGGAAATTTACCCGCCCGCTGCTTCGCGCCAAATACGAAGCCAGATAAGTGAAGTCCGGCAACGCAAGTTTCCCGTCCTGACCACCCTCCCACAGGTCGGGAATAGCGTCTATTGACGCCTTCCAGCCGGCCCGCACCCCACCCAGGACAGCTTCGGTTCTCCCAATCAACTGCACGTTCGGAGTCCGACCGGCGCGTTCGCAAAGTAAAGGAGGCAGATCTGCGTAGCAGAACACAACAAATTCTGAGCGTTCGCGCCTAATCGCGGCGTCGAGTATCATCTCGTTGAGATGGTCGTCACCGAAGGAGTACCCGGCAATGAGCACTAGTGTCTCCGAGGTGTGCAGGGCGCGTCTGAGACGGTCTGCAACACGATGAAGGGCATACGACGCGATTCCTCGTACTTGGCATCAGAGGGGTATATCGCTGCCGGAAGGCCCTCCGGAACGGGCTGGCCGATGCGGACGATTTGGTGGCCCTCTTTCGCTCTCATCCAGTTCACCGATCCGTGGAGCTTCCAAAGGCGTACGAAGAGCGATGGCACGAAATCGCTATCGGTCCCGGGCAGCGACTCAACAACTTGTGCGAAACTGTGCGTTCAAATTCCCCACAAAACCATCGAAATACGGGACACCGAGGCGCTCCAGCGCAGTCTCCAAGAGGAGGTCATAGTTGACCGTGAAGAGTTCGACGGGGAGGCGGTAATCTGCGCGCGCAATCCATGCCGCCAGGTTGTCCGCAGAGGAAAATCGGCCTCCTTGACATCAAGGGTCTTGACAATTGACTGACATACACTGGCGTCAAGAGCCGCCGCCTGTGCCGCTGTAAGTCCGTCAACTGTGTCATCTCCAGTTACCAGCCCGGCGATGCGGCGAAGGCGACTCAGAACCTGTTCGATATTGCGGCCGTCAATCTGACGATCGAACGCAGCGCGGTCCGCATCGCCCAGCTCCGATCGCACGCTGGTCTCCAATTCCGAGACATCCGGCAATCCGCAGGCCTTCGATGCACCGGCACCCAAGAACATGCAAACGTGCCGCGAGCGGGTCGCCAGCTTTGCTGCAAGCCCTGTAGCAAACTCCTGCGGGCTGTGTGTTCTCATAGAGAGCAGTCTCCTTGGCTGTTCGTGCAGGCTAACGCGTCGTAGGCCGACGTGCTGGTGGCGGACTCCGTGGCGAGGTCCCTACTGTCCGGATCGTCGGTGGTGATTCCACGTGAAGTTCGTGGATGGACGGTTTGAGCTCGTACCCGTCGCCGATGAGCTTCGTCTGACCCCGGAACTACTTACGCCCATCCGGCAGCTCGTTCCGGACGGTCTGCAGGTACTCCTCGAACCTCGCGATCTCGAAGGGCGTGCTCATGCCGTCGCCCCCCGCACGTCGATCTTTCCGGTGACCGCGGCGGTGATCAGCGCGGTACAGTACTCCTGCAGTCGTTCGATGGCGGCCTCGACTGTGGCGGCCATTTGGTCGATCTTGGCGGTTTCGTGATCGAGGAAGACGCGCGATGGCGGCTTGTTCTGGGAGAGGCGGTGCTGGGGACTAAATTTAGAAGGCGCGACAGCACCTCAGTCTCGAGCTATAATTCGAGACTTTCTACATGCGCGTGATCTCATCTCGCAAGAGAGAAACCAGTGCGCGAGCAAGGCCAGCGAGCGACCAGGCGAGGAACGCGGGGCGCAAGCCGTGCCTGCCGCAGTTCAACGCCTTCTTTATACTTTAGGTTTATCGTCACCGGCGCATCGGTAAGTACGGGCGACGGGTTAACATGTGTGCGCCAAAATCATTCCGCGCACCACGACTAGTACGGAGTGCAACAGGCAGCAGATGAAGCGGATAGTCGCTTAAAGCGTCTGTTCCGCCGAAACATGGTCATCGGCTACGTCCTTTGATTCGATGCTTTTTTTTCTTCTATGTTCCTTGTGGCTCGACCCCACCCACGGGATCTTCCCCCTTTTCTCCAATACTCCGGATTGCTCTTGTCTGGGGTCGCTCCTACAATTTACGAACCCAACGAGGCGAAGTTGGCTTCTTCTCCCAGTGCGCCGCACCTCCCCAAGCCAGTCGATGCCGGAGGGCTTGAGCTTGGGGTGGGGGTCGAGGCCGGCCTGGTGTGGCGGCGTCGGGCGGGAGGCCGCGGGTGGCCGTGCGCGAGATGAGCGCGGTGCGCTTCTCTTTCAGGCGCTCGATTAACGTCCGCTTCCTCGCCACCAGCGTGTCGATCTTCGCCGTCTCGCGGTCGAGGAAGTCGGCGATGGCGCCTGTTCGTCGGACCGGTGGGAGCGGAAGCGCGCAGATTCTCGCAGAACTCCGGAGGGTACGCGCTTCTGTCCCGCCCGCGCCGTACATTCATCCGCACACGCCAGCCGTGCGAAAGAGATGCGCAATCGTGAGATAGAAGGGAGGAACGACGATCTTGGATCGCCGAAGCGCGAAGGACATGCAGCTCGGTCGAACCGAATGCCGCACCATTCACGAGGCCGCTTGTGCAAGGTGCGCCTTTCCCGTTCTCGAAGCACGGCGTGATCTTGGCGATGATCACGTCACCATCTTCGAACTCGGTGTAGCCTGACCGACGTCGGCGATTTACTCGCCGTTCTGATCGAGGACAAGATCTCCATATTCCCCAATCGCCTCCATCGGCACGAAAGAGACCTCCTGGTCGGGCGATAATCCTCGAAGGCGAGTGGAGGGCGGGTTGACGTCGAAGCAGAAGCGCCCCCGCTTCACCTCCCAATGCTCCGGCACCTCCCCGAGCCACTCCACACCGCTCGGCTTGTAGCTCGGATACGGCGCGAGCTTCACGAGGCCACCTCCTCGAGCGGCTCCTCGTCGTCCCACTCCTCGGGGCCCTCGTCGTAGCGCTCGGGCACGACGCCGGCTCCGAACAGCTCGGGCTCGCGGGCGATGGTCTTGCCCGTCACGGCCTCGATGCGCGCGAGCAGGTCCTCGGCGCGGGCGGCGTAGAAGTCCCAGAAGCGGTCGGCGCGGAGCGCTCGGGCGCGATGCAGTGCGAGGCCAGGATCTCGTCCATGCGCGCGGTGTCGATGCCAGCGGCCTTCTCGACCGCGGACAGGTAGCTTCGACGGCGCGCGGCCGCCGATCTGGCGGTTGGTGCGAGCCGAGATGGCGGTCTTGTTGATGACGCTGTTGTAGGTGCCGGGCTCGACCTTCGCCGTCTTGCACCACTTCTCGGGGAAGACATGGTGGATGTCGATCTTGTCGTCGAAGAAGGTCTGGGCCTCGATCGGCTCGCCGGTGCGGAAGTCGCGCCCGCCGTCGCGCATCAGGAGCGCATAGAGCCCCTTGTAGGCCGCGCTGTTGCGGGTGCGCAGCGTGAGCAGGCGCCCCGCCTGGAAGTTCGACTCTTGGACCGTCGTCGGCTCGGCAGCCTCGCCGCGCACCCGGGCCACAACCTCGGGCAGGTCGCGGGCGAAGCGGGTCTCGATGGCGCCGCCGTAGAGCTCGCCGAGCACGCCGCACCAGTACCAGCGGGCGATCTGCGGGCGGGCGCCCTCGGTCTCGCCGTCCTTGGCGAGGTCGACGAAGATCGCCGCCAGCGGCACGAGCTGGGTGCGGTAGGGCAGGTCGCGCGCCTTGAAGATCTTCTGGCCGTAGAGGAAGCGCGCGGCGCGCACGAAGCCGGCCTCGACGCGGTCGGCCCAGGCCTGCCAGTCGGCGACCTCGAGCTTCAGGATGTCCTTGCGCTTGCAACTGATGCCGGGCGCCTTGTCGGTGGGTGTGCCCGTGGCAGCGCCTTGCGTCGGCGCGCCTGGGTGACCAGCAGCGAGATGGCCTGGAGGAAGTCGTCGTTCTGGAGGCCACGAAGGACCGGGTGCTTCCTTCAGGCGCTTCTCGCGAGCGTTCCAGTCGTCGCGGAGCTGGAAGTTGTCGGCGGCGAAGGAGGCCGTCAGCAGCTCGAAGACGGTGAGCGCCACGCCGCCGGTGTTCACCCGCTCGAAGACCAGGCAGACCGCCTCCTTGGGGGTCTCCTTCTTCAGCTCGATCACCGGCACCTGGTACTGCTCGAAGCGCTTGATCACCTCGCGCTCGAAGTCGTTGAAGAGCCGCATCTTCTCGCGGTCGAAGTTCCAGTGCTCGCTGTAGGCCTGGCGCCAGTCGGCGCT
The DNA here is from genome assembly GCA_963728895.1 of uncultured Gammaproteobacteria bacterium. GTDB lineage: Bacteria > Pseudomonadota > Gammaproteobacteria > JBBQDK01 > JBBQDK01 > CAVSLM01. The sequence goes on from CAVSLM010000011.1 coordinate 282,176, forward strand.
GCCGAAGATGCGGTTGACCGGGAAGAGGTCGAGGGCGTACTCGCGCTCGGGCCTCGTGACGTCGAGCGTGATCTCACCGCCGAAGGCCTTGACGAGCCGGTCCTCGGGGACGCTCAGCACGGCGTCCTCGCGATCGGCTCGGGCGGACCGCCTGCTTCATGTCGATGTAGTACCAGCGCCGGATCGGCTTGCCCTTGGCGTCCTTGGTCTCGACCGGCTCCCGGCTCATCAGCGCCTGGTAGAGCGAGGTCAGGCGCTGCTGGCCGTCGAGGACCAGGGTCTCGGGCGCGACGTCGCGCAGCCGCTCCGGGCTCCCGGCGAGCGGCCGGGGCTTGAAGCGGATGTGCTCGCCGCCGGTCTGGAGCAGCATGACGGCACCGATCGGGAACGACACCGAGACGCTCGCCAGCAGGCTCCGGATGCGCTCGTCGTCCCAGACCCAGCCGCGCTGGAAGTCGGGGAGCTGGAGGCTGCCGCTGTCGGCCCGCGCGAGCAGGTCCTGGAGGGGGTTTTGGTGCTGTCGAAGCTGGCGCCGATCACGGAGTCACCTCGCTGCTGCCGGTGACCTGCCCGAGCAGGGCGAGGATCTCCTCTCGAGCGCCTTGATGTCGGCCTCGATGACTTCCAGCGGGCGCGGCGGCTCGTAGCGGTAGAAGTGGCGGTTGAGCGGGATTTCGTAGCCGACCTTGGTCTTGGTCTCGTCGATCCACGCGTCGGGCACGTGCGGCAGCACTTCGCGCTTGAAGTATGCCTCGATGCTTTCCTTGAGCGGCACGGTCTCGGTGTCGCGCAGTTCGGCGTCGGGCTCGGGGTTGCCGTCGCGGTCGCGGCAGATTTCGGCGGTCTCGTCGCGTTCGCCGAGGGCGGCGAGCACGGCCTTGAGTTCGGGCGCGGTGAGGCGGACGCCGGCGCGCGCGGTCGAGTTTGCGCAGGTCGGTGAGGAAGGCTTTGCGGTCCTTGTAGAGCTCGCTTCGTGCGCTTTGCCCAAAGCGCGCGAGGAGTTCGCGGATTTCCTCCTGCCGCTCTCTTGCCGGCCTCGATTTCCTCGAGGCGCGCCTTTTCGTTCTTCTTGTTGCTGGTGGCGAGGTTCTTGAAGCCGCTCTCGTCGTCGAGCCGCGCGATGCGCTCCGGCGCTGGCCTGGAAGTTCAGCCGCAGCGGGCGCTCGACGGTGATCTTGTGGTAGCCGAAGTCGTCGTTGTCGAAGATCTTGCTGACGACGCGCTCGCGTCTGGATGGGCTGCTTGGTGATCGGGTCTTCCTCGGTGAAGGTGCGCGTCTCGCCGTCGCCGAAGTTGCCGAAGATCCGCGTGAGTTCGCCGATCTGATCGGGGTCGTTCTCCTTGTCGGAGGGGTCGCCGAGCTTGCGGCGCTTGTTGCCGAGGCTCTTCCCCATCTGCACGCAGAACGGGCGGGCGTCGATGAGCTGCACCTTGCCTTTGCGCGCGCTGCTCCTTGCGGTTGGTGAGCACCCAGAGGTAGGTGGAGATGCCGGTGTTGTAGAAGAGCTGGTCGGGCAGGGCGACGATGGCCTCGAGCCAGTCGTTCTCGATGATCCAGCGGCGGATGTTGCTCTCGCCGCTGCCGGCGTCGCCGGTGAAGAGCGGCGAGCCGTTGAAGACGATGGCGATGCGGCTGCCGCCTTCCTTCGGCGCGCGCATCTTGACGAGCATGTGCTGGAGGAAGAGGAGCGCGCCGTCGTTGATGCGCGGCGTGCCCGCGCCGAAGCGGCCCTCGTAGCCGAGCGTGTCGCGCTCGTTCTCGATGTAGTTCTGCTGCTGCTTCCACTCCACGCCGAAGGGCGGATTGGCGAGCATGTAGTCGAAGGTGCGCTTCTTGCCGTCGGCGTCGCGGTCGAAGCCGTCCTTGGTGAAGCGTGTCGCCGAGGATGATGTTGTCGGCGTCCTCGCCCTTGATGAGCATGTCGGACTTGCAGACGGCCCAGGCCTCGTCGTTCCAGTCCTGGCCGAAGAGCTGCGGGTCGGCGTCGGCGTTGAGCTCGCGGATGTATTTCTCGGCGACGGACAGCATGCCGCCCGTGCCGCAGGCGGGGTCGTAGATGGTTTTGACGACGTGGCTCTGGCGCAGGTCCTTCTCCGGCGAGAGGAGGAGGTTGACCATGAGCTTGATCACCTCGCGCGGGGTGAAGTGCTCCCCGGCCTCCTCGTTCGATTGCTCGGCGCCGATCCGGATGAGTTCCTCGAAGACGTAGCCCATCTGCACGTTGTCCACGCGCGCGGGCGAGAGGTCGATCGGCGGCAGAACGCCTTGATGACCTCGTAGAGCAGGTTCTTCTCGGCCATGCGCGCGATCTGCTGGTCGAAGGCGAAGCGCTCCATGATGTCGCGGACGTTTTCGAGAAGCCGTTGATGTAGCTGTTGAGGTTCGGCGCGAGCTGGTTGGGGTCGTCGAGCAGCTTCGGCAGGTCGAGCTTGGAGAGATTGTAGAAGGGCCGGCCGGTGATCTTCTCGAGCAGGCTGCGGACGACCGTTTCGGGCTTGGCCTTGATCTTCGCGTGCTCCTTCAGCACCTGCGCCTTGGTCGGCGCCAGCAGGCAATCGAAGCGGCGCAGGACGGTGAGCGGCAGGATGACCTTGCGGTACTCGTTCCGCTTGTACGGCCCGCGGAGCAGGTTGCAGATGCTCCAGATGAAGTTGGCGAGCTCGGTATGGGTGCTTGCGTTCATGCGACGCTCGGCTCAATCGTGCCGGAACCGTCAGGCGCTGGACGGCGGGTCGGCAGCGAGCCGTACTGGCAGCGCTGGTCGCCCGCGAGGCGCTCGCCAGGGGAGGTTTGAAGGATGAGTGATGAAGAAGAAAGGAAACTGGCCGAGGCGCGTCTTGCGGATCGCTTGGCTGCGGTGGTGTCTTGGAGCGCGTGACGCTCAGCACCAGCGGTGGCGCGCGGCGCCGTCCGCTGCATGCTGTTGCTGCGACGGAGCCGCTTCGCGGAGAAATACCCCGAGGCCCGGTCACCTTTAAAAAGTAACCTCACACCCGCGCCACACTCAGGATGGTTTCGGCAGCCAACCTCCGCGGCAACGCGCAATTCTATCGGAATGAAGGGGAAGTCCAACAGGCTGATGGAGCGCTCGATCGCCTCGCGACAAACAGGCTCAACAAGCGGTTCAGATCGTGGCCCGCTGCGCTCGCACCGTCTGGCCTTATTCGTTAGGCGCCTCACTCACCTCACGCCTTGCTCGTACATTGCACGTGCAACGAACCGAGGTTCATAGCCCGCCTCGCGAATCAGAAACGCGAGGTGGGCGCGGGGAACGGCGGCGAGACCGAACCTGTTAAGCAGGCGCCGAACGTGGCGATCCACCGGGACGGAATCGAGCCGTAGCCCTTCGCGCACGAAGAAATCCAAGCATTTCGAGTAACCGGTAGTCTCGCTGAGAGTAGCCAGAACGGAGTATGCACCGTCGCCTGTAAAGCGACGCAGGCGGTGCACCAAACCATCCAATGTTAGATGGAGGTTGCGAAGGTTGCGATGCAGCGCCTGGGCATGAGACGCTTGCCAGGACAGCCGAAACGGAAGCCGTTTTACAGCTGCGGTGCTAAGCGTGGACCACTCCGCGCCGCCGACTCGGGCCAGCAAATCATTCTTCTGTTGGAGCTGCAAAGGAATCCGCCAAGGACCAAGGCTCATGGCAGTGAGGTACTTGTGCGTCCATGTGGTTACGGGTAGGCCAGGATTCTGCGATCCACCTTGCCTACCTACCATCCAGGTGAGTCGGTGACCCCAGTCATCACGATCGACGACGAAACCGGCGCGTTCGAGGAAGGAAATCATCCTCGCCACGCGTTCAGGATAGGTACTTGCAGACATGTTCCGCTCTCGCCTGGGGTGCCTACAGCTAAGCTTTTGTCCGCCGTGCGCAGTCCAGCATGACGGATAAATGTCTGTTGGACTAAGCCGCTCCCACTGCCTAGGTTGGTCTATGGGGAGCTCTCTTCTGTTGTGGGGGGGATTGTATTGCGACGGGACGAGATTGTCGAAGTCGCGCCGCCTGGTGGGTGCCGGTGGTGAGCGGCGCGGTGCGCTTCGCTGCCGACGGATTGCGCGGTTCCGGTGGGGATTCTGGCAGGACCACTTGGCCGTTTTTTGCGTTTCGGCACGAGCGCGATGGCAGACCGGCCGCGGACCGGTCGGAAGTGACCCAGGGGCTGAGCGGTGATGGTCTTGCGCTACGTTTTCCGTGCTCCACCTCCGTCGTCGCGTTTGGGGTCGAGAGCAGCGATCACCCGCAGGCGCCCGGAACGGCACTTGGGCACGGATAGCCGTCAAAGATGGCGCAGTCCTGGTCCGGCTCTCGCGGCCGCGGTACCCGGCTCTGCGGCGTCGAGGTCCGCGCGGATGCGCTCGATGCAGGATGCGCATGAAGCCCTCAGGGCACATGGAGCAGGAAGCGGCCGATGAACTCCTCGCCCGAGAGCGCGAGCACCTTGTTGCGATTGCCGTCGTGGTAGTCCTTGTAGGCCAGCCGCACCCGGCCCTCGTCCGGGGCGAGCAGGCGCGCATCGGAGAGCGCGATGCGGTGAGCGCCAGGCCCGCGCCGCTCGCGAGCAGCACGGTGTCGATGACATGCGGCGCGACTCGCACCCAGCGGTCCCGCCGACGTTGCGGCGCGCGCAGCATCCAGCATGACGAACAGCACGAAGGTCAACACCACGGTGGCGACGTGCACCGGCTTCAGCAGCAGGTATTCCATCGTATGGTCGCGAGCCGCCTCAGCCCGGCCGACCGTCCACGCGCCGGCGGATGTACATGGGCAGGTATCGCCCCACCCAGGCGCCGAGCGCGGCGAGCCACACCAACGCGGCGAGCAGGTTGGGCTGCAGCGGACCGCTCCAGGTGATCCCCGGCAGGTCCGCAAGTACGCGCAGTGCCGCGGCGAGTCCCACGCCAGAAGCACGCCCAGGTGTAGGCATCGGCCTGCAGCCCGCGTCCCGAGTGGCCGAGGGTGACGCGGCTCGCCATGGCCACGGTCATGGAGATGATGAAGCCGATGGTGAGGGCGTGCAGCGGCGGCTGCTCCAGGGATCGGTGATCAGCAGCCCGATCCGTGCAAGGTTATGCCGAGCGCGCGAGGCGAAGGCGATGTGCAGCATGCGAGCAGGCGCACCTGTAGGCTTTCAGCGCAGTTGTCCAAATGTATGCCCGAAACATACCTCCCCCCGGGGATCTGATCTTTGCCGGACCGACTTTGCCCGTCCTTTACGCCCGATGAGCGCTGGCTTGCGAGATAGCCATTCCGTGGGCCACTGGTGGGACACTGACGGGCAAATAATGGCCAAACACGACAACAAATGGCGATAGCATGAACCACGCAAGGCGCTGAACGCTTTGCTGTTGGCTGCTGTGGTTTGTTGTGGTGATTCGGGTAGAAATGCTTTGTAATCAGCCGGTCGGGGGTTCGAATCCTCTCGCCAGCTCCATGATCCACGTCTTGCGTGCCGCAAGGCGGAGCATTCGCCTTCGGCGATCCCGCTTTTTTCCCACGCCTGCTTATAGGCAAGGAGATTGGAGGACGTTCCGGCAAGCATCGCTGCTACGGCGGCAGATGTGAAAAGTGCCGCCCGGTTCATCCGCCCGAGGAGACGGCCGCAAGTCGTTGTCTTCCGCTTCCGGCTCGTTTCCTTTCTGCATGGGAAGCCTCCTATTGGCGATACACCGCGCCGCGGCTTCATGGCTTCCTGTCGGCGACTGCCTGATCCTCAGGAGCGATTCTCCATCGAGCCCCGCGCCACATCCGCCCGGGCCGGGATTCGAGCATATCCCCGGGTTTGGTCCGGCCGTGGCTGCTGAGCTCGAGCCTGCTCACTTGACCGTGCTTGCGCTTCTCGCAGCTCCAGGGTTTCGAAGCGAAATCCCCCGGAGGAACCGGCGGGGTGCCGAAAACCGTGCATCGACCTCGCGGTTTCGGCGCCATCTGACGATCAATGCTCAACGAGATGTTTCCACGCTTCCGTTCATTCGAGTCTGACCCCATTGATCCTCGAGGACCGTCGCCTCCGGTGTGCAAAGACCGGGTGATGCGGCTCTGCTGAGGCGGGGCCAGGAGCGGCTCGGTGACCTCGATGCCGGGGGCGGGATCGGCGCAACGCGTGGCGGGCCCTACGCGGTCGAGAACCGCGGTTTCCGGGACACCATCTTCGGTAAAGAAGGTGCTGTAGGTGCAGATCGTCTCAACGGAAGTCGGCCCGTTGGTCTGGGTCGGCAAGTAGAGGAGATAGTCCGACCGGGCCAATGTCCGCTGTCCGTTGAGGATGTCGTCGCCGGCAGCCAGGTCTGGGCCGGAATCGGTCTGCGAGGACACCTCGCCGAGGACCGTGCATCGACCTCGCGGTTTCGGCGCCATCTGACGATCAATGCTCAACGAGATGTTTCCACGCTTCCGTTCATTCGAGTCTGACCCCATTGATCCATTGATCGCATTGGTCCTCGAGCATGTCGCCCCAGTCCATAGCGGGAGGCTAACAGCAGACCGTGCGCTTGTCGTTGCACGGGAAGCTCAGATTTCTGGTACTCCCGTCTCGCCTGGTTCCCCGGCACCGGCGAGCCGGTGCAGAAGGTCGAGGGGCTGGCACGCGCGTAGGCAAAGATGATGTCGCCCGAACATCGGGGCAGCGGCCCTCCGCACGGTTACCCATGCGGGATCGGCGCGGAAGACCGGCATGAGACTCCTGTGGAACAAACGTGAGACGGCTGTGCAACGACGCGCGCCTCAATAGCCGTTAGGCTGACCATGAGATTTTCCAGACTCACTCAGACGTCCGTCGAGTCTGACCACAAGGAGGACTCCGGCATGACACGTACGCCTGTTCCTTGCACCGGAAGAAGAGCATGCACCGAGGGGTCGGACCTCCGCGGCAACGCTCGTGTACTCACCACCGAGCCTTCCCTCCATCACTTCCGGCGCGGACCTCGACGTCTGCGGGGGTGGGTAAACCTCGCGGGCTTCCGTTTCGCAGTGGTGACCTCACTGCTCGCAGCAGTGATGGGGTTCGTGCCGGGTGCACGTGCGGACACGCCGGCGTGCGACGCCATCGTCAATGATCCGACGATCGCCACCTGCACCTGCATCTGCGAGGCGGACTCACAGTTTTCCGGATGTATCGGTCTAAGCGAGGGAACGGAGGCACCGACGCCCGGTCAGTGCCCGGACATGCTCCAGGGCCGGCGGGTGCTGTCGGCGGGCGACGCGCTGGCCACGGCCGACCCGGTCATCGCGGGTAGCGGAACCAACGCCCGCGTGTACGTCTTCCAGACCGAGAACGATCCCAACAATGCCGGACTCGGTATCGTCGGCAACAAGGGCACCGCGGTATGGACGGTCAAGGAACAGGTACCGTGCCAATTGACCTCGGAAGCGTTCCCGCAGCAGACGCGTTTTGCCCGTCTGTTCGACCTGCCCTACGCCGTGACCATCACGCTGCGGCCCTCGACCAGTGCGAGTGATGTGACTTCCAGCTGCTCGTCGAACGCGGATGCCAGTAATTTCGTACTCGAGATCAGCAGTCCCAATGCAGGCGCGCCGAGCGTTCCGGCCTACGCCTGGCAAGCCAACAAGGAATGGGTTCAGCTCGCCGTCGCTGACTTCAATTACGACGGCTACGACGATCTCGTGTTCCTCAACCTCGATGCCATACAGGCGTTTACCGCCGTCGATCCCACTGATCCCACCAAGGGCATCACCCGACTCGGCGGTGCAGACACCAAGCTGCCTTCGGGGGCGTACCGCGCGCCGATCAATACGCCGGCCGTGGGCGACTTCAACGGCGACGGCCTGCTCGACGTGGCCTGGATCGGCGGCGACTTTCCGAACCGGACCGGCACGCTGTCGGTGTTCTTCGCCACGGTCTGCCCCGGGCCGGTAGCCGAGACCATCTGCGACGGAGCGTCGCCGTTCCAGGTGATCCTCGATCCGGCGAGCAAGCTGTTCCCGAGCGTCACTGGTGCCTCCTCGACGATCGCGCTCGCCAACGCCACGTTGACGCCGACCCAGTGCGGTCTGGTGGAACCCGGGAAGGCCCAGACCAATGCGCAGGACTCATTGCGTGCCGGCGCCGTCACCCTCGGCAACTTCGAGGCCAACGGCTACAACCCGCGGGGTGCTCCCATCGACGAGCTGGTCGTGGCCTATGTCTCGGGCACCGACGCCGCCTCGAGTTCCAGCCAGTGCTCCGTGGACGTGCAGTACTGGTCCTTCTCTTCGCCCGATTCGTCGTCTCCGGTGTGGGCGAAGCAGCGCGGCACCACCGCCTCGAACCTTTTCCCACAACTCAACGACAATCCCCTCGACCTTGGTGCGACCTACGCCCTCTACGCCCAGTCCGCGTACCTCGACTGGTACGGGACGGTCGAGCAGGCGGTGATCGGCGTGACCGGTCAGCTCCCCACCACGGGAACTTTTTCCTTCCCGGTGACCGCGACGATCTCGGGGACCGGCAGTCAGGCAGAGCCCTCCGTGTGCGCGGCGCAGGCCGGCTCGGGCGATGGCCAGTTTCCCTACGCCTGGGGTCTGGCGGTCGGGCGGTTCTCCACCTCCACCACCGTCAATCCGAACAATCCGAGCGCCTGTGGCGACTTCGCGGATGCCGCCCCCGGCGACTGCCCCTACAACCCGCAGATCGCCATGCTGATCGCGAGCGATCAGAAGAGTCCCTTTGTCGCGCCCGTACGCATTCCGCTCTGGGCCGTTCAGGCCTCCGATCCCGCTGGCAGCAACGCGAATCTCAAGTGTGCCAATGACGGGAGCGTTGCGGGCTATCTGCCGGTGCTGACCCAGACCGACGGCATCAGTGCGTACGACAAGCCGTACGTCACTTTGCTGCGCGCAGGCAGCCTGCTGCAGGCCGGCGACGCATTCGGTAACTCGGTGCGCGTCGGCGAGCCGACGGTGACGCGGATCAGCGAGCATACCCAGCCGCAGATCATCATCCAGGCGCCGCCCTCGCTCATCGACTTCGTACAGCCGAACACGCAGGACTCGTCCACGCCGGCCATCGTCAATTTCACGCGCGCCCCGAACAACTATCAGGCCCAGTTCCAGTTCGGCACCACAAGCTCGAACACGGCCTCGACCCAGCAGACCCACAGCTTCACCTCGAGCACCACCGAGACCGTCGCCGGAGAGATCAAGTTCCCGCAGTCCGTTGTCGGCACGGTGGATATCAAGAACAAGGAGTCCTGGAGCCAGTTCAACCAGAACACCAACAACGAGCAGCTCGGCACCTATTCCACCACGCGGCTGCAGACCGGCGGTGCGATCGGCGCCGACGATCAGGTCTGGTGGACACAGACCACCTTCAATGTATTCCACTTCCCGGTGCTGGGTATGACCAGCTGCCCGGCAAGTACGACCTGCGACGCAAGCGATCCGAACGCCACGGGCTGCACCGCGGCGGCGAGCGGCGTGGCGCTGACCTGCGCCAGTTCCGGCGCCGGCTGCCACTGCCTGAGTGCAGGCGCGCCCGACTCGCTGTGCCCGGGATTCCCCAGCGCCGCCGATGCCCGCTCCTGCGCGGAGCAGGGCGGCGACGTCTGCTGCTCGCTGCTGCCGCAGCAGCTCAATGTCAGCTTCTCGGGCCCTGAAGAAGTGACCCGCTCGTCCTCGCCGGGCGCGTCCATCGAGTGGTACCAGCCCAGGCACGAGCCGGCGCAGATTCTCTCCTATCCCTCGAAGACCCCGCTGATCCAGCAGCGCAATCCCGGTTCGCAGGCGCTTGCCAACCTCGATCCCTTCAGCACCGGGACCAACGACCCCTCCGAGTCCATCTCCTGGACCTGCGGCACCACCAGCGATGTCAGCACCGGCACCACCACCACGCACTCGTTCGATACCGACACCTCGATCACCATCGGAATGAACAACATCAATGTAAAGCCGATTGGTGCCAACCTCTCGTTCGGCTTTGACTATCAGGGCAGTGGTTCGCTCTCCACGCTCAACAGCTACTCGGTGGGACAGACGGCTTCCTCCAGCATCGGGCTGCTGCTGCAAGGTGCAGGGTTCTTCAATAGCGACCAGTACGCCTACAGCGTGGCCGGCATAGTGCTCGGGGCGACCAAACCGCAATCGGTGCTCGACAACCCGGACCTCAAGGTCTGTCCGCAGGACAATCCCGACTGCTCGACGGTGGACCAGGTGCAGGCGGACTGCACGACCACCGGACCGATCACCGTCGCATTCGCCGCCGACCCGACCACCGACGTGAGCGGGGTCTGGTGGTCGTCCACCTCCCCTTATCTCGGCAACGTCGATGTCGCCCTCAACAATCCCTCGCGCTGGCGCCGGGTCACCGCGAGTCAGGTCGCCGATTCCTCCCTGCAGTGCCGGGGACCTGCAAACACCCCGGTCTGCTACACCAGCAATCAGCCGCCAACGGCGAACGGTGCGGCGGATGTCTGGGACGCACTGTTCTACAGCATGAAAGGCCTGCTGGTGACCAACGGCGGTACCGCCGGACCGCTGCGCAACTCGGCCGCCGTGGGCGACCAGATCTACCTGCAGGCGCGGGTCTACAACTACAGCCTCAAGAAGATGGACACGGGCACCAGGGTGTACGCACGCTTCTATCGCCAGCAGCTCGACGTCAACGACGACAATGGCGCCCTCTCCGTCGTCGCCTACGCCCAGGACGCCAGCGGCAATCCGCTGCCGGCGGTGCCGATCGGTCCGACCGGTCTCGGCGACGGGGCTCCGATTCCGGTGATCAGCCCCACGGGGGACGGATCGGCGACCATTCCGCCGTTCAACAACACCTCCGACCCGTCCCAGGACAACATCGCCCTCGCCACTACTTCCTACGTCGCCGCCACCGGCGACGCCTGCGAGTACGACAACGGCGTGCAGTCCTGCAACGGCGCCTACTATGCCTATTGGGTGACGGTATGGGCCGAGGACGCCAACGGCAACCTGGTCTCCGAGCTTCCGGCCCACGGCCTCGGCGCGAGCTTCGATCGGAACACCCGCTACGCCTTCATCACCGACGTTCCGCTGGAGACGACGAGCTTTGCCGGTGCCACCGATTCCTTCTCCAACAACGTCGGCATGTTCAAGATGGTGTTCTCGATCGTGCCGGCGGACACCAGCGGCACACTCACCGCAGTGCGGCCGGGCCCACTGACGCTCGATCGCTTCAACGTTTCCCGTGACAAGACCGTGCTCGGCGAGCCGGTAGTGGTCTCGGCGCAGGTCGTCTCCGGCGGTGCGTCGGCGCCGGGCGCCACTGTGGTGTTCAGCGACGGCGATCCGCAGAACGGCGGTCAACCCTTCGATGCCGAATGGCTGCCGCTCATTCGTGCGCTGGACCGGCATTTCGTGCACGTGAGCTACAACCCCGAGACGTGCGGCAGGCACGAGATCTACGCCGAGGTAACGGGTGGGGCGCGCTCACGCGCGCGCGAGGTGACGCTGATCGACGTCGGCATCGACTTCAAGGCGGCGATCCGTTATCTGATCGAGCAGGTGAAGCGCCTCGCCACGAACGTCCCGGGGAACGGCGGCCCGTCACACCGGCATCAGCCGTTCGGTGGCTGGATGCAGGTCGCCGATAACGGGGACCACGGAGGCGCGCACGTGGCGAGGCACGACGATCACCGCGACCTGCACCGGCACAAGGGCGGACTCGATGCCGAGCACAGGCGCCGCCTGACGCGCGAGCTGGAGCAGGCCAGACAGGCGTTGGCCGCACGCCGTACGCACCAGGGGATTCGTCACCTCCAGACGTTCATCGCCGGTATCCGGGCGCACCAGCGCAGGGGCAGGATCGATACGGAGCAGGCCGAAGCCCTGATCGCCCAGTCCGATCAGATCATCGGGTGTGTGCGGTGATGCAAACTTCCCATCGGCGACATGAGGCGAAGCGCTTCTGGTCGCTGACGACCTACACTCCGGACACGATCGAGCTGGTCCGCAATGCCGCGAACAAATACCTGGTCGCCAGCTACGCTCTCGGGTTGGAAGAGAACGCAGATGGTTCGCTTTCGATCCCGCCATCAGCGGCTTGCAGCCAGCCGCGGAGACATTCGACGTCGGCCGATCGCCGATCGACAGTGACAGCGCTTCCCTTCGCAGGGCCTGCCGCCGGGGAATCCAGCGCGTCGGACGGCGAGCAGGCGAATCGTTGTCGGAATAGGCGGTTGAAATGGGATGGCTCGTAGAATCCCCAGCGCTCGGCTACCTCACGCACACGCCCGCGTCGATTCCGGTGCCCGCCGGGCAGGGACAACTCTTGGAAACATCCCTCCAGGCGCTGATTGCGCAGATAGGTCTGTATTCCGCCGTGCGTCTTGAACATTCGATAGACGGTGGCGCGCGAGCAGCGGAAGCTCCGGCACAGGTCATCGACTCCGATACCCTGTCGATGCAGATTGGCGCAGAGGTAGTCCTGCATCGCCTTCAGGGTCGCACTTTCGACGCGCGCCTGATGCGTCCGATTGGCTTCGGCGGCGAGCAGTCCATTGATCAGTCCGACCAGGCCCGAGGAGAGCGCCGCGGCCTGGTTCTGCGTGGCGTTGGGAAGCTCGCGCCAGATCCCGGCCAGTGTGCCCATCAGCAGACGACCGTTGGGCGAGTCCACGGACCAGGAAAACATCGGACGATGGCGGTTGATCCACTCGCGATGGTCGATCCGGTGGCGGGGGATGACGACACCGAAGTTATCGGAGGTCTCTCCGACACCGCAATAGGCATGGGCGAAATCCTGAAGAGAAATGCGGTCCGGAGCCATCAGGAGCGGAGTGCCGTCGTCCAGACATCCTTTGATCGAGCCAGTGCGGTAGTACTGCAGGCTTATGCAGTCCGACTCCCCATCGGACAGATGCCGTTTCCTGCGACTGAAGTGCATGCGCTCGAAGAATACGCGAGTGAAGACCAGCCCACCGGCGAGATGACAGGTCGCTCCCGCGGAAAAAGTCGCCGGGTCTCCGAGCAGCACGACATCGAACAGGGGCGCGCTGGCCTGGCGCCAGGCTTCGAATTGATCGAACGGAGTAACACCCGCTGTGAACAGGTTCGCTACCGGCACTCGATCGGTGTCTGAGGGTTCCATGGCGCCAGAGGTGTGCCTCTCAACGGAATTTTTTGTGCGCAACTGCCCGCTTCGAGTCGTAGCTCCAAGCGAAACAGTTGTACCCGCAGTACAGACCTTCCACGCTGACTCGGGCGGCGGGCGATGCTCGAACGGCCGGTGTCTTCCCGTTTCGCTCCGGGAAACCCACGACATCACCGCTGAAAACTTCGAAACGCTTCGAACGATCGCCCCTTCAGAAAGGACCTCCCGGTGGCGGCTCCCCAGTGCCGCTGACAGAGTATAGACGCAATTCCGCACTTCCTCCGGAAGCCTCGATGCGCTCGTCCGGTGTATGCCGTCCAGAGCGGTCGTGCGGGCTCTTGTTACGGATCGGCCGCCCTGTCACTGTCGCCAGCATCCGAACCCTGTGCGCACGTGCTCTCCGCCCCATTCCCAGGCTGACCTTTTCCCATAACGCTGTTGGACACCGGGCGGGTCCGCCGCAGGAGCAGACGGCAGAGTACGGCGCGCGAGTGGCATCGGTAGGGTGCGGCTCCCGCACGCGGACATCGCGGGTCTTGCTCCCCTTGAGATTCATGCTGGTTTCGTGCGGCTCCCGCACGCGGACATTGCGGTGCGCGCAGCGCCACCGATTCATCGCCCCAAGGCGAGGCGTGAAGGAGGCGCCGTGTTCCCAGCACGTGCTCCTCAACATCGTTTCGGGATTTTCGGGGTGCGGTCAGCTGGTCGGGCGGCGGGGACCGCATGCGTGGGACGCACCCTGCGGGTGGCACGCCTGCCCGACGTGGCATCGGTAGGGTGCGGCTCCCGCACGCGGACATCGCGGGTCTTGCTCCCCTTGAGATTCATGCTGGTTTCGTGCGGCTCCCGCACGCGGACATTGCGGTGCGCGCAGCGCCACCGATTCATCGCCCCAAGGCGGGGCGTGAAGGAGGCGCCGTGTTCCCAGCACGTGCTCCTCAACATCGTTTCGGGATTTTCGGGGTGCGGTCAGCTGGTCGGGCGGCGGGGACCGCATGCGTGGGACGCACCCTGCGGGTGGCACGCCTGCCCGACGTGGCATCGGTAGGGTGCGGCTCCCGCACGCGGACATTGCGGTGCGCGCAGCGCCACCGATTCATTGCAGCATGGCGAGCTGTGCCTACCGTGCGTCACCCCGGAGTGCCATCGCGGAGCTCGACGACCAGACCAGCGACGTGGTGGATTCCATCGCCAACATGAGCGTTCGGGTTGCCACCGATCTCGTGGACGACTTCGCGGCGGACATCTCGAACCCCCCGGTCTGCATCCTCGGGGCGCCGGTCGTGGGCACCACGCTCCAGCTCGAGGCGCCTCGCTGTCTCGGCCCCGGCCCGAGTCCGGGGCGTGACTGCAAGGGAAGGCGTGGTGGCGAGTACGGGCGCAAGACGAGGCGCCGCCGGCACCGCCACACGCAGAACGAGCCGAGAGACCGGCGCCGATGAGCCTGCGACCCGTGCGCAACACACATACCGGCCAGTGCCCGACACCTGCCGTGTGCGAGTATCGGGAGCCAACCGGGCCCGGGCATAAGCGATTCAAACGGGCTTTTGGTCCGAGAATGACCTTGATGGCAACTTTCGGCCAGGCGCGGGAGCCGCGGGCCGGCTGGTATACGGGCCGGGTCAGCCCCAATACCCGAAGACTGTTGGCGGGGGCCGGAGGGCTGCTCTATGACTCGGACGCCTACGACGACGAGCTGCCCTATTGGCGGCGTTCGCGTCTGGTCGTTCCCTACAGCCTGGTCACGAACGACATTCGCTACGTGGTGGCACCCGGCTGTCCCACTGCTGCGGAATTTTTCGGTCTGTTGCACGACGCCTTCGATCTGTCGTGGACCGAAGGCCAGGACATCCCGCGCATGATGAGCGTAGGGCTGCATTCTCGCTTCAGCGGCCATCCGGCCCGCGCCGCTGCCGTTGCCCGGTTTCTGGACTACGTGGCAGACCGCGAGGGTGTCTGGATTTGCCACCGGCGTGACATCGCCGATCACTGGGTCCGGCGATTCCCGCGACCGTGCTAGCTACCCAGTGTAGTGGTGCACTCTTGACGAAACGTTTGAGTCTTCGATGGAGGTAGGGCGGATAAGCGCAGCGCATCCGCCATTCATGATCGGCCGGCGTCAGGAGTGCACGAAGCCGTTTCGCTCCCGTCGAGTTTCTCGTGCTGAGTGGATCGCGAAGGGGATCAGGCGTCGTGGGAATCAGGGAGGCAATGGGCCTCCCGGAGTCGGATTTTGAACCAGAGGTGGTGGCGGATGCGCTGCGCTTATCCGCCCTACGGCGCTGGTGACCGTCATCGACGAGTACATCGCCAATTCACGACACCAGGCCCAGGCGATTCATCCGGACCAGGAGCGCTCGCGATATCCTGCAGAAGGTCATTCGCGCCAATCGCCGCTCAGGTTCCAAACAGAATGAAACAGTACACTAGGGATTGAAGATGAGCACCAGGAACGTAAAGAAGAGCACCAGATGGATGGCGCCCTGAAGGATGTTGGTCCGTCCGCCGGTGAAGGTGAGAATGCCGACCGTAAGGGTCAGCAACAGCAACACCATCTCGACCGGGTCGAGACCGAGGTAAACCGGGCGATCGGTGATGAGGCCGATCATGAGGACGGCCGGGACGGTGAGGCTGATCGTTGCCAAGGCCGAGCCGAGGAGTATGTTGACGGAGCGCTGCAGCCGGTTGGCCAGCGCGGCCCGCAATGCGCCGAGTCCTTCGGGTGCCAGCACCAGAGTGGCGACGATGAGACCGCCGATCGCGCCCGGAGCCCGTATCGTCTCGATCCCGTAGTCGATGAAAGCGGCGAGCTTCTTCGACAGCAGCACCAGAGGAAGCATGGTCAGGAGCAGCAATACGGCATGCCAGAGGACCGACACCAGCCCGGCGTGCTCACGCTCGTGGGCCATCGCGTCGTGGGCAGGCGAATCCTGGCGCGCGGTCGCGGTGTGGCCGCGGTCACCTGGGTTCAAGAACTGGCTCTTGTGCCGCACGGTCTGGATCACCAGGAAGACGGCATAGAGCGCGACGGTCATGGTGGCAAAGAAGATGGCCTGTGCCGGCGTGAACTCCGGGAGTCTGGTCGAGGTCGTGAACACGGGCAGCACGAGGCTCAGCACCGCCAATGGCACGAGCACCGCCAGAAAGGCCTTGGCACCCTGCAGGTTGTAGTGCTGCTCGTGGTGGCGCAGCCCACCGAGCAGCAGCGCCAGCCCGACCATGGCATTCAGTATGATCATGAGCACCGCGAACATGGTGTCCCGGGCGAGTGTCGGCTCGTTCTCGCCCCGCAGCATGACTGCGGAAATCAGTGACACCTCGATCGTGATGACTGCCAGGGTGAGAATCAGGGTGCCGTAGGGCTCGCCCAGCGTTTCGGCGAGAGAGTCGGCATGACGAACCACACCGAAGGCGCACCAGAGCATGGTCGCGAACAGCCACAGGAACAATGCGATCGTCCTCCAATCCGAGGCGAGATCGGCAAGCAGAGCGTCCGAGTAGACATAGAACACGACGGTCGTCAGTGCACCGAATGTCAGGGCACCTTGGGACCCGATCATGGTCCTGACCCTCCTCAGCGCTCCTCCACGCAGCGCCGCACCTGCGGTCTCCGGCGCCGTATCGTCCCTGGTCGCTGTTTCCGTCATCGCTTCGGCTCTCTCCTATACGCGCGCTTTCATTCATTGCCGGTATGCGTGGCCGGGCTCTCGTCCGGCGCGCCTTTCCCGCGGTACCGCGTGCGCCGTTCATGGACGCGTTGGCACACGACGAAGAAGGGCGGCACGAACAGTACCGCGATGCAGGTGGAGGCCAGCATGCCGCTGAAGACCGTGATGCCGATGGATTTGCGGCTGGAGGCGCCGGCGCCGGTGGCGAGCACAAGCGGCAAGACGCCCAGAATGAAGGCGAAAGATGTCATGACGATGGGGCGAAATCGCAGGCGTGCCGCCTCGGTCGCCGCCTCGGCCAGACCCATCCCGTGCTTGTCGCGCAGATCGCGGGCGTACTCCACGATCAGGATCGCGTTCTTGCTCGATAGTGCGATCAACAGCACGATGCCGATCTGAATGTAGATGTTGTTTGCGACCTGCACCGCCGTCAGCACGCCGACCGTACCCAGGAGCGCCAGGGGAACGGCGAAGATGACGGCGAAGGGCGTCAGCCAGTTCTCGTATTGGCCCGCGAGCACCAGGAACACCAGGACCAGCGCGATGGCGAAGATGAAATAGGCCTGGCCGCCCACCAGCTTTTCCTGGAAGGACATCCCGGTCCACTCGTAGCCCATGCCCGTGGGAAGCTTGCTGTCGGCGATCCGGGCGAGAAGAGCGATGGCCTGGCCGGAGCTGAAAAAGAGGTTGGGCGCACCGACGACGGCAGCGCTGGGGTGCAGGTTGTAGAGGCCGATGAGCGCTGGTCCAGGGACATGGCGAATATTGGCGAGCGTGCCGATGGGAACCATGTCGCCGCTCGCGTTGCGCACATGAAAGTGGCCGACATCCGCGGGCTCGAGCCGGTATTGATGGTCGGCCTGGACATAGACCTGGAACGTACGGCCAAATTTGTTGAATTGATTGACGTAGGTCGATCCCAGGTAGCCCTGCAGGGTGCTGAACACATCGTTCACGTCGACGCCGAGCTGGCGTGCCTTGACACGGTCCACCTCGACCATGATCTGCGGTACGTCCGCGCTGAAGGTGGAGATGACGCGCAGGATTCCCGGCTGCCTGGCCGCGTCCGCGGTGATCGCCTCTGCCACTCGCTGCAGCTTCACATAGTCCTTGCTGTTGTCGCGCAGTTCCACCTGCATCTGAAAGCCGCTGGAATTCCCGATGCCCTGGATCGGGGGCGGGATGATCACGAACGCGACGGCGTCGGGGATATTGGAGACCGCGCTCTGAATGTGTTGCAGCACAGGGCGCAAGCCCTCTCTGGTGCCGCGGACATTCCAAGGCTTCAAAACGACATAGGTGACCCCGGCGTTGGCGAGTGTGGCTGAATTGTCGAGCACTGAAATCCCACCGATGGAGATGGCGTGCTCGACACCCGGAACCTTCATGACCGCAGCCTCCACCTTTGCCATCACCTGATTGGTGCGCTCGAGTGAGGCGCCGTCCGGGAGTGTGACATTCACCAGGACATAGCCCTGGTCCTCAATGGGGATGAAGGAAGTCGGCAAGCGGGCCAGACCCCAGACGGCGAGTGCGGCCAGGCTCAATGCGATCAGGGTCATAACGACACTGTGATGCACCATGCGGCCAATCAGACGGGAGTAGGCGCGCTCGACGGCACCATAAACGACGTTGAACCCACGGTAGACGGGGTTCTTTTTCGCACGCACCGGACGCATCCACAGGGCGCATTGGGTCGGTTTCAGCGTGACCGCATTGATCGCGCTGATGAGCGCTGTCGCGGCGATGACAAGCGCGAATTGACGGTACATCTCACCGGTGATCCCGGGCAGAAAGGCCGCCGGCAGGAACACCGACATGAGGACGAGCGTGATGCCCATGATCGGCCCGAACAGCTCGGACATGGCCGCGATGGCGGCTGCCTTCGGCGGCTTGCCCTGCTCGATATGGCGGGCGCTGCCCTCGACGATGACGATCGCGTCGTCCACGACGATGCCGATGGCAAGCACGATGGCAAAGAGCGTGAGCAGGTTCACGGTAAAGCCCATCGCCGCCATCGCCGCCATCGCCGCGAAGGCGCCGATAATGGTGACTGGTACGGTGGTTGCCGGTACCAGCATGGCGCGCCAATCCTGGACGAACAGCAGAATGACGATGAGCACCAGAATCGCCGCTTCTGCGAGTGTCATGTAGACCTCGTGGATGGAGGCCTTGACGAACGAGGTGGTGTCGAAGGGAATTCGGTACTCGAGGCCTTGCGGAAAATTCCTGGAAAGCTCCGCCATCTTCGCGGTGACCTCCCGGGCGACATCGAGCGCATTGGCGCCCGGCAGCTGGAACACCGCGATACCTGCCGCCTGCTTCGTGTCGAGCCGGAAGAACTGGCTGTAGGCTTGTGCCCCGAGCTCGGTGCGTGCCACGTCGCGCACGCGCGTGATCCGAGTGCTCGCACCCTGCTCCGTCTTCACGATGATGTCGCCGAATTCCTCCTGGTCGACGAGACCGCCGGGCACGTTGACCGTGAGCTGGAAGTCCTGATCACTCGGGGCGGGTGGCGCTCCCACCTGGCCGGCCGCGACCTGCTGGTTCTGCGCCCGGATGGCGTCGACGACATCGGCCGGCGTCAGGTTGCGCGCGGCGAGCTGGTTGGGATCGAGCCATACCCGCATGCTGTACTCTCCGGCTCCGAAAATGACGACGTCGCCGACGCCGGGCAGGCGCGCCAACTCGTCGCGCAGATTGATGGTTGCGTAGTTGGCGAGAAAGAGGCTGTCGTAGTGACCGCCGGGGGCGCTCAGCGTGATGATCTGCAGAATGGCCGTCGATTTCTTGCGGGTGGTGACGCCCTGGGTCTGCACAGGATCCGGCAGTCCTGGCAGCGCCTGCGCCACACGGTTTTGCACCAGCGTCTGGGCGAAGTCGAGGTCCGTTCCCACGTCGAAGGTGACATTGAGCGTGTAGGTGCCGTCGGCCGCGCTGGTGGACTGCATGTAGATCATGCCCTCGACACCGTTCACCCGTTCCTCGATCGGAGTGGCGACGGTGGCGGCGATGATCTGGGCGCTGGCGCCGGGATAGCGGGTCTGCACCTGGACGATGGGCGGCGTGATCTCCGGATACTGCGACACCGGAAGGCCGTAAAGCGCCACCGCGCCGATCAGCACGATGATGATGGCAATGACGTTGGACAGGACCGGTCGTTCGATGAAGAATTTCGAGAACAACGGCTTGGTCCTGGCTCAGCTAGTGGGACCCGGACCTTGACGCGGGCGCCGCCGCCCCGGCGCCGGGAGACGGACCCGCCGCGGCGGCATCCTTGTGCGTCACGGCGACCTTCGTCCCGGGCGTTGCGCGCTGCAGGCCTTCGACCACCACCCAGTCGTCCGGCCTGAGACCCTTGGTGATGACGCGCATGCCATCGACCAGGACGCCGGTCCCGACGGCACGTTGCTCGACGATGTCGTCGGCGCCGATCACCAGCGCGTAGCTGCCTCCCTGATCCACGCCGAGGGCACGATTGCTCACCAGCAGCGCATGCTCGTCGCGCCCGACGGGCACGTGCACGCGCACGAATGCGCCCGGAAGAAGAACGTGATCGGCATTGGGAAACACGGCCCGGACCTGCAGCGTGCCGGTGGATGGGTCGATGCCGGTGTCGATGAAATCGAGTGTGCCCTCATGCGGGTAACCTTCGTCGGTCTGCAATCCCACATAGACCGGCACCTTCTTGACCTCGGCGGGACCGAGGCTGCGCTCGCGCATCATGGCATGGATACGCAGCACGGTGGGCTCGTCCACGTTGAAATAGACATAGATGGGCTGGAGCTGCTCGATCGTCGCCAGCTTCGTAGGCGAGGGGGCGCCGACCAGATTTCCCACGTCCACCAGGTGGCGGCCCATGCGGCCTGCGAAAGGCGCCGTGACCCTGGTGTAGCCCAGGTTGATCTTGGCGATTTCGATATTGGCTTTGGCCTGATCGACCGCGGCGGAAGCGGAGTTGCGCTGGGCCAGCGATTTATCGAGATCGGACTGGGAGGTGGCGCGCGTCTTCACGAGGCGCAGTTGCCGCTCGTATTCCGCGCTTTCGAGGGTCAGCTGCGCCTGCTGCTGCGCAAGGGTCGCCTCGGCCAAATGGACATTGGCTTCGTAGGGGGCCGGCTCGATCACGAACAGCAGGTCATCCTTGTCGACGATGCTGCCGTCCGTGAAATTGACCGACTCCAGGTAGCCGGCCGCCCGCGCGACCAGATCGACAGAGGCCACTGCGCTTGCCGACCCGATCAGGTCCAGAAAATCGGTCACGGGCTTGACGATGGGGTGGGTGGCCGTCACCGGCGGGGCCGGCGGCGGGGTGTAGTCGTTACTCTCCCCCCCGCATCCCGAAAGCAACGGCAGGATGACGAGCATCGCGGCGGCAAGGAGCCGTGGGTACGGAACAGGGGCGGTTTCCCTCTTCATCGGGTGGAGGTTACCAATCTGGCTTGCGGATAGGAACCTTGCGGTGTGGTGCGCTGCGCCCGGATTCAGCCTGGATGGGCCAGGCTACATCCCGCAGCACGGATACTCTGCTGCATTCTTCAAGAAACGCTTGCCGCCGCAACGATGTGCTCGCGCGCTGGCGAAGCTCCGGT
Organism: uncultured Gammaproteobacteria bacterium; assembly: GCA_963728895.1. GTDB lineage: Bacteria > Pseudomonadota > Gammaproteobacteria > JBBQDK01 > JBBQDK01 > CAVSLM01. The sequence goes on from CAVSLM010000011.1 coordinate 303,498, forward strand.
GCTTTACTCGACAAGGACCTGGGGGGCCACTTGGAAAACGGAATTTGCTCGTGGCTCGTGCCAGGCACGTCCAATCCCCAATCGGCTCACAGGTCGGTCGATCCGGTAACGATCAATGCAGTCTTGATCGGTTTTTCAAATCGGCCGGACCAGGACGTCCGTCTCACCCGCTCCGCCAACCGACAGCGGGACGTCGATCGGCCGTCATGGGTGGAGGCGGGGCGGGTGCACCTCGCAGCCCGAGCGATAACCCATCTCTCCACGGCGTCGGCAACATCGCTACGAGACTGCCGTAGGAAGAACGTGAGACGGCTGTGCAACGACTTGCGCTTCCATAACGGTAAGGCTGCTTGGGAGATTCTCAACAAGACTGGAGACAACTGTGCAACCACTCTTCGCGAGGGGTGCAGTATGCCGACCCGTGACGACCTCGACTCGCTCGATGCCAGCAGCCTGGTCGAGCTCCGCCTGGATCCGAGCCCAGTGGCCAGGTTGAACGTCGCGCATCCGATGCCTATGTGCCACGCTGACTCGAGCGGAAGGCGATTCGTGAACGGCCAATGTCTTCCCATACAGGCCAATCACCACTTCGCACGATCGCCTTCCCTCGCCGGCGACTCCAAGCCGGAAACGGCCTACCCGGTGGCGGTTCCCCTTTGCCCAGCGAATATAGCCACAATTGGGCGCTCCCGCCGGAAACCCGCGCGCCCTCACGGGATACTGAAGACGACGCAACGGACGGGAATACTCACACAGTTCGTCGCGGCGCTGGCCCACGGGGTGACGGCCGCGCTGGAGGCGGTCGTCGCCATCCGGATTGACGGGTTCCATCGGAACAAAAGGAGGGGGGCAATATGACGGAGACAAACCTGGTCGCTTGATCACTCGCAGGGAGCGGAGCGCGCTATCGGCTCTTCTTGATGAACATCCGCGTCAGAAAGATCGCCATGCCGATCATGAAAACGATGACCAGCACGGACAGGAGTCCTGCCCAATTTCCGAACAGCAGCTTCATCCACAGTTCCATTTCTCGAACCCTCGTCTATTTGAATGGCGTCGTTCTGGACCGGAAATCTCACCGGCATCCCGGGCTGTTACTGTGCCTGGCCGGCGCGGGCCAATACAAGTAGGGGAACGCTTCGCGCGGGTCCGTGATCCAGGTCAATCAATTCGCAGGTGCGCAGGGCGCGAGGTGCTCTGAGGGCGGCAGGAGCCGGATGGGCACGCTGGGGACACGCCAGATGTCGCGGGCGTATTCGCGGATGGTGCGGTCGGAGGAGAATTTTCCCGTGCGCGCCGTGTTCAGTATGGACATTCGGGTCCAGCGGTCCTGGTCTGCGTAGACGTCGCTGACGCGGTTCTGGCATTCGACGTAGGATGTAAAGTCGGCAAGCACCAGGTAGGGATCGACGTACAACAGTGAGTCGATCAGCGGCCGGAACAGGTCGGGGTCGCCGCGGGAGAAGTAGCCGTTGTGTACCAGGTCGATGACCTCGCGCAGCAGGGAATCGCTCTGATAGAAGGTCGAGGGGCGATAGCCGGTGCGTTGCATGGCGGCGACTTCTTCGGCGCTCAGGCCGAACAGGAAAAAATTCTCGGCACCCACTTCGTCGCGGATCTCCACGTTCGCGCCATCCAGGGTGCCGATGGTGAGTGCGCCGTTCATGGAGAACTTCATGTTGCCGGTGCCCGATGCCTCCTTGCCCGCGGTGGATATCTGTTCCGACAGCTCGGCTGCCGGATAGATCCGCTGGCCATTGGTCACGTTGTAGTTGGGCACGAAAACAACCTTGATGTGCTTGCGCGCGTCGGGATCGTGGTTGATGACTTCGCCCACGGCCGTAATCAGGCGGATCATGAGCTTGGCCATGCGGTAGCCGGGGGCGGCCTTGCCGCCGAAGATGAATGTGCGCGGCTGCAGATCGCTCGCCGGCTCACGCTTGATGCGGCAATAGAGCGCGATCACGTGCAGGATGTTGAGGTGCTGGCGTTTGTATTCGTGGATGCGCTTCACCTGGACATCGAACAGTGAGTCGGGATCGACGTCGATTCCGGTGCGTGTGCGCAGCAGGGCCGCGAATTCCGCCTTGTTGGCCCACTTGACGGCGGACCAGCGTTCGCGGAAAGCTGCATCCTCGGCGAGGGGCTCGAGCGCCCGCAGCTGCTCGAGGTCGGTGATCCAGCCCTCGCCGATGGCGTCGTTGATCAGCCGGGTGAGCCGCGGATTGCTGAGCGCCATCCAGCGTCGCGGGGTGACACCGTTGGTCTTGTTGCTGAATTTCTCCGGCCACAGGGCATGGAAATCCCGGAGCACGTCCCGTCGCAGCAGCTCCGAGTGCAGTGCGGCGACGCCGTTGATGGCAAAGCTCCCGACGCAGGCGAGGTGCGCCATGCGCACGTGGCGCGAGCCGTTCTCGCCGATCAGTGACAGGGCGGCGACGCGCTCGTCGTCACCGGGATAGCGCGCACGCACTTCGGCGAGGAAGCGTGTATTGATCTCGTAGATGATCTCGAGGTGACGCGGAAGCTCGGCGCCGAACAGCTCTACGCCCCAGCGCTCCAGTGCCTCGGGCATGAGGGTGTGATTGGTGTAGGCGAAGGTGCGCGTGGTGATCGCCCAGGCCTCGTCCCACTCGACCTGGTGCTCGTCGACCAGCAGACGCATCAGCTCGGCAACGGCGATCGCAGGATGAGTGTCGTTGAGCTGTACTGAAAATTTCTCGTGGAAGCGCTGCACCGGAAGTTGCTGCACGCGCAGAATGCGTAGCATATCCTGCAGTGAGCACGAGACGAAGAAGAACTGCTGTGTGAGGCGCAGGGCCTTGCCCTGCACCTGTTCATCGTTGGGATAGAGAACCTTGGTCAGGTTCTCCGAGATCACCTTCTGGTTTACAGCGCCGTAGTAGTCCCCGCGGTTGAATATTGCGAAATCGAAGGACTCCGTTGCCTCGGCCCGCCACAGTCGCAGGGTATTGGCGGTGTTGGTGCGATAGCCGAGGACGGGCGTGTCATAGGGCACGCCCACCACCACTCGGGCTGGCACCCAGTGCGCACGCAGCCGCCCCCGCTCGTCCATGTGACGTTCGGTGTAGCCGCCGAGCTTCACCTCGACCGCCCACTCGGGCCGGACGATTTCCCAGGGATTGCCATTGCGCAGCCACTTGTCGGTCTTCTCGACCTGGCAGCCGTCGACGATCTCCTGAGAAAAGATGCCGAACTCATAGCGGATACCGTAACCCAGCGAAGGAATCTCCAGCGCCGCCATGGAGTCCAGGAAACACGCAGCGAGACGCCCCAGACCGCCGTTGCCGAGGCCGGGTTCTTCTTCCTGCGCCAGCAGCTCTTCCAGGCTCAGGCCCAATTCGGCGATGGCCTGTTCCACCGGTTCGTAGATGCCCAGATTGATCAGGTTGTTGCCCAGGTGCGGTCCCATCAGGAACTCGGCAGACAGGTAGGCGACCGTGCGCGAACCAAGGGCGGTGTAGGTGGCCGCCGTGCTCACCCAGCGCTGCAGCATGCGGTCTCGTACCAGATAGGCCAGCGCCATGTAGTAGTCGTTGCGCGTCGCCAGCGCGGGGAACTTCGCCTGGACATAGAACAGGCCGTCGAGGAATGACTGTTTCAGGATTTCCTTGGCGAGCCCGGTACGGTCGCCGTGCACCGGAACTTCGGGAAGCCTGTTTCCGGAATGCATGTCCATAGGAGATCCTCGCCGCCCGCCGGCGTCGAGGTTGACGAAGCAAGTTCCATGCTGCGCGCGCCGTTTGCCGGTACGTGCCAAAAAAAGTGCACAGGGTCAATCATATGCTGGGTAGCATGGGATTTCAGGCGCACAATTCCGTGCACAGTCCCGGTGCGTCGGGCCGCGATCGGTATCGCCCGGTGCGCGATGGGAGACGCAAGTCGTGCTTGCCTGCTGCGGGCAAGTCCTGGATTCCGCCCGTGCGGCGCGCGAGGATGGCGCATCCTGCGGCCGGTATATGCGGCGATGGGATCGACACACTGGGGGGTGGGCAACCGTGACCACAGAGCGGCGCAAGGGCGGAAAGCCGATTCCGGACAAGTTGGACGAAGTGCTGAGTCCGATGCAGATGATGGCGCTGCGGCAGATCGAAAGCTTCGGGTGGCAGCTGCGGTTCGTGCGCCGGCCGTTGTTCCAGACGCCGATCGTCGTAGTGTCGAACGCCGACGGCAGGACCATCGGGATCCTGGAGGAGGACCGTCGGGTGAACATGAAGCCGGACATTCTGCTGCGCGACTAGACCGGAAATCTCACCAGCACCCCCGGAGCAGGCGAGAACCCGCCAGAAACCGGATAGGCCGGCGGCGTGAACACTGCGTCGTCGTTGGGCGATCATGATCTCGCGACGGGGTTTCGAAGCGATATGCATCGGGTTGTATTCCCCTCGCGGCGAACTAGGCTGAAATTGATGCCTTGGAGGATGCGGGCATATGAACGCACCGCCGCTCGCGGCGGTAACAGGAATCTGGATGAGGAGATTCACCATGAAGCTGAAAAGGACGTCACTGGTCGCTTCCGCCGTGTTGCTGGCAATTCCACTTTTCGTGACAGCTCAGGACTACAGCGGGTCCAATCCCGACTCCCGGGGATGGCAGCATCAGAACAGCGGACAGCAGGGCAACAGTCAGTACGACCAGGGCTACTCGCAAGGCGGCGAGAGCTACTCGCACGGACAGGCAAGCCAGGGGCAGGGCTACGCGGGATCGGGCCAGGGCAATGCACAGGGAGGACAGAATTCCCAGAGCCAGGGATACTCCCAGGGACCAGGCAACCAGGGGCGGAGCTACTCCCAGGGCGCCCAATACTCGCAGGGCGCGATGGGCCATGGAGCGCAGCCGAGTCAGAATGCCGCGCTGGTTCGCGATGCGCAGCAGGCGCTGCAGCAGCGCGGCTACTATAGCCAGGGATCCATCGACGGAATTCTCGGCGAGGACACGCGGCAGGCACTGCGCAATTTCCAGCAGTCACAGGGAATACCCGCATCGGGTGATCTCGACCAACGGACCATTGCTGCATTGAACATCCGGGACCAGCAGCAGGGCGGCGCCCAGAGCAGCTACGGCGGGAGCCAGGGCAGTTACGGCAGCAGCCGGAGCGACCACGGTAGCCAGGGCAGGGGCGCAAATCAGAGCAGCTACGGCGCCAGTTCCGGCGCGACCGGCAACGGCCAGGGCTATTATGGGTCGCGTGAGGAAAGCCGCTTCCAGGGAAGCTCACAGGCACAGGGTGGTATGGGCAACGAAGGCAGCAGCGGTTCGGGCTACGGCGGCAGCGCCCAGAACAACCTCGGCAGTAACCAAAGCCACGGCAGCAATCAGTCCAGTTCCAACAGCCCCGACGATACCGGCCCGCGCTTCGAGAGCAGTATCGCTGGTGAGCGGAGTCAGCCCACCTACAGCTACGGCAGCGACACCCACAGTACCTCCAGCGCCGACCAGAGTTACAGCGGCACCCTGCCGCATTACGGCACCGGCAGCAACGATCAGAACCGCTCGGGCAGCAGCTTCCACGGCGGCTATGCGCAGCAGGACGCCAGCCAGAGCAACGGCAGCGCGCAGGGCGTCACGAGCCCGGGCGATATCGGCCAGCAGGGTAGCATGAGTCGGAACGAGCTCGGTCAGCAAAGCGGCATGAGTCAGGGTGACACGAGCCGCAGTGCCATGAGCCAGGATGAGCAGCAGGGCATGCCTTCGCACAACATGGTCATGCAGGCACAGCAGGCCCTGCAGCAGCGCGGTTTTTACGACCAGGGATCGATCGACGGCATCCTCGGGGAGAACACCCGTCAGGCGCTGCGCAATTTCCAGGAGTCGCAGGGTCTGTCGCCCACCGGTGACCTCGACCGGCAGACGATGACGGCGCTCAACCTGCAGGTTCAGGGCAGCGGCCAAGGTGCTTCCGGCGCGGGTGGGTCCTCATACGGTTCCCAGACGGGTGCCGGCCAGTCGAGCGGCGCAGGTCACTAGCCCGGATATCTCCTGCACCAACCCGGCCGCCAGGACAGCTGCGGATTCCGCCAGCTCCCGTGATGCTGGGGAGATTTCCAGGCTAGCGGTTGGCTGATCACAGCAGGCGGACCGCGGGCGCCGGCCTCTGAGAGGGTTTGCGGTCCCGAGACCGAGCAGGCGCCCGCGCGAAGCGGGGTGTTGCCGATGCCGGCAAAATGGCATCGGCAACACCGCTCTCCCCAGCGATCGAGGAGCAGATATGAGCAAGATCATATTACGTGGCCGGGAAGCCATCGATTACGCCGCAGAGCGTGGAGCAATGCTGCAAAGGGAAGCTGCCACGCCGGGCGAGCCGAGCCGGAAGATCTCGATGGACGAGGCACGGGAAATCGCACGCATCGAGCCCCAAAGCATTTACGTCGAAGTGGAAGCGACCGCACACCCTTCCGACAGCACCCGGGACTCCCCGCTGCGGGACGAACCCTGAAACGTGCTTCCCGCGCCACCCTCATCGGGGGTGATCAGTGCCCTGGCGGACTCGGCTCCCTGCCGGGCGCCCAGCGCCTGCTGAGGATCTCCACGCGGTAGCCGTTCTCCTGCAGCAGGGCATCGAATGCAGCGACGTGATTTGCGCCGCACACAAAGAGCAACGGCGTCGAGGCGACGGCGCGCAGCTGCTCGAGCCAGAACCGCTCGCGTTTGCACGCTTCGCGACGCACCCTGCGCTCGATTTCGCAGGGCGGCATTTCGCTCAGCAATCCCACTGCGCGCAGCAGGCCGATGTTGCCTATCCCCAGCGCACGGCGCGCGGACTGATCGGGATCGCAGAAGTGATGGGACAGTGTGAGCGCCGCCGACACGCGCTCGCACACGGTAGCGTCGACGTTCCATTCGTCGAGCGCTTCGCGACTCATCTCCTCGGCAAGCGCGCGGATCCGCAGCGATCGGCAGAGCTCCGTGAGATAGGGCTCGAACCCGGCCCAGATGCCGTTCTGGTAGCGGTGATCGGTCCCTATGAGGTAGATTTGGTTCATCGCCTGGCGCGCATTTCTCACTGTCCATACGTATAGACCGCTGCGCAGCGTCCGCAGCTCCTGCTGCGAGTCGACGATATTGGTTCCACCTCCAGCAGCACAGGGCCGCTGCGCCACAGGGCGTTGAGCAATTCCGGCTGGCGCGGTGCAGGCAGCAGATGCAAACGGCGGGAGAAGGCCTGCGCAGTGCCCGCAAAGTGAAAGCCGCCCCTATGAACAGGACCTTCACCATCGGCTTCACCGGCAAGTCGGCGGCGCAGTTCTTCGGACTGCTCCGGTCGCAACCCGATCTGCAACGGGTGATCGACGTGCGGCTGCACAACACCTCGCAGCTTTCCGGCTTCGCCAAACGCGCAGACCTGAAGTTCTTCCTGGACGAGCTCTGCGGAGTCGAATATCTGCATCTGCCGGAGCTCGCCCCCACCGGGGAGATCCTGCACGACTATCAGAAGGGTGACCGCTCCTGGGAACGCTACCGCGAACGCTTTCTCGACCTGCTTGCCAGACGCAACATCGAGCGCGGCATAGCGCGCGATGTCGTGGCCGGCGGTTGTCTGCTGTGCAGCGAGCACCAGCCGCATCACTGCCACCGCAGACTGATCGTCGAGTATCTGCAGAATGCATGGGGTTGCGACTTGCACGTCGTGCACCTTTGCGAATAGGGCAATCCTTCGCTCCGCTGCCGCGCGGGTGCTCAGCCGGGTCCGCGCGGCGCAAGGCGGGGGGCGGCGGGCTTCGGGTCGTGCTCGTTGCGCCCGGCATCGGCGCCCTGCGATGGCAGGCTTGCGAGAGGCGTGCGCGGCGCCGGTGCGGCCCCGTTGTCGGGCGGCGTGCTGCCGTCGGCCTGGACGACCGGCTGTGACAGCGGCGAGTCGATCACGGGCCACTGGCCCTTCAGCAGGTTCGTGGCGCGGGCGGCGTCAAAGACGAGATAACTGTACTTGGCATAATGCGGGAGCTTGCGCGCGAGCGAGGGCAGCGTTTCCACCGCGTCGGTCGCGAGCCACACCAGCACCTGATCCGGAGCCGCATGCTGTGGCGCGACCACGACCAGCGCGCCGGTCTTGCGGGCCACACGGTTCCCGGCGATGTTCGCGCCGGCTTCGTCCCGGCCGAAGGCGTGACCCTGCAGCGCCTGCGTCATGGCCGAGCGATGGCGATTGTCCCAACCGAACAGCCACACGGTTCGCTCCGCCGGCAGCCCATCGAGCGCATCGTCCCACGTCACCTGTGTCCCCGCGTGCGCGCGTTGCCAGGCGCGCGCCTGTGCCTCGCAGGCTGCGCGCAGGGCCGGCGGCGCCGATCTCGGGAGCACGATGGTCACGGCCTCGGCGGCATAGGCCTGGCCGATGGAAGGCGGGGTCTCACCGCGGGCGAGGCGGCGGAAGAGGTCGAACTCGGCGTCCACCTCCAATCGCAACGGTCGCGCCGCAAGCGTGAGGTCGAGGCGCAGGTGTCTGGCCGGCATCGGCACCGTGGTCTGGTAGGCGGTGGCCTGGCCCTGCAGATGCACGGCGACCGGGACCTGCAGGTCGTAGGCCGGACCTTCCTGCACCTGATCGAGCTGCGCGGTGAGGCGAAAGCCGTTTCCCTGAGGCTGCGCGCGGACTTCGCGCAGCCTCAGGGCCGGGGCGCCGGTACGCTGCACCCATTGCGCGAAAAACGAACCGAGATCGCGCCGCCCCGCCTTCTCGAAGCTCGCCTCCAGGTCCTGCCAGGTGGCGACCTGGAACAGGTGGGTTCGGTAAAAATCGCGCAGCGCGTCGACGAAGACCGCATCGCCGAGCAGGCGCCGCAGCATGTGGAACACCATCAGCCCCTTTCCGTAGCCCACCGCTTCGGTCACGGTGTCGTGGCGGCCGCGGAAATCGCTGAGCGGAAAGTCGGCCTGCCCGCGTACGAAGTCGGCATAGCGCTGCAGCGCCGAGCGGCGGTACTCGGCACCTTCCCCGTCCTGTTCCTTGAGCAGATGATCGGCGAGATAGCTCGTCAGTCCCTCGGACCAGTTGCCGGACGCATAGTCAACGAAGACGCCGTTGCCCCACCAGTTGTGCAGAATTTCGTGCGGGTAGGAAGAGCGCAGGATGAACGGAAAGCGGATCACCTGCGGGCCGAGCAGCGTGAACGACGGCATGCCGTAGCCGGTCTCCCAGAAGTTCTCGACCAGCGCGAACTTCGGGTAGGGATACTGGCCGAGGAGCCGTGAATACAGGGCGAGATAGCGCTGCGTGGCCTCCAGATAGCGCTGCGCAAGCGCGGCGTCCGCGTGACGCAGATACACCTGCGCCTCGGCGATCGGGCCCGGCGAGCGATACTCGACGAAGGGTGCCGCAATCAGCAGCACCTCCTCCTGCGGGGTGTCGCTGTGCCAGGTTTCGCGCGTTGCCCCGGCGCTCGCCTCGACCGCGGTGCGCGCGCCCTGGCTGACCGAGTGCCATCCCGGAGGAAGGTGCACGTCCAGAGTGAAGTCGCGCACCGGCAAGTCATGGATTTCGGGCACCCAGGCGCTGGCGCCGGAGAGAAACACGCCCTCGGCGCCGACGATGCCGGGCGAGACGCTGAAGCTGCGCGCATATTCGGGGCTGAGCGATTCGACGGGATGATGGAGGATGCCGCCATAGGAAAGCGTGAAATGCCGCGCGCCCGGTGCAAGCTCGACACGCAAGCGCTCCGTTGGCACGGCGCCGGCGGGTCCGGCAGTGTCCAGGCGCTCCAGCCTGCCGGGCGTGTCGAGGAGCCGGGGATCGAGACCCGCATGCAGACGCAGCAGCAGCGGAGCCTTCGCCGCATCTGGCAGCGCCACGCGATCGATCACCTCGATGCGATGCGTGCCGGGGTGCAGGGTGACGCTGAGCGCGTGCGCCAGTCCGTCGTGCCCTGCCGCCTCGGCCGGACGCGGCAGCAGCAACAGGGCGAGCACCGACAGCACCGATGCGAGGGTCTGCAATGAGAGCAATTGCCGGGCGCGGTGTGGGTGGGCTGCACGCAATGCGTGCGGACCGATCCGAGGGGGCGGCTCGTGGACCGCCCCCACGTTTGACCGGGATCGCCCGGACATCCGCGCCGCAGCCGGCGCCGCTCAAGCCTGCCGGGCGACCAGCCCCAGCGGACACACGGCGCGTCCGTAGATCTCGTTCAGGACCTGGGCAAGGCCGGTGTAGATCGCCAGCGCGCCGCAGAGTATGCCTTCCCAGCCGGCGAATACCTTGAGCGCGGCGATACCGGTCCAGTCGCCGGCGGCGAGCAGGAAAAACAGCAGCGTCAGCGTGGCGAATACCCCTTGCAGCGCGCGGGACAGCTTCAGTGTGCCGAAGAACATCACGCCGGTGAACACCCCCCAGATGGCGAGATACCATCCCATGGCGATCGGGTTCGGTGCGTTGGCGACGCCCAGCTTCGGTAGCACCAGCAGCCCCGCAAGACTCAGCCAGAAGAAGCCGTAGGAGGTGAAAGCGGTGGTGCCGAAGGTGTTCGCCTTGCGCCACTCCATCACCCCGGCGAGCACCTGGGCGAGGCCGCCGTAGAAGATGCCCATGCCGAGGATCATTGCATCCAACGGATACATGCCGGCATTCGCCAGATTGAGCAGCACCGTGGTGAGACCGAACGCGGCCAGACCCAGAGGAGCCGGGTTCGCGGTGTTGTCAGCCAGTACCAGAACTTGGGGATTGTGATTCATTGTGCCCTCCGTCGTAATTGTCTGCGGGACTCTGCCCACAGGCCCCCCTCGGCCCTGGTCGGTCGCCGTCCCGCGGCGACGCAAGTCTACAGGAGGGATCGCCTCACGCGCGTTCGTCACGGAAAAGAATTTTCAGCGCTGGCCGGCGCGGTGTGCGGCGCCCGCCAGGCCGCCGGCGAGCTCGATGTCGCGAAACCACTGCACCGCATCGCGCAGCGCCTCGTGCGCCGCACGCGGTGCATAGCCGAGCGCGTTGCGCGCCTTGGCGCTGGAGAAGTACATGCGCTTGCGCGCGAGGCGCACGCCGTCCACGGTGACCAGCGGCTCGCCGCCGCCCGAAAGCCGCGCCCAGCACTCGGCCACATAGGCGACCGGCAGCACCAGAGCATGCGGCAGACGGATGCGCGGCGGCTTGCGCTGCAGGAACTCGGCAATGACCTGCAGGATTTCGCGCAGCGTCATGTCCTCGCCGCCCAGAATGTAGCGTTCGCCGGTGACGCCGCGCTCGAATGCCAGCCGATGTCCGACGGCCACGTCGTCGACGTGCACGATGTTGAGCCCGGTGTCGACATAGGCCGGCATGCGTCCGGCAACGGCATCACGGATCATGCGCCCGGTGGGCGTGGGTCGCAGGTCACGCGGTCCCACCGGAGTCGACGGATTGACGATGATCACGGGTAGACCTTCCTCCGCGGCCATGCGCCGCACCTCCTCCTCGGCGAGAAACTTGGAGCGCTTGTAATGGCCGATCATGTCCTGCAGCACGACCGGCGTGTCCTCATCGGCGGGCGTGCCGTCCGCGCTCAGACCCAGGGTGGCGACGCTGCTGGTGTAGACGATGCGCTGCACGCCGGCCTCGGCCGCCGCGTGCAACAGGTCGCGGGTGCCGGTGACGTTCGTGGCGTAGAGGTTGCGCGGATCGGGTGCCCACAGCCGGTAGTCGGCGGCGACATGGAACAGCGCATCGCAGCCGCGCACCGCGCGATCCAGGGAGCGCCGGTTGGTGAGGTCGCCCGTGATGGTCGCGAGCGGCAGCTCGGCCAGGTTGCGCGGATCGCTGGTCGAGCGCACCAGCGCGCGCACCGCGTGCCCGCAGCGCAGCAGCTCGCGCACCACCGCCGAGCCGACGAATCCCGACGCACCGGTGATCAGGGTGGTCATGTACCGGCGGGTGGCCGCGGCACCGACGTCAGCCGCCGGTAGCGCGCCAGTGCCCATAGCGGGAAATAGAGCCGGTAGCCGTGATAACGGAGATAGAACACCCGCGGGAATCCCGGGGCGGTGAACTCGGCGTCGTCCCAGCCGCCGTGCGGGCGCTGCGTGCGCAGCAGAAAGTCGATGCCCCGGCGCACCCCCGCTCCGTGCACAAGACCCGCCGCCAGCAGCCCGAGCAGCGCCCATGCAGTGTGAAAGGAGGTGCTGGCGACGCCGCGTCCGCGCAGCGTCGGGTCGAAATAGCTGCCGTTGCTTTCGCCCCACCCGCCGTCGGGCTGCTGCACGCGCTGCAGGAACTCAGCACCGCGCCGCACGGCGGCATCCTCCGGGCCGATGCCCGCGAGCTCCAGTGCCGCAAGCACCGACCAGGTGCCGTAGATGTAGTTCGTGCCCCAGCGGCCGAACCACGCCCCGTCCGGCTCCTGTTCCCTGCGCAGGAAGTCGATGGCGTCGCGCAACACGCCACGGCAGGCCGGTCGCTGGCCGGCGGCAAGCGCCAGCAGCACCACACAGCGCGCGCTCACGTCGCTGGTCGGCGGATCGAGCAGGGCGCCGTGATCGGCGAACGGAATCTCGTTCAGGTGGTAATGGGTGTTGTCGACGTCGAAGGCGGCGAAGCCGCCGCCGCGCGACTGCATGCCGCAGATCCAGTCGGCTGCGCGAAGCACTGCCGGGCGGTAGTTGGGCCGGGCGTTCTGGGCCAGCGCCCAGCCCACCGCACCGGTGTCGTCCACGTCCGGGTAGTAGTCGTTGCGAAACTGGAAGGGCCAGCCGCCGCCCGCCAACTGCGGCCGGCGATCACGCCAGTCGCCGGGCTCGTCGGTGAGCTGCAACGGCACCAGCCAGTCGAGCGCGCGCTCCACGGACTGCAGCGCGCGCGCACTCGCCTCTTCCTGCAGCGCGAGGCTTGCCAGGGCCGTATCCCACACCGGCGACACGCAGGGCTGGCAATAGGCGCTCTCACCGTCGAAGACCAGCAACGCCCGCAGGGCCTCACGCGCCGTGACGCGATCCGGATGGGCCGCAGGGTAGCCGAGCAGGTCCATGGCGAGATAGGCATTGACCATCGCCGGGAAGATGGCGCCGAGGCCCGACGTGCCGTTCAGGCGCGCGACGAACCATGCCTCGGCGCGGCGCGTGGCGCGCCGGCGCAGCCACGCTGGGAAACCGCGGCTCCGCCGCGCGCAGCACGCGATCCACCACCAGCAGCACGCGATTGAGGCGTGAGCGTATCGGGAAGTAGTTGCGCTCCTGCTCCGGTGGCGTGACGAACAGCTCCGCGATGCCCAGGCCGAGCGGATTGCGCGCACGGACCTTGTTGCTGCACAGGATCAGCAACGGTACCAGGACGGTGCGCGTCCAATAGGAAACCTTGCTGAGATGGAACGGGAACCAGCGCGGCAGCAGCATCACCTCGACGGGGATGCAGGGCACACCGCGCCAGGGAATCTGTCCGAAGAAGGCTAGGGTGATGCGCGTGAACACGTTGCACGCGCTGCACCTCCACGCCCCAGGATGGCGGCGCGCGCGCGGGCCATGTGCGGCGCATCGGGGCTGTCGCCGGCGAGCTTCAGGGCGTAGTAGGCCTTGACCGAACAGCTGACGTTGGCCTCGCCGCCGTGATAAAGCGGCCAGCCGCCGTCCTCGCCCTGTTGTGCGCGCAGGTAGCGCGCCAGCCGCTCCTGCAGGGCCGCTTCGATCTCGTCCATGAAGTGCATCATCAGCACGTACTCGGCGGGGATCGTGCAGTCGGCCTCGAGCTCGAAGCACCAGTAGCCGGCGTCGTGCTGCAGATGAAGCAGGCGCTCGCGCGCGGCATCGATCGCCGCCTCCAGCCCGGCGCCGCCCGGATGCCCGGCCTGCTGCGCGCGGGCGCGCCGGTGGGATGCGCCACCTCGAGCAGCTCTCTCACGGTTCGATTTCCTCGCTCGCGCGCTCAGGCTCCGCCGCCGGCGACTCGCCGGCAGCGATGGCGTTTCGCCGTGCGCCGGGGTTGATTCGCGTGGTTCGTTGCCCATTGCGCGCCAGCCCGTGTCCGGCGAGCGCAAACCACAGGCGCAGCAGGCGATCGTGTCCGGCGATGACGCCATGGTTGCCACCGTCGGGCGCACGCTGCGGCGCGAGATCTTGACCTGGCTGCCCGCCGAGTAGTCGCGATGCCGGTCGATCCTGCGCAGGGTCAGCACCGCCATCCCCAGCGCCCACAGGCAGAAGTGGCGAATGCCCGTCTCGTGGGCGGGAATCAGCAGCGTGTACTCGAGCGCCTCGTGCAGGTGCGAATGGGCCACCGCGATCAACTGGGCAATGCCCGTGCCGAAGCCCTCCGCCTGCAGCCCCGGCTGCAGCCGCGCCAGCTCGCAGCCCTCGGCCCCGAACACGTCCTGCGGCAGCCAGCACACCCCGCGCCGGAAATCCTCCCACACGTCCTTGAGGATGTTGGTCATCTGCAGGCCCTGGCCGAAGGCGACGGCGAGGCGCAGCAGCTCGGACCGGTGCGCGGCGATCTGCGGCGAGTAGCTGCAGAACAACGCCGTCAGCATCTCGCCGACGACCCCGGCGACGTAATAGCAGTAGCGATCCATCATGGCCAGGTCGGAGAGTCCCGCGCTGCTGGCGCCGCGCTGAAACTGCGGCATGCCCTCGGCCATGATGCGCACGCAGCGCTCGATGGCCTGGCGTTGGTCCTGCGGCAGGCCGTGGGTGATGGCGAGCACCGCGGGCACCACGCGGATCAGCTCGTGCTCGGCAGGCAGGGTGCCGGAGCAGAGCAGCGGCGCGAGCTCGCGGGAAAAGCGCTCCGGCGGCTGCATGCCTGCGACCGCTTCGACGAACTGTGCGCAGAAGTGATCCTTCTGTGCCGCCGTGAGGGCGGCCTCATCCTCTACCGTGTCCAGGATGCGGCACAGCAGGTAGGCGTTGGCTACCGCGTGGCGCAGCGCGGGCGGCAGCTGCGGGATGGTCAGCGCAAAGGTTCGCGAGACCCCGGCGAGCAGCTGCTCCTGCAGCGCCTGAGCCGCGGCGCCGACCGGCGCACCGTCGCCCGGGCAGTGCAGACTGCGTTGCGGTGCGGCGGTGGCGCTCATCGGGCCATGCCGGTGATCTTGAGGCCGGCGAACGCGTTGGCGGCCCGGAAGTGCTGATCGGCGGCGCGCAGGATGCCTTTGGCGTCGATGCCGCTCTCGCCCAGCAGTTCGTCGCGAGAGCCGTGGCCGAGAAAGCGGTCGGGAAGGCCGAGATGGATGACCGGTACCAGCACCTGATGCGCCGCGAGGCACTCGGTCACTGCGGCACCGGCGCCGCCCGCGATCACGTTGTCCTCCACGGTAATCAGGAGGTCGTGCTGCAGCGCTGCATCGAGCACGGCGCGCTCGTCGAGCGGTTTCACGAAGCGCATGTTGAGCACCGTGGCGTCGAGCACTTCGCCCGCCTGCAGGGCGGGGGATACGGCGGCACCGAATGCCAGGATGGCCACCGCCTTGCCGCGCCGGCGCAGCTCGGCCCGACCCAGCGGCAGCGCCACCATCTCCCTGCGCACCGCCGCGCCGCATCCCGTGCCGCGCGGGTAGCGCACCGCCGCCGGCCCGCGGTGCATGAAACCGGTGTAGAGCATCTGCCGGGCTTCGTTTTCGTCGGCCGGTGCCATCACCACCAGATTCGGCACGCAGCGCAGGTAGGATAGGTCGAAGCTGCCAGCGTGCGTCGGACCGTCGGGGCCGACTACGCCTGCGCGGTCGATGGCAAGCAGCACGTCGAGGTTCTGCAGCGCAACGTCGTGGATGAGCTGATCGTAGGCGCGCTGCAAAAAGGTGGAATAGATGGCGATCACCGGCTTGCGACCTTCGCAGGCCATGCCGGCGGCGAGCGTCACCGCGTGCTGCTCGGCGATGGCCACGTCGAAGTAGCGTTCCGGGTAGCGAGCCGAGAATTCCACCAGGCCGGAGCCTTCGCGCATGGCGGGTGTGATCGCGAGCAGTCGCGGATCGTGCTCGGCCATGTCGCAAAGCCACTCGCCAAAGATCTCGGTGTAGGAGGGTGCACCGGGCGTGGCCGCCGGCAGGCCGAGCTGCGGGTCGAAGCGCGAAACGCCGTGATAGGAGACGGGGTCCGCTTCGGCCGGTGCATAACCCTTGCCTTTGCGCGTCACCACGTGGAGCAGCCGCGGGCCGCGGCGGCTCCGCTGCTCCTCGAGCGCCGCGACCATGGCGTGCACGTCGTGGCCGTCGACCGGTCCGGAGTAGTCGAAGCCGAAGCCCGCGAACGGCTGCGCGCCATCGGCGGTCTGCGCGCGCTGCACGATGCGCCCGAGGTGGCGCGACAGCGCGCCGACGTTGGGAGAGATCGACATCTGGTTGTCGTTCAGGATCACGAGCAGATCGGCCCCGAGGTCTCCGGCGTGGTTGAGTGCCTCGATGGCCATGCCGGCGGAAAGCGCGCCATCGCCTATCACGGCGACGACGCGGCGCCGTTCTGCGCCGCCGTTCTGCGCGAGCACCATCCCCAGCGCAGCGCTGATGGAGGTGCCGGCGTGTGCGACGCCGAAGGTATCATAGCGACTCTCGCTGCGCTTCGGGAATCCCGACAGGCCGCCGCGCTTGCGGATGGTATGCATCCAGCGGCGGCGCCCGGTGAGGATCTTGTGCGGATAGGCCTGATGGCCGACGTCCCACACCAGCCGGTCGTAGGGGGTGTTGAACACGTAGTGCAGGGCAACGGTGAGCTCCACCGCGCCCAGGCCGGCCGCCAGATGCCCGCCGCTCTCGGCGACTGAACGGAGCAGGAACCCGCGCAGCTCGTCCGACAGTGTGCCTAGTTGGGAGATCGGGAGTCGACGCAAGTCGCGCGGCGTTTCGATGCCCGCGAGCAGGGGATAATCTTCTTTGGTCTTCATTTCCTTGACGCTCCGCGGCCCGCAATCTTCTGACACGTCGCCGGCGGCCACGGTTCCGCCCTTCGCCGATCCGACCGCAACGCTTGGTATGGGCCAGCCGTGCCAGGTCGGCGGCCACTCGACACGACAGGCGCGGCCCCGCTGCCGGCAGCCGCTCGGCGTTTACACTTGGTGCTGGACGGCTGTTCCCTTACAACATACCATCGGCGTTCCGAAAATCCACCAGCGCCGCCGCCTTGTGCATCATGATTCCCGCCGGTGCCAGTCGCGGCGTGTGTCTATACTGTCTCTGGTCCGCATGCCAGACGTGGCGACAGTGCACCGCAGGCAATGGAAGCTGGTCGACACGGAAAGGCGGTATGCATTCGAGGGCGGCTGCGGCGTCCGCTCCGCTTCAGAGTGGCATGCGCGGCGCCAGCTTCCGGGTGGCCCGTGCGGGCGAGGAGTCTCTGTGAGAATCTGCGCAGGCAATAGCGGGCCGATCACTTGGACAGGCTCCCGGATCGGCCCATGCCCACCCGCACGGGCGGCGCGATCCGACACAACAATCGTATCAACACAGAGGGAGTGCTGGATGGAGGCAATACTGGCCAGGCCCCGCGGCTTCTGTGCCGGAGTGGTAAGGGCGATCGAGATTGTCGAAAGCGCTTTGGAGCTTTTCGGGGCGCCGGTCTACGTGCTGCACGAGATCGTGCACAACGCGCGCGTGGTCGTCGATCTGCGCGCGCGCGGCGCGGTGTTCGTGGAGACGCTGGACGAGGTTCCCGGCGGCGCCACCACCATCTTCAGCGCGCATGGCGTTGCCGCCGCGGTGATGGAGCGCGCCAGCGAGCGACAGCTGCGCATCATCGACGCCACCTGTCCGCTGGTCACCAAGGTTCACCTGGAAGTCCTGCGCCATGCGCGTGCCGGTCGCGAAGTGGTGCTGATCGGCCACTCCGGGCATCCCGAGGTCAACGGCACGCTCGGTCAGTACGATCGCCGGTGGGGTGGGGAGATTCATCTGGTGGAGAGCGTTGCCGACGTCTCGGCGCTGCAGGTGCGCAACCCCAGGCTGCTTGCCTACGTCACGCAGACCACCCTGTCCGTGGACGATACCAGCCGGATCGTGGCGGCCTTGCGCGAGCGCTTTCCCGACATCAGCGGACCACGTCGCGACGACATCTGCTACGCCACCCAGAACCGCCAGACCGCCGTCCGGCGTCTCGCCGGCATGGTCGACGTGCTGTTGGTGGTCGGGGCGCGCAACAGCTCCAACTCGAACCGGTTGCGTGAAGTGGGAGAGCAGGCCGGCGTGCGCTCCTTTCTGGTTCAGAGCGCGGAGGACGTGCAGCACGACTGGCTGGGCGACGGCCAGCGCGTGGGTGTGACCGCCGGCGCTTCCACGCCCGAGGTTCTGGTGCAGGGCGTGCTGCAGCGCTTGCGCGAGCATGGGGTGAACCAGGTCACGGAGCTGGGAGCCGAGGCCGAGACCGTGACCTTCGGTCTGCCGCAGGCCCTGCTGCGTGCACGCCGCGGCAATCGCAGCGACGTGCCAAGCGTCGCGGAACAGGAGGAAACGCCGGGATGAGTGTTCCGCTGCGCCAGCAGATCGGCGTCGCACGCTATATTCTGCAGCAGAGGCTGCGCGGGCGGGAGCGCTACCCGCTGGTCCTGATGCTGGAACCGCTGCTGCGCTGCAATCTCGCCTGCGCCGGCTGCGGCAAGATCGATTATCCGAAGGAGATTCTCGATCGTACGCTGTCGGTCGAGGAGTGCCTGGCCGCGGTCGACGAATGCGGCGCACCGATCGTGTCCATTGCCGGCGGCGAGCCGCTGCTGCACAAGCAGATGCCGCAGATCGTGCGCGGCATGCTGGAACGGCACAAGTACATCTATCTCTGTACCAATGCGCTGCTGCTGCGCAAGCGCATCGATGACTACCACCCTTCGCCCTATCTGACTTTTTCGATACACCTGGACGGCAACCGCGAGCGCCATGATGCCTCAGTGTGTCAGGCCGGTGTGTTCGACCGGGCGGTCGAGGTGATCCGCCTGGCACTCGAGCGTGGCTTTCGCGTCACCATCAACTGCACCCTGTTCCAGGGCGAGCAGCCGGATGAGGTGGCGGAATTCTTCGACTTCGTGACCGGGCTGGGTGTGGAGGGGATTACGGTGTCGCCGGGATTCAGCTACGAGCACGCGCCGCGTCAGGATGTGTTTCTGCAGCGCCATGCTACCCGCCAGCTGTTCCGCGACATCTTCGCGCTCGGCAGCACGCGGCGCTGGCGGCTCAACCATTCTTCGCTGTACCTGGATTTCCTCGCCGGCAATCAGGCGTATCAATGCACGCCTTGGGGCAATCCAACCCGCAACATATTCGGATGGCAGCGCCCCTGCTACCTGCTGGTGGATGAAGGGTACGCGCCGAGCTTCGCCGCCCTCATGGGCGAGACCGACTGGGAGGGCTATGGCACCGGTCGCCATCCGAAGTGCGCCAACTGCATGGCGCATTGCGGTTACGAGCCGACGGCCGTCAACGACGCCGTGGCACACCCACTGAAGGCCGCGTGGGTGGCCATGCGCGGTCCGCGCACGCGCGGGCACATGGCCCCCGACATACCCGCGCTGGCGCACGCGGCTTCGGAGGCGGCGGGGGGGAGGGCGGCGCAGAGCAAAGCCGCGCCGAAAGCGCGGCCCAGGGGCACTGACGATCGACTCCTCCACGCGCTCGCCCGCAACGCTGATCGTCGTCAACCACCGGTGCGATGGCGGCGTGGTGCGGGTGCTTTCGTGCACGCAATGCTTGGGGCGTCACCCGGGAGTATCCGACCCAGACCATGGGACGGTCGCGCAGGCGTGGCACGGGAGGTCAGGAACTGACGCTGGACGTCAGTTTTTGCCACGCAGCGCTCAGAAAATGGTTACCAGTGGGGCTAAGTTGCGCATACCCTCACTTGGGAAAGGAGACGTCCCGTGCCGCAGAAGCCTTACCCGCAGACCGAGCGCACGCTCGAAGAGCTGTCCATCGAGGAGTTGCTGGCCATTCAGCTGGACTGTTCGGCCGAAGTGCTGTACGCAATCCAGGAGGAGCTGCGCAAGCGCGAGCCCGGCTCCGGAACGGGGGCGAGTCGGCATTCGCTGGAACGGCTGACGCGGTGGATGCGGGCCCGGACCGAGCCCATCTGTTTCCGGATCGATGAGGGCGGCTGGATCGTCGAGCCACCGTTCGCCTACCTGCGGCTGCTGCAGGTCCTGTATACGCCGGGCTCCGCCCGAGATGCCGAGCCGGTTCCGACCCCTGTGCGCGAGCGGCCGAGGCGCGTCTCCGCCGCTTCCTGATGCCGGCGGCGATCCGCCGCCGCACGCCTGCCCACAAATCCGCCGGACTGGTGTAGAATCGCCAGGTCCGGCGGTGCCCGCAAGGACGCCACAGGAGAACAGACTGGGACAGTTTGCCTTGCGGGATGCGCCAGCCGGTTGGCGTCTCCCCGCGTCGAGTATGAGCCACCACCTTAGCGCCAGGCGCCGTGCAGCGTGCCAGCGGGAATGCGCTGCTTCACGTCCGTTGCGCAGCCGCGCAGAACATGTCGCGTAGATTTCCCGAACTCGGTGGCGCTGCGCTGTACGTACCCCCACCACACGCGGATGGCGGCCCCGATCCCCACGAGTCCTTCGTCAAGGGCCTGCTGCGCACTGCGAACACCCTGCGTGCGCATTGGGCGCTGGTGCGCCGTGAAGGCGATCGCGTCACGGCTCTCGACCTGGAGGAGACCACCGAGGCTGCGGTGCTGGTGCTCGCCCAGGCCGTGGCGGCCGCCGTGGAGAGTACCGGCCGCGTGCCGTCGCCGACTGCCCTGGACCGCCAGCTCACCCTGGCGGTGACGCTGCTGTGCTTCGCCAGTCT
Source organism: uncultured Gammaproteobacteria bacterium (assembly GCA_963728895.1). Lineage (GTDB taxonomy): Bacteria > Pseudomonadota > Gammaproteobacteria > JBBQDK01 > JBBQDK01 > CAVSLM01. The sequence goes on from CAVSLM010000011.1 coordinate 324,170, forward strand.
CCCGATCCTCGAGCATCTGGGTCGGGAGGGCCACGAGCTCACGCGCAACGATCTGCTCACCCGCGCCGGATTCCTGCTGCTCGAAGGCTACCCGGAGGAGGAAGTGGTCGAGTGCATGCACGCCGGCATCGCCTGGTATCGCCGGCTTTCCGAAGTGCACACCAGCGCGGTGCAGGAATGGAGGGAGGACGTGGCGATGATCACCTGGGCCTACGCCAAGACCGGCGATCCCGGTTATCTGCGCATGCTGGGTCGGCTGTACGACTTGCTTGTCGGGGACTTCGCCGGCTGACGCTCACCACCCGCAAGCCGCCGCGCACGGTGGTCGCCGGTGGCACGAAGCCGCGCAACAGTTGCGCCGGGCCTTGCAACCGCTGAATTGCACCTGCGGTCAATGGCTCCAACGCGCCAGGGACGGTGGGCCGGGCCTCGCACGTTGCACGCGAGCGCGGCGTCGGGACCGCACGCCTGCAGGCAATCAGCGAGTTGCGTGTTGGCATATGCTGTGCTACAAGATTGGAACGATTGTTACAGTTGTATTGCGATACCAGAATCACAATAACAGCGCAGGCCACGTGCCGAGCGTCTGGGCGGAGGAGAAAGACAAGGGATCAGCACCACGCCGCTGCGCACGGACGCAGGTTTGCGCCTTTCCTTCTCCCCCGGGTCTCCGGCTCCTCGCTACGCTGGCGTAGTCCGCCGCCATTGGGCGGCGGCGTTTTATCACCATCAAGAGGCTGATCATCCATGGAGTCGACAAACTTCAACCCGGTGCGGGAGTTTCTCGCATCCCGCGTCATGGGCCAGCAAGAGCTCATCAACAGCATGCTGGTGTGCCTGCTGAGCGACGGACACATGCTGGTGGAGGGCATGCCGGGACTGGCGAAGACCACCGCGGTCAAGGCCCTCGCCGAGGCCATCGAAGGCGACTTCCATCGCGTGCAGTTCACCCCCGACCTGCTGCCCTCGGACCTCATCGGTACCGACATCTATCTGCAGGAGGAGGGCTCGTTCGTGTTCCGCCCCGGGCCGCTGTTCCACAACATCCTGCTCGCGGACGAAGTGAACCGGGCCCCGGCCAAGGTGCAGTCGGCGCTGCTCGAGGCCATGGCGGAGCGCCAGATCACCGTCGGGCAGAACACCTACAAGCTGCCGCCACTGTTCATGGTGCTGGCGACCCAGAATCCCATCGAGCACGAGGGTACCTACAACCTTCCGGAGGCGCAGCTCGACCGTTTCCTGATGCACGTGTGGGTGGATTATCCGAGTCGCGACGAGGAGCTGGCCATCCTCAAGCTGGATAACGCGCTGCAGCAGCAGCCCCCCAAGCCACCGGCCTCGCCCATGCCCCAGGAGGACCTGTTCGTGGCACGCAAAGCGGTTGCGGGGGTGTACCTGGACCCGAAGCTGCACGAGTACATTGTCGACCTGGTCCGGGCCAGCCGCAATCCGGCGCCCTACGATTCCGACCTGTCGCGCTGGTGCCGCTTCGGTGCCTCGCCGCGCGCCAGTATCGCGCTGGCGCGTTGCTCGCGTGCCTACGCCTGGCTGCAGGGCGACCGCTATGTGGCGCCGCATCACATCCAGGCGGTCGCCCCGGACGTGCTTCGCCACCGGGTGCTGCTGACCTTTCAGGCGGAGGCCGACGGCATCACGCCGGATCGCTTCGCGCGCAACCTGGTCGATGTGGTGGCCATCCCCTGAGTGTCCGACTCGCCGGCCTGTTCGCTCCCATGCACAGTCGCGCAGCGCCCCTGGACGCCCGTGCCGCGCGACCCTGCCCAATCCCGTGAGGCCATCCGATGATGCTCGCTCCCCAGCTGGATGATCTGCTCGAGTTGCGCCATCAGGCGCATGCCCTGGGCGTGGCCTCGCGCCACCCCGTGAACGCCGCGCTCAGCGGGCTGTATGCCTCGGTGTTCCGTGGCCAGGGGCTCGACTTCGAGGAGGTGCGCGAGTACCGCCATGGTGATGAGATCCGCAACATGGACTGGCGGGTGACGGCACGGACCGGACGCGCCCACCTGAAGGTGTTTCGCGAGGAGCGCCAGCGCACGGTGGTGATCTGCGTCGATACCGGTCCGCACATGCGCTTTGGCACCCGCGGCACCTTCAAATCGGTGCAGGCCGCCCGGGCGGCGGCGCTGCTGGCGTGGTCGGCGGCCGGCAATCAGGACCGCGTCGGCGGTCTGTTGTTTGGCGACCCTCAGGTCGGGCCGCGCTATTTCCGCCCAAGCCGCGCGCGCCGCTCCCTGTGGCGCATGCTGCATGCGCTCACCGAACCCGGCGGCTCGGGTCCGCTGACCGGTGACCCGCTGGTGGAGGCCTTGCAGAAGCTGAGCCGTACCATACACACCGGCAGCGTGCTGTTCATCATCGCCGACCTCAATCGCGACTACCGCGGCCTGGAGCAGGTGGTCGGTTGTCTGCGCCTGCGTCATGAGGTGGTGCTGTTGCCGGTGGACGACCCCGCCGACTGGGAAATCCCGGCGATGGGTCGAGTGGTCTTTTCCGGTTCCGACGGCGACCGCATGGAGGTGGATACCGACAATGCCGAAGGGCGCCGCCTGTACCGCCAGGTCTGGGAGCGCAGTCGGCACCAGCTGCGCGAGCTCACCACCCGTCTGGACATCGACCTGATCCCGGTTCGCACCAACGGGGAAATCCACGAGACCTTGATTGAAGGCCTGCGCCAGCGCGCGCACCGCCTGGTGGCACACCGATGACCGATCCCTTGTTGCAGCAGTTGCAGGACATCCACGGCGTGGATCCGCTGCCGTGGTGGTATCTGGCGCCGGGCTGGTGGCTTGCGGCGCTCGCCGTGCTGCTGGTGGCGGTGGTGCTGTGGTCGGTGTTCGGGCGCATCCTGCGCCGCATTCGCTTCGACTGGCGGCGCGATGCCCGGATACGACTGCTCGCCCTGCGCCGGGAGCTGCGCCGCAGCGATGCCAAGACGCTTGCGGCTGCGCTTTCCGAGCTGCTGCGGCGCATCGCCATGGCCCGCTTCGGCCGTGCGGCCTGTGCGGGGCTGTCTGGCGAGCGCTGGCTGGCCTGGCTCGAGCAGCACGATCCGCGTGGCTTCCGCTGGCTCGATCACGGGCGGCTGCTGATCGAGCTGCCCTACGCCCCGGAGGGCCACCAGGTCGATCCGCGCCAGCTGCGCAAGCTGGTGAGCGCCACCCTGCCCTGGGTGCGGGCCGAGGCGCCCGCACAGCGCCCGCCGCGGCGACGCTGGTTCGGGCTGCGCCGCTTGCCGGCTGCGGTGCCGAGCGGAGGGACCAGCGGTGTTTAGGTTTGCGTGGCCGTGGTTGGGACTGTTGGTGCTGCTGCCGCTGGTGGCGCGTTTCCTGTGGCCATCGGCCAGGCGCGCGTCGCCTGCGGACCAGCAGCCGGTGCTGCTGCATCCGGCGCTGACGCGCCTGGACGGGGCGTTCGGCGCGGTGGCACCGGGTCTGCCCGCCGGCCAGTCGATGCAGCTGCTGCTTCGCAGCCTGCTGTGGGGCATGCTGGTGCTGGCGATGATGCAGCCGCAGTGGCTGCAGCAGCACAAGCGGGTCATCAGCCGAGGCTATGACCTGATGCTGGCGATTGACGCCTCCCGCTCCATGGAGGCGCTGGACTTCACCGTCGACGGCCAGCGTGTGACGCGCATGGCAGTGGTCAAGGGCGTGGCCGGACGCTTCATCGATCAACGCCAGGGCGATCGCATTGGCCTGGTGCTGTTCGGCGACAGCGCCTTCGTCCAGTCGCCGCTCACGCTCGATGCCGGTGCGGCGCGGGCCATGCTCGACAACGTGGTGACACGCATGGCGGGTGACGGCACGGCAATCGGCGATGCCATCGGACTGGCAGTGAAAAAACTGCGGGAGCGCCCGGAGGGTTCGCGCGTGCTGATCCTGGTCACCGACGGCGAAAACACCGCAGGGACCCTGCCCCCGGTGGAGGCAGCGCGCCTGGCCGCGCAGTATCACATCCGCATCTACACCATCGGTGTCGGAAGCAAGGGTCTGGTGCCCTTCATGGAAAACGGCGAGATGACCATGACGCGCATGGAGATCGACGAGGATCTGCTGCGGGAGATCTCGGCGCGCACCGGCGGTGCCTATTTCCGCGCTACCGACACTCAGGCGCTGGAAAAGATCTATCGCGACATCAATGAGCTCGAGCGCACCGAAGCCGAAACCCGCAGCGTAATGGTGCCGGAGCCCCTGTACCGCTGGCCGCTCGCCCTGGCGCTGGTAGTGCTGCTCGCGCTGGCGCTGCTGTCGCGCCGCGTGCGGGCCTGACTCGATGAAAGCAGGGCGCCTGGGGCGCCCAATGGAACGGGACGATGGCAACTGAAGAATTCGGATTGCACCTGGCGCAGCCGGCGTGGCTGTGGGCGCTGGGGGTGCTCGTGGTGCTTTGGCTCTGGCCACGCGCCCGGGCGCGCCTGCGCGCCTCCGAACGACTGCGCCGCTACGCCGACGCCGCTCTGCTCCCCCATCTGCTGACCCAGGGCCAGCTCAGCGCGCGCAGCGACTGGCGCCGGCTCCTGGTCTGGTCGGCGCTCTGGAGCTTCGGTGTGCTGGCCATGGCCGGTCCGCGCTGGGATTACACCGACATGGATCTCTACCAGCCGGGCTCCGACCTGGTGATCCTGCTCGACCTGTCCCGTTCCATGAACGTCAGCGACGTGAAGCCCTCGCGCCTTGCCCGTGCACGGCAGGAGATCGAAGATCTGCTGAACGCCGGCGCCAGCGTGCGGATTGGCGTGGTCGCCTTCGCCACCGTGGCGCATGTGGTGGCGCCCATCACCGACGACACCGAGACCATCCGGCACCTGCTGCCGTCCCTTACTACCGACCTGGTGAGCATGCCCGGCAGCCGGGTGTCGACGGCACTGGACCGGGCGCAACGCCTGCTGTCGGGGCAGCCGCCCGGCAGCGCACAGTCGATGCTGCTGATCAGCGACGGGGATTTCGCCGAGCCCGGTCTGATCGACGAGGTCAAGAAGCTGCGCCAGGACGGGTTGCGCCTGCACGTGCTGGGTGTCGGCACCCAAACCGGCAGCCTCGTGCCCGGACCTCGCGGCCAGCTGCTGCAGGATGCCACCGGGCGCGGCATCGTGTCGCGGCTGGACGAGAAGGGGCTGCAAGCGCTCGCCGCAGCGGGTGGCGGTGTGTACGAGCGTGCCGATTTCCGCGACGACGACACCCGCGCCATCCTCGCCCAAGTGGTAAAGGACGCGCCGAACCGTGCGATCAAGCAGGGTCGCCTGCGTGTGTGGAACGAGCGCTATTACCTGGCCGTGGTGGCCATGCTGCTGTTGCTGCTGCCCTCGTTCCGGCGCACCCGGCGCGCGGTACGGCTATGACGGGGAAATCGATGCAACCGATCCTAGACCGGCGCTCGCGCGCCTCCGTGCATGCGTGCCAGAGCGCGCTTCTGGGAGTGTTGCTGGCGACGCTCGGCGTCGCGCACGGCGACTGGTTCCAGACCGATGAACAGCGCGCCATGGACGCGTTCGAGCACGGCGACTTCAATACGGCAGCCAGGGAGTTCACCGACGAGTACCGGCGCGGCGTCGCTCTCTATCGTGCCGGACGTTACGAAGAGGCGGCCGACGCATTCCGCGCCGTGAAGCGGCCCGACGTGCAGGACGACGCGCTATACAACCTCGGCAACGTGCGCTTCCAGCTGCGCGACTACGCGGGCGCCGCGCAAGCCTACGAAGAGGTATTGAGGCGCAAGCCCGAAGCCGATGACGCGCGTCACAACCTCGAGCTGGTGCGGGTCAAGCTGGGATTGCCTTTGCAGTGGCAGAAGGAAAAGAAGCCTGAGGAGGACGCGCGCAGTCGAAAGGCTCAGCAGTTGGCGCAGAACGATGCCTCCGCCGGCCAGCGGCGCCAGGACCAGCAGCGCGAGCGTGCTGCCGAGCAAACGGCGGCCGGCCTTTCGGATCAACAGCAGGCGCAGGAGACGAAACGACAGGCGGCGCGCGAGGAGCAGTCCCGGCAGGAGGAACGCTCGCAGCAGGCACAGGACCGGAAGTCTCAGCAACAACAACAGTCCTCGCACGAGCAACAGGCGCGGAACGAGCAATCGCAGGATCAGCAACAGCAGTCGCAGAAGTCCAAGGATCAGCAACAGCAATCGCAGAATTCCAAGGATCAGCAACAGCAGTCCAAAGACCAGCAGCAGTCCCAGGACCAGCAACAGTCGCAGGACCAGCAGCAGTCGCAGGACCAGCAGCAGTCGCAGGACCAGCAGCAGTCGCAGGACCAGCAGCAGTCCAGGACAGCAGAGGTTCCGAAGGCCAGGACTCAGCAGCAACAGCAAGGCTCGCAGCAGTCGCAGGACCAACAGAGCTCGCAAGGCTCGCAGCAGTCACAGGACCAACAGGGCTCGCAAGGCTCGCAGCAGTCGCAGGACCAACAGAGCTCGCAAGGCTCGCAGCAGTCGCAGGACCAACAGGGCTCGCAAGCCTCGCAGCAGGACCAGTCCGCGGATCAGCAACAGAGCGGCGGGCAGGACGGCCGGCAGCAGCAGGGCAGCGGGTCCGGCTCGCAGCAGGCCGATTCCCAGGAGGGTGGCGAAGAGCCGGTTGGCCAGGGCGATGAGCAGACCCGCGAGTCCGGCACCCGGCAGGGCGGTGATCAGGCTGCGGCGCAGGGAGGCGATCAGGCAGGCGAACAGTCCGGATCACGGCCGGGTGATCAACAGAGCGGTCAGTCCGCCACCGGCCAGAGTGACCAGGCCGGTCAGGGTCAGGACGCACGCAGCGCACAGGAAACCGGCAGCGGGGGTCACGACACCCGTCAGGACCAGCGCGGCAGCGAGGCCGATCAGCGCCGCGACGACGGATCCGGTGGTCGGGAGCAGCGCGAGGACGCCGATGCCGGCGGCCAGCGCGAGGCGAGCCGTGATCAGGGCGACGCCCGTGGCCAAGACGGTAGCCAAGGTACGGCGCAGGATCAGGCGAGCGCCGAGGCGCAGCGTGCAGGCGACCGGTCATTGCAATCCGAGGCGGGTTCGCACAACGACGCGGATGGCGGTGAGCAGCGTAGCCTCGAGCAGGCACGCGGCGCCGGAGACGAGCAGGGCGAGGATCGGGGCGGGCAGCGCGAGCAGGCTGGCGATAAAGGTGGCGAGGGTGGCGATATGGAAACCGCGCAGCAGCAGCGCGGGGCCGGGCAGCGCGAAGGCGAGGGCCGGCCGGGCCGCGACAGGAACGCCCCGCAGCGTCCCATGCCCGGCGGCCCCGGTCCCGGTCCGCAGCGCGACATGCCCCTCGACAGCACGCAGAGCGAGGCGGTCGCGCGCTTCGATCAGCTGGGCAGTCCCGGCACCGAGGGCAACGCAGGCGACCAGGCGGGACCGGGTGGCATGGAGTCGCGCCAGGGCGGCGCAGGCATTGCCGAAGCCGTCGTCGAGCGCTGGCTGAGCCGTGTCGAGGGAGATCCCGGGCGGCTGCTGCGCAATCAGTTCCTGGTGGAGGAGCAGCGCGCGACGTCCGGCGCACGTGGATATATCGAGGCACGCCCATGGTGATGAAGCGGAGATGGAGGAATCCTGGAATCGGAGGGCTGTTGCAAGCCGCATGCATGCTGGCGGCGCTGGCCACGGTCACGGCGCACGCGGCGGAAAGGACCTGGGTAGAGACCCTGCCCAGCGAGTCCTCGCCCTACGTGAATCAGACCATCGTCCTGACGCTGCGCATCCACAGTTACGACGACCTTGCTGTCGTCGATCCGGTGAAGCCGAACATTCTCGGTGCAGCGACCGAGCAGCTCGACGGACCCATTACCGGCTACCAGAACCGCGGCTCGCAGCGCGAAAGCGTCACCGACTTCCGCTACGCGGTGACCCCGATCACCTCGGGCACCCTCGATGTTCCGCCGGTGCGGGTACGCGTGCGTTATGCCGAGGGCCGTTCCCCCTCCTCTTGGAATCCCTACGGGCAAGGCTACAACTACAACCCGTGGGGCGGCGGTACCAACGCCCAGCAACTGCCCGCCCAGCAATCGCAGAGCACCACTCAGGACCTCGCGAGTCAGCCTGCCACCCTGCAGGTTCGTGCCCCGGCGACTCCGGTGCAGCCCTGGCTGCCGCTGCAGGGACTGGAAATGGATTGCCAGGCGGTGGCCGGCGGCAAGGTGCACGTGGGCGAGCCGGTGACGGTCGGCTGCGTGCTGAGTGCGGCGGGCGCCGGGGGGGAGGCGTTGCCGTCCATCGCCGCGGCGTTCAACAGCCCGGACTTCAAGGTCTATCCCGACCAACCCCAGACCGAGCAGCGTGTCTCTCGCGACGGTGCCACCGTGCTCGGGCGGCGCGTGGAAAGCTACACCCTCATCCCCCAGCACGGCGGCACGCTCGATCTGCCCTCGGTGCGCGTAACGTGGTTCGACCTGCGGCGCGGTCGCCAGACCTACACCGACTGGACGCCGCCGCCGGTGCGTGTCTTCGGTGGCGAGGCGGATACCGGCGATACCGCGACGCCCGGCAAACGCAGCATCTTTGACATCCAGTATCTGGCGTTCTGGCTGCCGGCGCTGGTGATGGGTGTGTTCTACCTGGGCTGGTGGATTGGTACCGGCTGTCCCGGCGTGAAGGGCGGCTGCCGGCTGCTGCGCCAGCGCGTAAGCGGCCTGTCCGGTCGTGCCGCGGCCAGTCTCGCGCGCCTGTTGCCGGCGCGTTTTGCCGCCGCCGTGCGCGCCAAGGTCCACGCGGTTCTGCCCCAGGGCGCGGTGGCCCGTTTGGGTGCATCGCTGCGGCGACTGCTGCCGGCTCCGCTGCGCATCAGCCTGCTGATGCGCCGGATCGACGCGGCGCCGGACGCCGCCGCCGCCGCGCTGCTGCTGCAGACCTACGCTCACCGCTATTTGGGCACGGCGGTGCGTGTGCCGCTCACGCGCGTCGCGCGCGCCCTCGCGCTGGCGCACCGAGACCTGGATGGTCCCGCGCTGCTCGCACTCATGGAGCGCCTGGAGCATTCGCTGTACGGGCCGCAGACACTGGATCTCGACGACTGGGTGCTGGAGCTGCGCGAGTATCTGCGTCCCCGGCTCGCGTGGCGCGGGCCTCGCGCGTCGACTGCCGTGGCCGGCCTGCCGCAGCTCAATCCCTGAGCGGGCGGGCAAGGCGGGATTACACGCCGCGGCGGGGCAGCAGTTGACACACCCAACCCACTCTCGCAAAATACACCGCTTGATTTCGCGGAGGGGTTCCCGAGCGGTCAAAGGGATCAGACTGTAAATCTGACGGCTCAGCCTTCGGAGGTTCGAATCCTCCCCCCTCCACCAGCTTCAGGTGGTCTCCCGGGAGGATCCTCCCTTCCAAGTGAGCTCGAAGACCCGAGCGGACCGAAGGTTCCGCCGGGCGGTTTGTTGTTCTGCGGTCCCGTACCGCATGGGGCGTGGCATTCGGCTCGGGGAATTCGACAGGCTTCGGGTGTAGCGCGGCTGGGTCGGAGCCGCACCTCGCGCCGCCCCGTCCGGCGCAACGGTGGGGCGAATCGTTACGACCAAGGCGGGTGTAGTTCAATGGTAGAACCTCAGCCTTCCAAGCTGATGGTGTGGGTTCGATTCCCATCACCCGCTCCAGCCTGGCAGCGCGCCTTCGGCGCCGGGTCCAGCACCGGAGAACATGCCCATATAGCTCAGTCGGTAGAGCACTTCCTTGGTAAGGAAGAGGTCACCGGTTCGAATCCGGTTATGGGCTCCATTCACCCGTGGTGGGCGCGGGTGCAGCGCTGCGAAATCGACGGCCGTCAGCGTAATGCGTAATCCTGATTAGCAGATTGGGGGAGCATCCGATGTCCAAGGAAAAATTTCAGCGTACCAAGCCGCACGTGAACGTGGGAACGATCGGTCACGTGGACCATGGTAAGACGACGTTGACGGCGGCGCTGACGAAGGTGATGGCGGAGAAGCACGGTGGGGAGTTTCGGGCGTACGATTCGATTGACAATGCGCCGGAGGAGCGTGCGCGCGGGATCACGATTGCGACGGCGCACGTGGAGTACCAGAGCGATGCGCGTCATTACGCGCACGTGGACTGTCCGGGGCATGCGGATTATGTGAAGAACATGATCACGGGTGCGGCGCAGATGGACGGGGCGATTCTGGTGGTGAGTGCGGCGGACGGTCCGATGCCGCAGACGCGCGAGCACATTTTGCTGGCGCGTCAGGTGGGGGTTCCGTACATCGTGGTGTACATGAACAAGGCGGACATGGTGGACGATGCGGAGCTGCTGGAGCTGGTGGAGATGGAGGTACGGGATCTTCTGAACAGTTACCAGTTTCCGGGCGATGACACGCCGATCGTGGTGGGTTCGGCGCTGAAGGCGCTGGAGGGGGACACGAGCGAGATCGGGGTGCCGTCGATTTTCAAGCTGATCGAGGCGATGGACAGTTACATTCCGGTGCCGGAGCGTCCGGTGGACCAGCCGTTTCTGATGCCGATCGAGGATGTGTTTTCGATCTCGGGTCGCGGGACGGTGGTGACGGGGCGAGTGGAGCGTGGCAAGGTGAAGGTGGGCGAGGAGGTGGAGATTGTGGGGTTGCGTGCCACGCAGAAGACCACCTGCACGGGCGTGGAGATGTTTCGCAAGCTGTTGGACGAGGGTGTGGCGGGAGACAACGTTGGGGTGCTGCTGCGCGGCACGAAGCGAGAGGACGTGGAGCGCGGGCAGGTGCTGTGCAAGCCGGGCTCGATCACGCCGCACACCAAGTTTGAGGCGGAGGTGTACGTGCTCTCGAAGGAGGAGGGTGGACGGCACACGCCGTTTTTCAACGGTTATCGGCCGCAGTTTTACTTTCGCACGACGGACGTGACGGGGGCGTGTGATCTTCCGGAGGGAGTGGAGATGGTGATGCCGGGGGACAACGTGAAGATGACGGTGAGTCTGATTGCGCCGATTGCGATGGAGGAGGGGCTGCGCTTTGCCATCCGCGAGGGTGGGCGCACCGTGGGCGCCGGTGTGGTCGCCAAGGTCATCGAGTAGCCGCGCGCGAGGCATCACGGAACCAACGGCGTCCCGCCGGGTCACACAACCGTTTACAGGCCAGTAGCTCAATTGGCAGAGCGGCGGTCTCCAAAACCGCAGGTTGGGGGTTCGATTCCCTCCTGGCCTGCCAGTACAACGGCGGTGCAGCGCGGCCTTGGCCGCGACCCGAGACCGGCCAGGTATACAGGGCGCGGACCCATCGTGGTGACCGCCGCTTCTTGGACATGAATTCAAAAGTCGAAACGCAGACTTCCCGACTCGATACCTTGAAGCTGGCGGTGGCGATCCTGCTGCTGCTGGCCGGGATCGTCGCGTTCTACTGGTTCGCCGATTACGCGGTGCTGGTCCGGGTGCTCGGACTGCTGGTGGTGGCCGGCATCGCAGTCGCCATCGGCTCGCAGACCGGGGTGGGGCGCGATGCCTTCGAGTTCCTGCGCCTCTCGCGCACCGAGGTGCGCAAGGTCGTGTGGCCCACCCGTACCGAGACCATACAGGCCACGCTGGCCGTGGTGGTGATGGTCATCCTGACCGGCATCGTGCTGTGGCTGCTGGACATGTTTCTACTCTGGGCGGTGCAGTTGCTCACCGGGCAGGGAGGTTGAGCAGATGGCGATGCGATGGTACGTGGTGCACGCCTACTCGGGTTTCGAAAACCAGGTGAAGCGCTCGCTGCAGGAGCGCATCGAGCGCAGCGGGCTGCAGGAGCGCTTCGGCCAGATCCTGGTTCCGACGGAGGAAGTGGTCGAGATGCGCGAAGGCCAGAAGCGAAAGAGCGAGCGCAAGTTCTTTCCCGGCTACGTGCTGGTGCAGATGGACATGGACGAGGACACCTGGCACCTGGTGAAGGAAGTGCCCAAGGTGATGGGTTTCATCGGTGGCTCCAGCGATCATCCGGCACCGATCACCGACCGGGAAGCCGAAGCCATTCTGCAGCGCGTCCAGGAAGGCGTCGACAAGCCGCGGCCCAAGGTGTTGTTCGAGCCTGGAGAGGTGGTCCGGGTCACCGATGGCCCGTTCAACGACTTCAACGGTGTCGTCGAGGAAGTCAATTACGAGAAAAGCAGGCTGCGGGTGGCGGTGCTGATTTTCGGCCGTTCGACGCCCGTCGAGCTGGAGTTCAGTCAGGTAGAGAAGGCCTGAGCGGGGCGCCGGCGCGTATGCGCCGTGCCGCAGCCGCGGGCCGACATCGGGGAGCCGCGAGGCGCTAGCACCCACAGGAGCCCACTATGGCGAAGAAGGTAACAGCGTACATCAAGCTACAGGTGAAGGCCGGGCAGGCCAACCCCAGCCCGCCCGTGGGGCCGGCGCTCGGCCAGCACGGCGTCAACATCATGGAGTTCTGCAAGGCGTTCAACGCCCAGACCCAGAAGCTCGAGCAGGGCATGCCGATCCCGGTGGTGATCACGGTCTACAGCGACCGCAGCTTCACCTTCATCACCAAGACGCCCCCCGCCTCCATCCTGTTGAAGAAGGCCGCCGGTATCGAGTCCGGCAGCAAGATACCGAACCGCGACAAGGTGGGCAAGGTGACCCGCGCGCAGCTCGAGGAGATCGCCAACGCCAAGATGCCGGATCTGACCGCTGCCTCCATGGACGCGGCGCTGCGCACCATCGCCGGCAGTGCGCGCAGCATGGGCATCGAGACGGAGGAGATCTAGCCATGGCCAGGGGGAGCAAACGTTATCGTGCGATCCGCGAGCAGCTGCCGCCGGGGCGGCAGTATGCGGTGGACGAGGCCTTCAACCTGCTGAAGGGTTTCTCCAAGGTGAAGTTCGTCGAATCGGTGGATGTGAGCGTCAACCTCGGCATCGATCCGCGCAAGTCCGACCAGGTGGTGCGCGGCTCGACGGTGCTGCCGCACGGCATCGGCAAGACGGTGCGGGTGGCGGTGTTCGCCCAGGGTGCCAACGCCGATGCGGCACGTGCCGCTGGCGCCGACATCGTCGGCTTCGACGATCTGGCGCAGCAGGTCAAGGGCGGCGAGATCAACTTCGACGTGGCGATTGCCACGCCCGACGCCATGCGCGTGGTCGGCCAGCTGGGTCAGATCCTCGGTCCCCGCGGGCTGATGCCCAATCCCAAGGTGGGCACGGTGACGCCCGATCCGGCGACGGCGGTACGCAACGCCAAGGCCGGCCAGGTGCGCTACCGCGCCGACAAGGCCGGCATCGTGCACTGCACGCTCGGCAAGGTCAGCTTCGAGGTGAACGCGCTGCGCGAGAATCTGCAGTCGCTGCTGCACGATCTGCAGCGCGCCAAGCCGAGCGCCTCCAAGGGCATTTACATGAAGAAGGTGACGGTCTCCACCACCATGGGGCCCGGCATCACGGTCGATCAGTCGACCCTGTCGTTCTAGGTTTCGTTCGGCTTTGACCGCCGGCTGCGGCCGGCGGACGTCAGAGACCGCAGGTGCGTGCGGGGTACGGTTCGACTCCGGCGCTTAATGGGCATCCGGCCTGCGCAGACGGTGCAACCTGATTCAGGGCATTCCTGGTGAGGGTCACCGTGCGGGGGTATCCGATCGGATACCGGTGAGTGAGGGACACGGCGCCGGCAGCGCCTGCCCGGGTCCCCGACCAGGAGGTGAACTGTGGCACTTAAACTCGAGGACAAGCAGTCTGTCGTGGCCGAGGTCGCCGGCGTTGCCGCCCATGCGTACTCCGCTGTCGCGGCCGAGTACCGGGGTCTGTCCGTGGGGGACATGACCAGCCTGCGCGCCGAGGCGCGCAAGTCCGGTGTGTGGCTGCGCGTGGTGAAGAACACGCTGGCGCGGCGCGCGGTCGAGGGTACCGACTTCGCGTGCATGCAGAAAGGGCTGGTAGGCCCGCTGGTGCTGGCTTTTTCGCAGGAGGATCCGGGCTCGGCGGCAAGGCTCGTGGAAGGCTTCGCCAAGACCCACGACAAGCTGGTCGTGAAGCTGGTGGCGATCGAGGGCAGGCTGCTGCCCGCCGCCGACATCACGCGCCTGGCGCAGCTGCCGACGCGCGATCAGGCGCTCGGCCTGCTGATGGCGGTCATGAAGGCACCGATCACCAAGCTGGTGCGCACGCTCGCCGAGCCGCACGCCAAGCTGGTGCGCACGGTCGCTGCGGTCCGCGACAAGAAGGAGGCCGACGCCCGAGGGTGAGCGGCACCGCCTGCGGAACGATTCACCGCGAATATTGACTTATTATCAGTTATCAGGAGCACACCATGGCCGTCAGCAAAGAAGACATTCTGGAAACCATTTCCAACATGACCGTGATGGAGGTCGTCGACCTGATCTCCGCCATGGAGGAGAAGTTCGGCGTTTCCGCGGCCGCCGCCGCCGTGGCCATGCCCGCGGCCGCCGGTGCCGCCGCCGCACCGGTTGAGGAGCAGACCGAATTCAACGTCGTGATGACCAGCTTCGGCGCAAACAAGGTCAACGTCATCAAAGTCGTTCGCGCGCTCACCGGACTGGGGCTGAAGGAAGCCAAGGATCTGGTGGAAGGCGTGCCTTCGCTCGTCAAGGAGGGCGTGTCCAAGGACGATGCCGGCAACATGAAGAAGCAGCTGGAAGAGGCGGGTGCCACTGTCGAGGTGAAGTAGGCCGGGACCGGGTTCACGCCCTGACGGAGGGAACAGTCGGCCGTTGTGGCTCCGGCCGCGACCGCTGCTATCGTTATTGAACAGGACTGGCTGGTGGCGATCTCGCCACCGGCCTTTCGTCGCTGCTTCGGGAAGCACTGACGCGCAAAGCTCACGACAGGCGGTCGAGCCGCACCGCCCCGGCGCCCCCCAAGGCGCAATTCGAGATTCAAGTGAGAGGAACATCGATGGCCTACACATTCACCGAAAAGAAGCGCATTCGCAGAGACTTCGGCAAACGCCCCGGCATTCTGGAAGTACCCTACCTGCTGGCGATCCAGCTCGATTCCTACAGGGAGTTCCTGCAGGCGGACAGCAGGCCCGAGGCGCGTTCCGACGTCGGACTGCATTCGGCCTTCAAATCGGTGTTTCCCATCACCAGCTACTCCGGGAACGCGGTGCTCGATTATGTGAGCTATCGGTTGGGAGAGCCAACCTTCGACGTCAAGGAGTGCCAGCTGCGCGGCATGACCTACGCGGCACCGCTGCGCGCCAAGGTGCGCCTGGTGATCTACGACAAGGATGCACAGGCCGGCTCCCAGGCCGTGAAGGACATCCGCGAGCAGGAAGTCTACATGGGTGAGCTGCCGCTCATGACCCGCAACGGCACCTTCGTGATCAACGGCACGGAGCGGGTGATCGTGTCGCAGCTACATCGTTCCCCGGGCGTGTTCTTCGACCACGACAAGGGCAAGACCCACTCCTCTGGCAAGCTGCTGTTCTCCGCGCGGGTCATTCCCTATCGCGGCTCGTGGCTGGACTTCGAGTTCGATCCCAAGGACTGTCTGTTTGCGCGCATCGACCGGCGCCGCAAGCTGCCGGCGACCGTGCTGCTGCGCGCGCTCGGCTACAACGCCGAGCAGATCCTGGAGATGTTCTTCGAGACCAACACCTTCCAGCTGCACAAGGACGGCGTGGAGCTCAACCTGGTACCCGAGCGCCTGCGCGGGGAGACCGCCTCCTTTGATATCGCGGTGAAAGGCAAGGTCATCGTCGAGGCGGGGCGGCGCATTACCGCGCGTCACATCCGCGAGCTCGAAAAGTCCGGACTGAATACCCTGGAGGTGCCGCCCGAGTACCTGATGGGCAAGATCCTGGCGCACGACGTCATCGACACTGCCACCGGTGAGGTCATCGCCAACGCCAACGACGAGATCGGCGCCGAGCTCCTGCTCAAGCTGCAGCAGGCCGGCGTGGAGCAGATCCGTACGCTCTACATCAACGATCTCGATCGCGGTCCCTACATCTCCAGCACCCTGCGCATCGACCAGACCGCCAATGAGCTGGAGGCGCAGGTGGAGATCTATCGCATGATGCGCCCGGGCGAGCCGCCCACCAAGGACGCGGCGCAGAACCTGTTCAACAGCCTGTTCTTCGCACCCGAGCGCTACGATCTCTCGCCGGTGGGACGCATGAAGTTCAACCGCCGCGTCGGGCGCCAGGACATCACCGGTCCGGGCGTGCTGTCCAACGACGACATCATCGCGGTGATGAAGGTGTTGATTGACATCCGCAACGGCGACGGCAAGGTCGACGACATCGATCATCTCGGCAACCGGCGCATCCGCTGCGTCGGGGAGATGGCCGAGAACGTGTTCCGCATCGGCCTGGTGCGCGTGGAGCGTGCGGTCAAGGAACGCCTGAGCCTCGCCGAGAGCGAGGGCCTGATGCCGCAGGAGCTGATCAACGCCAAGCCGGTGGCGGCGGCGGTGAAGGAGTTCTTCGGCTCGAGCCAGCTCTCGCAGTTCATGGACCAGAACAACCCGCTCTCCGAGGTTACCCACAAGCGCCGCGTCTCGGCGCTGGGGCCCGGCGGGCTTACGCGCGAGCGCGCGGGCTTCGAGGTGCGCGACGTGCATCCGACCCACTACGGGCGGGTGTGCCCGATCGAGACCCCGGAGGGCCCGAACATCGGGCTCATCAACTCGCTCGCCGTGTATGCGCGTACCAACCAGTACGGTTTCCTCGAGACCCCGTACCGCAAGGTGGTCGAAAGCCGGGTCACCGATCAGGTCGACTATCTGTCGGCGATCGAGGAAGGCCAGTACGTCATCGCCCAGGCCAACGCCACGCTGGACGCCGAGGGCACACTCACCGACGAGCTGGTGTCGTGCCGGCACCAGAACGAGTTCAGCCTGTCGACGCCGGAGAAGGTCGACTACATCGACGTCTCGCCAAAGCAGATCGTTTCGGTGGCCGCCTCGCTGATCCCGTTCCTTGAGCACGACGATGCCAACCGCGCGCTCATGGGCTCCAACATGCAACGCCAGGCGGTGCCGACGCTGCTCACGGAGAAGCCGCTGGTCGGAACCGGTATCGAGCGTACCGTCGCCATCGACTCGGGCGTCACCGTGGTGGCCGAACGCGGCGGTGTGGTCGACTCGGTGGATGCCGCGCGCATCGTGGTGCGGGTGAACGACGAGGAGACCGTGGCCGGCGAGCCGGGCGTGGACATCTATAACCTCACCAAGTACACGCGCTCCAACCAGAACACCTGCATCAACCAGCGCCCGCTGGTGCATACGGGGGATGTGATCGCGCGCGGCGATGCGCTGGCCGACGGTCCCTCGACCGACCTCGGCGAGCTGGCCCTCGGACAGAACATGCTGGTCGCCTTCATGCCCTGGAACGGCTACAACTTCGAGGATTCCATCCTCATCTCGGAGCGCGTGGTGCAGGAGGACCGCTTCACCACCATCCACATCGAGGAGCTGACCTGCGTTGCGCGCGACACCAAGCTCGGCGCCGAGGAGATCACCGGCGACATCCCGAACGTGGGCGAGGCGGCGCTCTCCAAGCTCGACGAGGCGGGCATCGTGTTCATCGGTGCCGAAGTCAAGCCCGGCGACATCCTGGTGGGCAAGGTGACGCCCAAGGGCGAGACCCAGCTCACCCCGGAGGAGAAGCTGCTGCGGGCGATCTTCGGCGAGAAGGCATCCGACGTGAAGGACACCTCGCTGCGCGTACCTTCGGGCATGGACGGCACCGTGATCGACGTGCAGGTCTTCACCCGCGACGGCGTGGAGAAGGACAAGCGCGCGCTGGAGATCGAGGCCGCGGAGCTCGCTCGCATCCGCAAGGACCTCAACGACCAGCTGCGCATCCTCGAGGACGACACCTACGCGCGCGTGGAGAAGATGCTGATCGGCAAGACCGCCGACAGCGGGCCCAAGGGTCTCAAGTCCGGCACCCGGATCGCCAAGACCTATCTGGGCGAGATCCCCCGCGAGAAGTGGTTCGACATCGGGCTGCGCGACGAAGAGGCGAGCCAGCAACTGGAGCGTGTCGCCGAGCAGCTGCGCGCCCAGCGCAAGGTGTTCGACACGCGCCTCGAGGAGAAGCGCGTCAAGCTGACTGCGGGTGACGATCTCGCGCCCGGCGTCCTGAAGATGGTCAAGGTGTATCTGGCGGTGAAACGCCGCATCCAGCCGGGCGACAAGATGGCCGGACGCCACGGCAACAAGGGCGTGATCTCCATGATCGTACCGGTGGAGGACATGCCCTACCTGGAGGACGGCACGCCGGTGGATATCGTGCTGAACCCGCTCGGTGTGCCCTCGCGCATGAACGTGGGCCAGGTGCTGGAGACCCACCTCGGCTGGGCGGCCAAGGGTCTCGGCCACCGCATCGGACGCATGCTCGACGAGCAGCGCCCGGTCGCCGAGCAGCGTGCGCTGCTGGAGCAGATCTACAACAGCAACTCGCGGCGCGTGGAGCTCGATTCACTGGATGACCCGGAGCTGCTGGCGCTGGCGGACAATCTGCGCAGCGGTGTGCCCATGGCGACGCCGGTGTTCGACGGTGCCACGGAGCGCGAGATCAAGCAGATGCTGGCGCTCGCGGGACTGCCCGAAAGCGGCCAGGCGGTGCTCTACGACGGGCGTACCGGCGAGGCCTTCGAGCGTCCGGTGACCGTCGGCTACATGTACATGCTCAAGCTCAACCACCTGGTCGATGACAAGATGCACGCACGTTCCACCGGTCCGTACAGCCTGGTGACCCAGCAGCCGCTCGGCGGCAAGGCCCAGTTCGGCGGACAGCGCTTCGGCGAAATGGAGGTCTGGGCGCTGGAGGCCTACGGCGCCGCCTACACCCTGCAGGAAATGCTCACGGTCAAGTCCGACGACGTCAACGGCCGCACCAAGATGTACAAGAACATCGTCGACGGCGACCACCGCATGGAGGCGGGAATGCCCGAGTCGTTCAACGTCCTGGTCAAGGAGATCCGTTCGCTCGGCATCAATCTCGAGCTCGATCAGGACTGAGGCATGATGCGCGGCACGCCCGGCCGGCACCGCGCACTGTGCGGCCGGCGGGGCGGGTGCCCGACGCTGGCAGAATCGCAACCGCGAAGCGGGAGACACGATGAAAGATTTACTGAGCCTTCTCAAACAGCAGGGACAGGTTGACGACTTCGACCGGATTCGCATCGGTCTGGCCTCGCCGGACATGATCCGTTCCTGGTCCTACGGCGAGGTGAAAAAGCCCGAGACCATCAACTACCGGACCTTCAAGCCGGAGCGCGATGGCCTGTTCTGCGCCAAGATCTTCGGGCCGGTGAAGGACTACGAGTGCCTGTGCGGCAAATACAAGCGCCTGAAACACCGCGGCGTGGTGTGCGAGAAATGCGGCGTGGAGGTGACGCTCGCCAAGGTGCGCCGCGAGCGCATGGGCCATATCGAGCTGGCGAGCCCGGTGGCGCACATCTGGTTCCTGAAGTCGCTGCCCTCGCGCATCGGCCTGCTGCTCGACATGACCCTGCGCGACATCGAGCGCGTGCTGTACTTCGAGGCGTTCGTGGTCATCGATCCGGGCCTCACCCAGCTCGAGCGTGGTCAGCTGCTCTCCGACGAGACCTATCTGGAGGCCATCGAGGAGAACGGCGACGAGTTCGACGCCCGCATGGGCGCCGAGGCCATCTACGAGCTGCTGCACTCGCTGGACCTCAAGGCCGAGACGGCGCGTCTGCGCGATGAGATCGCGGGCACCAATTCCGAGTCCAAGCTGAAGCGCGTCTCCAAGCGCCTCAAGCTCATGGAGTCGTTCCTGGAGTCGGGCAACCGTCCGGAGTGGATGGTGATGACCGTGCTGCCGGTGCTGCCGCCGGAGCTGCGCCCGCTGGTGCCGCTGGACGGTGGGCGCTTCGCGACCTCGGATCTCAACGATCTGTACCGGCGCGTGATCAATCGCAACAACCGCCTGAAGCGCCTGCTGGAGCTGAATGCCCCGGACATCATCGTGCGTAACGAAAAGCGCATGCTCCAGGAGGCGGTCGATGCCCTGCTCGACAACGGCCGGCGCGGGCGCGCCATCACCGGCACCAACAAGCGCCCGCTGAAGTCGCTCGCCGACATGATCAAGGGCAAGCAGGGGCGTTTTCGCCAGAACCTGCTCGGCAAGCGCGTGGACTATTCCGGGCGCTCGGTCATCGTGGTCGGTCCGACGCTGAAGCTGCACCAGTGCGGCCTGCCCAAGCGCATGGCGCTGGAGCTGTTCAAGCCCTTCATCTTCAGCAAGCTCCAGCGCCGCGGGCTCGCCACCACCATCAAGGCGGCGAAGAAGCTCGCCGAACGTGAAGGGGCGGAGGTGTGGGACATCCTCGAGGAGGTGATCCGCGAGCACCCCGTGCTGCTCAACCGCGCACCGACGCTGCACCGCCTCGGCATTCAGGCTTTCGAGCCGGTGCTCATCGAGGGCAAGGCCATCCAGCTGCATCCGCTGGTGTGTGCCGCATTCAATGCCGACTTCGACGGCGACCAGATGGCCGTGCACGTGCCGTTGTCGCTCGAGGCACAGCTCGAGGCGCGCAGCCTCATGATGTCGACCAACAACATCCTCTCGCCGGCCAACGGCGAGCCGATCATCGTGCCTTCGCAGGACGTGGTGCTCGGGCTCTACTACATGACCCGCGAGCGCATCAATGTGCTCGGCGAAGGCATGGTGTTCAGCGACGTGGCCGAAATCGACCGCGCCTACCAGAGCCGCATGGTGGACCTGCATGCCCGCGTCAAGGTGCGCATCGCGGTTTCCGAAGAGAACGAGGACGGTGAGATGCGCAAGGTGCGTCGCCTGGTGCAGACCACCGTCGGGCGCGCCCTGCTCTCCGAAATCCTTCCCGAAGGGCTGCCCTTCGAACTCATCAACAAGGACATGACCAAGAAGGTCATCTCGCGGCTCATCAACGCCTGCTACCGGCGCGTGGGCCTGAAGGATACGGTGATCTTCGCGGACCGGCTGATGTATACGGGCTTCGCATACGCGACCCGCTCCGGAGTGTCGATCGGCGTCGACGACATGGTGGTGCCGGACGAGAAGAGCCGCATCATCGCCGCCGCCGAGAAGGAGGTGAAGGAGATCGAGAAGCAGTTCTCCTCCGGCCTGGTGACGAACGGCGAGCGCTACAACAAGGTGGTCGACATCTGGTCGCACACCAACGACCAGGTGGCCAAGGCGATGATGGACAAGCTGGGCGTCGAGGTGGTCGTCGATGCCGAGGGCCAGGAAGCCAAGCAGCCCTCGTTCAATTCGATCTACATGCTCGCCGATTCCGGGGCGCGTGGCTCCACTGCGCAGATCCGCCAGCTGGCCGGAATGCGCGGCCTGATGGCCAAGCCCGACGGCTCCATCATCGAGACTCCGATCACGGCCAATTTCCGTGAAGGGCTCGACGTGCTGCAATACTTCATCTCCACCCACGGCGCGCGCAAGGGTCTCGCGGACACGGCGCTCAAGACCGCCAACTCCGGCTATCTGACCCGGCGCCTGGTGGACGTGGCACAGGATCTGGTGGTTACCGACGAGGACTGCGGTACCAATCAGGGCCTGGTCATGACGCCGGTGGTCGAAGGCGGCGACGTGGTCGAGCCGCTGCGCGAGCGGGTGCTCGGTCGGGTGACGGCCGAGGACGTGCTGGCACCCGGCAGCGACGAGGTGGTGGTCGAGTCGGGCGTCATGCTCGACGAGCAGGCGGTCGACCGGCTGGAGGAAATTGGCATCGACCTGGTGAAGGTGCGCTCGCCCATCACCTGCGAGAACCGTCACGGCGTGTGTGCGGCCTGCTACGGCCGCGACCTGGCGCGCGGGCACCGCATCAACATCGGCGAGTCGGTGGGTGTGATCGCCGCGCAATCGATCGGCGAGCCCGGCACCCAGCTCACCATGCGCACCTTCCACATCGGTGGTGCGGCCTCGCGTGCCGCGGCCATCAATTCCATCACCATCAAGTCGCGCGGCACCGCACGGCTGCACAACATCAAGGTGGTGAAGCACAAGAGCGGCAACTATGTCGCGGTGTCGCGCTCCGGCGAGCTGACCGTGGTCGACGAGTTCGGGCGCGAGCGCGAGCGCTACAAGGTGCCGTACGGTGCCGTCATCACCGTCGGGCGACGGCGACCCGGTGGAGCCGGGACAGGCAGTCGCCAACTGGGATCCGCATACCCATCCGGTGGTCACCGAGGTGGCGGGCCGGCTGCAGTTCAACGATTTCGTGGAAGGTGTGACCGTGCACCGGCAGGCCGACGAGGTCACCGGACTCACCCAGCTGGTGGTTACCGACCCCAAGCAGCGCGGTTCGGCCGGCAAGGACCTGCGCCCCATGGTCAAGCTCATCGGGCCCGAGGGGGAGGACCTGTGCCTGGCGGGTACCGAGATCCCGGCCCAGTACTACCTGCCGTCCGGCGCCATCGTCAGTGTGGAGGACGGTGCGGAGGTGAACGTGGGTGACGTGGTGGCGCGCATTCCGCAGGCCTCCACCAAGACCCGCGACATCACCGGCGGTCTGCCGCGGGTGGCGGATCTGTTCGAGGCCCGCAAGCCCAAGGACCCGGCGGTGCTCGCGGAGATCTCCGGCACCGTCAGCTTCGGCAAGGACACCAAGGGCAAGCAGCGCCTGATCATCACCGATGCCGACGGCAATCAGCACGAGGAGCTGATTCCGAAATGGCGCCATGTCACGGTGTTCGAGGGCGAGCACGTGGAGCGCGGCGAGACCGTGGTCGACGGTGAGCCGAGCCCCAATGACATCCTGCGCCTGCTGGGGGTGACGGCACTCGCCAGCTATCTGGTCAAGGAGATCCAGGACGTCTACCGGCTGCAGGGCGTGAAGATCAACGACAAGCACATCGAGACCATCGTGCGCCAGATGCTGCGCAAGGTGGAGGTCAGCAGTCCGGGCGACGGCCGCTTCCTCAAGGGCGAGCAGGTGGAGCGCGCACGGGTGCTGGAGGAGAACGAGCGGGTGCTGGCCGAAGGTAAGCAGTCGGCGGTCTTCGAGCCCATCCTGCTCGGCATCACCAAGGCCTCGCTCGCCACCGAGTCGTTCATTTCCGCGGCCTCCTTCCAGGAGACCACGCGGGTGCTGACCGAGGCGGCGGTGCGCGGCATGAGCGATGAGCTGCGCGGACTCAAGGAGAACGTCATCGTCGGACGGCTCATCCCGGCCGGAACCGGCCTCGCCTATCACACCGAGCGCCGCCGCCGGCGCGCGCAGCCGGCGGTTGTCCACGCCAACGCGGCGTTCTCCGACACCGAAGGCGTTTCCGAAGGTCACGACCTGCCCGACCAGACGGAGAACGTTTCCGAAGAGTAACGCCCTCCCCCGTGGGTGCGGAAAACCTCTGTGCTCACGGGGGTCTGCTTGACAGCGATCCGGTGGCTGCTTAAAATTCCGCTTCTCTGACAGGCCGGAGCAACTCCGGCCTGTCATTTGTTTTCAGGGTAGGCGCCCTTCTCACCGGAGCTCCTCATCGATGGCAACAGTCAATCAGTTGGTGCGCAAGCCGCGCGTGCGCAAACGGACCAAGAGCTCGGTGCCGGCACTCATGGGGTGTCCGCAGCGCCGCGGGGTCTGCACGCGCGTCTACACCACCACGCCGAAGAAACCGAACTCCGCACTGCGCAAGGTGGCGCGCGTGCGCCTTACCAACGGCATGGAAGTGACCAGCTACATCGGTGGCGAAGGGCACAACCTGCAGGAGCACTCGGTGGTGCTGATCCGCGGCGGCCGCGTCAAGGATCTTCCCGGCGTGCGTTATCACACCGTGCGCGGCAGCCTTGACACCTCGGGTGTCAACAACCGCAAGCAGGGCCGCTCCAAGTACGGCACGAAGCGTCCCAAGTCCTGATCCGAACAGCACCGATCCAACAGCGCTGGTGACAAGAGATGCCTAGACGACGACTGGTGGCCAAGCGGGTGGTACTGCCGGACCCCAAGTACAAGAGCGAGATGCTGGCGAAGTTCGTCAGCATGCTGATGAGCCGCGGCAAGAAGTCCGTCGCCGAGCACGTGGTGTACGGCGCGCTCGACCAGGTGGCCGGGCAAGTCCAAGAGCGACGCCATGGGCGTGCTCGAGAAGGCGCTGGAAAACGTGCGGCCGATGGTCGAGGTGAAGTCCCGGCGCGTGGGCGGTGCGACCTATCAGGTGCCGGTGGAAGTGCGCCAGGTGCGGCGCAATGCGCTCGCCATGCGCTGGATGATCGATGCCGCGCGCCGCCGGGGCGAAAAGTCCATGGCGCTGCGTCTTGCGGGCGAGATCATGGATGCCTCGGAAAGCAAGGGTGCGGCTGTCAAGAAGCGTGAGGACACCCACCGCATGGCGGAGGCCAACAAGGCTTTCGCCCATTACCGGTGGTGATGTACCCGGCGATCCCGGGCGATTCTACCAATCTGGATTAAGGACGCGCAGTCGTGGCACGCAAAACTCCAATCGAGCGGTATCGGAATATCGGCATCATGGCGCACATCGATGCCGGCAAGACCACCACGACGGAGCGCGTCCTGTTCTATACCGGGATTTCGCACAAGATGGGCGAGGTGCATGACGGCGCCGCAGTCATGGACTGGATGGAGCAGGAGCAGGAGCGCGGCATCACCATCACCTCCGCCGCGACCACCTGCTACTGGTCCGGCATGGAAAAGCAGTTTCCGGAGCACCGCATCAACATCATCGACACCCCGGGCCACGTGGATTTCACCATCGAGGTGGAGCGCTCGCTGCGGGTACTGGATGGGGCGTGCGCGGTGTTTTGTGCCGTGGGCGGCGTCGAGCCGCAGTCCGAGACCGTATGGCGCCAGGCCAACAAGTACCGCGTGCCGCGTCTGGCGTTCGTCAACAAGATGGACCGTGCCGGTGCCAACTTCCTGCGTGTGGTCGAGCAGATCCGCACCCGCCTGGGTGCCACACCCGTGCCGCTGCAGCTCCCAATCGGCGCCGAGGACAGGTTCAAGGGCATCGTCGACCTGCTCAGGATGAAGGCGATCTATTGGGACGATGCCACCCAGGGCGCGAGCTTCGAGGAAAAAGAGATCCCCGCGGAGCTGCAGGGTGCCAGCGCCGAGTGGCACGAGAAGATGGTCGAGGCCGCGGCCGAGGCCAACGACGAGCTCATGGACAAGTACCTCAACGAGGGCGATCTCAGCCTCGAGGAGATCAAGCGCGGGCTGCGCCTGCGCACCCTGGCCGTGCAGATCGTGCCGGCCCTGTGCGGCTCGGCCTTCAAGAACAAGGGTGTCCAGGCCATGCTGGACGCCGTGATCGAATTTCTGCCGTCGCCGACCGAAGTGCCGGCCATCCGCGGCCTCCTGGACGATGCCGCCCAGACATCGGCCGAGCGCCATTCCTCCGACGATGAGCCGTTCGCGGCCCTGGCGTTCAAGATCGCCACCGACCCCTTCGTCGGCTCCCTGACCTACATCCGCGTCTATTCCGGCGTGCTGTCCTCCGGCGACACCGTGTACAACCCGGTGAAGTCCAGGAAGGAGCGCATCGGCCGGCTGTTGCAGATGCACGCCAACACCCGCGACGAGATCAAGGAAGTGCGCGCCGGCGACATCGCCGCCTGCGTAGGTCTGAAGGACGTCACCACCGGCGACACGCTGTGTGCCCTGGATCAGGTGATCGTACTGGAGCGCATGGAGTTCCCCGAGCCCGTGATCTCCCAGGCGGTCGAGCCCAGGACCAAGGCCGACCAGGAGAAGATGGGCCTGGCGCTCTCCAAGCTCGCACAGGAGGATCCCTCGTTCCGGGTGCACACCGACGAGGAGTCCGGCCAGACCATCATCTCGGGCATGGGCGAGCTGCATCTCGAGATCATCGTCGATCGCATGAAGCGCGAGTTCAAGGTCGAGGCCAACGTCGGCAAGCCGCAGGTCGCCTATCGCGAGACCATCCGCAAGAACATCGAGCAGGAAGGCAAGTTCGTACGCCAGTCCGGTGGTCGCGGCCAGTACGGCCACGTGTGGCTGCGCATCGAGCCCAAGGAGCCCGGCACCGGCTATGAATTCGTCAACGGCATCGTCGGTGGCGTGATTCCCAAGGAATACATCCCGGCCGTGGACAAGGGCATCCAGGAACAGATGCAGAACGGCGTGATCGCCGGCTATCCGGTGGTGGACGTCAAGGTGACGCTGTTCGATGGCTCCTACCACGACGTGGACTCCAGTGAGATGGCGTTCAAGATCGCCGGCTCCATGGGGTTCAAGGAAGGAGCGCGCAAGGCCAGTCCCGCGCTGCTCGAGCCCATCATGAAGGTCGAGGTGGTGACCCCGGAGGACTTCGTCGGGCCGGTGAACGGCGACCTCAACCGCCGGCGCGGCATCGTGCTGGGCATGGAGGACTCGCCCTCCGGCAAGATCGTGCGCGCCGAGGTGCCGCTCGCGGAGATGTTCGGCTATGCCACGGACCTGCGCTCCGCCACCCAGGGGCGCGCGAGCTACACCATGGAGTTCTGCAAGTACAACGAGGCGCCGGCGAACATCGCCGACGCCGTCATCAAGAAGGCGTCGTAACCCGGCTGGCTGGCCGCTGCGTAGCGCAGGCGCCATGTTTCGGTCGCCGGCAACGGCGCGATCCTGGCAGCGCTCCACCAGACTGGTCATTGCGAAGATATTTGACGAGGTAAGCTGACGTGTCCAAGGAAAAATTTGCGCGTACCAAGCCGCACGTGAACGTGGGAACGATCGGTCACGTGGACCATGGTAAGACGACGTTGACGGCGGCGCTGACGAAGGTGATGGCGGAGAAGCACGGTGGGGAGTTTCGGGCGTACGATTCGATTGACAATGCGCCGGAGGAGCGTGCGCGCGGGATCACGATTGCGACGGCGCACGTGGAGTACCAGAGCGATGCGCGTCATTACGCGCACGTGGACTGTCCGGGGCATGCGGATTATGTGAAGAACATGATCACGGGTGCGGCGCAGATGGACGGGGCGATTCTGGTGGTGAGTGCGGCGGACGGTCCGATGCCGCAGACGCGCGAGCACATTTTGCTGGCGCGTCAGGTGGGGGTTCCGTACATCGTGGTGTACATGAACAAGGCGGACATGGTGGACGATGCGGAGCTGCTGGAGCTGGTGGAGATGGAGGTACGGGATCTTCTGAACAGTTACCAGTTTCCGGGCGATGACACGCCGATCGTGGTGGGTTCGGCGCTGAAGGCGCTGGAGGGGGACACGAGCGAGATCGGGGTGCCGTCGATTTTCAAGCTGATCGAGGCGATGGACAGTTACATTCCGGTGCCGGAGCGTCCGGTGGACCAGCCGTTTCTGATGCCGATTGAGGATGTGTTTTCGATCTCGGGTCGCGGGACGGTGGTGACGGGGCGAGTGGAGCGTGGCAAGGTGAAGGTGGGCGAGGAGGTGGAGATTGTGGGGTTGCGTGCCACGCAGAAGACCACCTGCACGGGTGTGGAGATGTTTCGCAAGCTGTTGGACGAGGGTGTGGCGGGAGACAACGTTGGGGTGCTGCTGCGCGGCACCAAGCGAGAGGACGTGGAGCGCGGGCAGGTGCTGTGCAAGCCGGGCTCGATCACGCCGCACACCAAGTTTGAGGCGGAGGTGTACGTGCTCTCGAAGGAGGAGGGTGGACGGCACACGCCGTTTTTCAACGGTTATCGGCCGCAGTTTTACTTTCGCACCACGGACGTGACGGGGGCGTGTGATCTTCCGGAGGGAGTGGAGATGGTGATGCCGGGGGACAACGTGAAGATGACGGTGAGTCTGATTGCGCCGATTGCGATGGAGGAGGGGCTGCGCTTTGCCATCCGCGAGGGCGGGCGCACCGTGGGCGCCGGTGTGGTCGCCAAGGTCATCGAGTAACGGGTGGGTAAGGCGCGCCGCGAGCAGGCGGCGCGCGGGCAAGCGATACGGAGTCGAGCAACGCACATGGCGAACCAGAGAATACGGATCCGGCTGAAGGCTTTCGACCATCGCCTGATCGATCAGTCGGCGCGCGAGATCGTCGAGACGGCCAAACGCACCGGCGCGGTCGTGCAGGGGCCTATTCCCCTGCCCACCAAGATGGAGCGCTACACGGTGCTCACTTCGCCGCACGCCGACAAGGATGCGCGCGATCAGTACGAGATCCGCACGCACAAGCGGCTCATGGACATTGTCGATCCGACGGACAAGACCGTGGACGCGCTGATGAAGCTGGACCTTGCGGCCGGCGTGGACGTACAGATCAAGCTGAACTGACCGACGTGCCCGGGCCGGGCGCGCCGCACCGGTCCTGAGGGGATTTGAGATGACTATCGAACTGATCGGTCGCAAGGCCGGCATGACCCGGCTGTTCACCGAGGAGGGCGTTTCGGTGCCGGTGACGGTGATCGAGATCGAGCCGAACCGGGTGACCCAGGTGAAGAGCGTCGCCACCGACGGCTATCGCGCGCTGCAGGTGACCGTCGGCAGCCGGCGCGCCAGCCGCGTGACGAAGCCGATGGCGGGCCACTACGCCAAGGCCGGCAGCGAGGCGGGGCGCGGGCTGTGGGAGATGCGTCTTGCCGAAGGCGAGGGCGAAGGTCTCGTCGCGGGCAGCGAGATCAAGGTCGACCAGTTCCAGGCCGGGCAGAAGGTGGACGTGGTGGGTCGCAGCGTGGGCAAAGGCTTCGCCGGCACCATCAAGCGCCATCACTTCACCATGGGCGATGCCACGCACGGCAACTCGCTGTCGCATCGCGCACCGGGCTCGATCGGCCAGCGCCAGACGCCGGGCCGGGTGTTCAAGGGCAAGCGCATGTCCGGCCATCTGGGCAACGTACGCCGTTGCATCCAGAACCTGGAAGTGGTGCGGGTCGATGCCGAGCGCAACCTGCTCATGGTCAAAGGCGCGGTGCCGGGGGCGACGGGCGGCGACCTGATCGTACGCGCGGCTGCCAAGGCCGGGACCAGGGGCTGAAGGAGCTGTCATGGACCTGCAGGTCGTGAATGCACAGGGGGGCGGCGCGGCAGTGACGGTGTCCGACACCGCGTTCGGCGGCGCCTTCAACGAGGCGCTGGTGCACCAGGTGGTCACCGCCTATCTGGCCGGCGCGCGCGCCGGCACCCGCGCGCAGAAGTCGCGAGCCGGGGTGAGCGGTGGCGGCGCCAAGCCCTGGCGCCAGAAGGGCACGGGACGTGCGCGCGCGGGCACCATCCGCAGCCCGCTGTGGCGCGGCGGCGGCATCACCTTCGCGGCGGCGCCGCAGGATCATTCCCAGAAGGTGAACCGCAAGATGTACCGCGGCGCCATGCGCGCCATCCTCGCCGAGCTGGTGCGCCAGGAACGCCTGGTGGTGGTCGAGGAACTGTCGGTACCCGCGCCCAGGACCCGCGAGCTGGTCGCGAAGCTGAAGGCGCTGGGGCTCGAGGACGTGCTGATCGTGACCGCCGGGACGGACGAGGCGCTCGAGCTTGCGGCGCGCAATCTGTATCGGGTGCGGGTTGCCCGGGCCCCGGCGCTCGATCCGGTGAGCCTGGTCGCCTCGGAAAAGGTGCTGATGACGGTGGCTGCGCTGCGTCGTGTGGAGGAGTGGCTGGCATGAACCAGGAACGCATGATGAACGTGCTGCTGTCCCCGCATGTGTCGGAGAAGAGCACGCGCGTGGCCGACCGGCACAACCAGTTCGTGTTCCGTGTCGCCGGCAGCGCCGCCAAGCCGGAGATCAAGCGCGCCGTCGAATTGATGTTCGATGTCAAGGTCGCCGATGTGCGTGTCATCAACGTGCGCGGAAAGTCCAAGCGCTTCGGCCGCATGGCGGGCACGCGCTCGGGCTGGAAGAAGGCCTACGTCACGCTGCAGACCGGGTACGACATCAATTTAATGGGGCCCGAATAGGGCACCGGCGAACCACACGGGTAGCTAGACATGGCACTGGTAAAGGCAAAACCGACGTCCGCGGGTCGCCGCTTCGTGGTCCGGACCGTGACTCCAGGACTGCACAAGGGCGCGCCGGTGCGCGCCCTGCTGGAGCCCAAGTCCAGGCGCGGCGGTCGCAACAATCAGGGCCGGGTGACCACCCGGCACAAGGGCGGCGGCCACAAGCAGCACTACCGCCTGGTGGACTTCAAGCGCAACAAGGACGGCATCGCGGGGCGTGTGGAGCGCCTCGAGTACGATCCCAACCGCAGTGCGCATCTCGCGCTGGTGCTGTACGCGGACGGCGAGCGGCGCTACATGATCGCCCCGCGCGGAGTGGAGCAGGGCAGCGAGGTCATGTCGGGCAGCGATGCCGCCATCAAGCCGGGCAATGCGCTGCCCCTGCGCAACATCCCGGTGGGCACGCAGATCCACTGCGTGGAGATGAAGCCCGGCAAGGGCGCGCAGATCGCACGCAGCGCCGGCGCCGCGGTGCAGCTGGTGGCGCGCGAAGGCAACTACGCGACCCTGCGCCTGCGTTCCGGCGAGATGCGGCGCATCCACGTCGAGTGCCGCGCCACCATCGGCGAGGTCGGCAACGCCGAGCACAACCTGCGCTCCCTGGGCAAGGCCGGTGCCAAGCGCTGGCGCGGCATCCGCCCCACGGTGCGCGGCGTGGCCATGAACCCGGTGGATCATCCGCACGGCGGCGGCGAAGGCCGCACCTCCGGCGGCCGCCACCCGGTCAGCCCCTGGGGCACACCCACCAAGGGCTACAAGACCCGCGCCAACAAGCGCACCGACGGCATGATCGTGCGCCGTCGCAAACAGAAGTAAGGGATAGAGGGCAGCAGACGTGCCACGTTCAGTCAGAAAGGGCCCCTTCGTCGATCTGCATCTGGCCAGGAAGGTCGATGTTGCGGTAGCCACCAACAGCAAGCGCCCGATCAAGACCTGGTCGCGCCGCTCCATGGTGATGCCGGAGATGGTGGGGCTCACCATTGCCGTGCACAACGGCCGCCAGCACGTGCCCATCCTGGTCACCGAGAACATGGTGGGCCACAAGCTCGGCGAGTTCGCGGCCACCCGTACCTTCAGGGGTCACTCCGGTGATCGCAAGACCAAATAGCGGAGCGCTGTCATGCAGGTCTACGCCAAGCTGAAGTATGCACGGCTGTCGGCCCAGAAGGGCCGCCTGGTCGCCGATCAGGTGCGCGGTCTGCCCGTGGAGCGGGCGCTCCAGGTCCTCAGCCTGAGCCGCAAGAGTGCCGCGCATGTGATTCGCAAGGTGCTCGAGTCGGCCATCGCCAACGCCGAGCACAATGAAGGCGCCGACGTCGACGAGCTCAAGGTGGCGGCGATCTGCGTGGACGAGGGTCCGGTGTTCAAGCGCATGCAGGCGCGCGCCAAGGGTCGCGGCTCGCGGGTCCTGAAGCGCACCAGCCACATCACCGTAACGGTCGGAGAACGCTGAGGCGCACGCGCCGCAGCCAGCGAGAGAGCACAGCATGGGTCACAAGGTACATCCCACCGGTTTTCGCCTCGGCATCGCCAAGGACTGGACCTCGAAGTGGTACGCGGATACACGCAACTTCGCGGACTATCTGAATACCGATCTCGAGGTGCGCAGCTTTCTCAAGAAGAAGCTGTCGCAGGCCTCGGTGAGCCGCATCCAGATCGAACGCCCCGCGCGCACGGCGCACATCACCATCCACACCGCGCGCCCGGGCATCGTGATCGGCAAGAAGGGCGAGGACATCGAGGCGCTGCGCAGGCAGGTGGCGCACAAGATGGGCATTCCGGTACACATCAACATCGAGGAGATCCGCAAGCCCGAGCACGACGCGCAGCTGGTGGCCGAGAGCGTCGCCCAGCAGCTGGAACGGCGTATCATGTTCCGCCGCGCCATGCGCCGCGCGGTGACCAACGCCATGCGCCTCGGCGCGCTGGGGATCAAGGTGCACGTGGCGGGACGGCTGAACGGGGCGGAGATCGCGCGTACCGAATGGTATCGCGAGGGTCGCGTGCCGCTGCACACGCTGCGCGCCGACATCGACTACGGATTCGCCGAGGCCCGCACCACCTATGGGGTGATCGGCGTGAAGGTGTGGATTTTCAAAGGCGAGGTGTTCGAAGCGGATGAGCACGCCGCCGAGACGGCCACCGACAAAGCCGCGGCCGGCTGAGGAGTCGCAGGACCATGTTGCAACCGAAGAGGACGAAATTCCGCAAGCAGCGCAAGGGCCGCAACCGCGGCCTGGCCACCAGCGGCAACAAGGTGAGCTTCGGCGACTACGGATTGAAGGCCACCACGCGCGGGCGCATCACGGCGCGTGAGATCGAGGCCGCACGTCGCGCCATGACCCGCCACGTCAAGCGCGGCGGCAAGATCTGGATCCGCGTGTTTCCCGACGTGCCGATCACCAAGAAGCCGCTGGAAGTGCGCATGGGCAACGGCAAGGGCAATGTCGAGTACTGGGTCGCGCGCGTGCAGCCCGGCACCGTGCTCTACGAAATGGAGGGCGTGGCGGAGGACGTGGCGCGCGCGGCGTTCCGCCTGGCCGCGGCCAAGCTTTCCGTGCAGACTTCGTTCGTGCAGCGGACGGTGATGTGATGGACGCCGGCGAGCTCAGAGAGAAGACCCCCGAGGAACTGCGCCAGGAGCTGGTGGCGCTGCTGCGCGAGCAATTCAATCTGCGTATGCAGAAGGGCAGCGGTCAGCTCGCCCGTCCCGACCGGGTGCGCAAGGTGCGCCGCGGCATCGCGCGCATCAAGACCATACTGCAGGAGAAGGCGGGGCCGCGGACATGAACGAGCAGGTGAAGCCGATCCGCAGGGTTACCGGGCGGGTGGTGAGCAACAAGATGGACAAGACGGTCACCCTGCTGGTGGAGCGTCTGGTGCGTCACCCCGTGTACGGCAAGTACATCAAGCGCTCCACCAAGCTGCATGCCCACGACGAGCGCAACGAATGTCAGGAGGGCGACCTGGTCGCAGTCGAGCAGTGCCGGCCCCTGTCCAGGACCAAGTCCTGGCGCGTGGTCCAGGTGGTGGAGCGCGGCGGGGCGGTGGAAGCGCGCGACGAGGCGGCAGCGGAATAGAACGACACGCCGGCCGGTGCCACCGGCCAGGGCGCGACGCGTAGCCCGGAAATCTCACCAGCCGGCCAGCGGCTGGCTTGAATGGATTGCGAAATGAATCTGACATATTTCAGGACCGGAAAGCGATGACACTCTGTTCACGCCGCTGGCCTATCCCGGTGCCGGCGGTTTCTCGCTCGCCCTGGCTTGGTCTTCAC
Source organism: uncultured Gammaproteobacteria bacterium (assembly GCA_963728895.1). Classification (GTDB taxonomy): domain Bacteria; phylum Pseudomonadota; class Gammaproteobacteria; order JBBQDK01; family JBBQDK01; genus CAVSLM01. The sequence continues at coordinate 357,179 of CAVSLM010000011.1, forward strand.
TCAAGCGATAGCTACGGCTATCCCTTTCGCTCCAGCCCGGCGCCCGGACAGCTGCGAATTCCGCCAGCTCCCGGGATGCTGGTGAGATTTCCGGGTTAGCGGGATACCATCATGATACAGATGCAGACAATGCTCGATGCGGCGGACAACAGCGGTGCGCGCCGCCTGATGTGCATCAAGGTGCTGGGCGGGTCGCATCGGCGCTACGCCGGCATCGGCGACATCATCAAGGTCACGGTCAAGGAGGCCATCCCGCGCGGCAAGGTGACCAAGGGCGAGGTGTACAACGCGGTCGTGGTGCGCACCTGCAAGGGCGTGCGCCGTCCCGACGGTTCGCTGATCCGCTTCGACAGCAATGCCGCCGTGCTGCTCAACAATCAGCTGCAGCCCATCGGTACGCGCATCTTCGGGCCGGTGACCCGGGAGCTGCGCACCGAGCGGTTCATGAAGATCATCTCCCTGGCGCCCGAAGTGCTGTAGGAGCGGCTGACATGCGCAAGATCCGTAAAGGCGACGAAGTGATGGTCATCACCGGCAAGGACCGCGGCAAGCGCGGCATCGTGGTGCAGGTGCGCGCCGACCAGCGCGTGGTGGTGGAGAACGTCAACATCGTGAAGCGCCACACCAAGCCCAACCCCAACAAGGGTGTCGCAGGCGGCATCGTGGAGAAGGAGATGCCGCTGCACGTGTCCAACGTTGCCATCTTCAATCCGGTGACCAAGAAGCCCGACCGCGTGGGAATCCGGACGCTGGAGGACGGGCGCAAGGTGCGTTTCTTCAAGTCCAACGACGAAGTCGTGGACGTCTGAGTCGGGAACAACGGGCATGGCCAGATTGCAGCAACACTACCGCGACACCGTGGTCAAGCAGCTCCAGGAGCGCTTCCACTACGACAACGTGATGCAGGTACCGCGCATGGTGAAGGTCACCCTCAACATGGGGGTCGGCGAGGCCGTGGGCGACAAGAAGATCATGGAGCATGCGGTGGAGGACATGACGCGCATCTCCGGGCAGAAGCCGGTGGTGACCATGGCGCGCAAGTCCATTGCCGGCTTCAAGATCCGCGAGGGCTGGCCCATCGGCTGCAAGGTGACGCTGCGCCGCGCGCGCATGTACGAGTTCCTGGATCGGCTGATCAGCATCGCCATCCCGCGCATCCGCGACTTCCGCGGCTTCAGCCCGCGCGCCTTCGACGGGCGCGGCAACTACAGCCTGGGCGTGCGCGAGCAGATCATCTTCCCGGAGATCGACTACGACAAGATCGATGCCATCCGTGGCATGGACATCACCATCACCACCACGGCCAGAAGCGACGAGGAAGGCAGGGCGTTGCTGGAGGCCTTCAATTTCCCGATGAGGAGCTGACGCTTCCATGGCCAAGCTTTCCATGATCAACCGCGACCGCAAGCGCGCGCGCCTGGTGAAGAAGCACGCCGCCCGGCGTGCCGAACTCAAGGCGATCATCAAGAGTCCGCGCACCGGAGCGGAAGAGCTCGAAGACGCCACGCGGCGCCTGCAGTCGCTGCCGCGCGATGCCAGCCCCACGCGGGTGCGCAACCGCTGCCGGATCACCGGCCGTTCGCGCGGCAACTACCGCAAGTTCGGACTCGGGCGCAGCAAGCTGCGCGAGGCGGCCATGCGCGGCGACATCCCCGGCCTGGTCAAGGCCAGCTGGTAGCGCTCCACGTCACCACACATTCAGGAATCGACTCATGAGCATGACGGATCCCATCGCGGACATGCTGACCCGTATCCGCAACGCGCAGGGGGCGCGCAAGATCGAGGTCAGCATGCCGTCCTCCCGGCAGAAGGCGGCCATCGCCCAGGTGCTGAAGGAGGAAGGATACATCGGCGAGTTCTCGGTGGAGGAGCAGGGCGGCAAGCCGGTGCTCACCATCGCCATCAAGTACTACGAGGGCAAGCCCGTGATCGCACAGCTGAAGCGGGTGAGCCGTCCGGGCCTGCGCATCTTCAAGGGCAAGGACCGGCTGCCAGTGGTCATGGGCGGTCTGGGCGTGGCCATCGTCTCGACCTCGCGCGGCGTGATGAGCGACCGCGCGGCACGCGCCGTCGGCCAGGGCGGCGAAGTGCTGTGCATCGTGGCCTAGTCGGGAAACGCCCATGTCCAGAGTAGCCAACAATCCCATCTCCATCCCCAAGGGGGTAGAGGTTTCCCTGAACGGCCAGCAGCTCTCGGTCAAGGGCCCAAAGGGTGCGCTCAACCTCAACGTGCACCGTCTGGTCGCCGTGGAACGTGATGCCGATGCGCTGAAATTCGCCAGCGCCAAGCCCGGCGTCGATCCCACCGGCGCCATGGCCGGGACCATGCGCGCGCTGGTCAACAACATGGTCACCGGCGTCAGCCGCGGCTTCGAGAAGAAGCTCGAGCTGGTTGGGGTCGGCTACCGCGCGCAGGTACAGGGCAGGACGCTGAACCTTACGCTGGGCTTCTCGCATCCGGTGAATTTCCCGGTGCCCGACGGCATCACCATCGAGACCCCCACCCAGACCGAGATCCTGGTGAAGGGCATCGATCGCCAGCAGGTGGGCCAGGTGGCGGCGAAGATCCGCGCCTACCGGCCACCGGAACCTTACAAGGGCAAGGGGGTCAAGTATTCGGACGAGATCATCGTCCGGAAAGAGGCCAAGAAGAAGTAGGCGCGGGACGGACAAGGTACACCGGCATGATCGACAAGAAGACAGCACGTTTGCGCCGCGCCCGGCGTGCGCGCGCCAAGATCCGCGAGCTCGGCGTCCACCGCCTGTGCATCTATCGCACGCCACGGCACATCTACGCCCAGGTGATCTCCCCCGGCGGTGGCCAGGTGTTGGCGACCGCGAGCAGCCTGCAGCCGGAGCTCAAGAGCGCGGGTGGGTACACGGGCAACGTCACCATGGCTGTGGCCGTTGGACGCGCGATCGCCGAGAAGGCGAAGGCGGCAGGCATCAGCCGCGTGGCCTTCGACCGTTCCGGGTTCAAGTTCCACGGGCGCATCAAGGCCCTGGCGGATGCGGCCCGTGAAGGCGGACTGGAATTCTAGACAAGGGTATCGGGTATGGCGAACGTGGATACAGGTACGAGCGGCGACGGCCTCCAGGAGAAACTGATTGCCGTCAATCGGGTGGCCAAGGTGGTCAAGGGCGGACGCCAGTTCGGCTTCTCGGCCCTCACCGTGGTCGGCGACGGCAACGGGCGGGTCGGATTCGGCTACGGCAAGGCGCGCGAGGTGCCTTCGGCAATCCAGAAGGCCATGGAGAGTGCGCGCAAGAGCATGCTCCAGGTCGAGCTCAACGGGGGCACGCTGCAGCACCCGATCTCGGCGCGCCACGGAGCCAGCAAGGTGTACATGCAGCCTGCGTCCGAAGGCACGGGCATCATCGCCGGCGGCGCCATGCGCGCGGTGTTGGAAGTGCTGGGCGTGCGCGATGTGCTCGCCAAGAGCTTCGGCTCGCGCAATCCCATCAACGTGGTGCGCGCCACGCTGCTCGGTCTGCAGAGCATGGCCTCGCCCGAGGCGATCGCGGCCAAGCGCGGCAAGCGCATCGAAGACATTGCGGGTTAGGGATCATGTCCGACGCCAAGAGCATCAGAGTCACCCTGGTCCGCAGCGTGAACGGGCGTCTCGCCTCCCATCGGGCCTGCGCCAGCGGCCTGGGGCTGCGCCGCATGCACCATAGCGTGGTGGTACGCGACACCCGTGAGAACCGGGGGATGATCGACAAGATCGCGTACATGCTCAAGGTCGAGGAGCTCTAGTCATGCGTATGAACACACTGCGCCCCGCCTCCGGCAGCAAGTCCGCCCCCAAGCGTCTCGGGCGCGGCATCGGTTCGGGCCTGGGCAAGACCGCTGGACGCGGTCACAAAGGCCAGCGTGCCCGCGCCGGCGGCTATCACAAGGTCGGCTTCGAAGGCGGCCAGATGCCGCTGCAGCGCCGCCTGCCCAAGGTGGGCTTTCGCTCGCGCACGGCAGGCGATTGCGCCGAGGTGCGCCTGCACGAGCTGGCGCGGATCGGCGCGGAAGTTATCGACGTGCCGGCGTTGAAGGCCGCCGGAATCATCCCGCAGCAGGCCAGGCGCGCCAAGGTGATCGCTTCCGGGACCGTTACGAAAGCCGTGGCGTTGCGCGGCGTGGCGGTGACCAAGGGTGCGCGGGCCGCGATCGAGGCGGCCGGCGGGCGCATCGAGGAATAGAGCAGGTCATGTCCACTACCGGCTCTGCAACCCTCGGCGCCCTGGGCGGGCTCGGGCGGCTCACGGAGCTGCGTGCCCGCCTGCTGTTTCTGCTCGGCGCGCTGGTGGTGTTCCGCATCGGGGCGCACATCCCGGTGCCGGGCATCGACCCGCATGCGCTGGCGCGGCTGTTCGAGCAGCAGGGCGGCACTATCCTGGACATGTTCAACATGTTTTCCGGCGGCGCCCTGAAGCGTCTGACCCTGTTTGCCCTGGGCATCATGCCCTATATCTCGGCATCGATCATCATGCAGCTCATGACGGTGGTGATCCCGACTCTTGAGCAGCTCAAGAAGGAAGGCGAGGCGGGTCGGCGCAAGATCACCCAGTACACGCGCTACGGCACGGTCGGGCTTGCCACCTTCCAGGCCATCGGCGTGGCGATCGCCCTGCAGAGCCAGCACGTGGGCGGCGCCCCGGTGGTGGTGCACCCCGGTATCGGCTTCGTGTTCACGGCGGCGGTGAGTCTGGTCACCGGAACCATGTTCCTGATGTGGCTGGGCGAGCAGGTGACCGAGCGCGGCATCGGCAACGGCATCTCCATGATCATTTTCGCCGGTATCGTGGCAGGGCTCCCGGCCGCCATCGGCGGCACCCTGGAGCTGGCACGCACCGGCGAGATGCACTCGCTGACCATCCTGGCGCTGTTCGCCGTTGCCGTCGCCGTGACCGCCTTCGTGGTGTTCGTGGAGCGCGGGCAACGGCGCATCACCGTCAACTACGCCAAGCGCCAGCAGGGGCGCCGGATGTATGCCGCCCAGTCGAGCCACCTGCCGCTCAAGCTCAACATGTCGGGCGTGATTCCGCCGATCTTCGCCTCCAGCATCATCCTGTTCCCGGCGACGCTCGGCAGCTGGTTCGGCAGCGCCGAAGGCATGAGCTGGCTGCGCGACATTTCACAGGCGCTGTCGCCGGGCCAGCCGCTGTACGTACTGCTGTATGCCATCGCCATCATCTTCTTCTGCTTCTTCTACACGGCGCTGGTGTTCAATTCCAAGGAGACGGCGGACAACCTGAAGAAGTCCGGGGCGTTCATCCCCGGCATCCGGCCGGGCGAGCAGACCGCCCATTACATCGACGGGGTGTTGACGCGTCTCACGCTCGCCGGCGCCATCTACATCACCGCCGTGTGTCTGCTGCCGGAATTCCTGATCGTCAACTGGCACGTTCCGTTTTATTTCGGCGGGACCTCGCTGTTGATCATCGTGGTGGTGGTGATGGATTTCATGGCCCAGGTGCAGGCCCACCTGATGTCGCATCAGTACGGCAGTCTGCTCAAGAAGGCCAATCTGAAGGGCAGGGGCGGCGTGATGCGCTGAGGCGCCATCTGCGTGGAGAGCTGAAATGAAAGTACGTGCATCCGTCAAGAAGATCTGCCGCAACTGCAAGATCATCCGCCGCCGCGGTGTGGTTCGGGTGATCTGCTCCGACGCCCGGCACAAGCAGCGCCAGGGGTGACGGCGCATGACCTGCCCGTTGATCGGCAGTCGGTCATACGCTAAACTTTCGCATTTTCTGCGCCTTTCGGGGTACCGGCTGGAGGGGAGAACGTTCGCATGGCGCGTATTGCAGGCATCAACATCCCGCTACAGAAGCATGCGGTCATCGCCCTGACGGCGATCTACGGCATCGGCCGCTCGCGCGCGCAGGAGATCTGCGAGGCTGCCGGCGTCAAGCCCGATACCAAGGTCAAGGATCTCACCGAGCCCGAAGTGGAGGCGTTGCGCGTCCAGGTCGGCAAGTGCACGGTGGAAGGTGATCTGCGCCGCGAAGTCTCCATGAACATCAAGCGCCTCATGGACCTCGGCGCCTACCGCGGCCTGCGCCACCGCCGCGGTCTGCCGGTGCGCGGTCAGCGCACGCGCACCAACGCCCGGACCCGCAAGGGACCGCGCAAGGCGATACGCAAGTAATTCCTCCTACAACCGGTCGAGCGGCGCGCCCGCAAGACGGATCAGGAACAAGACTACATGGCAAAGGCAAGTACGCGCACCCGCAAGAAGGTCAAGAAGAATGTCGTGGACGGCGTCGTCCACATCCACGCCTCCTTCAACAACACCATCATCACCATCACCGACCGCCAGGGCAACGCGCTGGCATGGGCGACCGCCGGTGCCTCGGGCTTTCGCGGCTCGCGCAAGAGCACGCCCTTCGCCGCGCAGGTGGCCGCCGAGAAGGCGGGCGCCGTGGTGCGCGAGTTCGGCATGAAGAACATGGAGGTGATGGTCAAGGGACCGGGGCCGGGGCGGGAGTCGGCCGTGCGGGCGCTGAATGCCGCCGGGTTCAAGATCACCAACATCACGGACGTGACCCCCATCCCGCACAACGGGTGTCGTCCGCCGAAGAAGCGGCGTGTTTAGGTTGGAGGTCGGACGTGGCTAAGTATACGGGTGCCAAGTGTCGCCAGTGCCGCCGTGAGGGCGGCAAGCTGTTTCTCAAGGGCGAGAAGTGCTTCACCAGCAAGTGTCCGGTGGAGAACCGCGGCTTCCCGCCCGGCCAGCACGGGCAGCGTCGCTCGCGTCTGTCCGACTACGCCGCCCAGCTGCGCGAGAAGCAGAAGCTGCGCCGCATCTACGGCATACTCGAGGCGCAGTTCCGCAACTACTACCAGGCCGCTTCGCAGCGCAAGGGCGCCACGGGTGATGCCCTGCTGCAGCTGCTGGAAAGCCGCCTGGACAACGTGGTCTACCGCATGGGCTTTGGCGCATCTCGCAGCGAGGCACGCCAGCTGGTGCGGCACAACGCCATCACCGTCAATGGCAATCGGGTGAACATCCCCTCCTTTCAGGTGCAGCCCAGCGACGTGGTCGCGGTCAACGAGACGAGCCGGCCGCAGCTGCGCATCCAGGCTGCCCTGGAGGTCGCCCAGCAGCGCGGCTTCTCCGACTGGATCGAGGTCGACGTGGGCAAGATGAGCGGGGTGTTCAAGACCCGTCCGGAGCGCAGCGAGCTGCCGCCTGAGATCAATGAGCACCTGGTGGTGGAGTTGTACTCCAAGTAACCGAGGATTTTTTATGGTGGGTCACGTCAACGAGTTTCTGAAGCCGCGCGTGGTGGACGTGCAGGTCCTGACGGACAAGCGTGCGCGGATCACGCTGGAGCCGCTGGAACGTGGCTTCGGACACACGCTGGGCAACGCCCTGCGTCGCATCCTGCTCTCTTCCATGCCGGGCAGTGCCGTGGTCGAGGCCGAAATCGAAGGCGTGCTGCACGAGTACACCAGCATCGAGGGCGTGCAGGAGGATGTGATCGATATCCTGCTGAACCTCAAGGATCTGGCGATCCGCATGCATACCCGCGACGAAACCACGCTGCACCTGCGCAAGAAGGGCCCGGGTCCGGTCACGGCGCGCGACATCACGCTCGATCACGACGTCGACATCGTCAATCCCGACCTGGTCATCGCCAACCTCACCAAGGCCGGAGAGCTCAACATGTCGTTGCGGGTGGTGAAGGGTCGCGGCTACGAGCCCGCCACGGTGCGCATACCGATAGAAGGCGAGGACCGCCCCATCGGTCGATTGCAGCTCGACGCCACGTTCACCCCGGTGCGCCGCGTCACCTACAACGTCGAGAGCGCTCGCGTGGAGCAGCGCACCAACCTCGACAAGCTGGTGATCGACATCGAGACCAACGGCACGCTGGAAGCCGAGGAGGCGATCCGCCGCGCCGCGAACATTCTGCAGGACCAGCTGTCGGTGTTCGTCGACCTGCAGGGCAAGGAAGTGAGCAAGCCCGAGGTGCGCGAGAGCGAGATCGATCCCATCCTGCTGCGCCCGGTCGACGACCTGGAGCTGACGGTGCGCTCGGCCAACTGCCTCAAGGCAGAGAGCATCTACTACATCGGCGATCTCATCCAGCGTACCGAGGTCGAGTTGCTGAAGACACCGAATCTCGGAAAGAAGTCGCTTACCGAGATCAAGGACGTGCTGGCCTCCCATGGGCTGTCGCTGGGCATGCGCCTGGAGAACTGGCCGCCGCCGGGACTGAAGGACAAGGAAAAGGTCTCCGCCTGAGCACCGACCCGAGGAAGAACCACGATGCGTCATCGCAACATCGGAAGACAGCTCAGCCGCGACAGCAGTCATCGCAAGGCCACCCTGCAGAGCCTTGCCACCGCGCTGCTGCGCCACGAGCGCATCCGCACCACGCTGCCCAAGGCCAAGGAGCTGCGCCGCGTGGCCGAGCCGCTCATCACCCTGGCGAAGAACGACACCGTCGCCAAGCGCCGCCTGGCGTTCGCGCGGCTGCGCGACCGCGAAATCGTGACCAAGCTGTTCAACGAGCTCGGCCCGCGCTACAAGGAACGCCCCGGCGGTTACCTGCGCATCCTGAAGCACGGCTTCCGCCACGGCGACAGCGCGCCCATGGCGCTGGTCGAGCTGGTGGACCGTCCCGAGCCCGCAGCGG
>CAVSLM010000012.1:0-182752 GCA_963728895.1 uncultured Gammaproteobacteria bacterium
GTGTGGTTGCTGATCTCCAACGTCTGGAACGCTGCAATGGTCACATCGCTGATGGCTTCGATATCGTCGTTCGTCTCGTTCCTGATGCGGATGCGTGAACTCATGATTTCGGTCTTCAAACGCCCCAGCTCAGGAACAGGTTGTTGGGCGTCGTTCACGTACAGATCGCATCCGCGAGGGCGCGAAGGAGCTTCGCGCCGTCTCTGCGCCATGCACTCCCGTGCATGCACGCGAGCGTGGTCGGGTCAGTTGCAGCCAGCCTCTCCAGCATCTGGCGCGCATTCTTGGTGTGAGAGAAATAGTCCATTTGGTGACGGAACGCTTCGCTTGGCCCGAGGATGTCAGATTCGGTAATGGCCGGGTTGTCGGAACCACCCTGCGTGAACGGATCGCCGCACAGAAGCGGACGGGTTCGTCCCTCCATGATGAAGCCGCATTCCCACGCGTGCGGCAGGTGCGGTGCGTCAAACCAGCGCATCGCGTGCTTGCCGAGCGAGACTGACTCACCGTCCGCGAGCGCGCGAGGCGGTCGGTCCGCGAGGTCGTTGCTCGCCACCATCGCCGCAACGGTTCCGCACAGCGGCGCAGCCTGCGGCGCAACAGCAAGCCATTCGTTGAGCGCCCCGCACTCGTCGGCCTCGACGTGGAAATCGGGGGACAGTTTACTTTTCTCGAGAGTCCCGAGTTTTCGGCTGTTATTTAGCCATGTGCTGACGCTCGAGCTCATCGAGCCACTCCTCGGTGAGGCGGTCGAGCTCGTCTAGCTGCGCCTGGGAATAGTCCTCCGGCGCGTGGTTTCCGACCCAGGAGATCAGGAAGCTCGCGATGCGCTCGCGAGGGAAGTCCGGATTTTGCTTCTGTATCCGTTCGATGGACTGATCGAAGCTCAGGCGTTGTCCCTCGGGCCAGAGAAACAAGCGTCGTCCGGCATCGAGCTGCACGTCGTCGATGATCTCCCAGAGGGCGTCGCCGACTTCTATGGAGCGCTGGCCCTCGGGCGAGCCCATCCACTCGAGTAGCCCCTCGACGAAGGGGTTATCCTCAAAGGGGTGTTTCTCGCGCCGTTTGCCCACAACCACAGCTTAGCACTGCGCAACGTTTCAATCATCAGGAGCGGGCGCGCAAGGCGCTGCGCTGCCAAGTCGTCGAAGGCGTTTGACAACATAGGTAGATGAGTTTAGGCTGCCGGTCGCAACAGACATGGACCGGCAGCGATGGGCAGCTACTTCGGCTCGAAGGCGACCTCGGGCTTGTGCCAGGCGATTATCGCTCTGATGCCCCCACACGACACTTACATCGAGAGTCACCTCGGGGGCGGGGCGATCATGAAGCGCAAGCCGCCGGCGCTGCGCAACATCGGCATCGACCTCAATCGGCGCGCGCTCACGAAGTTCCACTGCCCCTATCCGGTGGAGTTGGTGCACGGCTGCGCGCACCGGTTGTTGGCCGAGTATGCGTATCGGGGTCGGGAGCTGATCTACTGCGACCCGCCGTATCTGAAGCACACCCGCAGCTCCGCGCGTCGGTACCGCTTCGACTACGAGGAGCAGGACCACGTGGCATTGCTCGAGCTGCTCAAGCGCCTCCCCTGTCAGGTGATCCTCTCCGGCTACCCCTCGGCGCTTTACGAGGAACGGCTTGCGGGCTGGCGCAGCCTCGAGCTTCAGGTGATGAACCAGGCGGGCGTCGTCACAGAGAAGCTGTGGTTCAACTTCAGCGCCGATCGCCTGCATTGGGCGCGCTATGCGGGCAAGAACTTCACTGACAGGCAATGCATCAAGCGCAAGGCGGCGCGCTGGGCCCGCCGCTATGAGGCCATGCCGCCCGCCGAGCGACTCGCGGTGCTCGCCGCCATGATGGCCGTGGAAGTCCACGAGCCTGCTGAGCCCGACGCCCCTCCTCGATGAGCAGGACCCCACGCGCGCGGCTCGCCGGTGTCAGCTCCGCCGCCGCCCCTACCGGATTCGATGCGCCCACTGCAGCGGTTGTGCGCCCGATTCCACACCACGATCAACCACTCACCGGAGGTGAACCGATGCCGCTATGGGGGCACTGGTGGAATGCGATTGTCTTGCTGCGACCGGCGTTTTCTCGCCAGCAGACGCTGCTGTGGTTCGCCACCGCCGTCGCCGGCTTCACCGTGCGCACGGAGCTGCTCGGCGTGACCAGCATCGTGCGCGCGCTCGCGCTCAAGTCCCACTTCTACGATAACCTCCTCGACCTCTTCCACAGCAGCGCCGTCAAGCTCGATCGGCTCACGGCGTTGTGGACGCAGGCCGCCCTGCGGCTGTTCCCCGCGTCGCTCCTCGTCAATGGTCGCCGCGTCCTCGTCGGCGACGGGCTGAAGGTCCCCAAGCGCGGCAAGAAAATGCCCGCCGTGAAGCGGCTGCATCAGCAGTCCGACTCCAACACCAAACCCGAATACATCATGGGGCACTCCCTTCAGGCCGTGAGCCTGCTGGTTCAGGCCGCCCAAAGCGTCTTCGCCGTCCCGCTCGCCGTACGCATCCACGAAGGCCTCCTCTGGTCCAATCGCGATCGGCGCACCTTGCTCGACAAGATGCTCATGCTGCTTGGGACCGTGGCGATCACACAGCCGTACTACTTCATCGCCGATGCCTACTACGCCGCCGGTAAGATCGTCCGCGGCTTGCTCGCGCAGAGCAACCACTTGATCACCCGTGTGCGATCCAACGCCGTCGCCTTCATGCCCTATCGTCACCACGGACCGAACAAGCGCGGCCGACCCCGAATCTACGGCCGCAAGGTCAAGCTCAAATCACTGCTGAACGACTCCCACGCCTTCGAATCGGTACCAAGCCCCGTCTACGGCGAGCGCAACGTCACGATTCAGTATCGGGTCTGCGATCTGCTGTGGCGGCCGGCCGGCCAGCTCGTGCGCTTCGTCGCCGTCCGCCATCCCTCCCGAGGCGCCTGCCTGCTGATGTGCACCGATCTGTCCTTGAGCGGCATCGAAATCATCCGTCTGTATGGGCTGCGCTTCAAAATCGAGCTCAGCTTCAAGCAGGCCGTGCGACTGATCGGTTCCTTCGCCTACCACTTCTGGATGAAAGACATGAAACCGCTCAAGCGCCGCAATGGTAACCAACACCTGCACCGCGAGTCGCTGAAATATCGTGAAGACGTCAAGCGCAAGATCCACGCCTATCACGTCTTCATGCAGGCCGGCGTCGTCGCCCAGGGATTGCTTCAGTATCTGGCGGTGGTCTTCCCCGAGCTCGTCTGGAACAGCTTCGGCTCGTGGCTGCGAACCATCCGACCCGGCATACCGCCGTCAGAGCTCGTCGTCGCCAATGCGCTACGCAACACGCTGCCGGAATTTCTCTTGAATTCCGCCGCAACCAATTCCTTGGCAAAATTCATCACCGAGCGACAAGATCCCGATAGAATGCAGATGTTCCGCCTCGCAGCGTAGGGAGAAGGCGGTACTCACGAGTACTTTTTACTCAATCCATGAATAGTCCCGCGCTCCCCACGGTCAGTAGGCCGTCCCGTCAGCTGAATCCCCAACAATTGAGTAAACTGTCCCCGAATTACCGCTGTCCCCGAATTACCGGTCGGTACTGGCGCCAGTAGCCGCGCAGCTCCTTGAGCAACGTCGCCGACAACGGCACCAGACGATCCTTCGCCCCTTTGCCCTGCTCGATGCGCAGCAACCGACGCTCCCCGTCGATGTCGCGCACCTTCACGTTCAACAGCTCGCTCAAGCGCAGTCCACAGCCATAGCAGAGCGTGAGCATCATGCGATACTTGGGGTTGGTGCAGGCGCCCACGATCCGCGCCACCTCCGTACGCGTGAGCAGCTCCGCAATGCGCTGTGCCTTCTTCGGCATCGGGATGGCAACGTCGAATGCCGGCCACTTCAGCACCTGCAGATACAGAAACCGAATGCCATACAGAGACACCCGGCAGCTGGCCTCGCAGAGCTGTCGCTCGGTGGCCAGGTAGACGAAATAGCGCTCGATGTCCTCGATGCCAAGCTGCTCGGGAGAGCGGTGATGGAAACGCGCCAGATCGCCCACCGCCGCCAGATAGCGCTCGTGCGTGCGCTGCGAAAAACCACGCACCTGCATGGCTTCGATCATCTTTGTGCGTAACGGGGTCATCGTTCATCTCCTCTGGGTAAGGCCCGCACGGGCCACGCACCAGAGTGTGAACAATGCCTACCGAAGGGGATGTTGCTGCCGCGCGCTACCGAAGCCTACCAAAGCCCCGCGGAGCGGTTTCGTTCAACGTGTTGTTGTGCCGCGCCGCTACCGCAGCCTCAGGAAACGGCGCGCTGTCGCCGGCGTCGGCACGAACAAAGAGTTAAGTTTCATATACTTTCGGCGGCATGTGTTTGAGTATCACTCGCCAGTCTGCGAGCGATAATGTGAGATTGGTTAGGAACGGAACTAGTTCTCTCACTGCTTCGTAGAATTGACCGGAAAGCTCTAACATCTTAAGTAGGTCCACCTTTTCAATTATCTCAAGCTGTTTTCCAGCGTCTTTGTCGCGATGTGCGCCGACAAAGTTTCTGAGTTCATTCAATAGATCTCGATGCTCGTTCTTGAACTTGTTTACAAGCTTCATTATTCCATTGAAGGTCTCCCAGTCTGCTTCCGTAAGTTGCAGGGTTTTAAGGCTAACCCGGAACTCCTTTCCAAGAAGTTCGGGAAGGTCATGCGCTGCCTCGTAAAGAATGACTGCGAGTTGCCTTGCCACGAAGTTCTTTTTCCACGCCCTTATCGCAAACAGCGCGTCGTTCTTTAGAATTGCGATGTCATATTCGAATACCAACACATAAAGCCCAGCGTTATAAACACGCTGGAAATGCGGCATGTCGTTTTTCTTAGCTCGGTCGTATCCACTCCGCACGGACCTTATTGCGCCCTCAAGTACGGCAATACGCTTCTTCTCTCGGATAAGGTGAAAAATCCGATTCCAAGCGATTATCAGTGGTGCGAATGGGTTCATGAATTCGGTGAAACCTAACAGCTAAGCATTTGTCCGTTGTGCGCAGTCCAGCATGACGGACAAATGTCTGTTGGACTAAGCCGCTCCACTGCGGAGGTTTGGTCCACGCGCGAGCCCTCTTCTATTTAGAGGGGATTGTATTGCGGCGGGACGAGGTTGTCGAAGCCGCGGCGCCCGGTGGGTGCGGTCGTGAGCGGCGCGGCGCGCGTCGTCGCGGTGCGATTGCGCGGTTCCGGCGGATGCTTTGACAAGGTCACTGGGCCGTTTTGCACGTTCGGCACGAGCGCGATTCCAGGCCGTCCGGCGACCTGACGGAAGTGAACTGATGAGCGGCTTGGTGCTGCGCTACGTTTTGCGTGCTCCGCCTCCGTCGTCACGTTTCGGGTCCAGAGCGGCGATCACCCGCAGGCGCCCGGGATGGCACTTGGGGCACGGATAGCCCTCAAAGCATGCGTGCTCCTGCTCCGCTTCGGTGGGCTCGGTACTCGGCGCTGCGGCGTCGATGTGGGCGCGGATCTGCGCGATCCGCTCGGCGCGGCAGCGATTGGCGAGAAAGCCGAAGTGCCGGATGCGCATGAGGCCCTTAGGGTAGCACATGGAGCAGGAAGCGGCGGATGAGCTCCTCGCCCGAGAGCGCGAGCACCTTGTTGCGATTGCCGTCGCGGTAGTCCTGGTAGGCGAGCCGCACCCGGCCCTCGTCCACGGCGAGCAGGCGCGCATCGGTGAGGGCGATGCGGTGACTGTAGCGACCCAGATACGCCACCACCGTCTCGGTGTGGGTGAGACAGGGCTTGGAGTAGACCACCCAGTCGTGGGCCTCCAGCGCATCGAGCACCGCCTCGATGTGGCGCGGATCGCGCACGCGCTCCAGCCCACCCGCCTCGAGCTTGCTGCGCAGGCGGCTGACGAAGCCGCCCCGGAAGCGGCGCGCCAGCGCCCGCACCGGAAAAAGATAGGTGCTCTTCGCGCGATGCCATTGCCCCTGCGCGCTTAAGGCGCCGCCCGGGAGCAGGCAGTGCAGGTGCACGTGGCGGCTGAGTGTCTGTCCCCAGGTGTGCAGCACCGCGGTCATGCCCAGCGTGCCTGCGAGGCGTTTGGGATCGGCGCCGAAGGCCGACAGCGTCGCCCATACGGTCTCGAACAACAGACGCATAGAGCTCGCGCGGATGCAGTTCCATCCACGGGTCCAGAACATGGGGGAGCGTGAAGACCAGGTGGTGATAGGTCACCGGCAACACCGCGCCGAGCTGGCGCTCGCACCACTGCGCCGAGGCGCGGCGCTGGCAGCGCGGGCAATGACGGTCACGGCAGGCATGATAGCGCGGCGCCGTGTGCTGGCAGTGATCACACTCGAGCTGCAGTCCGCCAAGCGCTTCAGTGCGACAATCGAGGATGTGGCGGCACACCTGCCACTGATGGGGACTGAGCCGCCGGGCTGCCGCGTAGCGCTCCAGACATTGGCCCATGACCGCTTGCAGGGAGAGCGCTTCAGCCATGCTCCACCCCCAGGGCGCCAATCAGGTCGGCACCGGCGCCGCCCTCCTGGTAGTTCGGTACCCAGTGCACATAGCGCAAGGTGGAATGGATGTCCTGATGTCCGAGCAGGCGCTGCAGGCGGTGGATCGGCAACCCGGCTTCCAACTGGTGGGGGCAGCGTGGGCATGGCGCAGCGCGTGGATGCCCCCCACCTTGGTCACACCGGCACGCGCCTTGGCTCGGGTGTACACCCGCTGCACGCTGGTCGCATTCAGCGCCGCACCCGGCGTTCGGCCCGCAAACAACCACTCCTGCGGTCGGTACTGGCGCCAGTAGCTGCGCAGCTCCCTGCAACAGCGTCGCCGACAGCGGCACCAGACGATCCTTCGCTCCCTTGCCCTGTGCGATGCGCAGCAACCGACGCTCCCCGTCGATGTCGCGCACCTTCACGTTCAACCGCTCGCTCAAGCGCAGCCCACAGCCATAGCAGAGCGTGAGCATCATGCGATACTTGGGGTTGGTGCAGGCGCCCACGATCCGCGCCACCTCCGTGCGCGTGAGCAGCTCCGCAATGCGCTGTGCCTTCTTCGGCATCGGGATGGCAACGTCGAATGCCGGCCACTTCAGCACCTGCAGATACAGAAACCGAATGCCATACAGAGACACCCGGCAGCTGGCCCCGCAGAGCTGTCGCTCGGTGGCCAGGTAGACGAAATAGCGCTCGATGTCCTCGATGCCAAGCTGCTCGGGAGAGCGGTGATGGAAACGCGCCAGATCGCTCACCGCCGCCAGATAGCTCTCGTGCGTGCGCTGCGAAAAACCACGCACCTGCATGGCTTCGATCATCTTTGTGCGTAACGGGGTCATCGTTCATCTCCTCTGGGTAAGGCCCGCACGGGCCACGCACCAGAGTGTGAACAATGCCTACCGAAGGGGATGTTGCTGCCGCGCGCTACCGAAGCCTACCAAAGCCCCGCGGAGCGGTTTAGTTCAACAGTGTATTAGGCCGCTTACGCAGTATTGGGTGATAGCCCGCTGCGGCCTATTGTGGGAGGTAGCGGTCGCCGGTAGCATGGGTTACGAATCCCTCGGGCAGGATGCCCGTTCAGTAACAAGGAGTGTTGCCGTGGCCGATCCTTCCCGTACGCTTTCCGATTCCGTTGGCCGATTTTTCTCCAGATATTCGGGGCTTCTTGTTCAACACGCGATACCCGAAGCGGAGAGGCGCTGGTACGTTCGGCACGTGGAGCGTTTCATTAAGGCTCAGAATGGCCGTAGGATCAAGACGCTCTCTGCCAGCGATGTGGCGGCCTATCTGGAGGTGATAGGCCGCCAGGAACGCCTGCAGTCCTGGCAATTCGTCCAGCACGTCGAGGCAATCCGGATTCTCTACCGTCACCTGTTGGCGAGCTCCTGTTTGTCGGTCGGTCGACTGGCAGTACTGGCTCGATTCCGCAAAGCAGCTCAGAATCCATCATCCACAATCTGGCAAGGCAACTGAGTCCGGATGAGCTGACTCGCATCAAGGAGCGAAGGGGGGAAGGTCCGCTCCAGGAGGTACGGGCCACGCACCGCGATCTGCTCGTGCGTTTCACCGCGGAGATCCGCCGCCGCGGTTATGCACTCAGCGCAAGGCGACCAAATCCTTCTGTTGTCCTGAGCCGCGGCTGGGGACGGTGCGCTCTTGCAGCGCTTGAGAGGTACTCTCCGCTCTGCGAGTCCGGTACGTCGCTGCTGGAGGGGCTCAACATCCGCGCGCAGGAGACTCGATTCGGTCATTGCCGCATTGATGTGCGCCGGGGAAGAGCCGGGACATGGCTTGCCCTTTCAGTAGCACCGGGACGTCGGTGGCGCGCCGCCCGCGGCGGATTGTCCGCGTGCGTGGGACGCACCCTACGAGTCTGCGACGCATCTACTGGAGGCCAACTATGACATCCGTACGGTGCAGGAGTTGTTGGGGCATGCGGACGTCTCCACCACCATGATCTATACCCATGTGCTCGGCCGCCCCGGGGTCGGGGTGTTCAGTCCGCTCGATCAGGGGAAGGTGGAGGCGTGAGGTGGTTCTTTTCGGGGGCGGAGTGACTCGAGTTTGCGGCGGGGTTGAGGTTTTGAGCGCGGCGTGGGCTTTCAGCGGCGATGGCAGGGATCGGTGCGCTGCGCGCGCTGGATTGTCCGCGTGCGTGGGACGCACCCTACCGCGTTTGTCGGCGTGCGTCGGATGCGCCGTGGCGATTTTCCGCGTGCGTGGGACGCACCCTACGATGGAGCGAGCGTGCGGACGTAGATGATCTTGGGGTCGCCGCGGGCGTAGAAGTCTTTCAGGACCGCAGCTTCGTGGTAACCACAGTGTTCGTAGAAGGCGCGGGTGCGCTTGTACTGGTCGCGGCCGGAGGTTTCGATATAGATGCGCCGGCCGCCGAGGGCGGCGATGGCGGCTTCGCTGCGGGCGAGCAGCTGCTTGCCGATGCCGCGGCCCTGCAGGCGCGCGCCGACCACGATCCAGTAGAGATCGAAGCTCTCGCGGGTGCCGGGGACGGGGCCGTAGCAGGCGTAGCCGGCGAGCGCGGAGTCGTGCTCCGCGAACAGGAAATGATAGCCACTGGCGGGGCCGCGCTGCAGGCGTTCCTGCACCAGCTCCACCGCGACTTCCGTTTCCTCTGCGTTGAAGAATCCGCTGTCGCGCACCAGGCGCTCGACGGCGGCGGCGTCGCCCTCCTTCGCCTCTGCACGAAATGTCAGCTCGGGAGTTTCGATGTGTGCGTGCGCAGCCGCGGCATCGTGCATCCGCTGCCCGGTGGGTGACGCCGAGGCAGCTGCAATCGGCTTCGCATCGATTGCAGCCTCGACGATGCGCGCAACCATGCAGGGATAATCGATCCCCGCATCGGCGGCCGCCGCGAAGAAGCCGCTGTCGGGACTGAGGCAGGGATTGGCGTTGACTTCCAGCACCCACGGCTTGCCGGCGGCATCGACGCGAAAGTCCACGCGCGCGTAGCCGCGCAGTGCGAAGAGCGCCCAGCAGCGGAGGCTGGTCGCGGCGAGCGATTCGAGCAGTGTGGCATCCTGCGGTGCGCGCGGAAAGTGTCGCACGGTATGCGCGTACTCGAAGGAGTCCTCGACCCACTTCGCCCGGTAGTCGACGATGCGCGGCTTGCCGTCGGGGAAATCCTCGAAACGGATCTCCGCAATCGGCAGCACCTGCACGGATACGCCATCCTGCAGCAGCGCGACATTGAGCTCGCGTCCTTCGACATAGCGCTCGGCGAACCAGCGCCCGCCCTTCGCGCACTGACATGCGCGCAATTTCTCCGCAAGTCCAACACCGCCCCGCTGCACCGACGAGTCATCGAGCCCGATGGAGGCGTGCTCCCAGACCGATTTCACGATCCACAAACCGCCCTCCGCTTGCTCCGCGCGGGCAGTGTCTTCGATCCACTGCGGCGTGGCGATACCGGCGGCGGTCAGGCATGCCTTGGCCAGCAGCTTGTTGGACGTCAGGAGCAGGGCTTCGGCATGCGCGCCGGTGTAGGCCTGCCTGCGCCAGTCGAGCACGGCAGCGGGCAGATGGATGAGCGCCCCATTCCCCGCGAGTGATTCGACCAGATTGAACACCATCTCCGGTCGCAGCGTTTCCAGGTCCCGGCACAGCTGCTCCAGGTCGAGCGTGACCGGGAGCGTGCGGACCTCGTGTCCCAAAGCCTGCGCCGCCTCGCGGATGGCCCCGACCTGCACCAGTGCATCCTGCTCGTCGGCCGGTGCGTCGGGTGCGATTTCGCCGTGGAGGAGCAGAAGCTTCATGCCGGCGAACGCTCCGGCCGCAACGTGCGCCTGCTCAGGCCACGCCCGCGCAGGGCGGTTGCTGCACGCTTTCGGACAGACCTGCGCGTGCCGTCGCCGAACGCACGATGGCCGCGATCAGCTCGTGATAGGAGATGCCGCGCAGCCGGCACAGGATGGCGAGGTCCGAGCGCACCGGGTTCAGGCCGGCGAGCGGATTGACCTCGATGAAGTTGGGCTTGCCTGCCGCATCGAGGCGCACGTCCACGCGCCCTGCATCGCGGCAGCCGAGCGCGCGCCATGCGGCGAGCGCCACCGCCTCCACCGCGGCGGCGAGCGGTGCCTCCTGCAACAGGCAGTAGTCGATGCGGTCCTCGTAGTGCTCCTTGTTCTCGTACGAGTACAAACCCTGCTCGGCGGCGGCACCGAGCAGCACTTCCATGGCGCCCAGGGCCCGCGCCTTGCCCGCGGTACCGACGATACCCACGGTGAACTCGCGGCCGGGCAGAAAGGTCTCCACCAGCACCGGCTGGCGGTATTGCGCAAGGAGCTGTCATGCACACCGCCCGAAGCTGCATCTGGGGCCCTGCACGCGCGAGGCGGGATCGATGCCGCGACTGGTGCCTTCGGCGAGCGGCTTTGCGAACAGCGGGTACGGCAGTTCGACGGTGCCGACGTGCTCCGGGGTTTCCACGACCGCGAAGTCCGCGGTGGGCACGCCGCAGTCGCGCACCACGTGCTTGGCGAAGGCCTTGTGCAGTGCGACGCCGAGCACCACCGGATCGGAAAACGTGTAGGGAATCCGCCAGGCATCGAGCAGCGCCGGCACCTGCGATTCGCGTCCCGGCCCATGCAGGCCTTCGGCGATATTGAACACCAGGTCCCAGCGCTCGCCCGCGAGCAGACGGCGCGCCAGCTGCTCGAGGTTGCCGATGCGCTGCGGCTGGTGACCCAGGCGCTGCAGCGCATCGGCCAGGGCATCCATGGTCTCCGGCCGATCGAGCTCCGCGGTCTGCTCTTCGCTGTAGCCTTGCGCAAGATAGTCGTCGCGCAGGTCGTAGGTGAGACCGATGCGCATCAGCGCACCGCCTGCCCGGTGGCGCGATTACAATCCACGGGGCCGCGATTCCATGACACCCGCGCGGCTCGAACGCGGCGGCGCGATCGCGGCCCGCTGGGGTGCGTTTCCGTGACACCCGCGGCTCCGACGCGGCGGCGCTGCGCGCCGCAGGATCGCGGTGCATAGCCCCGCTCCCACAGGCGCCGTGCATGCACCGCAGGTCGATCGATCGGCTACGTATCGCCGGCGGCGGCGGCACCTCATCTGCGGCGAGCGCCGGTAGGCGCGCCTTCGGTCGTGGCACATCATCGAGCGCGGGCGCCTGTGGGAGCGTCGCTCCCGGCGGCGCGATCGCGGTCTACGGGGCCGCCTTCCGGTGACGAAGGCTCGGCACTTTGCGGTGCGCAGGGGTCCGCGCCCAGTCGGCCGCCCGGATCGGGGTAGCGATAGATGCGTCCCTCGTAGTTCCTGAGCAGCAGGTCGTCGCCGTCGCGGCCGGCCACGGAGTCTGGCAGCAGCGGAATCTTGCCGCCGCCGTTCGGTGCGTCGATGACGTAGGTGGGCACCGCATAACCGGTGGTGTGGCCGCGCAGGCCGCGAATGATCTCCAGGCCCTTCTCCACGGGGGTGCGGAAATGGCCGGAGCCCGAGATCGGGTCGCATTGATAGAGATAATACGGCTTGACGCGGATGCGCAGCAGGCCGTGCATCAGCCGGCGCATGGTCTCGAGGTCGTCGTTGACGCCGGCGAGCAGCACAGTCTGGCCGCCGAGGGGAATGCCGGCGTCGGCCAGGCGCCCGCAGGCCTCCGCCGCCTCGGTCGTGAGCTCGTCGGGATGGGTGAAGTGCACACTCATCCACAGCGGGTGGAACTTCCTCAGCATGCGCGTCAGTGCGGGCGTGATGCGCTGCGGCAGCACGGCCGGTACCTTGGTCCCGATGCGGATGAACTCCACGTGCGGGATACGACGAAGCCGCGACAGGAGCCACTCGAGCTTGTCATCGGCCAGGGTCAGCGGATCGCCGCCGGACATCAGCACGTCGCGAATGCTGGGCGTCGCCTCGATGTAGGCGAGCGCCTGCTCGAGCTGGCTGAGCTTCAGGCTCTGCTCACCGGTGGCCCCGACCATGCGCGAGCGCGTGCAGTAACGGCAATAGGTGGAACAGAAACCGGTGGCGAGAAACAGCACCCGGTCCGGATAGCGGTGCACCAGCCCGGGGACCGGGCTGCTGTGGTCCTCGCCGAGCGGATCGTCGTCCTCGCCCGGCATCCGAAGGTATTCGCCATTGACCGGAACCACCGTGCGGCGTAGTCCCTGGCTCGGCTCCAGCGCATCGAGCAGGCTCGCATAGTAGGGCGTGATACCGACCGGCAGCGGACCCGTGTGCCGGGCGATGGCCGCCTGCTCGTCGTCGGACAGCCGCAGCATGCGCGCCAGGTCGGTCGCATTGCGGATGCGGTTGCGCGTCTGCCACTGCCAGTCGTTCCATTGCTCCGCGCTCGCCTCGGGATAGTAGCGCTTGCGGAAGGCGTGACTGCGGGTGCTGATCTTGAGACGGGGCGGTCGCAGCGCATGCAGCTTGGGAGCATCGCGTTCCGCGGAAATTGGAAAAACGCCAGGCGCAGCGGGAGTCGACTGTGGGCGGGATTCGCAGCCAGCGCCTGGCTGGATACTGGGAGGTTCGGTGTCTTCGTTGACGGCCGGTTCGTTCGTCATGGCTGTGCGATTCCCACGTGAGAAAAGGGGGCGAGCCCGGAAATCTCACCAGCCGGCCAGCAGCGCGCCGGCAAGTGAACGGATGGCAGGGAAGATCTGGCATGCTTCGTAATCGCCGAACGATGACACACGGTTCACGCCGCCGGGCGATCCCGGTTCTGGCGGTTTCTCGCTCGCCCTGGTCCGCGTCGAACGCGCCGGCCGTGGTATTTCATCCCGCCACTCCGGTGCGTTGCCGAATTCGACCGCGATCGAATTGCCGATCAAATTTCGCGCGGAACATAATCGCTTTGATCAGGAAATACAATAGGTGTTTGTAGCAATAAGCGTATGCCTGCGGTGACACCGGCGCGGTCGCAAAAAGCGCTGGCGCGCTTCAGGATGATTTTCCGCGTCGTGGGACGCGGCCGGCGGCCCAGGTGAGGATATGGCTCCCGCATGCGGACCCCTGCCCGGTGAACCGCCGCATCACTCCCAGAAATCGCGGAAGAACAGCACCAGCACCGGGAAGAGCTCGAGCCGGCCGAGCAGCATCGCCAGCCACAGCAGCCATTTGGCGGGGATGTCCAGTCCGCCGAAGCTCTTGGCGGTATCACCCAGGCCCACGCCCATGTTGTTGATGCATCCCGCGACGGAACCGAAAGCGGTGACCAGATCGACGCCGGTCATGGCCACGCCCAGGGACAACAGGCAATAGCTCAGGATGTAGAGAAAATAAAATCCCCACACCGCCTCGGAGACGCGGTCGGAGATCGGCCGATCGCCGATGGAAACCGCGAAGCGCGCCGTGGGATGGATGAGCAGCCTGAGCTCGCGCAGGCTCAGCTTCAGCAGCAACAGAAAACGGAACGCCTTCACCCCGCCGCAGGTGGAACCCACACACCCGCCGAAGAAGCTGGCGAAGACCAGCAGCAGGGAGATGGACACCGGCCATCCCGGATAGCCTGCCGTGGTGAGGCCGTTGTCGGTGGCGATGGAGGCGGCCTGGAAGAATCCGTGGTGCAGGGCAGGCCACAAGGGAAAGGTGCCGCTGAAGTAGAGGCCGGCGCAGGTCGCCGCGATCACCACCCCCATCACCCAGAGGTAGAAGCGGAACTCGGCATTCTGGAACCAGGCGCTGAGGCTGCGCGTCTGCCACACCACAAAGTGCAGTGCGAAGTTCACACCCGCCAGCAGCGAGAAGATGCCGCCGACGATTTCGATGGCGGCGCTGTGAAAATAGCCGATGCTGGCGTCGTGGGTGGAGAAGCCTCCCAGCGCCATGGTCGCGAAGCTGTGCGCGATGGCGTCGAAGATGCTCATGCCCGCCAGGTGATAGGCCACGGCACAGGCGACCACCAGCCCCACATAGACGTACCAGAGCCGTTTGGCGGTCTCGCGGATGCGCGGCGTGAGCTTCTCGTCCTTCATGGGACCCGGCGTCTCGGCGCGGTAGAGCTGCATGCCGCCGATGCCGAGCAGTGGCAGCACCGCGACCGCCAGCACCACGATGCCCATGCCGCCGACGAAGTTGAGCTGCGCCCGGTAGTAGACGATGGCGCGCGGGGCATGGTCGAGACCCGAAAGCACCGTCGCACCGGTGGTGGTGAGCCCGGAAGTGGCTTCGAACACCGCATCGGTGAAATGCATGTGCGGGTACTTCGAAAGCATGAAGGGCAGCGCGCACAGGATCGAGGTCGCGAACCAGATCGCAACCACCACCAGCAGACCCTGGCGTTTGCGCAGGTCCATGGCCGTGCCGCGGAACGGCAGCCAGCACAGCAGCCCGATGCTGAGGGTGAGCCAGAAGGCATGCAGGAAGGCGAGCTCCCCGCCGTCGCGATACAGCAGCGCGATCGCCAGCGGAGGCAGCATCGTAAGGCTGAAGCAGATCAGCACGATGCCGAGCAGCGCGAGCACCGCGCCCCAGGAGGCATAATGCGGAGCGTCGCCGTTCCCCACGTCCGCAGCGGCGGACCGGCCGTTGGCGCGGATCACAGGCCCACCGGGATGCTGTTCACGGCCGAGGGCGCGGTGTTAATCGGGGAATCTCACCGGCCGGCCAGCGGCTGGCCGGTAAGTGAACGGATCGCAGGGAAGATCTGGCATTCTTCACGATCTCCGAACGATGACACACGGTTCACGCCGCCGGCCTGGCCGGGTTCTGGCGGTTTCTCGCTCGCCCTGGCTCTTCACTCAAGTGATCGCTACGGCTATCCCTTTCGCCCCAGCCCGGCGCCAGGACGGCTGCGAATTCCGCCAGCTCCCAGGATGCTGGTGAGATTTCCGCGTTAACGACAGACAGCCTAGGGATGCGGTCCTCGCAATCCGGCATCGAGGCGCGACACACGGCACCCGCGCCGAGCCTGCCGGGCGATGCGCTCAATCTTCCAGCGTCACCCGGGAACGAACCTCGAAGTCCTGATCGCGCTCGGCGCGCTGGCGCTCGTGCATCCGCGCGCGGCGCTGCTCCATGCGCTTCTCGGTCGCATCCGGCTTCAGGGGTATCGTCATCTCACCGAACAGCACCTGCTTCAGCAGCTGCGCACCGAAGCGGATCCGCTCGGCCTCGTCGGCGCGCAGGCGCTCCAGCGTAGCTGCGTCCAGATCGTAGACGGTACGGAAGCCGTCGCTCTCGATGAAATCCAGAAAGCCGTCCATGTCGTAGCTGGCGAGAAAGAACAGCTGATAGCTGCGCTGCGAGGGACGCCCGACGGTGGGGCCGGAGGAGCGCTTCTTCAGCACCACCTGGCGCCAGCCACGGTTGACCTCGTCGTACTCGTCCACGCCCTGCTCATGGCGATACGCGCGCACCGTGATCCGGCGCGGCTCCTGATGTCCCAGGCAGTGATCCTCCTTCACCACGAACCAGGCATCCTCGTCGGTGGAGGAACCGACCTTGCGCATGGACATCTGGCCCAGCGCGTAATACCGGCAGGCCGTCGGCCGGTCTTCGTAGACCGAACAGCCCTCATCGGTGACGAACTTGCAGGTGGGCGTGTCGTCCAGCGTCTTCAGCTTGACGCCGGGCATGCCCTGTCCGTCCATCTCGAACGGCACGGTGTAGAGGTGCAGGAACTCCTGCGAGGTGAGCCCCAGGCGGTTCTTCAGGCGCACGATGTCGTAGGGCGTGAGCGTGATGTCGATGCTCTTGCAGCACTCGTTGAAGCAGGCAATGCCTTTGCGGCACCGGAACTGGATGGTGTCGTCGAGCTCCAGCTTCACGGGCACCAGGGGGCTTTGGAAGGTCGAGTCGTCCGCAGCGTCGCTCATGGGATACCTCGAAAAAAAGCGGTCCGGACACCCTCAGGCGTCCGGACCGGAGCACTACCTTGGAGAGTTAATGACTGGCGGTCGGCTTCGAGACCAGGTCGACATGCGCCTTCTTGAACACGCTCCACTGCTTGGCCTTGCGGTCGTAGGTGGAGTTCACGAAGCACTTCCAGTTCTGCTCGTCGACGAAGTTGTAGTCCATCCGGTAGTAGAAGCCCGGATAGCGGGACTCCTCACGGAACTGGATATGCTTCATGTGCGCTTCCGCGGTGATGATGCGGTGGTAGTTCTCCCACGCGCGCAGCAACTCGTGCAGGTCCTTGGCGCGCATCTTCAGGGAGTCTTCCTTCAGCATCTCCAGCTTCTGCTCGCACACTTCGAGCATCTTGGCGTTGGTCTGGTACCAGGTGGCCACACCGGCACAATACTCGTCCATGATCTTCTGCAGGCGGAACTGCAGCATCTTGGGCGTGATGTAGTGCGGGTTGATGTCGATGGCCGTGGTGTAGTCCTTGTGCTCGAGGTAGGTGCGTACCGGGCGGTAGATCTCCTCGACCAGCTCGGCGACCGGGGTGTCGAGCTCCGGCTTCCAGTCCTTGTTGTCGAGGGCGAACTTCACCATGCCCTTGGCCGCGATCCGGCCCTCGGCGTGCGAGCCCGAAGAGAACTTGTGACCGGAGGCACCCACGCCGTCACCGGCGGTGAACAGACCCTTGACGGTGGTCATGGAGCGATAGCCCCAGTGCCACTCGTCGGGCGCGCCCAGATCCTCGGGACCCGACACCCAGATGCCGCAGCAGCCGGAGTGCGAGCCGAGCAGGTACGGCTCGGTCGGCATCAGCTCGGAGGGCTTCTTCTCGGGCTCGATGTTCTCACCGGCCCACACACCGGCCTGGCCGATGCACATGTCGAGGAAGTCTTCCCAGGCCTCGGCCTCGAGGTGCTTGATCTCCTTCGGCGTCATGGTCTCGGCCAGCTTCGCCAGCGCGGTCGGGGTGTCCATGTAGATCGGGCCACGACCTTCCTTCATCTCGTGCATCATGAGGTGATTGCGCAGGCAGGTGGCGGGTACGGCGGCCTGGCCGTAGGGAGGATACTGGTTCAGCATCTCCTTGTTCTTGTCCATGTACACTTCGCCGAAGGCGTTGGTGGCCTTGGCCTTGAACAGCAGGAACCAGGCGCCGACCGGGCCGTAGCCGTCCTTGAAGCGGGCCGGCACGAAGCGGTTTTCCATCATGGTCATTTCGGCGCCGGCCTCGGCGGCCATGGCGTAGGTGGAGCCGGCATTCCACACCGGGTACCAGGCGCGGCCCGTGCCCTCACCGACCGAACGCGGGCGGAAGATGTTCACGGCGCCGCCGGCGACCAGCAGACAGGCCTTGAACTTGTAGACGTGCACCTTGTGGTCGCGGACCGAGAAGCCCACCGCACCGGCGACGCGCTTCGGGTCGTTCTTGTCATTGACCAGCTTGACGATGAACACGCGCTCCTGGATGTTTTCCATCCCCAGCGCCTTCTTCGCGGCTTCGGCGACGATCCACTTGTAGGACTCGCCATTGATCATGATCTGCCACTTGCCGGAGCGCACCGGCTTGCCGCCGTCCTTCAGCGCCTTGCCTTCGTCGCCGGGCTGCTTCCAGATGGGCAGACCCCACTCCTCGAACAGCTTCACGGAGTCGTCGACGTGACGGCCCACGTCATAGACCAGATCGTCGCGGGTGATGCCCATCAGATCGTTGGCGACCATGCGCGCGTAGTCGGCGGGATCCTGGTCGCCGAGATAGGTGTTGATGGCGGACAGGCCCTGGGCCACGGCACCGGAGCGGTCCATGGCAGCCTTGTCGACCAGCTTGACCTTCAGGTTGGTACCCTCGATCCAGCGCATGATCTCGTACGCCGCACCGCACGCCGCCATCCCGCCACCGATCATCAGGATGTCGACCTCTTCCTCGACAATCTGCGGATTGCCAAATGTTGCTTCTGTCATATCGTTCACCTAACTGGTTTGGGTCCTGAGCGGATCGACCGGGGCACTGCGTCCCTCTCGCGGCCGACCCGCCGGTTGGTGCTGCAATCCGGTGTGGCTGTCCTACTTGACGCGAATCAGCTGGCTCTTGTCACCGACCAGCGCGCCGGTCATGTTGAAGAACCCGGGCTGGGTGATCTTGGATATGTCGGCCTTGGGCTTGTCCTTGTACGGCTCGATGGAGCCTTCCGCGGTGGTGCGGATGGGGAACTTGAAGCGCTTCATGTTGCCGTTGCGGAATTTGATGGTCCACATGATGGAGTCGGACCCGCGCAGCGGCTGCACGGAGGCGCCGAGCGGCACGATGTCGGCATAGTGGCGGACTTCGATGGCCTGCTGGGGGCAGATCTTGACGCAGGAGTAGCATTCCCAGCACTGCTCGGGCTCCTGGTTGTAGGCCCTCATGGCGTGGCCCGTGACCGAGCCGTCCTTGTCCAGCATCATCAGGTCGTGCGGGCAGATATACATGCAAGCGGTCTTGTCCTGACCCTTGCAGCCATCGCACTTGTCGGTACGAACGAATGTTGGCATGGTTGTCTCTCCAAGTTGAACTACGACTGCGGTGAATGATCCCGGCGCCACACTCCCCGAGCGACGGACGACAGCTGCTCAGCGTGCCGAGTGACCACTGAGCTCGACTTCTACCTTCTCCCCTTCCTTCAGGCTCCCATAGTATTCGCGCAGAATCTCCAGCACTTCCGCACGACTGAACTCGGCCGGCACCTCGGCGCCTTCGGAAAGGGCCTTGCGCAGCTTGGTTCCGGAGAGCAGCAGGCGGTCGCCGGCCTCGTGCGGACAGGTGCGCGCCGATGCCATGCCGCCGCAGCGGTAGCACCAGAACGTCCAATCGATCTTGAGCGGCCGGGTTTCCAGGGCGTCCCTGGGGATCTCGTCGAAGATGTGATGGGCGTCGAACGGGCCGTAGTAGTCACCGACACCCGCGTGATCGCGTCCCACGATCAGATGCGAACAGCCGTAGTTCTGCCGGAACAGCGCGTGCAGCAGGGCTTCGCGCGGGCCGGCGTAGCGCATGTCCAGCGGATAGCCGGACTGCACCACGGTGTTCTTCACGAAATACCTGTCGATCAGCGTGGCGATCGCCCGCGAGCGCACTTGCGCAGGGATGTCGCCGGGCTTGAGCTTGCCGAGCAACGAATGGATCAGCACCCCGTCGCAGATCTCCACGGCGATCTTGGCCAGATACTCGTGGGAGCGATGCATGGGGTTGCGGGTCTGGAACGCGGCCACCGTGGCCCAGCCCTTGGACGCGAACAGGGCGCGGGTCTGCGCCGGGGTCAGGTAGGTGCCGGCGTACTTCGTCGGGAACTCGCCCTGCGACAGCACCTTCACGGGGCCCGCAAGGTTGACCTCGCCCTGCTCCATGACCATCCTGACGCCCGGGATGCTCGAGGTCGGTGGTCTTGTAGACCATCATGCACTCGTGGGCCTTGTCGATGCCGTACTTCTCGGTGACCCGCATGGTCGCCATGAGCTCGCCCGACTCGCCGTCGTGCAGCGCGACGTCGCTGCCCATCGCGATGGCGTCGGCGGTCGCGCGGTCGGTCGAGAGCGTGATGGGGATGGGCCAGAACAGCCCGCTCGCGGTCTTCATGCCGTCGCACACGCCCTGCCAGTCGGCATGGGTCATGAAGCCCTCGAGCGGCGTGAAGCCGCCGATGCCGAGCATGATCAGGTCGCCGAGCTCGCGCGAGCTGATGACCACCCTGGGCAGCGTCGCGGCCCGTGCCTGTTCGGCCCGCAAGACCTCGCCCGCAAGCAGCAGCGGTTTCAGCTCACCCCCGCCGTGGGGCCTCACCAACCTGGACATGGCGTTCCTCGAGAATCTGGATTTCGGAGGATTCAGCGTGCAGCGGGCCCGGCCTTGGCTGGGTCCCTTTTGAAGACGCACCACCATATAGAAATACGCCCCTGAAGCCAAACAGTTTTATTCTTAGTGGGCATAAGTCCGCTTTATTCAGCGCAGATTGCGCCTATCGCTACGGAAGTCATTGAGCTGTTGGAAATTTCCCTGGTCTTTAACCGACATCCGGTGGGCGAGCAGCGGCGCGCGCTGTAGACGTTCAGGTCCGCTCCAGGAAGTCCACGTAGAGTTGCGCAGGAGGCAGTCCGTGCTCGGCGAGCAGCGCGCGCGTGCTGCCCATGGCGTGCTCCGGACCGTTCACATACACGTCCACCGCGCCGAGGTCGGGGTGCTCGGCAACCACGCGGTTCGCCGCCTGCAGTAGCGCCCGCTCCGGGGTCGTCTCGTGCGCCACCAGCGGAGTGTAGGTGAACTCGTCCAGCGCGTCCGCCCAGGCGCGGCACTGGTTCGAAAGGTAATGGCCGCCGTCACGCCGCACCACCCAGTAGAGGTGCATGGGCTGGACGAACTCGAGTGCGATGGCATGCTCGATGAGACTCTTGATCGGCGCGAACCCGGTCTCGTAGGCGAGAAAGATCACCGGTCTGCCCGTGTCCTCGCGCAGGGTGAAGTTGCCGAACGGCCCGGTGATCGGCACCGCCTGCATGGTACCCAGGCTGCAGAACACGTGATCGGAAAACGGGTCACCCGGCACCCGCTGCACGTGCAACTCCAGGTGCATGGCATTGCACGGACAGCTCGCGATCGACTTGTTGCGCGGTGATACGCCCGGCAGATCCAGCCGTACATGCTGCCCGGCGAGAAAACGCAGCGTCTGGCTGCGCGGCGTACGCAGGTGCACGCCCATGACGTCCTCATCCAACCGCGCCAGCTTGTGGACGCGGGTAACGATGTGCTGCTCGGGGATGTCCTCCGCGCCGACCGCCTCACGCGCCTCGATCACCAGGTCCGAGCCCGCCGTGGTGCTGCACATGAGCAGATAGCCCTGCGCCTTCTCGGCTTCCGTGAAAACGTAATCGTGGAAGCGAACCGTCCCCGGCGTGCCCGAGACCAACCGTGCCTTGCATTGCCCGCAGGAACCGTTGTTGCAGCTGTAGGTGGGGGCCAGCCCGGCGCGCAACGCCGCCTCCAGCAGCGTCTCCTGAGACTCGGCCGTGAACGTTCGGCCGCTCGGCAGCAGCTTGACTTCGCAAGTCATACTCGACCCCGGGAAGGCGCCGCACGCGGCCGCGGCGCGGGAACAGTGCACATCAGCCGGCGAGCATCCGGACGCCCAGCACGGCCAGAAACAGCGCGAACACCCGCTGCAGCACGGCGCGCGGCAGACGATGGGCGAGACGCGCGCCGAGCGGAGCCAGCAGCACGCTCGCCACCGCCACACCTGCCAGCGCCGGCAGGTAGACGTACCCCAGGCTCCATTCGCCCGGAGCTGCGCTGTGCCATCCGGCGACCACGAAGCCCAGGCTGCCGGCCACGGCGATGGGCAGGCCGCAGGCCGCCGCGGTCGCCACGGCATTGCGGATCGGCACCCGCCACCACAGCAGCAGCGGTACGGTGAGCGTGCCGCCGCCGATGCCGAGGCTCGCCGAGATCGTGCCGATCACCAGCCCCGCCAACCCCTGCGCCAGCGTTCCCGGCGGCTCGCGCGCGCCGCTGGGACGCACCGCCAGCATCAGCTGCAGCGCGACCAGCACCTCGAACACGCCGAACAGCAGGCGCAGCACCTGCGACGGTAGCGCATCGGCCACGGCGGCCCCCGCCACTGCACCTGTGGCAATGCCGGGCGCGAGCCGGGAGAACACCGTCCAGCGCACTGCCCCGTAGCGGTGATGCGCAAGCACCGAAGACAGCGCGGTCACCATGATCGCCGCCAGCGAAGTGGCGATGGCGCGATGCATGACCAGCGCCGGTGCCATGCCCTGCTGCGTGAACAGTATCGCCAGCGCGGGAACCACCACGATGCCGCCGCCCACGCCCAGCAGTCCCGCCGTGAGACCGGCAAAGGCGCCGACCGGCAGGTAGAACCATAACGCTTCCAAGTGCGACGGCGGCCCGGCTCAGCGCACCCAGAGGGTTTTCACGTTGACGAACTCGTGCAGGCCGATGCGCGCGAGCTCGCGCCCGTAGCCCGAAGCCTTGATGCCACCGAACGGAAGCCGCGGATCGCTTTTCACCATGCCGTTGACGAACGCGGAGCCACAGGCGAGATCCCGTGCCAGGCGCTCGCCGCGCTCCGGGTCGCGCGTCCACACGCTCCCGCCAAGGCCGTAGGGCGAGTCGTTGGCGAGCGCGAGCGCATGCTCCGCGTCGCGCGCCTCGGTCACCGTGGCCACGGGCCCGAACAGTTCTTCGGAGTAGGCGCGCATGCCCGGTGCGACGTGCGCCAGGATCGAGGCCTGGTAGTAGGCTCCGGGCCCTTCGCCCGGCGCGCAGCCGGTGACGGCGACCGCGCCCCTGGCAATGCTGTCCAGCACCTGCTTGTGCAGCTCGTCGCGCAGATCGTGGCGCGCGAGCGGTGCGAGCGTGGTGCTCTCCTGCAGCGGATCGCCCGGCATCAGCGCCTCGACTCCCGCCTTGAACGCCTCCAGGAACGCCCCCGCAATCGGCTCGACCACGATGAAGCGCTTGGCCGCGATGCAGCTCTGACCGGCATTGATAAAACGCGCAGCGACGGCGTTCTGCACCGTGAGCTCGAGGTCAGCGTCCTCCAGGACCACGAACGGATCCGAGCCGCCGAGCTCCAGCACCGTCTTCTTGAGCTGCGCGCCCGCCTGCGCCGCCACCTTGCGTCCGGTGGCCTCGCTGCCGGTCACGGAGACCGCATGCACACGCGGGTCGGCAATCACGCCCTCGATGCGATCGGCCGGCAGCATGAGGCTGCGAAACACCCCCGCGGGCACGCCGCCCTCCTCGATCACCCGCTCGATGGCGAGCGCGCATTGCGGGACGTTGGAGGCATGTTTGAGCAGCGCAGTGTTGCCGGCGGCGAGCGCCGGGGCGGCGAAGCGGAACACCTGCCAGAAGGGGAAGTTCCACGGCATCACGGCCAGCACGGTGCCGAGCGGCTGGTAGGCGATGTAGCTGGTGCCGGCGTCGGTGGCAACCGGCTCGTCGGCGAGGAACTCCGGTGCCTGCTCGGCGTAGTAGTCGCACGCCCAGGCGCATTTGTCGATCTCGGCGCGCGACTCCCGGACGAGCTTGCCCATCTCCAGGCTGATGAGCCGCGCCAGCTCCTCGCGCCGGCGCCGCAGCGCCGCGGCCACGCCGTGCAAGGCGACAGCGCGCTGCCCCACTGCGCTCGCCGCCCACTGCGGCGTAACCGCGGCGCTCTGTCGCAGCACTTCCTCGAGCTGCGGACCGCTCCACGCATCGAAGGTCTCGAGCGTGGTGCCGTTCGCCGGGTTCACCGAACGCAAGGCCATACAAGGACTCCCGTGTTCAGGATCAAGCCGGTAGTATAGCGGACTATGAAAACGCCCCGGCATCGTCTGATCCTCACCCTCCTGCTGCTACTGCCCTGTGCCTGCACCTGCGCCGACACGCTGGAGCGCGACCGCACCGCCTTCCTCGAGGCACGGCAGGCGCTGGCGGCCGGTGACATGGAGCGCTTCACGCAGCTCGCTGCGCTGCTGCGCGACTATCCGCTCTACCCCTACCTGCGCTACGACCTGCTGCGCACGCGCCTCGATGACACGCCGGGCGCGGACCTGCAATCCTTCGTCGACGACTACGCCGACACCCCGCCCGGTGAGCGCCTGCGCACCGCCTGGCTGCACCAGCTCGCCGAACGCGCGGACTGGTCGCGCTATCTCGAGGTGTATCGCGCGCCGCAGGAGCCGGAGCTCGCGTGCTACGAGGCGCAGGCGCTGCTGAATACCAAGGGCGTCACTGAGGCGGTGCTGGATCGCGCCGAACAGCTGTGGAAGGTGGGACACTCCCAGCCCGAAGCCTGCGACCCGGTATTCGTGAAGCTCTATCAGAGCCCGCGCATGACCAAGACCCTGCTTTGGGAGCGCGTGCGTCTGGCGATGGCGGAGGGACAGCTGCAGCTGGCCGGCTTCATCGCGCAGCGCCTCGATGAATCGGACCGCACCTGGGTCGAGCGCTGGAAGCACATGTATGAGCGTCCGGCGCTCATGCTGGAGAATGCCGACTATCGCGAGGACGTACCCATCGCCCGCGAGATTCTGGTGTTCGGCCTGCGCCGGGTGGCGCGTGGCAGCGCCGAGACGGCGCGCGTGCGCTGGCAGCAGCTGCGCAAGGAGCATGACTTCAGCCCGGCAGACGTCGCGCGGGTGGAGCGCAGCATTGCATTGACCGCCGCCTATCAGCGCAATCCCCAGGCGCAGGCCTGGCTGAGCGCCCTGCCGGCGGCGGCGGTGGACAAGCCGGTGCGCGAGTGGCGGGTGCGCAGTGCGCTGCTGGCGCAGGACTGGGAGGCGGCGCTGAATTGGCTGGCCAAGCTCGAGCCGGATGACATGGATGCCTACGAGCGCCGCTACTGGCAGGCGCGTGCCCTGGAGGCGCTCGGCCGCAGCGCGCAAGCCAAGCCCCTGTACCTGGAGCTTTCCGGCGAGCGCAGCTATCACGGCTTCCTCGCCGCAGACCGCTTACACAGCCCCTACCAGCTGAACGAGCAGCCCATCGAATATCAGCAGCAGGAGCTCGATCGGCTGCTCGCCAAACCCGGCATCCAGCGCGCCCGTGAGCTCTACCGGCTCGAGCTCACCACCGACGCACGCCGCGAATGGTCGGTGGCGACCGCGAAAATGACACCGCGCGAGCTGCAGCTTGCGGCGATCCTGGCCGCGCGCTGGGGCTGGCACGACCGCGCGATTCTGACCCTGGCGCAGACCCGGCAATGGGACGATCTCGACCTCAGGTTTCCCACCGCCTACCGCGACGTGGTACTGAGCAACGCGCGCCAGCAGCACGTCGACCCCTCCTGGGTGTACGGTGTCCTGCGCCAGGAGAGCGCCTTCATGACCGACGCTCGCTCGCGCGCCGGCGCACTCGGCCTGATGCAGCTGATGCCGGCGACGGCCCGCCACACCGCTCGGTTGTTCAACCTCCAACCCGTGCGTGCCACGGCGTTGCTGGAGCCGGCGCCGAACATCCGCATTGGCACGGCCTATCTGCGCCATGTGCTGGACCGCTTCGCCGGCAACCAGGTGCTGGCAACCGCGGCCTACAACGCCGGACCGGGGCGCGTGCAGCAATGGCTGCCGGACGGCTTGACCATCCCCACCGATCTGTGGGTCGACACCCTGCCCTTCAGCGAGACGCGACGCTACGTGCAGAACGTGATGGCCTATGCCACGGTGTACAACCTGCGCCTGCAGCGCCCGGACCTGGCGCTGCACAAGCGCATGGGTGACGTCGTCGCTGGCCTGCAATGAGCCGCGCGGCGCCGTGGTCTTGAACTGGCGACGGCAACCTGCCGCGAGAAGCTTCCTGCCAGGCTGGACATCACGCCGGCGAGCGTGGGGTCGGTGGTGGCACAATATCAGCGGGGCGTGACGCCGGGCGTGCGCCCGCCGGGCAGTCCGGCCCGGACAGACTGACCGGCTGTGCCGCGAGGGTGGCAAGCCGCTCGGCGCGCTGTTCCGCCGGCAGCTTCGCCAATCGATGGGCCGCGCGGAAGAAGGCCGGCAGGTCGCCGCCCTGCTGCGCCAGCAGCGCCCGAAAGGCGGGCACGTACTGCCGATAGGTCGCAAGCGCGGCGAGTTTGGCGTTGTTGACCGGTCCCTTGAACCACCCGTCGTAGCCGCCGTAACCGCCCCAGGTGCGGCGCAGCGCCGCGTACCGCGTCTTCAGTTCGCGGAAGATGCGCGCCTTCCCGGCCACCATCGACGCGCGCGGCAGACCGCTCTCATAGAGCTGGGTGAGCTGCCTGCGCGTATCCCAGACCAGGTGCAGGAACTGCTCCTCGCGGCGCTGCTCGGCAACGTAGGCGCACACGGCGTCGGGATGCGCATATGCCAGCCAGCGGCGCGTGCCTTCGTCCTGCACCGTGACGGCGAGCGATTCGTTGAAGGTCGTGTCGCCGGGAATGTAGAGCTCCTGATGGGTAAGCTCGTGGAAGATCAGACCGGCCAGGCGATCCTCCGGCCAGTCGAGCATGGTGTTGAGCAACGGGTCGTCGAACCAGCCGAGCGTCGAGTAGGCGGCCACCCCGCCCACGAACACGTCGTAGCCCTGGCGCCGCAGTCCATCGGCGAACTGCTGCGCCGCGTGCTCGGAGAAATATCCACGGTAGCTCAGGCAACCCACCACCGCGAAGCACCACTTCTTCGGCTCCAACGAAAACTCGGGCGTGGCCACCACGTTCCACACCACGAACGATCGGTGCAGGTCCGTATAGCTGCGGTAGCTGCGATTGTCCGGCAGACCCAGCTCGGCGCTTGCGAAGTCGCGGATGCGCAGCACCGTGTCGAGCTTCTTCTTGAGCGGCTGCGGCGTCTCATCGCTCTGCAGCAGCTCCGCGATCGGCCGGCGCCGATCCAGCACCTGCAGCTGGCCGCTGATCGACTGGCCGTAGTAGCGCAGCGTCGAGCACCCGCCGATCAGCACCGCACACAGGGCGGCAAGCAGCACGCCGGTCACGGCCATCTGCCTGTGCTTGGGTCGTGCCCGCCGCTTCGCTACCATGGGCCGATGAAGATCTACCTGGTCGGTGGCGCGGTTCGTGATCAGCTCCTGGGGCTCCCGGTCCGGGAACGCGACTGGGTGGTCGTAGGCTCCACGCCCCAGGAGATGCAGGCGCGCGGCTTCAAACAGGTCGGCAGGGATTTCCCGGTGTTTCTCCACCCCGAGACCGGCGAAGAATACGCCCTCGCGCGCACCGAACGTAAGACAGCGCCAGGGTACACGGGGTTCGAAGTGCATGCCGCGCCCGACGTGACCCTGGAGGAGGACCTGCGCCGCCGCGACCTCACCATCAACGCCATCGCGCGTGCCGAGGACGGTACGCTGATCGATCCCTTCGGCGGCCGGGACGACCTGCGCGACGGGCTGTTGCGGCATGTGTCACCGGCGTTCGCCGAAGACCCGGTACGCATCCTGCGCGCAGCGCGCTTCGCGGCGCGGTTCGCGCGCTACGGCTTCCATGTCGCGCATGGCACACAGGCGCTGATGAAGCGCATGGTCGAAGCCGGCGAAGTCGATGCCCTGGTTCCCGAGCGGGTGTGGACGGAGCTTGTGCGGGCGCTCGGCGAAGACCGCCCGTCGCGCTTCTTTGAAGTGCTGCAGCGCTGTGGCGCCCTGGCGCGCGTGATCCCCGAGCTCGACCGCCTGTTCGGCGTCCCGCAGCCGCACCGGCATCATCCGGAGGTCGACGCCGGGGTGCACGCCTTGATGGTGCTCGATCAGGCCGTGCGCCTCTCGCCGGAGCCGAGCGTGCGTTTCGCCGCCCTGATGCACGACCTCGGCAAGGCAGAGACGCCACCCGAGATCCTGCCGCGCCACATCGGCCACGAGAACCGCAGTGCGCAGCTGGTGCAGCAGGTCTGCGCCCGCCTCAAGGCCCCGGCACAATTCCGCGATCTTGCCGTGCTGGTCGCGCGTTTCCACCACCACTGCCACCGCGCCGCCGAGCTGCGACCGTCCACCCTCCTCGACACCCTGGAGGCGCTCGACGCCTTCCGCCGCCCGGAACGCTTCGAGCGTTTTCTTCTCGCCTGCATGGCCGATGCCCGCGGCCGCACCGGGCACGAGGACGATCCCTACCCCCAGGCCGACCTGCTGCGCGCCGCCCTCACTGCGGCCGCTGGCGTGGATCCCCGCGACCTGGTGCAAAGCGGCCTCACCGGAGAAGCGCTCGGCCACGCGCTGCGCGAAAAGCGCATCGCCGCCGTGCGCGCGTTGCGCAAGGAGTTTCAACTCTCCGGCCCGGACTCGCGCTGAGTACAAGCACTCGTCGCGCCGACAGCGCAACCAGCTGCCGTCCCGCCGAGCACGAACCATCCCCCCTTGTAGGAGCGTCGCTCCCGGCGGCGCGATGCGGCCCGCAGGGCCGCGGTCATTTCTGCAATGTTTCATACGGGGCCGCAACGCGACGGCGCTGGGCGCCGCAGAATCGCGGTGCATAGCCCCGCTCCCACGGTACCGGCATTCCGAACGGCGGGACCAACCTGCACCCGCAGCGCATCGTGGTCCTGCCGAGGACGAACCACCCACCTGTAGGAGCGTCGCTCCCGGCGGCGCGATATGCGGCCCGCAGGGCCGCGTTGCTGCGATGTCTGGAACCAGATCGAAGGCGGCGGCGCTGCGCATCGCGGGATCGGGCAAGGTCCGCGCCCCCCACGGGACCGCGCTGCCCTCCGCACGCGACTCCTCGTGCACTCACAACCGCCCGCGCAGATCCCGCAGGCGAAACCCCGCCAGCGGCTGTTCCAGTCCGCGGGCCAGCACCATGACCTGAAAGCGCTCGCCCATTTCGCCGGGCAGCGTCAGCAGCCTCACTTGCCGTGCCGTTTCCAGCTGCGCGCGAAGGTCCTGGTGGTCGGCCTCGGCGGCGAGCTCCGGGAGGCCACTGGCGAGGAGAAAATGGGCCTGCGTGGTATAGCCGTCGAGCGCGAGGCCTGCGGCGACACCGGCCTCGGCGACCGCGGTGAAATCGACGTGCGCGGTGATGTCCTGCAGGCCGGTCAGGATCAGCGGGTCGGGATGCGCGCGGTGACGGTAGTGGCACTGCAGCGTTCCCGCACTGCGTTCCGGCAGGTAGTACTCGGCGCGTGGATAGCCGTAGTCGATGAACAGCAGCGCGCCTTGCGCCAGACTCCCGGCGAAGGCACCGATCCAGGGCGCGAGGTCGAGCCGAAGCTCCGACGTATAGCGGGGCGGCAGCGGCGCCGGAAGCTCGTCCTGCAGCGCCGCGACGGCGCGCGTCAGGGCGGCACCTGCAGGGCGCTCCGCCCAGACCAGGCGCTCCTGCGCCCAACCCACGCCAAGCTCCAGGATGCCGCCGTCGGCGATGCGGAATCTGTCCACGGGCAGCGCGTCGAGCACTTCGTTGGCGAGCACCACGCCGCGCAGGCGCTCGTGCGGGAGTGCATCGAGCCAGCACACCTGCTCCAGCAGATGCGGCACGCGTTCGGCGAGCGTACGTTCCTGGCGGGCGCGCAGATCGCCGCTGACTTCGAGTATCGAATAACGCTCGGGCAGCGTGCCCATGCGTTCCAGCTCCAACAACACGTCGGTGGCCAACGCGCCGCTGCCCGCGCCCAGTTCCAGGATGTCGCCCCCGCCACAGGCGGCCAGCACCTCGGCACAGCTGCGCGCGAGGCAACGGCCGAACAGCGGCGAGAGCTCCGGCGCCGTGACGAAGTCGCCCTCCGGACCGAGCTTGGTGCTGCCCGCGCTGTAATAGCCGAGCCCCGGCGCGTACAGGGCAAGCTCCATGTAACGGGGGAAGCCGAGAAAACCCTCCACCATCTCGGCGCGAATCACCTCCACCAGGCGGCGGCTGTGGGCCAGCGCCTCGCTATCCGGGGTCGGCAGGCGCGAATGGGAGCTCATGCAACGCCCCGGGACGCCAGGCGGGCGATGCGGTACAGTGGTCGGCCACCGGGGAGAATCCGCCCATGCCGGACCGTACCGCCAGCCTCGCAGGCAGAGCCGCGCTCATCACCGGTGCGGCGCAGCGCATCGGCGCGACGACCGCGCGCATGCTGCACTCCGCCGGCCTCGATCTGACGCTGCACTACCGCAGCTCTGCGGCCGATGCGCAGGCGCTCGCCGAGGCGTTGAACGCGCAGCGGGCGGAATCGGTGCAGCTGTTGCGCGCCGATCTTCTCAATACCGCCGAGCTGCCAGGCCTGGTCGAGAAGTGCGTCGAACGTTGGGGACGGCTCGACGTGCTGGTGAACAACGCATCGAGCTTCTATCCCACGGCACTCGGCAGCGTCACTGAAACGGAATGGCAAGACCTGCTGGGAACCAACCTCAAAGCACCGTTCTTTTTGACCCAGGCCGCGGCGCCGCACTTGCGCGAACAGCACGGCTGCGTCATCAACATGGTGGACATCCATGCCAAGCGCCCGCTCAAAGGTTATCCGGTATACAGCATCGCCAAAGCCGGTCTGGTCAGCATGACCCGGGCGCTGGCGCGGGAGCTCGGCCCGGAAGTGCGCGTCAATGCCGTCGCGCCCGGCGCCATACTGTGGCCGGAGCGTGGCATGGACGAGGCGCTGCGGCGCGAGATCATCTCGCGCACCGCGCTGAAGCGCCCCGGCGAGCCCGAGGACATCGCGCGCGCCATCCTGTTTCTGATCCGCGATGCGCTCTACACCACGGGCGAGGTTCTGGTGGTGGACGGCGGGCGCTCTCTCGGGCACTGAGGATCGGCGGATCAGGTCTCGGGCTCGGGGAAGGCCAGGGCCGCCGGCCACATCGGCTGCTCCGACGCATCGAACGCAGCCCATAGCTCCGCGTAGGTGCGCCCGCTCACCGGGTGGCGTTCCGCACCGGCGATGTCGGCCAGCGGTCGAAGCACGAAGGCGTAGCGTTCGATCTCGGCACGCGGCAGCTCCAGCCCCGGCTCGTGCAGCACCAGGTCACCGTACAGCAGCAGGTCGAGATCCAGGGTGCGCGGGGCGAAGCGCTGCCCGTGGCGACTGCGACCGTGTTGCGCCTCGATGACGTGCAGGGCGTCTGCGACCTCGTGCACCGTGTCGCCGGTGTCGAAACCGACGACCAGATTGTAGAAATCATCGCCGGAGAAACCGACGGCACGGCTCTCGTACACCGGAGACAGGTCCAGCGCGCCGTAGCGCGAGCGCAAGGCGGCAAGGCCCGAGCGCACGCTCCGGTCGCGGTCCACGTTGCTGCCGACGCTGAGATACACTCGGGCCATGTCAGGAAGCGGTTGGGAGGTGAATTGATGCGTTCATCGAGCGGCACCCGGGGACACGGCCCTGCCGCGCTCGATGACCACGCCCACGTCGCGTGCACCCCGCACCGCACCCTGCTTGTTCAGGGTGAGGCGCAGCCAGGGCACCGGGAACTCCTCGAGGATCACGGTCGCGACGCGCTCGGCCAAGGTCTCCACCAGCTGGCACTCGCTGCCGCCGACCACTTCCATCACGCGCTTGGCGACGGCCTTGTAGTTCAAGGTATCGGTGAGATCGTCGGTTGCGGCGGCGCGGCGGATGTCGGCGCCCATTTCGAGATCCAGTACCACCGTCTGCTTGATGCGTCGCTCCCAATCATAAACTCCGATAATAGTCTCGATGCGCAGATCGCGCAGATAGATGATGTCCATGGCTGCGGCAACCGAAGCGTGGCGGCGGGTCCGCCCATGGTAAAGGAGCAGAGCGCATTGGCAAGCGCAGACTGGCTGCGACTCTTGACCGTGCCTGCGCCGACGTTTCCAATACGCGCGTGATCGCCAGCCCCCTCCTCATCCTCGCCGCCTACCTGTTGGGCTCCGTTTCCAGCGCCATCATCGTCTGCCGGCTCTGGGGACTGCCCGACCCGCGCACGCAGGGTTCGATGAACCCCGGGGCCACCAACGTGCTGCGCACCGCAGGCAAGGTCGCGGCTGCGATTACGCTTGCCGGCGACGTGCTGAAGGGTCTCGTTGCGGTCGCGGTTGCGCGCGCCCTCGGCACCTCGGACGAGATCCTTGGTCTCGTGGCGCTGGCCGTC
This sequence comes from uncultured Gammaproteobacteria bacterium, assembly GCA_963728895.1. GTDB lineage: Bacteria > Pseudomonadota > Gammaproteobacteria > JBBQDK01 > JBBQDK01 > CAVSLM01. Next base: position 31,821 of record CAVSLM010000012.1, read on the forward strand.
TTCTTTGGTCACCTCTATCCGGTCTTCTTCAGCTTCCACGGGGGCAAGGGTGTCGCGACCTTCATGGGCGTGCTGCTCGGAATTTCTCCGCCGGTGGGTCTGCTCACGCTGGGCACATGGCTGGCCATGGCGGTGTTGTTCCGCATCTCCTCCGCCGCAGCGCTCACCGCGGGCGTGCTGGCGCCGGTCTACATCGTGTGGCTGAGGCCTTCGGTGGCGCTGCTCGCAACGGTATTGGTCATGAGCGCAATGCTGTTCTGGCGCCATCGCAGCAACATCCGCAATCTCATTCACGGCACGGAAGCGCGCATCGGGGAGAGCAGCTCCGCAAGCGGCGAGCACGACGGCTGAACGGCAGGCCGTGCGGCGTTCAGTCGGTGACGGTCGCCGGCTCGCCAGGGGGGCGCAAGGTTTCGAGCCTCCAGCGCGGGTTGGCGGAAATCACCAGGGGCTCGTGGGCTCCCGCCTGCAGACGGCGCCAGCCGGCATAGGCAATCATCGCAGCGTTGTCGGTGCAGAACAGCGGACGTGGATAGTAAACGGCCGCACCCTCGGCGCGCAGCGCCTGCGCCAGCGCCTCGCGCAGCCGCCGGTTGGCCCCCACGCCTCCCGCCACCACCAGCCGCCGCAGCCCGGTCTGGCGCAGGGCGCGCCGCGACTTGATGACCAGGGTTTCGACGGCGGCATCCTGGAACGCCCAGGCAACATCCGCCGCCAACTGCTCGCCGCCTGGTTCATTGCGCAATGTGTTGAGCGCGAAAGTCTTCAATCCGCTGAAGCTGAAATCGAGGCCCGGGCGATCGGTCATGGGACGCGGGAAACGAAAGCGTCCCGGCCGCCCGCGTTCGGCAAGCTCGGCAAGCGCCGCCCCGCCGGGATACGGCAGACCCAGGAGCTTCGCGGTCTTGTCGAAGGCCTCGCCCACGGCATCGTCCACCGACTCGCCGAGCACGGTGTAGCGCCCCACCGCGGCGACCTCGACCAGCAGCGTATGCCCTCCCGACACCAGCAGGGCGACGAACGGGAACTCCGGCGCTTGCGCCTCCAGCATGGGCGCCAGCAGATGGCCTTCCATGTGATGGATGGCGACAGCCCGCACACCCCAGGCGTAGGCCAGGCTGCGCCCGGTCGCCGCCCCTACCAGCAACGCCCCGATGAGGCCCGGGCCCTGCCGTATAGGCGACGCCGTCGATGCCGCCCGCAGGCGTGGCGGCCTCGCTCCAGCACCTGGCGGAACAAGGGCAGAGCTTACGCACATGATCGCGCGAGGCGAGCTCCGGCACCACGCCGCCGTAGCGCGCGTGCAGCTCACCTGACTATATAAGGCGTGCGCAAGCAGCCCCGCCGCGCCGTCGTAGACCGCGGCACTGGTCTCGTCGCAGGAGGTCTCGATGCCCAGGACCCGCATCGGACGGTTCTGCTGAGCCTGAAGAGGAGCCTTCTCGGTCGCTATAAGTATTACGTTATGCTGGTTTACCGTGTTTCCCGACTGGCGCTCTGCGCGGTCATTTTCAAATGCAAGCCAAGAGGATACTGATGCCTTCGGTAAAAGTCAAAGAGAACGAGCCGTTCGATGTGGCGATGCGCCGTTTCAAGCGCGCCTGTGAAAAGGCCGGCGTGATGTCCGAAGTGCGCAGGCGCGAGTACTACGAAAAGCCCAGCGGGAACGCAAGCGCAAGGCAGCCGCCGCAGTCAAGCGGCACCTCAAGAAGCGTCGCACGGAAGCCGCCCGTCGCGAGCGCCAGTACTGAGTCCGTCCTATCCCCGCAGTCGTATTGACTTCACGCATGAGCGAGCCCTGGAAGGCGCGGGTCCAACAGGACATGAAGATGCCCTGCGCGCGGGTGACAAGCGTCGCCTGGGCGCGGTGCGTCTGATGCTGCGCAGCCATCAAGCAGCGCGAGATCGACGAGCGCATCGACGCTGCGACGACGCGCAGGTGCTGGTGGTGCTCGACAAGATGCGAAGCAGCGCCAGGAATCCCTGCACCAGTACCAGAGCGGCCGGCCGCCAGGACCTTGCTGACCAGGAGAGCTTCGAGATCGAGGTGATCGAGCATTACCTGCCGGCGGCCCTTGACCGCAGGACGAGGGCAACGCCATGGTAGAAGATGCGATCGCGGCGAGCGGCGCGCATTCGCTCAAGGACATGGGCAAGGTGATGGGCTGCTCAAGCCGCGCCTGCAGGGCCGTGCCGACATGGGCAGCGTCGGCGCCCGCGTCAGGAGTCGCCTGCAAGCCTGATCCGCCGGGACCCGCGCCGGCTGGCACGCTGCCGGTGTCCGCAAGTATTGGTCCAAGGCCGGGCGCATCCCACAGCAGTTCATCGACGATCTGTGACCCGCATGGACATCGTGGAGATCATCGACGCACGTGTGCCGCTGAAAAAAGCCGGCCGCAATTTCGTCGCCTGCTGCCCGTTCCACAGCGAGAAAACCCCCTCTTTCACCGTAAGCCCGCAAAAGCAGTTCTATCACTGCTTTGGCTGCGGCGCGCATGGCACCGCCATCGGCTTCCTCATGGAGTACGAGCACATGGAATTCCTCGACGCGGTGCATGAGCTGGCGCAGCGCGGCCGGACATGGAAGTCCCGCGCGAGGCGGCGTGCACCGACGAGCCGAGTGTCCAGGCGCTGCACGAGGTGCTGGGCCGCGCGGCGGTATATTATCCAGCGCCAGCTGCGCGAGCATCCGCAGGCGCCGGGCGGTGGACTACCTCAAGGGCCGCGGCGTCGAGCGGCGAGATCGCGGCAGAGTTCCAGATCGGCTATGCCCCGCCCGGCTGGGACAGCCTGACGCGCGCGCTGGGGACGATGCCGCTGCACGCCAGCAGCTGGTCCCCGCAGGGCTGCTGGTCGAGGAGGGAGGGCGGAAGTTCTACGACCGATTCCGCGATCGCATCATGTTTCCCATCCACGATACGCGCGGCCGAGTCATAGGATTCGGCGGACGCGTGCTGGGCGACGGCGCGACACCGAAGTACCTGAACTCGCCGGAGACCCCGATCTTTCAGAAGGGGCGCGAGCTGTACGGCCTGTATCAGGCGCGCAAGGCAGCGAGCCGCTGGATCGCGTGCTGGTGGTGGAGGGCTACATGGACGTGGTGGCGCTGGCTCAGTACGGCATCCGCTATGCCGTCGCCACGCTGGGTACCACCACCACGCGGAGCATCTGAGCAGCTCTCTCGCGCGTGCGCCGGAAGTGGTGTTCTGCTTCGACGGTGATGCGGCGGGCCGCGAGGCTGCTTGGCGCGCGCTGGAGAACGCCCTGCCGGTGCTGCGCGCGGCCGCCAGGCGCGTTATGTTCCTGCCGGAGGGCGAGGACCCCGATACCCTGGTGCGCGCGAGGGTCGCGAAGGAATTCGAGAGACTGCTTGTCAGTCCGTTCCATTGTCGGCATATTTCTTCGAAGCTGATGCAGCAGGTCGATATGCGCAGCATGGATGGCCGCGCCCGGCTGGTGGAACTCGCCCGGCCATTATTGCCAAGTTGCCCGATGGCGTGTTCCGCCACATGATGCTGGATCGTCTGGGAAATTGGCGCACCTTCGCACGAACCGGTTGTCCAATCTGCTGGGCGCGAATGCGGCGTCCCCAGCCTGCGCCAAGACCCGCCACCGCGGGTGGCACAGTCGCGGCGAACGCTGGTGCGCAGGGCGCTCGCCCTGCTGCTGCACCGCCCCGTGGTGGCCCGCGGCGGGCATCGCACGGAACTTGCAGGGACTGGAATTGCCGGGGGTGGCGTTGCTGGTCGGAATGCTTGAACTCTTGCGCGCGCACCCGCATCTAAGGACATGCGCGATGCTGGAGCACTGGCGCGGCACCACGGCGGGCAATCATCTGCTGGCGCTGGCGCAGCTGGGAAGTGGACCTGCCGGAAGAGGAGACTGGAAAAGGAATTCCAGGGCGCATGGAAACAGTGCGTGCTCGCGGCCTTGCGGCGAGGCTACGAACAGCTGGAGGGCCAAGGAATTGGCCAGTCTGACCTCGGAGGACAGGCGCTGAGGTCCGGCGAGCTGGAGCGGTTGCTGGCGGTAGCACCACAGGCCCGTATGAGCACTGCGGCGTTCTCTGCAACCGTGGTGGAGTGGTATAAACTGGGTTTTAAATTTTACCTACGCGTTAGGGCACGGTCGATTAGGTCAGCGCCATCCGAGAGCAACATGAATCAAGACCAGCAGTCACAGTTCAAGTTATTGATTGCCAAGGGTAAGGAGCAGGGCTTCCTGACCTATCCGAAGTCAACGATCACCTGCCGGACGAGATCGTCGATCCCGAGCAGATCGAAGACATCATTGGCATGATCAACGACATGGGTATCCCGGTGCACGAAGATGGCGCCGGACGTGGATACCCTGCTGCTGACGGATACCGCCTCGGTCGCGGACGAAGACGTGGCCGAGGAGGCTGCGGCGGCGCTCGCCAGCGTCGACAGCGAGTTCGGCCGCACCACCGATCCGGTGCGCATGTACATGCGCGAGATGGGCACGGTCGAACTGCTGACCCGCGAGGGCGAGATCGAGATCGCCAAGCGCATCGAGGACGGTCTGGCCCAGGTGTTGTCGGCGCTCGCCACCTACCCGCGAATCCGTCGCCGAGCTGTTGCGCGAGTATACGAGCGCGTCGAGGCGGCGAGCTGCGCCTGGCCGATGTGATCAGCGGCTTCATCGACCCCGATGCACCCGACGCCAAATTGCCGCCTCCCGTGGTGGTCAAGGACGTCGCCGCCCAAAGCGACGGTTCGGACGAAGATGACGAGGAGCGGGACGAGGACGGGGAAGACGAGGGCGAAGACGACATCCTCGAGACCGGCCCAGATCCGGAAGAAGCGCAGGCGCCGCTTTGCGAGCTGCGCAAGCTGCACGAACATACTGGCGCTGACGTCGAAGACGGCAAGAGACCATCCGAGACCAAGCAAGCTGCGCGAGCAGGTGGGTGACTGAAATTCCTGGAGTTCAAGCTGGTGCCGCGGCTCATCGACGCTGACCGACAATCTGCGCGAGATGGTGACGCGCATCCGCAACCACGAGCGCGAAATCATGGATATTTGCGTCAACAAGGCGCACATGCCGCGCAAGGAATTCATCACCTCGTTCCCGGACCACGAGACCGATCTCGGCTGGCTGCAGAGCCAGATCGACGCCGGTCACACCTATTCCGCGTGCTGGACCAGTACGCGGACGACATCCTGCGCGCGCAGGACAAGCTGATCGCGATCCAGGACGCGAGCGGTCTCAGCATCGGCGAGATCAAGGAGATCAACCGCCGCATGTCCATCGGCGAGGCCAAGGCACGGCGCGCCAAGAAGGAGATGGTGGAGGCCAACCTGCGCCTGGTGATCTCCATCGCCAAGAAGTACACCAACCGCGGCCTGCAGTTCCTGGATCTGATCCAGGAAGGCAACATCGGCCTGATGAAGGCGGTGGACAAGTTCGAATACCGCCGCGGCTACAAGTTCTCGACCTATGCGACATGGTGGATCCGCCAGGCCATCACGCGCTCCATCGCCGATCAGGCGCGCACCATCCGCATCCCGGTGCACATGATCGAGACCATCAACAAGCTGAACCGCATCGCCCGCCAGATGCTGCAGGAGATGGGCCGCGAGCCCACCCCCGAAGAGCTGGCCGTGCGCATGGAGATGCCCGAGGACAAGGTCCGCAAGGTGCTGAAGATCGCCAAGGAGCCGATCTCCATGGAGACCCCGATCGGCGACGACGAGGACTCGCATCTGGGCGATTTCATCGAGGACAACAGCATCCCCTCGCCCAACGACGCCGCTGCAATGGAAGGACTGCGCGAGGCGACCCAGGGCGTGCTCTCCGGCCTCACCCCGCGCGAGGCCAAGGTGCTGCGCATGCGCTTCGGCATCGACATGAACACCGACCATACCCTGGAGGAGGTCGGCAAGCAGTTCGACGTCACCCGCGAGCGCATCCGCCAGATCGAAGCCAAGGCACTGCGCAAGCTGCGCCACCCCAGCCGCTCGGAGCAGCTGCGGAGCTTCCTGGATATGGATTGAGGTGGGCGCGTCCGTAGCGGACGCGCGGCGTTGATGGTGTTCTTCGGGAGCCGGCCTTGGGCCGGCTCTTTGTTTGTGCGGGTTCTCTTTGCGCGAGTTCTGTAGTGACAACAGCCCTTCGACCTGTCCTTGAAGGCTGGGCCACTGAAACGGAATGGATCTCCTATGCGCGTGTCCTTTCCCGCATAGTCCCGCGCGCCCCACCTCGCCGCCCCTACTACCCATCAGCCAACCCCGTCGCGATGACGCTCCGGCGACGCGCTGATATACTCCGAAGCTCAACGGGCCTGTAGCTCAGTTGGTTAGAGCAGGGGACTCATAATCCCTCGGTCCCAGGTTCGAGTCCTGGCGGGCCCATCATGACTTCAATGAATTGCCAATAGCGCCCAGCGCGTCATCCGTCCGAGTATACGATATTGGTTGCACGCGTACGTAGCATGAGGGGCGTACGGGCAATCTCAAGTACCCCGATGCATCGTCGCTAAGAGAGGCCCTGAGCATCATAAAGGGCCGATTGGCATACGGGAAAAGTTGCGTTGGGGATGCTCGGTGCCAGGGGCTCCTGACGTGGGTTGAAACGATGAAGTGGACCGTTCGAACCATGAGGCGTCTGGCGCGCTTGGCGCCGACACTCGCCGCCGGCTTGGTTGCGTTCCTTGCTGCAACTGCCCCTGCCACGTCTCGCGCGGAAACGACGCCGCGCGAGCTCGTGCTGCTCAACTGGTCCGAGTACATGGACCCGGAGCTGGTCGCGGAGTTCGAGAAAACCCATAACGCCAAGGTCACCCAGGTGTATTTCGAAACCGACGACACCCGGGACGAGATGGTGTTGGATACGGGAGGCATGGGCTACGACGTCGTGCTCGTGAACGGCATCTCTCTGAGCAAGTACCGCAAGCGGGGCTGGCTGTCCCCGCTGACGGTAAAAGAAGTCCCGAACCTGCGCCATGTCGACCGCCACTGGCTGGACGCCTTTCCGGACGCGTCCGGTTACGCGGTGCCGTACTTCTGGGGCACTCTCGGAATCGCTTACCGTAAGGACCTGGTGCCGGCGCCGATCGCCACCTGGCGCGAACTGTTCCATCCCCCCGCGCAGCTCCATGGCAGGATCGTGATGGTCAAGACGTCCCGCGATCTAATCGGTATGGCTCTCAAGGCGCTGGGCCATTCCGCCAACAGCACCGACTCCGCGCAGATCGACGAGGCGGAGAAGCTGCTTATGGGTCAGCGACCTCACGTGATGTCGTATTCCTACGTGGCCCTTAACGAAGAGTCGGCGCTACACACGGGAGAGGCCTACGCGGCCATGGTGTACAGCGGTGATGCGCTCATGCTGGAAGAGATTGATCCGAGAATCGCCTACGTGGTGCCCGAGGAGGGCAGCAACTTGTGGGTGGACTACCTCGTAGTCATGCAGAGCTCGACGCGCAAGGAATTGGCACGGGCCTTTATCGATTTTCTCAACGAGCCCGCGAATGCCGAACGTCTTGCGGAGTTCGTCCACTACGCGACTCCCAACAAGGCCGCCGCTGCACTCTTGCCCGCGGAGTTCAAGGCTGACCCTGTGATCTACCCGCCGCCCGAGATCCTGAATCGCTCCGAGTTGTACACGCCGCTCCCCGCTCGGGTGGAGAAAAAACGAAGCGAAGTCTTCTCGCACATCGTCCGCTGACGGAGCCGCCGCCGTGAGGCTGCGGGCGAAGATCATCCTGCTTCTGGTGCCGCTGGTGGTCCTGCCCCTTCTCACGCTCGGATGGGCCGCCTACTCGCAGCTCGATGACACGGCCCAGAAAAAGACGCTCAGCCAGGTCCAAACGCTTCTGGCCCAGTTACGCCTCCACTCCCAGGCCCTCATCGCCACGGCCGCCGCAAACGTCGAGCTCCTGTCCGGTTACAACCTGGTGCAGCAGTACGTTCTGACCAAAGACGACGAGGAGCGCTATGGTCTGCTGCACGCGCCGTTACTGCGTCAGCTGAGCCGGTACCAGAAAGCCTACCCGGACTATTACGAGATCCGCATTCTCTTGCCCGACGGTTACGAGGACGTACGCTGGACCACCACACCAATCCCGAACGTCACGGAGGAAGAAGGCAATACGGAATTTTTTCAGCGCATCGCCCACTCGCAACACCTCGTCAACACCACCATCATGCGCAATCCGGATAACCAGGAACCCAGTCTGGTCGTGTCGAAGCGGCTCGTCATCAAAGACCCGTCCGCAGATCCGATCGGCGCGCCAGCCGTGCTGCGGGGTTATCTGGTCCTGACCATCGGACTGGATGTGCTCAGGCAACAGATCGAGCTCGGGGGGCACGACACCCGGGCCGCACTGATGGCCACCGACGCTTCGGGCGACGTGCTGCTGCACAGCCGCGAGGCCGGAATCACCGAGCTTCCGCGTGCACTGGTTCCGGCCCTGCTGACGCACGCGGCCAAGGGCGGGTCCTACGAAGTGGATTTCATGGGGCGGCCCACCGTGTTCCTCGGAACCAAGGCACACGACGACCTCTACCTGTTTGCGGCGCTGCCGGTGGCCGAGCTGACCCGGGAGGGGCGACAGCTGGGAATGGTCGTCGCGATCATCACTATGACCGCCATTGTCATCACCACCGTATTGCTCTACAGCGCGTTGCGGTACATGGTGGTGGACCCCATCCACCGTATTGCGCAGGCAGCCCGCGATTTCGGTCGCGGTAACCTCCTGGTTTCCGTTCCGGTCCAGAGCAGCGACGAGATCGGGACCCTCGCCTCATCCTTCGAGGAGATGGGCAGGAGCCTCAACCGGTCCAACGAGCAGGTGCGTTATCTGGCCTACCACGACAACCTCACCGGGCTGCCCAACCGTCTGATGTTCATCGAGTACCTTGGCCACAGCATGGCCCACTCGCGGCGCAAAGGTCGATCTCTGGCGCTCCTGTTCCTGGACCTGGACAACTTCAAGCGAGTCAACGACTCGCTCGGGCATCTGGTCGGGGACCGACTGCTCCAACAGGTCTCCGAGCGCCTGGCGGAATGTGTCCGCGGCGAGGATTACGTGGCGCGCTCCGGTCACGATACGCCGGAGGAGGTCGTGGCGCGTCTCGGAGGAGACGAGTTCATCGTGCTGCTCCCGAACGTCGAAAGTCCGGTGGTGGCCGGCACCGTGGCGCGGCGCATCATTCAGCGGCTGGCCCAGCCCTTCGTCGTGGACCACCATGAGCTGTTCATCGGTGCCAGCGTGGGAATCACCCTATGTCCAGAGGATGGAGAGACGGTCGAGGACCTTATCAAGAACGCCGACGTGGCAATGTACCAGGCCAAGGAACAGGGCAGAAACAATTTCCAGTTCTACTCGGCGTCGATGAACCAGGCCACCTTCCATCGACTCACTCTGGAAAGCGGTCTGCGCAGAGCGCTGGCCGACAACCAGCTGTTCCTGCACTACCAACCGCAGGTGGACGTGGGCACCGGCCAGGTCGTGGCTGTGGAGGCGCTGTTGCGCTGGCGTGAACCCGAGCTGGGGCTCGTGCCCCCGGAAGTCTTCATCCCGGTTGCGGAGGAGACGGGGCTGATCCTCCCCATCGGCGAATGGGTATTGGACCAGGCGTGCCGACAGGCCCGCGCCTGGCAAGTCGCAGGAATCCCCGCGATTCAGGTGTCAGTCAATGTGTCCAGCATCCAGGTCATGCGCCAGGATCTGCCGGCATTGGTTGCCCGGACTCTGCGCCAAACCGGTTTAGCGCCGTGCCATCTGGATCTGGAGCTGACAGAGACGTTGATCATGTCCGCTCAGGATCGTGGCACGGGAGCTTTGGCCGCCATACGCGAGCAGGGTGTCAGCATATCCCTGGACGACTTCGGTACTGGCTATTCGTCTCTGAATTACCTTCGAACCTTCCCCATCAACAACCTGAAGATAGACCGCAGCTTCATCCAGGAGATTGGCGACGGTCTGAACGACGCAGCCATCGTGTCGGCCATTATCGCGATGGCTCACGCGCTGGGTCTGCGTGTGATCGCGGAGGGGGTCGAGACGCCGGCCCAGCTTGACTTCCTGCGCACCCGAAGGTGTGACCGCGTCCAGGGCTACATCTTCAGCCGGCCGTTACCGCCGGACGAGGCAGCGCGAATGATCGGCACGCTGGCCTGGACGGGCGTCCAGGATGAACGTCTACTTCTCACATCCGGATGAGCGGGTCTGGCCCCGTTGGCTGGCAGCGGCTTTGTCGCCTGTATCTTGGCCGCGCGCATTCCAATTCCGCAGTGTCCCGGCCCGCGGTTGCGCTGCAGATTTCGCCATCGCGCCGGGAGATCGCTACGGCCGCGACACCTCCGCGACCGCCGACCCGCGCAACTGGCGCAGTGCGCGGGTAATCACGTAGAGGGAAGAATCGATGGGGTCAGACTCGATCGATCCGCATCTGCGCCCACAATAGCGCTGACTTCCGTCGCCCCCTCGCCGGGACTTCCGCGTCGAACAGCGAGCGACATCTTGCTTGCCGGATTTCCGCGTTCGTGTGCAAGGCTAGATACGTCGGATGCTCTGTTGCCAGAGCACCGTAATTTCCCCTGCCGTTGGATACGGCCGAGCCGATCTTGGACCAACCGGTCCTCGAAGCTCGGAACCCCCAGCGGGCGATGGCGCCCGTCCCCTTTCGGGATGAAGGTCCGCCGCCCGGCTTGGGCCGGTACCCCAGTCGGCGAGTCCGTGCCGAGATCTCCTGTAGCCGCGCCTCCAGCCCCTGCGCGTAATCCTCCTTCCTTACCCCATCGACTCCCGGCGCCTTGCTTCCGTCCTGACGCTCGAAGCTTTCGCGCAGCCCCTGCGCATCGAATACCGTCCCCATCAGGGCATTGAACCGCGTACACGGCTCTTCACGCGCCTTCTGTGTGAAACGCTCGAGTGCTGTTGCCACGCTCAGAGTCCTCTCAGCGTAGGGACGTGTTTCCCTCTCGCGTTGTCTCAAGCCGCCACCCCTTCGCTCTGTCCGCATTACCGGGCTTCAGCGCTACTACAGGTACAAGCTGTTCGACGGGGAAGTTCCACATTGCAGGCGATACGCGAGGCCGAACAAGTGCTGGCCGCTGGGGAATGACCGCTTCCGCGAGCGAATCGGCGCGACCTTCACCCAGCGGAATCGCAGTGAGCCGTCGGCCTCCACGCTGCTCGCTATTTCCATGGCATCACGTTCTGCATCATGCCGCCGGGGGTGAACCCGCGACGCATCTCGAACATTTGCCCGTTCACGACCCCCATTTGCTGTGCGGTCGGCATAATCAAAGAAATCGTTTTCACCGTGGTGTCCATGCCGTGTACCGACTCTTCGATACCGCGTACTGAGTCTTTCATGTTGGCCATCGTTCCGCGCATGTCCTCGAACTCGTCGGTCGCCTTCTTGAGCGTCGCATTCATTTGGGCGGCCGCAGTGTTCAGATTGATATTGAACGTCTTGATCTCCGGAGCTGCGCTCCCCACGTTCTCAAACAAATTCTTCCACATCGGCTGCCACTTTATGAGGACCGTGTAAACAAACAAAATCACGGCCACGCTGAGGATATTGTAGAACACGCCCCGTGACATGGCTGCGTACTTTTGAACGTCCACGACGAGCACCCCGCTGGTACTATAGAGAAAACAAACCTGCGCTCACAATGTAGTTAGTTAGACGCTAGAGTCTTCCCCGCACACACGGAGAGCGACCGTGGCGAGATTGCCAGCGAGCATATCGGGTCTTCCTATTTTCCCGCAGGGAAACTCCCCTTGAGTATAGGAAGTATGGCTCGTCGGCGAAATCTGTGGGCGGATTGGCCGTGGGTTAAGGGACTTTGCCCTGCAGGAAGCGGTACAGCTTCCTGCGGGTGGCATCGAAGGACTTCTGTTCGGATTCGCTGATGCGCGGCCAGATGAGTGGTCCGCCGTCCTCTTCGAGGAGCGTGGCGAGCAGCTCCTTGACCGGCTGGCGGGCGAGGTCTGGATCCTGGTAACGACGGCGGATGATCTCGCCGCCGAGCATCCAGAGATGGTCACGGTGCCGGGTCTTGTCGGCAAGCGGCTGGTGCAGGAGCTCCAGCAGTAATCGATGGGGTCAGACTCGATCGATCCGCATCTGCTCCCACAATCGCTCTGACTTCCGGTCTCCCCCTCGCCGTTTGGCGCTACCTGACGATTCAAGGTCGCCTCGATTAGCTCGCGGAAGTGGTCATTCCCCCGCGGCCAGCACTTGTTCGTGGCCTCACGTATCGCCTTCAATGTTGTTTCTGGAACTTCCATGACCAACAGCGCGCGATATCTTGCTTGCCGGATTTCCGCGTTCGTGTGCAAGGGGAGACTGGTCGGATGCTCTGTTGCCGCAGCACCGTGACTTCCCCTACCGTTGTGTCGGAAGGTGCACCAGGGATACTCTACTCGCGAACCTTCGTTCAATCGAGTCCGACCCTTTCGATCCTCTGCGATCTGCCGTTTCAACTGGTGATATACCGCGTCAACTGGCGGATGAGTTCGTCCCTTTCCTCGACTAGCATCACCAGCAGATCGCGCAAGGAAATAATGCCGACAAACGCCAAGTCTTCGTAAACCAGCAGGTGACGGCACTGGTGCTGCTTCATCAATTCGATACAGCGCTCACTGGTCTCATCAGAGGCCACCGTAACGACATCCTTTCGCATCGTATCCGCGAGTTTCAGGGTCGCCACGTCCGTGCGTTCCCTGACCACCAGCCGCATAAGATCGCGTTCCGTGAAAATCCCCGTGACCCGCGAAGCGCTGCTGACCACCACCGAGCCGATATGGCTGTCGCACATCAGAACCGCCGCCTCCAGCACGGTATTGTTTTCATCCAACAACGCCACCTGGCGCTGGATCTTTCCGGTAATCACTGCCATGGCATCACCCTCTATCGCCGGGAATTCACGACTGCCCCCTCAAATCGGTCCAGTGTCCTTGGAGCTGATGTCCCGCAATACGATGTCGACTGGACAACGCTGCCGAAGCCCTCATCGGTGGGACCTGCCGGCCCCTCCATCTTGCGCTTCATCTTCTATAGTCCGCTATGGTATGCCCGTGTGGACTGCCGCACGCCCTACAGTGCCCTAGACACACGTCGGCCAAGGCTGCTTGCCGATTGCCGTCGTCGCTGTATTGCGTGCCGCGCATGGGGTCGTCTGCGCCCGGGGTGCATATTTGTCGTAATTGTATTTGAAGCCAATTCGTCCGCCTAAGCTGAACATCTTGAAGTATCGATACCTCTCGATCATCGCGGATAGGCTGCGCTGACCATGATGGGGTCAGACTCGATTGATCTACTCGTCATCCAACTCGCCACCGCGGTCTACTCAAGCGGACCGGGTGCACGTGGTTTCCCGCAGCTGCAGCGCCGTGAGTAGCCACGACGCAATGTGTACGCCTTCGACGATGACATGGGGCTATTCATCCGAATAGGCGCAGTCGTCGCCTTCGTGCTCGTGATCGTCGGAATGCGGTGCACCGAGCGGCAGAATTCCCGATAGGTATCTGCGCACTACAAGGTCGGGGTCGGTCATGGAGGTGACGACACCCTCTACGCCGCGCGCCGCGAGGCGGCGCACCAGACCGTTGCCCATGCCGCCGCAGATCAGGACGTCCGCGACATCGAGCGGATGAGGCGCATGCGGGGAGCTATCGTGCAGCGACTGCTCCCTGGGCAATTCCAATAGCGTCCTGCCCTGCACCTGTCCCTGTTCGACTTCGTACAGCCAAAACTTGCGGCATCTTCCGGTATGTCCCGTCACCGTTTTACGGTTTTGGCTGGCGACCGCGATTTTCATCAGTCCGATCCTCGGTAGGAAACTTCATTCAACGACCTGCGCCGTGTCGCCGCAGCAGTGAGCCTGAGCGCGAATGCCCGACCGCAAACAGGCGGAGCCGCGTTGCCCCCCCTTGCTGCGTGCTTCAGGCCTCAGAGTGCCTTCTTGCAGAAAGTACCAGTCGGTACACTCGTAGCCCTCTTCCAGCCGTCGCTCGGCATCCTCGACCGTTCCCGGAGGCGGCACGATGACCTTGTAGCCCGGCGGGATGTCGACGCCGAATTTCTCCTTGATATTCTGCACCCAGGCGAGGTGCGCGTAGTTGCTGTCGATGGAAAGACCGAGCAGCTCACAATTGAGTGCCTGGAACTGGTCCGCGGCCTTGGCAGAGGCCATGCACTCGGTGGTGCACACCGGGGTGAAGTCCACCGGATGGGAGAACAGCACCAGCCATTTCCCCTTGTAGTCGCCCAGCTTCTTCAAACCCTGTGAAGTATTGGCCACGAAGTCCGGGGCCGGTTCGTTCAGACGCGGCATGGCCGCGACGGGTTCTTCGCTTAGGTTTTCCATGGTTTCCTCCGTAAGAACTTGCTCTGCAGGTCGGGTTTAGAAGCAGTCTGAGCAGATGCCCTATTTTACCGCACTGACAATTGTCAGTGCCTGCGGCTCACTGAGCCGGGACACGGCGAAGGAAACGAGCAGAGGCTAGCGCAGTGCGATGCGTTCGAGGCCGACGCGATCGATGCCCGGCGTGCTTGAGGTCCAGCTCGCGCACCAGGCCGCTGCGTCTGACTCGTTACGTTTGCGGAAACGTTCGTTCCCCAGTGGCCGACTGCACGGATACCGCACGGAGACGGGCCTTGATAGCGCAGCTCGAGCTTGCAGTTTGGGAGGACAGCATGCTCAGGGTTTTTGGGGCGCGCAGCCATTTGCGGTGCGCGCAAGAGTAGGCTCCTGGTATGCCGACTGCATGAAAGTGAGCGAGGTATAATCGATGGGGTCAGACTCGATCGATCCGTCGCGGAGGAACAACGCGGGACAGGCCACGATTCTTTCTTCAGGTACCTCAACGCGACGGCCGGCGCATGATCCGGGGAATCGGGCTTTGCGCAAGGGAAGAACCACAGTTGCCACTTGGGCCCTGCCACCTGTCTCTCGGTCACATGCTTTATCTTCCACTTCCCGAAAGTTCCCCCGGCGATTACGCAGCAGATCGTGTTGACCAGGCCAGATGCTAAGGACCTGGCACCTCTACCACCGCCGACCCGCGCAACTCGCGTTGCGCGCGGGTAATCACGTGGAAGGAAGAGCGCAGGAACAGCACGGCGATCACGGCCCCGATGGCGAGATCGGGCCACCTCGAATGGATGACTGCGACGCCCGCGGCGGCGAACAGCACGCCGACGTTGGCGACGATGTCATTGCGCGAGCACAACCACACGGACTCCATGTTGAGGTCTTCATTGCGATGACGCGTGAGCAGCAGCAAGCAGGTCAGGTTCGCCGCCAGGGCAAGAACGCCTACAGACCCGATGGTTTCTGCCACCGGTATCACCGGCGACAGGATCCGGGCGACCAGAGCCAGCGACACTGCGCCGCCAAAGCCCAGCATGATCGCACCCTTCAGCAAGACCGCTCCCGCGCGCCAGCGCTCGGACTTGAAAAGCACGAAGAGGCTGAACGCATAGACGAGGGCGTCGCCGAGGCTGTCCAGCGAATCGGCCATCAGCGCGGTGGACGAGGCGAAAATGCCCGCCGTCAGCTCGACCAGGAACAGGACGACGTTGATCGCCAGCACGATCCTCAACGTTCGGCCCTGTCGCCCTCGCAGGGTCTCGATGGCGCAAGACTTGTCTTCACAACAGCTTCCCACGACGTTCTCCTCCGGGACCGCCAGCAGATTCTGCTGCGCGGAAGTGGCCCCACCTCGAAACGGACCTGCCGCGGCGGATCACTGCGGTCCAGGTTTCCGTCCGAAGGCAGGTGTCCATTGTCGCGCCAGGCGGATCATGGCGCGAGTGCAAATCGGGGCAGCGGCACCGGAAGCCGGTGACGGCGAAAACCCAACGGATCGGATGGGAAAAGGTGCGCTTCGGGGACTGTCCCTTCCTGGCCGGGAACCGTCAGTAACGGACCACCATTGGTTGTTCGCTCGCGCTTTCGCTTATACTGGTTTTACTTGTTATTTGGCGAGGGGATGAGATGAACGTGAACGTTGACGGAGAAGGCTTCCTGGTAAACCGCGACGACTGGTCGGAAGAAGTCGCGCGCGAGCTCGCGAAGCAAGACGACATGGAGATCGACGACCAGATCCTGAAGTACATACACGAAGCCCGTTCCATGTACGACAACGACGGCGTGGTGCCACCGATACGCAAGTTCGCGAAGGAAATGGGCGTGACGACCAAGGACCTCTACGACACCTTCCAGAAGGGCCCTATGAAGCTGATCTGCAAATGGGGTGGTCTGCCCAAGCCGACCGGGTGCGTATAGGTCCCTGCGTCACATCAATGGCACATCAATGGGGTCAGACTCGATCGATCCGGATGTGCTGCCGAAACTGCTCCGACTTTCGATCGCCTCCTCGCGGTTTCGGCGCTGCTTGGCGATCGGCAATCGCCTCAATTTGCCTGCGGAAGCGTTCGTTCCCTAAAGCCCAGCACTTGTTGGTGGCCTCACGGATCGCGGACAGTTCCGCGCGTGGTACCTCTGCATCGAACAACGCCCGATAGGTTGCTTGGCGCGATTGCGCAGTCGCGTGCAAAGCGAAATATACCGGATGCTCCGTTATCAACGGATCCGGTTTGCCTGCGCCGTTGTGTCGGTAGCTCGACCACGGATACTCCGCAGGGCTCGTGACCATACCAGCACGAACGGGATTGAGCTCAATATACCGATAGCAGGCCATGAGGTAGGATTCGGCATCAATCAATGCCGCCTTGTACCGTCCTTCCCATAAAGTTCCCGTCCGCTCGTAGCGGTAGTTGAAGTATGGAACGTACTTGCGCCCCAATGACTGCATAACCTGACTGATGGCGTCCTCGCTCTCAGGCGTCATCAGAAGATGCACGTGATTGGTCATGCAGACATATGCATGCACCGCACAACCGAATCGTTGCAGGGCATCGCCGAGTGTTTCCAGGTAAAAGCGGTAATCCTGTTCCTCGACGAAGGTGATGCCGCGGTTGTTCCCGCGCTGAATGATGTGCTGCGGCTGTCCCGGCAGGCAGAAACGTCTCTGTCTGGCCATCGTTGCACCTCCATGTGCAATTTGATGGGTATTGGTGCGTCTTGTCGGGTCAGATCAGACCAGATTGCCACCTGCAATTCAATCGAGTCTGACCCTATTGATCGGCGAAGAAACCGACGATCTCTGCGATGAAGCGGCCGTCGCGCAGTTCCCCGAAATCCACGCCCTGCAGTTTGACCGATCCGTCGGTTCCCACGACTTTCCATGCGAAGCGCGCTCTGTCGTGGTGACTCTGCACGGGACCTTCCAGCACCAGACGGGCGTGTCCCATCTGCGTCTGGAAGTCGCCGATGTAATCCGAAAGCGCACGTGCGCCCTGAACCCGTGTGTTCGGGTCCATGTAGACGCTGTCCTCGGTCCAGACCTGGCGCAGCAACTCCATGCGCTTGTCCGGCGCAGGTTCATTCCAGGCGGCGCCATAGGTCTCGACGAGTCGTACCACGTCTTCGGTTTGCGCGTATGCAGGGGTAAGCAGGCAGAACAGCATACCGGAGAGTAGATGTTTGCGCATTTTGGCACGTCCAGTGGCGAAGTGATTCCGCACTGCGTGAGTCATTGAGCGGCAGAAAACCCATTGCGCAGAATACGACCGAAAGGCTCGATCGCGCAAACGCCGTCAGTAAGGCGGTGACACCGCGTTTCCCGGTGGTCACCGCACCCTGATGAAACTCGATCTCAAACGCCCCGTCGCCGCGCTACAGGCGGTGCACGTCGGCTGCAGTTCAGCGCCCTGCCGCCGGTTCCCCAGCCTCCTTGTTCGACTTCGTCGACGATGACGAAAGTGACTTCACGCATGTTCTCGCCCTCGATCTCTACCATCGCGTCGGTGAGCTTTTCGATCATCCGTGTCTTCTGCCTGGGCGAAAATACGCTTTGCGTATGAGTCGCGCGTTGATGGGAGGCCTATCAGTATCTCCTGTATCCGTTGATCCGCCTGGTGGCCGACCTTGCACGGCAGGAGAATGCCAGGCGCACTGCGAGCGGGAAGCTGCTACAGAAGCTTGGAGTATCCAACTACGGATTTGCGAGTGATAGGAGTGCATCGGTCCCGCGAAAAGAGTATCTTGACGAATGCAGTAGGATATCTATGCTGCACCATGTAGCTTGGCGCTTCCAGCCTGAATCCGGAGGGAATTGCAATGACTCCTGAGAAAGTCCACACCCCATTTCACCGCGAAGAGCGCACCGACCCGATCACCGGCCACACCCTGACGGACACCGAAGGACGTCCATGGATCCAGGAGGGCGATCCGGATGCAGGGTTGAGAATCTACTTCGATTCCAAGGAAAGCCAGAGCCGCTACGAATCCATCCCCATCGAGCATCCCGAGCAGGGCCTCAGCCGGACGCTGAGCAATGACTCGCAGGAAGGGTACGACGAGGGATGAGTCCGAGTCGGGGTCGCAGGGCACCGCACCAATGCAGATACGAGTGACTTGCGCTGGTGCGGGTCGGAGCGCGCGAATGGCTTGCAAGTGTCGAACGGCCCGCGGGCGGCCCGTCCTGGCACGTGCACGCTGACACTCAGGACAAGCGCGGATCGAATCGACGTGGAACGGATCTGCAAAGTTGCCGGCAGGTTTTGTGTTGCCTGAAGGTGCACAGGGAGGAGACGTCGGTCGGTTGAGCCAAGCCCCTCCAGGAATCCAGAAAGGGCAGAGTGGAGTCCCCGCGAATGCACGGTCTGCGCAGGGAAGCGCTCACCGTGCATGTCGGCGCACGGACAGAGACACCCTGCACGCAACGGGGCGATGGACTTCGAACCGCTGCGACGAACAACCAGGGACACACCACAGCCTGACCTGACTGGTTGCTGGTCATCATTGTTCACCGGGCGATCCCGGTCGCCAACCGGTGCGGGCAGGCTACCGTGGCGGTACAGTCACGGGTCGGCCGAACGTATAGCCGACGTGGCCGGTCGAGTCGTAGAAGACCAGCGCGCCTTCCGCGAAGTTGTGGGTCACCATGGAGCGGCGCGACAGCGAGCGGACGGTGCGCGGTCCGCCGCCGTGCATCAGATTCTCGTGCCAGATGAGCACCGACCCTCGGCGCGGGCGATATACCAGCTTCTCGAGACCTGCCTCCTCGCGCATGACCTGCCAGCGCTGCTCGACCTGTCGGGCGAACTCGCTCCAGTCGCCACCGGTCACTTTGGCGCAGCCGGTGTCGCACATGTACACGCGTGGTAGACGATGGCTGCCGGGATACACCTCCAGCTCGCCGGAACCAGGCTGTACGTCCTCGAGCGCAATCCAGACCCCGCACATATAGCCGGCGGGAAACGGTGTCAGATGGATGGTGTCTTGATGGGCACGCTGCTCGCTGCCGAAGGGGAAGGTGAGCGTCTGGCAGGGGCGCGCAACCGCGTCGAAAATCAAGTCCAGCCAATGCAGAATCAGCGGATGCATCCATAGCGCACGTACGCTCGGATAGACGTCGTGCAGATGCTGAATGCGCTGGCCGGTACCATTCACGTAACCTTGATACCCGATCGCGATGGCATGATCGATCTCCCAATTCACGGCTTCGAGCAAGGCGTCCTCGATGAGGGACGGAAGCGCCAGGTAGCCGTCCGCGACGAACGCGGTGAGCGATTCGGCCTCGTGCAAGGTGATCATGCCCGCTTGCAGCCTTTGCTGGATCGTCCTCCCGAAGTCGGGACGGTCGAACCACGGCGTCAGGGACGGATCGGCGAAGTCGTAGCGGCTGGCGTCGCACGGCCCTTCCATCACCAGCGGCACCCCGCTGCGACGCAAGCTCTGTCGCACCTGCTCGGCGATGTGCCCGCGGTTCGACACCGTCAGCGAGACCGAATGCGCCCAGCGCAGGCGGCCGTGGCGATCGTGCAGTGCGAACTCCAGGCGCTGCGCTCCGTCGGCGAGCAGATGACTGTGCAGTTTCAACGCGCAGCTGGCACGACCATCCTGCAGAGTCAGGCACTTCTCGAACGCCGGTTCCGGTTGGGTGGCGACCGAGAGCCGCAGCCGGCATTCCTCGGACGTGGCGGCAGGTGATGTCTCGACGGCGATGTTCACCGGGATCAGTCCGCCGGTGCTGAGGCCGTTCGCCGGGCCATCGAGCGTGACCGACCACTGCTGATCGGCCTGCGCCCCGCGAAAAGGCTCCTCTATCACAAATGACATGGACGGTCCTCCCTGGCAGCGCTCGAACGCCGAGTCAACCCTGCGCCGATCCCACCGGTGATGCGCAGGACCTCAGCGCTCTCACCGGCGACCGGCGTCGTACCGATGTGCACGCGACAGATTTCATGTGGATGGTGGCGGCGCAGGTGTTGCCCCGCACCGAGCCCGCGCCGTGTCTTTGGCTGGGTCGCGCGGCGTGCGCTGCGGCGGTATCGCCTGCGAGGCGAGGGGAGCCGGCGTACCGGCGGATGCATGGTCGAGCGATGCGAGCAAGGCGTTTACGCGCGCTACGGCAACATTGGGTTCGGCATGAGGGCTCACGGGAAGACGGCCGTCGGCGGTGAGCCCGCGGTAGCGCAGGACAAGCGGCTGCACCGCGTCGGGCATGCAGATCGGATGCAGCGAGCGGCCGACGGGAAAGCCGAGCTCCAGGGGCAACACCCGCACCGGCAGCCGGCTGCGATGCAGCACGAAGCTCAGCGCCTGGGCTGCGAGTACGGACGGATCGCCATCGACCAGATGAAGTGTTGCGAGGCGTTCGGCCGTTTCGCGCCACTCGCCGCATACCTCCGCCAGGAGAAGGCGCGGAACGATGAGCAGGCCCGGGTCGAAATACGGTGGTGCATCCTCGCCGCTGCCAGGCAGTGTCAGGCGCATGCGCGTCAGATCGCGGTCGAGATGCGCGGCCGCGCGCTCCCATTCGGATACCGATAACGGGCACTCGTCGGCCAGCCGCGCGCCGATGCAGCGGTCGGTCACGTAGCCGGAGAAGTCGCCCGCCACCATGGAGCCCGAATCGAGCACTACTGCGACGTCGAAGTCGCGCTCGTTCTCCAGCCACAGCAAGGGATGCAGCGCGCGTGTGCCGGACGGGACCTGGCGCACCTCGACGCCGTAGGAGGTCAGCGCCTCGACCATTTTCGGCGCCATCGCGCCGGTCACCAGGACCAGGTAACGCCCGTTGGTCATGGCGCCGCCGAAGTGCGCCATACTCATGATCAAATTGGTGAGACGCAGAACGTCCGTTTCGTCGCCCCGGACCGCCAGGGTGATCAGAACTCGTCGATCGATGACCATCAGCACTCCTTGGAGCTACGTCCCCTGCGCCGGCGTCGACGGGGACGCGCACTGCCCGCGTGTTGGTTTGTTGACGACGAGGCAGCTGGTAGCAATCCGCATGCCACACAAAGTTGGAAATGCGGATCAGCGCCTTGGAAGGCCGTTCGGGCTGCAGGGATGGCTCGAGCGCATCTGCGTCCGACCGCATCGACGGCCGTAATATCCCGGCGACGACGAGGGTTCAGGCGAAGGTGTGGTACTCCTGGGAAAATCGAGGAGGTCTCATGCGGGCTCAACCGACGCGTTCGAACATTCCGCTGCTGCTCCCCGCCGCGCTCGCGCTCCTGATCGGTGGCACGACGGGCGCTGCCGAGGGGAATCGCTGCGACCGGGTGGTCGGGAACTGGGGGTGGTTCATCGGCGGGACGGTGACGTTCGCCACAGGCGCTCGTGTGCGGTGGGTACCGGCCGTCTCCACGATTCCAGCGGCCGAGGGCACATGGCGCTGCGCACCGGACAGTGGCACTTATACGGTAACCTGGCAGAACGGGTTCATCGACACCCTGCAGCTGTCCGCCGATGGAAATCGGCTCGACGGAACCAGTTCCACCGGCGTCCAGGTGTCGGGGCGGCGCACTTCCGCCGCAGCCCCCGCCATGCCGGCGACCGGTACCACATCGGCAACAGTTCCAGGCACCGTTCGGCAAAAGGCGCCGGAAGGGTGGACGCCTCTGGGCCCGGGCGGATTCGGACGGCAGTCTCCTGTCCCGATGGGCCCCGGTGGTATTCCGCAGCGTATCGGCCCCCAGGGCAGACCCCCTCCGAAAGGCGCGGGATAGCCCACAGCAACGGCTTCAGGTTGAACGTCGTCTCTACCGGGAAACTTTCCGGCGAGGTTGCAGGAGGGAGCAATACAAGCAAAGAGCAAGAATCGGGGCATCTCCGCCGGAGATGCCCCGATACTGCTGCCACTGCGTTACGTGGTCAGGCCGCCTGGTTCGTCCCGCGCCGTGCAGTGGAACCGAAGGTTCCGAGTCCCGCGGCGAAGAGCGGCAGCGCCGCCGGAAGCGGGACGATCTCGGCGCCGATCTTTCGATTCAGCGCATCGTTGAACATTTGAACGGCATCTGACCAGTCACGCGCACGGTTCGGTCCAGGCGCTGCGGGCACGACCCGTGCTGTTCGACCAGCTCGATCCGGACGGTGAACCGCGCGCACCGGTTCGTGCAGGAGCGAACTGACATCGAAGCATAATGAACCCGTAACCTGTCCCCGCCACGCTACTGCGGCCCCGAACCCCAGAGTCCGGTATTCGGAAGCACGGCCGGCGAGGGCGACGGCAACGTCACCTACGGCGAAGCCTTCACCGTACAGCCGTTCGGCAACAGCCTGGTGGTGAACACCCTGACCGGGCAGCAGATCTACACCTGCCGAACCAGCAATGGGGCACGCAGCAGTTCGCCGACGGCGGCCGCACGCTGCAGGTCTCCCATGGCTTCACCTACAGGCACACCTTCTTCCCGAATGTGAGCCCGCTCGGGAGCGACTACGTGTGCGACGGCTCGGTGACGATCGAAGGCACACCCGTGGACAAGGCCGCGACCTACCAGGTGACCATGAACTCCTTCCTCGCAGCCTCCAAGGTCCCGAAGGACAACCGACCGGAATTCAGGCCGGCAGATTTTCGAGTAGGCTGATCTCTTGAAATCCGCGAAATCGGATACGCTGATCTTGAGACTGACCGGCCGGGGAGAACGTGATGAAACAGCTGCTGACACTTCGCAACACCGTGCGCGATCGCCTGCTCGATACCCGGACGGTCCGCTCGGTGCTCGACGGAACGGTTTCTCGCACACGCTATGCGCGCTACCTCATGAACGTGTACCAGTACGCGCGGCACAGTCCCGTGGTCATTGCGCTGGCGGCTTCCCGCTGTATGGGCTCACATCCGAACCTGGCGAAATATCTGCTCGTGCATGCGGAGGAGGAGCGCGGGCACGACCTGTGGGCCCTGGCCGATCTGCGCGAGCTGGGCGTCGAGGAACACGAGGCACGCAGCCGCTTTCCGGTGCCGGCCTGCAGCGCCAAGATCGCCATGATGTACTACACGGCGGGCTATGCGAATCCCGTCGGCTTGTTCGGCTGGCTCTATGTCCTCGAGGCCATGGGCGACGATCTGGGCTCCACCATCGCCCGCCGGCTGGACGAAGGGTTGCAGCTTCAGGGCAGGGCGCTGCGCTTCCTCGCGGGGCACGGGGTGAACGACGTCGAGCATACGGCCGGACTCACCGAGCAGATCGGCGCGCATGTGCGGGCGCCGCAGGATCTCGACGACGTTCATCACGTCGGCGTGGTAGTCGGCGATCTGTACGTCAGGATGTTCGACGAGATCTACGACGAGGCATCCGGGTGAGCACCCGCGTCGGAATCGCCGGGAGCGAGGAGGAAAGAAACGCGGTCTACGCGTTTCGCTATCGGGTCTATGTGGAAGAGCTCCAACTTTCGCCGCCGGAGGCGGATCACGCACGCCGCCAGCTGCGTGACCCCCTGGACGATGTTGGCATCGCCTTTGCCATCTGGCGCGACGACCGGGTCGTGGGGTCGTTGCGGACCGTGCATCTGGCGGACCTGGCCGATCCCCGGATGCTCATCGACAAGTTCGAGCTCGGGCCGGCGCTGGCTGGTTTCGCCGCCGGTGCCATCGTCACCACCTCGCGCTTCATGCTCGACCCCAAAGTCCGCCATGGACGGGCCATCTACGACATGATGGAGGCGGCGTACCAGGACGCCATGCGGCGCGGCGTTCGCCTGAACTACGGCGATTGCAGCCCGCATCTGTTGCCGTTCTACGAGCATCTGGGTTACCGGCGCTACACCCGCGCCTACAACGACACGAGCTACGGCTACAAGCTGCCGATCCTGATGCTGACCCGCGACCATGCTTGGTTCGAGCGGGTCGGCTCTCCGCTGGCGCGGGTCGTCGCCCGGCATGCCGATGACGCCGACGCGCGTGCCTGGTTCCGGGCGACCTACCCGGCTTTCGCGGATGTCGAGAGCGCGGCCTTTCTGCCCGAAGGCGCGTTCTTCGATCTCCTCCAGGAGCGTGTGGGCAGCGATCCCCTGCACCGTCTTTCGGTGCTCGCCGGTCTGGAGCGTGATGAAGCCCAGCGTTTTCTCGACCAGGCGACCCTGATCCGCGCGCAGAAGGGCGATCGCATCGTGTGCCAGGGCGAACGCGATGAAACCGTCTACGTCCTGCTGTCGGGGATCACGGAAGTGGTGAAGGAGGAGAATCCGGACTGCCCGCTGCGCGTGCTGGGCGCGGGCGACACGTTCGGGGAAATCGGCTTTCTCACCAACGTGGCACGTACGGCCAACGTCATCGCCTGTTCGCCCTGCGAGGTGCTGGTGCTGTCCAGCGATTTCCTGCAACGCTTTCTGCGCAAGCACCCGGAAACCGCGGCCAAGGTGCTTCTGAACCTCGCCCGCAGCCTTGCCGGTCTGCTCGCGAGCGCCGGCGAGCGCCCCCCGGCGCCCAGGACGCTTTCAGGCAGTTGACTGTCGCATGCTGGTCGGATCAGCAGCGTGAACCGGAGTGGTCCCGATGGCGAGTATAGGAGAGAGCGCGGCACAGGGCGTGCGGCAGCCCCGACCGGCAGTCGGGGTGATGGCCCCTCTGGCGAAGGGGATCCTTGCGACTCGCCGCGCCCCGGGAATCTGCGCCTGACCTGCGCCGGTGCGCACCTGCCCGGGAGCACGGCTCCAAGTGACGGTCGCGCCGGTCGGGTCACCGGAAATGCCACATCGAAGTTCAGGCTTTGCTAAAGTATGCGCCGGCGCATTGCGCCCGCTCGACACGAGATCGACGACAAAGGAGAAGTCTTCATGAACAGCCGTGAGCTCAGCCCCGATCTGCAGCGCATCATCGAGGCCCGCCATCATGATCCCTTCCAGGTGCTGGGCAGGCATCCCTCAGCCGGCCTCGCAGCCGTACGGGTCCACATTCCGCAAGCGAGCGAGGTCACCATTGCCGAAGGGCCGTGGCCGATGCAGCGCATCGGCGACACCGATCTGTTCGAATGGCAGGGCGATCCGGACAGCGTGCCGAACCGCTATCGCATCATCTGGCGCGACGACCAGCACCGCGAGCACATCGCCCACGACCCCTACAGCTTCCCGCCCCAGCTTTCGGACTACGACCTGCACCTGTTCGGCGAAGGCAACCACTGGCACGCCTACCGCATCCTGGGCGCGCATCCGCATGAGGTGGGCGGCGTCGCCGGCGTGCTGTTCGGCGTGTGGGCGCCCAATGCCGAACGCGTCAGCGTGGTCGGCGACTTCAACAACTGGGATGGCCGGCGCCACCCCATGCGGGTGCGCGGCGGCAGCGGGGTGTGGGAGCTGTTCATTCCCGACCTGGGTCCCGGCGCGCTCTACAAGTTCGAGATCCGCAACCGTGCCAGCGGCGAGGTGCTGCTGAAAGCCGATCCCTACGGACAGCGCTTCGAGCTGCGCCCCGGGACGGCCTCCATCATCGCCGAGCAGTCCGGCTATGAGTGGCAGGACCAGGGTTGGCTGCGCAAGCGTGCCGCCGCAGACTGGCAGCACGAGCCCATGTCGATCTACGAGGTACATCTCGGCTCCTGGCAGCGCGGGCCCGAGGGCGAATTCCTCGACTATCGCGAGCTCGCGCGGCGCCTGGTCGCGCATGTGAACAACATGGGCTTCAGCCACATCGAGCTGCTGCCCATCACCGAGCACCCCTACGATCCTTCCTGGGGCTACCAGACGACGGGCTATTACGCGCCGAGCAGCCGCTACGGGCAACCCGAGGACTTCCGCTACTTCGTCGATCTCTGCCATCAGCACGGCATCGGCGTCATCATCGACTGGGTTCCGGCACATTTCCCCAAGGACGGCCACGGTCTGGCACGTTTCGACGGCAGCGCCCTCTACGAGCACGAGGACCCGCGCCGCGGCGAGCACCTGGACTGGTCGACCCTGATCTACAACTACGGCCGCAACGAGGTGCGCAACTTCCTGCTCTCGAGCGCCCTTTACTGGGTGGAGGAGTTCCACATCGATGGCCTGCGCGTCGACGCCGTCGCCTCGATGCTGTACCTGGACTACTCGCGCACCGAATGGATCCCCAATCAGTACGGCGGTCGCGAGAACCTCGAGGCCATCGACTTCCTGCGCCAGCTCAACACCGTGATACACGGTGCGCATCCCGGCGTGCTGACCTTCGCCGAGGAATCCACCTCCTGGCCGCAGGTCAGCCGTCCGGTCTACCTGGGGGGTCTCGGTTTCGACATCAAATGGAACATGGGCTGGATGAACGACACCTTGAGCTACATCTCCCAGAATCCCGTGCACCGGCGCTACCACCACAACATGCTGACCTTCAGCATGCTCTACGCCTTCACGGAGAATTTCCTGCTGCCGTTCTCGCACGACGAGGTCGTCCACGGCAAGCAGTCGATGCTGCACAAGATGCCTGGCGACGAGTGGCAGAAGTTCGCCAACCTGCGTGCGCTCTACGCCTACATGTTCACGCACCCGGGCAAGAAGCTGCTGTTCATGGGCACGGAGTTCGGACAGGGCCTGGAATGGACCAGCTCACAGACGCTCGACTGGTACGTGCTGGACTACGCCTTCCACCGGGGCGTGCGTGATCTGGTGTGCGATCTGAACCGCCTGTACCACCACAGCAACGCCCTGTATCGCTATGAGTTCGACTGGCGCGGTTTCGAATGGCTCGACTGCAACGATGCCGATCAGTCGGTGCTGGCCTTCGTGCGCCGCGCCGACGATGACTTCCTGGTGGTGGTCGTCAACTTCACCCCGGTGCCGCGACTCGGCTATCGCATCGGGGTGCCGGCCGCCGGTCGCTACGAGGAGATCCTGAACACCGACTCCGCGTATTACGGCGGCAGCAACGTGGGCAACGGCTCAGACGAGCTGTTCGCACAAGAGTGGCCGTGGATGAACCGGCCGTACTCGCTGGCCGTGACCCTTCCGCCGCTCGCGACCATCGTGCTGCGGCCGCGGGGCTAACCCGGTCGGACGGCGGCAACATCGCCCGAGGGAACATCCGGTTCCCCGCGCACGACAGGTCGAACCACGACCCTGTGGGAGCGTCGCTCCCGGCGGCGCGATCGCGGCCCGCAGGGCCGCGTTGCCGGGAACCCCCTGCGAAGCTCGAAGTCGGCGGCGCCGCGCGAACCGACTGTGCTCAGTCGTGATGGTGATGGTAGGGCGGCACGCCGCCGGGGATCAGGTGCAGGCGGCCATGGCGTACGCCGGTGCTGGCGGAGGTCGCGTCCGAGAAGGCACGCACCTCGCGGGTAGGCCCGTGCAGGATCACCGTCTCCAGGCAGTTGTCGGCATCGATGTGCACGTGCAGGGTGGAAACGGCGAGATGATGGTGCTCGTGCTGGGCACGGGTAAGGCGGCTCGCCAGCTCGCGCTCGTGGTGATTGTACACATAGGTGAGAACGCCGAACGAGGCGGTCTGATCCTCCTGCTCAATGCGTTCCTCCTCGAGCGCCTCGCGCACCAGGTCGCGAATGGCCTCTGAGCGATTGCTGTAGCCGCGTCGTGCGATCAGGGCGTCGAAGCGCGCGGCGAGCTCATCGTCCATCGAGATGGTGATTCTTTCCACTGCGCGCCCTCCTCGAATGCGTCGGCCCGGTGATTCTACATTGACAGCCCTGGCGGCCGCGGCTAGAGTCGCCTTCATACGAATCTGAAAATCTTCCTACGCCCGGGCACCGGAGCCCTGCCTGCGCGCGGTCGGGCAATACCAGAAGGCGAGGCGCCAACCGCGCCGCCGAGGACGAGCCGCAGAACGGAGTCGCTTGCGCATGCACATTCCCGACGGCTATCTGAGCCCGGCCACCTGTGCCGCGACCTATGCGGCGGCAATCCCGTTCTGGTACCTGGCCCTGCAGCGCATCGAGCGCCTGTTGCACACCCGCATGGTGCCCATGCTGGCGCTGGCCTCCGCCTTCGCGTTCGTCGTGATGATGTTCAACCTGCCGCTGCCGGGCGGCACCACCGGCCACGCGGTGGGCGTGGGCATCGCCGCGGTGGTGCTCGGACCGTGGGCAGCGATGGTCGCCATCTCGACCGCCCTGCTGATCCAGGCCGTGTTCTTCGGTGACGGCGGCATCACCACCTTCGGGGCGAATTCGCTGAACATGGCGGTGGTCGGTTCCGTGGTGGCGTATTGGAGCTATCGTGCGCTCGCCGCACGGTCGGCCCTCGAGTCGAAGCGCCGGGTGGTCGCGGCCGGACTTGCCGGCTACCTTGCCATCAACGTGTCGGCGCTGCTCACCGCGCTCGAGCTCGGCATCCAACCCCTGATTGCCCACGACACTTCCGGCGCACCGCTCTATGCACCCTATCCGCTGTCGATCGCCCTGCCCGCCATGATGATGGGCCACCTGAGCTTCGCCGGACTGGCCGAGCTCCTGGTCACCGGCGGTGTCGTCGCGTATCTGCAGCGATCCCGTCCCGAACTGCTTGCGCTCTGCGCCCCCGCGCCGGGGACGGCGATCGCCGCAGCACCGGCCCGGGCCGCCTGGCGGCCATTGTGGTGGTGGCTGGCCGGGATCATGATCCTGACGCCGCTGGGACTGCTGGCCGGCGGCATCGCCTGGGGCGAATGGTCGGCAGCGGACTTTGCGGATATCGCGGTCCGACAGCAGATGCTGCAGGCCTCGGCGAACGTCGCACCGCCCGAGTCGGTGCCCCTCGGCCTCGAGCGCCTTTCGCACATCTGGACTGCACCGATTCCGGACTATGCTCCCTCCTTCCTGCACAGCGCCGGCTTCGGCTACATCATGTCCGCCGTGGCCGGCACGGGGATGATCCTGCTGGCGTTCCTGCTGATGGCGAAAATCGCCTCGCGCAGCACCTCGTCCGGGCCGGGCATCCGTTAACCCCGCCTGCGATGACACCAGCGCAGCGGATGCGGAAGCGGTTCCTTGCAAGCGCCAAGCCCCGGTGCGCGGCAGCGCACGACGCCGGGCACTTCACGCAACACCTGGTCCGGGCGATGGCCCATGCCCTGGATGCCGAGTCCCTGTCGTCGCACCAGGGCCTCCTCCAGAGCCTCGACCCGCGCATCAAGCTGATCGCGCTGCTCGCCCTGATTCTCGCCGTCGTGCTCGTCACCTCGCTCATCGGTCTCGCGGCGCTGTTCGCCGTGGCCCTGGTATTGGCCTTCGCCTCCGCGATCACGGCAGCATGCCTGGCGCGCCAGGTATGGATCGGTGTGCTGCTGTTCACCGGCGTGATTGCGCTGCCCGCGCTCGTCACGGTGCCCGGAGTGGCGCTGTTCGAGCTACCGCTCCTCGGCTGGCCCGTCACGCTGCAGGGTGCGCGCAGCGCAGCCTTTCTGGTCGGGCGCGCCGAGACCTGCGCCACGCTTGCCCTCCTGCTGGTGCTGACGACGCCCTGGCCGCACGTGCTGAAGGCCCTGCGCGCGCTGGGTGTGCCGCTGGTGCTGGTGGCGGTGCTCGGCATGAGCCACCGCTATGCATTCGTGCTGCTGCAGGGCGCCCTGCAGCTCGCCGAGGGCCGGCGCAGCCGCACCGTCGGCGCCTTGAGCGGCACCGAACGCCGGCGCGCCGTCGCCAACACGGCCGGCGTACTGCTCGCAAGGGCTCTGCACCTGGGCAGCGAAGTACACCTGGCGATGGTGTCACGCGGCTATCGCGGCGAGGTCCGTCTGCTCGATGATTTTCGCACCCGACCACGCGACTGGATCGGCTTGCTGGGTGCGCTGGCCGTGCCCGCGCTGGTGTTGTGGCTCCAGCGGTGAACAGCTGCGCATTCCAGCTCCGCGGCGTTTGTTATGCCTATCCGCAGGTGCGCGCCCTCGACGGGCTCAGCCTGAACGTCGGGCGCGGCCGGCGCATTGCACTGCTGGGAGCCAATGGATCGGGCAAGACGACGCTGTTGCGGCTGCTGGATGCGCTGTACTTTGCCCAGTGCGGCGAGGTGCTGGCGTTCGGTACACCGCTCACCGAAGAACGCATGCGTGAGGCGGTCAACAATTACGAGTTCCGGCGCCGCGTCGGGCTGGTGTTCCAGAATCCCGACGTCCAGCTGTTCAACCCGACGGTGTTCGACGAACTGGCCTTCGGACCGCTGCAGCTCGGCTGGCCGAAGCCGCGCATCCGCCAGCGCATCGAGGCCATGCTGGAGCTGCTCTCGATCGGGGCGCTGCGGCACCGCGCGCCGCACCGGCTGTCCGGCGGCGAGAAGAAACGCGTGGCGCTGGCTTCGGTGCTGATCATCGAGCCCGAGGTGCTGCTGCTCGATGAGCCCACCGCCGGTCTCGACCCGCAGAGCGAGCGCGAGGTCATCGACTTCCTGATCGACAGTCACGACGGCGAGCGCACCGTGGTCACCGCCACCCACGATCTCGATATCGTGCAGGACATCGCCGATTGCGCCGTCGTTCTCGCCGGCGGCAAGGTCGCCGCAGAAGCGCCACCTGCAATCCTGCTGCACGACGAGACGCTGTTGCGCTCGACCGGCCTCACGCATGCGCATCGGCGAACGGGCGCAGTCAGATCGGAACCGGGACGGCTCGCGCCCGATGCGCTTCCTGCGGGGAAATAGGTCGCGTCACTCGCCCGGTGCGATGGCGCTCGTGCAACCTGCAGGTGGCGCGCAGGGTCTGCACGATGTCTTATGGAGCTGGGAGGCGCTCTCCGGTAGGGGCGGACCGGCGTGCTATGCTCGTGCAAGCCGTTGCCGGGTGTTGCCAGACCGACACTGTCCGGGCCGCCTGCAAACGCGCGGCCCGCGGACTGAAATCGGGGCAGGGAGCGAATCCGATATGCACGAAGGCACGTATATATGAAATGTACCGGGAGACCCGGCTCGCCTGCTGCGCGCCTGTAGGAGCGAGCGCGGGCCGCATGGAGGAACCCGCCTTACGTGAGCTGCTCGCGGCACTCGCTGCCGGCGACGAAGATGCGCTGGCTGCGGTTTATGACGCGACCATCAACCAGGTCTATGGCCTCGCCCTGCGCATTACCGGCAAACCTGAGGAGGCCGAAGAGGCTGTGAGCGACACCTACCTGCAGGTCTGGCGCCAGGCGCCTCGCTACGAGGCCCAGCGCGGCTCCGTTCGCGGCTGGATGCTGACCCTTTGCCGCAGCCGTGCGCTCGACATCCTGCGCCGGCGCGAGCCGGCGCTCGACGGCCCCGAAGCCCAGGCCGCCTGCGACGCGCTCGTCGACCACGATGCCGATCCCCAGGATCTGCTGCTCGCCACCGAGCACGACAGCGTGATCCGCACGGCCTTGCTCGCGTTGAGCGTTCTGCAGCGCCAGGCGCTGGCGCTGGCCTTTTTTCGCGGCTTCACCCACCAGGAGATCGCGTTGCATCTCGGTCTTCCCCTCGGTACCGTCAAGTCGCACATCCGCCGCGCCCTGAAGCTCATGCAAGAGCATCTGGAGACCGGCAACCGCACCGACGTAACCGGCGTATGAGCAGGAAAACCGGGAAGCCTCCGGCGCCACGCGTGCTCGATCCGACTACGGAGGAAGCGCTTTCGCAGGCGCTGCGTCCGATCGCCCCGCCGGTGGAATCCGCCGGCGATCTGCGCGAGCGCGTCCTCGCGCGCGCGCGCCACGCTGTGCAGGAATCCCCCGCCGGGCTGGTCACCATACGCGCCGGCGAAGGCAGGTGGCAGCGCATCGCGCCGGGCGTGACCATGAAGCTGCTGCACGCCGACGACGAAGCGAAGACCCGTTCGTTCCTGCTGCGACTGCAGCCTGGCGCCAGCCTGCCCGCACATCCCCACCATGCCGACGAGGAATGCATCGTCCTGGAAGGTGAGGCGTACCTGGGCGGCACTGTCGTGCACGCGGGCGACTATCACCTCGCGCCACGTGGCGTGCCGCATGGCAGGATCACTTCCGAAACCGGTGCGCTGCTGTTCCTGCGTGCCGAAGTCACCGGCGCCACCAGCTGGATCTACCGCGTGCTGAGCGACACCCTGCGCCGCCGGACGCCGTAGCTAGGCCAAAGCCAGCATTCGGCGGCGCGATGGCGGCCCGCAGCGCCGCGCTGCTGCGATCCCTCTACGAAGCTCGAAGCCGGCGGCGCTGGCTGGCCGCGGATCGCGGTGCATAGCCCCGCGCCCACGGTGCCGACATTCAGGCCAGCGGGAGCAAGCTGCACCGGCAGGCCACCATGGTCCTACCGGGCACGTACCAATCCCCCGGTGCGGGCAACCACATCCGCAGGCGAGCATGCGCCTGCCGAGCACGAAAGAACCCCCCTTTGTAGGAGGGTCACTCCCGCCAGCGCATGCATCCAATCCGCGGCCCTCTGCGTATTGGAGCTTGGAGCACGAGAGAACTCTTCCACCGAAGGAGAACCATCATGACGAAACTGCATCTCACCCGCGTGGCGTTCGGCGTTTTGCTCGCATGCGGCAGCGTACTGCCGGCAACGGCTTCGAGCCACCGCGAAGCGCCGTTCATCGCCGGCCAGCCGCGCGTCGACGGAACGGATTTCTACATGTTTCGCAGCTATGAACAGGGGCGCAGCGACTACGTTACGCTCATCGCCAACTACATCCCCCTGGAGGATTCCTACGGCGGCCCCAACTACTTCACACTCGACGGCAATGCCCTGTACGAAATCCACGTCGACAACGACGGCGACGGCAAGGCCGACATCAGCTTTCAGTTCCGTTTCCGCAACGCGCTGCAGAGTCTGGCGGTGGATGCGGACGGCAAAATCCATTCCCGTCCCATTGACCAACATCGGCCCGGTCGGACCCGGCACCGGCGATACCGGCAACCTCAACGTGGTACAGACCTACACCGTGACGGTGGTGCGCGAGAGCCACGGCCGCGTCAGGCGGGAAGATGCCAGGGATCTGGCTACCGGCAAAAAGGTTTTCACCAAGCCCCTGGACAACATCGGCAACAAGTCCATTCCCGACTACGCGAGCTACGCCGAGGCCCACATCCACGACATGGCCATTCCCGGGTGCGACCCGGGAAGGGTGTTCGTCGGCCAGCGCAAGGACGGCTTCGTGGTCAACCTGGGGGAAATCTTCGATCTCGTGAACACCAATCCGATCGGCCCGCGGGACGCCGAGCCCAACACCATCGCCGACAAGAACGTGACTTCGCTGGCACTCGAAGTGCCGATCCGCTGTCTGGTGTCGCACAGGGACCCGGTACTGGGCGGCTGGACCACGGCCAGTCTGCGCCAGGTGCGCGTGCTCGATCCGACCCCCGGCAGGAAAGGTCCCGCGCTCGACGGCGGACCGTATGTCCAGGTGTCGCGACTCGGCAGTCCGCTGGTGAACGAGCTGGTCATCGGTCTGCCCGACAAGGACCGCTTCAATGCCAGCGAGCCGCGCAGCGATGCCCGGTTCGCCGCCTACGTCACCAATCCCAGCCTTGCGGTATTGCTCAATGCCCTGTTCGGCGACGCGGCCAGAGTGCCGGCCACGCCGCGCGACGATCTGGTCGCCGCATTCCTCACCGGCATCCCTGCCCTCAACCAGCCCCGGCACGTGGTGCCCGCGGAAATGCTGCGGCTCAACACTGCGATCGAGCCCACGCCCCCCGCCCACCAGAACGACCTCGGCGTGCTCGGTGCAGACCATGCCGGGTTCCCGAACGGGCGCCGACCCTACGACGATGTCGTGGACATCGAGCTGCGGGTGATGGAAGGGGCGATCAAGCCACTGTTCGGTGGCACCGATCCCAATGCCGGCGCGCCTTACACCGACGGCGCGCGCGCCGCAGGTCCGGATGCGACCGTAGCCAGCGTCACCGGCGCGATCCATCCGGCGGACACTTACCTTGATCGGTTCCCCTACCTCGCGACGCCGATTCCCGGTTCGCCGAACGGGGTCGCGGACTAACTAACCCGGTGTTCCTGCGGGGCGGCGAGGGCGCCGCCCCGCTCAGGATGCCGCAACCGATTCGGAGGGTCCAGGCATGATCCCACGGCAGCATCTCCACGCCGCGGTCGCGATTCGTTGCTTCACGCGCGCGCCCGAGGCAGCACGTTGGCTCGTGGCGTCGGTACTGCTTTTCGCCGCGCCGCCGGTGTTCCCCGCGGCCTACAGACCGGTCGACGACGCCGAGATTGTCGAGCGCCTGCCCGCGGCGGCAGCGCTCAGGACCCTGGCGCCGCTGCGTGAGGAGCTCGCCCGGGAGCCCGGACGGCTGGAGGTGGCCGAGCGGCTCGCACAGGCCTATGTGGAGATTGCGCGCGACCAGGCCGACCCGCGGTTTCTGGGCTATGCCGAGGCCGTGCTTGCGCCATGGACCCGCATGGCGCGTCCACCGGCGGCGGTGCTGGTGCTCTGCGCCGTCATTCTGCAGAGCCGCCATCAATTCGCTCCTGCACTCGCGTTGCTGGACCGGGCGCTGGCGCAGTCGCACCACGATCCCCAGGCGTGGCTGACCCGGGCGATGATCCTGCGCGTGCAGGGCAGGCTGGGCGCGGCACGCACGGCATGCGGGCATCTGATTCCCTACTCGGACGCCCTGGTCGCACTGACCTGCCTGAGTGGCGTGAACGCCCTCGGGGGGCACCTCGATGCAGCGTACGCTCGACTGCTCGCGTCGCTGCAGGCGCGCGCGCACGCGCCTGCAGCGGTGCGCGCCTGGGCACTCGGTGAGCTCGCCGAGATGGCCGAACGGCGCGGCGAGCCCGGCCGGGCGGAACAGCATCTGCGCGCCGCCCTCGCGGCCGACGACAGCCCCTATCTGCGTGCCGCCTACGCCGACCTGCTGCTGGAACAGCATCGCCCCGCAGAGGTCGTCACGCTCCTCGCCGGCCGCGAGCAGCAGGACGTGCTGCTGCTGCGCCTGGCGCTTGCGGCGAATCTCGCCGGGCATCCCGATGCCGGACGCTGGAGCCGGATGTTCGCCGAACGCTACGCAGCCGCGCGGCGCGAAGGCGACGCGACGCACCTGCGCGAGCAGGCGCGCTTCGTCCTGTGGCTGCAGCGCGATCCCGGCCAGGCCCTGGCCGTGGCGCAGCGCAACTGGGCCGTACAGCACGAGCCCGACGACGTACGCATTTACCTCGAAGCTGCGCTGGCCGCGGCACGGCCGCAAAGCGCACGCCCGGTACTCGACTGGATCCGCGCCAACGGCTATGAGGACCGGCGTCTCACGGCGCTGCTGCAGCGCCTGGCGGAGGGCTCGACATGAAGCGCCTCAGTCGGGCGGCGTGCGCCGCGCTGCTGCTCTGGACCGGCTGCGCCGCCGCACACAAACCCAGCGACAGTTATCTGTCCCTGGCCCTGCAGCCGGGCGATGCGGCGCTGGCAGGGCGCTGGGACATCGCCCTGCGCGACCTGGAGCAGGCCATCGGGCTCGATACCAACGGCGACGGGGTGATCACCTGGGGGGAGCTGCGCCTCCGCGAACGCGCCGTGAGTGCCTACGCGCTCGCGCGCCTGCACCTCGACGCGGACGGCTCACCGTGTGCGCTGCGCTACGGCGACCTGCTGATCGACGAGCACGTCGACGGCCGCTATGCGGTGCTGCGCTTCGCCGGGCAATGTCCGGCGCGCATCACACGCCTGCAGGTCGGCTACAGCCTGTTGTTCGACATCGACCCCAGCCACCGCGGGCTGCTCGAGGTGCGCTCGCCTGCGGGCGAACAGGCCGCGGTGCTGGGCAGCAGCGATCCGGTCGTTCAGATCGAGGTGTCGGGTGTGGATGCGTGGCGTCAGGCGGCGCAGTTCGTGCGCGAGGGCATCTGGCACATCTGGACCGGATACGATCACATCCTGTTCCTCATCACGCTCCTGCTGACCGCGGTGCTGCGGCGGCAGGTGCACGACTGGGTGCCCGCCGCGGGCCTGCGCGAATCGCTGTTGGACGTGCTGGGCATCGTGAGTGCGTTTACCCTCTCCCATTCGCTGACCCTGAGTCTCGCCGTGCTCGGCATCGTGCACCTGCCGAGCCGCCTGGTCGAATCGGGCATCGCGCTGACCGTGCTGCTGGGCGCGCTCAACAACCTCCATCCCCTCGTCACACGCCGCCGCTGGCTGATCGCCTTGCTGTTCGGCCTGGTGCACGGCCTGGGTTTCGCTTCCGTACTGCGTGACATCGACCTGTCGCGCAGCACTTTGGCGCTGGCCCTGGTGAGCTTCAACCTCGGCGTCGAGGCGGGACAGGCGGTCATCGTGCTCGTGGTGGTGCCGGGCATCCACGCGCTGCGGACCATGGCCTTTTACCGCCGGATCTTTCTGCCTGCGGCTTCGTTCGGCACCATGGCGATCGCCTCGGTATGGCTGGCGCAGCGCGCCCTGTAGCCCGGAAATCTTGCCAGCATCCCGGGAGAGCTGCCGGAATTCGCAGCTCAGCCGTACTGCCCGGTGATGTAGTCCTGCGTGGCCTTCTGCTGCGGATTGGTGAACATGATGTCGGTGGAAGCCAGCTCGATCAGGCGACCCAGATAGAGGAACCCGGTGTAGTCGGAAACGCGCGCGGCCTGCTGCAGGTTGTGGGTCACCACGGCGATGGTGTAGTCGCTGCGCAGCTCGTGTATCAGCTCCTCGATCATCAGCGTCGAGATCGGATCGAGCGCCGAGGCCGGCTCGTCGAGCAGCAGCACTTCGGGCTTCACCGCGACGGCGCGGGCGATGCAAAGGCGCTGCTGCTGGCCGCCGGAAAGCTGTGTGCCGTCATGGCGCAGCTTGTCCTTGACCTCGTCCCACAGGGCGGCGCGGCGCAACGCCCACTCCACGCGCTCCTCCATCTTCGCACGCGACAGACGCTCGTACAGGCGCACGGCAAAGGCGATGTTGTCGTATACCGACATGGGAAACGGCGTGGGCTTCTGAAACACCATGCCCACCTTGGCGCGCAGCCGGTTGAGATCGTAACCGCGCGCCAGGATGTTCTCACCGTCCAGATGCACCTCGCCGGTGGCGTACTGGCCGGGATACATCTCGTAGATGCGGTTGAAGGTCCGCAGCAGGGTCGATTTGCCGCAACCGGAGGGACCGATGAAGGCGGTGACGCTGTTGACGGGAATCTCCAGGCTGATGCCGTCGAGCGCCTGGTTGCGGCCATAGTAGAAGCGCAGGTCGCGGACACTGATCTTGCCCGCCGGGACGCTTTCGGCCGCAGCATTCCCGTGCGCCTGCGTCCTCTCTCCGATGCGCTCTTCCGGCCTTTCCGGAAGCTCCGGCAGTCGTGCCGCCGCATCTCTCGGCACCGGGCTGGGAACGGCGACCCGGGGCGCGGGCTTTTCTTCGGAGTTCATGGACAGGCTCATAGCATGTACCGTCGGCCGCCCAGGACTGCGCGGGCCACGATGTTGAGGGTCAGGATGGCCAGGGTGATCAGCGTCGCCCCGGCCCAGGCGAGGTGCTGCCAGTCCTCGTATGGGCTCATGGCGAACTGGAAGATCACCACCGGCAGGTTGGCGATGGGCTGACTGAAGTCCAGGCTCCAGAACTGGTTGTTCAGCGCGGTGAACAGCAACGGTGCGGTCTCCCCGGCGATCCGTGCCACCGCAAGGATAATACCGGTCAGGATCCCGGGGCGCGCGGAACGATAGACGATGCTGACGATGACCTTCCATTGCGGGGCACCCAATGCGGCGGCCGCCTCGCGCATGGTGTCGGAGACCAGAGTCAGCATGTCCTCGGTGGTGCGCACGACGATGGGAATAACGATCAGCGCCAGGGCGATGGCGCCCGCCCATCCGGAGAAGTGCCCGGCATTGAGCACGATCAGCCAATAGACGAACACACCGATGATGATCGACGGCGCGCTCAACAGGATGTCGTTGACGAAGCGCACCACATACGCCGTACGCGAGCCGCGCCCGAACTCCGCCAGATAGGTTCCGGCGAGGATCCCGATCGGTGTGCCGATCAGGATGCCTGCAGCGGTGAGCAGCAGGCTGCCGACGATGGCGTTGGCGAGTCCGCCAGCCGCGCCGGGCGGCGGCGTGGAGGTCGTGAGCACGCTCCAGTCGATGGCCACGATGCCGTGGCTGAGCAGAGTCCAGAGCAGCCACAGCAGCCAGAACAGCGCAAAAGCGGTGGCCAGCACCGCGAGTGAAACTGCAGACAGATTGGACAGGCGTCTTCGCGTATAGAGATTCATGCGGTGGTTTGCAATCCGACCGTGCGCCATCCGCTCCGGGACAGCAGCAGCCGCGCCAGCGCCAGCACCACAAAAGTGATCAGGAACAGAATCAGCCCCAGGGCAAACAGCGCCGAGGTATAGGTCTCGCCGACGGCTTCCGTGAACTCGTTGGCGAGCGTCGAGGAAATGGTGCTACCGGGCATGAACAGGGACGCGCTGATGCGATGCGCATTGCCAATGACGAAGGTCACCGCCATGGTTTCGCCGAGTGCGCGCCCCAGACCAAGAATGATGCCACCGATTACCCCCGCCTTGCTGTAGGGTAACACGACGTAGCGCACCACTTCCCAGGTCGTGGCACCCAGTCCATAGGCCGACTCGCGCAGCGCCACGGGCACCAGCTCGAAGACATCGCGCATCACGGCGGCGATGAATGGGATGATCATGATCGCCAGGATCAGACCCGCCGTGAACAGCCCGATGCCGAGCGGCGGGCCCTGGAAGATCGCGCCGACCAGCGGCAGCGCACCGAGACGCTCGTCGATCCATGGCTGCAGGTGCTCGCCGAACCAGGGCGCGAACACGAACAAACCCCACATGCCGTAGATGATGCTGGGCACGGCTGCGAGCAGCTCCACCGCAATGCCGACCGGCCGCTTCACCCACTGCGGAGCGAGCTCGGTGATGAAGAAGGCGATGCCGAAACAGAGCGGAACGGCGATCAGGATGGCGATGAACGAAGTGATCACCGTTCCGAAGATCGCCGGCGCCGCGCCGAAGCGCTCCGTCACCGGGTTCCAGGCGCTGCTGTAGATGAATCCGGCGCCGAAGGCGTGCAGCGCCGGCGCGGCGCCCTGCGCCAGCGCAAAAAGAATGCCGAGCACCAGCACCACGACCACCAGGGCGCAGGCACGCGTCATCCACTGAAACAGCCGGTCGTGCGCCGCGTGTTGCGCCAGGCGCGCGGCGACCGCCGCGGGCGGCCGGTCGCCCCCCGGTGCTTCGGGGGGGACGACCGGCCTCGATCCCTCATGCGCCATGCGGCGTGACATGGCGCCTCGTCACTTGCCGGGCGTCCACACCGGCTTGCCCTGCGGGTCCTGCACCTCCTTCTGCCATGCCTGCTCGACCAGCTGCACAACCTTGTCTGGCATGGGCACGTAGTCCAGGCTCTCGGCCATGGCGTCGCCGTTCGTGTAGGCCCAGTCGAAGAAGCGCAGCACCGCCTGCCCGATGTCGGGCTTCTGTTGCTGCTTGTGCACGAGGATGAAGGTGGCACCGGTGATCGGCCAGCTTTGCGCACCTGGCTGGTCGGTCAGCACCATGTAGAAGCCCGGAGCGTTCGCCCAGTCGGCCCCCGCGGCGGCGGCCTGGAAGGTGGCATCGCTCGGGTCGACGAAGTTGCCGGCCTGGTTCTTCAGCTTGGTGTGGGACATCTTGTTCTGCAGTGCATAGGCATACTCGACGTAGCCGATGGAGCCGGGAATGCGCTTGACGTAGGAGGCTACGCCCTCGTTGCCCTTGCCCCCTACACCTACCGGCCAGGCAACGGACTTGTCATTGCCGACCGACTTCTTCCACGCGGGGCTCACCTTGGACAGATAGTTGGTGAAGATCCAGGTGGTACCGGAGCCGTCCGCGCGGTGCACGACGGTTATCGATCGGTTGGGCAGCTTCACGCCGGCATTGAGCTTGGCGATCGCCGGATCGTTCCAGCGCTTGATCTTGCCCATGTAGATGTCGGCCAGCAGCTGCGGACTGAGGTGCAGCTGCCCCGGTTGCACGCCCTGAAGGTTCACCACCGGAACCACGCCGCCCATCACCATGGGAAACTGCAGCAGACCCGAGGCGTCCAGCTCCTTCGGCTCCAGCGGTGCGTCGGAAGCACCGAAGTCCACGGTTCCCGCCTGGATCTGCTTGATGCCACCGCCGGAACCGATGGATTGATAGTTGAGCTGTACACCGCTCTTCTTGTTGTAGGCATCGGCCCACTTGGCATATATGGGATAGGGGAAAGTGGCTCCGGCCCCGGAGATCTGCTGCGCCGACTTTGCTTGTGTACCCCACCCCGCCAGAACCAGAATCGCCGCCAAACCCAGCGCCTTTCCCGTGCTGCTCGATCTTGCTCGCATGTTCGCTCCTTGTGCTGTCATAAAATTGTAATGAAAAAGCACGTTACTACAAGCCCTTAGAATAGCCTGCCGGCGGATGGTTCGCACCCACGAAATCTTAGGGCCCTGCAGCGGGGAACAGGGGAAGGAGCGTGGATTCTGAGGGGAAGCGGAGGCGGCGGTCGATGCCGCACGCAGAATGATCCCGCCGGGCAGGATGCCGGACGGGATCATGGGGGTTTCACCGGATCCGAGCGCGCGCTCGGCAGCGGTCTGCTCAGCGAGTGTCGGTGACTGCCACCGCGCTCGCGTCGTACCGGTCGGCCGGTGCGAATTGCGATAGAGCCTTGTCGAACACGGCCACCGACTGAGGCACCTGCTGCGCGGTCGCGAGCATCTGGTTCGGCGCGATGCGATGCCCGTAGACCCGCTGGCTGGCATCCTGATCGATGGAGAGCACGGCACCCTGCAGATTGGCACCGAGGTAGGCGCCCTCCTGCCCCATCTGGTAGGTGATGACCGAGGCGGGTGCCGCGTTGATGTCGGCCTGCGCACCGGTGGGACCGGCTGCCACGCTGACGTCTGAGCCGAAAGTGAAGTTGCCGTTGAGCAGATTCTGAACACTCTTCTGATCCATGAACAGGATAACGCAAACGCGGTCCGGCCCGCGCGCACCCTGCAGCCGGGGCGCTCGTGCCGTACACTACGCGAGCCGATTTGCGGCATTTACCCCGAGTCCCCATGTCTCCCCACGATGCGGCGCGCGCTTTCGAGCCGCGCGCCGAACGCGGCATCGCAGAATGTTTCGAAGAGGTGGTACGCGCGCGCCCGCATGCACCCGCGCTTGCGGCGCGCGGCCACCGCTTCACCTATCAGGCGCTGAACCGCGCGGCCAATCGCCTGGCTCACGCCATACTCGCCCGCGCCGGCTCGCAGCCGCGGCCCTTGCTGCTGATCGCCGAACGCGACGTGTGGGGCGTGGTGGGCATGCTCGCCATCCTCAAGGCGGGACACTGCTGTGTGCCGCTGCACCCCGGCAATCACGAGGACCGCGCCCTCGCGGCACTGCTGGCAGAGCTGCGCCCGCCGCTGGTGGTCGCGCACGGCACCGGCAAATCGCGCATCACCCACGTGGCGCCCCAGATGCCGCTGATCGATTGTGAGCGGCCGGAGGACGGACTCGCCGAGCACGACCCTGCGCTGCCGGTGTCGCCCGATGCATTGGCCTTCGTGATCTACACCTCCGGCTCGACCGGCAAGCCCAAGGGCGTGATGCACAACCAGCGCAACATCCTGCACCGCGTCTTCTGGTATGCGCAGCGCTTCGGCGTCGGCGCCGAAGACCGCACGCTGATGCTCTCCTCGGCGGATCACATCTCCGGCACCATCGGCATGCTGCGGCCCCTGCTCACCGGCGGTGCGCTGCATGTGTTCAGCATCCGGCGCGAAGGCCTGCGCGCGCTTGCCGACACGCTGCACGAGCAGCGCAGCACCCTGCTGCCGATGGTGAACAGCGTGTTCCGCCGCTTCATCGACGAGCTCGATCCGCGGGAGCGCTTTCCCGACGTGCGCCTGCTCATCCTGGGCGGCGAGGCGCCCGACCCGCGCGACCTGGAGTGTTTGCGCAGCCATTTTTCCGAGCACTGTCTGCTGCTCAACACGCTCGGGTGCACGGAGCTGCCGACCTTTCGTTATTTCGTACTGGCCCACGATACGGTTCTGCCCGACGGCGTGGTGCCTGCGGGTCATGCGGTACCGGGCACCGCGGTAATGCTCGTCGATGCCGAGGGACGGCCCGTCGATGCCGATGCGCCCGGCGAGATCGTGGTGCACAGCCCTTATCTCGCGCTCGGCTACTGGAACCGTCCGGAGGAGACGCACCTGCGCTTCGCCACCGGGACGGATGGCGTGCGCAGCTATCGCACCGGCGACCTGGGACGGATGCGCCCCGATGGCACGCTGCAGCACCTGGGCCGCATCGACTGGCAGGTGAAGATACTCGGCAATCGCGTCGAGCCGGGCGAGGTCGAAGCGGTGCTGCGCGAGCATCCCGGATTGCGCGATGCGGCAGTGGTCGCCCGCGCCGATGCCGACGCGGGGCCGAGGCTCTGCGCGTACCTGGTGCCCAGAGACACCCTCCCCCCTGCACCTTCCGATATCCGGACGTTTCTGCGCGGCCGGCTACCCGACTACATGGTGCCTTCCGAACTGCTTTTCCTCGCTGAGCTGCCCCTGACCCGCAGCGGCAAAATCGACCGCCGCGCCCTGCCCGATGCACGGCCAATGGAACCACTCACCCCACGTGCGCCGGAGACGCTCACTGATGTCGAAGCGCAGATTGCGGCAATCTGCCGCAGCGTGCTGCGCCGCGCCGACATCGGGTTGCATGAGCCACTCCTCGACGCCGGGGTGAACTCGTTGCTGGCAATGCAGATTGCCGCGCGACTGTCGCGCGCCTTCGATCTCGAACTCCCGCCCACACTGGTCTTCACGGCAGGCACCGTCGCCGAGCTCGCCCGGCAGCTGGAGGCACATTCCGGAGCACCGCGCCTCGCTCCGCGACCGCGCCGGTCGTGAAGGAGTTCCTGGAAGGTCGTATGCTCGCACGCCCTTCCGGCACTGCTGCGATCGTTCTTCAAGCAAGGCTTCCATCCGGCCCTCGGGGAATGCTTCTCGTTTGTCGCCCACCCCATTCTTGGGTCAGATCTGGGCCGGACGGGTGCAGTTGGGCGTGTGGCCCTGGGCGCGTGCCTGCTGGTAGAGGTTCATCGCGGAATTCATGTAGCTGTTGAGATCCGCGATGCGATTCTCGTTGGCGGGATGGGTGGAAAGAAACTCTGGCGGTTGTTGTCCGCCCTGGCTTTCCATGTTGCGCCAGAGCTCCACGCTCTGGCGCGGATCGAAGCCCGCCTGTGCCATGTACTGCAGGCCGAGCTCGTCGGCCTCGCTTTCCTGGGCGCGGCCGTACGGGAGCAGGATGCCCACCTGCGCGCCGAGGCCCAGCGCGGACATGATGCCGTCGGAGTTCTCACTCTGCCCGCTGGCCACGGCCTGCACCAATCCGAGGCCGGCCTGGGTGGCATACTGCGCCGACAGTCGCGCGTTGGCGTGATTGGCGATGACGTGGCCGACCTCGTGCCCGATCACCGCCGCGAGCTGCGCGGGTGTCTGGGCCGTTGTCAACAATCCGGTGTAGACCCCGATGTAGCCGCCGGGTAGCGCGAAGGCATTCACCGTCTTGTCGTCCTTGAACACCGTGACCTTCCAGTCGCGCTGGCCCGGCACCACGGAGGTAATGGCACGGGCGACGCACTCCACATATCCGTTGATGCGCGAATCCTGAACCGGTGGCGTCTCTTCGCTGACCTGCTGGAACGACGCCGCGCCGAGCTTGGTCATCTCGTCGGCGGGAAACAGCGCAAGCTGCTGGCGACCCGTCGGCGAGGTGGCGCACGCCGCCGCGAGCGCGGCACAGAACCATATCGCAAGCCGCACCGTCCCCGGACTGCGATCCACGCCCGGCTCAATACGCTGGAAAATTGCGGTTACGAAGTTCAATCGATCAACCTCGGGGCAGGCCATTGCCATGCGGTCATGCGATTATCCGGGGTGGCTGCAGTTGCGCGCAATGGCACCCACCGCTGCGCCCGGCCGATCCCACGT
This sequence comes from uncultured Gammaproteobacteria bacterium, assembly GCA_963728895.1. Taxonomy (GTDB): domain Bacteria; phylum Pseudomonadota; class Gammaproteobacteria; order JBBQDK01; family JBBQDK01; genus CAVSLM01. Next base: position 75,946 of record CAVSLM010000012.1, read on the forward strand.
ACGGGATCGACCGGGCGATGGGTAACTCGGCTGCGGTAGGTTACTACTGCTGGCCCTGCTCGGTGCCGGGATGCTGCATGGCACCGCTGTTTACGGCGCCATTGTTGCTCACCGCATCCGGATTGAACCGGCTGAACTGATCCGCAAGCTTGCCCGTGGTATTGAGGGTCACGTAATTCTGGTTCGGCGTCATCTGGATCTGATCCCATGGCACGGCATAGAGCTGCTGACCGACGCCCAGCACGCCGCCCTGCGCGACCACTGCGTGCGTGATCCTGCCGGACGGATCGATGACCAGATTCTTGATGCTGCCGACTTGCTGGTCGTCCTTGTTGCGCACTTCCTTGTCCATCAGCTTGCTGGCCTCGATGGAGGAAGTCATGTCGGGCGCCTGCTGCGTGTCGGCGGTTCCGATCGCCGACGTCGCGCCGGTGTTCATGTCATTGGTCGCCGCGCCCGTGCCGGGTTCGGTGGAAGGCGCCGTGGCGGCACCGGTGTTCGCACCGCCTTGCATCTCCTGATTCTGCGTTGCGGCAAGCACGCTGCCCGACAACGCAAGTGCCAATGCTGCCGCGGAAATCGTCAGTCCTGTCGCTCTCTTCTCCATTGACTTCTCCTCTTGATCCATGACGGTACCATCGGCGTGCCCCTTGCCGGCCGTTGTCGCGGCTCGGACCACGCCGGGTTTGCAAACTAGAAGGTAGACGAAATTACCGCGTGCGCGACCCGCATCAGCAACGAAGTGCAGCACCGCCGACCGGTCGAAGTCGGTAGTGGCGGCGCAACCCGTCAACCTCGACTAAACTGACCTCAACGATGCTTCGCCAACGAGCTTTGAACGCGAAGTGCAGCACGTACCAATGACTACCATTTGACGCGTGCCCGCTTTGCAGCTGAAGCAAATCCGCAGGGCAATTGATGTCCCGGGAACCACGAGGGGGAAGCGGCCGGACAGAGCGCTTCGCAATTCGTCTCAACGATACAGAGGTAGTCAACTGATGAAAGGGAATACATGGATCGCAACGGTGGTAATGGGAGGCGCAGTCTCGATGACGACGCTGCCGGGCATCGCACAGCAGAGTCCGGGCGGCGAAGGAGTCGGGCCCATGCACATCGCCTTGACACCGGCAGAGCCCGCACTGCTGGTCGTTCCGCGGCTTGTCGCCATGCCCGGGCCCCCACCCGGTTCGGTGGCGATCGCCCCGGTCGCCCCCGGGGGGCCGCCACCCGGTGAGGCCCCGGGCATGATGGGCGGGCAGATGCCAGGCCCGCAGGGGCCTGCAGAGACGGGCGGACAGATGCTCAGCGAATCCCAGGGTCCCGCAACGATGGGCGGAGAGATGCAAGGACCGCAGGGGCCTGCAGAGATGGGCGGGCAAATGCCCGGTGGACCGCAGGGACCCGCAGCGGTGGGTGGTCAGATGCCAGGACCACAGGGTCCCGCAATGATGGGTGGTCAGATGCCTGGAGGACCCCACGGCCCGGCAGCAATGGGTGGTCAGATGCCCGGACCTCAGGGACCCGCAGCGGTGGGTGGCCAGATGCCAGGACCACAGGGTCCCGCAATGATGGGTGGTCAGATGCCTGGAGGACCCCACGGCCCGGCAGCAATGGGTGGTCAGATGCCCGGACCTCAGGGACCCGCAGCGATGGGTGGCCAGATGCCCGGCGGACCACAGGGTCCCGCAATGATGGGCGGGCAGATGCCAGGACCTCAGGGACCCGCAGCGATGGGTGGCCAGATGCCCGGCGGACCACAGGGTCCCGCAATGATGGGCGGGCAGATGCCAGGACCGCACGGGCCTGCACAGATGGGCGGACAGATGCCAGGACCGCACGGCCCGGCAGCGATGGGTGGTCAGATGCCCGGACCTCAGGGACCCGCAGCGATGGGTGGCCAGATGCCCGGCGGACCACAGGGTCCTGCAATGATGGGCGGACAGATGCAAGGACCGCAGGGGCCCGCAGCGATGGGCGGTCAGATGCAAGGACCGCACGGCCCGGCAGCGATGGGTGGTCAGATGCCCGGACCTCAGGGACCCGCAGCGATGGGTGGCCAGATGCCCGGCGGACCACAGGGTCCTGCAATGATGGGCGGTCAGATGCGAGGACCGCAGGGGCCGGCAGAGATGGGCGGACAGATGCGAGGACCACAGGGGCCCGCAGAGATGGGCGGTCAGATGCAAGGACCGCAGGGGCCGGCAGAGATGGGCGGTCAGATGCAAGGACCGCAGGGGTCTGCAGAGATGGGCGGTCAGATGCCCGGTGGGCCCCACGGCCCGGCAGCGATGGGTGGTCAGATGCCCGGACCTCAGGGACCTGCTGACGAGAGGGGTGGCCCGACGCCCGGACCGCAGGGAGGCGCGGCGGTAGGCGGATCGAAGCCGCGGGACGCGGGGACCAAGGCCGACCAGTAGGCCGACCTTGCGGAGCTCATTCGAGGCACGTTTAGAGGATCGTGCACGCCGTAAATGGCGGCGCGTAGGGCTCGCCCGGTAAACGGGCGAGCCCGCCTGCGGCGGGTTTGGGCGCCGCACGTTGGATCACGAAGGGTTTGCGCGGCGTCCGTTCGCGGTCAATGACCGGACGCCGCAGCGTCACGTTCTGCGGGGATGATACGGACATCGCTCCATGCCACAGGTTTTCCGCCGGAGCTCGAACACCCTTTTCATGGTGAGCGTCCTCGGCACGGCGGGTATCGTCATTTCCGCACTGCTGATCTGGCACGGCTCCATGACTTCTCCGACGGCGCAGGACGAACCGATCGTGCAGCCGGTTCCGTTCAGCCACAAGCATCACGTCAGCGACGACGGCATCGACTGCCGGTACTGCCACACTTCGGTGGAAACCTCGGCCTACGCCGATGTTCCGTCCACCCACATCTGCATGAGCTGTCACTCCCAGCTGTTCACCGATACGCCGGTCCTGCAACCCGTGGTTGGCAGCTACACTTCGGGCAAGCGTCTCCAATGGACGCGTGTGAACGATCTGCCGGATTTCGTTTATTTCAACCACGGAATACACGTGAGCAAGGGTGTCGGTTGTGCGACCTGCCATGGCCCGGTGGATCAGATGCCGCTCACCTGGCGCGGCAAGCCGCTGACCATGCAATGGTGCTTGAACTGCCATCGTGCGCCGGAGCGCTACCTGCGTCCCGTGTCCGAGGTGTTCAACATGAACTACCGCCCGCCCCAGGACCAGCTCGCGCTCGGGCGGCGGCTGATGAAGCAAAACCACGTCGACACCGCGCCGCTGACCGACTGCTCCACCTGCCACCGCTAGACCGGAAATCCCATCAGCATCCCGGGAGCTGGCGGAATCCGCAGCCGGGCTAGGCGAACGGACGAACCGTGAAGGATCACGCGAACGACAAGAACAGCAATGGCGCCACCGGCGTGGACGGACGCGGGATTCCGGAATTCTGGCGCAGTCTCGCGGAGCGCGCCGGCGACGTCGACCGGGATCCGAGCCCGGAGCGCGAGCTCCCGCCGCGTGCCGAATCGCTGGATCTCGATCGCCGCGACTTCCTGAAGCTCGGTGCCGTCTCGCTGACGGTCGCCGCGCTCGCCGGCTGCGGCCGGGTCCCGCGCGAAAAGATTGTTCCCTACCTCGATCAGCCGGAAATCCTCGTTCCGGGTGAGCCGCTGTTCTTCGCCACCGCCATGCCCTTCGACGGCTACGGCATCGGCCTGCTGGCGAAGAGCGACATGGGGCGGCCGATCAAACTGGAGGGTAATCCGCTGCACCCGGCAAGCGTGGGCGCGACGGGCGTATTCGAGCAGGCTTCGGTGCTGGATCTGTGGGATCCGCAGCGCTCGCGCGCCCCGGCGCAGCGCGGCGAGCCCGCGACCTGGGACGAAGTGGTGAGCGTGCTGGCGACGGCGCGCGCGCGGATGATTCGCGACGGCGGGCGCGGCATACACGTGCTCACCGGCACCGTCACCTCGCCCACCATCGCCAATCAGATGCAGCAGCTGCTCGAGCGCCATCCGCAGCTGCGCTGGCACCAGTGGCAGCCCGTGCATCGCGACAACGCCTACGAGGGCGCCCGCCTTGCATTCGGCGAGCCGCTCGATGCGCTCTATCACTTCGAGCATGCACGTAGCGTTCTCTCGCTGGATGCGGATTTCCTGAGCTGCGGCCCGGGCAATCTCCACCATGCCCGCGCCTTCTCCGCCGGACGCCGCCACGGCGAGCCGGGCTTCACGCCCAACCGGCTGTACATGGTGGAAAGCACGGCGAGCCTCACCGGCGCGGCCGCCGAGCACCGGCTCGCGCTCGCCCCGCAACGCGTCGCCGGCGTTGCGCGCCGCATCGCCGCGAGGCTCGGCGTGGCGCAGGCGGGCGACGGCGCGCCGGAGGCGGAGCATGCCGCCTGGATCGAAGCCGTGGCCGACGACCTGCTCGCACAGCGCGGCAAGGCACTGGTGATCGCCGGAGAGCGCCAACCGCCCGAGGTGCACGTGCTCGCCCACGCCATGAACGATGCACTCGGGGCCGTCGGCAGCACCGTGCAGTACATCGACCCGGTCGCCGCCCGGCCCGGCAGCCAGACCGACTCGCTGCGCCGCCTGGTCGATGCCATGCGTGCGGGCGAAGTCGCGATGCTGCTCATGATCGGCAGTAACCCGGTGTACAGCGCGCCGGCGGATCTGGCATTCGCAGACGCCCTGGGCAAGGTCGCGCTGTCGCTGCATCTGGGGCTCTACTTCGACGAGACCGCCGCCCGCAGCGTCTGGCATGTGCCGCAGAACCATTACCTCGAGACCTGGGGCGACGTGCGGGCGTTCGACGGCACGGCCTCGGTCATCCAGCCATTGATCGCCCCGCTCTACGACACCCACGATGCCTGCGAGCTGCTGGATGCCCTGCTCGGCAACGTCGGTCGCAGCCCGCACGACATCGTCCGCGCGCGATGGCAGAGCCTGCTCGCGGGATCGGGCAAAGGATTCGAGCAGGCCTGGTCGGAGGTGCTGTACCGCGGCGTGCTCGCGAGCTCGGCCGCCCGACCACGCCAGGTCAGCCTGCGCCGGGATGCACTGCGCAACACGCCTTCCGCGGCAGCCGCCACGCAGGGACTGGCGCTGGTGTTCACGCCCGATCCCGCGGTCTGGGACGGAGCCTACGCCCACAATGCCTGGCTGCAGGAATTCCCCAAGCCGCTGGTGCGCTACACGTGGGACAATGCGGCGCAGCTCAGCCCCGCCACAGCGGAGCGCCTGCACCTGCACAACGAGCAGGTGGTGCGCATCGCCTGGCGCGGCCGCACCGTCGAGGCCCCGGTGTGGATCGTGCCGGGCCATCCCGACGACACCGTGAGCGTGAGCCTCGGCTATGGGCGCAGGCACGCGGGCGAAATCGGAACCGGCCGCGGCTTCAACGCCTATGCGCTGCGCACCGCCGATGCGCCCTGGTTCGTTACCGGCGCGGAGCTGCACCGGACGGATCGCCGCCACGCGCTCGCCACTACCCAGCACCATCAGCGCATGCACGGACGCGACATCGTGCGCGCAACCGGCCTGCAGCATTTCCAGCGCGATCCCCGGTTCGCGCACGAAAAGGACATCCATCCGCTGGAGAGCCTCTATCCGAAATTTTCCTATCCGGATTACGCCTGGGGCATGGCCATCAATCTCAACACCTGCATCGGCTGCGGCGCCTGCACCATCGCCTGCCAGGCGGAGAACAACATTCCGGTAGTCGGCAGGGATCAGGTGATGATGGGCCGCGAGATGCACTGGATCCGTGTCGACTGCTACTACCGGGGTGCGGCCGCCGATCCGGAGACCTTCTTCCAGCCGGTGCCGTGCATGCACTGCGAGCACGCGCCCTGCGAGCTGGTCTGCCCGGTGGAAGCCTCCATCCATGACTCGCAGGGGCTCAACGTGCAGGTCTACAACCGCTGCGTCGGCACGCGCTTCTGTTCCAACAACTGTCCCTACAAGGTGCGTCGCTTCAACTTCCTCGATTACACCGGGCGCGCGGAGCCGAGCCTGTGGGCGCAGCGCAACCCGGAGGTCACGGTGCGCTCGCGCGGCGTCATGGAGAAGTGCACCTATTGCCTGCAGCGCATCTCGGTGGCGCGCATCCGCGCCAGTGAGGAGAACCGCAGGCTGCGCGACGGTGAAGTCATCACCGCCTGCCAGGCGGTGTGTCCGACCGAGGCCATCGTGTTCGGCGATCTCAATCTCGACGATGCCCGGGTCACGCGCCTCAAGACATCGCCCCTGAACTACGCGCTGCTCGGCGAGCTCAACACCCGTCCGCGCACCACCTATCTCGCCGTGGTGCGCAATTTCAATCCGGCGCTCGAGTCCCGAAACCATGAGCACGATGGCTGACCGTCCTCCCGCCGCCGCGCCGGTGGGAAGCGGCGAAGACTACCGCAGCATCACCGACCAGGTGAGCGCGATGGTGCTCACCTGGCGCGGCGGATGGCGCTGGTGGGCACTGTTCGGATTCTTCCTCGCCGGCGCCACTGTCTTCCTCTACGCGCTCGGCTATCTGTTCGTGGTCGGTGTCGGGATCTGGGGCATCGGCATCCCGGTCGCCTGGGGCTTCGCCATCACCAACTACGTGTGGTGGATCGGCATCGGCATGTCCGGCACCTTCATCTCGGCGGCGCTGCTGTTGCTGCGCCAGGGCTGGCGCACCTCCATCAACCGCTATGCCGAAGCCATGACGGTGTTCGCGGTTGCCATCGCCGGATTGTTTCCGGTCATGCACCTGGGCCGCCCGTGGTTCTTCTACTGGCTGATGCCCTACCCCAACATCATGAACCTGTGGCCGCAGTGGCGCAGCGCGCTCGACTGGGACTTCTTCGCGGTGCTCTCCTACCTGATCGTGTCGGTGATCTTCTGGTACCACGGCATGATTCCCGACCTCGGCACGCTGCGCGACCGTGCCGCCACGCGCCGCGGCCAGCGCTTCTATGGGCTGCTCGCACTCGGGTGGCGCGGCGACGCGAGGCACTGGCAGCACCACGAGACCGCCACCAGGCTGCTCGCGGGTCTCGCCATTCCGCTGGTGTTCTCGGTGCACAGCGAAGTGGCCTTCGACTTTTCCATCGGCGCCCTGCCGGGGTGGCACCTCACCCTATTCCCACCCTACTTCGTTGCCGGTGCGCTGTACTCGGGCTTCGCGCTGGCCATGGTGATGGCGGTGCCGCTGCGCGCGGTGTTCGGCCTGCAGCACCTGATCACGGCGCGCCATCTCGACCACCTGGCCAAGGCCACGCTGGCGGTGGGGCTCGTCGTCGCCTACAGCTACGTCATGGAATCGTTCATGACCTTCTACAGCGGCGACGAGTACGAGGTGCATCTCAGCGTCTCGCGCGCCACCGGCAGCTACGCCGGCGTGTTCTGGGCCACCCTGTTCTGCAACGTGCTCGCCCTGCAGGCACTGTGGTTCCGGCGGGTGCGCGCGAGTCCCGGCGCGCTGCTGGTAGTCGGATCGCTGATCGTGGCCGGCATGTGGCTGGAACGCTTTGTCATCGTGATCATCAGCCTGGCGAGCGGCGATTTCCTGCCCTCCGCCTGGGGCACGTTCTATCCCACGCTGTGGGACTGGGCGCATCTGCTGGGATCGGTGTGCCTGTTCGTGGTGCTGTTCCTGCTGTTCCTGCGTCTTCTCCCGGCGGTGTCCATGTACGAGATGCGCAGCCTGATCACCAGGCTCCACAAGGAGTGAAGCGATGCCGGAGCACGGACTGTTCGGAATCATGGCCCAGTATCCGTCCGCCCATCGCCTGGTGCGCATCGCACGGCGCGCGCGCCAGGAAGGCTACCGCGACGTCGAGGCCTACACGCCGTTCCCGGTCGAGGGCTTGAGCGAGGCGCTCGGGCTGCGCAACAACCGGCTGCCGCTGATCGCGCTGCTCGGCGGGCTCGCCTTCGGCGGCGCGATCTATCTCACGCAGTACTGGTCGGCGGTGTGGCTGTATCCGTTCAACATCGGCGGGCGACCCTTCGACAGCTGGCCCGCATTCATTCCCATCACCGTAGAGGTCACCATCCTCGGCGCCGTGCTCGGCATCTTCTTCGGCATGCTGGTGCTGAACCGGCTGCCCGCGCTGTACCACCCGGCCTTCAACGGGCGCGGCTTCGAGGCGGTGACGCGCGACGGCTTCTTTTTATGCATCAGGGCCAGCGATCCGCAGTTCGACGCCGAGGAGGTACGCCGCCTGTTGCACAGCTTCGAGCCCATCACGCTTTCGGAAGTGCCGGAGTGAGAGCAGCGCTGCGAACGCTGGGACTGTCGCTGATGCTGTGCGCCGGTGTGTCGCTCGCCGGCTGCGAGAAGGTCATGCAGAACATGTACAACCAGCCGCGTTACAAGCCGCTCGCCGCGAGCCGCCTGTTTGCCGACGGCGGCGCCTCGCGCCCGCTGGTCGACGGCGTGGTGGCACGCTCGCGCGGTTTCCTCGCCGGGGCGAGCAGCGGACGTCACGGCGTGCTGCCGCTCGACACGGAAAGCCATCAGGCGTTTCCGCTGCTCGGTGCACCGCCCACCGGCACACCGGACCTGGTGGCCGACCTGCGTCGGCTGCCGGTTCCGGCGACGCTCGCGAACCTGCAGCGCGGGCAGCGGCGCTACGAGATCTATTGCCTGCCCTGCCATGGCCGCCAGGGCGATGGCCAGGGGCCAGTGGTGCAGCGCGGCTTTCCGGCGCCGCCTTCGTACCACGGCGCCAAGCTCCTGCATGCCCCCAACGAGCACTTCTTCAACGTCATCACCAGCGGCTACGGGATCATGTATTCGTACGCCTCGCGGGTCACGCCTGAGGATCGCTGGCGCATCGTCGGCTACATCCGCGCCTTGCAATACAGCGAGCGCGCCCCCGTAGCCGACGTGCCCGATGCCGAGCGCCTGCGCCTACAGCAGTCGCGCGCGGACCCCGGCGATGCCACGGCCGCGGCCACGGCGCACCCCGGAGGCGTCACGCCGTGAGCGCGCCCTTCGCAAGGCCTTCGTCGCGCGCAGGCACGATCGCGCTGGCGATCGGCGTGCTGGGTCTGCTCGCCTGCCTGATCGGCGCCTTCTTCGAGCCGCGCCGGGTGCTGGAATCCTATCTGTATGCCTTCTGGTTCTGGCTCGGGTTGTCGCTGGGCGGCATGGCGCTGGTCATGGTCCACCACCTCACCGGCGGCGCCTGGGGTTATGTCATCCGCCGTCCGCTGGAGGCGGCCGCCGCCGCGCTGCCCGCGCTCACCGTACTGGTCGTCCCGATACTGATCGGCGTCGCCGAGCTCTACGAGTGGCCACACCCGCTCACCCGCGAGCTGGCACGGCTGATGGAGAAGAAGGACTGGTGGCTGAACACCCCCTGGTTCGTGGCCCGCGCCTTCATCTACTTCGCCGTCTGGAACGCGCTCGCGGTGCTGCTGTTGCGCTGGTCGGACCGGCAGGACGAGGACGCCGATCCTGCCCTGCAGCAGCGCCTCGCGCGCCTCAGCGCCGGCGGCGTGCTGCTGCTCGCCTTCAGCGTGAGCTTCGCATCAGTGGACTGGATCCTGTCGCTGGAGCCCGAGTTCGCCTCCACCGTGTTCGGCATGCTGGAGGGCGTGGGCGCGATGCTCGCGGCCATGGCTTTCGCCATCGTCGCCGCCTGGTGGCTGCGTACCCGCGCGCCGATGTCGGAGGTCGCGGTGCCGGACCGGTTCCAGGATCTCGGCAGCCTGCTGTTCATGCTGCTGCTCAGTTGGGGCTATCTCGCCTACTCGCAGTACGTGACGGTATGGATCGCGGACCTGCCGCGCGAGATCGTCTGGTACGTCCCGCGCACCGACACCAGCTGGCGCCGGCTGGCTCTGCTCCTGGGCATCGGCCACTTCGTAGTGCCGTTCTTCCTGCTGCTCTCGCGAGCCTTGAAGCGCAGCGCGCGGGCGTTGGCCGCGGTGGCCGCCTGGCTGTTCGTCATGCACATCGTCTATGTGTTCTGGCAGGTCATGCCCAACGTGCACCGCGCCGGCTTCGACCTCGCCTGGAGCGATTTCGCCGCGCTCCTCGGCATCGGCGGGGTGTGGCTCGCCAGCGTCGAGGCACGGCTCTTTGCCCGGCCCCTGGTGCCGGTGGCACGCGCGCGCAGCACGCAGGTGTTGGAACATGGCTGAGCAGCCGGGCACAGACAGCCTGCAGCGCGGTCACGAGACCAGCGATGCGGACGTGCGCATCCTGCTGATGCTCGCGGGCGCGCTGCTGCTGATGGTGATTGCAGTGATCGGCGGCCTCTACGCCTGGATCGTGATCTACTCGAATCATCCGCCGGCGCATCAGGCATTTCCCGGCGCGCGGGTCGGGATCACGCGGATTCCGCCGGCCCCGCGCCTGCAGGTGAACAGCCCGGATGTCCTTGCCGACGGCGCTGCGCAGCGCGCGCCGCAGCCCCGGGATTATCGATGGGTGGACCGGCGCCAGGGCCTGGTGGAAATTCCGGTGGCGCGCGCCATGGAGGTGCTGGCGCGCAAGGTGCGCCAGCCCGCGGCACAGGCACCGGCGATTGCGCCCTCGCAGCCCGCGGGCGCCAGCAAGGGCGAGTCACCTGCCTCCGCCGGGCAGCGCCCTACCCGCCCGGGCGGGGCCGGAGCGTCCCCGAAAGCGGGGGCCTTCGACACCGAGGGCGACGGATCATGAGGAGGGTGCTGCTTGGGCTCGCGCTGTGCGCCGCCGCGCATGTGGCATCGGCCGGGGAGCGCCCGCCCGATCTGCTCGAGCGCATCGGCTTCGATCAGCGCCTGGGCACGCAGGTACCCACCGATGCCCCGTTTCGCGACGAACAGAACCGGCCGGTGCGGCTGCGCGATTACCTCGGCGCACGTCCCGTGGTGCTGGTGCTCGGCTACTACCGCTGTCGCAATCTCTGCACCGCGGTACGCGAGGGCGTACTCGCCGCGCTGGAGCGCACACATCTCGCGGCCGGGCGCGACTATACCGTGGTCGCGGTCAGCATCGATCCCGCGGACACGCCGGCATTCGCGCGCGCAGCGCGGGACGATCTGGCGTTGCGCCAGCCCGCCGAGGTCGGGCGCGGCTGGCATCTGCTGAGCGGGCCGCAGTCCTCGATCGCACCGCTCGCGCGCGCAGTCGGCTTTCGCTATTTCTACGACGCGCAGGCGCAGCAGTTTGCGCACGCCGCGGGACTCGTGGTGCTGACGCCGCACGGGGTGGTGTCGCGCTATCTGTATGGCGTGGCCTTCGAGCCGACGGACCTGCGACTCGCGCTGGTCGAATCCTCCCAGGGGCGGGTCGGCTCGCCCATCGACCGGCTGCTGCTGCTGTGCTGCCGCTACGACCCGGCCACGGGCCGCTACGGCTGGCTGATCTGGAACCTCCTACGGCTCGGCGGCGGCGCGACCGTGCTGGTGCTGGTGGGCGTGATCGGCCTCATGCTGCGGCGCGAGCGCGCGGGACGGTTGCGGGGAGGACGCTGGTGAGCGACGTGCAGAACCTGCACGGGCTTGCGCCGCTGATCAGCGAAGCCTCCACGGCGGCCATCAAGACCGACGCGCTCACTTTCGCCATGCTCGGCCTGTGCGGCGTGGTGCTGATCGGGGTGATGTTCCTGCTGCTGTATTTCTCGACCCGTTACCGGCGCGGCCGGGAGGCCAACCGCGAGCCCATCCGGCGCTTCAGGCCGCTGGAATACACCTGGACGGCCATTCCCATGCTGCTGTTCACGGGCATTTTCGTCTGGGCCAACACGTTGTACATGGAAGAGTACTCGCCGCCCCGGGACGCCATGCCGATCTACGTGGTGGCCAAGCAGTGGATGTGGAAGCTGCAGCATCCCGGTGGCAAGCGCGAGATCAACGAGCTGCACGTACCGCTCGACAGGCCCGTGCAGCTGGTGATGACATCGGAGGACGTGATCCACAGCTTCTACGTGCCGGCCTTCCGCCTGAAGCAGGACGTGGTGCCGGGACGTTACACCACGCTGTGGTTCAGGCCGGTACGCACCGGCCGGTACTATCTCTTCTGCGCCGAATACTGCGGCACCGACCATGCCGACATGCGCGGCGTGGTGACGGTGCTCGAACCCGAGCACTACGCGGCGTGGCTCGCCACCGGGACGGTCTCCGGATCCATGGCCCAGCAGGGCGCAGTGCTGTTCCGCCAGTCCGGGTGCAGCGGCTGTCACGCGCCCAACGCCGCCGTGCACGCACCGCCGCTCGCGGGCCTGTACGGGCGATCGGTGCCACTCGGCGGCGGCGAGGTGATCACCGCCGACGAGCGCTACATCCACGACTCCATCGTGCAGCCCACCAGACAGATCGTTGCCGGCTACGCACCCATCATGCCCTCGTTCGAGGGCCAGCTCAGCGAGGAGCAGATTCTGCAGATCATCGAATACATCAAGTCGCTGCAGCCGGGACAGGGAGTCACACCATGAGCGCCGACGCAGGGGCGGTATCGCTGCCCGCCACCACCTATCTCAACCATCGCTGGACGCTGCGCTCCTGGCTGCTGACGCACGACCACAAGCGCATTGCACTGCTTTATCTGCTCTCCATCACGCTGTTCTTCTTCATCGGCGGTGTGGCGGCGACGCTGATCCGCATCAACCTGGTGGAGCCCCAGGGTCTGTTCACGCCGGAGACCTACAACAGGCTGTTCACGGTGCACGGCATGGTCATGGTGTGGTTCTTCCTGATTCCCTCCATTCCCGCGACGCTGGGCAATTTCCTGATGCCGCTGATGATCGGTGCCCGCGACCTGGCTTTTCCGCGCATCAATCTGGCGAGCTGGTATCTCTATATCATCGGGGGTCTGTTCACAGTGGCGACGCTGATCGCCGGCGGCGTCGACACCGGCTGGACGTTCTATACGCCGTTCTGCAGCATGTTCTCCAATTCCAACGTGATGCTCGCGGTGATCGGCGTGTTCATCGTCGGCTTCTCCTCCATCTTCACCGGACTCAACTTCATCGTCACCGTGCACAAGATGCGCGCGCCGGGCATCACCTGGTTCCGCCTGCCGCTGTTCGTCTGGGCGATGTACGCCACCAGCCTGGTCATGGTGCTGGCCACGCCGGTGCTGGCCATGACGCTGATGCTGATCGCCGTGGAGCGGGTGTTTCACGTCGGCGTCTTCGACCCGGCGCTGGGCGGCGATCCCATGCTGTTCCAGCATCTGTTCTGGTTCTACTCGCATCCTGCCGTCTACATCATGGTGCTGCCGGCGATGGGCGTGGTGAGCGAGGTGATCACCTGCTTCGCGCGCAGACCGCATCTTCGGCTACCGCTTCATGGCCTTCTCCATCATGGCCATCGCCGTCATCGGCTTCCTGGTGTGGGGCCACCACATGTTCGTCAGCGGCCAGTCGATCTACGCCGGCATGGTGTTCTCCCTGCTGAGCTTCCTCGTCGCCGTGCCCTCGGCCATCAAGGTGTTCAACTGGACGGCCACCCTGTACCGGGGCTCGCATCACTTTCGAGGCGCCCATGCTCTACGCGCTGGGCTTCATCGGCCTGTTCACCATCGGCGGCCTTACCGGCCTGTTCCTGGCCGCCACCGGCGATGGACGTGCACGTGACCGACACGTATTTCGTGGTCGCGCATTTCCATTACATCATGGTCGGCGGCACGGTGATGGCCTATCTCGGCGGCATCCACTTCTGGTGGCCGAAGATCACCGGGCGCATGTACTCCGGAGGCCTGGGCGCGTTCGCCGCCATCCTGATGTTCTTCGGCTTCAACCTGACTTTCTTCCCGCAGTTCATCCTGGGCTATCTCGGCATGCCGCGGCGCTACCACGCCTACCCGCCGGAATTCCAGGTCTGCAACGTGCTGTCCTCGGCCGGCGCATCGATCCTCGCGGTGTCGCTATCTGCTGCCGCTCGGCTATCTGCTCTGGTCGCTGCGCCACGGCGCTCAGGCCGGGCCCAATCCCTGGGACGCACGCGGACTGGAATGGACCACCGACTCGCCGCCGCCGCCGCGACAATTTCAGCGATACGCCCGTAGTGACCGAGCGCCCGTACGCCTACGTGCCTTCGGGGAGCGAGCATGAGTGATCGGGCGCTCGTCGCCGAGCAGTTCGACGAATCCGCAACAGGAGCGCGACGCCGCGGAGCTCGGGCATGTGGGTGTTCCTCGCCACCGAGGTGCTGTTCTTCGGCGTACTGTTCATGGGCTATCTCTACGGGCGCTTCCACTATCCCGAGGGCTTCGCCGAAGGCAGCAGGCACACCGATGTGGTGTTCGGCACGATCAAACCGCGATCCTGCTGACCAGCAGCCTGACCATGGTGCTCGCGGTGCGCGCAGCCAAGCTCGGCGCCTCGCGCGGCGCGATCGTGTTCTTTCTCACCCTCACCCTGCTGCTCGGGCTCAGCTTCGTCGGTATTCATTTCTACGAGTACTCCAAGGACTATCACGAGCAGCACGTGCCGGGCCTCAATTTCCGGTACGAGGGTCACCTGCACGATCAGGTCGAGGTCTTCTTCTTCCAGTATTTCGTGATGACCCTGCTGCACATGCTGCATCTGGTGATCGGCATTGCGCTCATGGGCGTGATCACGGTGCTGGCGTGGCGCGACTGGTTTTCTCCCGAGTACCACACGCCCCTGGAGCTCGCCGGCCTGTACTGGCATTTCGTGGACATCGTCTGGGTGTTCCTGTTCCCACTGCTTTACCTGGTGTCTCGGTCATGAAGCGTTCCGCATCCACTTCGGCCCAGTCGCTGCTCACCTACTTCGGCGTCTGGGTGGCGCTGGTGGCGCTCACCCTGGGCAACGTCGCGAGCAGCTATATCGCACTGGGGCCGTTCAATCTGGTGATCAACCTGGTCATCGCCTTCTCCAAGGCTTTCCTGGTGACGGTGTTCCTGATGCAGCTACGCCTCAGCGGCCGCGTCACCCAGCTGGTGGCGGTCGCCGGATTCTTCTGGCTGCTGTTCCTGTTCAGTCTTACCATGGCCGACTACACCACCCGCCCCGAAATCACCGCGCCCTGGTAGGCGTGACCCCGAAGCACGCCACCGACGGTGCCGGTCGGACATCGCCGGAGCGGGAACCGGGACGTGCGCGGAAACGCGACCACAGCGTGCGCCGGCACCGTAGGGTGCGCCGCGCGCACGCGGACAATCCAATCGCGCGCTTTGCGCGCACGAAACCCAACGAACCTCTGCGCACAACCTCGCCGACATCCAACGAACCTCTGCGCGCAGTTGACGTGGCATTGCCGGCGCGCTCTGCAAGGACAAGGCGTGGAGGATGGAACGCGCGGCGCTCGCTTCTTGCTGGTGTCGCTGATCCTGAGCGCCGTCCTCGCCGGACTCAGCAAGTACTGGAGCGGCATATCCGCCAGCGGCGCTGCGCGCGGCATGGTCCGCGTGCGTGGGACGCACCCTACGATGACAGCAGCGCCATCCCAAGAGTCACAAGCGGGTCCGACCCCGCCGAGGAAACACGATCGCGACGCGCGCACGGATCACCGGCAAAACAAAGTGCACGAAGCGGATCCGACTCCGGAGGAGAAATACGATTGCGACGCCGGGAAACACCCGCACGGAGCATCGTCCCTCCGCAGCGTGCGCCGGCACCGTAGGGTGCGCCGCGCGCACGCGGACAATCCAATCGCGCGCTTTGCGCGCACGAAACCCAACGAACCTCCGCGCACAACCTCGCCGACACCCAACGAACTTCTGCGCACAACCTCGCCGACCACGCACAACGGACCACGCTCTGCGCACAACCTCGCCGACATCCAACGAACCTCTGCGCGCGTTGGCGTGGCATTGCCGGCGCGCTCTGCAAGGACAAGGCGTGGAGGATGGAACGCGCGGCGCTCGCTTCCTGCTGGTGTCGCTGATCCTGAGCGCCGTCCTCGCCGGACTCAGCAAGTACTGGAGCGGCATACCCGCCAGCGGCGCTGCGCGCGGCATGGTCCGCGTGCGTGGGACGCACCCTACGGTGACAGCAGCGCCATCCCAAGAGTCAGAAGCGGGTCCGACCCCGCCGAGGAAACACGATCGCGACGCGCGCACGGATCACCGGCAAAACAAAGTGCACGAAGCGGATCCGACTCCGGAGGAGAAATACGATTGCGACGCCGGGAAACACCCGCACGGAGCATCGTCCCTCCGCAGCGTGCGCCGGCACCGTAGGGTGCGCCGCGCGCACGCGGACAATCCAATCGCGCGCTTTGCGCGCACGAAACCCAACGAACCTCCGCGCACAACCTCGCCGACACCCAACGAACCTCTGCGCACAACCTCGCCGACACCCAACGAACTTCTGCGCGCAGTTGACGTGGCATTGCCGGCGCGCTCTGCAAGGACAAGGCGTGGAGGACGGAACGCGCGGCGCTCGCTTCCTGCTGGTGTCGCTGATCCTGAGCGCCGTCCTCGCCGGACTCAGCAAGTACTGGAGCGGCATACCCGCCAGCGGCGCTGCGCGCGCATGGTCCGCGTGCGTGGGACGCACCCTACGGTGACAGCAGCGCCATCCCAAGAGTCAGAAGCGGGTCCGACCCCGCCGAGGAAACACGATCGCGACGCGCGCACGGATCACCGGCAAAACAAAGTGCACGAAGCGGATCCGACTCCGGAGGAGAAATACGATTGCGACGCCGGGAAACACCCGCACGGAGCATCGTCCCTCCGCAGCGTGCGCCGGCACCGTAGGGTGCGCCGCGCGCACGCGGACAATCCAATCGCGCGCTTTGCGCGCACGAAACCCAACGAACCTCCGCGCACAACCTCGCCGACACCCAACGAACTTCTGCGCGCAGTTGACGTGGCATTGCCGGCGCGCTCTGCAAGGACAAGGCGTGGAGGATGGAACGCGCGGCGCTCGCTTCCTGCTGGTGTCGCTGATCCTGAGCGCCGTCCTCGCCGGACTCAGCAAGTACTGGAGCGGCATATCCGCCAGCGGCGCTGCGCGCGCATGGTCCGCGTGCGTGGGACGCACCCTACGGTGACAGCAGCGCCATCCCAAGAGTCACAAGCGGGTCCGACCCCGCCGAGGAAACACGATCGCGACGCGCGCACGGATCACCGGCAAAACAAAGTGCACGAAGCGGATCCGACTCCGGAGGAGAAATACGATTGCGACGCCGGGAAACACCCGCACGGAGCATCGTCCCTCCGCAGCGTGCGCCGGCACCGTAGGGTGCGCCGCGCGCACGCGGACAATCCAATCGCGCGCTTTGCGCGCACGACACCCAACGAACCTCTGCGCACAACCTCGCCGACACCCAACGAACCTCTGCGCACAACCTCGCCGACAACCAACGAACTTCTGCGCGCAGTTGACGTGGCATTGCCGGCGCGCTCTGCAAGGACAAGGCGTGGAGGACGGAACGCGCGGCGCTCGCTTCCTGCTGGTGTCGCTGATCCTGAGCGCCGTCCTCGCCGGACTCAGCAAGTACTGGAGCGGCATACCCGCCAGCGGCGCTGCGCGCGCATGGTCCGCGTGCGTGGGACGCACCCTACGGTGACAGCAGCGCCATACCAAATCGGTGGCGCTGCGCACCGCATCGTGCGGGTGCGCGGAACGCTCCCTGCGAGAGCGCGGCACACGTTTTCGGCGGCCGTGGAATGACTGCGGGTCAGCGCAGCCTGCCGCCGCCGTCGACATCGAGCACCGCGCCGGTGATGTAGCCGTTGGTCAGCAGCGCCAGCGCCGCTTCGGCGAGCTCCTCGGGCCGCCCGATCCGCCCCACTGGCAGGCTGCCACCCATCTGTTTGAAGAAGGCCTGCTTCTCCTCCTCGCTCATCCAGCCATAGGCCGGCGTGTCGACCAGTCCGGGGGAAAGGACGTTCACGCGGATCGGGGCGAGTTCCTTGGCGAGCGTCATGGCCATGGCCAGGATCGCGCCGTTGACCGCGGCGACGCCTGCCGTACCGGGGATCGCCGAGCGTGAGGCACCGCCGGTGGTGAACACAATGGAGCCGCCCTTGCGCAGATAGCTGACGGCGTGGCGGGCACAGAAGAAATAGCCCCAGAACTTGGTGTGAAAGGCATTCTCCAGCACCGCCACCTCCAGCTCGCCGAACTTGCCCCATGCCGGCAACCCCGCGCCCATCAGCACCAGGTGGTCGAGCTCGCCCGTCTCGCGGAAGAACTCGCGCACTGCGGACTCGTCGGTGAAATCCACGCGGCGCGCCTCGGCCTTGCCTTCGATCTGCTGCAGCGCGGCGGCCAGCTTGTCCTCGGAGCGCGAAGCGATCACCACGTGCGCGCCCTGCGTGGCGAGCAGCCGCGCCGTGGCCAGTCCCATCCCAGAGCTGCCACCGAAGACCGCCACCTTCTTATCCTGTAACATGCCCGCCTCCTTTTACCGCCCGCTCCCGACCGCTGCCCCATGCACACGGAAAGGTCCGGAGTTTGCCACAGCGTGGCGCTGCCCACCAACGCACCGCGCTCCGGTGCCGCGCAGCGCGGGTGCTACACTCGAAGGTAGGAACAGAAGCTGTGCGGAACAGGGACGAAGATCAGCTACAAACTTGCAGCGGCGGCGTGTCTGCTCGGCGCGCCGGTACTCGCGGCGGCGCAAGCGGAACCGATGCGCTGCGGCACTGAGCTGATTGGACCGGGGGCCACGGAGAATGTGGTGGTCCATACCTGCGGGCCTCATACCTGGGTGGACGGACTGCGCTGGATCTACGATCCGGGCGCCGGCGAGCTTCTTCATCGTGGTATTCACACCCGCCGCGAGGTGTTTCATTCTGTTTGGAACTTGAACGGCGATTGGCGCGAATGACCTTCTGCAGGATATCGCGAGCGCTCCTCTCCAGATGAATGGCGGATGCGCTGCGCTTATCCGCCCTACATCAAATGAGATGCTGTCGCGGCCCTGGTTCTCATGATCGCGGCCCATCGTGCCGCACGCTCGCGGAACCACCAAGATGGCCGTCTACATCGAAAGCCCAAAGGTCCGTCAAGAATGCATGCAGCACTACACTAGCCAATCCCGGACGCGGCTTCGCGCACGGCTTGCAGGACCCGAAGGAACCCAATCCATTGCATAAACCCTGATCGAAGCGCCTTCAAGCCTATTCACTTCGCGCAACGGATAACCGCATGGGTCGAGATCACGCACTGCGTCTGCTGTTCGTGGGCCTGATGGTTGCGACGCCGGCTGCGGCTCCCGCGCCGCAACCCGCCGCGCCTTCCACAGCGGCGGTCGCCGTGCGCACGCCG
This sequence comes from uncultured Gammaproteobacteria bacterium, assembly GCA_963728895.1. Lineage (GTDB taxonomy): Bacteria > Pseudomonadota > Gammaproteobacteria > JBBQDK01 > JBBQDK01 > CAVSLM01. The sequence continues at coordinate 95,090 of CAVSLM010000012.1, forward strand.
CTGATCATCGACACCGGCGCGCGCCACTGGCATTTCGAGGTGGAAGTTTGCCGCACACCTGAGCAGCGCATGCGCGGGCTGCAGTTTCGCCGTTCGCTGTCCCCGCAACAGGGCATGTTGTTCCTCTACGCGGCACCGTCCGTGGCGTCGATGTGGATGAAGGACACCTACGTGGCGCTCGACATGCTGTTCATCGACCGCAGTGGCATCATCACGCGAATCGCGGAGCACACCGAGCCGTTGTCGGAGGACACCATTCACTCCCCCGGCCCGGTACAGGCGGTGCTCGAGCTTGCGGCGGGCACTGCATCGCGCCTCGGAATCGCACCCGGCGATCGCGTCCGGCACGCCGCGCTCGGCGGCCCGCCACCCTGACTGGCCCGCATTTCCCACAGGACGGTGGCGGCGCGGCTTGCCAACCCCGAGCGCCGATCTATGGTTGTGATTGTTGAACTCGTCCACTTCACAGGGAGGTTGCAACATGCAAGGGAAACTGAAAGGGGGCGCATTGCGCGCCGTGATCGCCGCCACCATCTGTGCGCCCGGCTTGGCCGCGGCGCAGATGTCACCCTACTATGCACCGCCTCCGCCGTATGCGGGCCCGCGTATGCCTGGGTACTATGCGCCGGTGGCCAGCCAGCCACACGGAGCCGGGCCCTCTCAACAGCCCGGCTCGCCCTCCGGGCAGCCGGCCGACGCCAGTCAGCAGTCGGCGTCCTCGGGCGGATCGCAGGGACAGTCCGGAAGCGGAACCGCGGATTTCAGCCGGCTCGATGAGAACGGCGACGGCTATGTTACGCCCGAGGAGGCGCAGAAAGGCGAAGGGCTTGCACAGCAGCAATTTCTCGCCGCCGACAGCAACCACGATGGCCGGCTGAGCCGGGAGGAATTTGCGCAGGTATCGGGCAGCGGCAATGCGTCGATGTCTGCGCAGGGTGGTGTGGCCGGCGGGTTCGGCAACCTGTCCGCGGGGGTATCCGGCGGCATGTCCGACGGCCTGCAGTACAGCGCGCAGAACCGGCCCTATGCGGCGCAGGGCCAGGACTATGGGCAATCCGGTGCGCAGGCGCAGGGCACCTATGCGGGCAGCGCCGAAACGTCGCGGGGAGGCGCAGAGCAGGATCAGCAACGCGGGCCGTCTTCGCAGGCTGCGAAGATCGCCGTCCAGGAAAGTCGCGCGCGGGTGCAGGTGACTCAGCCCCAACCGAGGATCACCGTTCAGCAACCACAGCCTCAGGTCACGGTGCAACAGCCGCAGCCCACGGTTACGGTCCAGCAGCCCCAGCCCACGGTTACGGTGCAGCAGCCTCAGCCGCAAGTGACGGTGGAGCAGCCCCAGCCGAGAGTGACGATACAGCAACCGCAGCCCCGGGTGAGCGTGACCCAGCCCAGGCCTCAGGTGCAGGTGGAAAGTCAACCGCCGCAGGTGCGAGGTGACGCAGTGTGCAAGCCGCGCCAGGTCAACGTGGAGCAGAGCGGCCAGCCCCGGGTGAAGGTGCAGCGCTCGGGTGAGCCATCGGTCAACGTCGTGGAGCAGCGCAGCCCCCAGCAGAGCGAGCTGCAGCAGCGGCGCCAGCAGTACGATCAGCAGGCGCAGAGCACCACGCAACCGTATGCGCCCCAGCGCAGTGCCCAGGCCGGTAACATGCAGCAGGACACGCAAACCGGCGAGGCACGGGAGGTCGCCCGGCAGCGTCCCATCATGCAGCGGCAGGCGAGCGATCTGGAAGGCCAGAGCGTTCAGAACCTGCAGGGGCAGGACCTGGGCGACATCGAAATGGTGGTGCGCGACCGGCAGAGCGGCAGGGTCGCCGCGGTGCTGGGGGTGGGCGGCTTTCTCGGCATCGGCGAGAGGCGCGTGGTGCTTCCCGCCGACCAGCTGCAGCTTGGCGAGGACGGCCAGATCATCGCCACCATAGGTGCCAGTGCCGACGAGCTGAAGCGCCAGGCGGAATACGACCAGAGCCGCTATGAGGAGTTGAGCGGGTCACAGGTACTGGCCCAGGCCGCCAATTCGCAGCAGCGGTAGGGGTTCCCCATCGCGCCGCCGCACGGGCGGCGCGATGGGGCGGGCGGCACGGCAATGATCGAAGCACAAGACCTCCACATCCTCTCCTCGCGGGACATTCTCGCCATCGGCGTGGCCGAACACCGGGACACACAGAGAAGAAGTGCGCCTGCGTCGGTGCGCAGATAGCCGCGCCCCTCCCGATCGCGCGTGTCGTTGCGCCAGGTCGCAGCAGCGATCCCAGGTGCGCCATCGTTGCAGCCACCCGGGCCGAAAGAGTGTGCGCGCCGCAGGAACGACGCGGTCGGATTCGCAACCGAAACGGGGCTCCGGGGCCGGCACGCATCCCTTGCGCGTCGAATGTGCGATGCTTCTCACTCATGCGCAGCGCCTATATGATTACCATCCGTCCGTTCCACTTCGGCCGCTCCGGCCGAATCCGATCCATCACCTTCATCGCCGGACCGCGCCCCGAAGCCGCATGCCGCTCGGAGCAAGACCGGCCACGCACTGTGAGGAACCTCTCATGAACGAATCCGTCGGAACCTGCGCCGGCGCGCGCAATACCCGGCTCGCCAAGGCCGGCATCGTCCTGATTACTGCACTTTCGGTGGTCTTGGCCGGCTGCCAGACGACCAATGCCTACACCGGCGAGCGGCAAGTCAGCACCACGACCAAGGGCGCCGGTATCGGCGCGCTCGGCGGCGCGCTCGCCGGCGTGTTGATCGGTGACAGTCGCAAGGCGACGCTGATCGGCGCCGGGGTGGGTGCGCTCACCGGCGCGGCCGTCGGCAATTACATGGATCGACAGGAATCGCAGCTGCGTTCGCAGCTCCAGGGTACCGGGGTGAGCGTGACCCGCAATGGCGATCAGGTCGTCCTCAACATGCCCGGCAACATCACCTTCCCCACCAACTCGGCGGATATCGCTTCGAACTTCTATCCGGTGCTGGACTCGGTCGCCAAGGTGATCCAGAAATACGAGAAGACCTATGTCGACGTCATGGGCCACACCGACAACACCGGAGCGGCCGACTACAACCAGCGCCTGTCGGAGCGTCGCGCCCAGAGTGTGGCGCAGTATCTGCAGAGCCGCGGCGTGATACCGGCCCGTATCGTCACCCGCGGTTTCGGCCAGAACGCCCCGGTGGCCTCCAACGCCACACCTGAAGGCCGGGCCATGAATCGCCGGGTCGAGATCGTGCTGACGCCGGTCACCGCCTGAGACACTCTGCACCAGATGCCCCGGCCGGCGTCGCGAGTACCGTCGCGCCGGGGGCGCCTGCCTGCCTCCGCACCCTGTGGCACTCGATCGTTCGCGGCCGCTTCCCGCGTCACGCAATCATTGCATGAATCGTGATCGAAGTGCCTTCAAACCGCTCGTGCAAGCTCGCTGCATCACACTTGGCGGTCCGCTGATCGCAGGATGAGTAGCTTCGAGAAACTTTCCTTCTACGTGCGCCGGCAGACAAAGCGCTTCGCCAATCGCGGAGAATGTCAGATCTTCCTCGCGGTCCATTCACTTACCGGCCAGCCGCTCTGGCCGGCTGGTGAGCTTCCCGGGTTAAGCCGCCGTTCAGGCAGTCTCCGCTAGTCTGTGAGCCAGTTGGTAGACGGACATCGAACGTCGAACCGAATGGCAAACCGCTTCCGACCGGGAGAACGAACATGAACCGCCTGCGCAAACTGCTGATCGCCACCACCCTCGCGAGTACCGCAGTGCTTGCCGCGCCGCTTGCCCATGCCGACAAGTACGTGGTGAACCACTATTACCAGCCGCACCACGAGCGTCACCATGTGGAGCACCACACGCGCATGGTCGTGCGCAACTATTATCGCTACGAGCCTGCGGTGCGCGAACGGGTTGTGGTGGTGCAGCGTCCTGTCTACTACCAAAGCAGCGCACCGGCGTACGACTACGCGACGCCCGCCTATCCCGCCTCCACTGGCTATCATTCCGCCACGCCCATGATCGTCGGCGGCATCCTCGGCGGTCTCGCCGGGAATCAGATCGGTCAGGGTAGCGGCCGCGACGTGGCGACGGTGGCGGGGGTGCTGCTGGGCGGCTCCATCGGCCGCGATCTCGGCCGGTGAGTCTGTCCGCATGCGGCCCGTGCGGGGCGGCGCAAGTCCGCCGTCCCGCCGGCGTCAATATTTGATGATGACGTAGAACGCGTGAATGATGCCGGGGATGTAGCCCAGCAGGGTCAGCAGGATATTGATCCAGAACTGGCCGCCGAATCCCACTTCGAGAAACACCCCCACCGGCGGCAGCAGCAGGGCGAAGATGACCTTGAAGATGTCCGTCGCGGTTACAGCCATGGGCGTCTTCCTTGAGCGCCGGAGATTCCGACTCCTTGCCTGGAAGTCTAGTCCGGAAATGTCACCGTCGCCTCAGGGCCGCCCCGGCACCTCGAGCAGGGTTCGGATGATCTGCTCCACCTCGGGATGCGCGAAGTCCCGTCCGCCCACGGCGCGATACACGACCTGCCCCTTCCGGTCGATGAGAAAAGTGGTCGGCAGTCCTTTCACGCCGTAGGCCTCGGAAACCTTCTCCTCGCGATCGAACACCACGGGAAAGGTCGGAAACACGCTGAGCTGGCCCATGTAGGCGAACACCAGGTCCGGGTCCTCCCACTGGTTGACGGCCAGCACCACCAGCCCCTGGTCCTTGAACTTGCGGTACAGCGCCTCCAGCGACGGCATCTCGCGCCGGCAGGGCGGACACCAGGTGGCCCAGAAGTTCAGCATGATCACCTTGCCCCGGTAGTCCATGAGACGGTGCGCCTTGTCATCCATGTCGCGCAGGCTGAAGGCGGGGGCCTCCCGCGGCGGACGCAGGGCGTTCAGGCGATGCCCCAGCTCGGGGGTTTCCATCTGCGCGGTCGCGGCGCCCGCGACCAGCACCAATCCCAGGAACCAGGCGGCGGGCAGTCTAGCCGGCAGGCTCCGGCTGCGCGGGTGCGCACTGCAGGTCCTCGATACGGCCGTGATGCATCTCACCGTTGCTCCTCCACGAATACTCGAACCTGAAGACAGTGCCGGGCGGCAGCGCCACGGTGGTGAAGCCCTGGCTCCAGTCGCCAGGATCGAAGGTCTGCTCGTCGGGCAGGATGGTCCAGCGGAATGGTACCCCCTGCTCCTTCCATTGCGCGATCCACTCCGACTTGGTCTTGGGCGCGCGGGCCTGCCCCTCGGGCGTGAAGTAGCGCCAGTCCGCGACGCGGTAGGAAACCTGCCCCTCGGAATCGTTGTGCAGGATGGTGCCGAACACGCAGTAGCTGGCGATCGACTGCGCCGCTTCGGGCGGGAAGCCGCGCGAACCGTACACCGCCCGCACGAAGTCCGGTAGGAGCTGGATCAGCTCCAGACTCACACCGCCCTGCTCGACTCTCCACGAGAGCAAACCGGTACGCGGGTTTTCCTCGCGCTGCACGCCTGCCGCGGCCGCGAGCAGCGGCAGGGCAGTGAGCAGCACCGGGAGGACGGCGCCGCGCGCGCGAGCGCACCGCACGCCACGGCAGCTCATCGCGCAGCCGGTGGCGGATCGTCGCCCGCCGCGGGGGCGCCCGTAACCGGCACCAGCATTTCCAGCAAGGCATCGAGGCGCTCGAGGTCGATCGGTTTGAGCACGTACTGGTCGAAGGCCGCCCGCTCGGCGCGCTCACCAGTGCGCTCCGGCTCGTAGCCGGAAAGCGCGATCAGCACCAGTCGCCACTCGCGCGGCAGTGCCCGCAGCCGCCGCGCCACCTCGTAGCCGTCCATCTGCGGCAGGCCGATGTCCAGGAACACCGCGTGCGGGCGAAAGCGCACGGCGTGATCGAGCGCACCCGCCCCGTCGTAGGCGATGTCCACTTCGCAGCCCTTGATCTGCAACAGCGCGGCAAGCGCATTGGCGGAATCCACGTTGTCATCGACCACCAGCACACGGTGCGTACCCGGGGCGGGCGCCGGTGCCGCGGCCTGCGTTGTCGCTGAGCCGACCTGCGCCTGCTCGACGCGGGCCGGCAGGCGCACCGCGAACTCGCTGCCCTGGCCGGTTCCGGCGCTGCAGGCCGTGACACGCCCGCCATGCATTTCCACCAGCCGCTGGACGAGTGTCAGCCCCAGCCCGAGCCCGCCATGCGGGCGGTGCAGCGAGCTCTCGCCCTGCGTGAACAGGTCGAACACGTGCGGCAGCAGATCGGGCGCGATGCCGATCCCGGAATCCTTCACCACGATCACGGCATCTCCTCCATCACGATAGGCGCGCACCTGCACCCGGGCGCCCTCGCCGCTGAACTTCGCGGCGTTGTTGAGCAGATTGGCGAGCACCTGCACCAGGCGCACGGCATCGCCGCGCAGCATCAAGGGTTCGCCCGGCAGCTCGATGCGCAGCTCCTGGTGGCGCTCCTCCATCCGGGGAATGATGGTCTCGGCGGCCTGGGAAATGATGACGGCGACGTCGACCAGCTTGGGACGCAGCGTGATGCTGCCGCGGGTAATGCGGCTCACGTCGAGCAGATCGTCGACCAGGCGCGTCATCTGTGTCACCTGGCGCAGGATCACGTCCACGCACCACTCGACGCGCTCCGGGTCGTGCGTCTCGCGACCTTCCTTCAGCAGCTGCGCGGCATTGCGGATCGGCGACAGCGGATTGCGCAGCTCGTGTCCGAGCATGGCGAGGAACTCGTTCTTCTGGCGGTCTGCCTGTGCGAGCGCGTGCGCCTGCTGGCGCAGCCGCTTCTCGCTGCTGCACAGCGCCTCCTCGGAGCGCTTGCGCTCGGTGATGTCTGCGCAGACACCGGTCATGCGCACCGCTCGCCCCGCCGCATCGCGGATCACCCGCCCCTTGCCCTCCACCCAGCGCACCGCACCGTCGGCGCCCGTGACCCGGTACTCGACGCGATAGTCGCCAGGCCCACCGCAGGCATCGGCGATCGCCCCCTCCAGCACCGCACGGTCGTCCGGGTGCACGTCCGCCAGGACACTATCGAAACTGCCCGTGAAGTCCCCCGGCGCGCGCCCGTGGATGGCCTCCAGGTTGTCCGACCAGTGCACGGCACCGGAATCCATGTCCCAGTCCCAGGTGCCCACGTGCGCCGCCTCCAGCGTGAAGCGCAGCCGCTCCTGGTTGTCACGCAGGGCGGCCTCGGCGTGGGCACGCTGCAGCGCGGCGGCGAGCACGTTCGCCACGCCGGTCAGGAAATGCACGTCGTCATCGGTGAAGGTGCGCCGGCTGCGCGTATGCGCGCCGAGCACGCCGAAGGGCTCGCCGGCGGGACCGCGGATCAGCGCGCTCATGCCGCTTACCACGCCGTGCTGGCTGAGCAGCCGCGGCTCGCGGAAGCGTCGCTCGGTGCGCAGATCATCGACGATCACCGGTCCTGCGCTGACCAGTGCGAACCCGGCCTGCGAGTCGAGCCCGGCGCCCACCACGGCGGTGCCGACCAGGCCCGGCTGCCAGCCTACTCCGGCGCGCAGCAGCAGACCGCGCTCCGGCGACAGCAGCTCCATCACCTTGCAGTACTCGACCTCCAGCGTCTGCGCGACCAGCGCCGCCGCCTCGTCCATCAATGCCTGCAGGTCCGCGCCGGCGAGTGCGCTGTGCCCGAGCCGCGCCACGGTCGCCTGCTGCAGGGCACGCGCCGCCGCGAGCTGCTCGGCGTGCTTCAGCGCGCTGATGTCGGCGAGCGTGAGCACCGCCCCTTCGGTGCGCCCCCCGGAGGTGCGGTACGCAAGCACCCGGCGCAGGTACCAGCGCCCGTCCTCGCCACGCACCTGCGCGATGCGCGGCGTGGGATCCTCCAGCACCCGGCGCAGATCCTCCTGCAGCAGCGGATCCTCGAAGCGCAGGGCGATGTCCTCCAAGGGGCGGCCGAGATCGGTGGGCCGCAGGCGCAGCAGGTCCGCAGTGGTCGGCGTGTAGCGCTGGATACGCAGCTCCCGGTCCAGGAAGGCGGTTGCCGTTTCGGTGCTCTCGAGCAGGTTCTGCATGTCGTCGTGGGCACGCTCCACGGCGGTGATCTTTTCCTGGAGCTGGCGGTTCACCGTGACCAGCTCCTCGTTGAGCAGTTGCAGCTCCTCGCGCGAGGTCTCCAGCTCCTCGTTGATGGTCATCACCTCCTCGTTGGAGGCGCGCAGTCCTTCGTTTGCCGTAACGAGATCCTGGATGCGCAGCTGCAGCTCGTCGCGCGCGGCGCGCAGCTCGTCCTCCAGCTCCAGCACGCGCGTGCTGAGCGGGCCCGGCGTGCGCACGCGTTCCGGGTGCGGCTGGGGCTCGAAGGTGATCAGCAGCAGTCCCGCCAGCGCCGGTGGTGCCTGCAGCGGAGCGACCGAGATCCGTACCGAACGTGGCGCGGAGTCCGCCGCGCCACGCACCAGGGTGCGCACGGTGCGCGATTCGCGCAACGCGCGCCGTACCGCCTGCTGCAGCGGACCCGCCAGATGCTGGCGTGCCAGGGCCAGCAGGTCGCAGGTGGGCTCACCCGTGGGTTGCGCCAGATAGCGCTGCGTGGGACCACTGAAGTAGACGGCATGCAGCTCGCGGTCGATGAGCACCGCGGCCGGCGCATAGCGTTCGAGGAGTGCGGCCTGGGCGGCGGCGGCGAGCGATGCCGGCTGCGCCGCCGCGAGATCGGCGGCAAGGTTCGGGCGCGACTCGAAGACCTGCCAGCGCGGCAGCGGAATCTCCAGCGATCTCGACGCCGCGCCCTCGCTGCGGCGGTATACCCGCCACTTCCTGGAAAGGGGCTCGAACAGACTCTCATGCTGCCCGCCCAGGCTTTCAGCGCCTCCGAGCATCAGCACACCGCGCTTGCGCAGGGCGTAATGAAACACCGAGAACGCCCGGTCCTGCAGCTCCGCGTCCATGTAGATGAGCACGTTGCGGCAGGTGATCAGGTCGATCCGCGAAAACGGCGGGTCCGCGATCAGGTTCTGCGGCGCGAACACCACCAGCTCGCGCACCGGCTTGTTGATCTCGCAGCGCCCGCCCTGCAGGGTGAAGTAGCGCCGCAGCTCCTCGGGTACGTCCTCGATGGCGCTTTCCGGGTAGACGCCTGCGCGGGCGATCTCGAGCGCGCTGTGGTCGATGTCGGTGGCAAACACCTGGATCTTGCGGCGCACACCGCCGCGCTCGGCGTGGTGTGCCAGGAGCACGGCAATGGAGTACGCCTCCTGGCCGGTGGCGCAACCCGCCACCCACACGCGCAATGGTGTCTGGTCATTGCACTCGCCGAGCAGCGAGCCGACCAGGTCGCGCTCGAGAAAGCGCCAGGCTTCGGGTTCGCGGAAGAAACCGGTGACACCGATCAGCAGGTCGTTGTAGAGCGCCTTTACGGCTTCCGGATCCTCGCGCAGCAGCGTACTGTAGCGCTGCGGATCGGAGGCGCCGGCGAGTGTCATGCGGCGGCGGATGCGGCGTACCAGCGTATCGGGCTTGTAGCCACGAAAATCCTGGCCGAATTGCGCCTCTACCAGGGCCAGCAGGTCGCCCAGCCAGTCGAGCTCGGCCGGCGCGACCGGCAGCGGCTCATCGTTGCCGGTGGGCGCGCTCTGCACCACCCGCGCCAGCGTCTGCACCAGCGTCCCCACCGGCTGCACCCCGTCCATGCCATCGCGAGCCTCGCCGTCCCCTCCCTGCGCGGCTACCAGCACCGTGCCACCGTTCGCCTTGATGTGCCTCATGCCGTGCACGCCGTCGCCGTCGGTTCCCGGCAGCAGCACGCAGGCGGCGCGCTCGCCGCGCTCCGCCGCGAGCGCGCGGGCGAAATGATCGATGGTGCGCATCGGGCCGTGCCACTCGAGAGGCGCACTGCGCTGCAGACAGCCGGATTGGATGCCCATGTAGGTGCGCGGCGGAAGCAGGTACGCCCGGCCGGCGATCACCGACATGTCGTGCGCAGCAAGCACCAGAGAAAGGCCTGCGGACTGCACCTGCGGCGCCAGCCACTGCAGGAGCTGCTCCGACGTTTCCTGCCCGGCGTGCACAATGAGCACCAGTCCCACGCCGCCGGCCCACGACGCGCCGGAAAGCGCTGCCAGAAATTCCTCCAGAGGCGCGCGGGCCTCGACCGAAGCGCCGACCGCAACGATGGGCAGCGCGCGGGTGACGCCGTCTGCTTCGCTGTCGGCATTTCGATGATCCTCGAGGCGCGCGCGCTTGCCCCGTGCCATCGACCCGCGCTGCAACGCGGATTCGGCCGGCGTACCTGCGCCGCGATGGGTTTCCTCGGTCATTTCGACGGCCCGCGCGCCAGCCGGGCCACGCTCAGTCTGCGCTTGTCTCTTCTGCCGCTCGTGGTCCGGACCATGGCGTGAGGCCGCAGCTCGGCGCCAGCCTGCAAACCACGATCGCGCACCTCCGACCGTGCGCTTCGAGACGGTCCAGTGTGCCCCCTCCGCAACCCGCCGGGCGAAGGCACGCGCCCATTCCCGTCGCTGTCAGAGGGTCCCTTCGGGCCGCTGCGCGCAGTAGAAAGCGAGTCCCGTGGACTCGGACGAGAAGCTGACCTTGCTCCCTTTCGCCACATAGAAAATGTCGCCGGGGCGCGCATCGAACCGCTCTCCGGCCTCGTCGACGAGAGTCATCTGGCCTTCGAGCATGATCTTGAACTCGTGATAGGTATAGCTGTAGTCCAATGGCTTGCCCTTATCCATGCGAAACAGGCCGCATGTCAGAGGCTTCTCAGTATCGCTGGAGGCGCCCAGATCCTTCAGGAACGCACCCACACCAGCAATGTTCAGAGACGGAACCTGAATCTCATCGACTGCACCGACTCTCTTGATCGCCATTGCTCCCTCCTGGGTTTTGACCTGCCGGGTGAGCTCGGAGAGGAACCGTGCCGCCTTGGCCCGTCGAGCCTGCCAGATTCAGTGTAGTCCATGGCCGGTACCCCAAGCGGGAGCAGGCGGCGACTGGTCCGGGTCCAGAAATGTCATGGCGGCGGACAGGCCCGCGAAGAGGCGCTCGATGCCGCGAAGTTGTCCGGCACGCAGTCCCGCTGTCTCATCAATCGTACAGCGTCCGGGATCGCGGCAGGTTCGCGAAGGTGCTTGTGGGAGCACACATTGTCGTGCGCAGGCAGTGTCGCGGGCCGTTGCCCTGTATCAGCGCTGCTACGCCTCCAGACCCGCGCGGCGCCGCTCCCCGCCGGTGATTCATGGAATTTGCCCGTCCGTCAGGCAGCTACCGCTTGCACTCTGCTGTGGCACAGAACTCGCTCTGCGGTGCTCGGCTTTGGCATGGTGCCAAGTCTCGAGCTGAAAGAATTACGGAGGTTGGCGATGAAAAGACTGAGCATGACGGGGTTGGCAATGTCGATTGCCCTGGCATTGGGGGTGTCGGGAACTGTAGAGGCAAACCCGACCAACAACGCGGACAACAACGGGGATGTGCGCGACCAGACGGCAACGGCGACTTCGGATCAGAACAACAATTCGGGGCCGACGGCCAACGAGTTCGCAAACGCCTATGCGTACGATCACTCGTACAACACTGACGCCTTCAACACCACGGTGGCAGCCACCTCCACCCTGTCGGCGACAGTGAGCAACAACACTGTCTCCTACATCGGAAATCAGGGCGGCCTCGGCGGTGTCGGCGGCAACGGAGGTTATGGCGGCTACGGCGGCAGCGCGAGCGCGACCGCAAGCGGCGGCTATGCCACTGGCGGTACCGGCGCCGCCGGCAGCTTACGGGGGCAATGGCGGGGCAACCGCTACGGGTGGCGATTCGTTCGCAGGGTATGGCGGCGCCGCCGCGTCGGGCTCCGACGGTGGCTACGGCGGCAATGGCAATGCGACGGCAACCGGAGGCGACCCGGCCGGAGGTTACGGTGGTGCGGGCGGTTATGGCGGCGCCGGCGGTTACGGCGGATCGAACAGCGCCACGGGTTCGGGCGGAAACGGCGATGTGGCCAACCGCGACGGGGGAGCCGGCGGCTACGGTGGCAATGGTGGGGACGGCGGTGCGGGCGGATACGCCGACCGTGGTGGCGACGCGATGGCCTCCGGGGACGGCGGGGCGGGCGGCATGGGCGGCGACGGCGGGTCTGGTGGTGACGGTGGCCATTCCGACCGCGGCGGAGACGCCACAGCCTACGGGGACGGAGGCGCCGGGGGCGCGGGCGGTGACGGTGGTGCTGCCGAAATGCACGGCGATGCCATGGCCTCCGCAAAGGGCGGCGCGGGCGGTAATGGTGCTGCCGGTGGCAACGCCAATGGCGGCGATGCGGGAAGCTTCGAGGCGTCCAACACCCTCAGCAACGGCCTGAACCAGGCCGCGGGCATCTCGGTAGCGAGCATGAACACCGGGATCAGCGCGCTGGTGCAGCAGAGCGTGAACGTGCAAGCCAACCTGACGGTGCACTAGGCACCGTATGCCGCGGGGGGCGCGCAAGGGCGCTCTCCGCGGCGTTTTCTCAATAACAAACGGGAGAAATGCCATGAGCCTGACGATCCTTCGGCGGGCCGCCGGGGGCTGGATACTGTTGGTCGTCGCTGCCGCCGCAGCGCCGGCGCTTGCAGGGGGCGCCGGCGGTCCCGATGGATGGGTGGACCTGGGCGCAACCCTGGGTGCGGGCGATCTGGATGCAAGCCGCGGTGGGCATGAGCTGATCGTCAACGACATGAACCTGCAGGCCGAGCTCTACAACAACGCGGCGGTCGCCACGGTGACGGGCTCGAACGCCGTGACCAACGACGCCCTCTCCGGCACCAGCGGTTTCGCGACGGTCGTCCAGAACACGGGCAACAACGTCATCATCCAGAGCGCCACCATCCTGAACCTTACGCTGCAATAGCGGAGCCCGAGCATGCGTGCCGCGATCCCCATGCTGTCGATTCTCCTGTGCGCTGCGCTGACGGCGCAGGGGGCACCCGTGAACCTCGCCCTGAGCGGTATCGGGTCCTTTACCGTGCCGGTCGTCAGCCTGAAGGAGGCGCGCTTCCGGCAGGTTGTGCACCAGCAGTACGACTTCAGCTGCGGCTCCGCCGCGGTTGCGACCTTGCTCAGCTACCACTACGGGCATCCGGTCTCCGAGCGGGAGGTGTTCCGGGTGATGTACGAGCACGGCGACAAGAACAAGATCCGCCGCGAGGGCTTCTCGCTCCTGGACATGAAGCGCTACCTGGAGGCGAACGGCTATCGTGCCGACGGCTTTCACACTTCCCTGGAACAGCTGGAGCGCGTCGGCATACCGGCGATCGTGCTGATCCGCGACAACCACTACGCCCACTTCGTGGTCATCAAGGGCGTCCGCGCCGACCAGGTGCTGGCGGGTGATCCTTCGGTCGGGGCGCGGGTGATCCCGCGCGCGCAATTCGAGCGCTTGTGGCAAAACCGCATCCTGTTCGTGGTGCGCAATCGGCGCGAGGAAGCGCAGTTCAATACGCCGGCCGACTGGAGGGTACGCCAGAAGGCGCCGCTGCAGGCGGCGCTCGATGCGCGGAGCCTTTCCAGCATCACGCTGCTCAGGCCAGGCGCGAACGACTTCTGACAAGGAGAGATGGCCCATGAACATGACCGCGCGTGCCTGCATGCGCTCAGCGCTGCTGATACTCCTGGCGGGCACCCGAGTGCCGGATGCGGCGGCGGCGCAGAACGATTTCGCGGACGGTTTCGAGGGCGCCCGGCGTGTCAGCGATCGCGTGCTCGACAGCATGCGCGGCGGGTTCGTGTTCGACGATGCCAAGGCCCAAATGCGCATCTATTTCGCCATCGAGCGGGCGACCTTCGTCAACGAAAAACTGGTGACGCTGACCAGGCTGCAATTCCCTCGCCCGGAAACAGCGTCTGCCGCATCGAGCCCCGGCGCCGAACCCGCGCCTGCGCCGTCCGTCGCGTCGGACCCCGGCCCGCCCGCATACACCGCTGCGAATGCGTCCCCCGTGTCGGTGCCGGTTGCATCGTTCCCGCAGTCGTCCGCGCCGCCGCCGGTGCTCACCGCCTCGCCTGCACAGCCGGGCGCGGGGCCGGGTGCGCTGTCTTCGATCAGCATCGTGCAGAACGGGTCGGGGAACACGTTCGCGCCGCCCTCTGTACTACCCTCGGGGATCGTGACCGTGATCCAGAACACCCTGGACAATCAGGTGATCCGCAACACCACCGTCATCGATGCGACGGTGCAGGGTCTGGCGCTGGCACGCGCGCTGTCGGTGGCCGCCTCCCTGCGCGACGCAGGCGTCGCGGCAATCCGCTGAGCGAACCGCCAGAACCGGGACAGGCCGGCGGCGTAACCGGTGTGTCGTGGTCTGACGATCCTGAAGCATGTCAGATCTTCCCTACCCTCCATCCACTGACCGGCCAGCCGCCGGCCGGCTGGTGAATCCGGCCAGTGCGCTCGCCGCTCTCAAAACATCACCGGGGCCCGCAGCGTGAGTTGCACGTCCGGCGTGGCCTCGGTCAGCCCCGCACCGATCGACAGACTGGCGTTGGTCCTGTCGCCCACGCGAAACGAGTAGCCCAGCAGCAGCGTGCCGAGCTGGGTGGTCATCGAAGTCGGAGTGGTTTGACCGTTCTGCTTGTCCTTGCCGATGACGCTGTGCTCGTAGCCGATACTGAACGAGGCCTGCTCGTTCAGCGCGAGCCCCATGCCCAGGTTGAGCGTGACGGCATCACCCGGATCGATCGTCCCGAAGTCTCCTCCTACGTCACGCTCGATGTTCCACAGGTAGCGCGCGCTGCCGAAGAAGACCGCGGGGTCCGAAGGGTACAGCAGGGTAATGCCGGGCTCGATGCCCCAGAAGCCGGAGCCGGTCGCGAGCTGCGTCTCGAGGCTGGTCTCCGGATCCCTGGGCACTTCGAAGGGACCGGTGCCGGTGCGTGATTTTGCCCGCAGGCTGGCGATGTAATAAGGCGAGCCGGCACCGCCATCGTTGATCTGGTAACGCGCCGTGAGTTCGACATCGCCGAGATCGCTGCTGTCTGCGGTAAACACGCTGTCCTGCGCAGCCCCGGTCCCGATGGGTCGCGTCAGCGTGTCGTCACTGCGATACACGTAGGGAACTCTCGCCTCGAGCTCGAGATGGTTGGTCAGTCCATACCGGGCGGTGAGCGCGCCGATCCAGGCGCTGCGATTCACCTCGCGGATGTCGATGAGCCCGATGGTGATCGCGGGGATGATCGTGTAACCGATCAGCGCCACGCGATTGCTGGTGGAATACGAGTATTCCAGTGAGGGCTCCAGCACCAGCCTGCCGTGGGGCGTGAGCACACCCGGCTGCTCGAAGATCTGGGCCACCTGGATCGGCGCCTTTTCCTGCGCCGGCTTGCCGACGCTCTGCGGTGCCTGCGCCGGATCCTGCGGGCGCTCGGCGACCGGGACGGTTTGCGCCTGCGCCACGCGCGTGGGGTCGCCACCGGCGCCTGCGTGGCCTCAAGCTGGCGCCGGAGCTCTTCGAGTCGACGCTGCGCCTCCCCAAGCGCGCCCTTCTGAAGTGACAGGGAACGCTCTTGCTCTGCGAGCGCACGTTGTTGCGCCTGGAGCTGTTCGCTCTGCACGCGCAGTTCCCGCCAAAGGGTCGCGGCGTCGGGCGGCGGCGCAGCGGCCTCGGCACGGGTGTACCCGGGAGTGAGAACGGCAAGTGCCGGAACGAGCAGCGCAAGGCACGCACGGGGGTTGCGAGGGTCGGAAAGCATCTGTCTCTCCTTGTTGTTTAGAATGGGCGGGGACGAAGTCCGGCCCCGGCTCCTTCAGGCTGAGATCTGCAGCTTGGTCATCAGGCGATAAAGCGTGGCCCGGGATACGCCGAGCTGACGTGCAGTTTCGGAAATGTTGTTGCTATGGTGGCGCAGCACGCAACGGATCAGCTCTCCTTCCGCGACGCTGCGCGCACGGTCCAGCGTGATCCAGTTGCGTTCCCTGGCACGCCGCTCCAGTCCCAGATCCGCTGACGTAAGCAGCCGGTTTTCGGTCATTACCATAGCCCTGCGCACGCGGTTGATCAGCTCGCGCACATTGCCGGGCCAGTGATAGCTGAGCATCACCCCCAGTGCCTGCCGGCTGAAGCCCCGCGCCGTGCTCTGGAACTCGCGTGCGAAGCGCTCGAGATACACATGGGCCAGCAGCTCGATGTCGCCCTGACGCTCGCGCAGCGGGGCGATGCGGCACTGCAGCACGTTGATGCGGTAGTAGAGATCTTCGCGGAAACGCCCCTTCGCGATCGCCTCTTCGAGATCGACATGGGTCGCGGCGAGCACACGCACGTCGAGAGGGATCCTCTGGTTAGAACCGACCCGCTCGATGGCCTTGTCCTGCAGGAAGCGCAACAGGTTCACCTGCAGCTCAAGGGCAAGATCGCCAATCTCATCGAGAAAAATCGTGCCCCCCGCTGCACTCTCCAGCCTGCCGATCTTGCGCTGGTGCGCACCGGTGAAGGCGCCCTTCTCGTGTCCGAACAGCTCGGTCTGGATGAGATGGCTCGGGATTGCCCCGCAATTGACTGCGACAAACGGGGCAGCGCGGCGGACCGAAAGGTCGTGAATCGCACCGGCCACATGCTCCTTTCCGGTCCCGCTCTCGCCCGAAATCAGCACCGGGGCATCGGTAGCCTGGAGCTTGCCGATGTCGCGATAGAGCTTCTGCATCACGGCGCTGGCTCCGACGATGCCGCAGGGACCGGTGTCGCGGGAGCAGGGCGTCGCATTTCGCCTGAGAGTCGCCTTTCCGTAGGCTCTACCCAGCGTCACCAGCAGGCGCTCCACATCGACCGGCAGCGTGTGGTGATCGTAGAAACTGGTGGCGATGAGCTGGCAAAGCGCAATGGATGTAAGGCTCATGGGATCGACCAGCGCGATCCACTCGATGCCCCGCGCGCCGAGCACCAGCCGTTCCAATGCACCGAGTGCAGCTTCATCGCAGCAGCCGACAAGGGCGAGTCCGACGCATGGGTCGCACCGATCCTGCAAGGGCGCCTCGATGGGAATGATTTCCCAACCGGGAACGATGAAGTCTCTCGGGAACAGGGGTGATTCAACGCCTGCGTGATATAGCAGCAACTTACGGCTTGTCATTGTCGCCCGTCTCTAGGAGTCCGTTCGAGTATTCCTGTCGCTACCGTTGCGTCTGGACCACTCGGACAGGCTCCTGGCAATGAGAATGCGCTGCCTGAAGCGTCGCGCCGGGGCGCGATCGCACGCGCCGGCACGCGGAAACAATCCGCCGTGGCTTCTCGGGAGCGAGAATGGGGGTGTTCTACTTTGCGCCCACCGGTTGTGAAATCCCGGTTCGTTCACCGCCCCGCGAAGTGGCAGTTGGGCCGATCTGTGATATTTCCCCCTTAAACGTGTATAGCCGAGTCTCGGCGGACGTCAAGAACAAAATCGCCCGAATCGCCCGGTTCGCGAATTTTTTTTCGAGATGCTCGCTTCGACACCGCCGCCCTGCGCCGGGCACTGGCGTGCGCTGTAGCGCAGCGACGAACACTGCGCCGCGAAGTCGTTGGGATGGATCGAACAATCTGCCCGCTCGGGAGTCGGTACTGGCCACCCTCCATGCGCCAAGCACCTGCCACGCAACGATACTTCCCGGTTGCGCCGCATCTGGCACGGCGCCTGCTCTTCCCCGGGCATGAGCGAATCGGCGCTCATGCAGAACCAGAGCCCCACCCGGACTGACTACAAGCAGGAGATACGACCATGACCAAGCTGATGATCAAAGACCTGAGCACGAGCACCGAGCTCGACCACACGGCGCTGGCCGCAGTGCGCGGCGGCCGCCTGGCGCTGCCTCTGTTCCCGGTGTTTTCCTCCAATCGCAGCAGCGTCGACTTCAGCGCCGCGCAGGAGATCGGGCAGGTGCAGGACATCGCCAGTGACAACGGCAACAATGTCGCCTTCGCCGACTACGTCAAGACCAAGATCGTCCCGACGCAGCGCGCTGCCAACAACATCAACTACGGGCTCTTCAACTGATCCCTGGCTCCCGGGCGGCGCAGGCTCCAAACCTGCGCCGCCCGCTTCGCTTCGAGGAACACGGGTGCCGGCAGGCGGCACAGGACGCGGTGAATCTGGGTAAGATGGTCCACCCACCCCCGCACCAGGCCCGCATGTCCGAGCAACCCACCACCGCTGCTGCACAGCCCGCCGCCGGCGACCCGCTGCCGGGCATGCTGCATTTCTACGTCGCCTTCGACTGGGGCGATGAAATCCAGCTCGACCGCGCAAAGGGGCTGATCGCCGCGGACTACCATACTCTGCCGCGCGCGCCACGCACGCCGGCGTGGATCGCCTATCAGCGCGCTCCGCTGCAGTTGGCGGTTGCGGCCATGCCGTTGCAGCTGCCGGAGCTCGGCGCCGTCTCGCCGGCCGCAGACATCACGCTGTTCGATTTCGGGGCCGTGGGCGTCGCGCTGCACGTGCCGTTTCGCATGGCGCGGGGGAAACTGCTGCGGCTCGCGGGGGCGATGTCGGAATCCGAGCCTCTGGTACAGCAGGTGCGCGCCGCACTGGAGCCGCTCTACGGCGAGTTGCAGGCTGCGATCGAGGACCCGCGCTGGAGCGAGCTCAGCGAAGAGTACGCGGTGTTTCATTTTCAGCCGGAGGCGATCGCGCCGTCGCGCGCGCTGATCGAGGAGCAGGCGCCCTGGCTCGCAGGGCTGGTTCGACTGGAAGCCGCCGCGCTCAGCGCGGGAGAGATCGCCGAGGCCCTGCGCCAGCGCCTGAGCTACAGCCCCGAGGACCTGGCCGTGCTCGACTGGGCTGCGGCCGTGGTGATCGACCGTGAAGGCGGTGAGATCCTGGAAACCATCGCCTTCGCCAATCTGCAGCTGTTGGAGCTGCGCCACATCGACCAGCGCCTGGACCGCAGGCTCAACACCGCCTACGGCCTCATCCACCAGAGCGCGCGCACCTGGCTGCCGTTCTGGCGCAGTCATACGCGGCCGCTGCGCGCGCTGGGGGAGTTGAAGGTCGAGGCCAACCAGATGCTGGAGCGCACCGACAGCGCCCTGCGCCTGGTGGGGGATCCGTATCTGGCGCGGGTCTACGGCGCCCTGTCCTCGCGCCTGCACCTGCCGGAATGGAGCGAGAACATTCGCCGCTCCATCGCCGTTCTCGAGGGCACCTATCAGGTGGTCGCCGACCAGGTGGCGACCCTGCGCGCCGAGCTCCTGGAGATCATCATCGTGCTGCTGATCCTGTTCGAGGTGGTCTGGGCAATTCTCGGCCTCTGAGCCGCGCAAAACCCTACATACGGACCCATGGATTCGCGGCCGCGACGCGGTTACAGTAGCCGCAGGACTGCGGCTCCCTTGCAGCGGAGCCGCAGTCGCTCCCCGTCCTGCGGAAAGGAGCACCATAGTGATGGCTGAGCCTACCGTTGTTCCGCGGCCTGTCCCGGCGGATGTCGCGGTCCCCCTGGAACGCGATGTCTTCCTCCGCACCCTGATCCGCGAGCTTTCCGGAACGCTGCAGGAAGTCATCGGCATGGATGAAGCCACAGGCTTCATCAGCGTGGTCGGCCAGCGCGTGGGCGATCAGATCAACCGTGACTACCGCACCGCGCTGGGCGTCTCCGGCCTGAGCCGGGACCAGGTGCGCGACGTCCTGATCGATCTCAAGCGCCGCATACAGGGCGACTTCTACGTCATCGAGGAAGACGAGGAGAAGATCGTTCTCGGCAATCGGGTCTGCCCCTTCGGGGACAAGGTCATCGGCCGCCCCGCCATGTGCATGATGACGTCGAACGTGTTCGGCGTCATCGCCGCCGAGAACCTTGGCTACGCGCGCGTGGTGCTGGAGCAGACCATCGCCGAGGGCGCCCCCGGTTGCCGGGTGACGGTTCACCTGAAAGCCAGCGACGAGGCGCAGTCACCGCCCGGAAGAGAATATTTTCGCGGCTAGCCCGGAAATCTCACCAGCATCCCGGGAGTTGGCGGAATTCGCAGCCGTCCGGGCGCCGCTCTGGAGCGAAAGTGGTAGCCGTAGCTACCGCTCGAGTGAAGGGCAAGCCCCGGCGCGCGAGAACCCGCCAGGGGCGGGACAGGCATTTCACCAGGACAACTGTATGAGTACACGATGACCGCCACCGCCGCATACCATTTTGCCGCCGCCCGGTGAGATATGCGGGCTAGCACTCGGCCGGAGGTGGAAACCGCGTTCAGGCGCATCGCCGGCCTGCTGCCCGAGGCGATGCTCGCCGTGTGCTCCGACGGAACCATCCTGTCCGCGAACCGGCGCGCGGGCGAGCTTCTCGGCATGCCCGCAGCCGACCTCGCCGGGCGCAACCTGGACCAGCTGACCGACATGCCCGGAGAGGGCCTGGCCCCCTATCTGCGCGCCTGCTCGCGCAGCCGCCAGCTGGTTCCCGGTGCCATGACCTGGGTGCATCCCGCCGGTCGGGAAATCCCCTGCCGTTGCGAGGGAGCGCTGCTCGAACCGCGCGCCGGCGATGAACCACCCGTCATTCTGCTGCGCCTGATTCCCAAGGAATCCGCTTCCAACCGCTTCCTTGCCCTCAACTGGCGCGTCGACGATCTCACCCAGGAAATCCGCCGGCGGCGGCGCGCCGAGCGCGCCTTGCACGAGCAGCGCGAGTGGCTGCGCGTGACGCTGGAGAGCATCGGCGACGCAGTGATCGCCACCGACACCGCCGGCCATGTCACGTTCCTCAATCCGGTCGCCGAGTCGCTCACCGGCTGGAGCGCGCAGCATGCACTGGGCCGGGCACTCGCCGAGGTCTTCGTCATCGTCGACGAGGAAACCGGCGAAAGCGTGGAGAGCCCCGTATCCCGGGTATTGCGGGAGGGAGCGGTCGTGGGGATGGGTAACCATACGCTACTGATCCGCAACGACGGTACCGAGCTGCCCATCGCCGATTCCGCCGCACCGATACGCGACGAGCACGGCGAGACCCAGGGCGTGGTGCTCGTGTTTCACGACATCATGGACCGCCGCAGGCTCGAGCGCGAGCTGCTGCGCCAGACCGAGTCGCTCATGGATGCAGACCGCCGCAAGGACGAATTTCTCGCCACGCTCGCCCATGAGCTGCGCAATCCGCTCGCGCCGATCCAGAATGCCCTCGCCGTGCTGCGCCAGACCGGCGGGGACGCTGTGATCACGGCACGCATGCAGGCGGTGATGGAACGCCAGATTGCGCACCTGGTGCGGCTGGTCGACGATCTGCTCGACGTCGCCCGCATCACGCGCGGCACCATCGAGCTGCGCAAGGCGCGGGTCGCGCTCGCCGACGTGGTGCGCAGCGCGCTGGAGACCAGCGCTCCGGCGATTGCGAGCGGACGGCGCCAACTCTCGGTGAGCCCGGCCGCGGAGCCGCTGTTCGTGGACGCAGACGCCACACGTCTGGTGCAGATCGTCTCCAATCTGCTGAACAATGCCGCCAAGTACACGGCGGACGGGGGCCGCATCTGGCTGAGCGTGCGGCGCGAGGGCAATGATGCAGTGCTTTCGGTGCGCGACGACGGCACCGGCATCGCACCGGACATGCTGCCGCTGGTGTTCGACATGTTCACCCAGGTGGATCGCACCCGGGCCGGCGGTCTGGGCATCGGACTGACACTGGTGCGCAGCCTGGTGCAGGCGCACGGGGGCAGCGTCGAGGCGCACAGCGCGGGACTCGGCGCGGGCAGCGAATTCATCGTGCGCCTGCCGCTTGCGCACGCGCGCAGTGCGGAGCAGGCACCGCAGAGCCCGGCTGCGCATGACGCGCTCCCGGCGCGCCGGGTCCTGGTGGTCGACGACAACCGCGACGCCGCGGACAGCCTGGGCATGCTGCTGGAGCTGCTTGGCTCCGAGGTGCGCGTGGCGCATGAGGGGACGGCTGCGCTGCAGGCGCTTGCCGCGTTCCGGCCGGAGGTGGTGTTCCTGGACATCGGCATGCCGGACATGGACGGCTACGAGGTGGCGCGACGCATGCGCGCCGAGCCTGCGGGGCGCGATGCGACCCTGGTGGCCGTGACCGGCTGGGGCCAGGAGGCCGACCGCCGCCGCGTACGCGAGGGGGGATTCGATCGCCATCTGATCAAGCCGGTGGCCGTCGACGATCTCGCTCAGGTGTTGGCCATACCGGAAGGCGGGAGTCAGCTCCGGCCGAGCGGCGGATCATGACCATATCGGCCACCCGCAGACTCGACCGGCCGGTCGACCCGAGCTACGACCACGTCCTTGGCTCCGAGCGCGGTGATCTGACGCTCGTCGAGTACGGCAGCTATGCCTGCCCGTACTGCCGCGCCGCCAATGAGGAGATCGTCAAGCTGCGGGACCGTTTCGGGGAACGCCTGCTCTACTGCTTCCGGCAGCGCCCGCTCACCGGCAGTGACATCGCGCGCCGTGCCGCCGAAGTGGCGGAGTCGTCGCGGGACGAGGAGACCTTCTGGCGCGCGCACGTCGAGCTCATGACCCGCTCCCACACGCTTACCGAGGACGATCTGACGACGGTGGCGCATGAGCTGGGTCTTGCACCGGTCGAGGATGCCGCGCTGGAGCGCGCCCACAAGCGGATCGAGGCGGACATCGCCAGTGCCCGGCGCAGTGGCGTGCGGGTGACGCCGACCTTCTTCATCAACGGCCGGCGCTACGATGGGCCCTGGGACGAGGTCACGCTGGCCGAGGCGATGCTGGGCTCGCTCGGTCATCGTGTGCACACGGCGGCGATCGACTTCGCAAGCTGGGCGCCCGCCACCGGCTTTCTGCTGCTGGTGACCTCGCTGCTCGCGATGGGGCTGGTCAACCTGCCCGCGGGCTCGGCGTTCACTGCATTCTGGGAGACCCCGCTGGGCATCACCTTCGGCGACTTCGACCTGCGCATGTCGCTGCTGCACTGGATCAACGACGCGTTGCTGGTGGTTTTCTTCCTGGTGGTGGGGCTGGAGATCAAACGCGAGCTCACCGTCGGGCGCCTGGCCAGTCGGCGCTCGGCCGCCTTTCCGATTGCGGCGGCGCTCGGCGGCATGGCGGTACCGGCCGCCATCTACGTGATGGTGATACCGCAGGGCGGCTGGCACCATGGCTGGGGCGTGCCGATGGCCACCGATACGGCATTCGCAGTGGCGTTGATCGTGATGCTCGGGCGGCGCGTGCCGGTGGAGCTGCGGGTGTTCCTGACGGCCGCTGCCATCGTCGACGACATCGGTGCCATCGTGGTCGTCGCCCTGTTCTACTCGGGCGAGCTGCACTGGAGCTATCTGGGTGCAGCTGCGGCGCTCACCGGAGCGCTCGCCCTGCTGAACCGCTGGGGGGTGTACCGTGCCATGCCCTATGCGCTGCTCGGAATCGCGCTGTGGGCCTGCGTGCATGCCGGCGGGCTGCATGCAACGCTCGCCGGCGTGGTGCTCGCGCTGTTCATACCGACGCGCCCGCCCCCGAACCTCAATGCGCTCATGGCGCAGGCCAACTCCATCGTCCAGGCGGAGGTGGCGCGCGGACCGGAGGTGCTGCGCCACGGTCTGTCGGAACCCGCGCTGGAAGCCCTGGACGCCGTGCACGACCGGCTGGAGTCCCCCGCCAACCGGACGCTGCGCGCCATCTCGCCGTGGTCGAGCTTCCTGGTATTGCCGGTGTTCGCGCTCGCCAATGCCGGGGTCGTGCTGGCGTCGGGTGTGCTGCAGCAGCGCGAACCGCTGGTGCTCGCCATTGCGCTCGGCCTGTTCGTCGGCAAGCCGATCGGTCTGCTCCTCGGCTGTGCGATCGCCGCGGGCAGCGGCATGGCTGTCAAACCCGCGGCCTACTCCTGGCGCCAGCTGGCGGGCGCCGGCGCCCTGGCGGGAATCGGTTTCACCATGTCACTGTTCATCGCCGGCCAGGCCTTCCCCGCACCCGAGGATTTCGCCGCGGCCAAGATCGCCGTGTTCTCCGCATCCGTGTTCTCCGCCCTGCTCGGTGTGGCCGTTCTGTGGCGCCCCGCCGCAGAGCCGGCCGAGCTGCGCGCCGCTCCGGCCGCCGATTTCGGCACCCGCCTGTAACCCGAAAATCTCACCAGCATCCGGGAAACTGGCGGAACTCGCAGCCGGGCCGAAGCGGAAGGGATAGCTGCAGCCCGGAAATCTCAGTAGTGCACTGTTTCATTCTGTTTGGAACCTGAGCGGCGATTGGCGCGAATGACCTTCGGCAGGATATCGCGAGCGCTCCTGGTCCGGATGAATCGCCTGGGCCTGGTGTCGTGAATTGGCGATGTACTCGTCGATGGCGGTCACCAGCGCCGTAGGGCGGATAAGCGCAGCGCATCCGCCACCCAGCCACCTCTGGTTCAAAATCCGACTCCGCGACGCCCATTGGCTCCCTGATTCCCACGGCGCCTGATCCCCTTCGCGATCCACTCAGCACGAGAAACTCGACGGGAGCGAAACGGCTTCGTGCACTCCTGACGCCGGCCGATCATGAATGGCGGATGCGCTGCGCTTATCCGCCCTACCTCCATGTGAAGGCTCAAATGTCTCGTCAAGAGTGCACCACTACACTTAGCATCCCGGGAGCTGGCGGAACTCGCAGCCGGGCTGGAGCGAAAGTGTAGCCGCGGCCACCCGTCGAGTGAAGACCAGCCAGGGCGAGCGAGGAACCACCTCTGCGGCGTAAGCCGCGTGTCATCGTTCGGTGGGATGGCGATGGCGATGGCGATGGCGATGGCGATGGCGAAGAATGCCGGATGTTCCCCGCGATTCATTCACTTCCCACCAGCCGCTGGCCGGCTGGTGAGATTTCCGGAATGAGTGCACTTCCTCCGCCTATCACAAAAGGAGTTCCCCTCTCCCGCATTGCGCGAGAGAGGGACCGAAGACCGGCAAAGGGGTCGGCGGAGTCTTGGAGGCTCCGCCGACCCGGAGCGAAGCAAACTGCTTAGCCGAGGTAGAAGCCGCCGCCCAGGTTGATGTTGTTCTGCGCGCGCTGCGTCGGCTTGATCACGGACTTGATGTCGTCGGCGAAAGCAACGTTGTTGCCGTTCGCGTTCTCGATCTTCTGCACCTGCCCGATCTCCTGCGCGGCGCTGAAATCCACGCGGCTGCTGTAGGAGGAAAACACCGGGAACAGAGGCAGCGCCAGGCGGCCACCGCACACCGCGGTCATCGCCGCACCGTCCAGCTCCGTGGTCTTGCTCAGGTCCTTGATCATCAGCTTGGTCATGGTCGTAATCTCCAGTATCAGTTCGTCGAAAGTGGGTTGGTGTCCTGCATGAGCCAGTTGCTCATGGCCGGGATAGAGCAGGCGCCGTGCCAGAACGTTGATCTACGGATGTTCTCGCGCAGACACAAACACTTGCCGCCCACACGCCGCGGGCCAGCACAGCCTGCAACCCACAAAATGACGGGTTCGATCGAACAGTTCGGAAGGCGATGTACGCCCTGAGACGTCAACCGCGGCGCCATCTCCCTCACTTCACTTCTGGAAGCTGACCAGGCTCCTCGTGCAGCGGAAAGTCGGTGGATGGCGACGAACCGTAACCGTCGGTCGTCGCGCATGGGCTCCACACCAACAAATGGGGCGGATCGATGGGGCCGCATCCTCCCGGCTCCGCTAGGAACGGCGATGCGGGACATGGGGATCGATGGGGTCAGACTCGATTGATCGGGGCTGAGGCTTCGGCTGCTGAGTTGCACTCCCGGTTCTGGCGGTTTCTCGCTCGCCCCGGCTGCCAATTCCGCCAGTTCCCGGGATGCTGGTGAGATTAGCAGGCTGAGCGCCCTTGCTCTGCCCATCACAAAAGGAGGTCCCCTCTCCCGCATTGCGCGCGAGGGGGGCCGAAGAGTGGTAAAGGTGGGCGGCGGAGTCTTGGAGGCTCCGCCGACCCGGAGAGAAGCAACTGCTTAGTCGAAGTAGAGGCCGCCGAAATTGATGTTGTTCTGCGCGCGCTGCGTCGGCTTGATCACGGACTTGATGTCGTCGGCGAAAGCAACGTTGTTGCCGTTCGCGTTGTCGATCTTCTGCACCTGCCCGATCTCCTGCGCGGCGCTGAAATCCACGCGGCTGCTGTAGGAGGAAAACACCGGGAACAGAGGCAGCGCCAGGCGGCCACCGCGCACCGCGGTCATCGCCGCACCGTCCAGCTCCGTGCTCTTGCTCAGGTCCTTGATCATCAGCTTGGTCATGGTCGTAATCTCCAGTATCAGTTCATCGTAAGTGGGTTGGTTTGGTGTCCTGCATGAGCCAGTTGCTCATGTCCCGGATAGAGCAGGCGCCGTGCCAGATGTCGATCTACGGATTATTCTTACGTAAGCACAGGGACTTGTGTCCCGCCGGCCGCCAGCAGGCACAGCCTGCAACGCACCAGATGACGGGTTCGATCGAACGGTTTGCAAGCCGGTGTACGCCATGAGACGTCAACCACGGTGCCGTCTCCCTCACCTCACTTCACTTCCGCAAACTCACCAGGCTTTTGCCGCAGCGGAAAGTCTCGTGGATGGCAGCGAATCGTCGCTGGTCACACATCAGTGGCGCCCGAACAGATCGTCCCTCCGCGGGCGCTGCCGCATCCTGCAGTTTCCGGTTCAAGTTGCGGCGCGGACGTCAATGTAGGATGGATAAGCGCAGCGCATCCATCATCACCGCCCACCCACCACCCGACTCGGAACGGCGGATGCCCTGTAGAGAAGGGGAGGACCGATGGGGACCGAAGGGGTCAGACTCGATTGATCGAGGCTGGGACTTCGACTGCTGAGTTGCACCACGCGCAGTCCGTGCGTATCGGACCGTAGGCCAGCGCCCCGCCCACCAGGGTCCGGAGCAGACTTTCCCACCCGCTGAAGAGCATCTGCTCCATGCATCCCTCCGTCGCCGAACGCTGAGGGTCAGGGGCGCTGCGAAGCCTCGCCGGCACCCCTTTGTTGGCCATCCGCCTTGAATCCCTCATGGAACGTGACTTCGCCGTGCGGAACGTGCCCGTCGAAAGTCAGTGCGAGGAAGACTTCCCGTGGAACTCCCTGGTGGACAAATCCCGGCAGGTTCGCGAAGCCGAGCTTCTTGTAGTACTCGGGATGCCCCACGAGACAACAGCCGCCCGCCTGCATGCCCTTCAGTCGTGACAATCCTTCCTGGATGAGGGCCTTGCCAATGCCCTGGCGCTGGTATTCCGGCAGGACCGCAACAGGCCCCAGTCCGTACCAGCCATTTGTGCCGTTCGAAATAGTCACAGGCGAGAACGCGATGTGCCCGATGACACGGCCATCCGATTCCGCGACGAGGGAAACCGTAAGAGTCCCGGCGGCACGCAGCGCCTCGATGATGAACTGCTCAGTGTGGTTGCTGATCTCCAACGTCTGGAACGCTGCAATGGTCACATCGCTGATGGCTTCGATATCGTCGTTCGTCTCGTTCCTGATGCGGATGCGTGAACTCATGATTTCGGTCTTCAAACGCCCCAGCTCAGGAACAGGTTGTTGGGCGTCGTTCACGTACAGATCGCATCCGCAAGGGCGCGAAGGAGCTTCGCGCCGTCTCTGCGCCATGCACTCCCGTGCATGCACGCGAGCGTGGTCGGGTCAGTTGCAGCCAGCCTCTCCAGCATCTGGCGCGCATTCTTGGTGTGAGAGAAATAGTCCATTTGGTGACGGAACGCTTCGCTTGGCCCGAGGATGTCAGATTCGGTAATGGCCGGGTTGTCGGAACCACCCTGCGTGAACAGATCGCCGCACAGAAGCGTACGGGTTCGTCCCTCCATGATGAAGCCGCATTCCCACGCGTGCGGCAGGTGCGGTGCGTCAAACCAGCGCATCGCGTGCTTGCCGAGCGAGACTGACTCACCGTCCGCGAGCGCGCGAGGCGGTCGGTCCGCGAGGTCGTTGCTCGCCACCATCGCCGCAACGGTTCCGCACAGCGGCGCTGCCTGCGGCGCAACAGCAAGCCATTCGTTGAGCGCCCCGCACTCGTCGGCCTCGACGTGGAAATCGGGGGACAGTTTACTCAATCCATGAATAGTCCCGCGCTCCCCACGGTCAGTAGGCCGTCCCGTCAGCTGAATCCCCAACAATTGAGTAAACTGTCCCCAAATTACCGCATAGGCACGATCTTCAGCAGCAGCGCCGGATCGTAGGCTGGGCGGCCGTAACGTCGTTTCGTAGCGTCGTGGAAGACCGAAAGGTCCAGCTCGTGATCGATCAGGTAACTGAGGGTGTACTCGAAGATGTCGGCAGAATCTGCTCCCGAAGTAATCGGGGTCATCTTGATCCGCTCGTAGCAGTGGATCGTTATAGCGGGCCATCCCAATCCCTGATGGTCCGCTAATCGTCATTCATCACGTTCTGGCACAGCGGACGCGCGAATTATAGGGCGAAATCGGCTTTTCTACGACTCAACGCGCCGGCTCAGGGGCGCACAACAGCGCAGCGCCGCTGTTGCGCGTCCCCTGCAGCCTGAAGTTGGGCGTCCTACACCACTTTCCTCTGGAGCAGAGCCCCATCAATCTCTTCGGAGACATCGCGAACCGCGTCGATAGCATCCCGAACGTATGTCGCTGTGACAGGGATTCGGTCGCCATCCTTTAACGAGCCGTCCCATCCACTCCAGGAATCGTCTTGACACCGATGATCCATTGTGCACCACGAGATGCCGCACCTCGACCGCTTCAAGGAGTTTTCTATAGTGCGACGTTTGCCGATCAACAGTGACACCGAAGCGTCGCTCCAGGTACTCCGTGACACCAGATAGGCCCGAGAAGCTAGCATCGTACACCTGCTTCTCGACAGCACGGGCGAGCGCCTCGTCCAGATCCTTCGATGAGAGAAGGTCGTGGACTTTTAGGCTTGCATCTGACATGGCGCCTGGATTCTTCCTGAGACTTTTACGTAGTACTGCCGTCAGATATAGCTCGAACGCATCAACAGTCTTGCATAAGAGCATCTCAAGCCATACCGCTCTTACGTCCTCGAAGAGGCTGCGGGAAGATGAAGTTTGCGAGAGCCTCTTAAACTTGAGCAAGTCCCGCTGCACACGCTGAACTTGTCTTGTCGTGTAACGATCGCCCTTTGCACTCGGATGGGATCTGGCAAGAGAAACGAACGACTCGACGAAATCCGGAAGGACCCTCGAAACATAGGACTGCAGCACGAACATTGACTGAAGGCGGTACAACCTCAGCCAAAGCTCCGCCCACTCAATTGTTGCGCCGAGCCCAGGCGGTCGGCGGTCGGGTCGTGGAGGTGCGGAGCGCTTGGCGACGCGAAAACGCCGCAGGAATGCTCGTAGCCTGCGGCGTTTTGGTGTCCAACGGTTCATTTACCTACCGAGTCTGCTCGGGACGCCCAACAGCTAAGCATTTGTCCGTTGTGCGCAGTCCAGCATGACGGACAAATGTCTGTTGGACTAAGCCGCTCCACTGCGGAGGTTTGGTCCACGCGCGAGCCCTCTTCTATTTAGAGGGGATTGTATTGCGGCGGGACGAGGTTGTCGAAGCCGCGGCGCCCGGTGGGTGCGGTCCTGAGCGGCGCGGCGCGCGTCGTCGCGGTGCGATTGCGCGGTTCCGGCGGATGCTTTGACAATGTCATTGGGCCGTTTTTCACGTTCGGCACGAGCGCGCTCCCAGGCCGTCCGGCGGCCTGTCGGAAGTGAACTGCTGGACGGCGTTGGTGCTGCGCTACGTTTTGCGTGCTCCACCTCCGTCGTCGCGTTTCGGGTCCAGAGCGGCGATCACCCGGGAAATCGGGGGACAGTTTACTTTTTACTCAATCCATGAATAGTCCCGCGCTCCCCACGGTCAGTAGGCCGTCCCGTCAGCTGAATCCCCAACAATTGAGTAAACTGTCCCCGAATTACCGGCGGGCGAAGACTTCCTGTGGCTAATCCTGCAACACGTGCTGCCCAAGGGCTTTCGCCGCGTGCGCGATTACGGCTTTCTCCATGGCAACGGCAAGCGCATCCTGGCCGTGGTGCAGTTCGCGCTACACGTGATGATTGCCGCCGCGGCGCCGAAACCGCGGCCGCCCGTGCCCTGTCCGACCTGTCGCTGCCCCATGCACGTGCTAGCTGTGATCTCTGCCAGTCCCCCTCGTTCCGGATAGCCGCACATCGGGTGCAACGACTTCCATTCACTTGCACAGGAGACCCGCTCGCCCTGATGCCACAACGTTGATTCGGCATTGGCTTCCCAATGGCCAAGGCCTGCGCTCGCCTCGCAAACAAGTTCCTGCCGTACCGAGTGCTCCGGCAAGCGAACTCCCGAAAAGATATTTGCCCATAAATAGCTCGCCTCAAACTCAGTGGCGGGCTCGTCCAACACACGGATCAGATCGCGGCTGCGCGCGATCTATCCTTATTCGTTATGTTGCATTTTGCTCTTCTCGGTATTTCCGGTTTGCTTCACGGATAAGGGAAACCACGCAATAGATAAAGAGCCCGAGAAATAATACCGTTAAGGCCAAAGCACTGTATGTCCAATGCGCCGCCCGATCGGGAGGCCAGCGCTCTGGCGCTGCGGCGCTAAGCCAGGCATAAAACACAACGCTACCGCCGGCGTAAAAGGTGGCAGGCACCGACAAGAGCAAGGCAACCCATAGAAATATTTTTCTTCGCTTAGTCATGGTGCAACATAACAGTGATTGGACGGCAAACTGCCGTGATAAAATGCGGCATCCTGCCGTTCATCTCTGACGTGGCTCACCATCAGATTCTCCCCCCGCTTTCCGGTAGGCGCGGTCTGTGCCGTCTCGGAACAATATATTACGATTCCTTTCTGTGATCGACTTCGGGCGTCGACGTCTTGCGGTCGCGTGAACATAGACCGGTCAGTGCCGCCTATCGACACCCCGCTTGATGTGGACAGCAACGGCAGGGGAGGTGGCGATCATGGAATTCCGGGGACAGTTTCTGGGTCAGTTTCCTCATTTCATTTCCGCTTGGGCCCCGCCCCTTGCGGCACCACCAGCGGCGTCAGCACCGGCACCATCACCCGCGACTCATTCGTTTCCTACACCTCGATCACCGCCTACTGGCAACTCGACCGGCACTTTGTGCGCGTACGGTATGCAGCCGGGGTCAGGTAGCGAAGATAGGAGGTTGCCTACTCGACCACGATTCTCTCTCAGGCGCCTCATTCCTCGCCCGAGCTAGGCGGTGATCGTGAGTGGTGGATGCGCTGCGCTTATCCACCCTACATCCGAATTGTCGGCCGGATACGCACGACGTTGGCGGGTGGTGACACCGCGCGGAACCTTCGATAGGTAACGCGTGCGTGGGGCGCACCCTATGGGTGCTGAGTTCAACATGAAGCGGCGGGGTCAGAAGCGGCGGAGTCAGATCTTGCCGTGTGGATCGTCCACTTTCGACGTCCCATTCACTTTCGACGTCCCATTCTGGAAGTGGCTATTCGTCGGATACCGCGGTTGATAAACCTCTGAAAGAGGCCGCTCATGCGCTGCACGCCCCGAGACGGCCGCTCTTGCGGGCGCGAACACGATTGCGATTGTTATGGCGCACTTGCAAACTCCCGCATTTTTTGAAGACGCGCAGATGCGCCTCTGTAAGAGCATCCTGTTTCGCCATTGCGGAAAGCTGTGCCGATGCGATCAACCCAAAAGCACCCGCGGCGTTGATACACTTGATCACATCTTCTTCGGGATAGTTCGATCCGAGCGCTCCATCTCCAAGCCGACGAGTGATTTGTGTGTAGCCGGTATGGGCGAAATCATTCAGGGCGTTCCAGGCATTTGCCTTCATCTGAGTAAGCGTGGGGTGATGCGCCCCGATTGCTGCTTCTACTTCGGCTGTTAGTTCACCAAAGCGCTCCGCAACCAGGAGCAAGAGGATCAGCGCCTCGATCAAATGAACCTGTGGCGCGCTTGTCCATGCCTCGTTTTTCGAATAGATCGAGTTCTGCTTCAGTTGCGCAGTGCAGTATCCATAATCCCCGTACGACGGACTCAACGAGAATACGCATCATTGCGTGCATCGACCCAAAGAGATGAGAACCACACAGCAACGCAATTGCGGCTTGATGTTCGATTGCAACATCAAAACATGCGGATGCGATTTGCTGTTGTCGATCGCCAGCAATGGCAATACCTTTTGTATTTTCGTCAACCCATCGAACGAGATCGCGCAGAGAATCAAGCTGAGCTGCAATGTTCATAGCGCCCTAACGCCACTTGTCGCCGCGCGGAGCTTTACGAGCGTCGGCCGCGAGCGTTTGTTATCCCATAATCCTGTCGTATTCGCTGTGGGTGCCGATCCACACCCACAGGATGCCGTCCGGCACATCGATTCCCAGTGCGCGATGATGGCTGCCTGCCTGTACCGACCGAAGGTCTCCAATACGTTTGAAGTGCAGGGAGGGATGGCGTGGGTTGATGCCAAGCAGCTCATGGTTCTTATCGGCAACTTTCCGCACTTCGGGTGGAAGCGCCTCGTACAGTGCCCAGAACTTGCCTGAGGCGTAGTGCTTCAAAGCTTCCGCGCGCGACCCGCGTCGTACTCGGTTTTCGCCTCCGAAACGAACTCGTCCAACTTCCCAGACTTGGCGTCGGCTTGTATCTGCGCATCCCAGGCATTCCAGTCCTGTTCCAGGAACCACTCGCGGAGCTCGGCCAGCTCCTCCCGGGAAAGCTTCTGAATCTGCTCTTCGATTTCCTCAACTTTACGCATACGTCACCTCTTTTCCTGTATACGCCTGCGACCCGGTTGCGGTCTACTCATCGGATAACGTTGTATTCGGCCGCTTACGCAGTATTGGGTGATAGCCCGCTGCGGCATATTGTGCGATGTGGTGGTTGCTGCGAGCAACGATTGTACCCCTGGGGTCGAAATCCGCTTATTGGCAGGGCGAGCATCCGCGTTGGGTCACCTGCAGCAGGAGCGATTTCATCGCTCCGTTCGTCGGGAACGAGGTGACACTTTGGCTCATGAAGTTGAGGGCCGGACGATTTTGTGTGTTCCGCGGGTATCTTCTGGAGGTGGGAGTTGCCGGTGAGGCGAGTGGTTGTTGTGAATGGTGGATGCGCTGCCGCTTATCCACCCTACTGAATTGGGAGGGGGGTGGCGCAAGCGTTCATTGTTGGCGGGGGATGGGGGATCCTCGCGCACGTTATATCCACGAATCTACATTCCTGCATTGTCCGCGTGCGGGGGCCGCACCCTACGGGTGCCGGGTTGAAGTTTGGTGGTGGGATCAATACCGGGTGGATAGGCGAAACGGGTCCGGCGATCCGGTCGGCCTCGGGGGTCCGATGAGGAAGTGGCGGATGCGCGGCGCTTATCCGCGCTACATCTATCTACTGCTGAGGAAGTGGCGGATGCGCTGCGCTTATCCGCCCTACATCTATCTACTGCACCGTCGCAACGGTGAATGAGCGTCCCAGGGAAAGTCCGTCGCAGAGTATTCCGGGGGAGCGCACGCCACCAACCCTATTAGCTGGGCTACGGCACCGCGCTCTCCTCGATTTCGCTTCGCTGCATCGAGGCTACATCGATTCACTCCGTTCCCCACACCAGCTCGCCGGCGACGCCGAGGTCATAGCCGCCGAGCGCGGTTGCGAGTGCATGGGCTTCGGGTGCGCGCAGGGCGTCGAGCAGGCGCTGGAAGAGTGCTCGGAAGTACACGCCGCGGGGGAGTGCGAAGTCGAAGGCTTCCCAGCCGATGCCGACGAACCCGAGACCGAACTCGCCCGCGCTGGCGCGCACGCCCGGTGCGAGGTCGGCGGTGACCCATCGCCACATGTGCGGCGGCGGCGCGTTCGGAGAGTGCAGTGGCGGTGACGTTCAACGCATCTTCCCCCACGTGATGCGCGGCCAGCGCCTCCTGCAGAAACCGCCGGGTCCCGGCACCCTCCTGGCGCATTGCCCAGCGCAGCCCGGCGTGCAGCAGCTCGGCAAGGTCGCCGTGGCGCTTCAGCACCGCGGGCGCAACGATCAGTCCCTGCTCGCGGCGCAGCGCGCGAACCAGCACCCAGTCGCGGTGCGCGGGATATTGCTGCAGCAGCGCGGGGTGGCGGATGGCGCTGTCGGCTTCCGGCCCCCAGTGCACGCAGCCGACATCGGCGCGCTGGGCGGCCAGCAGCTCGAGTCCCAGCCGCGTGCCGGTGGGCGAATAGCTCACCAGGGCACGCGCGCCTGCTGCGGCGGCGAGCTCCAGCACCACGTGGTAGAGCAGCGGGTCGTCGCTGCCCGCGACCAGCAGCCGATCGGTCAGCAGGCCGCCGTGACTGGACGCGAGCAGCCAACGGTCGATGAGCTCGCGGGGGAACACCCATTTGCCGGTGATCTTGGTGGCAGGGATGCGGCCCTCGCGCACCAGCGCATAGACCTTCTTCTCGTTCAGATGCAGGTACTCGGCGACCTGCCGGGCGCTCATGAAGCTCGGCAGTGCCGCTCCGCCCGCCGGCGGGAGCGCTCTCATGCCGAGCGCTGTACGCCCGCCGGACGCTCCGGCGGCACGGCATCGAGCGCCACGCGATCCTGCCCGTTGAACACCAGGAAGTGCTGGCCCTTGGCTCGGGCGATCATGATCACGCCCACGCGCCGTGCGAGATCCAGGCCCATCTGCGTGATCCCCGAGCGCGACAGCAGCACCGGAATGCGCATCTGTGCGACCTTGATGACCATCTCCGAGGTCAGTCGCCCCGTCGTGTAGAACACCTTGTCGGCGCCGTCGATGTCCTCCAGCCACATGTAGCCGGCGATGGCATCCACGGCATTGTGCCGCCCGACGTCCTCCACGAACATCAGGATGTCCTCGCCGCGGCACAACGCGCAGCCGTGCACGGCGCCCGCCTGCTTGTAGACTTCGTTGTGCGCCGTGAGGCTGCGCAGCAGGCCGTAGATCTGCGACTGCGCGAGCTCGACTTCCCGCACCCGGATACGCTCGAGCTCCTCCATCATGGCGCCGAACACCGTGCCCTGGCCGCAGCCGGTGGTCACCGTGCGCCGTGCGAGCCTGGCGTCCAGGTTCTCGATGCCCTCGCGGGTCACCACCACTACGGACTCGGTCTCCCAGTCGGCCTGCACCGCGACGATGTCCTGCAGGTTCTTCACCAGACCCTGGTTGCGCAGATAGCCGATGGCGAGCAGCTCGGGCTGACCGCCGAGCGTCATGAGGGTGACGATCTCGCGCTTGTCGACATACAGCGTGAGCGGGCGCTCACCGGCAATGGGCACCTCGCGCACGGCGCCGGACTCGTCCATGGCCGGCACCTCCCGGCAGGGGGCGAGACCGGCGGCGGTCATCTCGGGCCGGTAGCGCGCGGTGCGGTTCGCATCGGACATGACGGAGCTCCTGTGCTGTGGGGCCGCGCCTC
Organism: uncultured Gammaproteobacteria bacterium; assembly: GCA_963728895.1. Lineage (GTDB taxonomy): Bacteria > Pseudomonadota > Gammaproteobacteria > JBBQDK01 > JBBQDK01 > CAVSLM01. The sequence goes on from CAVSLM010000012.1 coordinate 130,245, forward strand.
AGCGCCGCCGCGGTTCGAGGCGCACCTGCGGCGGGCGGTCTTCTCCTTGGACCACCTGCGCTTCCCCGGGTGCGACGTCCTGCAGCAGGAATCCCATCGCCTGCAACCGGGCGCGAATGGCGGGCTCTGCGAGCAGCGCGCGGAAGCGCTGCACCGCCGGGCGATCCAGGCGGGACTTGGGCACCACGAAGTCGTAGCGCTCCTCCTGCACCGGGATGAATCCCAGGCCGTAGTCGCGCGCCACGGTCTGGATGGCCATGCCCCAGTCGGCACGGCCCTGTGCGACGGCGGTGGCAATGGCGTTGTGGGACTTGGCCTGCACGGCATAGCCGGGCGGCTGGGCACCGCCGAGCAGCCGGTCGATGAGGATGCGCGTGCCGCTGCCGGGATTGCGGTTGACCATGACGCAGCCGGGATCGTCGCGCGCCACATCTACCGCCTCCTCCAGCATGTGTCCGGCAAAGCGCGCATCGTCTGGGCGGAACACCAGGCCCTGCATGCGCCCGTAGCCGCGGATCAGCGCCAGGCGCTCGTTCAGATAGGGTACGTTGTATTCGCCACTCTGCGGATCCATGAGATGCACGCCGCCGATGTCGCATTCGCCGCGGCTTGCGGCGGCGAGCCCGCCCATGCTGCCGACCTGCAGCGACTTCACCGCCACGCCATCGCGCTGCAGCTCGCCGAGCAGGAAGTCCAGGCCCACGCAGTGGCTGCCGATCGCGACCAGGTCCGCGGGCTCCAGCCGGCGCCCGAGCAGCTGCACCGTGACTTCGCGCGCCCGCCTCGACGATTTCGGTGTGCTCCGGGATGGTGATGAAACCGTCGGCGTAGCTGAAGGTGGTGACCGAGCCCGAGCCCTTGCCCATCGGATAGGCGGCGAGCCCCTCTTCCACGCGCACCAGGCTCACCAGCAGGAACTCGGTGCGCCCGCGCTCGGAGTTGACCCGCACCGGCAGCTCCGCGGCGAGCGATTCACGGGTCTGCGCCGGCATCCCGGAGTAGGCGCGGATCACCGGTGCGACGAACTCGTGGAAGGTGAAGATGGCCGAGGTGGGAAAGCCCGGCAGGATCACCACCGGCTTGGCGTCGGTCACGGCGAGGCAGATGGGCTTGCCGGGCTTGAGCGCAACGCCATGGGCCACGATGCCGGGATTGCCGAGCCGGCTCACCACGCGGTAGGACAGGTCGCCTGCGCCCTTGGAGGTGCCGCCCGAGAGCACCACCAGGTCGCACTCGAGCGCGTGGGCAAGCGCCGCCTCCAGCGCCGCGTCGTCGTCGGGAATCGCGCCCAGCGCCACCGGCTCGCCGCCCAGCTCGGTGACTGCCGCAGCCACGATGGCGGCATTGGAATCGTAGATGGCGCCGGGACGCAGCGGCGCACCCGGTGCGACGATTTCGTCGCCCGTGGAGATCACCGCCACGCGGGGCCGGCGATAGACCTCCACCCGGTCCAGGCCGATCGCCGCCAGCACGCCGATTTCCCGCGAAGTGAGCAGCTGGCCCGCGTGCAGCACCGTCTCACCGCGAGCGATGTCGGTACCGGCGAAGGTGACGTTGTGACCCGGCGCGACCGAGGCGTTCACCTCCAGCGCATCCTCGCCAAGCTCGGTGTGCTCCACCATCAGCACTGCATCCGCTCCGCGCGGCAGCATGCCGCCGGTGGCGATGGTGGTGGCGCGGCCGCTCGTTACGGTATCGCGCGGCACCACGCCGGGGGCGAGCACTTCGTCGTTCAGCGCCACGCGGCGCGGCACTCTCCTCCATGGCGCCGAAGGTGTCGGAGGCCTGCACGGCGAAGCCGTCCACGTTGGCGCGATCGAAGCCCGGCACGTCGACGTCGGAGACCACTGCGCGTGCGAGCACGCGGTTGAGCGCGGATGCGAGCGGCACGGTCTCGCTGCCGAGCGGCGCCAACGCCAGGTGACTCTGGAAACGCGCGCTCGCCTCGTCGCGGCTGATGACGTCCAGGAACTGCTCCTGGCGTGCGGCGCGGCGGGCTTCGGACGGATCGACGGGCATGCGCTGAGCCTCTCAGCAACCGGGCTCGTACAGGTAGACGGTGACGCGCGTGCCGGGCGCATAGCCTTCGCTCGGCGCCGGCACCAGGACGAAGCCGTCGGCGCGCGTCGTGGAGGAGAGTATCGAGGCGCCGGACAGCGCGATGGGCTCGACGCCGGCCTCGGTGAGGCGCACGCGACAGTAGTCCACCCGCCCCACGGCGGAGACGATCTTGCGCACCACCGGCACCTGCACCGTGCGGTGCGGCCAGTCGGCGCTGCGCCCGCCCAGCCTGCGGATGGCGCGCCCGGCGAAGAAATCGTAGGCGCACAGGCACGACACGGGATTGCCCGGCAGCAGGAACACCAGCACCTCGCCCAGACGTCCCATGCCCGCCGGGCTCGAAGGCCGCATGGCGATGCCGTGCAGCGCGAGCTCGCCGAGCTCCGCGAGCAGCACCGGCGCATGGTCCTCGGCCCCCACGCTGGAGCCGCCCGACACCAGGAGCACATCCGCCCCGGGCGCGAGCAGCGCGGCACGGATGGCGTCGCGGTCGTCCGGCGTGTGCACGCGCGCTTCCAGCACACCGCCGTCGCGCGCAATCAGGCCTTCCAGCATCCACGAATTGGCATCGTAGATCTGATAGCGCTCGCGCACCGCACCCGGCTGCACCAGCTCATCGCCGGTAACCAGGATGCGCACCCTCGGCCGGGTGATGACGCGCACCTGCGCCACGCCGACCGAGGCGATGAGCCCGACGTCCTGGGCGCGCAACCGCTTGCTCGCCGCGAATCACCACCTCCCCCGCCGCGACGTCTTCGCCCACGTGACCGACGTGCTTGTCCGGTGCGATGGTCGAGGCGATGTCCACGCAGCCGGCGTGCTCGGCCGCGTACTCCGCCGGCACCACGGCGTCGGCGCCGGTGGGAAGCGGTGCTCCGGTCATGATGCGCACGGCCGTGCCGGGCAGCACCACACCGGGGTACGGGCGCCCGGGCAGGGACTCGCCCACCACGGCGAAACGCAGCGGGTTGTAGGCGCCGGCACCGACGGTCTCGGCGCCGCGCAGGGCATAGCCGTCCATGGCGGAGCGGTCGAAGGCGGGTACGTCGATGCCCGCGCGCACCTCTTCGGCGAGCACGCGCCCGTGCGCCGCGCGCACTTCGACCGCCTCGGGGGCGAGCGCTTGCGCCGCGCCGTCGACCCAGGCGAGCGCCTCCTCCACGCGCGCCCGGCCGGTGAAGCCGCGCATGCGCACGTCACCGAAAGATGCAGGTCCCCTACCCATGGGCTTTCCCACCGCGAAATCCGCTGCGTGCCGGGTACCCGCCCATGGCTCAGCCGCCACCGGCGGTGCCGCCCGAGAGCTGCGCGGCAAGCGCGGCACGTTCCTCCGGCGTGTTCACGTTGATGAACGCCGCGCGTTCGTCGGAGAAGTCCGCCGTGGCGAGTCGCTGGCGCTCGAGCCAGCGGTCGATCTTGCGCTCGCCGCTCGCCAGGTAGTCCTCCAGATCCGGCAGCAGCCGGCGGTCGATCAGCGCGAACACCGGCTGCATGCGCTCGCCGTCGTGGGCCACCGCGACGCGCGCAGCTGCCGCGATCAGTGCGGTGTGCAGGCGCTGCGCAAGGTCCGCCGGCAGCAACGGACTGTCGCACGGTACTGTGAGGATGAAGGGGGTGGTCGCTACACGCATGGCGCTTGCCATGCCCGCCAGCGGTCCGCTGAAGTCACCGGTCGCGTCGCTCACCACGGGGTAGCCGAACGCCGCATAGCGCTCCAGGCTGCGGTTGGCGTTGATCAGCACCCTGCCCACCTGCGGCTCGAGCACCTGCAGGACATAGGCCACCATGGCCCTGCCGTTCAGCGGGATCAGACCCTTGTCTTCACCGGCCATGCGGCGCGCGCGCCCGCCGGCCAACACCACGCCGGTGATCAGCTCGCGATGGGGCATGTGGGGCTCGGGATCATCCGGGTACCGTTCCGCGGCGCTGCAGCAGTCGCCCGGCGACCGCGAGGCCGAGCGCGAGCAACAGCAGGGCGGCCCCTGCGGCGACGCCGGCTGCCGCAGGCGCAGCGCCCGCGGCGGAGGCCCGCAGCCCGACGTGTGCCAGGTCCCCGGCCAGCACGAACGCGGCACCCACCTCGGCGAGCGTCCGGACCCCGGCGCCGAGCAGACGGGCCGCCAGCGGCCGGCGTACCTCATGCACGACCGCCCATGCCGCGCGCGGCAAACGGGCGCCCAGTGTGCGCGCGGTCTCCCAGGCGGCGGGATCGACGCTGCGCAAGGCCGCATGACTGGTGCCCACCAGCAGGGGCAGCGCGAGCAACACCAGCACCGGTACCAGCGTGGGCCCGGCCGTCGGTGCGCGACCGGGCGCCCACATCAGAACGAGCGTGACGCCGGCCGCCACCAGTGGCAGCGGGAGCAATGCGCGGCTGGCACGAAGCACCCTGGAGCAGGAGTTGAACCGCGACCGGGTCAGCCACAGAGCGAGCATCACCGCCGCGGGCGTCGCGAGGGCCAGGCTGTAGGCGGTCGCGACCAATGAAACCGCCAGCGGCCCGCGCAACTGCGGGTCGGCGGCGAGCAGCAGCGACACCGCGCACTGGCCGGTCTGCCAGAGATCGGTCATACCGCTGCAGCCATGCGGGGGCGCGTGGCGCGTGGCCGCGCCTCGAACACGCGGTCGGTCAAAGCTCTCCTCCTGTCATGCGTACTGTTATTCGTATGAATGCGGTGCGGTCCTGCCACGGTGTCGCGCCCGCTACTCGAAAGTCTAGCCCGAAAATCTCACCGGCCGCCGGCGGCCGGCCCGACAAGTGAATGGAACTCGGCGAAGATCTGGCATGCTTCACGATCGCCGAACGATGGCGCCGCCGACCGATCCCGGATGCTGGCGCAGGGCTCGTGTGCCGGGCGTCGCTCTGCTACGAACCGGGTAGCCGTGGCTGGCCCTTGACTCGGAAAGGCAAGTTCGATGCCATGCGCCGGTCGAACCCCGCACACAACACGTCTCTCTCCCCGCTCGCGCGCCACGTGGCTCAGGGCCGGTGCTTGTGCCCGCGCAGGAGTTGTCCATGTTCCCTCGGGCTCCACAGCCCTTCCGCGTCCCCGGCAGATTGGTCAAGGAAGAGTGGCTCGATCGGAGATCCGGGGCGCCACTGCGGCAGAATTGGTGCATTCTGACGCAACTGTGCTATACGCCTAGGTAGATCTGTCCAGCTTGACGCAGAGCGGGCCGCGCAGGTGCGCCAGAGGAGGTGTCTGTCATGTCGAGTCCCAGCCTGCCCCGGACCGGCGGCGAACCGGACAGCGGGGCGGCGTCGGCGACACCGCTGCCCGCAGCGATTCTGGCCGTGGACGACGAGCCCGGGATGCGCAACTTCCTGCTGCGCACCCTGTCCCGGCGCTACGCCCTGGTGGAAGTGGTCGACAGCGCCGAGGCGGCCGAGGCGCTGCGCCAGCGCTGCCACTTCGATCTGTTCATCGTCGACATCCGCCTGCCGGGTCTATCCGGTGTCGAATGGCTGCAGGAGTTGCGCGAGCAGGGGGTGCGCGCCGCGGTCATCTTCATGACCGCCTATGCGGACCTGGAAACCGCGATCGCCGCCCTGCGCGCCGGTGCCGACGATTTCATGTTGAAGCCGTTTCGCACCGAGCAGCTGGTCGCCGCAGTGGGACGCTGCCTGGAGCGCCGCCAGATGCAGCGTGAGAACTTTCTGCTGCGCCGCCAGGTCGATCGGCTGCATCCCGTGGACGGCATCGTCGGACAGAGCCCGGCCATGCGCGAAGTATTCCGAGTGGTGCAACGCGTGGCACCCACCGCTTCGACCGTACTGATCGAGGGCGAAACCGGCACCGGCAAGGAGCTGGTGGCCAGCGCCATCCACAAGCTGAGCGGCCGTCGCGGCGAGCTGGTCGCGGTGAACTGCGGCTCCATCTCCCCCGAGCTCCTGGAGAGCGAGCTGTTCGGTCATACCCGCGGCGCCTTCACCGGTGCCATCGCCAGCCGCGACGGGCTGTTCCTCTACGCCCAGGGCGGAACCATCTTCCTCGACGAGATCGGTGAAATGCCGCTGCCGATGCAGGCCAAGCTGCTGCGGGCGCTGGAGGAGAAGGTGGTGCGTCCGGTCGGCTCGGACCGCGAGGTGCCGGTGGATGCGCGCGTGCTCGCCGCCACCAACCAGCCCTTGGCGCGACGCGTGGCCGAGGGGCGCTTTCGCGAGGACCTGTACTACCGGCTCAACGTGCTCAGCATCAGCGTGCCGCCGCTGCGCGAGCGCCTGGAAGACGTACCCCTGCTGGCCGGCTATTTCTGCGAAACGCTTGCCCGATCGCTCGGCACCGGCCCGGTTGTGCTCGATCACCGAGACATGATGCAGCTGCAGCGCTATGGCTGGCCGGGCAACGTGCGCGAGCTGCGCAACGTCATCGAGCGCTCGTTGCTGCTGGGCCAGCTGCCGAGCGACTGCTGCGCCGGCGCGCAGAACATGAGTCATGCGGCGATACAGCTCCCTGACCAGGGCCTGCCGCTCGACTGGACGCTGGAGCGGGTCGAGCGTCATCACGCGCTGCAAGTGCTGCAAGCGTGCAGCGGCAACAAGTCGGCGGCGGCACGACGCCTGGGTGTCTCCCGCAAGACCCTGGAGCGCAAGGTCGCGGCCTGGCTGCAGGCAGGCGGGCCCACGGCCGCGGAGTCGACGGTGCAGGGCCGGTCGTGATCGCGCGCCTGCGCGCCTTCCTGACAGGCAGCCTGCGCCACAAGCTGCTGGCGCTGGCCCTGGCCCCGGTGCTGCTGTTCATGCCCGCGCTGCTATGGCTGGCTGCCGACTGGATGCACGACTTCAGCCGCGACCTGCTCGCCCGCCGGGTCAACACCGACCTGCAGGTGGCGCACGATGCCTTCGAGCGCATCCGCCGCGATCATCTGCTGCTGCTGCATTCGCTCGCCGAGTCGCATGGCTTTCGCATGGCGCTTCAGCAGTCCGACGCCGCCGCCCTGCGCAACCAGCTGCAGCTGCTGCGCAGCACCGCGGGTTTCGATTTCCTGACGCTCACCGACCCCCGCGGCATGCCGCGCTTCCAAGCCGCTGGCATCGACGCCGGGCCCATGAAGTCCTCAGCGCTGCAGGCCCGGGCGGCGCTGACCGGCGTCGGCCAGACCGGCGTCGAGCTGTTCCAGGCGGGCGAGCTGCGCGCGCTCGATGCCGCGCTCGCCGAGCGCGCGGCGGTCAAGGTGGCGAGCCGGGGCCGGACCCCGACGCCAGGCGAGGAACGCGGCCTGGTGCTGCGGGTGATCGAGCCGGTGGACGATGCGCAGGGCAGCGTGTCGGGGCTGCTCGATGGCGGCGTGCTGCTCAACCGCAACTTCGGCTTCGTGGACGACATCCGCGACCTGGTCTACGGTCCGGGGAGCGTGCCGCGTGACGGCTGGGGCGCGGTCAGTGTGTTCCTCGGCGACCGACGCATCAGCACCAACTTGCCGCAGCAGGGCCAGCGTGCCGCGCGTGCGCTTGGAACCGCGGCGCCCGCCGAGGCTGCCGCGCGCGTGCTGGACGAGGGACGGCCATGGAGCGGTTCGTCCCGTGTCGCCGGCCAATGGTACGTATCCGCCTACCGGCCGATCCTCGGCGTCGGCGGGCGGCCGGTGGGCATGCTCGGCACCGATTACCTGGCAAGTCCGTTCCGTCACGCCTGGCAACGCGCGCTCGGCGCCCTGCTCGCCCTGATGGCGGCGGCCATGGCGGTGGCCAGCGGTCTCGCAGTGTGGGGTGCACGCTCGCTGTTCCGGCCGCTGGAAGCCATGACCGCCGTGGCACGCGCCGAGCAGGCAGGCGAGGCGCGGCGCATCGGGCCGGTGGGCTCGCAGGACGAAATCGCCGAGCTGGCGCGTCAGTTCGACCGCATGCTGGACCTGCTCGAGCAGCGCAGCGCCGAGGTGCGCCGCGCAAGCGAAGAGCTGGAGCTGAAGGTGGCGGTGCGGACCGCGGAGCTCACGGAGAAGAACGAGCGCCTGCAACAGCTGATCACCCTGCTGCGCCAGACCCAACAGCGCCTGGTGCACGCCGAGAAGCTCGCCGCCCTCGGCGAGCTCACGGCGGGCCTGGCGCATGAGGTCAACAACCCCACCGCCGTGATCCTCGGCAACATGGAAGTCATGATCGCGGAGCTCGGGCCGCAGCTCGACCCGGTGCGCACCGAGGTGGACCTGATCCTCGAGCAGGTGCAGCGCATCCGCGCCATGGTCGAGCGGCTGCTACAGTATTCGCGCGGCTCGGGATACCCGACGGCGCGGGAGGAGATCGACGTCTCGGGCGTGGTCGCGGACACGCTGCTGCTGGTACGCCACGAAATCGACAGCAAGGCGGTACGGGTCGATTGCAGCTTCAATGCCACGGTGCCGGTGCGCATCAACCGCCAGGAGCTGCAGCAGGTGCTGGTGAATCTGATGCTGAACGCCCTGCACGCCGTGCCGCGCGCCGGTCACGTCGAGATCGTCACCCGCGACTGGGGCACCATCGGCGCGGTGATCTGCGTGAAGGACTACGGCGTCGGCATCCGGCGCGAGGCGCTGGGGCACATCTTCGATCCCTTCTACACCACCGACGCCGAGCACGGCACGGGCCTGGGGCTGTCCGTGAGCTACGGCCTCATCCGGCGCTACGGCGGTCAGATCGTGGTCGACTCCGAGGAGAACCGCTGGACCTGCTTCGACGTGTTCCTGCGCCGCGTCCCGGTTCCGGAGGAGGCGCAGTTCGACTGCGACCGGCAGTACGGCGACGCCGGCTGACCGGCCCCGACAACCGCGCGGCACGTGCGCCGCGTGCAAACCGCTGAGGAGCCACCCATGAACGAGGACGTGTTCAATCTGGAAATCCGCAAGTTCCTGAAGAAGCTCGGCATCACCTCCCAACGCGAGATCGAGAAGGCGGTGCGCGAAGCCCTGGACGAGGGGCGGCTGCAAGGCAATGAGGCACTGCGCGCCAGCGTGCAGCTGCGAGTGCCGGCGCTCGGGCTGGAGGTCGCGCTCGACGAGGAAATCCGTCTCGAATAGCCCGCCGGAGGCGCAGCGCCGCACGCGGCGGACGCTGCGCCCGGGAACGCCATGCTCGATCTTGCCATCGTCGCGGCCTTCGTGGTCTATGCCCTCGGCGCCGGGCTCTATGCGCGGCGCGTCTCCTCGCGCAACCTGCAGGAATATTTCCTCGCCGGTCGCAGCGTCCCCGGCTGGCAGGCGGGCTGCTCCATGGCCGCCACCCAGTTCGCCGCCGATACTCCGCTGCTGGTCACGGGGCTGATCGCCACCGCCGGCATCTTCGCTCTTTGGCGGCTGTGGATCTATGGCCTCGCCTTCCTGCTCATGGCGCATGTATTCGCCGTCGGCTGGCGCCGTGGCGGCGTGCTCACCGACGCGGAGCTCACCGAGACCCGTTACAGCGGGCGCGGCGTGCTGGCGCTGCGCGTGCTCAAGGCCGTGTACTACGGCACCGTCGTCAACTGCGTGGTGCTTGCCATGGTGCTGGTGGCCGCCATGCGCATCGCCGAGGTGTTTCTGCCCTGGCACCAGTGGCTGCCGCAGGCGGCGTACCGTCCGGTGCTGGGCCTGGTCGCCGCACTCGGACTGCAGCTCGGCACCAGCGTCACCGGCCTGCCGCCGGACATCGCCACCGCCAACGACCTGATCTCGATCGCGCTGATGCTGGCCTTCACCGCCGCGTACTCCACCACCGGGGGGCTGCGCGCCGTGATCGCCACCGACGTGGTGCAGTTTGCGCTGGCCATGCTGGGCACACTGCTGTACGCCTGGTTCGTGGTCGCCGCGGTGGGCGGGATCGATCAGCTGAGCGCCCGCGTCACCGCGCTGTACGGCGCACCGCAGGCCGGGCGGCTGTTGTCGTTCTTTCCAGCCACGGGCTCCGAGCTGCTGCTGCCCTTCGTCACCATCGTCGGGCTGCAGTGGATCTTCCAGATGAACGCCGACGGCACGGGTTATCTCGCACAGCGCTCCATGGCCTGCCGCACGGATCGCGACGCGCGTCTTGCCGGCGTCGTGTTCGCCTGGGCGCAGATCTTCCTGCGCAGCCTGCTGTGGCTCGCGATCGCCGTCGGGCTGCTGGTGCTCTACCCGTACACGCCGGCCGATGCCGAGGCCCCCGGTTTCGCCGCTTCGCGCGAGATGTTGTTCGTCACTGGCATCGATGCCCTGCTGCCGGCGGGGGTGCGCGGACTGATGCTGGTGGGGCTCCTCGCCGCACTCGCCTCCACCGTCGACACGCATCTCAACTGGGGTGCTTCCTACTGGAGCAACGACCTCTACGACCGGCTGGTGTCGCGCCATTGGTTCAAGCGCGCGCCGCGCGGAGGCGAGCTGGTACTGGTCGCGAGGCTTTCCAACGTCGTGGTGCTGGCCATCGCGCTGACCATCATGGCGAACCTCGGCTCCATCCAGACCGCGTGGTTCATTTCGCTGCTGTTCGGCGCCGGCATGGGCTCGGTGCTGGTGCTGCGCTGGCTGTGGGAACGCATCAATCTCTATTCCGAGCTCGCAGCCTTGGCGGTGTCCCTGGTCGCCGCCCCGACGCTGCTCGTGTCGCTCGGCACCGCGCCCGATGACGAATGGCTGCGCCTGCTGATCATGGCGCTGCTCACCACGGCGGCCGCGGTCGGCATCACCTGGGTCACACCGCGCACGGAGGACGGCGTGTTGCTGTCGTTTTATCGCCGGGTGCGCCCGTTCGGATTCTGGACCCGCACGGCAGCGCTCGCGGGCGACCGGCCCCGCGCGCCGCAAGAGGCGCTGGCGCACCGCCTGCGCAGCGTACTGGTGAGCGGCGCTTCGCTGTTCCTGCTGCTCGCAGGCGCCGGGCGGCTGCTGATCCATCCACCCCAGGCCTCCGTGGCATGGACCTGGGCGATGCTCGCCGTGGGTTCCGCACTGGTCCCGGTGTGGTGGCGAGAGCTGCGCACAGCCTCCCACGAGGAGGAGGCCGGCCCGGAAATCCCGCCAGCATCCCGGGAGATGGCGAAACCGCCAGAACCGGGATAGGCCGGCGGCGTGAACCGGGTGTTACGTGCGGCGATCGTCGCTCCCGGCGGCGCGATCGCGGCCCGCAGGATCGCGTTGTTGCGATGGGACCGGCGGGGGCTCGAGACCCGCGGCGCTGCGCGCCGCAGCATCGCGATGCACAGCCCCGCTCCCACCGTGCCGGCATTCAGGGCGGCGGGACCAACGTGCACCCGCAGACCATCACGGTCCTGCCGAGGGACGAACAACCCACCTGTAGGAGCGTCGCTCCCGGCGGCGCGATGGCGGCCCGCAGGGCCGCACTTCGTCGACATCCGTGACCCGTTCACTTGCCGGCCAGCGGGGCCGGCGGGTGAGATTTTCGGGCTCGCTGGCGTCGGCGATCCCTGCGTCACCATGACCCTGGCGCCAACCCTGACGGGTCATTTCGCACCACATCCCACCCTCGGGTTGCGGCGGCAGCGGACCCGGGGTCGCCATTCGCCGTTGCGCGCGCCGGGCATGTGGTATGCGCCTTGCCAGAGCGAGGGAACGAGCGCCGGAGGGAAACATGGCCGCCGATCTTTCCGCAGGCACAGCACAACGTGTCGAGGACACCTGGCCGGTGTCGGTGCTGCTCGAGCGCGGGACGTTGCAGCATGGCCCCTGGTCGCTGCCCCGCTGGCGACTGCTCGCCGTGCTTCCCGGGCTTCCCGCCGAGGCGGCTGCACCGGGGCCGCACCTGGTACACCGCGCCGAAGACTGCAGCCAGTATCTGTGGCGTGGTCTGGTCCTGCGCCTGCACAAGGACGGCGCCGAGAGCTATGGCTACAACGTGGAGGGGCGCCAGCCCATGCTGTTCGTGGTCTGCCAGGCGGATGCCGAGGGGGATCTGGCGCCGGTGCTGGTGTCTGCGGACTACGATGAGGCCGGCGCCCACATGGAGGCCGACGACACGGTGTTCTGTGCACCCATGCCGGACGAGGTCCGGCAAGGTGTGCAGCGCTACGTGACCGCGTACTACCGGCCGCAGCCACGCCACAAGCGCCGGCGCGCCGACTGGAAACAGGAGTCCACCGGTGACCAAGCGAAACCCTGAAACGGAAGACATGGGGCCACTGGGGCGCTGGTCGCAACGCAAGGCGGCGGCGCGCGATGCCGCCGCGGAGCAGGCCGCAACGCTGCGGCAGGCGACTGCGTGCCAAGCGCCCGCCGAAGATTGCGCTGCGGACGCCCCCACCGAAGCCGATCTGCCGCCGCTCGAGACTCTGGACGAGCGCAGCGATTTCCGCGGATTCCTCTCGCCGCGGGTGAGCGAGGAGCTGCACCGCCTGGCGCTGCGCAAGCTGTTCCATCTGCCTGCCTTCCACGTACGCGACGGGCTGGACGACTACGACGGCGACTATCGCAACTTCGTCCCGCTCGGCGACACCCTCACCGCGGAGCTGGGCGAGCGCGTGGAGCGCGCGGCGGGACACGCCGTGCAGACGGCGCTGGCTGCCTGCGAGGATCCGGCGTCGACCGCGGATGCATCGGCGCGCGACGCAGCGGACGCCGCGCCGGCCACGGGGTGCGAGGCGCCCGATGAGCGTGGGCCCGGCTGACGGAGCGCGACACATGCCCAATGTCCCGCGCTCCGATGTGCTGCCGGCGACCACGGCGAACGGCCGCGCCCGCCATGCGGCCCTGCGCGACGCCGCCTTGCCGCGCCAGGGGGCCGACGCCGCGGCACCGGTCGAATACCGTTCCCAGGGCCGGGTGCTGATCGCGGGCGATGCCGAGGCCGCGCGTGCAGCCGCCGCGAGGCTCGATGCGCTGCGGCGCACGGTACTGGTGGGCGCCGACTTCGGGCCGGCGTCGTCGTGGCCTGCGGGCACGGACGTACTGCACGGCGAGCTGAAGGGGCTGGAGGGTCACCTGGGGGCCTTCGTGGCACACCTCGCCACCGGCGAGCACGGGGACGGGGAGACCGTCGACGCGCACTTCGATCTGGTGCTGGACCTCGGCAGCGCGCCCGTGCTGCGCCACGAACTGCCGCCGCCGGGTTATTTCGCGCCCGGGGCCGACTGCGCGGCGCTCGAGGCGGCCTTCGAGCAGTTGCCGGAGCTGGTCGGCAGTTTCGAAAAGCCGACGTTTTTCCACTACGACGCTGCGCTGTGCGCGCACGGCAACAGCGGGCTCACCGGCTGCACGCGCTGCATCGAGGCCTGCCCCACCCTCGCCATCGCCTCGGCGGGTGATCGCATCGAAGTCGATCCCTACCTCTGCCAGGGCGGCGGAAGCTGTGCCACCGCCTGTCCGAGCGGTGCCATCCGCTATGCCTATCCCCCTCCTGCGGATCTGCTGGCAGCACTGCGGGCGCTGCTCGGGCGTTACCGCGATGCCGGCGGCCGGCGCCCCTGGGTGCTGCTGCATGGGGCCGAAGGCGGCGCGGCCCTGGTGCAGGCGGCGGCAGCGCGTCTGCCCGAGAGCGTGCTCCCGTTCGCCGTCGAAGAAGTGGGCTCGGTGGGGCTGGAGGCGTGGCTTGCGGCGCTCGCCTACGGCGCCGGCGGTGTGGCACTGCTGGCCGGGCCCGATACGCCGCGTTCGGTGCGCGAGACCCTGCGCACAGAATGCGCCTGCGCGGGCGCACTGACCGCTGCGCTCGGCTATCCGCCGGACGTTGTGCGCCTGCTGCACGTGCTGGATGCGGAGCAGCTCGCGGAAAGTCTCGCCGCCGATGCGCCCGGCATCGAAATCGTCCCGGCGCGCTTCGCCACCCTGAACGAAAAGCGTCGCACCCTGCGCCTGGCCGTCGATCACCTCTACGCCGCAGCACCCCGGCCGGTCACCGTCGCCACATTGCCGGCAGGGGCACCATTCGGCGAAATCCTGATCGACACCGAGGCCTGCACGCTGTGCATGTCCTGCGTGTCAGTGTGCCCGGCCTCGGCGCTGCTCGACGGCGGTGAGCGCCCGCAGCTGCAGTTCATCGAGGTCAACTGCGTGCAGTGCGGACTGTGCCGCACGGCCTGTCCCGAGCATGCCGTGACGCTTGCGCCGCGCATGCTCTTCGACACCGAGCAGGCGCGCACGCGGCGCGTGCTGCACGAAGAGGCGCCGTTCTGCTGCATCGCCTGCGGCAAGCCCTTCGCCACGCAGCGCATGATGCAGCGCATCGCGCAAAAGCTCGAAGGTCACTGGATGTACCGGACCGAGGCGGCACGCCGGCGTCTGCAGATGTGCGAGGACTGCCGCGTCGCCGACCTGTACCTGCACGAGCAGCAGGACACGACCGGGGAGCATGCACCGTGGCCGTGAGCTCGCAAACCACTGCGGCATCGGAGGCACTCTCCCAGGCGCAGGAAGTGGCGCCGCCCGATGCGCTGCGCGCACACGTCTACGCCCTGCTCGCGACCCTGCTCGCGCGTCCGCCGGGCACGGCCGTGTTGGCCCTGCTGGCCGGCATCGAGGAACAAAACCCGGGCGCGAGCGACATGGCCAGCGCCTGGCAGATGCTCAAGCTCGCCGGTACACAGGTCGGTACGGCGGAAATCGACGACGAGTTCCACGAGCTCTTCATCGGTGTGGGCCGCGGCGAGCTGGTTCCCTACGGCTCGTGGTATCTCACCGGACGCATGCTGGACAAACCGCTGGCGCTGCTGCGCGCGGACCTGCGCGCACTCGGCATCGAACGCCAGGCCGGCGTGCACGAGCCGGAGGATCACGTCGCGGCGCTCTGCGAAGCCATGACGGTGCTGATTTCCGATGAAGCTTCACCGCAAACACAGCAGCAGTTCTTCGCCGAGCACATCGAAGCGTGGATGGCGCGCTTCTTCCGCGACCTGCAGGAGGCGCGGGCGGCGTGCTTCTATCGCGCGGTGGGGCGGCTGGGCGAACAGTTCCTGAAAGTCGAGGCACGCTACCTGGCCATTCCGGGCTGAGCGCGCCGCATGCAAGTGAAACGGAGGTGCACCATGGGTCGCAAGCGCAAGGCGCAGGTTGTGCCGCAAGAGCGGCGCGATTTCCTCAAGCAGCTCGCAGCGGCCGGCGGGGCGGTGGCGCTGGCGGGTGCGGCGCGCCAGCTGCGTGGGGCGGAGCCGGAGGCGCAGGCGCCACCGGCGCCGCAGAGCCAGGGCTATCACGAAACCGCCCACATCCGCACCTATTACGAGAAGGCCGGACTGTGAGGCGGCGCACCGTTGACGAGTGAGCGATCGGGCGCGGCACCGCGAATCGCGGATGCCCGCGCGGGAGAGCGAACGATGAAGCTGATCAGAAAGGATGATGCGGATACGGCGGCGGCTGGCGCTGCGACACCGGCGACGGCGCCCCGAGCGATCGACCGGCGCACCTTCCTGCGCCGCTCCGGACTGGCCATGGGCGGTGCGGCGGTAGCCGGCATGCTGCCCCTCTCGATGATGCGCCGCGCCGAGGGCAAGGACATCAGCCGCAAGCCGGATGTCGAGACCGTGGTGCGCAGGAGCATCTGCACCCATTGCTCGGTCGGCTGCGGGGTGATCGCCGAGGTGCAGAACGGCGTGTGGACCGGTCAGGAGCCGGATTTCGGCTCGCCCTTCAATCTCGGTGCGCACTGCGCCAAGGGCGCTTCGGTGCGCGAGCACGGCACCGGCGACAAGCGCGTGCAGTATCCGATGAAGCTCACCGACGGCAAGTGGAAGCGCATCAGCTGGGACCAGGCCATCGATGAGATCGGCGACCGGATGCTCAGCATCCGCGACAAGTCGGGGCCCGATGCCGTGTTCTGGTGCGGCTCCTCCAAGGCGAGCAACGAGGGCTCGTACCTGCAGCGCAAATTCGCGGCCTTCTGGGGCACCAACAACTGCGACCACCAGGCGCGCATCTGTCACTCCACCACCGTGGCGGGCGTAGCCAACACCTGGGGCTACGGCGCGATGACCAACTCCTACAACGACATGCACAACTGCAAGGCCATGCTGTTCGTGCGGCAGCAATGCCGCCGAGGCGCACCCGGTGGCCATGCAGCACGTGCTGCGCGGCAAGGAGAACGGCGCGGTGCTGATCGTGGTCGATCCGCGCTTCACGCGCACCGCGGCGCATGCCGATCAGTACGTGCGCCTGCGCCCCGGCACCGACGTACCCTTCATCTGGGGCATTCTCTGGCATGTGTTCGAGAATGGCTGGGAGGACAAGGAATACATCCGCCAGCGCGTCTACGGCATGGACGACATCCGCGCCGAGGTGAAGAAATGGACGCCCAAGGTGGTGGAGGACGTCACCGGGATTCCCGAGGCCGAGGTGCACCAGGTGGCGAAGACCATGGCCGAGAACCACCCGGGCACCATCGTCTGGTGCATGGGCGGCACGCAGCACCACATCGGCAACAACAACACCCGCGCCTACTGCGTGCTGCAGCTCGCGCTGGGCAACATCGGGGTCGCCGGCGGCGGCGCCAACATCTTCCGCGGACACGACAACGTGCAGGGCGCAACCGACGTCGGCCCCAACTCGCACACCCTGCCCGGCTACTACGGTCTCTCGGAAGGCTCGTGGAAGCACTGGGCGCGGGTCTGGGACGTGGACTTCGACTGGCTCAAGGACCGCTTCGATTTCTCCCAGCAGTATCCGGAAGGGCCGGGCGCCGAGGACGGCAGCGGCGCCATGAAGATGAACAACACCATGTTCATGGAAGGCATCCCGGTGTCGCGCTGGTTCGACGGCATCCTGGAGGACAAGTCCAACGTCTCGCAGAAGGACAACTTCCACGCCATCTTCTTTCAGGGCCACGCCATCAACAGCCAGACCCGCAACCCGGACATCAAGCGCGCGCTGGAGAAGGTGGATCTGGTCGTGGTATCGGACCCCTACCCCACGGTGCTCGCGGTGCTGGGCGATCGCAAGAACGACACCTACCTGCTGCCGACCTGCACCCAGTTCGAGCAGTCGGGTTCGGTAACCGCCTCCAACCGCTCGCTGCAGTGGCGCGAGCAGGTGATCGCACCGCTGTTCGAATCCAAGCCGGATGCGGAGATCCTCTACCTGCTGGCACGCAAGTTCGGCTTCGCCGACCAGATGTTCAAGCACATCCAGGTCGAGAACAACCTGCCGGTGGCCGAGGACGTGCTGCGCGAGATCAACCGCGGCACCTGGACCATCGGCTACACCGGCCAGAGCCCGGAGCGGCTGAAGCTGCAGGCCAAGCACCGCGATACCTTCAACACCACCACGCTGCGCGCCGAGGGCGGGCCCTGCGACGGCGAATACTATGGACTGCCCTGGCCGTGCTGGGGCACGCCGGAGATGAAGCATCCCGGCACTCCCATTCTCTACGACCCCAGCATGCCGGTGGCCGAAGGCGGCCTCACCTTCCGCACGCGTTTCGGCGTGGAGCACAACGGCGTGAGCCTTCTGGCCGACGGTGCCTACAGCAAAGGTTCGGAAATCAAGGACGGCTATCCCGAGTTCACCTACGCCATGCTGCGCCAGCTCGGCTGGCAAGGCGAGCTGAGCCCCGAGGAGATGGCGGTGATCCGCAAGGTCGCGGGCGTCAAGTCGACGGGCGGCGGCCAGGCCGAGACCGACCTTCTGGACAAGGTGAACTGGAAGACCGATCTCTCCGGCGGCATCCAGCGCGTCGCCATCAAGCACGGCTGCGCGCCGTTCGGCAACGCCAAGGCACGCGCCATCGTGTGGCAGTTTCCGGACCCCGTGCCCATCCATCGCGAGCCGCTGTACACGCCGCGCTTCGATCTGGTGAAGGAGTACCCGACCTACGAGGACCGCAAAATCTTCTGGCGGCTGCCGACGCGTTATGCCTCGATCCAGAGCAAGGGGGACTATTCCAAGAAGTATCCGCTGGTGTTCATCAGCGGCCGGCTGGTGGAGTACGAGGGTGGCGGCGAGGAATCGCGCTCCAACAAGTGGCTCGCCGAGCTGCAGCAGCATATGTACGTGGAGATCAATCCTGCGGATGCCAACGACCGCGGCGTGCGCGACGGCCAGATGGTGTGGCTGGAAGGTCCCGAGGGCGGACGCATCAAGGTCATGGCGATGGTGACGCCGAGGGTCGGACGCGGCGTGATCTGGACGCCCTTCCACTTCGGCGGCTGGTACGAAGGCGAGGACCTGCTGGCGCGCTATCCGGAGGGTACGGCGCCTTACGTGCGCGGCGAGGCTTGCAACACCGCGACCACCTACGGCTACGACTCGGTGACGCAGATGCAGGAAACCAAGGCCACGCTGTGTCAGATCACGGCCGCCTGAGAGGATCCCGACCATGGCGCGTATGAAATTTCTGTGTGACGCGGAACGCTGCATCGAGTGCAACGGCTGCGTGGTGGCGTGCAAGAACGAGAACGAAGTGCCCTGGGGGGTGAACCGCCGGCGCGTGGTAACCCTGCAGGACGGCCAGCCGGGGGAAAAGTCGATTTCGGTCGCCTGCATGCACTGCACCGACGCCCCGTGCGCGGCGGTCTGCCCGGTGGACTGCTTCTACACCACGGCCGACGGCATCGTGCTGCACGACAAGGACCTGTGCATCGGCTGCGGCTACTGCTTCTATGCCTGTCCCTTCGGCGCACCGCAGTACCCCAAGCAGTCGGCGTTCGGTGTGCGCGGCAAGATGGACAAGTGCACCTTCTGCGCCGGCGGGCCCCTGCCCGACAACTCGGAGGCCGAGTACCAGAAGTACGGCTCCAACCGCATCGCCCAGGGCAAGCTCCCCGCCTGCGCCGAAATGTGTGCGACCAAGGCGCTGCTCGGCGGCGACGGCGACATGGTGGCCGACATCTACCGCAAGCGCGTGCTGAAGCGCGGCGGTCGCCCGAAGTCCTGGGGCTGGGAAACGGCCTACCCGACCTAATCGGGGTCGGTGAGCAAAGGAGGAGAGGAGCGATGGCCAGGATAGCGCTCAAGGCTGCAGCACTGTTCGCGCTCGCGCTGCTGCTCGGCGGCTGCTACGAATCGCCCGGCGTGCACGTGTACGAGCCGGGCGTGTACAAGGGCGACCGCGACCCGCTGCTCGCACTGCAGCGCAGCGACCAGCAGCAGGCGCGCCTGCGCGAACGCTTCGCGCAGGTGCAGATGGATCGCTAGCATGAACCGGCAACCGCGCGCCGCGGCATGCATCCTGACGCTGGGCGTGTGTCTGGGCCTTGCCGCATGCGAGCGCGTGCACGAACCATGGGTGCAGAACGGCGCGGCATGGAAGGAGCAGCATTTCGCGTCGGAGGTTCCGAACCAGGCGCTCGACCAGCGCCTGCTCACCACCCAGACGGACCGGTGAGCAAGCAGCCGACCGGTCGGAGGAAGCGAGCATGGCGAAAGACGAAAGAGTGATTGACGCGGTCCTGCATCGGCGGCGCCGCGCGTGGCGCCTGGTGCTCGTGCTGCTGCTGGTCGTGCTGGTCCCGCCGCTCGGTGGCTACGTCTGGCAAGGTCTGCAGCAGGCGCAGGCGGAACAAGCCCAAACGAGCGGCAACGAGCAGGTCAACCCCATCGCCAACTTCTGGCGCGCGGTGCGAGACGGCAGGGCCGGCAGCTCCACCGCCGCCGCCGGCCCCTACGGCACGCCGGTGCTGATCCAGAACGGCGGTGAGAACTACCGCCAGATCCGTAATGGTCCACTCACCACCTACGGCGCGGCACTGCTCGGCGTCGTGTTGCTCGCCATTGTGCTGTTCCTGCTGTTGCGCGGGCGGGTGCGCATCGAGGGCGGACGCTCGGGGGTACGGGTGCCGCGCTTCACGCTCGCCGACCGAGTGCTGCACTGGTTCACCGCCATCTCCTTCATCGTGCTGGCGATCACGGGGTTGATCCTGCTCTACGGGCGCGCGGTGCTGATCCCGCTGTTCGGCCTGCAGGGCTTCGCCGCCACCGCGGTGGGCGCGAAGTGGGTGCACAACCTGACAGGACTCCTGTTCGTTGCCTCGCTGCTGCTGCTGATCGCGACGTTCTTGCGCGGTAACTTCCCCGAGAAAGGCGACCTCAAGTGGTTCCTGCGCGGCGGCGGCATGCTGCACAAGCATGCCAGCGCCGGGCGCTACAACGCCGGCGAGAAAGCCTGGTACTGGACCGTCGTTGTGATGGGCCTGACGGTGTCGGTGACCGGATTGATCCTGGACTTCCCGCTGTTCGAGCAGGGACGGGGCGTCATGCAATGGTCGGGGCTCCTGCATGCCGGCGCTGGGCTGATCTTCGTGGCCGGGGCGCTGGGCCACATCTACGTCGGCACCGTGGGAATGGAAGGCTCACTGGAGGCCATGACCACGGGCACGGTGGACGCCAACTGGGCGAAAGGGCATCACGATCGCTGGTACGCCAGGCTTGCTGAGGAAGGTCGCACAGGGGATGCGGAGGCGGTACGCGAGGCGCACGAAACGACGCCTGGACGTCCCACGCGACCGGTCGCCTGAGGCGGGACGGCGCAGCACCATCGGCCGCTCGCCCCGCTTCGCGGCCGTCGACGACCCGACGCATACTGCCAGGCATCGCATTGTCTGCCGCCGTAGGAGCCGTCCGACGGCGCAATTGCGGCGCGACCTATGCCCAACACGCGACTGTGCACCGTCACGACGTTGCTGATCCTGGCAACGTGCGTCTGTGCCGCGTGCAGCGCCGGTGCGGCGGCGTCCGAACGCTGGGCGCAGGCGCTGCAACAGTCCGACGCGGCGACGCTTGCCGGATTGACCCGCGAAGGCTCCGACGTCAACTGCACGCTCCCCGACGGCAAGACGGCGCTGATGATCGCCGCAGAGCTCGGAGACGCGGCGCTCGCCCAGTTGCTGATCGATCACGGCGCACGCGTCGATGCCGCAAACGCCCGCGACGGCACGGCGCTCATGTACGCGGCGCTCTCCGCGGATGCGACCACCGCGAGGCTGCTGCTGCAACATCAGGCCGCCACTGAGGCCGCCGGGGCCAACGGCTGGACTGCCCTGACCATCGCCGCCGCCAAGGGCCACGCAGAAGTCGTCCGCGCCCTGCTTGCCGCCGGCGCCGATCCCAATCATGCCGATCTCTACGGCTGGACGCCGTTGATGCGCGCCGCCTATGAGGGCCGCGATCCGGTCATTCGGGTGCTGCTCGCCGCGCCGACCCTGGACATCGAAGCACGCGACGAGCGCGGCGCGACCGCGCTGCACTACGCGGCGGCGGCCGGGGATCCCGCCATCGTGCGAGTGCTGCTGCAGCACGGCGCCGATCCGCATGCCCGCGACCGTGCAGGCCGCACCCCCGCCGACGCGGCCGCCCTCATGCAGCACCCGCAGGTGCGCGCGCTGTTGAACGCGTTCCCGAAGGGTGCCGCCCGGCGCACGGAGGCTCCGTAGTCGAATCGCTGCTGGTTTGTCACCGCCCCCCATTTCCAACGTTCGCACCCGAAGGGGCGGTGCGACTCGCCCTGCAGCGCGATCTTGATCGAGTCTGTGCCTCGATGCGTACTCCGGCCCGGTCGGCCCGACTTTCGTCCAGCCGGCTGGTGGGATTCCCGGGTTGAAGTTGCGGGCTCCGGCCGCGTCTCAGCACAGGATCTGGGTGGCGGTGTAGTCCTCGAGCGGCATCACCACGGCGCTGCCCTCGACCGGCGCGCGTATGTCGTCGGTGAGATATTCCAGCGCCAGATGAAAACCGAATGCGTCGAAGAAGCGCTGGAACAGCTCGCCGCCGTAGGCGCCGGTCGCACGAAGGGTGCCATACGCGTCGTGGTAGTCGAGGCGTATGGCGGCAAGCGGCTGTGGCGCCGGGCCGCCCAGCACGCGCGCACCGTCGGTCGCGTCGTAGACGCTGCGCTCGGAGCAGCAGTAGATCACCCGCCCGCGGCGTTCCTGGCGCTTGGATTCGTCCAGAAAGCTCACCGCTTCGTGGCGGTAGTTGATGAAGCTCACCGCATGCGCCGGGTAGCTCATGCGGTGCGCACAGATCGCGGAGAACGCCACCACCGAGCGCTGCGGCCCGACGCCGCCCTGCCAGCGATACTCCTCGCCCGCTGCGGTGTGCAGCACCGCGCCCGGAGGGGCCGCGGTGCCAAGGTTCAACAACAGGCACGGGGTGGTGACGTAGGGATAGTGAAAGACATAGTTCCGGCCAACGGCGAGGGTGGCGAGGCGCAAGGGCTCGCCCGCCGTATCGACCAGCTGCACCGGTGCGTGGTCTTGTGCCGCCGCCCCCGGGGGCGCAGTGCGGCCGACCCGCGCGGCCGCCGCGGCGCCGACTGCGCAAAGCTTGATGAATCCTCTGCGGCTGCAACCGCCTTTGCCACTCACGGACGCTGCCTCATGAAGGGCGTTAGGAAACGTTAGCACATGGCAGCAACCCGTCCGCCGCGACGGGATTCGGCTAGGTGGGCTCCGGGTCGCAGGCCCGCGCCTTGCCGGGGTTGGCCAGCAGAGCCTCCAGGGTCGG
This sequence comes from uncultured Gammaproteobacteria bacterium, assembly GCA_963728895.1. GTDB lineage: Bacteria > Pseudomonadota > Gammaproteobacteria > JBBQDK01 > JBBQDK01 > CAVSLM01. Next base: position 152,610 of record CAVSLM010000012.1, read on the forward strand.
CAGGTCGGCGGGCTTGATCATGCAGTGGTCGAAACCCGCCTCATGCAGGCGTGCCGGGTCGGCGGCATGGTTGCCGGTCATGGCGATGAGCGACAACGCCGCCCCGCCCGGCTGCCGGCGCAGCGCGCGGGCGACGGCGTAGCCGTCCGGCTCGGGCATGCCGAGATCGAGGAAAATCACCTCGGGGCGGTCACGCCGCGAGATGCGCAGCGCCTCGTTGCCGTCGCAGGCGGCGCACGCGTCGTGACCCAGCTCCGACAGCAGCATCACGAAGGAATCCGCCACGCTGGGATTGTCGTCCACGACCAGCACCCGGCGCCGGACGCCGCCGGGCCCCTCGTCGGCCTGCTGCGCACCGGACCCCTGCCCGGTGGGCAGCCGTACGATGAATTCGCTCCCCTGCTGAGCTCCGGCGCTGTGCACCTCCACGGTGCCGCCGTGCTGCTGCACCAGCTGGCGCACCAGGGTGAGCCCCAGCCCCAGACCACCGGGCGAGCGGCTCCCGGGCCCGGCGCCCCGAACGAACTGATCGAAGATCCGTTCCAGCAGCTCCGGTTCGATCCCGATGCCGGTGTCCCGCACGCCGAGTGTCACGGTCTCGCCGGTGCGCCCGACACTGACCCGGATGCTCCCGCCCACCGGCGTGTATTCCGCGGCGTTGTTCAGCAGATTCGCCACCACCTGCAGCAGGCGCGCGGGATCGGCCCAGACGCGCAGCGGTGCGGGAGGCAGGCATATCGTCAGCTCGTGTCGGCGCTCGCGCAGCAGCGGCTCGGTGGTCTCCACGGCGCGCTGCACAACTTCGCCGACGTCAACCCAGGTGCGCTTGAGCTCCACCGGACCGCGGCTGATACGCGCCACATCGAGCAGGTCGGCCACCAGCCGCGTGAGCTGCTTGACCTGGCTGTCGATCACATCGACGCCCCAGCGCAGCTTGGGCTCGTACTGCTCCGGGTACATGCGCAGCACGGCGATCGCGTTTCGGATCGGCACCAGGGGGTTGCGCAGCTCGTGGGCGAGCGTTGCCAGGAACTCGTTCTTGCACCGGTCTGCCGCCTCGAGCTGCTCGGCCTGTTCGCGCAGCCGGATCTCGCTGACACGCAGCGCCGCCTCCGCCAGCTTGCGCTCGGTGATGTCCCGGCTGATCGCTGCGAAGGCGATCACCGAGCCGTCCTCGCCCAGCACGGGCGAAAACGTCACTGCCACTTCCACCTGACTGCCGTCGTTGCGCACCCACACAGTGTCGAAGGACTCGATGCACTCGCCACGCCGCAGCCGGTCCAGCAATGTCCGCGCTTCGGCGCGCTGCTCGGGCGCCATCAGCATGTCGAACGCCCGTCCCAGCGCCTCCGATTCGGTGTAACCGCACATACGCTGGGCACTGGCGTTCCAGCTGGTGATGGTGCCGCAGAGCGTGGCGCCGACCACGGCGTCGTGACACGAGGCAACGATGGCGGCGATTCGTGCCCGCGCCTCCTCCTCACGCAAACGGTCCGTCACGTCGCGGACGATGGCAACGAAGCACGGCGGCTGGTCGGGCAGGGCGACGAACTGCAGCGATATCTCGACCGGGATGCGGGCACCGTCGCGGCGGCGATGGATGGTGCGGAAGGTCACGGCGCGCTCGATGCCGCTACGCAAGGGCGCGAGCAGACGCTCAAAACGCGGCGCGTCGAACTCCGGCTTCACGTCGAGGGGCGTCATGGTGAGCAGCTCCTCAGCGCTGTAGCCGAGCTGGTCCACCGCGCCCTGGTTCACGTACAGGAAGCGCAGGGTGGCCGGATCGAACATGAACACGCAGTCGCGGGTACGGTCCAGCGTGTGCTTGAAGCAGATCAGCTCGCGCTCGGTGCGCCGGCGGCAATAGAGCTCGGCGATCAGCTTGGCGGTGACCAGCAGCTGCTGGCGTGCGGCATCGACGATGCGCTGCGGGCACGGCATGTACTCGCGGGCCGCCGCCGCCAGTTCGACCGGCTCGACCCGAAAGCGCACGGCCACCTCCGCCAGCGCCGCCCGCGCCAGCGGCGGATTGCCATAGGCGAGGCTGATGGCTCCCACAGCCTCGCCGTCGGCGATGACGGGCACGGCGTAGATGTTCAGCCCGCCGCTGCAAGAGCGCAGATCGACCGGCGTCTTGCGCTGCAGCGTCACGGCGGCGGCGCGGTTCCAGCACGAGACGTGAGAGTGCCAGAGCCCGAAGGCATGCGCCTCGGCAGGATCGTCAGTGGCGCACAACCTGCGCGAGGCCTCATTCAGCAACCGGCAATAGGCGCAGGCATGCACATCGATCGCAGGCTCGCCGTTGGCCTCGTAGATGGCCAGGGAGGTGCCGAGCAGAGCGTTCTGGGAGTGGGCGATTTCGACCAGCTGATCGGCCCCGATGCTGTGTGCCAGCGGCCCCGCGCCAAAACCCGGCGCGGGGCGCAGGCCCGGAAGCGGCTGCTCCGGTTCGGTCACGGCAGGAAAGGAAAGCGGCGGCTGCGCATGGGTGAAGGAGGATAACACAGCCCCTTGCGCCACTCCCCAGTGCAGCACACGCCCGCCGCGCATTGCTGTGGTGCAGCACCGAGCCGGTGTGCCGCCGTTCCAGCATGCCCAGCGCATTCGCAAATGCACGTAAATGCCTGTATAGGCTAGTGGTTTCTTTTCAGCCAGGCGCTTACCCAGGCACTTCTCGTGGTCTTTCACCCGCAGGTACGTCACTTGCTACGAACTTCAGTCGACTGCGCATGGATCCCGGGACGCCGCAGTCCACAAGGCACTCCATACGCTCCCCGACCAGCGGAGGCAAACGTGGCGACGCAGTCGCGCACCGGCACATCGACGGAGCACAGCACGCTGAAGTTTTCCGACGACGGGGACCGCGGGTTCCGTGCCAGCGTCCGACGCATGGGCGACCTGCTGGGGCAGGTCATCCGTGAGCAGGCCGGCTTCCGGGTGTTCGACACCGTGGAGACGCTGCGTCGCGGCTTCGTCGAGCTGCGCCAGGGTGACAGTTCGCAACGCCGAGAGGAGCTGCGCGCGCTCATCCGCGAGCTCGACGTCGACACGCTCACTCACGTGATCCGTGCATTCCACCTGTACTTCAGCATCATCAACGTGGTGGAGGAGGAATTCCGCCACGCCCAGCGTCAGGGGCATTTCTGGACCGGGTCCTTCCCCGAGGCGCTTTCCGAGCTGCGGCGCCAGAACGTGTTCACCGACGAGCTGCGTTACCTGCTGGGCCGCGTGGGCTACTCGCCGGTGTTCACCGCCCACCCGACCGAGTCGCGGCGGCGCACCATCCAGGATGCCCTGCGACGGGTGTTCGCCAGCCTGCAGGAGCTGCGCTTGCCGCAGGTCAGCGCAGCCATGCGCGAGCGCATCGAGTTCGGCCTGCAGCATCAGATCCGGCTGCTGTGGATGACCGACGAAATGCGCGGTAGCAATCTGCGGGTGCAGGACGAAATCCGCAACGGACTGGTGCACTTCCAGAATGCGCTGGTCGAGGCGGTACCCGCGTTCTATCGTTCGCTGGAGCAGGCCATCGAGCACTGCCACGGTACCGATCGCGTTGCAGTGCCGCCACTGTTGCGGTTCGGCTCGTGGATCGGCGGCGATCGCGACGGCAATCCACACGTCACGGCCGCGACCACCGAGCTCGCGCTGCGCACGCACCAGCGTACGGTGCTGGTGATCTACCTGCAGCGCATCGAGCTTCTGGAGCGGATGCTCACACACTCGGTGCGCTTCTTCGGTCCCTGCGCCGAGCTGCAGGCGAGCATCGAGGAGGACCAGAAGGATTTCCCCGGGCTGGCCGAGGAATTCGCCTACCACCACGAATCGGAACCCTATCGCCACAAGCTGTTCTATGTGCGCACCCGGCTGGAGCGGCGGCTCGATGTGCTGCGCGCCCAACTGCGCGGCGAGCCGGCGCCGCCGGCAACCGGCAGTTATGCCTCCGAAGAGGCGCTGCTCGCCGACCTGCAGATGATCCGCGCCTCGCTGAATCTGAAGGGCGAGAGCACCTCCGCGGAGGGCGAGCTGAAGGATCTGATCCGGCTGGTGGAAACGTTCGGGTTCTTCCTGGCCACACTGGACCAACGTCAGGAGTCGTCCGTCCACACCCGCGTGGTCGCGGAGGTGCTCGTCGCGTCAGGGCATCCCGGCTATCTGGCGCTGGACGAGGCGCAGCGCCAGGGCGCGCTGGTCGAGGCGCTGGAGCATGGTCTGGAGCTGCCGTGCGCCGTGGACTGGAGCGAGGAGGCACGCGCTACGCTGGCCGTGTTCGAGGTGATGGCCCGCATGCGTTCCGAAGTGAGCCGGCACGCCTTCGGAAGCTACATCGTCTCCATGACCGGACAGGCCAGCCACGTGCTGGAAGTGCTGGTGCTTGCGGGCTGCGCAGGCCTGGTGGGGCGCAATGCCGAGGGTTTCTTCTGCGCCATCACCGTGAGCCCGCTGTTCGAGACCATCGACGACCTCAGGCGCTGTCAGGACGTGGTCCGCGCGTTGCTGCGCCTGCCGTTGTACCGCGCGCTGCTGCGCGCTGCGGGCAATGCCCAGGAGGTCATGCTCGGCTATTCGGATTCCACCAAGGACGGCGGCATTCTCGCCTCCTCCTGGCATCTCTACGATGCGCAGAAGCGCCTTGCCGCGCTCGCCCAGCAGCATGGCGTGGAGCTGCGGCTGTTCCACGGTCGGGGTGGGACCATCGGGCGCGGCGGCGGTCCGGCCCATTCGGCGATTCTCGGACAACCGCCCGGCACGGTGTCCGGAGGCATGCGCGTCACCGAGCAGGGCGAGGTGCTCGCATTCAAATACAGCCATCCCGAGACTGCGGTGTACGAGCTCACCGTGAGCTGCGCCGCGCTGCTCAAGCGCAGTGCCGACCTGATCCGGCCGCCACCCGCCGAGCGGCGCGACTATCTCGGCACATTGGATGAGATCACCCGCATCGGCGAACGCACCTATCGCCGCCTGGTCGACCACACGGAAGGTTTCTTCGATTTCTTCTACGAGGCGACGCCGGTGGAGGAGCTGCGCCACCTGCACCTGGGCTCACGCCCCACGCACCGACGTGCCGCGGACCGGGGCAAGCAGTCGATCCGTGCCATTCCCTGGGTATTCGGTTGGGCCCAGGCGCGCTACAACCTGCCGGGCTGGTTCGGTGTAGGCACGGCGCTGCAGGAGTGGCACGGCAATGCGCCGGACCGCCTGGCGCGCCTGCAACGCATGTACATGGAATGGCCGTTCTTCCGCAACCTGATCGACAACGTCCAGATGATCCTTGCCAAGACCGATCTGGAGATCGCCGGTGCCTACGCCGCGCTATGCACCGACCGCCTGGGTGCCCAGCGCATGCACAGCGCGATACGCGCCGAGTACGAGCGCGGTCTCTATCAGGTGCTCGCCATCACCGGCAACCATTATTTGCTGCAGAACGACTTGACGCTGGCGCGCTCGCTCACCCGGCGCAATCCGTATCTGGAGCCGCTCAATCACATACAGGTGGAATTGCTTCACCGGTACCGCGCCGCGGGAGAACGGCAGGGAGCGCCGTGGCTCGATGCGTTGCTGCGCAGCGTGAGTGCCATCGCCGCAGGTCTGCGAAATACCGGCTGACGTCTCGGACGACGTCAGCCGGAAGGAGGCCTGGCGACCCGCATGCGTCGCGAACCGCCGATGCGTGGATGTTACTTGTTCTCGGATTGCTGGACGGTTTTTGCCGGCGCGACGGTCACGGCCGGATAGGCCAAGGCATAAGCCGGATAACCCCAACCGGCATACGGATAGCCCCAACCGGCATACGGATAGCCCCAGCCGCCATAGTAGCCAGGGTAATAGCCTCCCCAATAGCCGGGATAGCCTCCCCAATAGCCGGGATATCCACCCCAGTAGCCCGGGTAACCCCATCCGGGGTAACCCCAGCCCGGATAACCCCAACCGCCCAGGCTGCCACCGAAATGGAAACCGAAGTCACCCCAGCCTCCGCCATCCCACGGACCCCAGTCCCAGGGACCGCCCCACCACGCTTGCGCCGAGGAGAGCGGCAATGCGGCCGCCGCTGCCACCACCGACGCCGCCATCAGTTTGCGAAGTTTCCCGTTCATGACTTTCCCTCCCCTTCTGCACAACCATGCCAACGAACACACGGGAGTCATGTCAGTTCCGCCACTCGGGGGCGGGCCCAACAGGCTCCCGCACCAACATCGCATAAGCAACTATCGAATTACTGAAGTGGCGCTGCATTGATCTTTGTCAACGCGTGAGCGGGCGCGAGGAGGAAGCGGTTGCGGCAGGCGTGTGCTCGACCAGCCGGTGCGGACGAGGCCGCTTGGAAAGTCTTTCCAGCCGCCTTTCTTCCGCGCGCTTCAGCAGAAGCTGCTTACATTAGAACAGTAGCACATGATGGAGTCTTTGCCAGTACGGCGGCGCACGACCCGCAAATCAGCGGGACGACTCCGCTCGAGGCGGGTTCTCGCGCTGCAGCTCCAGGCGTGTGCTCACGACCTCGCCCGCCGCATCGACGTAACAGCTGAAAAAAAACTTCTGCTCCGCGCCGTCCTTGCCCTGCTCTCCGACCTGCACGCGCTGAACGACGTAACCGTTCTGGGTCGTGTTCACTGCGCCTGATTCGATGATGCGTGCGAAGTCCGGGTGGCGCGAAGCAGCGAGCGCCGTACGCTGGCAGGTCTTCACGGCAGCCCAAGCGTGCGGGCGCAGCGTGCCCTCGATCCAGTCGTTCACCTGTGGCACTTCGCGCTTCACGATGAGCAGCGCCAGCGCCAGTCCGGCCCCGAGCACTATCCACTTGGCGGCCCGCTTCGGCGGCGGACGGTCGCGGCGGGAGCGGTAGGGCTGGCGGGCGTCTTCCTGCATGGCGCGCACATTCTAGCCCGAAAATCCCACCCGGCAGCATGGACGCGCGGCCGCCGGGAGCCGCGAGTGGCAGGTGCTCGACCCCGATGCCATAATTTTCCGTTTTTGAGAATACAGCTTCGCCGCGCCATCTGCCGGTCGGACGGGAATCCATGGCACTGCTCAACCTGCGCAATGTAACAGTCGGCTACGGCGGCCCCGCGTTGCTCGAGCACATCGACCTTGCCATCGAGCCGGGCGAGCGCCTGTGCCTGCTGGGTCGCAATGGCACGGGCAAGAGCACCCTCATGCGGGTGGTGAGCGGTGAGCTGCTACCGGACGAGGGCGAGGTCGCGCGCCGCCAGGGCCTGCGCATCGCGCGCATGGAACAGGAGGTGCCGGCGCAGTTGCCCGGCACGGTGTTCGACGCCGCGGCGGTGGCGCTGGGCGCCCAGGGCGAGCTGCTTGCACGCTATCACGAGCTCAGCGTGCGCGTCGCCCACGAGCCCGACGCGGCGCTGCTGTTCGCGGAGCTGGAGCGCACCCAGCACGCGCTGGAGGCACACGGTGGCTGGCACTTCCGCCATCAGGTCGAACGCGTGCTCTCGCACCTGGGGCTCGATTTCGAAGCGCGCTGCGATACGCTTTCCGGAGGCATGCGGCGCCGCGTGCTGCTGGCGCGGGCGCTGGTCGCCGAGCCCGACCTGCTGCTGCTCGACGAGCCGACCAATCACCTCGACATCGACGGCATCACCTGGCTGGAGGAGCGGCTGCTGGGCTATTCCGGCGCGCTGCTGTTCGTCACCCACGACCGCACGCTGCTGCAGCGTCTCGCCACGCGCATCGTCGAGCTCGATCGCGGTCGCCTCACCAGCTGGCCGGGCGACTACGCCACATTCGAGGTGCACCGGCACCAGGCGCTGGAAGCCGAAGCGGCCCAGCAGGCGCTGTTCGACAGGCGCCTGGCGCAGGAGGAGATCTGGATCCGCAAGGGCATCGAGGCGCGGCGCACGCGCAATGAGGGCCGGGTGCGGGCGCTGCAGGCCATGCGCGCCGAGCGGCGTGCGCGGCGCGAGCGGCCCGGCACGGTCAACTTGCGCAGCAACGAAGCCGAGCGCTCCGGCCACATCGTCATCGAGGCCGACCGGATCAGCCATGCCCGCGCCGGGCGCACGCTGGTGCGCGAGCTCTCCACCACCGTCATGCGCGGCGACCGCGTGGGCGTCATCGGCCCCAACGGCGCAGGCAAGACCACGCTGCTCAGACTGCTGCTGGGCGAGCTGAAGCCGGATGCGGGAGAGGTGCGGCTCGGCACGCGCGTGCAGCCGGCCTACTTCGACCAGCAGCGCGCGCAGCTCGACGAGCAACGCTCGCTGCTCGACAACGTGGCCGAGGGCCGCAGCGCCGTGACGGTAAACGGTGAGACGCGTCACGTGCTGGGCTATCTGCAGGATTTCCTGTTCGCGCCGCAGCGCTGCCGCACGCCGGTACGCGCGCTCTCGGGGGGAGAGCGCAACCGCCTGTTGCTCGCGAAGCTGTTCGCCCAGCCTTCCAACCTGCTGGTGTTGGACGAGCCGACCAACGATCTGGACCTGGAAACGCTGGAGCTCCTCGAGGAGCTGCTGCAGTCCTACGGCGGCACGGTGCTGGTGGTGAGCCACGACCGCAGCTTCCTGAACCGCCTGGTGACCAGCACCCTGGTGTTCGAGGGCGACGGGCGCATCGGCGAGTACGTCGGCGGCTACGACGATTGGCTGCGCCAGCGCCCGACGCCCCCCGCGCCTGCAGCCACGCCGCAGGCGCCACCGCCGGCCCGCCCGCCACCCAGCGCCACGCGCAAGCGAAGCTATCGCGAGCAGCGCGAGCTCGACGCGCTGCCGGGGCTGATCGAAGCACTGGAGGAAGAGCAGCACAGCCTGCACGCCCGGCTCGCGGACCCGGCGTTCTACCGCGAGCAAGCCACCGGCGTCGCTGCCGCACGTCAGCGCCTGCAGGCGCTGGAGCGGGAGCTCGCGGCGCTCTACGGGCGCTGGGAGCTGCTGGAAGACATCGGCAACGGTTGAGCCGGCATCGGGCGTGCCCGGCAACCTCGAGTGGCGACTCGCGGGCTGCGTTGTGTGCCCTCGCGCTGCGGCCTACCATTCGCGATGCCGTCGCAAAATCAGGAGCGTGCCATGACCGGGGAACCCGGAATTGCCGTGGGACGGGGCGAGGCCCCGCTCTATCTGCTGCCTGCTCTCGCCAATCGCCACGGACTGATCACGGGCGCCACCGGCACCGGCAAGACGGTCACGCTGCAGGTGCTGGCCGAGGGTTTCTCACAGGTGGGCGTGCCGGTGTTCGTCGCCGACGCGAAAGGCGATCTCGCGGGCATCAGCCAGCCCGCCGAGGCCACACCCAGGCTGCTCGAGCGTGCAGGATCGCTCGGCATCGAGGACTGGTCGCCGCGCGGCTGCCCCGCGGTGTTCTGGGACGTGTTCGGTACCCAGGGACATCCCCTGCGCGCGACGATTTCCGATCTGGGGCCGTTGCTCCTGGCACGGTTGCTGGATCTCACCGAAGCACAGGAAGGCGCGCTCAACATCGCATTCAAGGTCGCCGACGATCAGGGGCTGCTGCTGCTCGATCTCAAGGACCTGCGCGCCCTGCTCAACTACCTTGGCGAAGACGCCAGGCGCGTGAGCCACGAATACGGCAATGTCAGCATCGCCTCCATCGGTGCCATCCAGCGTGCACTCCTGGTGCTGGAGCAGCAGGGCGGCGACCACCTGCTCGGGGAGCCCGCGCTGCAGCTCTCCGACCTCATGCGCAGCGATTTCTCCGGACAGGGCGCGGTGAGTATCCTCGCCGCCGATCAGCTGATGCAGCGCCCGCGGCTCTATGCCACGCTGCTGTTGTGGCTGCTTTCGGAGCTGTTCGAGGAGCTGCCGGAGATCGGCGATGCGCCGCGCCCGCGGCTGGTGTTCTTCTTCGACGAGGCGCACCTGCTGTTCGACCACGCGCCACGGGCGTTGGTCGAGAAAGTCGAGCAGGTGGTGCGCCTGATCCGCTCCAAGGGCGTGGGCGTGTACTTCGTGACCCAGAGCCCGCTGGACATCCCCGACGCAGTGCTCGGTCAGCTCGGCAACCGCGTGCAGCACGCGCTGCGCGCCTTCACGCCAAGCGACCAGAAGGCGGTGCGGGCCGCGGCCCGGACCCTGCGACCCAACCCGGCACTGGATGTGGAGCGCACCATCCTCGATCTGGCGGTCGGCGAAGCGCTGGTGTCGCTGCTGGAGGCAAACGGCACGCCCAGTGTGGTGCAGCGCGCACGCATCCGCCCGCCACGCTCGCGCATCGGCACCATCACTGCGGCGGAGCGCCAGGGCACCATCTCCAACAGTCCGGTCCGCGGCAGATACGATCAGGCCGTGGACCGCGAATCGGCCTATGAACGGCTGCAGGCGCGCGCCCGCGCTGCGGTGGCGGCAGCCGATGCGCCCGACGCCAGCCCTGCGAAGAGAAAGCCTGCGGGGACCGCCGGCAATCGCCAGAGCATGGCCGAAGCACTGGCCAAGAGCGTGTTGCGCAGCCTGGGCAGCCAGATCGGCGGTCAGCTCGGACGCACCATCCTGCGCGGCGTGCTCGGCTCGCTCACCCGCAGCCGCTGAGCACGCGGTTGGACATCGCTGCGCGCCCTGCGTAACATGGTCGCGCGCCCGCCTCGCCGGGTGCCACGCAGGCAACGGCAGCACCCACGCAGGATGCGCCCCGGAACCGGCAGCGCTCCGGCAGATCGAGAAGACCAGGTACACGGGCCACTGGTGTTTCGAGACCAGCGGAAAAAGACGCTATCCCCCCATGGGCGGACGCCGCGGCCGGTGCTCCGCGCGCACCCCCCCGGGCCCGCCCGTGCGTCCGGTCACACCTTGCAGGCCGAACGAGGAACGCCATGAGCAGCGGCCCCGAGGTACACGGCGGGCGCCCGGTCATTTTCGGTGAAGTGCTCTACGACGAGTTCGAAGACGGGACTGAGGTGCTCGGCGGCGCGCCGTTCAACGTCGCCTGGCATCTGCAAGGCTTCGGACTGCGTCCGCTGTTCGCGAGCCGCGTGGGGGGCGACCCCCTGGGCGCGAAACTGCTCGACACCATGCGCGACTGGGGCATGGACACCAGTGCCATGCAGATCGATTCCGAGCATCCTACGGGTCGGGTCAAAGTACACCTGGAGCACGCCCAGCCCACGTTCAGCATTCTTGCCGATCAGGCCTACGACTACATCGACGCCGCCACGCTCGCCGCGGCGCTCGCGGGCATCACCGGCTCGCTCCTTTACCACGGCTCGCTGATCGCCCGGGCACCGGCCTCACGCGGCACACTGCAACAGCTGCGAGCCACGAGCGGGCTGCCGTGCTTCGTCGATGTGAACCTGCGCGCACCGTGGTGGACACCCGGCGGGCTGCAGCCGCTCCTGGCGGGCGCCCGCTGGGTAAAGCTCAACGATGCCGAGCTCTCGGACGTGGCGCAGCTCGGGCCCATACCCCATGGCCGTCTCGCCGGGAACGCCGATGCACTGCGCCGGCGCGAAGGTTACGCGCTGCTGATTGTCACCGCCGGCGCACGCGGTGCACTGGTCGCAAGTGAGGCCGGCACGCTGGAAGCGGCGGCGCCGCCCCCCGCGGCCATGGTAGACACCGTGGGCGCAGGCGATGCCTTCACGGCCGTGACCATCCTCGGACTGTCGCGCGGCTGGCCCCTGCCCGTGCTGCTGCAGCGCGCGCTGGAGTTCGCCACGGCGATCTGTGCGCAGCGCGGTGCCACCCGGCGCGACGGCGCGTTGTACGAGCAACACCTGGCGCGGTGGAGTTCATGACCGGCGCAACGGGTGGGGGCCTCTACATCGTATTCATCAGCGTTCATGGACTGATCCGCGGTCGCGACCTGGAGCTCGGCCGCGACGCCGACACCGGCGGTCAGGTGCTGTATGCAGTGGAGCTGGCCCGAGCGCTTGCCACCCATCCGGACGTGGCGCGGGTCGATCTCATGACCCGCCAGATCCACGATCCCAAGGTCGATCCCTGTTACGCGCAGCCACTGGAGGCGCTCGCGCCCAACGCCTGGATCGTACGCCTGCCCTGTGGGCCGCGCCGCTACCTGCGCAAGGAGGTGCTGTGGCCCTACCTCGACTGCTTCGCCGATCACGCTCTGCAGCACGTGCGCCGCGTCGGACGCATTCCCGAGATCGTACACGGCCATTACGCGGATGCCGGCTACTCCGCGGTGCGCGTCGCCGGGCCGCTCGGGGTGCCGCTGGTCTACACCGGCCATTCGCTGGGGCGTGTGAAGCGCGAGCGCCTCAAGGCACAGGGGGCCCGGGACGCGACCATCGAATCCCAGTACAACATCGGCCAGCGCATCGAGGCCGAGGAGGCTGTGCTCGATCATGCGGCTCTGGTGGTGGCCAGTACGCGCCAGGAAGTGGAAGGCCAGTACGGGTTGTACGACAACTATCATTCGCGGCGCATGGTGGTCATCCCGCCGGGCGTCGACCTCAGCCGCTTCCATCCACCCCGGCGCAACGAACCCGCACCGCCCATACTCTCGGAGCTGTCGCGCTTCCTGCACGATCCGCACAAGCCCATGGTGCTTGCCCTGTCGCGCCCCGACGAGCGCAAGAACATCGGCACCCTGGTGCGCGCCTATGCCGAAAGCGAGCGCCTGCGCGAACTGGCCAACCTGGTCATCGTCGCCGGCAACCGCGACGACATCCAGGCCATGGAGAAGGGTCCGCGCGAGGTGCTGTCGAGCCTGCTGCTCGCGATCGACCGCCACGACCTCTATGGCCAGGTCGCCTACCCCAAGCATCACAGCGCCGACGATGTCCCGGACCTCTACCGGCTCGCCGCGAGGACCCATGGGGTGTTCGTCAACCCGGCGCTTACCGAGCCCTTCGGACTGACGCTGATCGAGTCTGCCGCCAGCGGACTACCCATCGTCGCCACCGCCGACGGCGGACCGCGTGACATCACCGCCTATTGCAGGAATGGTGAGCTGATCGATCCGCTGGACACACAGCGCATGGGCGAGGTGCTGCTCTATACCATCGCCAATCGCCGCCAGTGGCGGCGCTGGTCCAAGAACGGCGTGCGCGGCGCGAACCGCCATTTCTCCTGGAGCGGCCATGTGCAGAAGTACCTGCAGGCCGTGCACAAGGTCATCAGCAAGCAGCGCGCGCGGCGCATGTCGCTGCCGAGAAGCCGCCTGCCCACGGTCGACCGGCTGCTGGTCAGCGACATCGACAATACGCTGACCGGCGATGCCGAGGCGCTGCAGGCGCTGATCGGGATGCTGCACCAGGCCAACGGCCTGGTGGCACTGGGCGTGGCGACCGGGAGGCGCCTGGACGCGGCCCTCAGGCTGCTGAAGGAATGGGAGGTGCCGGTTCCGGACGTGCTCATCACCTCGGTCGGTACCGAAATCTACTATGGTGCGCAGCGCACCGAGGACAAGGGCTGGCAGCACCACATCGGCCACCGGTGGGAGCCGGCGCGCCTGCGCGAGGCCATGCGCGACATTCCCGGCATCAAGCTGCAGCCCAAGGAAGAGCAGCGCCGCCACAAGATCAGTTACTTCATCGACCCGGAGCGCGCCCCAACGATACGCGAAATCTTCCGCCACCTGCGCCGGAAGGACCTGCACGTCAACCTGGTCTACTCGCATCAGGCCTATCTGGACCTGCTGCCAATGCGCGCCTCCAAGGGCCAGGCACTGCGTTACCTGGCGATGAAATGGGGGCTGGCACCGGAACGATGTCTGGTCGCGGGCGATTCCGGCAGCGACGAGGAGATGCTGTCGGGCAATACGCTCGGTGTCGTGGTCGGGAACTACAGTCCCGAGCTGGAGCGCCTGCGCGGCAAGCCACGCATCCATTTCGCGACCGGCAGGAACGCCTGGGGAGTGATCGAGGGTCTGCGCCACTACGATTTTCTGGGTGATATCGTCATTCCCGAGGAGGTGTGCGAAACGTGATCGAAACGCTCCAGGACGCCATGGCCGAGCATCGTGAGGCGGTGTACCTGCTGCTGCGGCGCTATTTCGCCCTTGGCCGCTCGTTCCTGCTGCAGTCCGACCTGCAGGACGAATTCCGCCGCTTCTGCAGCCAGCCGGAAGGCCAGCGCCTGTGCCGAGACGCCCATCGACCGCGCGATTTCCACGGCGCAGGAGGCAGCACTGGAAGCGCCCTGGATCTATTTCGCGCTGCGCCCGAGCATCGCGCGCTGGCATTTCGTGCGCCTGCACATCGAGGCCATGCGCCACGAGGAGATCGCAGTCGCCGAGTACCAGCAGTTCAAAGAGCGGCTCGCCGGGGCCCACGCCGGGCCCGGCGACGGCTGGGTGCTGGAAGTCGACCTCGGCCCCTTCAACCGCGACTTCCCCAAGCTCAAGGAAGCGCGCTCCATCGGACGCGGCGTGGAGTTCCTCAACCGCCGTCTTTCCAGCCAGCTGTTCCAGGAGCTCGGCGCCGGAGACAAGGGACTGCTGGACTTCCTGCGCGTGCACCAGTGCCAGGGTGTACAGCTCATGCTCAACGCGCGCATCCACGGCGTCACCGAGCTGCGCCGCGCGTTGCGCCGCGCCGAGGACTATCTCGCCACCCAGCCGCACGACGCCACCTGGGAACAGGTCGGGCAGACCATGCATTACCTGGGCTTCGAGCCGGGCTGGGGTGCAACCGTGGAGCGCATGCGCGAGACCCTGGACCTGCTGACCGACATTCTCGAGGCCCCGGAGCCCGCGGCACTGGAGCGCTTCCTGGGCCGCATTCCCATGATCTTCAACCTGGTGATCCTGTCGCCACATGGCTACTTCGGCCAGGCCAACGTGCTGGGGCTGCCCGATACCGGGGGACAGGTCGTCTACATTCTCGATCAGGTGCGGGCACTGGAGCAGGAAATGCGCCGCCGCATCGCCGAGCAGGGCCTGCAGATCGAGCCGCAGATCCTGGTGGTGACGCGCCTGATTCCGGAAGCGGGGGGAACCACCTGCGACCAGCGCCTGGAGCCCATCATCGGTACCAGCAGCGCGCGCATCCTGCGCGTGCCGTTCCGCACCGCGACCGGCGAGGTCCTGGCACACTGGATTTCGCGCTTCGAGGTGTGGCCGTACCTGGAGCGCTTCACCGCCGACGTGGAGAAGGAGGTGCTGGCCGAGCTCAGCGGGCGCCCGGACCTGATCATCGGCAACTACTCCGACGGCAACCTGGTGGCGACGCTGCTTTCCCAACGCCTGCGGGTCACCCAGTGCATCATCGCCCACGCCCTGGAGAAGGCAAAGTATCTGTACTCCGATCTCTACTGGAAGGACAACGATCCACAGTACCACTTCTCCTGCCAGTTCACGGCCGACCTGATCGCCATGAACGCCGCCGACTTCATCATCACCAGTACCTACCAGGAAATCGCCGGCAAATGGGACTCCGTCGGACAGTACGAGACCTACGGCGCCTTCACCATGCCGGGGCTGTACCGCGTGGTGAACGGCATCGACGTGTTCGATCCCAAGTTCAACATCGTCTCGCCGGGTGCGGACGCCGAGGTCTACTTTCCCTATACCGAGACCGGACGCCGGTTGACCGGTCTGCACCAGGAGATCGAGGCGCTCATCTATGGCGGGCCGCACGAGCAGGCGCGCGGCGTCATCGCCGAGCGCGACCGGCCGCTGATTTTCAGCATGGCCCGGCTCGACCACATCAAGAATATCGCCGGGCTGGTGGAGTGGTATGCGACCGACGAGGGCCTGCGGGGGAGCGCCAACCTGCTGGTCGTCGGAGGCCATGTGGACGCCGCGCAATCGGCCGATCACGAGGAGCAGGCTCAGATCGCGCGCATGCACGCCCTGTTCGAGGAGCACGGCCTCGACGGCCAGGTGCGCTGGCTGGGTATGCATCTGGAGAAGAACCTGGCCGGCGAGCTCTACCGCTACATCGCCGATCATCATGGCGTGTTCGTGCAGCCGGCACTGTTCGAGGCTTTCGGCTTGACGGTGGTGGAGGCCATGATCTCCGGACTGCCCGCCTTTGCGACCCGCTATGGTGGACCCCTGGAGATCATCGAGCACGGCATCTCCGGATTTCACATCGACCCCAACCACGGCGACCAGGTGACGAAGATGATCGTGGAGTTCTTCGAGCGCTGTAACAGCCATCCCGGTCACTGGGAACGGCTGAGCGAAGGCGGCATCCGCAGGGTCCGCAGCCGCTACACCTGGGAGCTGTATGCCGAGCGCATGATGACGCTGTCGCGCATCTACGGCTTCTGGAAGTACGTGACCAATCTGGAGCGCGACGAGACACGGCGCTACCTCGAGATGTTCTATGCCCTGCAGTTCCGCCCGCTGGCGGCGGTGATCACACGGGATGGCGCCGCGGGTTGAAGGCGCTGCGGCCTCCCGGCCGGCGGCAGCCGTTGACAGGGCGTGGCACCGTGGACCAGCCTATGAGCCGAAGCTCCGTGGTGCGGCCGCCGCAGGAGCGGGGAGTGGCGCGCTGATGAATCCCTGGTTCTATGATCTTGCCCGGCGATTGCCGGAACTGCACAGCGGGAACGAGCTGCTCGATGCGCTCTCCGATCTCGAGGACCAGTACGACGGTTTCAACGAGATCGATCAGGACATCGCCGCAGAGCTGATGGCCGAGCTGCGCCACAGGCTCGAGGCACTCCCTCCGGGCTAGCGGCTGCGCCGATGGTCGAGTACTACAGCCTGCGGCGCATGAGCCCGTATCTCGGTGTGATCCAGGTGGTCGACGCTGGCGAGGCCTGCGGCTATTCCACGGACGGCCGGCGCTGGCAAGTGCGCGCCATGACCGATTACGGCCGCTACCGGCTCACCGGCATGTGGTCGGACTACGAGTCACCACCCCCGCGCGGCGCCTCGGGCAATCTTACCCTGGCATTGCGCAGCCACCCGCCGATTCCCTTTCCGCTCGCCGATCGCTACGAGCTGTGGCTGCTGCACCGCGAATCGCTGCGCCCGCTGGCGCTGCTGAAGACCCGGCGCTGGGCGCGCGACATGGTGCCGGTGGACGATCCCACCTGGCGCCCATTCCTCCTGGAGGACAACAGCTTCCGCTCCGCCAGCCTGCGCGCCGCCGAGCCGCCGCGCCATCCCGCTGCCCGCCCGCTGCGTCACCGCGACGTCCTGGAGCGCCAGGTCAACATGGGCGCGCGCCCGCTGCCCGCCGCCCAGTGGTTCGAGCGCCAGGAGGACGGCAGCGGCGTCGGCCATCACGGCCTGCGCATCGGCGCCGAGCACCTCGGGCGCGCATTGCCCAGGGAAGACTTCCCCGAACTGCTGGTGGACGAATGCTGGCCGACCCCGGCGGAGCGGCGCCTGGTGGAGGAGTATCACGAGTGGAATGCGGCGCAGCTGCTCGCGCACCAGCGGCTGCAGACCGCCACCCGCGTGCGACTCGAGGAGGCGGCCTGCCGCGCACCGGAAAAACTCCTCGAACCCTATCCCATGATTCCGGAGGTCATCGATCGCGACGCCCTCAACGTCGCCCTGGTCGCCGCGAAGCTCATCCGCTCGTCCTGAGCGCTGCGTTCCGGTCGCGACCTGCGCCTGGTGAGTTCAACGACCCGGATTGTCCGCATGCGGGAGCCGACTATCTGGTCAACCCGGAAATCTCACCAGCATCCCGGGAGCGAGCGAGAAACCGCCAGAACCAGCATGGACCGGTGGCGTGAACAGTGTGTCATCGTTCGAGGATCACGAAGAATGGCGGATCCTCCCTGCGATCCATTCACTTACCGGCCAGCCACCGGCCGGCTGCTGAGATGTCCGGGTTAAGGATCATCGAGCAGTTCCGTGTCCTCGTGCGCGTATGCGGGCGCGCAGCAGCAGAGGATGATGAGTGGCTCTTCGCCGGTGTTGCGGATGCAGTGCGCGGTGCCCGGCGCAATGCAAACGGTGTCGCCGGCCTGTACGGGAAAGCGGTGCCTGCCGAGCGTCATCTCCCCGCTCCCGCGGGTGACGTGGTAGAGCTCCTCGGTGCGTGCGTGGCGATGCAGTCGGGTGCCGGCGCCCGGCGCCACCGTGGCCTCGGCGAGGCTCTGGTTGCGATTGCCGTGCAGCTGCGGATGCATGAGCTCGCGGATCAGAGAGCCGTCGCGGGTGACGTAGGACTGGGCGCTGCCGTACTCGCTCTTCACGCACGAATCTCGCCGGATGCGCGGGACTGCCGCACGAAGATCTACTCGCCCGAGCGCGATTTGCGCGCACGCGGGTGGGCACGGTCATATACGGCCGCCAGGTGCTGGAAGTCGAGGTGCGTGTAGATCTGTGTGGTGCCGATGTCCGCATGGCCCAGCAGCTCCTGCACGGCACGCAGGTCGCCGCTCGACTCCAGCAGATGGGTGGCGAAGGAATGTCGAAGCAGATGCGGATGCACGCGCGTACCGATCCCCTGGCGCAGCGCAAGCACATGCAGTCGCCGCTGCACGGTGCGCGCCGCGATGCGCCGCCCCCGCCGGCCGACGAACATCGCGCGCTCACCCGGCGCCGCCCAGCTCGCGCGCAGGCCGAGCCAGTGCCGCAGTGCGCCGAGTGCGTAGCGCCCGACCGGCACCACCCGGATCTTGCGGCCCTTGCCGGTTACCCGCACCGTCGCATCGTCCAGGTCGAGGTCCTCGACGTCGAGCGCCACAAGCTCCGCGAGGCGCAGGCCCGAGGAGTAGAGCAGCTCCACGATGGCAAGGTCGCGGCTCGCGCGCGCACCCTCCGGCCGACCCTCGAGCAGCCGGCCGACCTGGTCGGCGTCGAGGGTATGCGGCAGCTCACGGGGGGCTCGCGGCGCACCGGCGTCCAGCGCGGGATTGACGGGCACCCGACCCTCGCGCTGCAGGTACTTGTAGAAGGAGCGGATCGCGGACAACAAGCGCTGCAGGCTGCGGGGGGCAAGCCCCGCACGGTGGCGCGCCGCGACCAGGGTGCGGACCTGCCGTGCACCAACCTGCTCCCAGCGCCTCAGGCCCTGGGCGTCGCACCAGGTGGCGAAGCCCTGGAGGTCGCGCCGGTAAGCGCTGCGCGTGTGCGGCGAACAGCGCCGCTCGTTGAGCAGGTGCGAGAGAAAGCCATCGATCCAGGCGAGCTCGCTCGCGTCCATGCTCTTGTACCGACCGGCGAATGGGCTAGAGCGCCCCGGTGCCGACGTGGGAACGCAGTGCGGCGCTCACCAGCTCGCCGAGGTGTGACAGATAGACCTTGCCCAGCCCGGAGTGAAAGCGCTTGGGATCTTCGCTGCCGAGGGCGAGCAGGCCGTAGCTGCAGCGCTGTCCGAGCGCCACCACCGCCGCGGAGCCGACCTCCCGCGCGCGACCGGCGAACAGATACTCCAGCTGCTCGGACTTGAGCCTGCCACACAGCGGCCGGCGCGACTTCAGCAGATCAGGGAACAGCTCCGACGCCGGATCCTCGCCGCGCGGCCGGGTAGCCTCGGGGACGGTCCCGAACAGCCGCAGCACGACCACGTCGGCCTGGAAATCGTTGCGCAGCGCTTCCTCGACGGATTGCAGAATCTGATCCAGCGTGCCGGCCTCCATCAGCGCGAGACTCAAGCGATGCATGCGCTCGGTCAAGCGGTCGTTCTCGCGTGCGATGTTGACCAGGTCCACCAGCTTCTGCTTGAGCTGGGCGTTTTGTTCGCGCAGCAGGCTCACCTGGCGCTCGACCAGCGACACCGCCGCGCCGCTGGGATGCGGTAGCCGCAGTGTACCGAGCAGCGGGAGGTGGCGCTCGAAGAAATCCGGATGCTGGAGCAGGTAATTTTCCACACCCCCCTCCGCGTCAGTCTCCGGACTCATGCCGGCACTGCGCTGTATGCTCATAGCTCGATTCGTCCCTCGAAGACATGGGTGGCGGGGCCGGTCATGATGAGCGCCCCCCCTTCGCCGTCCCAGGTTATCACAAGCCGTCCACCGGGAAGGTCCACGGCTACGCGCTCCTCCAGCAGGCCCTGCAGCCGTCCCGCCACCACGGCGGCACAGGCGCCGGTGCCGCATGCGAGCGTCTCGCCGGCGCCGCGTTCGTACACCCGCAGGCGGATATGCCCGCGGTCCAGCACCTGCATGAAGCCGACGTTGGTGCGCCGCGGAAAGCGCTCGTGACCCTCGATGAGCGGCCCCAGTCGCTCCACGGGCGCGCGTGCAATGTCCTCCACCACCATCACTGCATGCGGGTTGCCCATGGAAACCGCGGCGATGGTGAGCTGCTCTTCGCCCACCTGCAGCGGATACCGCGCCGCGCGTCGTCGCGCGAGGAACGGGATGGCATCCGGCTCCAGGATCGGCACGCCCATGTCCACGCTGACCTGGCCATCGGGGTGCAGGCGCAGCGCGATGATTCCGGCCGCGGTCTGCACACGGATCTCGTCCCCGTCGCTGTAGCCGCGCTCGCGGAGGTAGCGCGCCAGGCAGCGCGCGCCGTTGCCGCACTGCTCCACCTCGCCGCCGTCGGCATTGAAAATGCGGTAGCGAAACTGCGCACCCGGCATCGTCGCCGTCTCCACCAGCAGCACCTGGTCGCACCCCACACCGTAGCGCCGGTCCGCGAGCCGGCGCAGCTGCGCCGTGCTGAGCGACTGCGGCCGCTCGATGCCGTCGATCACCACGAAGTCGTTGCCGATGCCTTGCATCTTGGTGAAGGAGAGCCGCATGAGGGGCAAGCGTACTGGCTCGGCGACCGCTTGGAAAGTCCGAGGCGCCGCGCTCAGGGTGCTTCACCGTGCACGATGAGATGTCGGTCGCTCACCGCCTGCACCTGCAGATGATCGAGGCCTGCCTCCCGCAATTGGGCGCCGACCTCATCGATCCGATAGGCCGCGAGCAGCGAATTGAAGAAGTCGCGGCGCAGCACTGGCGGTTCACCTTCTGCATAGCGGTGCACCAGCGCCTCGGCGTCGGCGCGGCTCGCCGGGCGCATCAGGTCCATGATGAACACTGCCGCACCCGGACGGGCACAGGTGCGAACGCTGCCCCACAACGCCTGCGGATCCG
This sequence comes from uncultured Gammaproteobacteria bacterium, assembly GCA_963728895.1. Taxonomy (GTDB): domain Bacteria; phylum Pseudomonadota; class Gammaproteobacteria; order JBBQDK01; family JBBQDK01; genus CAVSLM01. The sequence goes on from CAVSLM010000012.1 coordinate 173,480, forward strand.
ACAGGTGGTGCAGCAGGGAGTTGGAAATGACGGCATCGTAGCGCCCGCGCGCGAGCCCTTCGCTTGGCAGTCGCATCCGTATCAATCGCACCCGCTCCGCCACACCGGCACGCCTTACCGCGTCCTCTGCCAGGCGCAACATCTGTGGCGCACCGTCGCAGCCATCGACCTGCCATTCGGGCAGGGCGCGCGCGAAGCGAATGCTGATGTCCGCGGGACCGCAGCCCAGATCCACCGCGCGTCCGGCGACGGGAAGGCCGGGAAAGCGCTCGGCGAGCCGGGCGATGAAAGCGCTGTGCGGCTCCTCGAAATCCGCGCTCGCATACGCCAGCGCCTGCGCGGCATCGTCCATGAGCTCCGGTTCCGGGATGCGCTCCATACGCCGGTCAGCCGGACCCCTGCGCGTGCGTGGCGGCATCGGGAAGCAGCGACTCGCCCGCCATCAGCTCGTCCACGGTTTCGCGCCGACGCACCAGATAAGCCTCGGCGCCATCCACCAGCACCTCGGGCGAACGCGGCCGGGCGTTGTAGTTGGAGCTCATCGAAAACCCATAGGCGCCGGACGAGCGTACCGCCAGCAGGTCTCCCTCCTCGAGCTGTAGATGACGTTCCCTGCCGAGAAAGTCCCCGGTTTCGCACACCGGTCCGACCACATCGTAACGCAGTTCGGCACCGGTGCCGCGCGGCACCACCGGCACGATATCCTGCCAGGCGTCGTACAGGGCCGGTCGCAGCAGATCGTTCATGGCGGCATCGACCACGGCAAAATTCTTGTGCGCGCCGTGCTTCAGGTACTCCACCCGCGTGAGCAGCACGCCGGCGTTGCCGACGATGGCGCGTCCCGGCTCGATGAGGATTTCGTAGTCGCGCGGACCCAGGGTCTCGAACAGCGCTGCGGCATAGTCGGCGGGCAGCGGCGGCAGCTCGTCGCGATAGCGGATGCCGAGACCGCCGCCCAGATCGAGATGGGCAAGCGCGATGCCCCGCTGCGAGAGACGATCCACCAGATCGAGCACGCGCCGCAGGGCGTCGACGAACGGCGCCACGCCGGTGAGCTGCGAGCCGATGTGGCAGTCCACACCGACGAGGTGCAGATGCGGCAGCGCCGCGGCGTGGACATAAACTGCCGCCGCGGATTCGATGTCGATGCCGAACTTGTTTTCGCGCAGACCGGTGGAGATGTAGGGATGAGTGCCCGGATCGATGTCCGGGTTCACCCGTAGCGCAACGGGCGCGCGACGGTGCAGCGCGCCCGCCACCTCGTTCAGGCGCTCCAGCTCCGGCAGCGACTCGACGTTGAAACAGCGGATGCCGGCCTCCAGCGCCTGTTCCAGCTCGTCGCGGCGCTTGCCCACGCCCGAAAAGACCACCCGGCGCGGATCGCCCCCGGCACGCAGCACCCGCGCCAGCTCGCCTGCGGATACGATGTCGAACCCCGAGCCGAGACGCGCCAGCAACTGCAGCACCGCGAGATTGGCATTGGCCTTGACGGCATAGCAGACCAGGTGGGGCCGTCCGGCAAGCGCCGCGTCAAAGGCGAGCCAGTGTCGTTCCAGTGTGGCACGCGAATAGACATAGCAGGGCGTGCCGTGGCGCTCGGCAATGGTCTGGAGCGGAACCTGCTCGGCGCACAGACGCCCATCGCGGTACTGGAACTGGTCCATGGTCGCCGCCGCGCGACTCAGCGCCCGGCGTCGCTGTGCTTGGGATGGCCGGGCGACGGCAGATAGAGATCACCCTTCTGTCCACATGCCCAGAGCGCACCGGCGCCTCCCGCGACGAGTGCAATCCAGAGCAGTACTCTTGACCAGCGCGGTTTCATGACCGTGCTCCCGTTGCGATGAAAGTGGCAGTATAACTGCGCGCCGTCCGCGCGACACTCGCGCGCGACGGGGCAATTTCCCGCGGGCTGCGCCATAATGCCCGGACATGAGCGCCCCGCTTCCCTGTGTCGAGGTCGAACCGCCGGACCCACCGCGTGCGGCGGTGATCTGGTTGCATGGCCTCGGTGCCGACGGTCACGATTTTGAACCGATTCCACCACAGCTCGCGCTGCCGGGCGAGCTTCCGGTACGCTTCGTGTTCCCCCACGCGCCGCACCGACCGGTAACCCTGAACGGCGGCTACGTGATGCGTGCCTGGTATGACCTGTTCGGGCTGGACGCAGGCGCCCCCCAGGACGAGGGCGGCATCCGCGAGGCTGCACAGGCGCTGGGGGCGTTGATCGAGCGGGAACGGCAACGCGGCCTCCCCTACGAGCGCATCCTGCTGGCGGGGTTCTCCCAGGGCGGAGCGGTCGCGTTGCACGCGGGGCTGCGCTTTGCGGCGAGACTCGCCGGCGTCATCGCGCTCTCCACCTATCTGCCATTGCGCAGCGCGGTCGCCGCCGAGCGCCACGCGACGAATGCCGCACTGCCGATCTTCATGGCACACGGCACGCAGGATGGTGTCATCCCCGTGCAGTACGCGCGCCTCGCCCGCGACACGCTGGCGCCCATGGGCTATCCCATCGCCTGGCACGAGTATGCGATGGCACATGGCCTGTGCCATGAGGAGATCGCGGATCTGCGAGCCTGGATGGTGCAGGTGCTGCGAGGGCAGGATACCTGAAGCGGCCCACGCGCCCAGCCGGTTTGATTTGGGTCAACTCGGCCTTGCCGGGCGTTTGGCACCATGCCGCCCCATGTTTTCGATTTCCCGCTCGCCCGCCGGCCGGCGCAGCCTGCTTGCTTGTGCATCCCTCGCGCTGCTGTGGAGCGCGGGCGCACCTGCAACCGCGACCACGGATGGCGCCCGCCTCTACGAACGCCATTGCGCCGCCTGCCACGGCGAGACCGGTCACGGTGGCGTGGGTGTACCCCTGGCGTTGCCGGACTTCCTTGCGGTAGCGACGCCGCGTTATCTTGCGACCACCATCCGCCTGGGCCGACCGGGACGCGTCATGCCCGCCTTCACGTCCCTCAGCGCTCGGGAAGTCGAAGCCATTGTCGCTTACGTGCGCGGGTTCGCCGGCTCCCGTACCCCCAAAGTCAAAGTCTCGCAACCGCATCCCGGCGACAGCCGCCACGGTGCGGCGCTTTTCGCCGAGCATTGCGCGCACTGCCACGGCGAGCACGGCGAAGGCGGCAGGGGAACCGGCGTGACCTTCTCGCGCCCGCGTGACCTGCCCATCATCGCGCCTGCCCTGCAAAATCCCGGCTTCCTTGCCGCGGCCGACGATGCACTGATCAAGACCACCCTGGTCCACGGCCGGCGCGGCACTCCCATGGTGTCCTTCGCCGATCACGGGCTGAGCGACGCCGATCTTGACGATCTGGTGAGCTACATCCGCTCCTTCGAGCGGGAGCCGCCCGGTCCGTCTTCGAAACTGCTGGAAACGGCGGGGCCGGTGCTCGTCAGCGAGTCTCCCTACGACCTGCACGAGACGGTGACGCGCGTCAAGCGCGCCGTGGAAGGACACAACTTCCGCCTGATCCGCGAGCAGTTCCTGGAGCAGGGACTGATGCCGCCGGGCCAGGAGGAGCGCCATCAGATCATGGTCTACTTCTGCAACTTCCAGTTCCTGTACGAGGCCATGGCCATCGACCCGCGTGTGGGCCTGTTTCTTCCCTGTCGCATCACAGTTCTCGAGCAGGACGGGAAAGTGCTGGTGATGTCCGTCGATCCGCGCGGACTCAGTGCGCTGTTCAACAACTCCGAGCTGAACGAGGCCTGCCGGCAGATGCACGAGGCCTATCAGGCGATCATCGAGGAGGCCACGCTTTGAAGGTGCCGCGGTGCATCGGCAGCCGGTTCGCGCTGGGCGCTGCGCTGCTGCTCTGCGCCACCGCCGCGCTTGCCGAGGATCTGCTTATGGCACGCTCGCGCCAGGCGTTTCCCGAAGCCATGGCAACGCTGCAGCAGGCCATCACTGCGCACGGCTATACGGTGTCGCGGGTGCAGCACGTCGATGCCGGGCTCACGACCTTCGGCTTCGAGACCGACCTGTATCGCGTGGTGTTTTATGGCGAGGCGCAGGAGATTGCCCGGCTGGTGCATGAGCATCCGCAGCTCGCGCCCTATCTGCCCCTGCCGGTGGCCATATTCGCCGAAAACGGGGAAACGCTGGTGGTCGCCGCGAACCCCGCGCAACTCTCCAAGCTGTTCCATGAGCCGCAACTGGATGGCGTGTTCCGGCATTGGGAGCGGGATTTGCGGGACATTTTGACCGACGTGCGCGCCGCCGAGTAGCTCCGCCAGTCACATCGACTGCAGGACCTCATTGAGCCGGTCCTCCACGCGCTTCTTGAATTGCAGATAATGAATGGTCTGCAGGGCGCCGGCGGTTTCGATGCCGGTCTCGGTGCGCGAAATGTCGATGTCGGTGATGTAGATCGGATAGCGCTCGCCGCCTGCGCGGCGCCCCAGCACGTGTCGCACCACCTCCTGGAACACGCCGTCCGCGAACTCCAGCCAGGAGAATTCCTGCCCATCGCAGTACATGGTGTACACGCTGCGCCCGGCCTCGTCCATATGCCCGATCACTTGCACGTCGAAATAGCCGCGCGTGGCATGTTCGGAATCGGCGATGCGGCGCTCCAGTTTCTGCGTTCCCACCAGATCGATCACCTGCCAGCACTCCGTTGCTGACGCCGGCTCGCCACTCTTGTCCAGCGCGTCGCGGCGCCGCACGACCGCATCGAGAAAACGCTGATAGGGCGTGAGCAGCGCGTCGTGGCTGTAGAAGGGTACGCTCTGATGAAACAGCGAACCGCGTTCGTCGATCACGTACACGTCGGCCATCCGGCCCGCCACCACGTAGAACAGCTGCACCGCTCCCGGCAGATTGGCGCCGAATATGGCCGGCAATGGTGTAGCGGCGAGGCCGTAGCGATCGGTGCAGATGGGACTGAATTCGGGCTGCGGTGCGCCGAGGTGGCGAATCAGCGCCGGCAACGAATCGCACTTCTTGTGGCGCGGGACATCATTTTCCGGCTGCAGGACATAGTAGTTGTGCGCGATCCGCAGCACGTAGCGGGCGTTGCGCTGCCAGGGCCGCGCGTGAAAGCAATGCGCCACGTCCTGGAACAGCTCCTCGACCCGGTGCGCGACGCCGATGCTGCGCACCGAGGAGAAGCTGAAAGTACGGATCGCCGGCAGGTTCATGCCTTGCGAAATCGGCGCCCACGCCAGGTACTCGCAGAGGCACTCCAGTAGCGCGTCCTCGCCGCTGTAACGGAACGTGAGGATCTCCTGCCAGCTGTTGACCAGAATCTGGTCGAAGGTAAGAGCAAGGTTTTCCCATTGTCCGCCGTAGCTAAGCGCATCCGTGCGGTTGCTGGTGAGCTGCATGCCCTGGCGCGTCAGCGTCGACATCGGGTCGATACCCAGATTGACGAACAGCGCCGCCGACAGCACCGCCGGTGGACGCAACAGCGCCTCCATGCCGCTGTCGGGCAGACGCGCGTCGGGGAACAGCGTCTGCAGCGTCTCCACGAGTGAACGCAGCTCCGTGTAGGTGACGCCACCGTCATGGGCATAGAGCGTGATCACCGTGTTGGCGCCGATCAGTCCGTTGAAGTGACACCAGGCGATGAGCTCGATCAGCCCGCGGGCGCGCTTCAGCGGGGTTTCCGAACCCGCTGCCGCCTCGTTCACCTCGCCGCGAAACAGCAGCCATCCTTCCTGCTCGCCCTCTGCCAGGTTGTGCACAGAAAGGTGGCTCTCCACCAGATCGGTGGAGATGCCGGGATTGATGGTGTCGATCTTTCCGGCTTTGCGCTCAAAGGATGCATAGAGCTTGCGCCCGAGCAGGTTGAGATCGCGGGGATCGATGGGCGTGTCGTGGGCATGGTTGCGCGCGAACGCCGAGAGCATGCGGTAGCTGCGCGTCAGCTCGTCCACCAGCACGCGCCGTTCTTCGATCACCCGGTGGATCTTCCATTTGGCACGGGAGTCCAGCCCCAGCAAGGCGGTCTGATCCCAGCCCCAGCGCTCCGACAGCGCCTGCATCAGCTGGCGGCGACGGCTGGGCGGTGCGCCGCGCTGCGGGGCGCTCAACCGCTCGCCGACCTTGAAATAGAAACAGCGGCGCGCCAGCTCCAGGCGCTCGACCTCGCCGCGCCCGAGCAGGTATTCCTCCACCTTGGTCGACATCAGCACGTAGGGATCGAGCCGGTCGAGATCCGTCTCACCTGCATACACGGCCTGTTTGAAGCGGTGGCAAAGCAGATCCACGTGCGGATACTCGCTGGCGTAGGCTTCCATGAGCAGGATCTTCAGCGCCGACTTGTAGGGCGAGTCGATGGCCTTGTAGAGCTGCCAGAGCGCCGCAGCGAAGAACTCGCCCGCCGGAACGTGCGTGAGTCCGCCGAAGTCCAGGTAGTCGTTTTCCCGGACGAACCGACGCAGGCAGAGATCGGCGACATAAGCGTCGTAGTGCGCCTCGGCGCCGGGCGGCACCAGCCACCAGATCGGATAACGCCCGGCAAGCACTATGCTGGTGCGATAGAACTCCTCGAGCAGCAGGTGATGCTGCGTTCCTCCACTGCTGTCGCTCGAAAGCGCGCCGTGCTCGCCACGCCGGAAGGCGTCGGCATCCATTACGAAGAAATGCACCTCCAGACCCAGCGTCGCCGCCCACTCGCCGATGGCGCTGGCCTTGCGGGTCAGCGCCACACGCTGCGCATCGTTCAGATCATCACGATGGCACACCCAGATGTCGAAGTCGCTGTGCTCCGAGTAGGCGATGGTGCCGCTGCTGCCCATGAGAAAGAGGGAATGGATGTTCAGCTGGCGCAGGGCGCGGCGGCGATAGACGAAGCTGCGCGCGAGTCGCTGTACCGACTCGATGTTCTTCAGACTGGGCATGTAGTCGGCGACGCCGGCCGGGGTCTTCTTGGACTCGAATCCGGGCAGCAGGGGATGGTTGATGTGAAACAGCAGGGGCAGCAGCTCCAGGAAGATGCGCTGCCTGGGCTTCAGCGATTCCTGCACGCGCAACAGCCGCTCGCGGTTGAGCGCCTGGAAACGGCGCTTGGTGCGCTCGAGGTCGGCACGCTCGAATGAGACGATGTCGGGGGGGGAATTCATCCGCGTTCGACGCTACACCCCTTGCAAAACTGCGCGCCGCTCCGGCACGGCAAGACCCGTGCTGCTCCCGTCCGAAATCTTACCTGCCGGCCAGCGGCTCGCCGGAAAGTGAATGGATCGCAGGGAAGATCTGGCATGCTTCTCACCGAACGATGACACACGCTTCATCCCGCCGGCCTGTCCCGGTTCTGGCGGATTCTCGTTCGCCCTGGCTGCGAATTCCGCCAGCTCCCGGGATGCTGGTGAGACTCCGGGTCCTCCCACGCTCAGGCGTGGTAGCGGTAGGAGTCGCGCTCGCCTCTCGCTTCGGCCATGGCAGCGCAGGCCCGGGCCAGCAACGCGGCGGCATCGTCACCCTTGCGCCACTCGGCGATGCCATAGCAGGCGGCGATGGGTGCACCGTCCTCGCCAGCGGCCAGCTGGGACAGGGCCGAATCGAGCTTGCGCGTCAGCGCAATGGCATCCTCGGCGACGGTCTCCGGCAGCGCCAGCGTGAACTCATCGGCATCGGTGCGGGCGCTGAGGTCCACCCAGCGCAGCTGATCGTTGAGCGTCTGTCCGAGCGCCATCAGCAGCGTGTCGCGGTCCACCACCGGCTGGCGCCAGACCAGCCCCATGACCACAACCGACAGCGGTCGCTGATAGCGGCGGCTGCGCGCCACCTGCGCCTGGAGGTCGGGGATCAATGCCGACCGGGTGGCCAGGCGCGTGAGCGGATCGACACCGATCTCTTCCTCGGCCCGATTGCGGCTGGAGCACTGCGCGCCCGGCGGCGCGTCATCGATACCTCGAGATCGTCGTGCGCGTACAGTGTCCCCTCGGGCTCCAGCTGCAAGGGAACGCGATGCACCTGCAGCCAACGCTCGGTCCCGGCAGCGGAAACGACGCGAATCGGATCAGCGGCGGAAAACAGGGCGCGCAGGTCGGCCCGGGGCAGCTCCGCCGCCGTGCGTCCGCACAACTCCTGCGACGTCACCTCGAGGAGTCGGCACAAGGTCTCATTGAGCCAGCGATGCGGCCGGTGCCGTCGATGACCAGCAGCCCATCGAACCGGCCTGCAACAACGCCTCCAGCCAAGCTGCGGGTATGGGATCTGTCATGCACGGCTCCGGTGAATATGCGGGCTGCGATAGCGGATCGCACCTCCCATGTTGAGTGCTCCACGAACCGCCCTCAGGGATCGTACTCTTGGGCACGACGCACATCGCCCCGCACCTTGTGCACAGGATAGCGGTGTTCATTGATGACCATCTTGGCTTCGGCCGAGGCGATCAGGTCGACGCCCAGCTTGTCCGCGACCCGCACCAGATAGATAAGGATATCCGCCAGCTCCATGCTCACGGCGCGCCGGCGCTCCTCGGCCAGCGTGCGACTCTGCTCCTCGGTGAGCCATTGAAAATGCTCGACCAGCTCGGCGGCTTCGGCGATCAGGGCCATTGCCAGATTCTTGGGGGAGTGGAACTGGTCCCAGTCCCGCGCTGCGGCGAACTGTGCCAAAGACCTGCGCAGGCGCTCCAGGCCATCCTCGTGCATAGGCACCTCCTCTGTTGGCGGCTCAACCGTGACCATCCGACGCCGCTACAGCCAAACCCTGCCCATCCTGCACCAGGCGATGAGCCTAACCCGATGCCCGAAGCCCTTCGATATCCAGCCGCGTCGCGCATTGCCACGCAGCCCTGCTGACAGCGGCGCTGCTCGGCCTGGCCATATGCGCCTGGAGCGCGGAAATCGTAGGGCGCATCGACCTCGAGAGCAAGGGACCGTCGAAACCCCGCCGGCGCCGCACCGGCCGGCGGGTAAGCGTAGCGGCGCTGCCGCTGGACCACCAGCGCCTGCCACAGCGCAGTCCGGACGCGTACCAGGTGGTTATCCGCGGAAAGCATGCGACCCCATGTTCCTCACGGTGCAGCGCGGAGACAAAGTGCGCTTCGTGAACGAAGACGGGGTGGTGCAGGGGTATTCTCCCTGTCGACCGCGCGTCCGTTCGAACTGCGCATCCCCGCCTCCAGGAATTCGCCCCCCGCCTCGGCACCCGAGGTGGAGTTCGTTGAGACCGTACCTGGCACGTGTTCTGTCGTATCAACCGCAGCATGTACGCGCGCATCGATGTAGTGGATACACCCTACGTTCGCATGCTGCCCGAGGGCGGCAACTTCCGCTTTTCCAGCCTGCCGCCGGGACGCTGGCGCTTGCGTATCGCCG
>CAVSLM010000013.1:0-28238 GCA_963728895.1 uncultured Gammaproteobacteria bacterium
GGTTTCAAACCCGCCACGGGCGTGGAGGCAGGCATAAGCCGTTTCGTGGAGTGGTACAAGAGCTATTACGGGGTGAATTGAGAACACGCTTTTCGAGCGCCCGTTGGTTGCCGTAGCGCGGCCGCAGCCAATCGTTCCTCGCGAGCGCATACGCTGGACTTGCGTATCAAAGGCCCGCAGCAGCTCGTCTCATGAATCGAGAGTGGACAAGACGTGGACCAGCACAATGCGACTGCGCAAGACGAGGTAACACTCCGTGAGCTCGCTTCGGCGATCGCCCGCCGCAAATGGCTGGTGATCGCGACGACCATGGCGCTGATATTCGCGGCGCTTGCCTATGCCTTCTCGATCGAACCGCAGTGGCAGGGAACGGTCGTGGTGGAGATAGGCCGCGTCGGACAGGTCGATCAGGTGGACGGCGCTTCGGATTTGATCGAGTCTCCAGAGCGTGTGGTCCAGCGCCTGTCGCAGATCCCGTTTCAGCAGGCTGTACTGCGAAGCGAGGGCATGACCAACGGCAGTGCGGACGACAATGCCAATGCACGTTTGTACCACAGCAGTTTTTCGGCTCGGGCGCTGGCGGACAGCGGGTTGGTGAGTGTGGCCGCGCGAGCCTATTCACGAGCGGACGTGCAGAAGCTGCTGCAGGGCACGGTGCGGCAGCTGAGCGCGATTCATTCCGAGCTGGCACAGCCCACGTTGGTGCGCCTGCGCCAGGAGCTTGCCGAGGTCGAGCGGCAGATCAAGGTGCTGGAGACGCGGGATCGGCAGCTGCACGAAATGGAAACGGTCGCGACGAAGCACGTCGGAGACGGACAGTTTTCCGAGGGAGTGCTGCTCGCCTACATGGGCGAAAAGGAACAAACGGAGCTGCACGAGCTGCGCAACAGCAGGATCACGTACCAGGAGCAGCTCGATCCCCATAGAACCTATCCGACCGGTGTGTTTGGCGATGTGTACGTTTCCGAGAAACCGGTGCCATCCGGGAGACTGGCCATGGTCACATTGGCGGGATTGGGCGGGCTGGCAATCGGCATCGTACTGGCGCTCGTGCTCGGCGCACTTCGCCCGCCGGTGGCCTAGCCCGCATATCTTGGGGGCGGGAAGGCGCTGAATGTGTGGCATTGCCGGCAAGGTCGAATTCGCGGATCGCGCGGTACCGCGCGAGCTGATTCACAGGATGTGCGGCACGCTCGTTCACCGTGGTCCCGATGCGGAGGGAATTCACATCGGACCCCACGTCGGCCTCGGGCAGCGACGTCTGGCGATTATCGACCTCAGCGATCAGGCAGTCGCACCGCTGTCCAACGAGGACGGGACGGTCTGGGTCGTCTTCAACGGTGAGATCTACAACTTCCGGGAAATCCGGCAGCGGTTGAGGGAGCGCGGGCACGCCTTTCGTACCGACACGGACACGGAGGTGATTGTCCATCTGTACGAGGAGCACGGGAGCGATTGCGTGCGCCATCTCCGGGGAATGTTCGCGTTCGCCGTTTGGGATGCGAAAGAGCGCCTGTTGTACGCTGCCAGGGATCGCCTCGGCAAGAAGCCGTTCTACTACAGCCGGACGCCTTCCTTCTTCGTATTCGGCTCGGAGATTCCGGCACTGTTGTCGGATCCGGCGGTCGGCCGCTCCCCCGACTATGCGGCGCTCGACAGTTATCTCACCTACCAGTACGTGCCGAGTCCGACGACGGCGTTTGCAGACATTCGCAAGCTGGGTGCCGGTGAGCAGCTGGTGTGCCGCACCGACGGTTCCTGCACCGTCGCGAGGTACTGGAGTCCACCGATGCCTCTCGTGCGCGCGTCCACGCGCGAAGAGGCGGCAGCCGAGCTGCACCGGCGTCTGCAGGAGGCGGTTCGCATCCGGATGTCGGCCGATGTGCCACTCGGTGCGCTGCTCAGCGGAGGCATCGATTCCGGCCTCATTGTCGCACTCATGGCCGGCCAGGCCACGCAGGCGGTGAAGACCTTTTCCATCGGCTTCGACGAGCGGACCCACGACGAGCTCCCGTATGCGCGGTTGGTCGCGCAGCGCTACGGAACCGATCACGCCGAGCTCGTGGTGAAACCCTCGGTCATGGAGGTGCTGCCGTCGCTGGTGCGCCATTATGGCGAGCCGTTCGCGGACTCCTCCGCCATCCCCACCTACTACGTGACCAAGCTGGCGCGCGAGCACGTAACGGTCGCCTTGAGCGGCGATGGGGGAGACGAGAGCTTCGGCGGCTACGTGCGGTACCGGCAGACATTGCGCTGGGCGTTTTTTGACCGCCTTCCTTTGCGCCTGCGTCGCGCCTTCACGGCGGCGCTGCGCGCCGTGCTGAGCAGGGCTGCCCTACACCAACCTGGGTGCGCGCCTGGAGCGCGCCCTGGAGATGGCCGGGTCGACGCTACCGGTTCGCTACCATCTGCAAATGACGCTGCTGAAGGAGCGGGAGAAGAAGGCGTGTTATACGGAGAGGTTCGGCTCGCTGGCGGGAGAGCTGCACGGGGGCCGGGGATGGGGTCTGGCGTGGGACGAGAGCATGGACGCGCTGGGCTGGATGATGCGCTGCGACCAGGCAACCTATCTGCCGGATTGCCTGATGGTCAAGGTCGATATCGCATCCATGGCGAACAGCCTGGAGGTGCGCTCGCCGCTGCTGGATCACGAGCTGGTGGAATTCTCGGCTTCGATCCCGAGCGGCTGGAAGGTCGACGGTGAGGAGTCGAAGAGCATCCTCAAGGACGTGGCGCGCCGGCTGCTTCCACGCGAGGTCCTGCGCAAGCCGAAGTCCGGATTCGGGATCCCGCTGGCGCAATGGTTCCGCGGCGAGTCGTCGGGGCTGTTGCGGCAGGTGCTGCTCGACGATACTGCGCGCCGCCGGGGACTGTTCCGGACCGCCTTCCTCCGCCGCATGATCGATGAGCACGTGGGCGGTCGTCGCGACTGGAGCAATCGCCTGTGGGCGTTCCTGTTCCTCGAGCTTTGGTTTCGGGAGTACATCGATTGAGTCGTTATCGAGGCGCTTGCGGACCGGCGCATCACGCACCCGGGTGGCATGTCCGCGGATGGACGGAGTGATCGATCGTGGTGGTGCGCAGAAACATGCTGGCCAACCTGATCGGCCGTGGCTGGAGCATGCTGCTGGGCGTCGCCGTGATACCGGTGTACCTGAAGCTGCTCGGCATCGAGGCTTATGGCCTGATCGGTTTCTTCACGAGCCTGCAGGCGTTGTTCGGAATTCTCGACCTGGGACTGGGTACCACCGTCAATCGCGAGCTGGCACGCCTTTCGGCACGGGAGGGAACGGCGGGCGAGCAGCGCGAGGTGATCCGGACGCTGGAAACCGTCTACTGGGGCATATCGCTGGTGGCGGGACTCTCGCTGGTGGCGCTCGCTCCTGCGATTGCCCGGGGCTGGCTCGAGGCCAAAGGCATCCCACCGGCGGAGCTGCAGCGCGCCATCGTGCTCATGGGGGTGGTGATCGCCCTGCAGTTCCCAATCGCGTTTTATCAGGGCGGATTGACCGGACTGCAGCGGCAGGTGGCGATGAACGCGATTATGGCCGGCACGGCGACGCTCAAATCGGTGGGCGCGGTGCTGCTCCTGTGGCTGGTGTCGCCGACGATCGACGCTTTCTTCGGCTGGCAGGTCGTCGCCGCCGCCATCGGCACGTTCGTGTGCATGCGATATCTGTGGGCAGCGGTCCCGCCGGGCGCGGGGCGTGCGCGCTTCCGCTCCGCGGTGCTGCGGAGGACGCGCGGCTTCACCGGCGCCGTGGCGGCCAACGCCATCGTCGGTGTGCTGCTGACACAGACCGACAAGATCATTCTCAGCAGGACGTTGTCGTTGGAATCCTTCGGCTACTATGCCCTGGCGGCAACGGTTGCATCCTTTCTGTGGAGCATCATCCTGCCGGTGAATACCGCGATGTTTCCCAGGTTCGCGCAACTGTACGAGACAGGGGACCGCGCCACACTGGCGTCGACATACCACAGAGCCAGTCAGCTGATGTCGGTGGTGCTGCTTCCGCTGTGCATGATCGGAGCCCTGTTCTCCAGGGACATCATTGCGCTGTGGACGGGCAGCCCATCCATCGCCGACAACGCACACCTGATCGTGTCCATTCTGGTCGTCGGCACCACCTTGAACGGACTGGCCAGCGTCGCGGTGTACCTCCAGTGTGCGGCCGGTTGGCCCCAGCTGGTCCTGTACGTCAACACGGCACTCGCCGTCGTGCTGGTTCCCTCCATGTTGCTGGTGGTCAGCCGGTTCGGAGCGGTGGGTGCAGCGCTCCTGTGGATGGCCATCAACATCACCTACGTCTGTCTGTTGATCCCCATCATGCACACCCGCCTGCTGATCGGCGAGATGCGACAATGGTACGTGCACGATGTCCTGATTCCGGCACTGGGCGTGCTCGCGGCCACGGGCGCGGCGCTGCTGATCGCGCCGAGCGTCGTGTCCTGGAGCAACACGGTGCCTTTCCTCGTGGCGGCGTGGCTGCTCGCCACCGTCGCAGCGGCAGGGCTTGCACCCGCGGTGCGGCAGACTCTGCTCCAAATACCGAGGTTGCCGCGTGCCGCCCGACGCCATGGCTGACGGGGGCATCGGTGCGAACACAGACACTGGTGACCGCGTGCTGAATGCCATCAAGAAGCTCATGTCGCGGCGCTATCCGGAGCTTGCGGAGTCTGGCATTCGTACCGCATCTCGCGCGAGATGCGCCGGCATGCGATGCAGGAGACCTGCTTCGGGTTCCGCATCGAGGGCAATGCGGCGGTTCAGAGCGGCACCTACGAGCCGGACGAGACGCAGACCATTCTGGGCTATCTGGGCGAGGTCGACGTATTCGTCGATGTGGGTGCCAACATCGGCTATTTCGTCTGTCTTGCGCGGGCGCACGACAAGCACGTGGTCGCAGTCGAGCCGCTGCAGCAGAATCTGGACGTCCTCTACCGCAACCTGCTGGCCAACGGTTATACCGACGTGGAAGTGTTTCCGCTCGGCCTGTCCGGCAGAGCCGATATCGTCGAGCTCTACGGCGGAGGCACCGGGGCCTCGATGATCGATCGGTGGGCCGGTACCTCGGGCGTGCTGCGCAGGGCGGTGGCGACCTCGACGCTCGATACGCTCCTCGGCGGCCGTTTCGACGGCAAGCGGCTGCTGATCAAAATGGACGTTGAAGGGGCGGAATACCAGGTCCTGGAAGGCGCGACGGCCATGCTCGCTGCCGTGCCCGGCCCGGTGTGGCTGCTGGAGATCTGCCTCACGGAACATCACCCGGCCGGAGTGAATCCGCATTTCGCGGACGTGTTCGAAAGGTTCTGGTCACACGGCTACCGCGCTCGTACCGCGGGCGAGCAATCGCGGCCTGTGCAGCGTGCCGACGTCGAGCGTTGGGTCCGTGAGCGCAGGCGCGACTTCGGATACGTGAGCTACGTGTTCGAGCGGCCGCGGCAGGCGGGGGTCTGACAGTGCCGATCGGGAAAAGGATCCGGCGAGCGCTCAGGGGGCCGTTCCTGTGGTTCTCCGACTGGTTCTTCAATCCCCTGGTGTTCCTGAGGCGGCTGCGCGGGATCCCCCATTTCGCGCGCAATCTGCGCCGGTACACGCACGCAAACACCCATCCGAGCCTCCGCTTCACATGGCGCGACGTGTGGTACCGCTCCCATGACCGCTATGCCGCGGCGGGCGAGGCCGAAGGGCATTATTTCTTCCAGGACCTGTGGGCTGCGCGATTCCTCCACGCCGCCCGCGTCAGAGAGCATGTCGATGTGGGGTCGCGCATCGATGGCTTCGTGGCGCACGTCCTTCCGTTCTGCATGGTGCGGTACGTGGACATACGCCCGCTGCCGGCGCTCATCCCTGATTTCGAGTTCCGGCACGGGTCCATCGTAGACATGCCGTTCGAATCCGATTCCATCGCCAGCCTGAGCAGCCTGCATGTGATCGAGCACATCGGTCTCGGTCGCTACGGAGATCCGGTCGACCCGGACGGCCACCTGCGCGCCGCGGCGGAGCTCAGCCGGGTGCTGGCACCCGGTGGGCATCTGCTCCTCGGGACGCCCGTGGGCCGGGAACGCCTGTGCTTCGACGCACACAGGATATTCGATCCGGAAACCATCACCAGGGCGTTCCCGAAGCTGGAGCTTGCGGAGTTTTCGCTCATCGACGATACGGGCAAGGGGATTGTGCGCGATGCCTCCTTCGAAGGCGGCGCGCGCATGCGAGTACGGTTGTGGCCTGTTCCTGTTTCGCAAGAACCGCTGAGCCGAACCGGCGGCTGCTGGCACGGAACGATGCCGGCGATCGGAGCGCCCCGTGAGCGCGCGTCGTGCGATATCGAGGGCGCTCTCTCGCGGCTCATCCCCCCGACCAAAACGCTGTACCGGGCCTGCAGGCGCGACGTGGACCGGTACAACGGCGACAACAACAGCGACATCACCGGCAACGGCGAGCTGGACTGCATGCGGCGCTATCTTCCGCACTGCAAGGTGGTGTTCGATGTTGGGGCGAACGTCGGAGACTGGGCCGCGCTGGCGCTGCAGGTGAGTCCGGACATCGAGCTGCATTGCTTCGAGCCCAGCGCGTCGACCTACGCGCAGCTGACCGGACGCGGGCTGCCCGGACGCGTCGTCTGCAACCACAGCGCAATGGGTGCCGAGCCGGGCGAGCGCATCCTGTACCGGACCTCCGGCGTCAGCGCATTGAGCTCCCTGTATCGCCGCGAGGGGTTGGAATACCTTGGCCTGGAGGCGTGGGAACCGGAGGAAACGGTCACCGTCGATTGTGTGGACGCGTATTGCGCGCGCCGCGGCGTGGACGCCGTCGATTTCATCAAGGTCGACGTCGAGGGCAACGAGCTGGAGGTGCTGCGGGGGATGAGCCAGATGCTTCGCGCGGGACGCATCGGCATCGTGCAGTTCGAATACGGCGGCAGCTACATCGACGCCAGGGTATTCCTGGGCGACATCTGGCGCCACGTGCTGGCTTCGAATCCCCACTACCGATTCTACAAGCTGACGGCGCACGGCATCAGGCATGTCCCGCACTACGCCCAGGAGCTTGAGAATTTCCAGCTCCAGAACTGGCTGATCGCCAAGGCCGAAACGTGACGAATCCGGACACGACGCGATTGCCTGTGCTGGTGGTGTCGTGCGACCCCTATGCCGACGTGTGGCCCGCATTCTTCGCCGCCTTTTTCGGCCGCTGGCCGGACTGTCCCTATCCGGTCTACCTGGGCACCAATTCCCTGCGCTTCACGCATCGTGGTGTCACCACGCTGAACATCGGCGAGGACCGCGGTTGGGGTGCCGGCCTGCTCGAGATGCTGAATCGGCTGAGCGGTGATCACGTCCTGCTCCTGCTCGATGACTTTCTCCTGCAGCGCAACGTCGATTCCGCGCGTGTCGAGAGACTGGTCGGCCTTGCGGTGTCCAGGGGCGTCGGTTGTCTGCATCTGGCGCCATTGCCCGCTCCGACTCCGCCGCCGGCGCGCGCGGTGCCGGGGCTGCCGGAAGTCGGCATCGTAGCGCGGGGCTCACCTTATAGAGTGTCGACCCAGATCGCCGTGTGGAGGATCGAGACGCTGCGCGAGATCCTGATACCGGCCTTCAGTCCCTGGGAGTTCGAGCACGTCGGAACGCCGATGAGCGATGCGCTCGAGGAGGAGTTCTGGTGCGTGTACGAACCGGCACTGCATTACGATCACGCCATCGAGAAGGGCAAGTGGAAACCGGACGGGCTCGCGACCTGTGCCGAGCTGGGCGTGGTGGTGGATCTGTCGGTACGGCCGGCATTTTCCGCCGAGGAGCTGCGCTCCCACTATGCGGGCGGCGAACGCGACAGCCGGCTGCATCAGATCAAGGCACGCGCCATCGACTGCTTCGCCTCCGGGCGGCGGCTGCAGGGCCTGCGTTGGGGGCTGCGCTACCTCGCTTCCAGACCCGCTTCGATGCAGGGGTGGGCGATCGTGAGCTTCGGGATGGCCGGTCCCGGCGCGGTGGACTGGCTGCGGCGGATGTACCTGCAGGCCAAGGTAACCCGCTACCGGCGCAAGGGGGTCCGTGGATGAGTGCAGCCGTCTGCGCCTCCCGGGCCGTGCGCCTCGCCCGGCTGGTGAGATTTCCGGTCTAGCCATGTGCGGCATCAGCGCAATCGTTTGCGGCCGTCCAGACGGCGACGCGCGGGCGATCACACGAATGACGGCGGCGCTGGCTCACCGCGGTCCCGATGCGCATGCCACACAACGGCTGGCGCAGTGTCACCTGGGGCATGCGCGGCTGAGCATCATCGACCTCGCAGGTGGCGCGCAGCCGATGCCGTACGGCGAACGCTACTGGATCGTCTTCAACGGGGAGATCTACAACTATCGGGAGCTGAGGCAGGAGCTCATGGACGCCGGCCGTTCCTTCACCTCCCATTCGGATACTGAAGTCATCCTGGTCGCCTACGCGCACTGGGGTCCATCGTGCGTGGATCGCTTCCGCGGCATGTTCGCGTTCGCGATCTGGGACGCGAGGGAACGGCGTCTGTTCGCGGCGCGGGATCTGTTCGGCGAGAAGCCCCTGTACTACGCGTCGTTGCCCGACGGCTGCCTGCTGATGGCATCGGAAATCAAGGCGCTCATTGCCTCCGGTCTGCTGGATGCGCGGCTCGACCTCGAGGCGGTCGACGCTTTTCTGGCGCTCGGATACGTGCCGCCGGATCGAGCCATTTACGCCAACGTCGGCGTGGTTCCGCCGGGCCATTGCATGGAATGGGCTGACGGGGGAGTGCGCCTCACGCGTTACTGGCAGCCGAACCTCGATACACGCGCGATCGGTATGTGCGACGCCGCCGAGCGGCTGCGTGAGCTCCTGGGGCGGGCGGTGCGCAGGCAGATGGTGGCCGATGTGCCGGTGGGCGCTTTCCTGAGCGGCGGGCTCGACTCCAGCACGATCGTCGCCCTGATGCAGAAGCATTCCGCGCATCCGATCCGGACGTTTTCCGCCGGCTTCGGCAGCCTCATCAACGAGCTGCCGTACGCGGAGGCGGTGGCGCGCCAATATCATACCGAGCACCACCAGATCGACATGGAGATGCCGCCCGTGCCCAGTCTGCTGCGCACCATGGCCGAGGTGTTCGACGAGCCGTTCGGGGACTCATCCCACATCCCCACCTATCTCATCGCAGGCTTCGCCCGGCAGCATGTCAAGGTCGTGCTTTCCGGCGACGGCGGTGACGAGCTCTTCGGCGGATACGGCTGGTACATCCCGCTCGCCATGTCGGAGACGATGCCGCGGGCATGGGTGCAGTGGCTGATACTCAGAAGCGCCAGCAGGCTGATCCTGAGGGGATCCCGGCGCCTGCACTGGTACTCCGGGGCGCTGGGGCTGTCCACGCGCTGGCCGGACATGTGGACGCGGGCGGTAATGGGGCAAATCTATTTCAGGCCGGCGGAACGCGCGCGCCTGTGGAGGCATCCCGCGCCCGCACCCGCCGCCTACATGCCCGGTGCCTATTACCGCGCGCCGGCCGCGACGCGCGGGCTCAACGAAGGTTTCTATTTCGATCTGACCTGTTATCTGCCGGGGGACATCCTCACCAAGGTCGACCGCGCTGCCATGGCGCATGGCCTGGAGACGCGGGCACCCTTCCTCGACCGGGACCTGGCCGAGTTTGCGCTTTCGTTGCCGGCGGCATTGAAGGTCGAGGGTGACAGAACCAAGATCGTGCTGCGCGAGGCATGCAGCCGGTACTGGCCGAGAGAGCTGCACGGTCGCGCCAAGCAGGGATTCGGCGCACCATACGATTCCTGGTTGAAGATGCCCGACGTCCAGGCGCTCATGCGTGGCGTTATGGCGCGTGGCAGCCGCCTGAGGCGGCTGCTTCCGGGCCTGCATCCGGCTCGCTGCACGCAGCGGCCGGCGCAGGCCTGGCTGCTGCTGACACTGGGCCTTTGGCTGGACTCCAAGAACGTATCGGTATGACAGGCGTGGCCGAGCCGGACCAGGACGGGCGCAATCCCCGCGTGACGGTGCTGATCACCGTGCACAACGGCGCCCGCCACCTGCGCCCGGCCATCGAGTCGGTGTTGGGTCAGAGCTATGGGGATTTCGAGCTGTTGATCGTCGACGACGGTTCCACCGACGACACGCGCCAGATCATCCGCTCTTATCGCGATGCGCGCATACGCCTGACCGAGTGCGGCGCCAACATCGGTATTCCCAGGGCGGCGAACAAAGGGCTGAGGGAGGCCCGCGGGGAGCTCGTCGCGCGTCAGGATGCGGACGACATATCCCATCGGTCGCGGCTCGGCTGCCAGGTCGAGTTCATGGACCGCAACCGGGAGATCGCCATGGTGGGAGCCCAGGTGCGATTCATCGACGACGCCGGGGCGCCGATGCGGGCGGGCGGATGGCACAAGGCGCAGTCGCAATCGGGCATCCGTTGGCAGCTCATGTTCGACAGCCCTTTCAACCATTCGACGATCATGTTTCGCCGTGCCATCGTTTGGCAGGAAATGGGCGGATACAACGAGCGCTTTCCGACCAGCCTGGATTTCGAGCTGTGCTCCAGGGTGGCACGGGCCTGTCCGGTGCGAAACCTGCCGCAGGCGCTGGTGGACTACCGTGTACATGCGCAGTCGGTGTCGGCGAACTACCGCGTGGAAAACATCCGCCGCGTCGGCGAGATCCTCTCTGCCAACCTGGAATTCGCCCTGGCAGGCGAAGCCGTTGCCGCCGAATGGCCGCGGGTGTGGCTGGCGATCAACAATCCGCGGGCGCTGGGCCGGATCGGGAGCGGTGGGGCGGTGCTCGACATGGTGGAGTGGATACGGCTGCGCTATCGGGAGCTGCATCCGGAGGTCGAGGCGAACGAGGAGATCAGGCTCCACCTCGCCACCGTGTACCTGCGTATCGCCGAGGCGCTGGCGCCCTATCTGCGCGCCGTCTCCGCCGGGGCGTACGCGCGCGCCCTGCGCTACGGGCCGGGGATCGCCGGGCCCGCGGCCGCGAAATGGCTGTCCCTGCTGTTGCTCGGAGACCGGGCCCGGCAGGTGTTCAAGCGCATTGCCGGCGCTCGCGCCGGGCACGGGCGCTAGCCGTCCATGCGCCGGGAGCGGGCAAACGATCCCATGCAGGCCCCCGCGCCTGCAGTCATGCCCATCGACCGCGAGGCCTGGGCGAGACAGCTGAACCTGTCGAACTTCGTCAACACCTACTATCAATACAACGATCTGGTTTCCTGCGGCGATGTGCGCAACGTGCTGATCGTCGGTCCCGGACAGGGTCTGGAGAAACAGGTGCTCGCGGCCCGCGGATACCGCATCACGACCGTCGACATCGACGACACCTTCCGGCCCGACCACATCGGCAGCGTACACGACCTGGGCATGTTCGCCACACAGCAGTTCGATGCGGTGATCGCATCGCATGTGCTGGAGCATATTGCCGTGCCTTACCTGGACCGCGCGCTGCAGGAGATCGCCCGGGTGGGCGGATATGCGCTGATCTACCTGCCGGTGGCGGGACGTCACTTCCATCTGCGCGCCATGCCCGGCGTGCTGAACATCGACGTTTCGTTTATCATCGATGTCTTCAACTGGTTCCACAGGCCCGACGGCGTTTCCCCGCGCTACTGCGGCGGACAGCACTTCTGGGAGATCGGCATGCGGGGATTCCGCGTCCGTGATCTCGTGAAGCGGTTTTCCAGGTTCTTTGAGCTGCATAAGGCGTATCGAAACCGCGACTGGACGCCGAGCCACAACTTCGTGCTCCGATCGAGGCAGGCAGGGGGCGAGGAACCGGCACGACCGGATCCCGCATGAACGTCGTATATTCATTCAACAAGCGCGGGTACGAGGCGGTGTACTGGTCGCGGGAGATTGCCGCGGCGACGCTGCCGGAATGCCGGTTCGTACCGTTCAATCACGACCCCTACCTCGACGTGGCGCTCTATTCGCGCGCACAGTTGCTGGACAACCTCTACTACCAGCGCGACCCGCGCCTGCTCGCCCTGTACCGCGACCTGCAGTCCCTGCTCGCCGCCGAGGGCGCGGACGTGCTCCTGGTCGACAACTGTTTTCCATATCATCCCGACTGGCTCCGGGGCCTGGATGTCTACAAGGTGCTGCGCACCTCCGACGGACCGATTGCCGCGTACGACCGCGACTTCGCCTACCTGCATGCCTACGACCACGTGCTGTACCACAGTCCCGCGTACAGTGCCGACCTGTCCATGGAGGAGAAGCTGCGCTACTGCGGCGCCAGGAGGATCGATTTCTGGCCGCTTGCCCTGTTCGACACCGCCTTCGATGCGCAGGGGTCGGAGGACACGCTGTTCGAGCGGCCGCGCGACATCGACGTGCTGTTCATCGGTGCGCTGCATTTCACCAAGATGCCCGTGCTCGCAGCCCTGAAGAAGGCGTTTGGCCGCAGGTTCCGGCTGCACGGCCTTGCCGGCTGGAAGCGCAACCTCTACTTCAACGCGCGCCACGGCTGGACCGGGTGGGTGCGTCCGGTGGCGTTCGAGGACGTGGTGCCGCTGTATCGCCGCGCCAAGATCGGCGTCAACCTGCATAACCGCGGCCAGTACACGGTAGGCAACTACAGACTCTTCGATCTGGCGGGAAACGGCGTGATGCAGCTGTCGGACGGCGGAGCCTATCTGTCCCACTTCCTCGAGCCGGACCGTGAGGTCGTCGGGTTCTCTGACCTGGACGAGCTCATCGAGATGATCCGGTATTACCTGGCGAACGAGAATGCGCGCATGGAGTTGGCCCGAAATGCCTACCGCAGGGTCATGAGGGATCACCGGTTTTCGTGGCGCATGCGGCAGCTGAGCAGCGTCCTCGGCAACGCACTGCGGGACCGGAGGGTGCGCGCGTGCAACTGAGGGGAAGGGCGCTCGCCAAGGGGCTCGCGACCTACGTGCCGGTGCTGCGCAGGTTCGCCTGCACGAGCTCCGGTGGAACGGTTTCGGCGCGATACTGCTACGCGGTCTGGCTGCGACACGGTGTCATGGCGCGCGCAGCTGCCATGCCGGCGGTTCCGGTATCGGTGGCCGAGCTCGGCCCGGGCGATTCGATCGGCATCGGGCTGGCGGCCATGCTGTGCGGGGCGCAGCGCTACTACGCGCTGGATGCAAAGCCGCATGCCAACGTCGAGAGAAACCTCCGGGTCTTCGAGGAGTTGCTGGCGCTGTTCGGCGCACGGGCGCCGATCCCCGACGAGACCGAGTTTCCCAACCTGTTTCCGCCACTGGCGTCCTATGCGTTTCCGGACGCGGTTGCGGCGGACGGCCTGGACACGGGCCGAATCGCCGCCATCCGCCGGGCGATACGCGGGGAGAATCCGGGCGACGACGTGCAAATCCATTATCTGGCTCCGTGGGAGCGGGCGGTGGCGCGCCTCCAGGGCGGCATCGACATGATCTACTCGCAGGCGGTGCTCGAGCATGTGTCCGACGTGCCGGGCTGCTACCGCGCCATGAACCGCCTGCTGCGCACCGGCGGATTGATGTCCCACACCATCGACTTCAAGTCCCACGGTCTCACGCAAGACTGGTACGGCCACTGGACCCTGGGCGAGCGCACCTGGCGCTGCGTGGTGGGCAGGCGCCCGTATCTGATCAACAGGCTCGCGTGGTCGGATCACCGGCGCTACATCGAGGAGGCCGGGTTCCGGATCGATGCCGCGCTGGCGAGACGCGCCGAGCCCGCGCCCCGGCATGTACTCGCGCAGCCCTTCCGGCGAGCGCTCACGGACGACGATCTGTCGACGCCGGGGGTGTTCATGCAGGCGATCAAGGCCTGAGCGGGGACTGCACGGGAATGTGGGTGCAAAGACTGGCATCCGTCACAATACGCAGGGCGGACCTTTCGTTCGGGTTGGTGCTGATCGGCACGGCGGCGATCGTGCTGCTGGTGCTGGATGCGCAGCAGCGTGCCGTGGCGGCGCCGCCGCTTGCCGTCGTTCTCGTGTTGTTGTGGACGGTGTGGACACTGTGGGTACGCGACGGCGTTTCCCGTTGTTCGATATCGGCACCATGTGCGTGGCGCTCACGGCGGCATACGTGGTGCTGCCGCCTCTTTTCTACCTGCTGTCAGGAATGCAGTGGACGGCACTGAGCGACAACCGCATCCTGCAGTTGAACCCGAGTCCCGAGCAGTTCGGCGCTTTCGCATGGTGGCCCTCGATCTACGTGATCAGCATGGCACTCACGTACCTGCTCGCCCGCGGCGAGCGCGGCGCAGGCGATCTGCACGTGCAACGACCGGATCGGATCACTGCCTCGCTGCTGGTGGCGCTCGCGACCGGACTCGTGGTGTTCTTCTGGTTCCTGGAATGGATATACGGCATCGACCTGCATCCTTCCCATGCCGAGCACTGGGCCGCCTACGCCAGGGGTGAGGTCGTCACCTTACCGTTGGTACTTGCCCAGATCACGCACAACCTCGACGGCATACTCACTATCCTGAAATTCGCGCTGCTCATCATGCTGATGCAGCGCTGGCAGGATCTGCGCTGGCGCACCGTGCTGCTGCTGTGGTTGTCGGCGGAGGTGTTGGTCACGGTCTATACGATGGGATCGCGCAGCCCGCTCGTGTTCATGCTGCTGGCAGCGTTGCTCGCCTACCACAAGCTGGTGAGGCCACTGAAGCCCGTGACCATCGGCGCCACGGCACTGCTGCTGGTGGTCGGGGCGATCGGCTACGGCATTCTCAGGGACTACGAGTCGGCCTATCTGGCGGCGGGGAACATCAGCCCGTTATCGATCGCCAACGAATTCCAGATCCTGTACGGCACCGCGCTCGATCTGCTGCACCGTTCGGAGAGCGGAACGCTGCCGCCGGTGCCCTGGCAAGTGTACGCGAGCGACCTGCTCCTGCTGATACCGCAGCAGCTGTTGCCGTTTCCGAAGATCGATCCGGCCGAGTGGTACTTGCAGGTGCTGGGTGCCTCGGGCACCGGCGTGGGGTTCATGTTCGGGGTGACGGCCCAAGCCGTGGTCGGGTTCGGATGGCCTGAGCTGGTGGTGCGCGGGTGCTTGACCGGCGGCGTGCTGGCCCTGGTGCATCGCTGGTATGTCCACCGCCAGAACGAGTTCTGGGCGACCTTGCTGTATCTGTGGCTGTGCATCTGGACATACTATTCCTACCGGGCATCGACCTTCTACGTGGTATATTTCGTGATATACGAGTTCCTGCCCCTGTATGTAGCCGTCAGGTTCGGGCGGCGCCTTCTGATCGCGAATCTGCCGGCCGCACGGTTGGCGCAGTAGTGGGGGAGGTCGAGCCACCTGCCGGTGGCGGACTGAAGCGGCGCGGGCATCCCTCAGTGCGGTCCGGTTCCAGAGCGTTTCGCGCGCCCGCATTCTGCGGGTTCCAGGTCCTGCGGTATCATTCGCGGTTTCGCAACCCTGTCACGGGAACTTTCGCCGAACATCGCCTCGTGCCGCGCGGCCGCCGGACTGCGGCGGTGCACGGGTGAGGGTCGGCGCGGCGACTTTCCGCGCGGCAGGACGGTGTCGCCCTGGCGCGACGGCAGGAATCGGATCCGATCTCAGGGGGAAGAATGAGGCAAGACTCCTTGAAGCAGTACTGCTGCCCAAGCTGCGGCGGCGGGCGCCTGACGGTGGTGCAGGAGGATCTCCGGGAGGGCGACGAGATCATGGAGGGAGCGCTGGAGTGTCCCGGCTGCCGGAAGCGCTACCGGGTCGCGGGTGGAGTTCCGCGCTTCGTTCCCGACGAGCACTATGCCGGTTCATTTGGATACCAGTGGAAAGCGCACCGGGCAACACAGTTGGACAGCCACACGGGTTTGCCGCTGTCCCGGGACCGTCTGTTCGGCGTCAGCCGCTGGCCGGAGCACCTTGACGGACAGTGCATACTGGAGGCGGGCTCGGGGGCGGGACGCTTCACCGAGGTCCTGCTCGGTACCGGTGCGGAGGTGTACTCGTTCGACCTGTCGCGCGCCGTGGAGGCGAACTGGAGCAACAACGCGCCGCATCCCCACCTGAACCTCTTCCAGGGTGATGTGCTTTCTCTGCCGCTGCGCCCGGGGAGCTTCGACAAGGTGATGTGCCTGGGCGTGATCCAGCACACCCCCGATCCGAAGGCCACCTTCCGCAGTCTCGCGCGCTACGTGCGCCCCGGCGGGGATCTCGTCATGGACGTGTACTCCAGTCAGCTGCGCTACCTGCTGTCGTGGAAGTACCTCCTCAGACCGCTGACGGTGCGCATGAACCGCGAGCGGCTCTACCGGCTGATCGAGAAGACGGTGCCGGTGCTGCTGCCGATCGCGATCGCGGCCCGCCGGCTGGGGGGCAGGGCGGGCGGGCGCCTGCTCCCGATTCTGCAGTATGCCCATTGGGGCCTGCCCTACGAGCTGAACAGAAAGTGGGCGATCCTGGATACCTTCGACATGTACTCGCCCGTGCACGATCATCCGCAGACGCTTGCCAGCGTCCGGCGTTGGTTTGCCGAGGAGGGTTTCGAAGCGGTGGAAGTGGGTAACGGACCCAACGGCATCGTCGGTCGGGGACGCAAGGCCGGTTGAGCGTGACAGCCCCGGCAGGGATGAGAATCCTGCATTGCATTCCGAGTCTGGTCCGCGGCGGCGCCGAGCGTCAGCTCTCCTATGTGGCGCCGGCGCTGGCGCGCCTGGGGCACGAGGTGCACATATGCTACACGGAGGACGCGCCGGATGCGGTGGTGCAGGGCTTCGCAGGGGTCACATTGCATCGGCTGCGCATCCGCGGCAATCACGACCCGCGCCTGATCGCGAAACTGGTGCGGCTGATGTTGCGCGTCGAGCCGGATGTGGTGCAGACCTGGATCCTGCAGATGGACGTGCTGGCGGGCATCGCCTGCAGCGTGCTGCGCAGGCCCTGGGTCATGCGCGAGCCGAGCTGCGCCATGGCGTGGCCCCCCACGGCCAAGAACCGCCTGCGCGTGTGGGTGGGAAGACGCGCGCACGCGGTGGTTTCCAATTCGCGCGGCGGCGACGCGTACTGGCAGCAGTACGTGGGCGAGCGCCATCGGTTCGTGATTCCCAACGCGCTCCCCTGGGAGGACATCGAGGCCGCCGCGCCGTGCGGCGGATACGAAGCGCATGCGGTGGCTTCCGGCGTGCCGCTGCTGGTCTATGCGGGGCGCTTCGACGATCAGGCGAAGAACACCGATGCGCTCGTCCAGGCCCTGGTGGACCTGCACCGGCGCAGGCACTTCCGCGCGCTGCTGTTCGGTGACGGGCCGGGAAGATCCCGCGCGCAGGCGCAGGTCGAACAGAAGGGGCTCGGGGAGGCGATCCGGCTCCCGGGCCGCTCGCAGCACGTGTGGCCGGCGATGAAGGCTGCCAGTGCCTTCGTCTCCGTGAGCCTGTTCGAGGGACAGCCCAATGCCGTCCTGGAGGCGATGGCATGCGGCTGTCCGCTGGTGGTGTCCGACATACCTGCGCATCGCGAGATCCTGGATGAATCCAGCGCACTGCTGGTCGACCCGCGCGATCCGGCCGCGGTCGCGGCGGCATTGGAGCAGGTGCTTGCGAACCCCGCGCAGGCGCGGGCGCGAGCGGAGCGGGCGCGCGGGCAGGCGCGGCGATTCGCGCTGCAGAGCGTTGCCGGCGCCTACGAGGCGCTGTACCGCTCCATCGTCGAACGCGACGTGGCGCGTCGCGGGATGCGCCGAAGCGCCGGGCTCAGGCGATGAGCTTCGGCTGGGGGAGATCAGTATGAGAATTCTCGTCACCGGCGGTTCCGGTTTCATCGGTACCAATCTCGTCGAGCATTTCGCCCGGCGCGGCGACGAGGTGTTGAACCTGGATGTCGCAGCACCGCGCGCCCCGTCGCACGCGCGCCACTGGCGGCGTGTGGACCTGCTGCAAGCCGAGGAGCTGAAGCATGTGGTGCAGGCGTTCCGCCCGGAGCTGGTGTTTCACATGGCGGCGCGCACCGACCTCAACGGCAGGCGCATCGGCGACTATCCTGCGAACGTGGCGGGGGTGCGCAATCTCGCCGCCGCGCTGTCGCAGGTGCGCGAGCTGCGCATGTCGATATTCGCCTCCTCGATGCTGGTCTGTCGCATCGGCTATCGCCCACGCACCGATGAGGACTACTGCCCGAGCACGGCCTACGGCGAGAGCAAGATCGCCGGTGAGCAGATCCTGCGCCGCGAGTTCGCCGATGCGTTTGCCTGGGCCATTGTCCGGCCGACGTCGATCTGGGGGCCGTGGTTCGACGCACCCTACAAGAACTTTTTCACGGCCGTGCGCCGCGGTGTGTACGTGCATCCCAGGGGCAGGCGCATCCGGCGCTCGTACGGATTCGTGCTCAACTCGGTGCATCAGTGCGACCGGCTGGCGCTGGCTCCCTCCGAGCGCGTGAGGAAATGGACCTTCTATCTCGCCGATTACGAGCCGATCGAGCTCAAGCAGTGGGCCGACATCGTGGCTCGTGAAATGGGGGTGAGGCCGGCGCGCGAGGCGCCAATGTTCGTCTTCAAGGCCGCCGCGGGCGTCGGGGACGTGCTGAAGAAGACCGGGATCATGAAGGTCCCGCCGATGTCCTCCTTCCGCTTGAACAATCTGCTCACCGAGACGGTGCACGACCTGCAGCCGCTGCGTGCGATCTGCGGGGACCTTCCGTACAGCGCGGAGGAGGGCGTCCGTTCCACGGTCGCCTGGATGCGCGAACGGTCGGAGGCGTAGACGCGGGCATGTGTGGCATCGTAGGGGCGGTGTCCGCCGCGGCGTCCATCGATCGGGACGCCCTGCAGGAGATGCGCGACACCCTGAGGCACCGCGGCCCCGACGACCGGGGCATCTGGCTGTCGAGCGATTCGGAGGTCGGCCTGGCGCATTGCCGCCTGTCCATCCTGGACCTTTCCGAGCGCGGTCACCAGCCCATGGCGACGCCCGGCGGGGAGCTGTGTATCACCTACAACGGCGAGATCTACAACCATGCGGAACTGCGCCGCGAGCTGCAGGCGGGTGGCGCGGTGTTTCGCAGCGGCACCGATACCGAGGTGATACTCGAAGCCTACCGGACGTGGGGACCTTCGTGCGTGGAGCGGCTGAACGGCATGTTTGCCTTCGGTCTGTACGACAGGGGCCGGCGCTCGCTGTTCCTGGCACGGGACCGCGCGGGCGAAAAGCCCCTGTACTACTGGCAGGGAGGGGGGTTGTTCCTGTTTGCCTCGGAGTTGAAGGCGATCGTGCGCGCGCCGCAGGTGCAACGGCGCATCGATCGCCTCTCGCTCGAGCACTACCTGGCGTACGGTTACGTGCCGGGAGATCGGTGCATACTGCAGGGCGCCCACAAGCTGCCGCCGGCACATGTGCTCATCTACGACCTGGGGCGCGAGCGCGTCCAGCTGCGCCGCTACTGGGCGCTTCCGGAGCCGCAACCGGCATCCGCTGCGGACCGGGAGACACTTGCCACAGAGCTCGAAAGCCTGCTTGCCGATTCGGTACGCCTGCGTCTGATGGCGGACGTGCCGGTCGGGGTCCTGTTGAGCGGCGGCGTCGACTCCAGTCTGCTCACCGCACTTGCCGCCCGCGCCCCCGCCGGGGTGATGCGCACCTTCACGCTGTCGCTGCCCGATTACCCGGACCAGGACGAAACCCGCTACGCACGGCGGGTCGCCCGGCACTTCGGCACCGAGCACGCCGAGCTGGTGGCCGAGCCCGCGTCGGTCGAGCTGTTGCCGCTGCTGGCGCGCCAGTTCGACGAACCCCTTGCGGACCAATCGATCGTCCCGACCTACATGGTGTGCAGACTCGTTGGGCAGCACGTGAAGGTGGCCGTGGGTGGTGATGGAGGAGACGAGCTGTTCGGCGGCTATCCGCACTACAGCCACATGCTGCTGCAGGAACACGCGCGGCGCTGGATACCCGGTGCCGTGCGCGGTGCGCTTGCGCATCTGGCGCAGCGCTCGCTACCGCTCGGCGCGCGCGGGCGCAACCATCTGCTCGGCTTTGGCGGTGACACCTCCCGGGGCATCGCCCATATCAACATGTACTTCGATGCGCGCACGCGCGCGCGACTGCTGCGCCCGGCAAGCGATGCGCCGTCGGAGCCGGATGCGCCCGAGCGCTACCGCATGTCTCTGTGTACGCCAGGGACACAGCATCCTGCAGCAGGCGACGCGTGCGGATTTCCGGAGCACCCTGCCGGACGACTATCTGGTGAAGGTGGACCGCGCCAGCATGGCCTCCTCGGTGGAGCTGCGTGCGCCGTTTCTCGATCACCGGGTGGTTGAATTTGCGTTCGCCCGGGTCCCGGACGAAATGCGGGCGAATCGCAGCGAGCGCAAGGTGCTGTTGCGGCGGGTCGCCGAACGACTGCTGCCGCAGGGTCTGGATCTGTCCCGCAAGCAGGGCTTCACACTCCCGCTGGATGCCTGGTTCCGGGGACGCTGGGGCGCCTACATGGAGGAGATCCTGGGTGCGTCCGCGGATGGCTTTCTGTCGCCCGCCGTGGTGCAAGAGCTGCTCGGCGCCCAACGGCGCGGCTACCGCAACGCCAATCGCCTGTTCGCGTTGACCATGCTGGAGCTGTGGCGGCGCGAATACGGCGCGTCGCTGGCGGCATGAACGCACAGCCGCCCAAGGGATGCCGCGATGCTTCTGCAGCGCAGCGCGGGCGCGCATGAAGCGCCTGCGCATTCTGTTCACCACGCACGGCTACAAGCCCGCCTATCGGCTCGGCGGGCCCATCCTGTCCGTTTCCGGCCTGGCAGAGCGGCTGGCGGCGCGGGGACACGAGGTCACGGTGTTCGCCAGCACCTCGAATCTCGACGAAGATCTCGACGTGCAGCCGAACACACCGACGCAGGTCGACGGGGTCTGCGTCTGGTACTTCCGGCGCGAGGAATTCCTGCATCGCTGGCTGCCGTTCTTCCCCTACCTGTCGAAGGGCATGGGCTATATCTATGCACCGGACATGGCCCGCGAGCTGGAACGGCTCGTCCCGCGGGTCGATCTCGTGCACACGCATGTGTCGTTCATTTACCCGACCTATGCCGCGGCGCGGGCGGCGCGCCGCCACGGCAAGCCCCTGCTCTATCATCAGCGGGGCGTGTTCGACCCGGCGCGGCTCAGGTTTCGATCCGTCAAGAAGCGCATGTACATCGGGATGATCGAGCGCCCGATCCTGCGGGGCGCCTCGACGCTGGTCGCGCTCACCGAGGCGGAGCGTGCCAGCTATCGTGCGCTCGGTGTGCAGACACGGTGTCGGATCGTGCCCAACGCGATCGACGCCGAACCGTACGGAAAGATGGCGGATACCGCGAGTACGGGCCTGCCGATCGGCGAGGACACGCCCGTCGTGCTGTTTATGGGTCGCGTGCATCCCACCAAGGGCGCCGATCGTCTGCTCGAGGCCTTCATCCGCTCACGGGACCGCCTCGGTGAGGCGGTGCTGGTGCTGGCCGGTCCCGACGAGTTTGGACTCGAGGCGAGCTTTCGACGACGGGTGCAGCTGGCCGGGCTGCAGGAACGGATTTTCTTCCCGGGCATGGTGGAGGGCAGGCGCAAGCTCGCGCTGCTGTCGCGCGCCGATGTCTTCTGCCTGCCTTCCGACGCGGAAGGCTTCTCGATGGCGGTGCTCGAGGCATTGGCCAGCAGCACCGCCGTCCTGTTGTCGCCGGGTTGCCACTTCCCGGAAGTGCAGCAGGCCGGGGCCGGGCTGGTGGTGGAACCGAACCCCGGCAGTCTCGGCACCGCGCTGGCCGGGATGCTCGCCGACCGGTGCGGCACCGCGGCCATGGGCGCCGCGGGCCGCGCGCTGGTGCTGGAGCGCTACGACTGGGACCGCATCACCGACCGGATGATCGAGGTGTACAGGGAGGCGCTGGATGCCGCGGAGGCGGTCCGGGCATGACCGGGCGTTCCGGCGCAGCGGCCGGCGCGCCGCAATCGGCCGATGTCGCCACGCCGACGGTTTCGCTGGTCACCGTGGCCTACAACGCGGCGCAGACCATCGAGGACACGCTGCGCTCGGTCGCGGCGCAGACCTATCGCAGCCTCGAGCACATCGTGGTGGACGGTGGCTCCTCCGACGCGACGACCCGCATCGCGGGCTGCTACGCGAAGCGCATCGCGGTACTGATCAGCGAGCCCGACGAGGGCATCTACCACGCGATGAACAAGGGCCTGCGCCATTGCAGCGGCGATGTGGTGGGCTTTCTCAACGCGGACGACCTGTTTGTTCACGAAGACGTGGTGCGGCGTATCGCCGGTGTGTTCGCCGACAGTGCCGTCGAGGCATGCTATGCCGATCTGGTCTACGTGGATCGCCGCAACCCCGCCAAGGTGATCCGTTACTGGAAATCCACGCCCTATCGGGAGGGACTCTTCAAGAAGGGCTGGGTGCCGCCGCATCCCACGTTCTTCGTGCGACGCTCGGTCTATGAGCGTCTCGGTGGCTACGACACCTCGTACCGCCTCGCCGCCGACTACGAGCTCATCACACGCTTCATGTACCGGCACCACATCGTCACCGCCTACATACCCGAAGTCCTGGTGAAGATGCGCATGGGCGGTGCCACCAACCGCAGCATCGGCAACATTGTCAAGCAGAACGCCGAGATCTGGCGTGCAGCACGCGGCAACGGGATCGGCCTGTCTGCGTTCACTTTCGTGCTTTCCAAGCTGAAGGCGCGCGCCGGTCAATACGTGGCGAGCCCCGGCGATGTTTGAGCGCGTGCTGGTCAGCGGCGCCAATGGCTTCATCGGCCGCGCGACGTGCCATCGCCTGCTGCAGGACGGTTTTCGGGTGCGTGCCGCCGTGCGCGATCCCCGGGCGCCGGGCTGCGCGGATCTGATCGAGGCCGGCGTGGATCTGACGGTGGTGAAGAGCATCGACGGGGAGACCCAATGGAAGGAGGCGCTGAACGGGGTCGACCGGGTCGTCCACCTCGCTGCCCGGGTGCATGTGCTTGCGGAATCGGCGCGGGATCCTATGGAGGAATTCCGGCGCGTGAATACGGCGGGCAGCGAACGGCTCGCGCTTGCCGCGGCGGAGCACGGCGTGCGCCGGCTGGTGTTCGTGAGCTCCATCGGCGTGCTTGGCACATCGAGTGGCGCATCGGCGTTCCGCGAAACCGACGTCCCCAGACCTCATGACGCGTACACGATCTCCAAGTGGGAGGCCGAGCAACGGCTGGGTGAGGTCTCCGCGCGCACCGGACTGGAGATCGCCATCCTGCGGCCGCCGCTGGTCTACGGACCGGGCAATCCCGGCAACTTTCTGCGCCTGCTGGCGGTGGTCGCGCGCGGGGTGCCCCTGCCGCTGGCCTCGTTGCAAAACCGCCGGAGTCTGCTATACGTCGAGAATCTGGCGGAGGCGATATCGACCTGCGCGACGCATGCGGCGGCCTCGGGCGAGACTTTTCTGGTCAGCGACGGCGAAGACCTGGAGATGGCGGAAATCCTGCGGCGCCTGGCGGTAGCGTTGGGCAGGCGCACCCGGCTGTTTCCGTTTCCGGTGCCCGCGCTGGCGTGGGTTGGCGCCGCGCTCGGTCGGAGCGCGGATCTCGACCGGCTCATCGCACCACTGCGGGCGGAGATCGGGAAGATCCGTGGGCTGCTCGGCTGGCGTCCGGGATGCTCCGTGGAGCAGGGGTTTCGACGCACGGCCGCATGGTACCAATCACGGGACCCTATGCTAAGATAACGGCCGGTCGTGTGGGGCGCGCAGGCGCAGCGCGCTGGCGTCCCCGGGTCAAAGCAGGGATGCACGAACAGCGCCGCACAGCACTGCAGGAAGAAAACGTGCTCTACCTTTCGCCCGTGCTGGCGTTCGCCGCCACAATCGGCATTCTGCTGGCGTTGATGCGGCCTGGAGTTGTGCATCTTGCGATGGACCTGCCCAACGAACGATCCCTGCACCGCAAGCCCGTGCCGCGCGTGGGCGGCGTGGCTTTAATCGGTGGTGTACTGGTCGGCTGGGTGCCGTTGCGCCAGGAGTGGCTGCTTCCACTGGTGCTGATCGCGGGCGGACTGGCGGCGGTTTCCTTCGTGGACGACCTGCGCGGGCTGCCGGTCGGCGCGCGTCTGGTGGCGCATCTCGTCGCCGGTGGTGCACTGGTGTTCGCCGGCAGCGTGGCGCCGCCGGGTGCTCTGCAGACGATTGCCGTCGTCGCGGGGACGGTCTGGCTCATCAACCTGTACAATTTCATGGACGGCTCGGACGGGCTGGCGGGCGGGATGGCGGTGTTCGGCTTCGGCGGCTACGCGCTTGCGGCCTACCTGATGGGCGACGCCGGCATGGCCGCAGCGGCGCTTACCGTGTCGCTCGCAGCCCTGGCATTCCTTCTCTTCAATTTCAATCCCGCACGCGTGTTCATGGGCGATGCAGGCTCCACCGCGCTGGGATTCCTGGCGGCGGCGCTCGGTCTGATCGGTCTGCAGCGCGACCTGTGGCCGCCATGGTTTCCACTGCTCGTCTTCTCCCCCTTCCTGCTGGATGCGAGCGTCACCTTGGCCAAGCGTCTGCTCGCCGGCCAGCGTGTGTGGCAGGCGCATCGTGAGCACTATTACCAGCGGCTCATCCGGGCTGGCTGGAGTCACCGAAGGCTGGCGCTTGCGGAATACGGGCTGATGATCGCTGCCGCCGGCTCCGCGGTATGGGGCATCACGCAGCCCCTGCCGGTGCAGCTCGGAATGCTTGCGGGATGGCTGGTGACCTACGCGTGGCTGGCAAACAGGATCGATCGTCTGTGGCTGACGAGACACCGGAGCCACCCGGCAGGGGCCTGACCGGCCGCGGTGACCGGGTTCACGGGAGGGAACGAGAACAACAATGAGGCTCTTCGACAAACTCAAGAACCGCGCCGCGGCGTTCTTTCACGATCTGATCATGGTTCCCGTCGCCTGGATCGGCGCCTACTGGCTGCGCTTCAACCTGGATGCCGTTCCCGATGCGATCCGCGACCGGGCGCTCTCGGTCCTGTGGCTGCTCGTGCTGGTGCAGGGCTGCGTCTTCTGGTACTTCGGCCTGTACCGCGGCGTCTGGCGTTTCGCATCCATGCCGGACCTGCAGCGGATTTTGCGTGCGGTGGTGAGCGGGGTGCTCCTCTCGGCCATGGTGGTTTTCTTTTTGACACGCATGGAGGGCATTCCGCGCTCGGTGTTCCCACTGTACGCTCTGCTGTTGATGTTCCTCCTGGGAGGCTCACGGTTCATCTATCGCTGGCTGAAGGACCGCAACCTGTACTCCTTCGCCGGAGAACCGGTATTGATTGTCGGCGCGGGCCGTGCCGGCGAGATGCTGGTCCGTGACCTGTTGCGCGACCCGCAGCGCCAGTACATTCCGGTTGCGTTCGTCGACGACGCCGTATCCAGAATGGGCAAGGACGTGCACGGCGTACGGGTGGTCGGGCGCTGCGACGATATTCCCGAGCTCGTCTGCAGCCTGCAGGTCAGTGTCATCCTGATCGCCCTTCCTTCGGCGAACTCCAAGCAGATGCGCCGGATCGTCGAGCTGTGCGAGGCGAGCGGGGCGCCGTTCCGAACGTTGCCGCGGATCGAGGACCTGGTCGCCGGGCGGGCGATTTTCAGCGAGCTGCGCGCGGTTTCCCTGGAGGACCTGCTGGGCCGGGAACCGGTGATGCTCGACTGGCGCGCAATCAACGACGGCCTTTTGGATCGCGTGGTTCTGGTGAGCGGAGGCGGCGGGTCGATCGGGTCCGAGCTGTGCCGCCAGATCGCGCGTCTCGGGCCCAAGGCCCTGGTGATTCTCGAGAAGAACGAATTCAACCTCTACAACATCGAGCGCGAGCTGCGCCAGCGCCATCCGACGCTGATACTGCATGCGCTGCTGGGTGATGTGTGCGACGCGGCCGCGGTCGAGCACGTGATGACGCGCTTTCGCCCGGAGATCGTGTTCCACGCCGCCGCCTACAAGCACGTGCCGATGCTGGAGTACCAGGTGCGCGAGGCCGTGCGCAACAACATCCTGGGAACCCGGGTGCTCGCGTCCGCCGCCGAGGCGATCCGTTGCGAGGCGTTCGTGCTGATATCCACCGACAAGGCGGTCAACCCCACCAGTATCATGGGCACCACCAAGCGCATGGCGGAAATTCTCTGCCAGAACCTCGACCGCTACTGCTCGACCCGCTTCATCACTGTGCGGTTCGGCAACGTGCTGGACTCCGCCGGCAGTGTCGTACCGCTGTTCCGCGCCCAGATCGAGAGCGGTGGACCGGTCACGGTCACTCATCCGGAGATCACCCGCTACTTCATGACCATTCCCGAGGCGAGCCAGCTCATCATGCAGGCCGCGGTGCTGGGGCAGGGCGGGGAGATCTTCGTCCTGGATATGGGCGAGCCGATCCGCATCTGCTATCTCGCCGAGCAAATGATCCGCCTGTTGGGCAAGGTTCCCGGAGAAGACATCGAGATCGTCTACACCGGATTGCGTCCGGGGGAGAAGCTCTTCGAGGAACTGTTTCACGATCAGGAAAGCCTTGCCGCTACACCGCACGACAAGATCCTGCTGGCACGGCATCGACACGTCGACTGGTCGGAACTGAATCGCGCGCTGGATGCGCTGGTGGAGGCCTGCGAGGACTATGATGAAGTCCGTCTGCGTGCCACGCTGTACAGGATGGTTCCGGAGCTCGACGCAACGCAGGATCTTCCCGAAAACGTCCTCAAGCTGAACAAGGTTCCCGCATGACCATGAAAGTGAGAAAAGCCGTATTTCCGGTGGCGGGTCTCGGCACCCGGTTCCTGCCTGCCACGAAGGCCAATCCGAAGGAAATGCTGCCGATCGTGGACAAGCCGCTGATCCAGTACGCGGCCGAGGAAGCGATCGAGGCCGGGATCGACGAACTGATTTTCGTCACCAGCAGCAGCAAGCGGGCCATCGAGGACCATTTCGACAAGAACTTCGAGCTAGAGTCCGAGCTCACCCGGCGCGGCAAGAGTGACCTGCTGCGCATCGTGCACGAAATGCTGCCCGAGAGCGTGAGCTGCGTGTACGTGCGCCAGCCCGAAGCCCTGGGGCTCGGCCACGCCGTGCTGTGTGCGGCACCGGTGGTGCGCGAGGAGCCGTTCGCCGTCATTCTTGCCGACGACCTGATCGACGGCGGTGAGCGCAACTGCCTGGCCCAGATGCTGTCGGTCTACGACCAGCACCAATGCAGCGTGCTCGGGGTCGAGCAGGTGCCCGCCTCCGAGACCGACAAGTACGGCATCGTGAAGAGCGTGCCCATCGCCGATCGCGTCAATCGGGTCGAGCGCATCATCGAGAAGCCCAGCCCCGACCACGCCCCGTCGCAGTTGGCGGTGGTCGGGCGCTACATTCTGACACCGCGGATCTTCGAGCTGCTGCGCACCACCGCGCGCGGTGCCGGCGGCGAGATCCAGCTCACCGACGCCATCGCCTCGCTGCTGCTCGAGCAGGACGTCTTTGCCTACCAGTTCAGCGGCAAGCGCTACGATGCGGCAGCAAGCTCGGCTATCTCGAGGCGACGGTCGAGTACGCACTGAAGCACGCCGAGCTCCAGGAGGAGTTCCGCGCGTATCTCCAATCCTACTGCGTGCCCCAGCGGGTGCGTTCCGGCACCTGACCTTCCCGCCGCCGCGTACCTGCTGCGGCGGTCCATCCCTCCCGAAGAGACGGCGCCGTCCGCACCGCTTCTTCTGCCGCACGGAGATCAGCCAACCGGTTCGCAGCGCACGCCAGCTGTAGGAACACCTGAAGTGCTCTTACATCGGGAAGTTACAAGCCGCGCTGCGACTGCAGACAAACCCCCAGTGGGAGCGCCGCTCCCGGCGGCGCGATCGATGACCGGCGCCGGCAGGCCCTTCGTGCACTATTTGGCCGTCGCTACGGCTCGAACGTCGGCGGCGCTGCCGCGCCGCAGGATCGCGGTGCATAGCGCCGCTCCCACGGTGCCGGCATTCAGGACGGTAGGAGCAACCTACTCCCGCAGATGACCATGCGCCTGCCGAGCCGCGCAGGTCTACCAAACCGCACCACCTGCGCTGAGCCTGATACCTGCAGGAGCGTCGCTCCCGGCAGCGCGATCGCGGCTCGCCGGCCCGCGCTGTTTGGACGTCGTGAGAGCTCAAGTCGGCGGCGTGCGCGCCGCAGGATCGCGGTGCATAGCCCCGCTCCCACGATGCCGGCATTCAGGACGGTAGGAGCAACCTACTCCCGCAGATGACCATGCGCCTGCCGAGCCGCGCAGGTCTACCAAACCGCACCACCTGCGCTGAGCCTGATACCTGCAGGAGCGTCGCTCCCGGCAGCGCGA
>CAVSLM010000014.1:0-115026 GCA_963728895.1 uncultured Gammaproteobacteria bacterium
GGCGGCTCGATTCCCGCTGGATCGGCACCCTGATGGGCAGCAACAGCGTTGTTTTCTGTGCGGACGGAGGGCGCGTCGTAAAGGTGAACGGAAATCTGTTCAGCCAGGGGGAGATCGGCGCAGGTCTGTTCGTCGCCTTCTGGTCCCTGTTTCCGTCCCGCGTTGCCCGCATGCCATGCGGCGGTCGGGCTCGTCGCGCATTCGGCACCACATCGGTGGTCCTACGAGCCAACGCATTCGCGTTGCCGGGCACCACCGCCTGTGGTCTCATTCGCGCATGAGCCGACCGCCGGCAGACCCGCACGCCATTCCGGCGCCCGCGCATCCGCGCGAGCGGCGCGAGCCTTTACCGTGGCAGCGACCGAAGCCGGCGGAGGAAGACGTCGACGCACCACGGCGCGTGCAAGCGCTGATCGAGAGCGCGGTCTACCGGCAGGCGGATCACGACGTCGATTTCCTCGCACTCGACGACACGCGCGGCGTGCGCCTGCAGATCGATTATCTCAAGACCGAGCTGCTGCTGGAGCGCCATGGTATACACCACACCATCGTGGTGTTCGGCAGCACACGGATTCCCGACCCCGTGGCTGCGCTGCTCCAGCTGGAGCGGGCTCGCGCCGTGGCGGCTATGGCGCCGCAGAACGAGACGCTGCAGCTGCGGCTCCGGGTCGCCGTTCGGCTGTTCGAGAAAAGCCGCTACTACGAGGCCGCCCGCGCGCTCGGCAGGCTGGTCGGGCAGGCGGGCAGGGGACCGGGCGACTCGCGGGTGGTGATCATGACGGGCGGCGGACCCGGGATCATGGAGGCCGCGAACCGCGGGTCGGACGACGTCGGCGCCGAGTCTGTCGGCCTCAACATCACCCTGCCGCACGAGCAGTATCCGAATCCCTACGTTACCGGTGACCTGTGCTTTCGCCATCACTACTTCGCCATCCGCAAGCTGCATTTCCTGCTTCGCGCCCGGGCACTGGTGGCGTTCCCCGGCGGCTACGGCACCTTCGACGAGCTGTTCGAGACGCTCACGCTGGTGCAGACGCGCACCATCCGGCCGGTCCCGGTGGTGCTGGTCGGGGAGGACTACTGGCGCCGCGCCGTGGATTTCGACTTCCTGGTGGAGGAGGGCGTGATTCAGGTCGAGGACCGCGATCTATTCTGGTACGCGGAAACCGCCGAGCAGGTCTGGGAGGGCATCCTGCACTGGCATCGCACCAACGGCGAGCCACTGTTTCCGGAGGACACATCGCCGACCGCGCGATGAGAAGGCCGGCATCGGGAACCACAAGGGGGCGAGGCTGAAGATCTCCTTTCATGGCGCCGCCCGCAGCGTGACCGGTTCCTGTCACCTGGTCGAATGCGCGGGCAGGCACATCCTCATTGACTGCGGTCTGTATCAGGGTGGTGCCGACATCGACGGCGAGAACGCTGCACCCTTCGGCTTCGATGCCGCCGGCATCGACTGGGTGTTGCTCACCCACGCGCATCTCGACCACTGCGGGCGTCTGCCCTTGCTGGTCAAGCGCGGGTTCCGCGGTGAGATCATCGCCACGGCCGCAACGCGCGAGCTGGCGCGCCTCGTTCTGATCGATGCCGCGCACCTGCAGGACGAGGACGCGCGCCGGCGCCGCCGCAAGGGTGCGCGGCGCGGCCGGCGCGATGGTGGGCCGCTCTACACCACGCTCGATGCGCTGAACCTGCTCGACAACTTCGGCCGCATCGCGCACTACGGTCGCGCGCTGAAGCTCGCGCCCGGTTTGCGCGCGACCTTCCTCGACGCCGGACACATCCTGGGCTCGGCGTACCTATATCTACAGCTGGAAGAGGGCGGGGAGCGGCGGACCGTGGTGTTCTCCGGCGACCTCGGCAATTCCGGTCGCCCGCTGCTGCGCGATCCCGCGCCGTCGCCGCAGGCGGACGTGGTCGTGATGGAGACCACCTACGGTGATCGCCGGCACCGCTCGCTCGCGGACTCCGTGGAGGAGCTTTACGTCGCGATCGCGGATACCCTGGAGCGCGGCGGCAACGTCCTGATCCCGACGTTCGCGCTGGAACGGGCGCAGGAAATCCTTTATCACCTGCGCGAAGGCGTGGAGCACGGGCGGCTGCCGCGGCGGCTGCCGGTGTTCCTGGATTCACCCATGGCGATTTCGGCGACGGCGATTTTTCAACGCCACCCGAATGCTACGACGCCGAGACCGCCCGGCTGTTTGGCGCCGGACACGATCCGCTGGCGCTGCCCGAGCTGCACTTCGCGCGCGAGAACGCGTCATTTTTTGCCTCGGGCGTGCCGGCCAAGCTCCGCAGCAGTTCTCGGACAAGGCACTCGGCGCCACTCCATAGCCCCCTGGGGCCGCCCGGCCGTCTACCCGGTGCCGCGGGTCCGTTTTAAATTCTTGCAGTCTGTTGCGCCGTGCGTCGGGTACCATGCCGAGAGCTTTCCAGTACGGGCGAACCGTGAAAGATCCGAATCCGCAAGAAGCGAAGAGTCGGCCACTGCGTGGCTGGATCCGAAGGCTCGGCTCTGTGTATTCGCAGGTCTGCAGCATGCCGGTCGGCGCCTTTGTTGCCGTGGCCGCTACGGTGTTCGTCGCCAAGTCTTTTGCCGTCTGGGGCGTAGTGGAACGGCTACCCGAAACGATCGAGCCTCTGGTGGAACTCGCGCTGGATCTGGGAATCGTCGCACCAGTCCTGATATGGTTTCTGGTCGTGCCGGCGGCGCGCAACATCCGCCAGAGCGAAGCTTCCGAGCGCGCGCTCCGGATCGCGCGGGAGGAGCTGGAGGTCAGGGTGCACGAGCGGACGGCGGAGCTCGAGGAATCGGAGAGGAGGCTTCGCGAAGAGGCGGAAGAGAAGCGGGGTGCCCATAGGGCAGTCGAATTCCAGGCGAGTCTGCTCGATGCGGTGGAGCAGGCCGTGACTGCGACCGACGGCGAAGGTCGGGTCCTCTACTGGAACCGATTCGCCGAAGAGCTCTACGGTTGGAGGGCGGCCGAGGTAACCGGGCGCAGCCTTCGGGACGTCATCACGTTCATCGAGGGGAATGCGAAGGGGCTCGATGTGCTCGAAGCTTGCGCAATGGGCGCCAGCTGGACCGGCGAGGTCGAGGCCGTCCGGCGTGACGGGTCGCGCTTTCCCGCCTACGTCGTTTGCTCCTGCCTCGCGGGCGAAGCGGAGGGTTACGTCTGTCTCTCATTGGACATCACCGTGTCCAAGGTCGCGGAAGAGGCGTTGCGCGACTCGGAGGAGAAGTACAGCACGTTCGTGGAGAACTCCCCGACGGGCATCTTCATCTCCCAAAACGGCCAGTTGGTGTTCGTCAACCCGAAGTTCGCACAGCTTCTGGAGTACTCCCGTGACGAGCTGTCGCAGCGCGAAGCCCAACTTCTCGTGCATCCCGACGACCGCGAGGTGGCGAGAGAGATTGTGCGCAAGAGGGCCGCGGGTGAGCCGGTGCCGGACGAATGCGAGTGCCGTCTGGTGACCAAGACCGGTCAGGTGCGGTGGGTCGCGATCCGCAACACCATGATCCGACATCGCGGAGGGGTCGCCGCCCTGGGCACGGTCCAGGACGTGACGGAACGCAAGCAGATGGAGACGGAGCTCCGCCAGCTCTCGGCGCGCCTGCTTACTATTCAGGAGGAGGAACGGCGGCGTGTGGCGCGCGACCTGCACGACAGCGTGGGGCAGGCGCTCACCGGTATCAAGTTCATGGTCGAGGCCGCCCTCGGTCCGCCCTGGCCCGAGGAGCGCCGAACGGGGATGGAGCGGCTGCGCTCCCTGGTGCCGACGATCCAGGGCGCGGTGGAGGAGGTGCGGCGCATCTCCACGGAGCTCCGGCCATCCGTCCTGGACGATCTGGGCCTGCTGCCGGCCATTGCCTGGTACGTGAGGGAGTTCCAGAAGAATCACCCGCGCCTCGCGCTCGAGCAGCAATTCGATGCGATGGAGTCCGACGTGCCGTGCGCGCTTAGGACGCCGATCTATCGCCTCCTCCAGGAAGCCACCACCAACGTTGCCAAACACAGCCGCGCCTCCCGTCTGGTGATCGGCATCGAAGCGGGTGGCGGGAGTCTGCGGTTGCGTGTGCGGGACGATGGCGTCGGCTTCGATCCGTCGGTGCCTCGCGGGGAGACCGACGCCAGAGGCTTGGGCCTGAGCTCCATGCGCGAGCGCACCGAGCTCTCTGGAGGAACCTTCTCACTCGTCACGGCGCCTGGCGCCGGCACGACCGTCGAGGCCACTTGGTCGATCGACGCTCGCGTCAGCGCGTGATGAGGCCCTTCTCGATGGCCAGCGCAATGAGAGCGGCCACGCTGTTCACGCCGAGCTTGCGCATCAGGTTCGCACGGTGCTTCTCCACGGTCTTCTCGCTGATGTAGAGGAACTCGCCGATCTCACGGCTACGATAACCTTCGGTGACCAGTTTGAGCACCTCGCGCTCGCGGGTGGAGAGCAGGTCGAGCCCGCTGCGGGGTCCGGGCGCCTCCTCGCGCGCGCCCTTACGCTTGAGAAGAGCAGCAATGACGTGCGTCGCCACCGCGGCGGACAGGTAGCGCTCCCCCGCCAGGACGCTGCGCACCGCGAGCAGCAGCTCTATCGCGCTCGCATCCTTCAACACATAGCCGTCCGCACCGTCCTCGATGGCCTTGAAAACGTACTCCTCGGTGCGGTGGACGGTCATGACCAGTACGCGGGTTCGAGGCGCCAGGCGCTTGATTTCCTTGAGTGCAGTTAGGCCGTCCATGCGCGGCATCGACAAGTCGAGGATCAGGAGATCCGGCTGCAGCTCTCTGGCCGCGCTCATCGCCTCGCGCCCGTCCGTCGCCTCGCCCGCCAGCTCGATGTCGGACTCGCTCGCAAAGATGGCGCGCAGACCATCCCGCAGGATCTTGTGATCCTCGGCGAGTACGATCTGCGCGGGTTTGGTCAAGGTTTCTCCCTTATTCGTCATCCCAGGCACTTCTTGTAACTCCCCGCGCAGGCCGGAGGCGCCCCTTCCGGCCGCGCGAAGCGTACTCACCAGGTCGCGCTCCCTCACCCCCTCAAGGGCAAGGCGGAGGTAGGGCCGGCGCGTCCGAACAGCGCTCGATGCCAATCCTGCCCCTACCAGCCCTCCTGCACGTCGAGACATTCCCCATCCTTAACCGTACCGGCCATAAGGTATTGATGGGTGAGGCTTCGGGTCACTATGCACCGGCAACGCACTGTTCCGCGTGAATGGCCCGAGAGGTAAAACCCTACCATCGGTACGTACCAGAATACTGCGTTGCTCGGCCTCGATTGGGAGGAAGGCCCCATATTGTGCGCCTGCATAAGAGTTTATTAAATGCGTCGCCGGCACCCGACATTGCGCGCAACGCTGGATGAGATTCGGCGTGGCAGCGTGCGGGCGGGAAGGTGCTGATCGTCGGAACGACACCTGCCAATCGAAGGGGAACGACGGCAGCGCAGGGACATCGATGCGCGATTGAACGCGACCCGGGTTCGTTTGGTGGCACGTCAGTCGCCCGCCGCGCGGTAGCCGCGACTCACCGGACGTCCTGGCGTGCGTTTGCACCACCTGAGATCGGCGCGCCGCCGGCTAGAAAGGGGGAGTCCACTTGATCTCCGGGCGCGGCAGTCGCGTGCGCGACGCCGCGAACCTCGTCAGGACCACAGGGCAGCACGGTGGCGGAGATTGCGTCTGGCCGGACGAAGCCTTGACGACAAGACGCAGTGCATGGGGGAGGTCCAATGCCCTTCGACGACGTGCGCAGAATGCCAAGGAACCGAACGCGAGCAACACCTCGCAGGAGCAGGAGCTCAAGTGAGCAAGATGAGAGTGCATAGAAAACCAATGGCTGCCCGACGAACCGGGAGCCGAGGAGAGGTGACATGAACAAGAGCAATCGTTTGCTACTGACGTCATTGGCGTTGGTAGCGGTTTTTTCCTGGGGGGCAAGCGGCGCAGCGCCACCTGCAAAGGCACCACCGGTACTTACACCCCCTTGGGGCGCACACTCGGCAAAACCAAAGCCCATCGATCGGGGATACTGGGATCAACATTTCCAGGGTCACGGCAGCGTCACTTCTACACGCTGTCTGGGCATGAGTCGGGGGGCCAACTGCATCACAGCGGCGTCTCGCGAGGAGGCTGCCCGTCGTCTGGCGGCGGCCCGTGCGGCGGCGGGTGACACCGTGCCCGCCACCAAGTAAGGGAGGAAAGAACCAAATGAACACGCGCATACGCTCGTTATTTCGGCGCACAGCGTTGTATGTTGGCGCCTCGACCCTCGCGATCGGAATCACGA
This sequence comes from uncultured Gammaproteobacteria bacterium, assembly GCA_963728895.1. GTDB lineage: Bacteria > Pseudomonadota > Gammaproteobacteria > JBBQDK01 > JBBQDK01 > CAVSLM01. Next base: position 6,288 of record CAVSLM010000014.1, read on the forward strand.
CGGCGACAGTGCTGGGGGCGGTAACACCCCCGGATATGTTCGGCATCTTCCCGAACTACGCCACCAGCCCTCTGCCGGTGGTCGCCTCCACCCCTGTTCTGAGCACGGTCGGCAACTCGGTGAGCGGCGACCGCCAGTACGCCACCGATTACCCGACGCTGTCCGGTGATCCGTTGGCGCTGGCGACTGTCTTCGTGGTCGTCCCCTCGGCGGTGCTGCCCGCGGGTACGCTGACAAGCTTCCAGACCTGGAACCAGGCAACGACTGGAGCAAGCCCCACGCCTTCGGCCGGCGACGGGACTCAGACCAACGGCAGTTTCTACGCCTACGTGCTGCACCCCACCGGCCCCGCGAACCAGTACACCGTGGTTTATCAGAGCGCACGGCTGACGGTGCCGAGCCCGGCTACGCCCGGTGTATCCGAGCTGGCGACCTTCCCGGTGTCGCCGGGTGTCCCCGTCAACGCCGGCGACGTGATCGGCTTCTATGGTGAAGGCGTCCCGATCGACACCGGCATCGGCACCGATGTCCTCAGTTACCCCGCCCCTGCGGCGCCCGCGCCGAGTGATACGTTCACGGTCGGTGGCACAGGCTTTCCGATCATTGCGCAGCCGCGCAACTACGCGATCGCGGCCACCGTCGACACTGGCGCGACGAGCACGACCATCTCGGGCGGCATGCGCAAGTTCGTCGACTCGCTGCCCCAGCTGAATGCCGCGAACAACCTCGGCCAGTCGTTGCCGATCGCAGTTCCCGACATCACCGCGTATCCGGGCTCCGACTACTACGAGATCGAGTACGGCGAATACACCAAGCAGATGCACTCCGACCTGCCGCCGACGAAGCTGCGCGGATACCGCCAGGTCAATGTGTCGCCTGTGCCGGCGTTCCAGTATCTTGGACCGGTGATCGTTGCCACCAAAGACCGGCCGGTGCGCGTAAAGTACATCAACCATCTTCCGTTCGGTCCGGCAGATGCGTCCGGCCACCGCCCGGGTGACCTGTTCGTTCCGACCGATACCACCTACATGGGCGTGGGGACCGGTCCCAACGGGGGCAACGAAGAGTTCACGCAGAACCGTGCCACCACCCACCTGCACGGCGGCGCCACTCCCTGGATCAGCGACGGCACGCCGCATCAGTGGACCACACCTGCGGGGGAGACCACGAACTACAAGTCGGGCGTGAGCAAGGCCAATGTTCCCGATATGTGGTTTAACGCCAGCGGCAACACCATCGCTTCCTGCGCGGGCCAGCTGACCTGCGCGGTCGCCGGCGCCACCAACGACCCGGGCCCCGGCATGAACACCATGTACTACACCAACCAGCAGAGCGCGCGGTTGATGTTCTACCACGACCATGCGCTCGGCATTACCCGGCTCAACGTGTACGTCGGCATGGCCGCGGGCTACCTGGAAACCGATCCCACCGAGCAGACCCTGATCAACAACGGAACACTTCCGGGTCTCGGCATTCCGCTGGTGATCCAGGAAAAGACTTTCGTCCCCGAAAACAATCCGACCCACGACTCAACCAAGCGGTTCACCAATGTCTGGGGCGAATTCAATTCGCAGCTCGACGCACAGGATCCCACATGGGACGTAACCCAATGGGGCGGCTTCGGCCAGCTCTGGTTCCCGCATTCCTACATGCCAAACCAGAACCCGTATGACATCAGCGGTGCAAATGCAATGGGACGTTGGGATTACGGTCCGTGGTTCTGGCCTCCGTTTACCGGCATTCAGAACGGACCGATCCCGAACCCACTCTGCAACCCCACCTGCCCGGCGGGTGAGCCTCCCACGGTTCCCGGTACGCCGGATGCACGCGGCATTTCTCCGTCGGGCACGCCGGAGTCCTTCATGGACACACCGGTGATCAACGGTACCGCCTATCCCTACATCGTGGTGCCGCCAGAACTCGTTCGGTTCCGCATCCTGAGTGTCGCCAACGACCGGGTCTTCAACCTGTCACTGTTCGTGGCCGCAGACAAGAACAGCCCGACCACGGCCGGAACCAGCGGCGCCGTGCTGTGTGACGGGACCACGACCGTCAATCCAGCGGATTGCACCGAGGTCAAGATGGTGCCCTTCAACTCGTCCCAGGACACTGCCAAGCCCTTCCCGTCCTGGTGGTATACGCGCATCGCCAATGGCTTCACTTTCGATGACCGTGACGGCGGCGTGCCGGACCCGGACACCCGTGGTCCTGCCATGATCCAGATCGGCACCGAGGGCGGCTTCCTGCCGGGACCCGTCGTGATCAAGAACCAGCCGGTCAACTACGTCTACAACCGCAGGGACATCGTGGTCGGCAACGTGAACGAGAAGGCGCTGTTCCTGGGACCTGCCGAGCGGGCCGACATCGTCGTCGACTTCTCGCAGTTCGCGGGCAAGACGCTGATCCTCTATAACGACTCGCCAGCCCCGGTGCCGGCGGCCGATCCTCGTCTCGACTACTACACGGGCGACCCGGATCAGAGCGACACCGGCGGCGCGCCGTCGACGCTGCCCGGCTACGGCCCGAATACCCGGACCATTATGCAGATCCGGGTGAGCGGAAGCGGTGGGGTCGGTGGCCCGGACTACGTCAACCCGACCGTTCTGGCCAACCTGCAGACCGCCCTCCCGGCCGCCTTCGCTGCGTCCCAGGAACCGATCATCGTTCCGCAGCAGGCCTACGACCCGGTCTACAACACGACGACCACTGATGTGCCCGGGGTCAACTTCTCGACCATCCAGGGCACGGAGATGACGTTCGCTCCGATAAACCAGCAGTCACTCACGCTGCAGCTCGAGCCGAAGTCCATCATCGAGGACTTCACGACGGACTACGGTCGGATGAACGCGCTGCTGGGTGTCGAGATTCCGCATACCAACGCCACCAACCAGACCTCGATCATCCAGCAGTACATCGATCCGCCCACCGAGCTGGTGACGACTGACGGCCGCCAGCAACACGCCAGCCATCGGCGAGGCAGCGGACGGGACGCAGATATGGAAGATCACGCACAACGGGGTGGATACCCATGCGATTCATTTCCACATGTTCCACGTGCAGTTGATCAACCGCGTGGGCTGGGACGGTGCCATCCGGAAACCGGATGCCAACGAGCTGGGCTGGAAGGACACGGTTCGGATGAACCCGCTGGAGGACGTGATCGTGGCCCTGCGACCCAAGACCCTGGACCTTCCATTCCAGGTTCCGAACAGCTGGCGGCCGCTCGATCCGACGCAGCCGCTGGGTGTGACCACCGGATTTACCGGCGTGGATCCCAACGGCAACCCGGTGACCGTGACCAACGAGATGACCAACTTCGGCTGGGAGCACGTATGGCACTGCCACCTGCTGGGTCATGAAGAGAACGACATGATGCGGGCACTTGCGATCGTCGCCCCGCCGGAGGCGCCCACCAACCTTGCCGCGACCCTGAGCGGGAACGGCAACGCGCGTCAGGCCCACCTGACCTGGACAGACGCGTCGGCGAACGAGACGGGCTTTACCGTACAGAGGGCCAGGAACGCCAGCTTCACCCTCGGGCTGAGCAACTTTGCCCTTGCGCCGAACGTGACGACGTTCCAGAACCAGGTCGGTTCCAGGCGTACTACTTCCGAGTGTTGGCCTCGAACACGGTCGGCGGTAGTGCGACGCCCGGGTACCCGCAGCTCACCGCCGATTCCGGGCACGTCCAATGTCGTGCGGCGTCAACCTGCCACGGCGCCCGCGGCTCCGACCAACCTGGTCGCGACGCTGCAGACGCCCGCCTCGGGTCCGCAGGTCCGGCTGACATTCACGGATCACGCAACCAACGAGACGGATTTCGTCGTGGAGCGTTCGACCAACGGGGGCGCGACATGGAGCCAGATCGGGACTCTGGCGGCGAGAAATGGCACGGGGAACGTGGTGTACACGGACACGACAGTGACCATCGGAAACGTCTACTCTACCGAGTGGCGGCGGTGAATGCAGCGGGCCAGTCGGGTTACGCTACGTCGGCGCCGGTCGAATATGACCGTGCCGGCGGCGCCGACGCAATGTCACTGTGGCGTGCGCCAGGGTGAATACTCCAATAGCGCGAGTGCACGGTGACGTGGAGCTCCTCCACGAACCAGACCAACTACCGGCTGCAGCGCGCCAACAACGGGAACTTCGCGCCGGTGACTCAGACGGTAAACGGCATCGCGGCCAACGCCACCTCATGGACGAGTGGGAATATCAATCGCAACACGACATGGTACTTCCGGGTGCAGGCGTACAATGCCCTCGGTGCCTCGGCGTACGTGGTTGCCCAGCCCTCGCCGTTCCCGGCGCCGATCAACTGATCGCGGCGCAGGGGACAGGGTGTCCTATCGGGGAAGGGATGCGTCCCTTCCCCGATTTCTCTGATAACCGCGGATCACGATCTCACACGGTGTCCCAATGAATCGAACAATGCCGAATTCGATGCCGGCGGTGCTGACATCGCTCGTCCTGGCGGGCCTGGTCCTTGTCGTCGCGCAGACCGCAGCGGACGACGTCGTGGTGCTGAAGACCGGTCAGGAACGCTTGAGCTATGCGCTGGGCATGGACCTGGGGAACCAGCTGCGGGCGCTTTCGGTGCAGGTGGATCCGGCGATTTTTGCCGGTGGGCTTGCGGACGGTCTGGCCGGCGCAAAGACGCTTTTGACCAGAGAAGAGTCGCGGGCCGCCATCGCCGCCCTCCAGCAGGAAGTGCAGCGCAGGGAGATGGAAAGGGCAGGGATGCAGTCGGCTCCGCCCGCGCGGCCGGCCGACGCCGAAACGGATCCAGTCCAGCCCAGGCCGTGAGTCCCACGACGGTCTGGGTGACGCGCGTGATTGCGCCGTACCGGCGCCCGCCGCACAATAGCGCGCCGTTCATCGGGGATCGGACGGTCTCGCTCCGCGCCTCCATTTTCCGATAGCGCCTCACGCCTGCAGCGCCATGCACCGTCCCGGGCCAAGGGAATCGACGTGCTTCCGGGTCGAATTCTGAAGGCGCGCATTTCGCACCAAGAGTCGAGTCACTCCATGAAACCTCGCGCGTTCCTGCTCCTCGTCCTGCCCGCCGTCACCATGCTCCTGCTCGGCCAGGGATGTGGCCGGCCCGCCGATGCTCCGGCCATGGAAGCGGCGTCGCCGGAGGCGTCCTTGGATCACGATGTACAGCATCACGAGGCCTCCTATGTCTGTCCCATGCATCCGCAGGTGGTGCGCGGGGAGCCGGGTCGCTGCCCCATCTGCGGGATGGACCTGGTGCGGAAGGTACCGGAAGCGTCGCCCGGCACAGCGATCCGTGACGGGGCGGCGCTGGTACAGGTGTCGCCGGCCGTGGTGAACCAGCTCGGCGTGCGCGCCGCACCGGTACGGCGCGGCACCCTGGTGCGAACCGTCAAGGGCTTCGGCGTGTTCCTGCGTACTTCGGTACAAGGCTACCGGCCCGTATACCACGGTGCCGCACCGAGCGTGAACGACGCCGACACCTCCACCTCGGCGATGCTGGTGCAGGCACAGGTATTCGAACGCGATGCGCCACTGATCAAGGTGGGGCAGAGCGCGCGCGTGCGTTTCCCCGGCCTGGGAGACAAGGAGTGGACGGGAACCGTCATCGGTCTCGAGGCGCAGGTGAATCAGGTCACCCACACCCAGGTCTTCCACGTCTCGGTTGACCCAGAGGCCGCTTCGGTACCGGCCGGAATGTCGGCGAGCTTGGCCGTGGAAGTCGATCCCGTCGCCGACGTGCTGCTGGTTCCGCGCGATGCCGTGATCGCAACCGGCCAGGGCGCGCGGGTGGTGATCGACCGCGGGGCTGGCAGCTTCGAGTCCCGGGTGGTGCAGGTCGAGGACTTGGGCGAGGACGAGATCGTCATCCGTTCGGGGCTTCAGGAGGGGGAGCGCGTGGTCGTGTCCGCGCAGTTCCTGCTCGATTCCGAAGCCAATGTCCAGGCCGGGCTGCAACGCCTGTCCAATGAGCACGTCGTCCAGACGGCACCCGAAGGAGCAGGGCGGTAATGATCGCAACGATCATCCGTTCGTCGCTGCACAACCGCTTCCTGGTGCTGGTCGCCACGGCGCTGCTGGTGGCTTGGGGGCTCTATGCCGTACGCCACATCCCTCTCGACGCCATTCCGGATCTTTCCGACGTCCAGGTCATCATCAAGACCACCTATCCGGGTCAGGCGCCCCAGGTGGTCGAGGACCAGGTCACCTACCCGATTGCCACCGCGCTGCGCGCCGTCACCGGGGCAGTCACAGTGCGCGGCTACTCCATGTACGGAGACTCGTATGTATACGTGGTGTTCAGGGATGGCACCGACCCCTACTGGGCCCGCTCCCGGGTGCTGGAGCTGCTGAACCAGGCGGCAATCGGCCTCCCGCCGGGCGCACGCCCAACGCTCGGACCCGATGCGACGGCGGTAGGCTGGGTGTACCAGTACGCGCTCCTGGATCGCACCGGCGGCCACGATCTGGCGCAGCTGCGCAGCCTGCAGGACTGGTTCCTGAAGTACGAGCTGCAGTCCCTGCCGGGGGTCTCGGAGGTAGCGACGGTCGGCGGCATGGTCAAGCAGTACCAGGTGGTGATCGACCCCGACGTGCTGCGCAGCTACAACCTGCCGCTGACGACTTTGATGCAGGCGGTGACGCGATCCAATGCTGAAGTCGGCGGCGGCGCGTTGGAGATGGCCGAGGCGCGTTACATGATCCGGGTCGCCGGCTATCTGAACGGGATCGATGACCTGCGCAACGTCCCACTGTCTCCCCAGGACATCAAGGTCGGCGGAATGGGCATGGGATCGGGCTCCGGCGGTGCGGCGGTCCCGCTCACCGCGCGCACGGCGTATCGCCTGGGCGATATCGCCGATGTCCGCCTGGGTCCGCAAATGCGCGAGGGGATCGCGGAGCTCGATGGTGTGGGCGAGGTGGTGGGCGGCATCGTGCTGATGCGTCCCGGAAGCAACGCGCTCGAGACCATTACGGCGGTCAAGGCCAAGCTGGCCGATCTGCACGCGGCGTTGCCCGAGGGCGTGGAGCTGGTGGAGGTATATGACCGCTCGGGACTGATCCACCGCGCCATCGACACGCTGAGCAGCCGACTGGTGGAAGAGTTCATCATCGTCGCCCTGACCTGCACCCTGTTCCTGCTGCACTTCCGGTCCGCGCTCGTCGTGATCCTCAGCCTTCCGATCGGAATCCTCGCGGCCTTCGGCATCATGCAGTGGCAGGGCATCAGCGCCAACATCATGTCGCTGGGCGGTATCGCCATCGCCATCGGCGCCATGGTGGACGCTGCCATCGTCATGATCGAGAACCTGCACAAGCACATGGAGCGCGAACCCCTGACGGCTGCGAACCGCTGGGCGGTGGTGCGCGAAGCCACCACGGAAGTCGGACCGGCGCTGTTCCTCTCCCTGCTGATCATCACGCTGAGCTTTGTCCCCGTGCTGACATTGCAGGGCGAGGAAGGTCGGCTGTTCGCACCGCTCGCCTATACCAAGACCTACGCCATGGCCGCCGCGGCGCTGCTCTCGATTACGCTGGTGCCCGTGCTGCTGGGACTCTTCGTCCGCGGTCATGTGCGCAGCGAACAGGAGAACCCCATCAACCGCGCCCTGTTGGCTGCCTATCGCCCGCTGATCACCTGGGTGCTGCGCTCTCCCGGCGTCGTACTCGCATCGGCGATCGTGCTCACCCTGAGCGGAATCTGGCCGGCATTGCACCTGGGCTCCGAGTTTATGCCGGACCTGGACGAGGGGGACCTGTTGTACATGCCCACCACACATCCGGGCATCGCACCCGACAAGGCGCGCCAGCTCCTGCAGCAGACCGACCGCCTGATACTCACGGTGCCGGAGGTGCAGCGGGTATTCGGAAAGGTGGGGCGCGCCGAGACGGCGACCGACCCGGCGCCCATGGAGATGATCGAGACCACGATTCGACTCAAGCCGCGGGCGCAGTGGCGCGCGGGCATGACCATCGACCGGATCAAGGCCGAGCTCGAGCGGACCGTAAAGTTCCCCGGACTGATCAACGCCTGGCTCATGCCCATCAACGCCCGCCTGCAAATGCTCTCCACCGGCATCAAGACGCCGGTCGGAATCAAGATCGCAGGTCCCGACCTCGCCGTCATCCAGCAGATCGGACAGCAGATCGAGCGGGTCGTCTCGGGTCTGCCGGGAACCGCGTCGGTATTCGCCGAGCGGGTCTCGGCGGGCCGGTATGTCAAGATCACGCCCAACCGCTTCGCGATGGGCATGGTTGGGCTAACCGTGATGGACTTGCAGGAGATCGTCGCCTCGGCAGTGGGTGGGATGAACCTGACCGAAGTGGTGGAAGGACGGGAACGCTACCCGGTGAACCTGCGCTACCCGTCCGAAACGCGTGACTCGGTGGAAAAACTCAAGCGCCTGCCATTGCTGGTGGACAGCCGTGGCACCCAGGTTCCCCTCGGTGACATCGCGCGGGTCGAGATCGTGGACGGACCGGACATGATCCGTACCGAGAACGCGCGCCTGAACGGCTGGGTGTACATCGACCTCCGCGACCGGGACGTGGGCTCATACGTGACCAATGCGAGGCACGCAGTCGCGGCCCAGGTCAGGTTGCCGCCCGGGTATTCGCTCACCTGGTCGGGAGAGTACGAGCATTGGGAGGAGGCCAGGGCGCGGCTTTGGCTCGTAGTGCCCTTCACCCTGGCGATCATTCTGGTGTTGCTGTACCTCAATTTCCGCAGCCTGACCGCGACGCTCATCATTCTGGGAACCCTGCCACTCGGCCTGGTGGGGGGTGTCTGGCTCATGTATTTCCTCGGCTACCACCTCTCGGTGGCATCCGTCGTAGGCTTCATCGCCCTGGGCGGCGTCGCCGTGGAGATCGGCGTGGTGATGCTTCTGTACCTCGAGCGGGCGCTGGCGCGGCGGGTCGCGGCGCGTGCCGGTGCGGGGCTGACACGCGAAGAGGTGAGGGACGCCGTGATGGACGGAGCGTTATTACGGCTGCGACCGGTCACCATGACGAAGGTCGCGATCATCGCCGCGCTTCTCCCCATTTTGTTTGGGACCGGTGCGGGCTCGGAGGCCATGCAGCGCATCGCTGCGCCGATGGTGGGAGGGATGCTGAGCGTCGCCATCCTCACACTCGCGGTAATCCCCGCAGCCTATCTGGCGTGGAGGGTGCGACAGCCGCGCGCTGGCGAGTGATATTTGTCTTGGCGCGCGAGACGACTCGCACGGCGCGCAGAGAGCGGGCGTTGCGCTCCGCGCTCATGCCCCCGCGTGCCATACTCGCACGGGAACCGACGCTCGTCTCACGTGCACCCCTACGTGCACGCTACATGGGGGAACCGGGGACAGACCACGGTTACCGGAAACCGTGGTACATCCCCTATCGCGCCGTACAGCCGTTTCCACGGGGTGTTTGCGCCAAACAGCAAACACCGCGCGCGGGTGACACCGGCCAAGCGGGGCAGGGGAGACGAGCGCCTCCCACAGGGAGATTCGGACGAGCCCACGTCGGCCGAACGCCGCGCCGCGATGAGCCTTAAGCGCAGCGCCTGAAGCGGGTCTTTGGCATCGACATCGAGACCTGCCCGGCCTGTGGCGGGGCGGTTCGGATGCATCGGAGTATGCCGAGGTGATGCCCAAAGCACTTCGTGGGGCAGGCTCTCGAGAAGATCCTCACCCACCTGGATGCGAAAGCCCTCGAGCCGCAAGCGTCGATGCGACCTCCGTGCCGGGCGCCGCCCCAGCGGGGGCTGTTCGACTGAGCGGATCTCCCGAAGATGCGCCTCGCCCAACGCTATCCACTCCCTCCGCCACGTGTCGTTCACAGCATCTACCGTCATGCAGCGAGGCCATAGTTTGAGGAGCCGGATGCCCCAATTGGGCACGTCCGGATCTGTAGGAGCCGCGGGCAGGCAACTGCCCGCAGCGCCTAGCCAAAACTTTTTTATCTGAGGAGATCTCCGAATGCTGGACCGAACTGACGACGCCGGGTAATTCGCGACATGATCACCGCGGAGAACACTGTCATCAACCACCGGACTATGTGGATGGCAACTTTTCAAGGCTTTCTTTTCGCAGCGCTCGGCTTTGCTTGGACTAAGCCTGCTCCCCGCTCGCTGATATTTGTCTTCGCTTTCTTGGGTCTTGCAGTCTCCCTCGTGACGATCAGTGCGACCATCGGCGCAACCAAGGCCATGATCCACCTCAACGATTGGTGGGAACAACGTCGACCGAAGGATTACGACCGCCCGCCAGTCATCGGCTTTCCGATTCCGCCCGCAAGTTGTAGATGGCGAACAGCGTGGTGGAACTGGTATCCCGCACTTTGCGGCACAGCCTGGATCCTCATCGCCATAATCGGATGGTGCGCTTAGCCCGTAAATCTCACCGCCAGTTAGAAATAGCCCTCCGACTGACGCATAAAGTGAGTTACGAGCAGCACTTTATGAACAACCAGAAGGGGGGCCTATGACGACAGAGTGTAATCGTGGGCAGCTGGAATTTCACGCGCTGGGACGGCCCAAGTGGTGGGACGTTTCGACGGTGGAAGGATCAGTTCCGACGGTGGTGGAATGCTGCTGCGCGAGGCGGATTTGCGCATTGGGCTGACGTCGCGCCTGGCCGACTGTTTCATCGATTACCGAAACCCGCTCAGTGTCGAGCATTCGGTGCAGACGTTGTTGGCACGGCGCGTCTACGGCGTTGCGCTCGGCTACGAAGACCTCAGCGATCATAACGTACTGCGCTCGGACAGCGTACTGGCGATGGCCATCGACAAGGTACGCTCCGCCGAGGCGCAGCGCATGGCCCAGGACGGCTATCAGCCGGTGCTCAAGAAGTCCCGCTGGTGCCTGCTCAAGCGTCGCGCGAATCTCACCGACACCCAGCGTCTCAAACTGCGCGATCTGCTGCGCTACAACCTGCAGAGCGTACGCGCCTACCTCCTCAAGGAGGACTTCCAGCAGTTCTGGGACTACGACTCGCCCACCTGGGCGGGCAAGTTTCTCGATCAGTGGTGCACCCAGGTCATGCGCTCGAGAATCGCGCCGATGAAGAAGTTCGCCCGCACGCTACGCACCCACCGCGAGCTGCTGCTGAACTATTTCCGCGCTCGAAAAGCCTTCTCCAGCGGTGTGATCGAAGGCATGAACAACAAGGCCAAACTCACCATGAGAAAAGCCTACGGCTTTCGGACCTTCCGAATAACAGAACTCTCGCTCTACCATGCGCTTGGAAAACTCCCGGAGCCAAAACTCACCCACAGTGTCTACTGACGATCCATTTATATATATCTGCTAGACTGTGATGCAACCTACCAAAGGCGCTGTCTGTCGGCGGCCAACCAAATGCTGGCCGTAAGGAGACCGGGTGCTTCGATTTGCCGCGAACCTCAGCGAGCGGGAGTCGCGCGTCAGGTTGTGCCCGGTGGCATGCGCACGCCAGATAGGAAGATTCAAGACGGGAGGGGTTTCCGGTTTCCACGAAATCGGAGCGACATGGCTCGACTGCTATCGGTGAACGTCGGACTTCCGCGCGACATCGAGTGGAAGGGCGGCACTGTGCACACCGGGATCTGGAAGGATCCGGTGCGTGGCCGCTGTCGCGTCGACCGGTTGAATCTGGACGGAGACGGGCAAGGCGACTTGGGCGGGCACGGGGGTGAGCAGCGTGCCGTCTTCGTCTACCAGATCGAATCGTATCGCTATTGGCAAGAGCAGCTGAAGAGGGTCGACTTCGTCCACGGACAGTTCGGCGAGAACTTCACGATCGAAGGATTGCCCGACGATGCCGTCTGCATCGGCGACCGTTATCAGATCGGCAGCGCACTGTTCGAGGTCACTCAGCCTCGCGTTACCTGCTATCGCGTCGGCATTCGGATGAACGAGCCCCGGATGCCAGCATTGTTGACGTTCAGCGGACGGCCGGGGTTCTACTTCCGCGTCCTGCAGGAAGGCGAGGTGGGCGCCGGCGACGAAATCGTGAAGGTGGGAGAGGCGCAGGAGCGAATGACCGTCGCGGAGATCAACGCACTCCTCTATTCTCCCAGTCACCCACGCGATCGACTGGAGCGCGCGTTGCGGATCGAAGCGCTTTCGCCCGGATGGCGCTCGTCGTTCGAGGCGTTGCTGCAGAGCCAAACGACTGGCGCGGGGAGTGGGAACGCGGGGCTCGCGCCGGCAGCGGCTGCGTATCCGGCTGCACCGGGATTTCGGACGCTCGCGGTAACGGCGATCGATCAAGAGTCCGCGGACGTCCTCTCGCTGACGATGCAGAGCCCGGACGGTCATCCGCTTCGAACGGCTCTGCCCGGCCAATACGTGGTCGTGCGTCTTGAGCGCAGCGTCGGCGGCCCGCCACTTTTTCGCAGCTACTCGCTTTCGGGTCCGCTCTCGACGGAGCGCTATCGAATCAGTGTGAAGATCGAGCCGAATGGGGCGGCTGGAACCTACCTGCGGGAGCATGTCCGTGTGGGCGATGCTCTCGAGGTCAGCTCGCCGCGCGGAAGCTTCATTCTCCAGTCCGGAGAGCGGCCGGTGGTGCTGCTTAGCGCGGGGATCGGGGCGACACCTGTTCTGGCGATGCTGCACGCGCTGGCGGCGGCCGGCTCGACACGACAGGTCTTGTGGCTGCACGCTGCTCGCGATCGGCAGCATCATCCATTCGCCGCCGAAGTCCGCCGTCTCATGCTCGCGCTCACGCACGGCTGCAGCTATGTTTGTTACAGCAGGCCGGGCTCGCGTGACAAGGTGGGAGAGGATTTCGACGCCAGCGGTCACCTGTCGCGATCGGTCTTCGACGAGGTCGGCGTCTCACGAGAGGCGGATGTCTACCTCTGCGGGCCGACTCGCTTCATGGCAGACATGAAAGAGGCGCTCGCAAGTTTGGGCCTGGCGCCGGAGCGGATTCACGTCGAGCTCTTCAACGGCAGCGAGTCGATGACGCCAGGTGTCGTCGGCGCAGCGACGCGAGCTTCGCATCCGCCGAAGAACGACGCCAACACCGGTCCGCTGGTATCGTTCGCGCGCAGTGGCATCGCCGCGCACTGGAAGGCATCGGCCTACCACAGCATTTTGGAGTTGGCCGAGGCGTGCGATGTCCCGGTGCGTTGGTCGTGCCGGACTGGTGTTTGTCACACTTGTGAGAGCGGTTTGGTCTCGGGGACGGTCGTGTACGGACCAGAGCCACTCGAAAGGCCCGCCGACGGCAACGTTCTCGTTTGCTGCTCACAACCGATTCGCGACGTCGTCATCGATTTGTGAAGCCTGACCCGGATTCGATTTCTGAGGTGGACTCGATCCTTACAGTAGCTCGCATGGGGTCACTGAGGGACCGTCACGGCCGACTGCCAGGAACCTCTGGCCGCAAGTGGAGAATCAGGGCGCCGGTCATGACAATTTCCATAAATCGCCGGTGAGACGTGCGGAACGTCCAAGAAAATTCCCGCTTCCATGGAAGCGTTCTGTCAAGACGCGTTTCTTCTTCCTATGTATCCAAATATGCCAAGTGCAGTACCGAAGAGAAATGCAGCCGGTGGGATAGGAACAGCTTGCACGGATTCAAACGCAACGACGGTGTATTCTTGGTCCTGGATCGCAGCCGTCCCTCCACTCAAAGCATGAGCTTTGCCGAGAGAGAAGGCTGAAACACCATCTGTCAACGGCGTCGTTAGAATCGTATCTGCATCGTGAAGCGAGAAACAACAAAGGTCACCCAACGAGATGGAACTGCCGATGCCCGCCAGTAAGCGGTTTATCGAGGTTAGCAGCGCGGGGCTGTCCTCGTCAGGTTCGGCGATTAAAACGACATCTCCGGTCCCGGAAAGAAACGACTGTATTGCAGAGATTTCCCATGCCGAGTATGGGCTGGACTGCTGATAACCTACGTCCAGTACAAGCAAATCGGTACCGCTGAGAAATCCGGAAGTGAGTTCGATGGAGGTTGTGGTCGTGGTGACGCCGCCCAAGCCGGCGTAATAATCGCGCAACCCACTGGCGTCGTCGAAGCCACCGAAGCCACTTGTTGTTTGATCCGAGATCAAGATCCTTGACCCGCCATCCAACATATTGGATGCGAGTATACCTTTGTCTGAATTCAGGGGCGAACCATTGAACATGTCCGTATCGCCGAAAACGTAGAGCTTCGCAGCTGAAGCATTGGCGCAATAAAGCGTGGCAGCCAAAGCTACAGCAGACGTTGTTTTCAACAGATCCACAACCGGCTTCATAGTACCCTCCTCGGCAACGTGCCAACGCAGACGGGCTAAGCAAGAACCATGCGAGCAACAGGAATCCCTTTATGCAAGTTGCTTGCGGCGTTTAGCCGTCACCTGCTCCGACGCATGTAACAAATTACCGACACCATGCTGCGCCGATTACCTGTCTTGTCAAGATTGCACCACTACACTAGCAGGGATGCGCTAACTACCACCAGTGTGTTGACTGCTGCCATTAGATGGTCCGCTCGCGGTCGGAACCCGTCATCGCCGATTCGGAGGCCGAACCGAATCGATGGGGTCAGTGCGGCTCGGCAATGCCGCGTACTTTAGTGGGTGTGAATCCCACCCGGGTAGTCGCTAGCCACGAGCCCGGTATCGAGCCTTGCCGTGCGCCTGGTAACAGGGGTGCGGATGCGTAGGCACGAAAGCGGGCGAGGTGTAAGGGTAACGGGTGATGCCGACCTTGAAGGTATTGAGCCCCGAAAATCGTGTGGGAGAGTGCCGAGGGCCTTGACCCTCCCGCAGGCAACAACTGTTAGCGCGCCAGGGCGAGCGCTGGCGGTACTCCCCGGGGTCCGAGGCCACGTCGAGCCTGACATTGCGAGTATGCGGTAACCGAGGAGATCCGTGCATCGGTCCGCGGGAGGCGGGCACCCGTGAACAAGCGTAGCAGCGAGAACGCGGGCGGAGGTGTGCGGAAGTCGGAGCCATCCATATTAGCGCTGAAGCCTGGTAATGCGGGTGGAGCGAAGGGGTGGCGGCTTGAGAGAACGCGCGAGGGAGACACGGCCCTACGCTGAGAGGACTCTGACCGTGACAACAGCACTCGAGCGTTTCACACAGAAGGCGCGTGAAGAGCCGGGTACGCGGTTCAATGCCCTGATGGGGAAGGTGTTCGATCCGCAGGGGCTGCGCGAGAGCTGCGAGCGTCAGGACGGAAGCAAGGCGCCGGGGGTTGATGGGGTAAGGAAGGAGGATTATGCGCAGGGGCTGGAGGCGCGGCTAGAGGAGCTTTCGGCACGGATACGCCGAATGGGGTACCGGCCCAAGCCGGTGCGGCGGACCTTCATCCCGAAAGGGGACGGGCGTCATCGCCCGCTGGGGGTTCCGAGCTTCGAGGACCGGTTGGTCCAAGATCGGCTCAGCCGCATCCTGCAGGCCATCTGGGAACCGGAGTTTCGCGATTGCTCGTATGGCTTTCGCCCCGGGCGCAGTGCGCACGATGCGCTGCGACGGGTGGCGGAGGTCATCACCAACGGGGGCGCGCAGTGTCTACCCGGCGGTGAGGCCCTGGCTTACTCTCCGACTCGATCGATCGGCACCTTGGATACTGGTGCAGACTGTTGGAGGTTGGCGCGCGGGCGCCAATCCGCTTGGCGCAGATCAGAAAGCGCAGGTTTCGGCTTCTCGGCACGCCAGAACAACAGGCGAAGCGTATGCAGGCCAAGAACCCGATCGCGTCTGCCCGCTTCGATTCCTGCAGGCAATCCGCAGCTGCGGTCTTGGCGACGGGGCGGCGATTGGTGATGTCCTGAAGGCTAATGGCAATTGCGGCTCGAGCATACCGGAGCTGCGTCTACTGTTACCGAGGGTCTCGCAATAGCCGCGGTGGTATGGCCGCAATCGCGCCGCCGGGGGCAGAGATCGATGGGTCGGACTCGATCGATCATAAAGCCGGGGTCAAAGACCCGGGTCAGACCTTGAGTTGTGGCGGGATATGAGAGTAGCTGGCTGCACGGCCAGCCCGCGGCGTCGTGAACCGGAAGTTAGAGAGCGAACGGTGCACAGGACAAGGTCTGACCCCGAACCGTGCGAACCGCAAGCGTGGTGCATAGAACAGGATCTGACACGATGCGCATGATCTCATGCGCACAGAACAAGATCTGACCCCTGACGTGCATGACCCCTGACGTGCATCGTACTTAGCGTGCCGCGAAGTAGCGGTCAGAGCCGTAGCTCTGGAGCAGTCGGACTCGCCGACTACGGTACCGCCGTACGCTGAGACGCCATAGCAATAGCCATAGCCGCCGCCGGTACCAGTGGCCAGATTGCCCAGCCCCACGATGCCACCGCCGGCCGTCGACCGGAATGCCTCCAGCCATTGTCGCGGGAAGAGTTGCCGACCGCAGTACTGCCATCGGCCGATACTGCACAGCCGTCGTCCCGGTACCTGCCCCCGTATGGCTCCTCGAGAGCGGTCTGCTCGGTGTGCGCGGATTTGGTTGCAAGACGTGTGAGCTGCAAAGGCGCGGTACGGGTGTGTGAGAATTCAACGCTTTTGCGTGCAACCGGCCGAGGGAAGCGCTGGATTGACCTCGAACGTACGCGAACCAGGTTCGCATCACATCCGGGGTCTTGCAAATACCTGGGTCCAGTAAATCGGGTAATCGGATCCGTTCACGACGTAGCTGGCGGCCCCGAACTCCGTATACGAGCTCCGCATGATATTCGCGCAATGACCGGCGCTGCTCAGCCAGGACGACATCACTGCATCGATCGACGGCTGTCCGGCGG
Organism: uncultured Gammaproteobacteria bacterium; assembly: GCA_963728895.1. Lineage (GTDB taxonomy): Bacteria > Pseudomonadota > Gammaproteobacteria > JBBQDK01 > JBBQDK01 > CAVSLM01. Next base: position 23,016 of record CAVSLM010000014.1, read on the forward strand.
CGATGTTCTCGCCGACGGTGGACCAGTCGTAGCCCGCGTTTCTCACACGGTCTCCCGGAGAGAGGCCGTCGGATCCGGTATGGCTGAAGAAGTTGTGATCGCCCATGTCGCGGCTGTGAGCAAGCGCAACGTCTCCCAATGTGCAATGCCAGCTCAGGGGCGTGGTGGCCGGGTAGCTCACAGTGCCGCAAGTGCGCGCCTGGAATCTGGCTTCGTTGACGCGGGTGAGCATGTCCTTGTCACTGTCGGACATGCACTGGTCCACGACCGTCTGTGGCGTGCTGCCCAGGTTTTGGGAAGCCGTGTTCCCCGGCTGCGGGGCCGGTGCAACTGGCGCGAGCGCTTGCGACGGGTCCGGCGTCTGCGTCTGACCGCCGCCGACCGTGTTCGGGTCGGTGACCGCTGAGGCGTCGGAAATGGACGAACCCCCGTTGCAGGCGGCGAGCAGAAAAGCCAGCAGCCAGGGAGCGACTGATAAACGTGCGCGTGCTGACGCATTCCGCATGAGGTGACCCACACATAAAGGAAGCTAACTCCGACGGCCAAGCCGGCGGCGTTCGATACGGCTGCAGGCAGTACAGCACGTACGGGGGTACTGCTGCGTGATCGGTTTCAAATCCGGGGCAATTGCCGGAGCTCGCCCAGCCGGAGTGGAGGGACTTTTGGGGACAGTTTACTGATTGCGTTTTAGCTACAACTTCCTGATTGAAAGGGTCGGGATTGAACAATTAGTAAACTGTCCCATAAGTTGCCTGTCCCTGAAGTTGCAGAGATCGATGGGTCGGACTCGATCGATCGTAGAGCCGGGGTCAAAGACTCGGGTCAGACCTTGAGTTGTGCGCGATCTGAGAGTAGCTCGCCGCACGGCCAGCCCGCGGCATCGTGAACCGGGAGTTAGAGAGCGGACGGTGCACAGGACAAGATCTGACCCCGAACCGTGACCCCGAACCGTGACCCCGAACCGTGACCCCGAACCTGACCCCGAACCGTGACCCCGAACCGCAAGTGCAGTGCACAGAACAAGATCTGACCCCATGTACGCTTGACCCCATGTTACGCGCTGACCCCTGCCGCGCTGACCTGAACCCCGCGGTTCTCGGCACGCCAGGACGACAGGCTGGTCGCATGCTGATAGATCGGGCTACGATCTGTCCGCCTCGGCAGTTCCATCGCCCGCCCCGTACGCCCGTATGTTGCTGGTGGGGCAGCGCTGGTCTGGGACATGCACCCAAACTGGGTGCTCGAAGGCGTCGACGAAGTCGCCGCCTTGGGCGAGGAGACCTGGAAGGTCACCCAAAGCTTCCGGAGCGACTCCGTGACCGGTGGAGATGACCATCTGCGCGTCGAGACCATCACATGCCTCCGCGACCATCGGGAAGGTTCTGGCGACGCGGTTATGCAGCGTGCCGAACGACGCGTAAATCAGCCGGCGGCCGTCGAGCCGTTCCCAGGGGAACGGGACCGGGGGATAGCCTGTCGGGAGCCGGAGTGGTCCGACGAAACGAACCTGGTTCGGCAACTCCGGTCGGGGGAACTCGAACGCCTCCGGCTGCTGGCTGATCTGCAGCCGGCTCGACCACGCGTCCGCGATCCGCCCGGGTAGGGGCAGGCCGAGTTGGCGTCGCCGCTGCTGGATCCGGATGAGGATCGGGGCATACAACCGGTTCTGCCCATGCGATCCGGTTGCGGAGCCGCGCCCACCCGACGTCGCGCGCTCGCAAGTGGGTGAGAAACGGTGGGACGGCCGGGATCAGGGTTCAACATCGGCGCGTTGCATACGGTCGCAGACGGCAGGCCGAGCTGGTCCGCCACCGTGCCGCCGGGGAAAGAAGCCTGATCTACATGCAGAGCCGTGATCCCGGCATTACGAGCGGAGGCTGGCCCAACTTCCAAGATGGCTTCGGCTGCGCGGGCAGCCATCGCGAACGTGTGCTTGAGCGCCGCCCGACCTTCCAGGGTGCCGAGCCGCTGCAACCCGGCTCTGTACTCGTCCGGCGGGAAAAGGGAACCGCCCAACGGCACGACCTCGAACCGCTCCGCTGCCACCGTCCCGGGCGTGTCGCCCAACAGGAAGAAGGTGACGCGATGCCCACGGCGACGGATCGCATCGGCGAGCGCCAGCATCGGGTTCAAGTGCCCCGACGCATTCGGGCAAATGACGCCTAGGTGCCCCACAAACGTGCTCCGTACCGGCAGCTCGACTTCCGCCGCCTAAGGAGGAGTTGGTCCGCGAACGCGAGGGGCGCCGGCGCCAACAACCGGTTCGCATTGTCGATTGGCGCGCCGCTGGATGACGACTCGCTCGCAAGCATCCATCACGAACGAAATGTACGTCCTCCTCATTTTACGTAGATCGTGATTTTCCTCGAATAGACGGGTGGGTTGTGCGGCACGTGATGGCAATCGCCCATCAGTAGCTGCAGGGTATGCTTGCCCGGGGGAAGCTCGATGGTCGTCTCGGTCTCCCCCGCACCGAAGTGGAGGTGATTGCGATCCGAAGGGATCTCCTCGTCCATGGGCGGCAGATCGGTATCGATCAGCAAGTGATGATGCCCGGTGCCGGGGAAGCAGATGCCCTTCGGCGCAACGCCCATATTGCGCAGGCCGAACCAGACCCTGAACGGTCTGTTGGCCGGCAATGTCTCACCGTCATTGGGCCAGCCGATGTACACGTAAGCGTTCTTCGGCGCCGGCGTCCTGTCTGCGACGGCATAGCCCGAGAACAGCACCACTGCCAATGCCAGGCAGGTGGTCATGGTTACAGTCATGCGCTTCATGTCGTAGCCCCTCCGTCGTTAGTCGTTCCCTGGCAATTTCCAGCTCGTCTTGCGAACGCCCGTCCAATCAGCCTGCGCGCGGTGAGGGAATGAAAGCTGTGAGGGAGTCCAGATCGCTCGAGGAGCATATTGGCCACGATCTCGCGCAAAGGACCTGGAAATACGGCCCGGTCTCCGGCCGTCGCAGTAGTGAGGTGATAACCCGGACGCTAGTAAGGCGGCACGGTGATCGTGATCTTCTTCGAATACAGCGGGGGATCGTGCGGCACATGGTGGCAGTCGCCGAGCAGCAGTTGCAGTGTATGTTTGCCTGGCGGCAGGTCTTCGATGCGCGCCTCGGTTTCGCCGCTGCCGAAGTGCAGATGCTGTCGATCCGACGGGATCTCCTCATCGAACGGGGGCAGGTCGGTGTCGATCAACAGATGATGGTGACCGGTGTTCGGCACACAAGCGCCCTTGGGCGCCACGCCGGCGTTGCGCAGGCCCATCCGTACCCATAACTTGCCGCCATAAATAACCGCCCCGTCCGGTGGCCAGATAATGTAGACCTTGGCATCCTTGGGCGCTGGGGTCCGCTGTGCAGCGACCACCGTAGCACCCGATACCGTCAGCAGAACGACGCTCATGATGATCTTTGCCAGCATTTCTCGCCCTCCTCGAGGTCCGGGCGGTCACCCGCAAAACTGTCCCCGCCGATTCAGAGGCTCGCGGGACGGTTATTTGACAAAGACTGCCCATGTTGCTGCTGTGCTGCACCTTTTGTTGCATGCGACGTTCTGGCGCCCCAATAGACGACTGCACCGCCGCATCCCCATTCTTAGCATATGTCTCACTTCGCTTAAATCAAGAAACCACATGAAACCGGGAACCGTACGAGCTGCACCCGGTCGGTGCGGGTTTGCGCGCCAAACGGTGGAGCGGGCCGGATCAACTCGCTATCCTTATATCCGTCAAAGGTTGGGGAAACGCGAGGCCGAGTGGCACCTGTTGGGTACGCACGATCGAACCAGACCAATCCTGAAGAAGCGCCGCCACGGGATAACGACCATGATGATAGGGACATGGCCCTCGGTGCCCTCGGTGTGGATCTTGGCCCTGGCGCTGGGTCCTTTCGCCACGGGTCCGGCGGTGGCAGGTGTGCTACCCAGGAGCGGCGAGGCCCAATACGAGCTTGAGTTCTGGGACTCTATCAAGAACAGCACGCATGCGGGGGACTACGAGGCCTATCTCGAGGTCTACCCCAACGGGCGCTTCGCGCCGCTTGCCAGGGTTCGGGCGGCGCGATACGCGAAGTCCCGTGCCGCACCCGCCATTGCGCCGGCGCTGCCCATCGAAGCGATGGACAGTCGATATGTCGCCATCGGCAAGGCCGATGTGCGCGCAGGGCCGTCGTTGAGCAGCAAGCGGATCGGTGAGCTGAACCGCGGCGAACGTGTACACGTCACCGGCCGTACCCAGGACAAGATCTGGTTCCGCGTCGAGCTCGCCGCCGGTACCACGGGTTTTGTTTACGGAGAGCTGCTCCACGAATCGGTTGCCACTGCGCCCGCCCAGCCACCGACTGTCGTGCGCCGGAGCGGCGCCATCCAAGACTGCGACGTCTGCCCCGAAATGGTCGTGTTGCAACCGGGTCAGTTCATCATGGGCGATGACCACGGTGATCGCAGTGAACGGCCCGCGCACCGGGTAACCATCCGGAAGCCGTTCGCCATCGGCAAGTACGAAGTTACCCTGGCGCAATGGAACGCGTGTGCCCGGGCGAAGGCCTGCAAAGCGCTTACGGATATGAACGGCCAGTCGGAAAAATCGCCCGCCAGGAATCTCAGTTGGAGCGACGCTCAGGACTACGTGCGCTGGCTGTCGAAAGTGACGGGACAACACTACCGCCTGCCGACCGAAGCCGAATGGGAGTACGCGGCCCGCGCCGGGACCCACTCGCGCTTTTGGTGGGGCGAAGCCATGGAACCCGGCAAGGCCAACTGCAAGGGTTGCGGCGGCGCCTGGAACAAGGATGCGCCGGCCGACGTCGATGCCTTCCCGGCCAATCCCTTTGGCATCTACGGCATGAATGGCGGCGTATGGGAATGGGTTGAAGACTGCTGGCATAAGTCCTATGCCGGAGCACCACCGACCGATGGCTCCGCATGGACCAGTCCCAACTGTCGCGAGAATGTGATCCGCGGCGGTTCGTGGCGTAACGACAGCTCCTATGCGCATTCGTCGAGCCGCTTCACCTATGATACGACCGTGCGCTTCATCGCCAACGGCACTCGCGTGGCGAAGACGCTGCCGTAGTGATTGTACGCGCAGGGCATGATTCGGCTGTCGCCAGCCAATGCGGGCTCCGTACGCAGCAATCCGACCCGTGCAGACTCCTGCCCAACCCCGGACGCGAGGTTGACGGCTTGATTTTCCAGTCTCCAACGTTGTTGACCGGGACGAGTTCGGCTGCTTCTTCGGCTGAAAGGGGCGAGCCCGATCCGCCGGTCAAAGGATCGGTTACCCGCGACGCTTGGTTGGCACCCATGAACGCCCGATTTGCCGCACCCCCAGTTGGTGCATGTGGGGTGCCACTGGTGCCTTGCGCCTGTCAGATATAGAGGGTGATATCCGCATCCCGTGCGCTCCCCAGATAGGTTGCGGCACCGGCCCAGTCGGCGATCCCAGGGATGAATTCGTCTTTGTTCCAGCCGAACAGATCGACCGTCATCTGACATGCGACCAGCTTGACGTTCTCCTCGACGCACAGGTCGCGCAACTCGCTGATACCCGCCACACCCTTGTTTTTCAGAGTCTGCTTCATCAGTGACGTGGCGAGCGACTCGAATCCCGGGATGGCGGCCATCACCAGATTGGGCATGTTCCACTCGATACCCTGAAACCATTTCGGGCCGAAGGGCATCTTCATGGGCATAGCAGGATGCCGAGCGGGCTGATATGCGGCTTGAGATCCTTCTTCAACAGCGCCAACCCATAAAAGGTAAAAAACAAAGTGACATCCCATCCCATGGCTGCGGCTGTCGATGCGATGATGAACGGAGGGTACGCCCAGTCAAGTGTTCCTTTGGTTACCATGATGGAAATCTTCGGCGTCTTCGCCGCCTCGAGCTTCTCCATATTCTCGACGAACCGCTTGTCAAACCACCGATTGAGTGCAGCCGGGGTCATCTCCTGAAGCTCCCCCATGGGTGGCTCGATTATCGCCGACATTTCCTCCCCTCCCTCATCCAGTAACCGAATCAAACTGCTCCCAATATGCACCAAGGCGCGAAACACGGTCCTTCGCCTGCGCCATGACACGCTCTCAGTTGATGTACGTGGCCGGGGCGATGGATCAAAAAAGCCCACCTAACTATAGCCGCCCTCGGTTACCTTGCAAGGTGTCTGTTGAGCTGACGTTGCGGCGCAGCTTGCATTCGTTCGTCGATTGCCAATCAGGACGCGTCATCCGTTATCCAGGGAGACCGAAGGGAGATCCAAGAGCAAGATTCTCCGGCGGTCGGTCGACTGGAACTCCAGGCGCACTCGGAAAGTGCTCGCTGGGGCAGCGAGCCAGGGGTCAATGGGGTCAGACTCGATCGATTCGCGCACACATCAATGGGGTCAGACTCGATCGATTCGCGGGTGTCATCAATGGGTCAATCGAGTCGGACCCCGAGTCTGACCCCATTGATTAATCGTTCATGGATCTCGAGTCTGACCCCATTGATTTTGATTTCACCCCATTGATTCGATTGATTCTGAGAAAGTCCCACGAACACAGGGGCAAGTCCTGCCCTTCATATCCGCGCGCGCGGACCGATATTGCTCGTTCCCCGGCAGCGGGTCGTTGTCGGCAGCGATAGCCGGACTGGCGGTGAGTGGAAGGAGAAGCTGGAGGGCTGGAGAACGGCGCAGGTCATGGCGGCAAGCCACGGACAACCGGCCGCAGGCCGGTAGGAGCACCGATAACAATCGTAGCGAGCTCGGAGGACGGACGTGCACGGCCGGTTCCGGTTCGGTGCACGATTTCGGGGGGTGGCGGACTCCTGGGGTGTCAGCCCCGCCCGAGGCGGATCGGTTAACGGGAGGATCTCCAGATGGACGCGTGCGTGCAAGTCGCAGATACATTAGCCAACTTCGATGACTCCGCATCATTGGGTCAAACCATCCTGGTGGTAGACGACACGCCGGAGAATCTGGCGATCATCGGCGATCTGCTGCAACCCGACTATCGGGTGCGGGCGGCGAGATCCGGCGCGCGCGCCTTGCAGGTCGTCCGCACCGAACCCAGACCCGACCTGATCCTGCTGGACGTGATGATGCCGGGGATGGACGGCTACGCCGTCCTGGAGCACCTGCAGCGGGATCCCCTGACCCGTGACATCCCGGTGATCTTCATTACCGCCCTGGATAGCACGGGAGACGAGGAACGGGGTTTCGAGCTGGGCGCCGTGGACTACATCGCCAAACCCATCAAGCCGGCCATCGTGCTGGCCCGCGTGCGCGCCCAGCTGGAGCTCAAGCAGGCGCGCGACCACCTGAAGGACCATAACGCCTGGCTGGAGGCCGAGGTGGACCGCCGCATGACGGAGAACGACCTGATCCAGCGGGTCAGCATACGGGCCCTGGCTCATCTGGCGGAAATCCGCGACCCGGAGACCGGCAATCACATCCTGCGCACGCAGGGCTATGTGCAGACGCTGGCGAGAAGCCTGCAGGCGCAGCCGCGCTTTCGCCCCGTGCTGAGCGACCACTACATCGACCTGCTCACCCGTTCCGCTCCCCTGCACGACATCGGCAAGGTGGGCATCCCGGACGCCATCCTGCAAAAACCGGGACCGCTCACTCCGGAGGAATGGGTGGTCATGAAGACCCATGCCCGACTCGGCGCCGAGGCCATCGAACTGGCCGAGAGGGACGCCGAGAAGGAGGTCGAGTTCCTCCAGCTCGCCAAGGAGATCGCCCATTGGCACCACGAGAAATGGGACGGCAGCGGCTATCCGGACGGGCTCGCCGGCGACGCCATCCCGGTCTCGGCACGACTCATGGCGGTGGCCGACGTGTTCGACGCCCTCATCTCCGCGCGCGTCTACAAGCGGCCTATGAGCTACACCGAGTCGCGAGAGGTGATCTCCTCCGGCCGGGGCGGCCACTTCGATCCGGACGCGACCGATGCCTTCCTGGACGGATATGACCAATTCGTGGCCATCGCCGAACGCCACCGGGATGGCGCCTGAGACATCGGCATGGAAGAGCGCGACGGTGCTCTCGATTCCCGGCGCGGGGCAATCCATGTCGTCCTGATCTACGCTGCCTTCGCGGCGCTGTGGATACTCTCCTCGGACCAGGTGGTGGAGTGGCTGTTCAGCGCTCCGACCCGGATCACCCTGGCCAGCACTCTGAAGGGCTGGCTGTTCGTGCTGGTCACTTCGCTGCTGCTCTACGGGTTGCTGCGACGCCGCGGCGCAGCCTCGGGCAGCGGTGGCCCGGCGGTACCGATGGCCGGACTCGGACCGTCGTTCGCCCTGTGGGCATTGGTCATCGTCGCCTTTACCGCAGTGGGCCTCGTCCATATCGAGCGCCGTCAGCGCGAAGAGGACGTCGCCCGCCTGCAGGCCATTGCCGATCTCAAAGTCAGGCAGATCTCCGACTGGTTGTCTGAACGTGGCAGGGATGCTGTTTTCGTCCAGACCAGTTCCTATTTCGCCGAACTGTACCGACGCTGGCGCCCAGGAGGAGATTCGGCCGCCGGCACGCAGCTGCAAGCCCGACTGGAGCAATGGCGGCGCTTGCAGGGATTCCAGGCGATCACCATCCTCGATGCTGAGGGTCGGCGCCTGTGGGGCACGACCGAGGCGCCGCGCGAGCTCGCCCCGTTCCTGCGGGCGACGGTGGCACAGGTCGCACGGGAGGGGCGCGTACGGCGCGTGGGCCCCTATCTGGGTCTGGCCGGGCACGGGCGCCTGGATTTCGTGGTACCCCTCCGCGTCGGCGCCAAGCCGGATCCCGTGGTCGTCCTGCACGCCGATCCGGCGCAATGGCTCTATCCAGCACTGCAAACCTGGCCCGCGCCCAGCGCCACCGGCGAGACCCTGCTGTTCCGGCGCGAGGGCGACCAGGTGCTGTTCCTCAACGAGCTGCGCCATAGCAAGGACACGGCGCTGAAGCTGCGCCGGCCGGTCGCGACACCCGAGCTGCTGGCGGCAAAGGTGCTGCGCGGCGAGGCGCGCCAGGGCAAGGAAGTGACCGGCCGCGATTACCGGGGCGTGCCGGCGTTCGGTGTGGTGCGCGGTGTCCCCGACACCGACTGGTTCCTGGTGGCCAAGCTGGACCGCGCGGAGCTCTACGAACATACCTCGAATGATGTGGTCTGGGTCTGCCTGGTCGGCCTGCTTGCACTGTTCATGGTCGGGGCCGGCATGGTCGTGCTGCGCCAGCGTGCGCAACTGGTACTGGCGGCCAGCGTGGAGCAATCCCAGAGCGAGCGCCTGCGCGCCTTGTGTCTACTCGCCGCCATTGCCGACAGCTCGGAGGACGCCATCTTCGCCAAGGACCTGGACGGGCGCTTCATCCTGTTCAATCGGGCAACCGGCCGAATCATTGGCAAGCCGGCAGAAGAGGCGCTTGGCCGGGACGCCCATGGCATCTTCCCGGCCGAACAGGCCCAGATGATGAGCGATACGGAGCGTCGCGTGATCGCCGAGAACCGCGCCATCACCGAGGAAGAACGGCTCAGCACGGCGGACGGGGAGCGCTACTTTCTCGCCACCACGGCGCCGCTGCACGAAGCCAATGGCAAGGTCATGGGCATCTTCGGCATCTCCCGCGACATCACCGAACGCAAGCAGGCGGAAGTGGCGTTGAACCGGCTCGCCGACGATCTGTCCGCCACACTCCACGCGATTCCCGATCTACTGTTCGAACTGGACGAAAAGGGCAGGTACATCAGGGTGATTGCGGCCCAGGAACCATTGCTGGTGGCGCCGGCGGCACAGTTGGCGGGACAAACCGTGCACGACGTTCTACCGCCCGAGGCGGCCCAGACGGTAATGGACGCGCTGGCCGAGGCGGGCCGGACGGGTGCGGACTACGGACGCACGATCTTCCTGCCACTGGCGGACGGGACACGCTGCTTCGAGCTCTCGGTCGCGCGCAAGTCCGCGACCACCGGTCAGGACCAGCACTTCGTCGTGCTGTCGCGCGACATCACCGAGCGCAAGCAGGCCCAGGACGCACTGAAGGAAAGGGAGGCCCGTTATCGGGCAGTCATCGAAACGGCGGCGGACGGTTTCTGGATGGCGGACGAGGAGGGTCGTTTCCTCGCGGTGAACGACGCTTTCGTGCGCCGTTCCGGCTACAGCCGCGAGGAATTGCTGACCATGCGCATCTCGGATATCGAGGTGCAGGAATCCCCGGAGGAGGTTCGAGCCCACATCCAGGAGATCCGGCGTGAGGGCAGTGACCTCTTCGAGACCTGGCACCGAACCAAGGACGGTGAAACCTGGCCCGTGGAAGTCAATGTCTCGCACTGGCCGGAGGCCGGGGGCCGCATTTTCGCCTTCCTGAGAGACATCACCGAGCGCAAGCAAGCGGAGCTCGAGCTGCGCCAGAGCGAGTCGCGCTTCCGCACCCTGTTCGACAACGCCGCCATCAGCATCCTCGTGCACGATCGCGAGACCGGCAGGATCATCGAGGCCAACCACCGGGCGCTGGAGGTCTACGGCTTCGCCGATACCGAAGGACTGGCCCGCAAACCCTATGCGCCCCCGCCCTACTCCCGGGAGGACGCGCTCAGGCTGATCCACCAGGCGGCCGCCGAGGGGCCCCAGCACTTCGAGTGGCTGAGCGTGCGCTCCGACGGCAGGGAGTTCTGGCAGGATGTCCAGCTCCAGAGCATCCATCTGGATGGCGTCGACCGCGTCCTGGCCGTGACCCAGGACATCACCGCCCGCAAGCTCGCCGAAAAAGAACTGCGCAACCGCAACAAGGAACTGGAACGATTCAACCGCGCAGCGGTGGGCCGCGAGCTGGACATGGTGGCACTGAAGCGGCAGATCAATGAGCTGTCCGGCGAGCTTGGGCTCGAGCCGCCATTCGCGCTGAGCTTTCTCGATACGCCGGCCTCTCCCACGGAAGGGTGACTGCGAATGCGCAGCATCACCAGGCACCCGCGTGCGTCCCCACCCGGCAGCATCAGCCGACCGTCAATCATGCAGGGTGTGCGCCTATGAAGCTGCGTATGCAGTTGCTGCTGGGATTCCTCCTGGTCCTGGTGCTGATGATTTTCATGGCCGTGGTCAGCTATCTTGGCAGCGAGATGCTGCTGGCGGCCCGGCAATGGGCCAAGCGCAGCCAGGAGGTGGTGTCGGTCGGACTGGGCATTCAATCCAACGTTGTGGGCATGCAGTCGTCGAAACGCGGCTACTTGCTCACCGGGAATCAGGAACTGCTGCAGCGCTACGTGAAGCGCCGCCAGAATTACGAAACAGGGCTCGCCCGGCTCAAGGTGCTGGTCGGCGACGACCCTGATCAGGCCGGGCGCGTAGCCGAAATTGAAACGCTGGTGGAACGCTGGCTTCGGGCGGCCACCGGCGAAATCGATGCCCGCCGCAGGGTGGCGGAGGGCAAGGCGGGCGTCGAGGACGTGCTGGCCCGCTTCGCCGAAGACCCGATCAACCTGGGCCTCTTCAACACCATCGACGACCGGATGGAGGCGCTCGTCGCCGCCGAACGCTCGGCGCTCGACGCGCGCGGCCACGAGGCGGAGATGGCGGCGCGGCAGGGCAACGCTGCCATGCTCGGCGGCACGGGTCTCGCCATCGTGCTCGGTATCGGCGTCATGCTCCTCATCACCCGCCGGGTGCTGCGCCAGGTGGGCGGCGAACCAGCCGAGATCGCGGCCGCCACGGAGCAGATCGCCCAGGGCAACCTCGAGGTCAACCCGGGAGGGGAAACCGGCATCGCCGCCTCCATTGCGCAGATGAGCGCCACCATGAAGGCGGTGGCTCGGCAGGCCAACGTCATCGCCTCGGGCGACTACAGCGCGGAGATCGTGCCGCGTTCGAACAAGGACGAGCTGGGCATCGCTTTGCGGGCCATGAACACCGCCCTGCGCACGGCGCATGAAGAGGGCACGACGCGGGACTGGCTCAGGACCGGCCTGGCGCGACTCAACGAGGCGATGCGCGGCGATCCGGAGATCCTGTCGCTGGCTTCCAAGGTGATCTCCGAGATCGCGGGCTATCTGGACGCCCAGCTGGGCGCGCTGTATGTCGCCCGCGATGGGGCGTCACCGAAGTTGGCGTTGATGGGCAGCTATGCCTACACCAGGCGCAAGAACCTGTCCCATGAGTTCGGGTTGGGCGAGGGCCTCGTCGGGCAGGCCGCGCTGGAGAAAAAGCAAATCTTGGTCGGCAATGTCCCCGACGACTACGTCCGTGTGACCTCCGGTCTGGGTGAGCGCATACCCCGTTTCATCTGCGTGACGCCGTTTATCCATGAAGGCCGCCTCCAGGGTGTCGTCGAGCTGGGAAAACTGAAGGAAATGTCCGAACTGGAGATGGAATATCTTGTGCAGGCCATGCCGGCCCTGGCGGTGGCGGTCGACAGCGCCCATCGCAGAATGCAGCTGGCCACATCGCTGGAGGAATCGCAGAGACTCGCCGAGGAGCTCCAGACTCAGCAGGAGGAGCTGAGGGTAGCCAACGAAGAGCTCGAGGAGCAGACCCAGCGGCTCAGGGACTCCGAGGAACGGCTGCGGGTGCAACAGGAAGAGCTTCAGGTCACCAACGAGGAGCTCGAAGAGAAGAATGACCTGCTGGAGCGGCAGAAGCGGGATGTCGAGCAGGCCAGGAGAGACATCACCGCCAAGGCGGATGAGCTGGCGCTGGCCAGCAGGTACAAGTCGGAGTTCCTGGCCAACATGTCCCACGAGCTGCGCACACCGCTCAACAGTCTCCTGCTCCTGGCGCAAAGCCTGGCGCGAAACCAGGATGGCAACCTGAGCGAAGATCAGGTCGAGTCCGCAAGGGTCATCCATGGGAGTGGCAGCGATCTGCTCCACCTGATCAACGAGATTCTGGACCTGTCGAAGATCGAGGCGGGGCGCATGGAGCTGCAGCTCGCCCCGGTGCGGGTCGAGGATCTGGCCGAAGGCGTGCGCGCGTCCTTCGGCCACATGATCGAGGACAAGGGGCTCAGCCTGGAAATCCTTGTCAGCCCCGGCGCCCCAGCCGAGGTGGTGAGCGACCGCAAGCGCATCGATCAGGTCATCAGGAACCTGATGTCGAATGCCATCAAGTTCACCGAATCGGGCGGGATCACCGTCACTTTCGACCGCCCGGCGCCGGGGAACGGCCTGCCCCGGGGTCCCCTCGCCGAGGGTGCGGGCCTGGCGGTCGCAGTCAAGGACACCGGAATCGGCATCGCGCCGGACAGGCGCAAGATGATATTCGAGGCGTTCATGCAGGAGGACGGTGGGACGGCGAGGAGATACGGAGGAACCGGACTGGGGCTGACCATCTCCAGACAGCTGGCGACCCTGCTGGGTGGAGAGATCCAGCTGGAAAGCGAGCCCGGCGTGGGGTCCATCTTCACTCTCCAGCTTCCCGTCGCGCCGAAAGCGAGGCAGGTGGAATCGGTGGCCGAGCCGTATGCCCCGCGGAGCATCGCCCGTGGAAAGGCAACCGCCACAAGTGACGGAGCGGCAAACGAGGCGCGCTACATCCCGGATGATCGCGACACTATTGCCGGCTCCGACCCGGTCATCCTGATCATTGAGGACGATCCCAGGTTCGCCCGGATTCTCCTGGACAAGTGCCGCGAGAAGGGCTTCAAGGGCATTGCCGCGTCCACGGGAGAGGCGGGGCTCGCGCTTGCGACAAGGTACCTGCCGCGCGCAGTGATCCTCGACATCCGCCTCCCCTGCATGGACGGCCTGGCGGTGCTGAGTGCGCTCAAGGAGGACACCCGCACCCGACACATCCCGGTCCACGTCGTCTCCGTGGAGGAACACGGGTCCGAATCACTGCGCAAGGGCGCGGTCGGCCACGCCGTCAAGCCGCTGGACCAGGAACGCCTCGAAGAGGTCTTTCAAAGGCTTCAACAGGTGTCTGCTGCCAGGCAGAAGCGCGTGCTGGTGGTGGAGGACGATCCGCAGGTGCGCAGCGAGACGGCACGTCTGATCGAAGGCGGCGATGTCCGGGTGGACGAGGCGGAAACGGGAGAGCAGGCCCTGCAGGCACTGCGCTGCAGCCACTACGACTGCATGGTCCTGGATCTGAAATTGCCGGACATGGACGGCCGGGAGATGCTCGACAGGATCGGGCGCGAAGACATGAAGCCGCCACCAGTGATCGTCCACACGGCGCGCGACCTCACTTCCGAGCAGGAGATGGCGCTGCGCGAGCACGCCGACTCCATCGTCATCAAGGACGTGCGCTCGCCGGAAAGACTTCTCGACGAGGTCTCGCTGTTCCTGCACCGGGTCGTCAGCGAGATGCCCGAGAAGAAGCGCAAGATCATCCTCGACCTGCACGACTCGGACGCCAGCCTGCGGGACAGAAAGGTGCTCATCGTCGACGACGACATGCGCACGATGTTCGCTCTGTCGAGGCTTCTTTCCGAGCGTGGCATGAAGCCCATGAAGGCCGAGAACGGGGACAGGGCGCTGCGCCTCCTGGACGAGAACACCGACGTGGATCTCGTGCTCATGGACATCATGATGCCCGTCATGGACGGCTACGAAGCCATGAAGCGCATCCGTGTCCAGGAAAGATTCCGCAAGCTGCCGGTGATCGCCCTCACCGCCAAGGCCATGCCGGAGGATCGTGAGAAATGTCTTGCGGCGGGCGCCAGCGACTACCTGCCGAAGCCGATCGACGCGGGCCGGTTGTTCTCCATGATGCGCGTCTGGCTCCATGGATAATCAGACGCCGGCGCTTGAAGCCATCGAAATCGACCTCCTGCTGGAGGCAATCTACCGGCGCTACGGCTACGACTTTCGCTCCTATGCGCGCGCCTCCCTGGAGCGCAGGATCAGGCAGTTCGCTTCGGGCTCCGGCTTCGCCTCGCTGAGCGACGTGATCCCGCGGGTGCTGCACGACGCGGAGTTCTTCTCCCGTCTGGTCAGGTACTTCTCCATTCCCGTGACCGAAATGTTCCGCGATCCGTTCGTCTATGAATCCGTCAGGGAGAAGGTGGTTCCCCTGCTCAGGACCTGGCCGCACTTCAAGGTCTGGCATGCCGGATGTGCGACGGGGGAGGAGGTCTACTCGCTTGCCATCGTGCTCAAGGAAGAGGGCCTGTACGATCGGGCGACCATCTACGCTACCGACTTCAATGACGAGGCGCTGGGACGGGCGCGCGAGGGGATCTACGGCATCGAGAAGCTCAAGGAGGCCACACGGAATTACCAGCTGGCGGGTGGGAAGGGATCGTTGTCGCAGTATTACGTCGCCGCATACGACGCCGTTGCAATGGACGGCGCGCTGAAGGAACACATGGTCTACTCCAGCCACAACGTGGCTTCCGACAGTGCCTTCGGGGATATGCATCTGGTGTTCTGCCGCAACGTGCTCATCTATTTCAACCGCAATCTCCAGAACCGTGTGCTGAAGCTGATCACGGAGAGTCTGGTCCACGGCGGATATCTGTGCCTCGGTACCAAGGAAGATCTCCGGTTCACAGAGGTGTGCGAGCGCTACGACCTGATCGACTCCAAGGCACGCATCTACAAGAAAAGGGACGTGCGGTGAGCTGCGCAGCCATCGTCATGGGGGGATCCGCCGGTGGTTACACGGCGCTCGCTACCATACTCGCGGCACTGCCCGGGAATTTCGCGCCGCCGGTTCTGGTGGTCCAGCATCTGCACTCGAGCGACGACGGCTCCTTCGCGCAGAACCTGGCGGGAACGGCGCGCGTACCGGTCATCGAGCCGTGCGACAAGGAGCGCATCGAGGGCGGGCGGATATACACCGCGCCGGCCAATTACCATATGCTCATCGAGAGAGGGGGAACGATCAGCCTGTCCGTGGACGAGCGCGTCAACTGGTCCAGGCCATCCATCGACGTGCTCTTCGAAAGCGCTGCCCGGGTCTGGGGAGCCGACCTGATCGCGGTGATCCTGTCCGGCGCCAGCGCCGACGGAACCAACGGGCTGCGTGCCGTCAAGGCGGCGGGCGGCAGGACGATCGCCCAGGATCCGGCCAGCGCGGAAACGCCATTCATGCCCCGAATGGCGATCGACAGCCGGGTGGTGGACGAGGCGCTGAGCCCGGAGGGCATCGCGAATCGGCTGGTGGAATTGTCGAACGCAAACGGCCGATCGCCGATCCCAAACCGCTACCAGGCACACCATGCCCGGGACTGATCTCTATCGAGGCGGCGATCCGGGAATCCAGAAGAACGAAATGACCGGACGCCAGAAGATCCTGATCGTCGACGACCGCAAGGAGAACCTGTTTGCCCTGCGCAAAGTGCTGGGCGGAGTGGGCGCGGAAATCATCGAGGCCGCCAATGGCAACGACGCGCTGGCCGCGACGATAGACCACCGCTTCGCGCTGGCCATCCTGGACGTCGTGATGCCCGGCATGAGCGGCTACGAGCTGGCTGAGCTGCTTCGCGGAGACGAAAGGACCCGGGTGATCCCGATCATCTTTGTGACCGCGTCCCACTCGGACGAGGGACAGGTTTTTCGAAGCTATGAAGCGGGCGGCGTCGACTACATCGTCAAGCCCTACGAGCCGCATATCCTGCTCGGTAAGGTGCGCGTGTTTCTGGAACTCGACCGCAACCGTGAGGAACTGCTGCGCTACCGGGATCGGCTGGAGACACTGGTCGCCGAGCGTACCGCCGAACTGAAAGAGGCGCAGCGCCTGGCCGGCATCGGACATTGGAAATGGGATTTTCGCGCGGATGTGGCCGTCTGGTCCGAGGAGCTGTATCGCGTCTTCGGCCGGGATCCGGCCCAGCCTCCGGCCAATTATCAGGAGATACCACGCTACTTCACTCCGAAAAGCTGGGCGAGCCTCTCCGCCGCAGTCGAGCAGGCGATCGCCGGGGCCATACCCTATGAAGTGGATGCGGAGGTGGTACGCCCGGACGGCGTCCACCGCTGGGTGGTCACGCGCGGCGAGGCCGTCCGCGACGCCGGCGGCACCATCGTGGCACTGCGCGGCATGGTGCAGGACATCACCGAGCGCAAGCAGGCCGAGGAGGCGTTGCGCGGGAGCGAGGAGAACCTGCAGCTGTTCATCGAGCATGCGCCTGCCGCGCTCGCCATGTTCGATCGCGACATGCGCTATGTCACCGTCAGCCGCCGTTGGCTGGACGACTACTCGATCGGCGACCGCGACATCCTCGGCCTGTCCCATTACGAGGTCTTCCCGGAGATCCCCGAGGTCTGGAAGGACGTGCACCGCCGCGGCCTGGCCGGCGAGGTCATCCGTGCCGACGAGGACCGCTTCGAGCGGGCAGACGGCAGCGTGCAGTGGCTGCGCTGGGAAGTGCGGCCCTGGCACACGGCCGCAGGTGCCATAGGCGGCATCGTCATCTTTTCCGAGGATGTCACCCGCTACAGGGCGGCGATGGAGGAGATTCGCCAGTTGAACGCCACCCTGGAGCAGCGCGTGGCCGAACGCACCGCCGAGCTGAGCGCCGCGAACCGCGAGCTCGACAGCTTCGCCTACGCGGTGTCCCACGACCTGCGTGCGCCACTTCGCGCCATGAGCGGTTTTTCCCAGGCACTGACGGAGGATTACGGTGACAGGATGGAGGAAGAGGCGAAGACCTACCTGGACCAGATCGGCATCGCCAGCCGCAGGATGAGCGAACTGGTTGAGGGCATCCTGGCGCTGTCTCGCAGCATCCGGGGCGAGCTGCAGCGCGACCGGGTGGATCTCTCCGCACTGGCCGAGCGGCTGCTGAGTGACCTGGCCTTGGCCGACCCGCAGCGGCGGGTGGTGACGGAGGTGGCGACTGGTCTCGTGGCCAGCGGTGATGCGCGCATGATCGAAGCGGCGATGAACAATCTGTTGGGCAACGCCTGGAAATACACCGCGCACGCGCTCGAGCCGCGCATCCGTGTCTATGCCGAGGAACGGGCGGGACGGCGCTGGATCTGCGTCGCCGACAACGGCGCCGGCTTCGACATGGCGCACGCCAGGCGGCTGTTCCAGCCCTTCCAGCGCCTGCACCGCCAGGACGAGTTTCCCGGCATCGGCGTTGGGCTTGCCACCGTGCAGCGCATCGTCCATCGCCACGGCGGCGAGCTCGAGGCACGCGGCGAGCCGGGCAAGGGGGCGGTGTTCTGCTTCAGCGTGGCCCAGGCTATGGAGGATCGGGCGTGACCGGGTTTGTCGAAGCACCGAATGCGCACCGGCCCATTCTTCACTCGGGCCGTATCGAAGTCCGTCTGCAGAGCGAAGAGTGAAACCATGACCGCCAAGACCATCCTGCTCGTGGAGGACAATTCCCAGGACGAAATGCTGACCCTGCGGGCGCTGCGGCAAGCGAAAGTGGCCAACCGCATCGATGTGGTGCGCGACGGGCAGCAGGCTGTGGACTATCTGTTCCGGCAAGGTGAGTTCGCCGATCGTGAGAGCCCGGACCTGCCCACCGTGGTGCTGCTGGATATCAATCTGCCACGCCTGTCCGGACTCGACGTGCTGGAGCGACTGCGTGCCGATCCCCGCACGGCGCTGCTGCCGGTGGTCATGCTCACCTCCTCGGACGATGAACAGGACCGCCTGAAAAGCTACCGCAACGGCGCCAACAGCTTCGTGCGCAAGCCGGTCGATTTCACCGAGTTCGCGGAGACCGTGGCGTGTCTCGGTGTCTACTGGATGGCCACCAACGAGCCACCGCACCGGTGAGACCGACATGAGCGAACTGAAGCTTCTCGTCATCGAAGACGATCCGTCCGACCATCTGCTGCTCGAACGTCATCTGCGCCAGCAGGGCACGGTGGCCGAGTGCCGGCGTGTCGCAAGTTACGCCGAGCTCGACGCCGTACTCGGGGACCGATGGGATCTGGTGCTATCCGATTACAACCTGCCGGGCATGGATTTCCGCGAGACCCTTAAGCACATCAAGGAGCGGTGTCCCGAGACCCCGGTGATCCTGGTGTCAGGCAGCGTGGGCGAGGAAACGGCAGTGGAGCTGCTGCGCCTCGGGCTGTCGGATTTCGTGCTCAAGGAAAGCCTGGCCCGGTTGCCGTCCGTGCTCCGGCGAGCCCTCGATGAGGGCGCGGAACGTCGCGCGCGCCATGTCGCGGAGACGGCCTTGCGCGAGAATCAGGTGGCCGCCATCGAGGAACAGCGCAGGGCCCGGCTGGCCGCGCTCAATCTGATGGAGGATGCGATCCGCGCGCGCGAACGCGCGGAAGCGGCCCACGAGGAATTGCGGAAGTCCGAAGTCCGCTACCGGTTGTTGGCTGAAAATGCCAGCGACTGGATCTTCTGGCACCACGACAACGGCAACTACCCCTACGTGTCTGCACCCTGTTTCGCCATCTCCGGCTATCGACCGGAGGAATTCATGGCGGATCCCGGACTGATGGAACGGATCATTCACCCCGACGACCTCGCCCTGTATCAGGCCCACCTGGAACAGGACGGCAAGGACGAGCTCACGATGGATTTCCGGATTTTTCACAAGGACGGCACGCTGCGCTGGATCGGACACCGCTGCAGTCCCATGCTCGACGACGCGGGCCACTATCAGGGGCGCTGCGGCAGCAACCGCGACATCACCGACCGGAAACTTGCCGAGATCAGCCTGTGCAACAGCGAGGAGCGTCTGCGCACCCTGGTGGAGACGATCCCCGACCTGGTGTGGATGAAAAACCCGGACGGCGCCTATCTGGCCTGCAACCCGCGCTTCGAGGCATTTTTCGGCGCGAGCGAGGGGGACATCCTGGGCAAGACCGACTACGACTTTGTCGACAGGGATCTCGCGGATTTCTTCCGGGCCAACGACAACGCCGCCATGGAAGCGGGCAAGCCCAGCATCAACGAAGAGGAAGTGAGCTTCGCCAGCGACGGTCACCGGGAATTGCTGCAGACCATCAAGACGCCAGTGCTCGACGAGCGCGGCAAACTGCTGGGCGTGCTCGGCATCGCCCGCGACATCACCGCGCGCAAACGGGCGGAGCTGGAACTGGAACGGCACCGCAACCACCTGGAAGAGCTGGTAGCGGAGCGCACCGCCGATCTGGAGCGCACCCACCGGCAACTCCAGGAAACCCAGTTCGCCATGGGCCGGGCCGGTATCGCCATCCACTGGGTGGATGCGCGCAACGGCCGATTCCTGGACGTCAACGAGTGCGCCTGCGACATGCTGGGCTACAGCCGGGAAGAGATGTTGACCCTGTCGGTCCCGGACATCGACCCCAATTTTCCCAGCCATTCCTTCGGAAGCGTTCTGGAGGATCTGCGCCGGCGCAAGCATGCCCAGTTCGAAAGCGTCAACAGGACGCGCGACGGACGACTGATTCCGGTCGAGGTCAATCTGTATTTCCTGGACGAAACCAGGGACGAGTCGGTTCGCCTCATCGCCTTCCTGAGCGACATCGGCGCCCGCAAGGGGGCGGAACAGGAGATCATACGGGCCAAGCAGCAGGCGGAGGCCGCGAATCTCGCAAAGAGCGCCTTCCTGGCCAACATGAGCCACGAAATCCGCACCCCCATGAATGCCATCGTCGGCCTGACCCATCTGCTGCGCCGCGACGGTGTGACGGCCCGCCAGGTCGAGCGCCTGGACAGGATAGACGGCGCCGTCCAGCATCTGCTGTCCATCGTCAACGACATCCTGGACCTTTCCAAGATCGAAGCGGGTCGGCTGGAACTGGAATCGACCGATTTCGCGCTCGAATCCGTACTCGACCACATCCGATCGCTGATCGCCGACCAGGCCAAGTCCAAGGGATTGGCGGTCGAGGTGGATGTCGACGAGGTGCCCCTGTGGCTGCGCGGCGACCCGACCCGGCTGCGACAGGCCCTGCTCAACTACGCCGGCAACGCCGTCAAGTTCACGGAACGGGGCTCCATTGCCCTGCGTGCGCGAGTCGTGGAGGACACCGGCGATGCGCTGCTGATCCGTTTCGAGGTGCAGGATACGGGAATCGGAATCGACCCCATCAAGCTGCCGAACTTGTTCGAAGCTTTCGAGCAGGTCGACGCCTCCACGACGCGCAGGTACGGCGGCACCGGACTGGGGCTGGCCATCACGCGGCGGCTTGCACTGCTGATGGGCGGCAGGGTGGGTGTGGAGAGCGAGCCGGGCAGGGGCAGTACCTTCTGGTTCACCGCCAGGCTGGTGCGAGGCTGCGGCATCATGCCGCCTGCACCATCGGCGCACAAGGAGGGAGGCGCGGAGGCCGAATTGCGCCGACGCCACGCCGGCGCCTCCGTGCTGCTGGCGGAGGACAATGCCATCAACCGGGAAGTGGCACTGGAGCTTTTACATGCGGTGGGCCTGGCCGTGGACGTTGCGCAGGATGGCCAGGAGGCATTGGAAATGGTCCGCCAACGGAGCTATGCCCTGGTCTTGATGGACGTGCAGATGCCGGTCATGGGGGGGATGGAGGCGGCGCGGGCGATCCGCAGTCTGCCCGGGCGGGAAGCGCTGCCCATCGTGGCCATGAGTGCGAATGTCTTCCTGGACGATCGCGCGCGCTGCATGGCGGCGGGCATGAACGACTTCGTGGCCAAACCGGTGGACCCCGAGGCGATGTTCACCACCCTGTTGAAATGGCTATCCAGGTCGGCGACGGAACCAGCCGTGAGTACGACAGTACCCGATTCCTCTCGCGCTGACGAGGCGATGGAAGGGGGCGCGGGCCTGCGTGCCATCCCCGGGCTGGATCTGAATCTGGGGCTCAGGTCCGTGCGTGGTCGACAGGACCGCCTCATGCAGCTGCTTCAAAGCTACGCAAGCACCCACGCCGATGACGTGGCGGAGCTGCGTCGGGCGCTGGCGGCGGGCGACGCCGGGACCGCGCGACGCATCGCTCACGCCCTGAAAGGCACTGCGGCCACCCTCGGACTGGTACGCATCGGGCATCTGGCCGCCGAACTGGAAGAGGCAGTGCTCCAAGGACGGACGCAGGCAATCGAAGAGCTCGCAGCAGCTGTCGACAGCGGGAATTCCATTGCCTTCGCCGCAATTCGCAGTATGCGGGAACAACACAAGCCGGATGTCGACGAACACGCCCTGACGACGGTGCTGGACCGCCTGGAAGTCCTGCTGACGTCTGATGACATGCAGGCTTCCACGGTGTTGCGCGGGGCGGCCAACCAGTTGCGCGGCACACTCGGCCCGGCAGCGGAGATGCTGGAGCGACAGGTGGCCGAGTATGACTATCCTGCAGCCCTGGACACCCTGAGGACGGCGAGGTCGGGCAGCGGGTAGCGATGGTGCCACAGAAGCGCGTCAGTCGGCCCCAACTGCGGCTCCTGCATCCCGAAGCTGCACGGCTTGCTGAAAGCTGCCTCCCCATTGCCAACTGCCCTGGTTCCGGACTGGGTGGACGACCCTTCATAACGATCAAGATGCGAAGCCGGTGTCGCGCCAAACGGGTGATAAAGGGCCTGTGCCATGCGCCTTTTTGCTGAGCTGAGAGGACTTGCCCGGGTCATTGTGTCGGGGCGGTCCTCACGCTCGTCAGCCAAATCCACCGGCGCCGCGGGAGGCTCCTTCACGGGCTTCGGCACCTTCGGCATCAGCGGGACCGACACGGAGGGAGCGGCTCGGCTTTCGCCGCAACACCCGCCAGCGCGGCGGAACGACCCGGCAGCTGAATGAGGCATCGGTTTCCGATGCGCCTGCTCTCGGTAGGCCCTTGGACAAGATCCTTGATATCAACTCATTTCAATTTTGGGATTACCCTGTAGAGTCTCTCAATCAGTTGCGCCAGTCCCTACGGGACGGTTGTGTTACCAAAAGCCCGAGGAGGCCGGCAGATTGCCGGGATTCATGCGGTCGGACATGATCGATTGATTATGGTGAGCCTGTCTCGATCGTTGATCAATCGAGACTGACCCCATCGATCACCCACAGAAGATGTCGGAAATCGTTACGGACGGCCCCGTCTGGGGAATCGATCATTCTGCCGAACCCAGAGAAGAGTGTTGCCCGTAGGGTGCGGCCCCCGCACGCGGAAAATCGACCGCGCGTAGCGCGCACCAACCAGAAGCCGTTCGATGGAATGGCGGATGCGCTGCGCTTATCCTCCACCCTCTCATCCTATAGAAAAACGCCCCTCCGGGGAGGGGCGTTCGTACAAGCACGAACAGTTGCGCGGAGCTACTTGTTCTCGGCGATCTCCTCGAGCTGCCTGGCGCGAATCACCTGGCCGTCGAGGCCGGCTTCCTTGCCGCTCTTGCCGTAGGCGACGCTCATCAGGGTGCTGTAGTACACGACCGGCATCTTGAACTTGGTCTTGTACTTGGCGTTGATCTGGTCCTGATAGATCTCCACGTTCATCTGGCAGACCGGGCAGGGCGTCACGATCATGTCGGCACCGCCGTCGTAGGCCGACTCGATGATGTCCTTGATCAGCGCCTGGCTCTTTTCCGGCTCGGAGAACGCCAGCGCACCGCCGCAGCACGATACTTTCTTGTCGTACTTGTCGATCGCTTCGGCGCCCATGGTCTCGATCATCTTGTCGAGGTACTTCGGATTTTCGAAGGACTCTCCCTCGATGCCGAACGGGCGGTTGGTCTGGCAGCCCACGTAGCCCGCGATCTTGATGCCGTTCAGCGGCTTCTTGACATGCTTGCCGAGCTCCTCGTAGCCGATGTCCTCGATCAGCACCTCCACCATGTGGCGGATGTTCTGATTGGCTTTCACCTTGAGCCCCGCCGCGGCCAGCGCCTCGTTGGTCTCGGCCATCAGGTCGGGCTTGGCCAGCAGGCGGTCCTTGGTCTCGCGCGTGGCGAGCCAGCAGGCCGCGCAGGTCGCGACGATGTCCTGGTCGGGATGCGCCTGTTCCGAGAGCGCCATGTTGCGTGCGCTCAGGGCAAGGCGCGGCAGCTCGCCGCCCCCGGCATAGCCGATGGAGGCCGAGCAGCAGTTCCAGTCCGGGATCTCGTTGAGCTGGATGTCGAGCACGTCGCACATGCTCCCCACCGAAGTCTGGTAGTTCGATGCCGAGGCGGCCTTCTGCGAGGAACAGCCCGGATAGAACGAGTATTGTCTCTTCGCCATGTCAGTCCTCCTCAGGAGCCGAACTTTGCGGCCTTGGCGCAGCTCGATTTCCCGGGCCTTCTTCAGGATCGCCTGCAAGCCCTTCGCGTCCTTGCACTTGTGACCGCCGACCATCTCCATCGGGTTCAGGCGCTTGGTCTTCAGCATGTTCAGCCCGATCTGCTTCATCTTCAGCGAAGTCTTCACGCCCTCACCGAAGCCGTTCATGAAGTACAGGCTGAGGCCGAGCTTGAGCTCGTTGACGCGGCCGGTCTTACCAGGTTGTCCCAGAACAGCTGGGAGAACTTGGCCGTGGGCTGCTCCTTCGGCGCCAGGCCGAGGCGCTTCGCGTAGTGGGCGAGCCCGTGCATGATGTGGGTGATGGGCATCTCGCGCGGGCAGCGCACGATGCAGTTGTAGCAGGAGGTGCACATCCACATGGAGCTGGAGGACAGCACCTCGTCGCGCTGGTTGGCGCGGATCATCATGAAGATTTCCTGGGGAGGGTGGTCCCAGTACGGTCCGAGCGGGCAGGAGCCGGAGCACACGCCGCACTGCATGCACATCTTGACCCAGTCGCCCTCTTCCACATTGGCTTCCACTTCGTTGAGGAAGCTGTTGCGGTACTTTTCGACCAGGGCTGTGTTCATGTCGCTCATGGCGGTCTCCTAGAACTTGAAGGGGCTCATGCCGATCTTCTCGATCAGCGCGCCCATGTCGTTGATGAGCTGCGGCGCGCGCTGGATGTCGGTGATGGCGATCTCATAGGTCTGAACCCGCTCGCTTTCCAGATTGAGCTGCTTCAGCGTGTCGTCGATCTTGCTCATGCGATAGTGCGCCAACTCCGAGCCCTTCACGAAGTGACACTGGTAGTTGTCGCCCTTTTGGCAGCCCATAAGCATCACGCCGTCGAAGCCGCTGTTCAGCGCATCGGTCACCCAGATGGTATTGACCGAGCCCAGGCAGCGTACCGGAATGACCCTTACGAAGGGACTGTATTCGGTGCGGTTCATGGCAGCCATATCCAGCGCGGGATAGGCGTCGTTCTCGCAGGCCAGCACCAGCAGGCGCGGCTTCTCCGAGAACTCGTCCGGGATGTCCACAGCCTTGATCTGCTGACCCACGGTCTCGACGGAGTAGTTCTCGAACGAGATCACGCGCACCGGGCAGGCGCCCATGCAGGTGCCGCAGCGCCGGCAACGGCTCTCGTTGAACACCGGATAGCGCTTCTCGTCCTCGTCGATGGCACCGAACGGACACTCCACCGTGCAGCGCTTGCACTGGGTGCAGCCTTCCCTGCGGAAGCTCGGGAAGCTGAGATCCCCGGAGCGCGGATGCGCGGCGCGGCCGAGGCCGGCGTTTTCCAGCGCCTGGATGGCTTTCAGCGCGGCGCCCGTGGCGTCCTCGGTGGCCTGCTGGATGTCCATCGGGCGGCGCACGGGGCCCGCGGTGTAGATGCCGGAGCGGCGCGTCTCGTAGGGGAAGCAGATGAAGTGCGAGTCGTTGAACCCGTACTTCAGGTGCGGCAGGTCCGGTCCCTGGCGATAGGTCAGGTTGAGGATCGAAACCGCCTGCTCGACCGCCTTGCCGCCCGCGGCGACGCGCTCCGTCTCGGCCGCTTCCTCTTCCTGGGTCAGCGCGACCGCATCGATGTCGACGCCGGAATTCGGCACGAGACCCGTGGCGAGCACCACCAGGTCGGTGTCCAGGTCCACGTCCTCGTCCAGGATCAGATCCTTGAACTTGACCGTGAGCTTGCCGCCGGCCGGCACCACCTGGCTCACCACGCCCTTGCTGAAGTTCACGCCCTTGCGCTGGCCGCTGCGATAGAAGTCCTCGCCGCCGGCACCGGGCGTGCGCAGGTCGGTGTACAGCACCGTGGTGTCGATGGCCGGATTCTGGTCCTTGAAGTACATGGCCTGTTTGATGCTCGTGCTGCAGCAATGGCCGGAGCAGTAGGGCAGGTGGCCGGGCTTGTCGCTGCGCTGGCCCGCGCACTGCACGAACACCACGTTCTTCACTTCCTTGCCGTCCGAAGACCGCTTGATGGGGCCGCCCGCGGCGGCCTTGGCAAGCTGCTCCAGGCCCATCTGATCCACCACGTCCGGTGTCTTGCCATAGGCGAGCTCCGGCAGCTGGGTGGCATCGTAGGGCCTGAAGCCCGAGGCCATGATGATGGCGCCGAACTTTTCGGTTGCCGTCGAGCCCGACTCGGTGGTGATGTCGGCGTCGAAACGGCCCGGCGCCCCGTCGGTCCTGGTGAGCGTGGAGTTGAGATGCACGGTGATGTTGGCGTCGGCCTCGATGTCCGCGATCATCTGCGCCACGCCGGTGTCGGCCGGTTGCTCGTAGGGTGCGTGGCCGGGCACGCGCTTGTAGAACTGCGCCGCCGCGCCGCCGAGCGCGCCGGTCTTCTCGACGATGGTGACCCGGTAGCCGGCCTTGCTCGCTTCCAGCGCCGCGGTCATGCCGGAGATGCCGCCGCCGACCACCAGGATATTGCGCTCGGTCACCGCATTCTGGTTGCCCTCGGCCGGGGACATGTACTTGGCCTCGGCGCAGCCCATGCGGATGTAGTCGGCCGCCATCTCCTCGGTGGTTTCGCGCGCCTCCTCGGTGTCCGGGCGTACCCAGATCACGCCTTCGCGCAGGTTGGCGCGCACCACGGCGACATGCTCGAAGTTGAAGGCTTCGGTCTTGGCGCGGCGCGAGCAGGCGGCGATCACCACCCGGTTCACGCCCTCCTTCTCGATATCGTCGCGGATCATGGCCACACCGCCGGCGTTGCACAGGAACTCGTGCTCGCGGGCGATCGCGGCCTTGCCCTCGCGCGTGGCGATGGTGGCAAGCGCGGCCGTGCCGAGGCGCTCGCCGATTCCGCAGCCCTTGCAGATATAGGCTCCAATCTTTGCGTCTGCCACTGTCCTAACCCTCCGACCTTGCTACACGGTTGACGACCTGGATGGCGCGCAGCGCGCCGGCGGTGGCACTCTGCACCGCGCGGTTGACGTCGAGTGCGTCCGTCGAGCAGCCCGCGCCGAAGATGGCGCCGTTGGCTTCGTCGGGCTCGATGTAGCCGCTGTCGTTCATGACCACGTCGATCGGGAACACCGACCTGGGCACGCTGGGCTCCATGCCGATCGCCAGGACCACCAGGTCGTGCGGGGTGCTGTAGCGGTTGTAGCCTTCCGTGTCCACGCCGTTCAGGATGGGATTGCCGGTCGCCTTGTCTTCGGTGATGCTCGCCACCTTGGACTTCACGAAGGTGACGTTGGGATCTTCCTGCACCTTGCGGTAGAAATCGTCGATGCGGTCGATGGCGCGGATGTCGATGTAATACACCGTCGACTTGCCCTCGTCGCCGAACTTCTCGCGCATGTAGGTGGTCTGCTTCAGGGTGGCCATGCAGCAGATGCGCGAGCAGTGCTTCAGGTGATTGCGATCGCGCGAGCCCGCGCACTGGATGAAGGCCACGTTCTTCGCTTCCTTGCCGTCGGAAGGACGCAGCAGCTTGCCGCCGGTCGGACCAAAGGGATCGGCCATGCGCTCGAACTCCACGCTGGTGATCACGTTGGCGTAGCGGTCGTAGCCGTAGGGTTGGATCTTGGCCGCATCATACGGACGCCAGCCCGTGGCCCACACCACCGCGCCGACCTTGAGCTTCAGGGTCTCTTCCTGCATCTCGAGATCGACCGCGCCGTACTTGCAGGCGTCCTTGGCCTTCTCGGCATCGGGGGTGGCGATGATGCGCGGATCGAGCACGTAGCGCTGCGGGTAGGCCATCTTGTAGGGCAGGTAGGCGCCCTTGCGTTTGCTGAGCCCGTAGTTGTATTCGTCGTCGAACTCGGCCTCGACCACTTTTGCGCAGTCGCCGCAGGCCGTGCAGTTGTCGTTTACGTAGCGCGGGCTGAGCTTCAGGGTTGCGGTGTAGTCGCCGGCGGCGCCCTCGATGGCGGTGACTTCCGCGAGCGTCATGACGCGCAGGTTGCGGTTGGCCTTGATGCGGCGCAAGTTGATCTCCATACCGCATGTGGGGAAACAGAGCTTGGGAAAGTACTTGTAGAGCTGGCTGACGCGGCCACCCAGCGACGGGTTCTTCTCCACCAGTATCACCTGTTTGCCGCATTCCGCCGCCTCCAGGGCAGCGGTAACGCCGCTGATGCCGCCACCCACGACCAGAATGGTCTGGTTGGTCGCGATTACCTCCGACATTGGTTGTCCTCCGTCCAGGAATGCCTGTATTCGATGATCGGGTGCCGAACAGTCTGCTGCCGCGGATGCAAGGGAACCGCGGTTTGGGCGGGTACGGAAATCGTATGCGGACCGCGCAGGATAGCGGTTTTCGGCCTGGCGGTAAACGATACCTTGTCCGCCGCGACCGCGCCAGCAATCGGGCCGGCGATCAGGATCGAATTTTCCGATAAGCAAATAGATTCGATATATGGACCCGCGGCCCGGGCGGCGGTTGCCGTGTCCTGCAGCAGCGAGTAAGTTGCAAGGCGGTTGACAGACGCTGCATGCCGGGAGGCGCGGTGAGATTGCGAGCCTTGCGACCCGAGGAGAACTTCATCGAGGTCGAGCCCTACTACGAGCCCGTCGGAGAGGAGATTCCCGTCTTCGAGGCGGCGTACCACAATCAGCTGCCGGTGCTGCTCAAGGGTCCGACCGGCTGCGGCAAGACGCGCTTTATGGAGCACATGGCGTGGCGTCTCAAGCGCCCGCTGATCACCGTGTCCTGCCACGACGATCTGACCGCATCCGATCTCGTGGGACGCTTTCTCGTCGCAGGCGGCGAGACGACCTGGGTCGACGGGCCTCTGGCACGCGCCGTGCGCGTGGGCGGCATCTGCTATCTCGACGAGATCGTCGAGGCGCGCAAGGACACCACGGTGGTGATCCATCCGCTGGCCGACGACCGGCGCGTGCTGCCCATGGAGAAAGTGGGTGAGCTCCTCGAAGCGCCTCCCGAGTTCTGTCTCTCCATCTCCTACAACCCCGGCTACCAGAGCGTGCTCAAGGATCTCAAGCAAAGCACCCGGCAGCGTTTCGTTGCGCTGGAGTTCGACTACCCTGCACCTCCTCTGGAACAGAAGATCATCATGCGCGAGTCCGGCATCGGGCCCGCCATGGCTGAACAGCTGGTCAAGTTCGCCCACATGACGCGCAACCTGAAAGGCAGCGGTCTGGAGGAGGGCGCCAGCACGCGCCTGCTGGTGCACGCCGCCAAGCTCATGGCCGCAGGCATCTCCCCCGTCACCGCCTGTCGTGGCGCGGTCGCCCAGGCCCTCACCGACGATGCCGAGATGCTCGCCGCCGTGAACGAGCTGAGCGCGTCGCTGTTCTGACGGGCGCCTCCGGCCGGTGGCAGCGGGCAGCCTGCCGCGCGCAACGGATGCACGGGAGCGTTCGCCGCCTTGATACACATCCTGGGAATCTCCGCGTACTATCATGACAGCGCCGCGGCCGTGGTGCGGGATGGTGTCATCTGCGCGGCCGCCCAGGAAGAGCGTTTCACGCGTAAGAAGCATGACGCCGAATTCCCCGCCCATGCTATACGTCGACACCATCCGGAAAAACCTGATCGACCTGAAGGCAGACGGCACGTTCCGGCTGGACTTGCGCTAATTCGATTACCCGACCGGATTGCGCATGACCAACCGACGCTTCGCGGCGCTGTTCGGAAAGCCCCCGCGGGATCCGGAATCGGATCTGGATCAGCACTACATCAATGTCGCACGATCCATCCAGGACGTTACCGAAGAGATCATGCTGCGGCTGGGCCGCACGGTGCATCGCGAAGTCGGAGCGGACCATCTGTGTCTGGCCGGCGGTGTGGCGCTCAATTGCGTAGCCAATGTTTGGCAGAGGGTGAGCTGGTCAGGGAAGTGGCGCACCTGGTCGCTGCGGGCAATGTCGTCGGGTAGTTCCAGGGACGCATGGAGTTTGGGCCACGAGCGCTGGGTCGCGGTCGATCGTCGGAGACCCGCGCGACCCTCACATGCAATCAGTCATGAACCTCAAGATCAAGTATCGGGAGTCGTTCCGTCCGTTCGCCCCTGCCGTCAAGGCGGAATGCGCGGCGCAGTGGTTCGGGCTCGATCGGGCGAACCCATACATGTTGCAGGTTGCGCCGGTGCGCTGAGCGGATTGGAACGGCTGCACGAGCAGCGGTCCGACATTCCTGCAGTGACACACGTGGATTATTCCGCCCGGATCCAGACCGTGCACCGCGAAACCAATCCGCGTTTCCACGCGCTGCTGGACGCGTTTGAGCATGAGACCGGCTGTCCGGTGCTGATCAATACTTCGTTCAACGTGCGTGGCGAACCGATCGTGGAGAGTCGCGCAGATGCCTATCGGCGTTTCCTGCGGACCGAGATGGACTACCTCGTGATGGAGGACGCGGTGCTGGACACAGGCTGGGTCATGCGACTGCTTCGGGTACGACCGATGCCACTTGCGTTCGACCCGCGAGTCGCATCCTACCGTACGACTTGCAGGCCGCGTGACGCGCGACACATGCAGAGACCCTACTGATGCTCGACCTCCTCCTGGACTTATGGGGATTCATGCGCGAACGCAAGAAGTTTTGACTGCTTCCCATCTTCACGGTGCTGCTGCTGCTGGGTGTGCTCATCGTCGTCGCGCAGGGATCTGCGGCCGGCTCGTTCATTTACGCGCTGTTCTAATCGAAGGAAGGGTGACATTTGCAGATATCGTCACGATTGGCGACAGCCAGACTTTCGGCAATAACGCGTCACTCGAGAACAATTGGCCCAGTCGTCTGCGCTCGGAACTGGCGGACAAGCGCCCGGTGCTGTACAGCATGGCAGCAGGAGGCTGGGGTGCCGTGCGGTACCTCGACATCTTCATGAACGCGACCGTGTTGCAGCCGCGCGTGGTGGTGGCGTTCTCTACCGGGAACGACCCCCTGGACTCTTTTCAGGTCGCAGATGTAAAGGTGGTGTTTACGGCGATTCCCACCAAAGAGCTCGTGTACCCGTTGCCCCCGGCTACGGAGTCATCGCCCATGCGCTGCAGCCCGTGGTGAATGGATTTCTGCCCAGCCCTCCACAGGGCCTGGCGGCGCTTCGTATCACGGACAACCACTACCTTCCGATACTGGTCAAACCGGACGGCGTATGGTCTTTCCACTCGGAACCCCTGATTTCCGCGAATGGATGGTCCATGGATCACGTTCCGACGGTGAGCGCGAGGGACCTCGCGACCTTTTCCCGGCGTGGAGTCATCACCGAAGTCGATCCGGCACGCTTCGGCCCCAACGCGGAGCATTCGGCTCAGCTACAATAGCTCCGGTCAAGTCGGTTACATCAGGCGCCGCCCGGTGCGGCCTGTGGTTTGGTTCATGGCTATCGCTCCCTCGCTCACAGTTGCGCAGATCGAAGAGCGCCTCGACGAGCTCGTCGATGCCGTGCTGTCTTCCCGGCGTACGGCCGCGCAGCCGGCGCACGAGCTGGCGGCCTTCGATCGTGATTGCCAGGAGTTCGTGCTGCGCTGGGTGGCGATCATCGCCAGCACCAATGCCGAGATGGCCTACCAGTTCGCAAGCCAGGCGCCCCGCGCACTGGAGATGCTGGACGAGGCCGGCATAGAAGCCTGGATCATCCACTTCATGGACGTATATGACACCTCGGGGCTGTACCCGGCCGTGCATGCCCTGCAGGAGGTCGAGACCTACACGCGCACCCTGGAGCGCAAGGCGACGGGCCTGCCGCTGGAGGAGGTGAGCGGCGTGCTGGAAAGCTTCGCGCGCGGCCTCAGCGGGCGCACGCTGAAGCTCGCCCCGGGTGCCGACGTCTACACCGACTCCGAGACACTGCATCTGCCCGACATCGTGAGTCGCTTCGCCTCGCGCGAGGACAACTTCCGCCTCTACAAGGCGATGGTCGTGCACCTGTGGGCGCAGACCTGGTTCGGCACCTGGCGCATGAGCCTGGCGCAGGCGGCGGGGCATTTCGGCGAACCCGAGAGGGCAGTGCGCGCGTTCCACGCGCTGGAAACACTGCGGCTCGACGCCTGCATCGAGCGCGAGCTGCCGGGCGCATATCGCGACCTGAATACGTTGCGCTCCGCCTGTGGTGAGCTGCCCCTGCCGCCGCCGTGGGAGGGCTACCGCGCACGGCTGAAGCGTCCGGAAGCGACGGTGCAGGACAGCTATGATCTGCTGCCGGAGGCCTTTCGCGGGTCCTTGCCGGCACCGGTGTGCTACCAGGGGCGCCTGTTTCCAGAGCGCGTGGAGGCGGTGGCCGCACTGCGCCGAGAGCGCGAACGCCAGGCGCTGCGCATCGCACTGGCGCGGCTCGGCGCCGAGCGCCGCGAGCGCGTATCCCTGCCTGTGGAGCAACGGGAAGGCGAGCGCTTCACGCTGCAGCAGATCGAGGACCCGAGCTTGCCCGATGGCTTCACCTTCGATCTGCAGCTCGACGGGCAGCCGATCGTTCCGCCCGATGACGTGCGCAGCCTGATGAGCTCCATCATCCAGGATCTCGGGCAGGTGCCCGAGGACTATCTGGTCGCGGCGGGCGACGGTGCCTATGCGACTGCCGAGGGTGCGCCGGAACGCGATCCCACCGACGTCTGGAAGGGGACGTATCACGAGGACGGTGCGTTTCTCTACAACGAATGGGATTACGAGCGCCAGCATTACCGCAAGAACTGGTGCGTGCTGCGCGAGATCGACGTGCACCCGCAGCCGCCCGGCTTCGTCGCCGAGACCCTGTTGCGCCACCGCGGTCTGGTCAAGAGCCTGCGGCGCACGTTCGAGGCCCTGCGCGGCGAGGACAAGCTGCTGAGACGCCAGGCGCACGGCGACGACGTGGACATCGACGCGCTGGTCGAGGGCTACGCCGACGTGCACGGCGGCCTGGAGATGACCGAGCGGGTGTTCACCAAGCTGCACAAGCTGGAGCGCAACATCGCGGTCATGTTCATGGTCGACATGAGCGGGTCGACCAAGGGCTGGATCAACGACGCCGAGCGCGAGGCCCTGGTGCTGCTGGCGGAATCGCTGGAAACGCTGGGTGACCGCTATGCGATCTACGGCTTTTCGGGCATGACGCGCAAGCGTTGCGAGCTGTACCGCGTCAAGCGCTTCGACGAGCCGTACTCGGACGCGGTACGCGCGCGCATCAGCGGGATCATGCCGCAGGACTACACCCGCATGGGCGTGACCATTCGCCACCTCAGCCGCCTGCTGCGCGAGATCGACGCCAGGACCAAGCTGCTGATCACGCTTTCCGATGGCAAACCCGACGACTACGACGGTTACCGCGGACGCTACGGGATCGAGGACACCCGCCAGGCGCTGATCGAGGCCAAGCGCGAGGGCATCCACCCGTTTTGTATCACCATCGACACCGAGGCGCGTGACTATCTCCCGCACATGTACGGCGCGGTGAACTATACGGTGATCGATCAGGTGGGGAAGCTGCCGCTCAAGGTTTCGGACATCTATCGGCGGCTGACGACTTGAAGCAGTTCGCCGCGCGGGCGGCATGAACGATCAAGGGGCGGATGGCACAAAGCTACAGCAGAAGGGGGAATCGTCATGGCCGACAAGGCAGATCCCGGCAATGGGGATCTCCAGGATCAGCTCCGCAACCTGAACGACCGTCTCGAAAGGATCGAAGGCGACGTCGGCAAGGCGAGCACAGCACTCGGCGAGCTGGTGCGCATCCTGAATGATGCGGTCGCCCGGCTCGCCACGCCGGCCGGCGTCCCGCCACCCAAACCCCCGGTCGGCGATAGCACGACTCCCGGGACGGCCGGGCGCCTTACCCTGCTGCTGGCAGGCGCGGTCGTGGTGTGGGTGGTTGTCGCCTCTCTCATCGGAAAGGAGTGGGACTTGTTGTTGGACAAGGCACCCGCCCAGTTGGGCTTTCTGGGGTTCGTCGTGGCGCTCGCATCCTACCTGGCCGCGGTGCGGCGTGAAAGCGTAAAGGCGCTCAAGCAGACACAAGATCCGGAAAGGGAAGATCGCAAGAAAGCAGTCGCCCGGATCACGATCGCGGAGCAGGCACTGGTCTGCCTTGGCATCCTGACCATCTCGCGGATCATTCTTTCCCCCGTCGGGGCGAACATACCCGGACTCAATGCCTGGCCGTTGAGTTACACCGATCACCTGCTGGTCGTGATGTTATGTGCGGTGATCTTCTACCTCGCCTTCCTGCACTTTCGGGAATGGTCGAGAGACCGCAGTCCATCGACCGGAGCTGGGGGGTAGGCGCGGCACATTTGCGAAAGCGGGTGCTCGGCGCATGCCGTAGGGGCGGTTCGCGAACCGCCCCTACGATTCTCGCGGCACGGCTGCGAACCGCCTCTGCAGCCCGTCTCGCGTCAGGCTGTCTTAGGCCGCCGCGTAGCGCTCCTTCGCCTTGCGTGCCGCTTCCGCCTCGTCATGCGAGTAGGCCTTGCCGGACCAGAGCATCTGGTAGGCAATCTCCTCGTTGCCGTTCTCGCACAGCTCCAACACGTGGCGGAACAGCGGCTGGAAGGTGTCGCTGCGGTGCGAGCGCTCGTGGTCCTCGAAGGAGCGCCAGAAGGTCACGATCAACGCTTCGCGATCCTTCATCGGGCTTACCACGGGCTGTCCGACAGTGCTGCCTTCGTTCGAGATCTCGCCGCTGTTCAATGCCACGAAGCCTCCGACGAAGCCGGTGTCGGAGTGATAGGTTTTCACGTTCTCGCACAACACGGCGATGCGTTCCTGCAGATCGTCGATGGTGTACTCGGGCCGCAGAAGGACGCGATTGATGGTGACCACGCCGTCGAGCGGGAAGTCGGGAATCAGTCCAGTCATGGCAGATACTCCTCTGCGAATTTCATATGTGGCTAATATAGTATTCCCGACCATTTTAGTCAACTATTTGCGCAGCACAGGTAAGGGTAATGCGCCGGGAGACCTGCCGCGAGTGAGCCCAGCAGGCGCCGCCCTCAACTGCAAGGCCACATCCGCGGCCCGGTGATTGCCGTCCGGGTCAAAAGGAGAAAGAGGACGGGGTCTTCCGCGGATTCGATGCTGTGAACAAGGCGCGAGCGGTGCACAGGGAAACGCCGGCTCCGACTCGGGTGCGCGAGCGCGCGCGGATCAGGGCACGAGTAAGGAAAGCGCCTGCGCGCCGCGCTGCAGGCTGAGCACCATGGCACCCGGGTTGGCATTGGCCATCTGGCGCAGCTCGAACAGGCTGTGAACAGGGGTGCGGTTGAACGCGGTAATGACGTCTTCCGGACGCAGACCCGAGGCCCAGCCGGCGCTGCCGGGCTGGACTTCCAGCACCTCGACGCCGGAGATGCCTGGCGCTGCAGAATGCTGCAGGTCGCCAAGCAATGCGCCGCCCAGGCGCGGGTGCACGCGCCAGGCCTCCAGCCGCGCGCGGGCAGGCTCCGCGATCACCGCCTGGACGGTAAAGAGCTGCGTGTCGCGTCGCAGGTCCAGGCGTGTCACACGTCCCACCGGGAGAAGGGCCAGGAGATTGCGCAGCTGGGCCGCGGTCTGCACCGCCTTACCATCTACGGCGATCACCACATCACCCAGGCGGATGCCCGCCCGATCCGCCGGAGAGCCCGGGGTCACCTGGGAAACCACCGGTCCCGAGCGCGGCACGAGGCCCAGCGCCTGCGTAAGCTCGGGACTAAAATCCTCGGTGGTGAACCCCAGCGTTCCCCGATGGACGCGTCCATCGACGACCAGCTGGTGCACGATGGCGCGTGCCATGTTGACGGGGATGGCGAAGCCGATGCCGATGTTGCCGCCGTTCGGTGCCAGGATGGCGGTGTTGATCCCGACCAGCTCACCGCGCAGGTTGACCAGCGCCCCGCCGGAGTTGCCGGGATTGATGGAGGCGTCGGTTTGAATGAAATCCTCGTAGCCTTCGATGCCCAGGCCGGTGCGGCCGAGCGCACTGACGATCCCCGAGGTGACGGTCTGACCGAGCCCGAATGGATTGCCGATTGCCAGCACGAAATCGCCGACCCGCAACGCATCCGAGTTCGCCGGCGGCAGCGAGGTGAGCTTTTCTGCCGGTATCCGGATCACGGCAACGTCCGACAGCGGATCGGACCCGACCACCTTCGCCTTGAAGCGCCGCCCATCGTGCAGCATCACGGTAATCTCCTCGGCGTCACCGATCACGTGATGGTTGGTGACCACGTAGCCTCGATCGGCATCCAGAATGACACCGGACCCGAGGCTCTGAGTCGGACGCTGCACCTGGTTGTCGGGTAGATCGAAGAAATAATGCAGCAGAGGATCGGTGGTGATGAGCGGATGGTTGCTGCCGTGCGCATAGCCACGCGTGGCGATGTTCACCACGGCAGGCGTCACGCGCTCCAACATCGGCGCCAGCGTCGGCAGTGGCTGGCCATCGACGGCCGGCGGAAGTGCGCCGCAGAGCGGTCCGGCCACTGCGGCAAGCAGCGCCAGCAGAACAGCGCTCGTCCTGTGTCCGCCGGCGCGCTGCGCGCGCCCGCGCGCACCCTGCGCCGGTTGCGCCGTGAGGCATCGTGCGGCGCTCCTCAGCGTGCGGTATGGTGGAACGAAGGTGGTCACATACGTCCTGAGTGAGCTCGGTACGAGCCGGGATTGTAAGAGATGCAAATTCGACACGACAAGTCGGATGCGGTCCACGTGGAGCGCGGCCCCTCCAGGGCGGCAGACCCGGAGGCCGGTGGTTTCACGACCGTGGTCTGGATAACCTCGATTGCGCCGCCGGGAAAGGTGATCGCCTGTGGATGCCCCGATGTTCCTGATGCCATACACCCCGGCACCGTGGGAGCGGGGCTATGCACCGCGATCCTGCGGCGCACC
This sequence comes from uncultured Gammaproteobacteria bacterium, assembly GCA_963728895.1. Classification (GTDB taxonomy): domain Bacteria; phylum Pseudomonadota; class Gammaproteobacteria; order JBBQDK01; family JBBQDK01; genus CAVSLM01. Next base: position 59,787 of record CAVSLM010000014.1, read on the forward strand.
GCGCCGCCGTGGTTCGGTACCGCGGCATCGACAACCTGTGCACGAAGGCACGCCGGTGCCGGTCACGCCATCGCGTCGCCGGGAGCGACGCTCCCACAGTGGGCTTCGTTCGGATCGCGGAGGGGGTGCCCCCACAGGGGATTCATTCGGTGCCGGATGGGCGCTTACACGCACGCGCACTATTTCTGGTATAGCGCCTGCAGCGCGCGCAGGCGGGCGCGCAGTTCCTGCAATTCCTCGAGCAGATCGACGGCGAGCGCGGCGCCGGCGAGATTGACCTGCAGGTCGCGCTGTAGACGGATGGCGATGCGCGCACGGCGCAGAGAGGTGGCGCTGAAGCGCCACTCCAGCGGTTCGCGGCCCTGCGGCTCGATGACGCCTTCCTCGACCAGTGCGATCAAGGTCTCGGCGGACATCGCGCAGGTGCGGCACAGATCGGCCAGCGTGAAGGTCACGCTCTCGTCGAGCAGCATGCCGCTAAGCGTCACCGGATCGTGGTTGCTCATGATGTGCCCCGCTCTTCCCTGGGATTGAAGGGCAGCTCACGTTCCATCCTGCGGTAGAGCTCACGTGCCGCCTCCGTATCCGCCTTCGGCGTCATGATCTGCAGCACGAGATACTGATCCCCGGCCGGGTTGCCGGGTAACCCGCGCCCCTTCAGGCGCAGCTTGCGCCCGGACTGCGAGCCGACGGGAATCTTCATGTCTACCGTGCCGCCCAGCGTGGGTACACTCACCGTGGCGCCGAGCGCCGCTTCCCAGGGTGCGAGCGGCAGATCGGAGGTGACGTCGCGTCCTTCGACGCGGTAACGCGGGTGCGGCTGCAATTCGATCTCCAGAAACAGGTCGCCGTTTGGCGCACCGCCCATGCCGGGGCCGCCCTGACCGGAAAGGCGGATCTGCTGGCCGCTGGTCACGCCCTTCGGGATACGGACGCGCAGCGTGCGGGTGTGGCTCGTGATGCGCCCGGAGGCGTCGACCTCCGGCATTTGCAACTGGATGTCGCGCACGGCGCCGTGATAGGCGTCCTCCAGGCTCACGAGAATTTTTGCATGATGATCCTCGCCGCGCATGCGCCAGGTGGCGCCCTCGCGTGCGGCGCCGGCGCGGGGATGTGCGCCGTGGCCGAAGGGTCCGCCGCCGCCGAACAGGCTCTCGAAAAAGTCGCTGAAGTGGGAGGCATCGGCGCCGGTAAATCCGCCGCCGCGGAACTCGAAGCCCGCGTCCCAGTTGGGCGGCGGCGTGAACTCCTCCCCGGCGTGCCATCCGGAGCCCAGCCGGTCGTAGGCCGCGCGCTTCTCCGGATCCTTCAGAACCTCATAGGCCTCGTTGACTTCCTTGATGCGTGCCTCGGCGTCCGGCTCCTTGCTGACATCGGGATGGTACTTGCGCGCAAGTTTGCGATAGGCGCGCTTGATCTGGTCCTGGGTGGCGGTCTTGTCGACCCCCATGATGCTGTAGTAGTCCTTGAACTGCATGGACGGTGCTCATCTCCGGCGCGCGAGTGTGGCCGACCGCCGAGGGGCGGGGGGCCACAATCGCCTGCGGTCAGCCCTCGACCGAGATCTTGCGGGGCTTCAGCTTTTCGTGCTTGGGAATGACCACTTCCAGCACGCCATGGTTGCACTTGGCGCTGATCTTCTCGGATTCCGCCGAGTCCGGCAGGCTGAAGCGGCGGTAAAAGGTACCATGCGCGCGCTCGACGCGCTTGAAGCCTTCGCGCTCCTCTTCGGTCTGCGTGGTGCGCTGACCGCGGATGGTGAGGATGCCGTTCTCCATGTGTACTTCGATGTCCTTGGGATCGACACCGGGAATGTCCGCCAGGATCACGAAGCGCTGTGGTTCCTCCTTGATGTCGACGGCCGGCACCCAGTCGCTGGTCGCCACATTGCCGTTGTCGTCGCTGCGTGCCGTGCGCGGATCGAGCACGCGGTTCATTTCGTTCTGGAGCTGGCTGAGCAGGCTCCAGGGTTCGTATCGGGTAATCGCCATGGTTTCGTCCTCTCTCGTGGGTTGGGCTGCGACTGCAATGCCGAAGTCGGCTGACCGTCTACATATAGGCAGGCGACGTGTTTTCAAGCGCTGGAGGAGTGGACCGTGGCGCCTCGATCCCCCACGTCGCTCCCCGGCCCGCATATCTCACCGAGATCCCGGATGCCGGCGCAGGGCTTGTGTCCCTGGTGCCGCTCGCGAAAAGGGTAGTCGTAGCGCAAGCCTGGCGCGCGAGAACCAGCCAGGATCGGTACAGGCATCTGGCCGGGACACGGTGTCTTTTCCGAATGGACAGAAGCTCCGTGATTGCCACTGCCGTAGGCCACTCAGCCGCCGCCCGGTGAGATATCCGGGTTATACCCGGGCGAAGGTCAGGCCGCCCGGGCGGTGGTGCGGGCGTGGGGGATCCGAGGGAAGGATTTTCGGACCTGGATTGGTCAAGGATTAGCCACTATATGTTGTGTATATGGACGGTTGAGTTATGTCCATGTTCTACCGAATCATTTTGATAGATCGATTACAAGCAATTGTTTTATAATAACTTAAAAATTTTGACAGCGGCATGGCGAGGGGCATAGGCTAGCCTTCCACTACACAAGATGTAGTGTGCGCAAACGGTACACGGCACCGCCGCCAGGTGGTTGAGAACACAACGATCAGCCGTCACCTTAAGGAGGAAGGAATTCGACCATGAAAGCCGCGCAGCTCATGCCCATCGCCACCCGAGTATCCGAGATCCCCTTCCAGCCAGCTTCGCTGGACATCTGGGACAAGAAGTATCGCCTGAAGGGCAAGGACGGCAGCGTCATCGATGCCAGCATGGACGAAACCTACAGCCGCATCGCGCGGGCGCTCTCGGAGGTCGAGGAGACGCCCGAGAAGCGCGAGCTGTGGTACGAGGAATTCCTCTGGGCGCTGCGCCGCGGCACCATCCCGGCCGGACGCATCGTGTCCAATGCCGGCGCGCTCGAGCACAAGCCCTCCACCTCGACCATCAACTGCACGGTGTCCGGCAGCATCGAGGACTCCATGAACGACATCCTGGAGAAAGTGCACGAGGCGGGTCTGACCCTGAAGGCCGGCTGCGGCATCGGCTACGAGTTCTCCACCCTGCGCCCGCGCGGCGCCTACGTCTCGGGTGCCGGTGCCTACACCTCCGGCCCGCTGTCGTTCATGGACATCTACGACAAGATGTGTTTCACCGTGTCCTCCGCGGGCGGCCGCCGCGGCGCGCAGATGGCCACATTCGACGTGGGCCACCCCGACGTGCTCGATTTCATCAAGGCCAAGCGCGAGCACGGGCGGCTGCGCCAGTTCAACCTCTCACTGCTGATCACCCGCGAGTTCATGGAAGCGGTGCAGCAGGATGCCAGGTGGAAGCTCGCCTTCCCCATCACGGCCAAGGAGGCCGACCTCGACGGCATCGACCTCAAGGACGCCGAGCAGGTGGTGTGGCGCGAGTGGCCGATCAAGAAGGGCTATCTGGTCAACGACGCACGCCAGGTCGCCTGCAAGGTTTACAAGACCATCCGTGCGCGGCGGCTGTGGGACGTGATCATGTCCTCCACCTACGACTATGCCGAGCCCGGGTTCATCCTCATCGACATGGTCAATGAGATGAACAACAACTGGTTCTGCGAGAACATCCGCGCCACCAACCCGTGCGTGACCGCCGATACCTGGGTGCACACCGGTGAGGGTCCGCGCCAGGTGGCGGATCTGCTGGGGCGCGCCTTCCTGGCGCGGGTCGACGGGCGCGACCATGCGAGCGCACCGGAGGGCTTCTTCCGCACCGCGACCAGGCCGGTGCTGGCGCTACAGACGGTGGAGGGCTATCGCCTGCGCCTCACCGCGGATCACCTTGTGCGCCGCGTGACGGGCCTGACGCGCTGGCACGTCGAGAGCGAATGGTGCGAAGCGGGGCAGCTGCGGGCCGGCGACCGCCTGCTGTTGAACGACCATGCGGCGAACGGCAACTGGCCCGGTGCCCATACCCGCGAGGAGGGCTATCTGGTCGGCATGCTGGTCGCGCATGGCACGCTGGAGCGCGACCATGCGGTGCTGTCGGTGTGGAAGCCTGCCGCAGTGGCGAACAGCGTCGAGCCCATGCTGCCGGCCGGCGTGCGCGCGGTCATGGCGACGGCGGTACGCGCGGCCCGCGGTCTCGCACCGGCGAGCGCGATGTGCGACTGGACGCCGGTGCCCGGGCGCAACGAATTCCGCCTGCAGCTCGATGCCCTGCACACCGGTGGCGGAACGTCTCGGCCTCGACGCGCACTGCAGCACCATCACCCCCGCCGTGGAGCGCGCATCGAGCGCATTCTACGGTGGCTTCCTGCGTGGGCTGTTCGATGCCGACGGCTCGGTGCAGGGCGGCCACGGCAAGGGGCCCGGCGTGCGCCTGGCCGAGTCCGACCTGGCGCTACTCGAAGGCGTGCAGCGCATGCTGCTGCGCCTCGGCATCGTCTCGCGGCTGCACCGCGCGCGGCGCGATGAAGCACTGCCTGCGCAGGACGGTGACGGCGCACTCTCGAGCTATCGGTTTCATCCGCACCATGAGCTGGTGATTTCCGGAACCAACCTGGCGCGCTTCGCCGATCGCATCGGCTTCGGCGATAGCGACAAGCAGGCGCGCCTCGAGGCGGCGCTGCGCGGTCGCCGCGGTGACGCCATTGCGGAGTGCTGCGTCGCCCGAGTCGAGCAGGTGAGCGGCGACGGCGTGGAGGACGTCTACGACGTGCGGGTCCCCGGCATCAACGCCTTCGATGCCAACGGCCTGCATGCCCACAACTGCGGCGAGCAGCCGCTGCCGCCGTACGGCTCCTGCCTGCTCGGCTCCATCAATCTCACCAAGTTCGTGCTGGATCCGTTCACCGACAAGGCGCGCTTCGACTGGGAGGAGTTCCGCAGGGCCGTGGCGATCTTCACCCGCATGCTCGACAACGTGGTGGAGATCAACGGGCTGCCGCTCGAGCAGCAGCGCGACGAGATTCTGCGCAAGCGCCGTCACGGCATGGGCTATCTCGGTCTGGGCTCCACCTTCACGCTGTTGTGCATGAAGTACGGCAGCCCGGAGTCGCTGGAGCTCACCGAACGCCTGACGCGCGAGATGGCGCTGGTGGGCTGGCGCACCGGCCTCGATCTCGCCAGGGAGAAGGGACCGGCACCGATCATGGACCAGGACTTCACCGTCACCGCCGGCATGCTGCGCAAGCGCCCGGAGATGCTCGCCGACGGCTGGCGGCTGGGCGATTCCATCAAGGGCCGGGTGCTGCATGCGCGCTACAGCCGCTACATGCAGCGCATCGCCGAAGTGGCCCCCGAGCTGATCGAAGAGCTGGCCGAGACCGGGGCGCGGTTCACCCACCACAGCTCCATCGCCCCGACCGGCACCATCTCGCTGTCGCTCGCCAACAACGCCAGCAACGGCATCGAGCCCTCGTTCGCCCATCACTATTTCCGCAACGTCATCCGCGAACGACGCAAGACCAAGGAAAAGGTGGGCGTGTACTCCTTCGAGCTGCTGGCCTACCGCGAGCTGGTGAACGCCGACGCCATGCCGGATGCCGAAGAGGACGCGCACCGGCTGCCGGAGTACTTCGTCACCGCGGAGGACATCACGCCGAAGGAGCACGTCGACGTGCAGGCCGCGGCACAGAAATGGATCGATTCGAGTATCTCCAAGACGGCGAATGTCCCTACCGACTATCCGTACGAGGACTTCAAGGGCATCTATCTCTACGCCTACCAGGAGGGGCTGAAGGGCTGCACCACGTTCCGCTTCAATCCCGAGGCGTTCCAGGGCGTGCTGGTCAAGGAGCGCGATCTCGAAAACACCACCTACCGCTTCGAGCTCGAAGACGGCAGCGTGATCGAGCTCAAGGGCAACGAGGAGATCGAGTACGACGGCGAGGTCCACACCGCCGCCAATCTCTACGATGCCCTCAAGGAAGGGTACTACGGCAAGTTCTGATCGGGCTGCGCCCTCAAGTGTACAGCGGAGTGAAAAGATGACCGTCAAGATCGACAGCAAAATCGTCGGATACGGCCTGGTGAAGGAAGAGGAGGACAGGCCCGAAACCGCGCGCCCGGCGGCCGCAGCCGCCCCGGCCGAGGCCGCGCGCAACGATGCCAAAGTGATCCAGATGCACGAGAAGCTGGAGCGCCCCGAGATGCTCCTCGGCTCGACCTACAAGGTCAAGACGCCGCTCTCCGAGCACGCGCTCTACGTCACCATCAACGACATCGTGTTGAACCCCGGCACCCCACACGAGCTGCGCCGTCCCTTCGAGGTGTTCATCAACTCCAAGAACATGGACCACTTCCAGTGGATCGTCGCCCTGACGCGCATCATCTCCGCCGTGTTCCGCAAAGGCGGCGACGTCACCTTCCTGGTCGAGGAAATGCGCTCGGTCTTCGACCCCCGCGGCGGCTATTTCAAGAAGGGCGGAAAATACATGCCGTCGCTGGTCGCCGAAATCGGCGACGCCATCGAATGCCACCTGCGCATGATCGGCCTGCTCAAGCAGGAAACCCTCGACGAACACCAGCAAAGGCTCATCGAAGAAAAGCGCGCGCAATACGAGATGGCGAGCCAGTCAACCGCCAACGGAAACTCGAACGACTTTCCCGAAGGCGCGCAGCTGTGCGCGAAGTGCCAGACCAAGGCGGTGATTCTGATGGATGGGTGTATGACCTGTTTGAATTGCGGGGAGTCGAAGTGTGGGTGAGGGGAGAGGTTTGATCTTTCCCGTTACGCTTTGTTTCGTCGATGGGAGTGATACGGAATCAGCCGGTTGTAGTTGGCGGGCGAGGTTATACGGCAGATTTGTCGTTTTGTAATGCGACGCTTTTGACGCAGAAATATAGTAGCCATACGAAGAACGCTAAGGAACGCAGCCAGATGAACCTTCAGAGTCACGAAGTCAAGAAGCTCATCAACTTGATCAAAGATAGCTTCCGTGTCCGGAAGAACGTGCGGCCGATCTACGTAGACGTGGGCGACAACCTGGCCCGGCTCGGCGCGCCCCAGCATCAGGTGATCTTCGGCCGTCGTGGCTCTGGCAAGTCGTGCCTACTCGTGGAATACCTTGCGGGCACACCCATGGACACCGTGACGCCGATCTATATCCTTGCGGATGAGTTCAAGCGTTTGGCATACCCAGACATACTTATCAGGCTGCTGGTCGAAATTCTCGAAGCTATGTCTCGGTGCCGGCCCTGGTATCGAAAGGTCTTCCACCGGCACCCTCCGACGCGCAAGGCGGCGAAGGAGTTACGCGATCTCCCTGGACGTTGCAGTCGAAGCTGACGTGTCCGAGGGACGCGAGTGCCGGACCTCCGACGACCTGACTACGACAGTGAGTGCAGGACCAGTCGCAAATGCCAAAATCGGCGAGACCACTCAGGAGGCAAGCTCCAGAACGGCCCGGTTTCGAGAGCGCAAAATCGATACACTTGAACGCCATCTCCGCGACTACAAGGATGCCATTGTAGAGGCAACGAAGGAATGGCGAAGCGCCCGCGGATGTGTACTGCTGGACGACTTCTACCTCGTCCCCCGGGAATCGCAGCCCGACGTAATCGACTACCTGCACCGTTCGCTCCGCGACACGGACGTGTACCTTAAGGTCGCAACCATCCGACACCGCACCACGCTTCTAAGGAACCGACCACAGACCATCGGAGTTGAGCTCGCCCAAGATGTGGAGGAGATCGATCTCGACCGAACGCTTGAGGACCTGGAACAAACACAGGAGTTCCTGAGCCGCATGCTGAGTTCCATGGGGGGTAAAGCAGGTGTGGATGACGTCAATCAACTATTCAATCCAGACGCGTTGCAGGCTCTCACCCTAGCATCGGGTGGTGTGCCACGAGATTTTCTCACGGTGTTCGTTCACGCTGCCGAGCTAGCGGCAGCTGAAGCAAGAGCTCGCTGGATTACGCCGAAGCACGTGTACAAGGGCGCTGGGCGCCTGTCTTATCAGACCAAGCTCAGCCACCTGCGGGATGACGCGGACGGTGACGCCGGCGGTCTTGAACGGGTCCTAGTCGATTTGATGCGCTTCTGCTTGAAGAACAAGCGAAAGACGGGGTTCCTGATTTCGCAGGATGAGGCACAGCGGTATACGCGAGAACACGAGCTCATTCAACAACTGATGGATTTCAAATTGATTCACGTCGTGGAACCTGACACCTCTGCGGCGTCGGGTCGCCCTGGGCGATACGAGGCGTACACTCTTGACTTCTCACTATTCATGGAGCCGCGGCGGCGAAACATCGAAATTGTCGAGTTCTGGAAGAGAGGGGACGACAGCCATCGCGTTGGAGTACGTGAGCTTCCGGTCTACCCCCTGGAGCAAGCGGGCCGCGTATTCCACGACTCCGCTGCGAGTGTCGATCCAGAGGCGTTCCTGAGAGAAGAAGAACGTGAGGCCGCTGCCACGGAGGCACGCGAGGAGGATCCGCGGGATGTCGATCCCGTTCAGGGATCGCTCTTTCGCGATGACCGAGGCGGCATGGGAGGGAACAATAGGGGACGTACCACAGTTTTCGAGCCTTGACCGTCTTGCGCGGCAGTTGGCAACTTGCGTTACATGACGCTGGTTCCGGGAGATTTTCTTTTTGAAGGCAATCGACTCAGGGATGAGTACTTATGCAAACTCGAGAGTCCCGAGTTCTCGGCCGTTATTTAGCCATGTGCTGACGCTCGAGCTCATCGAGCCACTCCTCGGTGAGGCGGTCGAGCTCGTCTAGCTGCGCCTGGGAATAGTCCTCCGGTGCGTAGTTTCCGACCCAGGAGATCAGGAAGCTCGCGATGCGCTCGCGAGGGAAGTCCGGATTTTGCTTCTGTATCCGTTCGATGGACTGATCGAAGCTCAGGCGTTGTCCCTCGGGCCAGAGAAACAAGCGTCGTCCGGCATCGAGCTGCACGTCGTCGATGATCTCCCAGAGGGCGTCGCCGACTTCTATGGAGCGCTGGCCCTCGGGCGAGCCCATCCACTCGAGTAGCCCCTCGACGAAGGGGTTATCCTCAAAGGGGTGTTTCTCACGCCGTTTGCCCACAACCACAGCTTAGCACTGCGCAACGTTTCAATCATCAGGAGCGGGCGCGCAAGGCGCTGCGCTGCCAAGTCGTCGAAGGCGTTTAACAACATAGGTAGATGAGTTTAGGCTGCCGGTCGCAACAGACATGGACCGGCAGCGATGGGCAGCTACTTCGGCTCGAAGGCGACCTCGGGCTTGTGCCAGGCGATTATCGCTCTGATGCCCCCACACGACACTTACATCGAGAGTCACCTCGGGGGCGGGGCGATCATGAAGCGCAAGCCGCCGGCGCTGCGCAACATCGGCATCGACCTCAATCGGCGCGCGCTCACGAAGTTCCACTGCCCCTATCCGGTGGAGTTGGTGCACGGCTGCGCGCACCGGTTGTTGGCCGAGTATGCGTATCGGGGTCGGGAGCTGATCTACTGCGACCCGCCGTATCTGAAGCACACCCGCAGCTCCGCGCGTCGGTACCGCTTCGACTACGAGGAGCAGGACCACGTGGCATTGCTCGAGCTGCTCAAGCGCCTCCCCTGTCAGGTGATCCTCTCCGGCTACCCCTCGGCGCTTTACGAGGAACGGCTTGCGGGCTGGCGCAGCCTCGAGCTTCAGGTGATGAACCAGGCGGGCGTCGTCACAGAGAAGCTGTGGTTCAACTTCAGCGCCGATCGCCTGCATTGGGCGCGCTATGCGGGCAAGAACTTCACTGACAGGCAATGCATCAAGCGTAAGGCGGCGCGCTGGGCCCGCCGCTATGAGGCCATGCCGCCCGCCGAGCGACTCGCGGTGCTCGCCGCCATGATGGCCGTGGAAGTCCACGAGCCTGAGCCGGACACGCCTTCTCAATAACCCGGTGATCCGCGAACTCGACCTGTTTGCGCTGCACCGCTCGAGAGCCCGCGCTTGAGCCCAGACCACGTTTCTACCAACACGGGAGCTGACAATGTCGCTATGGGAGCCCTGGTGGAATGCGATTCTATTGCTGCGCCCGGCATTCTCGCGCCTCGTCACCTACCTGTGGTTCGCCACCGCCGTCGCCGGGCTCACCGTGCGCACGGAGCTGCTGGGTGTGACCAGCATCGTGCGCGCGCTCGTACTCAAGCCCTGCTTCTACGACAACCTCCTCGACCTCTTCCACAGCAGCGCCGTCAAGCTCGATCGGCTCACCGCGCTGTGGACGCAAGCCGTACTGCGGCTGTTCCCCGCGCCGCTCCTCGTCAACGGCCGCCGGGTCGTGGTCGGTGACGGGATCAAAGTCCCCAAGCGCGGCAAGAAAATGCCCGCCGTCAAACTCCTGCATCAGCAGTCAGAGTCCAACACCAAGCCCGAATACATCATGGGCCACTCGCTCCAGGCGGTGAGCCTGCTCGTTGAGGCCGCGCACAGCGTCTTCGCCGTCCCGCTCGCCGTGCGCATCCACGAGGGACTCGTCTGGTCCAATCGCGATCGGCGAACCTTACTCGACAAAATGCTCACCCTGCTCGGCACCGTCGCGATCGAGGAGCCGTTCTACTTCCTCGCCGATGCCTTCTACGCCGCCGGCAAGATCGTCCGCGGCCTGCGCGCGCAAAACCACCACCTCATCACCCGCGTTCGATCCAACGCCGTCGCCTATACCCCCTATCGCCATCGCGGCCCCAAGCAGCGCGGCCGCCCCAGACTCTACGGCTGCAAGGTCAAGCTCAAATCTCTGCTGCAAGACTCCGAAGCCTTCGCATCGGCCCCGAGCCCCGTCTACGGCGAGCGCAACGTCACGATTCAGTATCAGGTCCGCGATCTGCTGTGGCGCCCCGCGGGCCAGCTCGTGCGCTTCGTCGCTGTCCGCCATCCCTCCCGAGGCGCCTGCCTGCTGATGTGCACCGACCTCTCGCTGGACGGACTCCAGATCATTCGCCTCTACGGGCTACGCTTCAAGATCGAACTCAGCTTCAAGCAGGCCGTCCGACAAATCGGCGCCTTCGCTTACCACTTCTGGATGCGAGACATGAAACCGCTCAAGCGCCGCAATGGCAACCAACACCTGCACCGCGAGTCGCTGAAATATCGTGAAGACGTCAAGCGCAAGATCCACGCCTATCATGTCTTCATGCAGGCCGGCGTCCTCGCCCAGGGATTACTTCAGTATCTATCAGCCGTGTTCCCAGAGCGCGTCTGGAACAGCTTCGGCTCATGGCTGCGCACGATCCGACCCGGCATCCCGCCGTCGGAACTGGTCGTCGCCAACGCACTACGCAACCGCTTGCAAGAATTTCTCTTGAATTTCGCCCAAACCAATTTCTTGGCAAAATTCATCACCGAGCGCCAGGACCCCGATAACATGCGGATGTTCCGCCTCGCAGCGTAAGGAGAAAGTGGGACTCACGAGATGCCGAGACGCGCACGCATTACGCTAGCGGGTGTTCCGCTGCATCTGATCCAGCGCGGCAGCAACAGGCAAGTATGCTTCTTCGCGAGGGAGGACTACAAACGTTACCTGGATTGGTTGTGCGAATACGCTGAGGAGTGCAGGTGTGAAATTCACGCCTATGTGTTGATGACAAACCACGTGCACCTGCTGATCACGCCGCACGCTGCGGGCTCGGCGGGAACGATGATGAAGCGGCTCGGTCAGCGCTACGTTCAGTAGGTAAATCGACGATACCGCCGCAGCGGGACACTTTGGGAGGGGCGGTTTCGCTCGTGCTTGACTCGGGAGGAAGAGTACGTCCTGGGGTGCTACCGGTACATTGAACTCAATCCGGTCCGCGCGAACATGGTCTGGCATCCTGCCGAATATGCCTGGTCCAGCTATCGCTTTAACGCCCAGGGAGAGCATTCCATTCCATTGGTGGAGCACCCTGTCTACACGGCGCTCGGAGATGATCTGGAGGGACGTCGCGCGGCGTATCGGGAGCTTTTCCGGTACCACCTCGATCCGGGGATCGTCGACCAAATTCGTAGCGCCACGAACGGAAACTATGCACTGGGTAGTGAGCGATTCCGCAGGGAGATCGCCACAACCCTCGCCCGCCGGGCGGAGCCCGGCAAGTCGGGGAGGCCACGAAAGGCCAAGAAAGGCGGCATCGCGGATCTGGCGGTCTGAGTGGCGGCTCAAAAACCGTGGTCTGTCCCCGGTTCGCTTTTGTCCCCGGTTCGCTTCTCGCTGATGGAACGTGGTTGCACGTTTGCGCGGGTACTCGCCGACCCATTTGCGTACGGCGTTGTGCTGCTTGTCGATTTCTCGCCGGCCCGTTCGACAAGGAAGTGAGCGGCCCAACCCACGGAGAGACGAACATGCGATTCATGATCATTGTGAAGGCGAGCAAGGACTCGAAGCGGGCAAACTGCCGAGCCATGAGCTGCTGGCGGCGATGGGCAAGTACAACGAGGAACTGGTCAAGGCCGGCGTGATCTTAGCGGCGAAGGGCTGCAGCCGAGCAGCAAGGGCGCGCGCGTGCGCTTCTTCGGGCGATCAGGCATGTGTCATCGACGGCCCGTTCGCCGAGACCAAGGAGCTGATTGCCGGCTTACTGGCTGTGGCAGGTGAAGTCGAAGGAAGAGGCCATCGAGTGGGTCAAGCGCTGCCCGAACCCGATGCCCGGACCGAGGCCGAGATCGAGATCCGCCAGGTATTCGAGAGAGACCAATGGGGTCAGGTCTTGAATCGTGCGCGACCAACGGTTTTGGCACTGCCGTCTTCTCGGCAGCACGCCGGCTGAACGCGACGACCGCGATCATGCCATCCGGTGCGCTCACATAGAACACGACTACCGTCTTGCGGAGATCGATCGCCCCAGGGGTTTGGCCTGTTCAACCCTCCTCATCCGCTCGACAGCATCGCCGCGCAGCCCGTGCCGGGTGCATTTCTGCGTGCGTGTGCGTAGGGACGAGATTGGTAGGACATAACAGCCTCCATCGCGCACGCCGCAACGGCGGCGGCGCGATGGAAGAGGAGCCACTGGCGTGCGCCTGGCGTAGCGGCGGCCTGCGTGAGCACCTGGGGGCCGCTCAGCTTGTCGTAGCGGTTCCCGTCGAAGTTCGCCTGACGCTTCAGCTCGTCCGCGCTGGCTCCGATGGTGGCGACGATCTTGCCGTCCTGATCGACCTGCAACTGATCGGTGGGCAGCGCGACGCGCTTCTCGCCGAGGCCGAGAAAGCCGCCCACGCCGAGCACGGCGGAGATCCTTCCGCTCTGCCGGTCGCGAACCACCATCTCGATGTCACCGAGGTTCTGACCCTCTTGGTCCTGCACGCTCTCGCCTTCGAGATCGCTCACCTGGCGCTGCATGATGGGCCGTTGCTGCTGTCCGGTGATCTGCTGTTGCGCCGTTTGCCGCGGCTGGCCGTCGGTCTGCGTAGGTTGCACCGTGACCTGCGGCTGACCCAGTGCCCAACGGTTGGCCGGTGCGCTGCACCTCCACCTGGGGCGGCTGGTTGGGGACCTGCACCTGCGGCCGCGTCGGAGTGATCGTCACCTGCGGCTGCGGCTGCTCTACCACGATACAAGGCTGCGGCTGCTCGACCTGTACGCGCGCACTGCTCTCCTGCACTCCGACCTGCGGTGCCTGCGTCGCTTGCCCACTCTGCTGCCCGTGCCCTTGCGCCGGTCCTCGCCGGTAAGCGCCCGGCGGTGGCGCCCCGTATGGCGCCGACGGCCCGTAAGGCTGTCCCGGCATGGGGGGCGGCTGGGGCTGCACGCCATACTGCGTGGAACCGGACATACCCGCCGACCCACCGCCGGTCATGCCGGCGCCGGCACCCGGTGAACCGCCGGCTGCCATTCCGCCGGACGCGCCACCCGACATGCCGGCAGATCCGCCACCGGTACCGTCGCCCCATCCACTGTTGCCGGCACCGGCAGGCCCGCCGCCGGACGCGCCCCCCGACATGCCGCCCGCCACGCCGGCAGATCCGCCACTGGTTCCGTTGCCCCATCCACTGCCGCCCGCACCGGCGGACCCGCCGCTTGACGCGCCCCCCGACATGCCGCCTGCCATGCCGGCAGATCCGCCACCGGTACCGTCGCCCCATCCATTGCGCCCGCACCGGCGGTCCCGCGACCGGACATCCCTCCCGACATACCGGCAGAGTCGGCACCGGTTCCGCCGCCGGACATGCCTGCCGACATGCCGCCCGACATACCGGCGGAGGCCTCGGCTTCGCCCTGCGCCGACTGCCCGGCAGCAGCGCCCGGTGCGGACTGCGGTGCATAGGATGGATTCCCCTGCTGCGCGGCGTTCGCCCCGTAGCGCGGCGCCACCTGCTGGCCGGCTCCTGGTGCGGAGTACTGCGGCCTCTGCGCGGGAGAGGATTGCGGGTAGTACGGCGCCATCTGTGCCGCAGCCAGGGCGGGCGCACCGATGCCCACCGCAATGAGGAGGCGCAGTGCGCCCGTCTTCTATTTCCTCGTCATAACTTTCCTTTGTAGTCGATAGTGGAGACAACCCAACACTATCAACCATAGGCCGGCAGACGAGCGCCGCAATGCGCGCGTGCGCCGCAGACGTAAGACAACGGGGGACATAACGGTTCGAGCTGTTGTTGCGCGTCGTTGGCCACTTGCGTTACGCGGTACTCAAGTTCCGGAAGAATTGCGGAGTTCGAATTCTCAGAGAAAGCAAGCGACTCAACCGCACGTGCCGCTTGCTCTACGTACTGGACGATGTGATCGCACAGGATCAACAGAGGCCGGCTCGGTTCGAGGCGGGAACGGCGTTCCAGAGCGACTATACTGCATAGCACTCGTGACGGCGCAGGTACCTGCGAAGGCGCGCCGCGGAGCGGTCGGTAGACTCAATGAATAATAGGGGACGTACCACAGTTTTCGAGCCTTGGCCGTCTTGCGGCAGTTGGCAACTTGCGTTACACAACAGAAGGGGTCAGATCTTGATCTGCGCATTGTTCGGGTTCTGTCTACCCGTCGGTTGGGACCTGGCTTATGCTCCGAGTAAATTGGGAGGTAATAGGGGACGTACCACGGTTGGACGATAGGGGACGTACCACAGTTTTTTAGCCTTGACCGTCTTGCGCGGCAGCTGGCAATTTGGGTTACATGACGCTGGTTCCGGGAGATTTTCTTTTTGAAGGCAATCGACTCAGGGATGAGTACCTATGCCGAGACGCGCACGCATTACGCTAGCGGGTGTTCCGCTGCATCTGATCCAGCGCGGCAGCAACAGGCAAGTATGCTTCTTCGCGAGGGAGGACTACAAACGTTACCTGGATTGGTTGTGCGAATACGCTGAGGAGTGCAGGTGTGAAATTCACGCCTATGTGTTGATGACAAACCACGTGCACCTGCTGATCACGCCGCACGCTGCGGGCTCGGCGGGAACGATGATGAAGCGGCTCGGTCAGCGCTACGTTCAGTAGGTAAATCGACGATACCGCCGCAGCGGGACACTTTGGGAGGGGCGGTTTCGCTCGTGCTTGACTCGGGAGGAAGATTACGTCCTGGGGTGCTACCGGTACATTGAACTCAATCCGGTCCGCGCGAACATGGTCTGGCATCCTGCCGAATATGCCTGGTCCAGCTATCGCTTTAACGCCCAGGGAGAGCATTCCATTCCATTGGTGGAGCACCCTGTCTACACGGCGCTCGGAGATGATCCGGAGGGACGTCGCGCGGCGTATCGGGAGCTTTTCCGGTACCACCTCAGATCCGGGGATCGTCGACCAAATTCGTAGCGCCACGAACGGAAACTATGCACTGGGTAGCGAGCGATTCCGCAGGGAGGTCGCCGCAACCCTCGCCCGCCGGGGTGGAGCCCGGCGAGTCGGGGAGGCCACGAAAGGCGGCGGAGGACGTACCGGATCTGGCGGTCTCGTCCTCGGGGAGGACCGTGATGTCCCCGATTTCGCTTTTGTCGCCGTTGTGCTGCTCTCGCTGATGGAACATGGTCGCGCCGCTCGCGGGTACTGGCGGAACAGCTTTAAGTTCGCCTGGTGCTGTTGAGTGATTTCGCCCCGGCATTTTTCGACGAAGGATCGGCCATGCCGACGGAGAAAACGAACATGCGAGTGATGGTCCTTGTGAAGGCGACCAAAGAGTCGGAGGCGGGCAAACATGCCGGGCACTGAGTTGCTGGCGGCGATGGGCAAGTTCAACGAGGAACTGGTCAAGGCCGGTGTCATGCTCGCCGGCGAGGGCCTGCAGCCGAGCTCCAAGGGCA
This sequence comes from uncultured Gammaproteobacteria bacterium, assembly GCA_963728895.1. Classification (GTDB taxonomy): domain Bacteria; phylum Pseudomonadota; class Gammaproteobacteria; order JBBQDK01; family JBBQDK01; genus CAVSLM01. The sequence goes on from CAVSLM010000014.1 coordinate 75,976, forward strand.
AGCGCGTGCGCTTCTCGGGAGAGCGGCAGCGTCATCGACGGCCCGTTCGCGGAGACCAAGGAACTCATCGCCGGTTTCTGGCTGTGGCAGGTCAAGTCGATGGAAGAGGCCGTCGAGTGGGTGAAGCGCTGCCCGAATCCATGACGGCACCGAGGCGGAGATCGAGATCCGGCAGGTGTTCGAGACCGAGGACTTCGGCGCCGAGTTCACGCCCGAGTTGCGCGCGCAGGAAGAGCGGCTGCGCGCCCAGGCCACACAGCTACCGCAGAAGCGCTCAGCGGAGCGATAAAGTCGACAGACTTAAGTTTCCGCGGAAAGGCGACGATCTCGTTCGCGCTGCGCGGGCCCTGCCTTGTGGACTGGTTGCAACCGAACGATCAATCGAGTCTGACCCCAGAATGGCACTTACTTAAGCTTCTTGGGGTGACCATTTCTGCGCACCTCTTCTCGGGCTATGAGCCTGGGTTTGGTGAGGAGTGGAAACGGTTTGGGTCGTCGTTTCACCGCACGTGGTTCGATGCGTCCAGAGCGCTCTCCCACGCGCTGTTGCGCAATCAGGATGAACAGCGTTGCCAGTTGGCGCTCATCGTAGCTGGCGCTGCCGTGCCGGCACCAGGCAGTCCAGAGCTGCAGCGTGTGCTTGAAGCTCAGTTGTCGGGGCAGAATATCGGCCAGTAATGCTGCCTGGGCCATCAGCAGTCGGATCAGGTTGTAGGCCAGCAGATGGATCCAGATCTCCTTCTGTACCATCTCGGGTGTGCGACAGCTCAGCATCTCCATGCCCAGCGTGCTCTTGATGTTGCGCAGATCCAGTTCGACGTGCCAGCGCTGCCGATAGAGCGCCTTCAGCTGCGCTTTGCTGGTGCGCTTCGGACACAGCAGCGTCGTCATCAGAATCTTGCCGCTGGTATGCAGTTCCCCGCGCCTTCAGGGTCTGCGGTGCCTGCTCGTAGTCGGCCTGGCTCATCCAGCAGGTTTGAGCTTCGGCTTGTGCAATTCAATCAGATGGTCACGCGTTCCCCAGCCGTTCCCCGCGCCGAAAATCCGTACTGCGCCGACGGGAGCCCTGTTGTTCAAAGACCCCGTCCATGCCGCGTTCCTGCAGCGCGCACAGCAGAAAATAGGTGGCGTAGAAAGCATCGCCCAGCAGAATGTCCCCCGAGTCCAAGGTCTCGGAGTTCGACGCAGCAGCGACTGTTCATCGCTTCCCTTGCCCTGGCAGGGCCCCATGGCCGCATCGAGCAGCGCACCACTGCCCAGGCACAGGAGGCCCACCAGCCGGCACTGCGGAAACCCCAAACCGGGCGTCTGACTGCGCGGCTGCGGGTAGAGCGCCTGGTTCTGCGCGGTATCGGGCAGCGCCGCCGTGGCCCCATCGACCAGCCGCACCGCTCGACCCCGCCAGTGCCAGCCTTGCGGGCTGTGCTCGGCGATCAGCGATCCCGTATGACGCGTCAACCCTGCCAGCATCTGCTCCGGCAAGCGCTGCCGTGCCCGGCAGTAGGCGCCAGTGTGCGTACTGCAGCGAGGCAGCGCGCCGCTCAGTCGCTTGATGGCCGCCTCATTCACTGCCCGCTGGGAGAGCGATCCGCACTCGGGGCCTGCGCCAGAAACATCGACAAGGTCTCGGTAGGCAAAAACAACCGTTCCCGGTATTCGGGCGACAGCGCCTCCACCGTCTCCAAGGGCTACACGGCGCCGGTGAGCAAATTGAAGAAGGTGTAGGAATCGCAGTCTGCCGCATGGCGGCGAACAGGTGCTGTTGATGCAAGCCGGCTGGTTGATTAGGATGCATCAAGGCTGGTCCTCCTGTGATTGGCGTTCTCATCACAACCTACAGCTTATCACTCGGACCAGCCTTCTTTGTTCCTTACATCAGCTGCTTACTCCTTAAGTAAGTGCCATTAGAGTCTGTGACCCCATCGATCTGTGACCCGATCGATCTGACCCCATCGATCCTGTTCCTGAACTTCGCCTCGCGGCCATTGAGGCTACGAGGACAAGGCAAGGGTTCAATGTGATCCACGGTGAGCAGTCCACGGACGGCACATAATTACCGTGGCTCGTAGACATGGAGTCACATACTCGATGAATTCCTGAAAAACCATGCGCCCGTAGCCTTGCCCGGGATTGTCAGTACTCCGCCCTCGAATGCTACTCGGTGGGTACCCGAGCCGGCGGGGGCTTCAGCATGACCCCAGTCAGCCATCCCGTTGCCGGACGGAAAGTCCCGCGTCCCGGAAACCCTACGAGCCCCTTTCTGGTCAGGAAGATCGAAACACTTTGTTGTCGATTCCTTCTCTGTAGAGCGCGGGATTGACAAGTTGCTGATCGTCGAAATCGACCCGGAATGACGCCAGGTGTTTGATCGTTGAGGGACGCCAGGGCTTTCGTCGCTTCGCACGACATGCGGGCTTTTCCCTCCTGGGAAAGATGAAGCATGTTGATGACAGGGAAGAAGACATGTTTGCCCGATGGGATGGAGCATTCCCGATGAATTCTGGAGGAACCGTAGCCACCGGCGAGGAACCAAACCGGCCCCGCTTGGTTGACGTCGCACTTGATTCCCGTGGTGTCCCGGACCGGACTGTCCTCGCTCTTCATCGATACTGCCCACTGCCACCACATATTCACGTAGTCGCTTTGTGACAAGCCGGAAACTGGCGCTTCGCCGACCACGGTAACGTCGGGGGCGGCATAGGCACTGAGGAATGGAGCCAACAACAGGCCGACGGCAAAAGTCTTCTCTATCACGGGGAGTCTCCGGTGTCTGGCCGATAGTCGTGCCGAAGGTGCTCGGCAAACGCCATGTTTCTCTTCATGACCAGGCGCCGTTCGAGGTGAAGTCACGCAAGGCGTAGGTCGCGCCTGCCGCGAACCCGAGCGTCACAATCCCAAAGTCAGACTACACCGATTGTTGAAGCTTCGAAAAGGCGCGGGGTCAGATCCTGTCTTGTGTATTCCGCGAGCTTGGCAAGGTGAGAAGGATCCGAGCAATCGATCGAGTCTGACCCCGTCGCATGCGTGGTGTGTTCAAAAGCTGACCGCACCGACTGCATCGACTATGCTATTCGAGCAAACAGACCTACTTGGGAACAATCATGTCCACAAACACCATCCGGCTTCACCGTGTGCTCCGTGCGACACCTGAGAAGATCTACCGGGCGTTCCTCGATGCCGACGCAATGGCCAAATGGCTTCCGCCGAACGGATTCACCGGCAAGGTGCACCATATCGATGCCAGAGTCGGCGGTACCTACAAAATGTCCTTCACGAACTTCACCACAGGACACAGCCACTCCTTCGGCGGATCCTATCTCGAGCTCGTGCCGAACGAACGGATTCTTCACACGGATCAATTCGACGACCCGAATCTGCCCGGAGAAATGCGGACGACGATATCCTTGAAGAAGGTGTCTTGCGGGACTGAGGTGAACATCACGCAAGAGGGATTACCGGACATCATTCCTCTCGAGGCGTGCTATCTGGGCTGGCAGGAGTCGCTGATCCTTCTTGCACAACTCGTCGAAGCGGAGATCCCGGAATAGCGGGAATTATAGGGACAGTTTACCGATGGGCTGAAAACCGACGAACCATGTGCGCTCTACCGGTCGTTGCTCGGTCCAGTGTGGATCGGCTAGCTGGGCTAGGCACCGGCCTGCGCTTTCCGCCATGCTGCCGGTGGCATGCCGACCATCCGCCTGAAAGCACGCGAGAACGCCGCTTCGGAATCGTAGCCCACATCCAACGCAATCGTCGCGACATTGCGGTTCGATTCGCGCAACAGCCGGGCGCCGAGCTGGATGCGCCAACTGGCAAGGTATTGCATTGGCGGATGGCCGAGGTATTGGACGAATCGCTCATGGAGCGCGGAACGCGATAGGCCCACCTCACGGGCGATATCGTCGACAGTCCAGGCGTGATCTGGCCGTTCGTGCATCAGCGCGAGTGCCTTGCCGACAAAGCGATCGCGTAGCCCTGCGAGCCACCCCGTCGCGTCCTCGGGCAGACTATCGAGATAGCGACGGGCAGCGTCGACGAACATCATCTCCGAGAGTCGTTCCAGCACGGCATCACTTCCGGGCCGCCTACTGTTGGATTCGACTACCGCCTGGTCGATCACGCGAGCAACCCAACCGCCCGCACGCGAGGCCGGCAGATGCAGGACCCGTGGGAGCGCCGCGACGAGCAGATTGAACGGCCGCAGATCGCAGCCGAGAAATCCGCACACCACGATCGTATCGGCGTTTTCGACCGGCAGCGACGCGCCAGCATCGACGACGCCGTGGTGATAGGAGATCGGCATCGGCTTTGGGTAGTTGCGCTGGGCGTAGACCCACTCGGCAGTAAGGCGGGACGGCTCCGTGTCCGGTGCGCTGGACAGCACGTGACGATCACCCTGCGGGAACATCACGATGTCACCGGCGGCGAGCTTGACGGGCGCTTCGCCGGATACCGCTGCCCAGCCGTTGCCCTTGGCGATCATGTGGTACTCCATCACATGCTCGCAGCCGGGCATCACGGCATCGGCGATCTCTCTGGCCGCCGGAGCTTCGGCGGACCACTTGTCGCAAAAGCTCACGTAATAGAAAACCGCACCGCGCAGGCGCACGCTGCGCAGCAGGTAGGAAAGCGTATCCCGGCTCATCGAAATCGACCGACCGGTGGACCGCCGATCAAGAGGCGTGCGGACGCGATCAAGTCATCCATCGATCGCGGACTCCCAGTCCGAATTTTGCCGGACGCCTGGTGGAGCGTCAACGGCGCCCCGGCGTAACAATGGCGTTGCCTGAAGGCATCCGTCTGATGTGCATGGGTGACGGATTCGCTTCGAAACCGTCGTCGTGACGGATAGGTTTTCATTAACGGGAGAATCGCCATGAGTCGAGAACTGAATGTTTGTACTTCGGTCGCAGCCGCAACATGGCCGCCCACTGGCAGTATCGATGTTGATTTCGACGCAATCAAGCAGCGTCAGCAGTCCACCTGGGCCAGTGGCGATTTCGCGATCATGGGCACCACGTTGCAGATTGTGGGCGAGTCGCTGGCGGAGGCGGTCGACCTGCGTGCCGATGAGCGCGTGCTGGACGTGGCCGCAGGCAACGGCAACGCCACCATGGCAGCCGCTCGCCGCTTCGCGCGCGTGGTCTCCACCGACTATGTGCCGCATCTACTCGAGAAAGGGGCGAGACGGGCAAAAGCCGAAGAAGTGGACATCGAGTTTCAAGTGGCGGACGCGAGGCACTTCCGTTCGAGGATGGGTCGTTCGACGTGGCACTATCCACGTTCGGCGCGATGTTCACGCCCGATCACGCCAGGGCGGCTCGCGAATTGACGCGGGTGGTTCGCAGCGGTGGCCGCATCGGTATGGCGAACTGGACTCCGGAAGGTTTCATCGGCCAACTCTTCCGCATTGTCGCTACCTACGTCGCGCCACCGGCGGGTACACAGTCACCGATGCTGTGGGGCTCCGAGCCACGGATCGTCGAGCTGTTCGGTGCAGAGGCAACCGATATCCGCTGCGTGCGACGTGACTTCAACTTTCGCTATCGATCCGCCGCGCACTGGATCGAGGTGTTTCGTAACTTCTACGGACCGACGTACAAGGTCTATGCGGCGCTTGATCCTGCGCAGCAGCAACGCCTGACCGAAGAAATTACCACACTACCTGGAACACCTGAACGTGGCGGGACCCAACTCACTCGTCGTGCCGGGCGAGTACCTCGAGGTAGTCATCGCCAGGAAGTAATCCATGTTGCGGGTGGTCAGTCCGTGCCGGGAGATGAGTACCTATCCCGAGACGCCCGCGGATCACATTGGTTGTTGCCGTGCATGATGTCTGCTTGACGCCAGCATCGCACCAAACGACCGAGGCCGTCGGAGTCCAGTCTCCGGCGGCCTCTTCAGTTGCGGGGCCAGACATGGCGCGTAACCACCATTCGATGAGCTGTAGTGCATGGCGATTCGCCCTATGGAACCAACGACCTCGCGGAGGTGTCCCGCCACGCCGTTCCGCTGTGTAGCACTCAGCGAACGTCACGCGGTGTATTTTTAACATCGTGGCGTCTAGCCGGAATCGTCATTGGCCGTCAGAGATAGACCAGAATCGCCACATAGTGGCCGATGCTGCCGGCCAGCACGAAAAGATGCCATACCCCGTGCATCCAGGGGTAACGGTGATCGAGCGCATAAAACACGATACCCGAGGAATAGAGTATGCCGCCGGTCAACAGCCAGATGAAACCGGCGCGGGGCAGCACCGCGAGCAGTGGATTGATGGCCAGCACTATCAACCAGCCCATGACGAAGTAAATGACCAACGGCAGCACCCGCGCGCCGCGCAGCGGCAGTGCATCCAGTACCAGGCCCAGCACCGCCATGCCCCAGATCGCACCGAACATCCACCAACCCACTGTCCCTTCGAGCGAGACCAGCGTGAACGGTGTGTAGCTGCCGGCGATCAGCAGGTAAATTGCCTGGTGATCGAGAACACGAAACACGTGTTTCGCGCGTCCCGGCGGCAGGCCGTGATAAAGCGTGGACATCAGATAAAGCAGAAACAGCGTGGCGCCATAAATACTGAACGACACGATGCGGCGTGCACCGCCATCCCGCGACGCCACCACCACCAGCACCGCGGCACCCGCCAGCGCCAGCGCGGCACCGATCAGGTGCGAAATGCTGTTGAAGCGTTCGCCTTTGATCATGACGGAAGTATACGGGTCGAACCCAGGGTCAATCCCGATTCATTCCGGTTGGCCACGGCGACGACATACCGAGTATCAAAACCGCCGGCCCATTCTATGCGCTCAATCGCAGCTTTGCCTTCGGTACGGGGCCTTGCGTGGGCGTAAACACCATACCGCGCACGCACTACCGCGCATTAGGCAATCCCAGCACTTGGATGACCATCTGATTTTTCGCGCACATGGGTCAACCGCCTCTCGATGCGTGCCACGATGGCGACATTACCTGCGGCGCTGCACCGGATCTGGTCGAATGACTCATCCAGCAGCGTTTCAGAACTCGGAGCGATGGTGATCACCCGCAGTTTGCCTCCCGCGTAACGGCGCAATCGTCAGCGCTGCGCTTCATAATCTATTCAGCGTTTTCCATCTCAAGCAACAGCCCGAAGGCCTCGGCGGGCAAGGAGTGACTGAAAGGAAAGCCTTGACCCTCGTCGTACTGTTCATCCGCAAGAACGCAAGCTGCTCGGGCGTTTCCACCCCCTCGGCAACGACCCGTTGCTTGAGGTTCTTCCCCATCCCGATCACCGCGGCCACAATGGTCGCGTCGTCCATATCGTTGACGATGTCGCGTACGAAGGACTGGTCGATCTTCAGGGTGTCAATTGGAAAGCGCTTCAGATAACTCAAGCTCGAATAGCCGGTACCGAAGTCATCAATGGCCAGCCGCACTCCCATGGCCTTGAGTGCGTCCAGGACCAAAGCCGAGGAATCGGCGTCGGGCATGAGCATGCTTTCGGTAACTCCAATTCGAGATAGCTCGGCGCCAGGCCGGTCTCCTGCAGGATCAGGGCAACACCATCGAGAAAGGCCTTGTGCCTGAACGCCACCGCGGAAATGTTGACCGCCACGGGCACGGCGCCAGACCAGAATCCAGCCAGGCCCGGACCTGCCTGCAGGCTTCGCGCAGCACCCAGCGGCCAATTGGCACGATGAGGCCGCACGCTTCGGCAATCGGCACGAACTGTCCGGGGTAAACGAGTCCGAGGCCCGGATCACGCCAACGGATGAGGGCCTCGGCACCGATCATCGCGCCTGAAGCCAGATCGATCTGCGGCTGGTAATGCAGCAGGAACTCGCCCTCCTTCAGGGCGCGGCGCAGGCTGGTTTCGACGGCCACACGACGGACCGCCCGGATATTCATGTCGGTCCGGAAGAACTGGTAGTTGTTGCGGCCGCTTGCTTTGGCGTGAAACATCGCGGTGTCCGCGTTCTGCATCACGCCGTCCACGTTGCCGCCGTCATCCGGATAGACGCTGATGCCGATGCTCAGGGTGACATGGAGTTCCTGTCCGCCGAGCAGGTGGGGCGCGACAAACGCGGCGAGCAAGGTTTCGGCCACATGGCCCGCATCCTGCGGCTGCTCGATCTCGGCCAGCAGGACCACAAACTCGTCACCGCCCTGGCGGCATACCATGTCTGTGCTGCGCACGCACGCCACCAGGCGGTCCGCGACCGACTGCAGCAGTTGGTCGCCGATCGCATGCCCCAGCGAGTCGTTGATGTGCTTGAAATCATCCAGGTCCAGAAACAGCAGCGCGACTTGTTTGCGGTGCCGGTTGGTCAGCCCGATCGCCTGGGAGAGCCGTTCCGTCAACAGCGCACGATTGGGCAAACCGGTGAGAAAATCGTGCTGCGCCAGATGGGCCATCTTCTGCGCCATGGCCCGCGATTGACTGACATCGTGGAAGACGATCACCGCGCCGGCAACCTGGCCGTCCCGGTTATGGATAGGTGCCGCGGAATCCTCGATGGCGGACTCGAACCCGTCGCGGCGGATCAGCACGCAGTCGGCGGCCAGGCCCACGGTCCTGTCCTCTGCGAGGGCGCGCCGCGCCGGATTCGCAGCGGCTTGGCGTGTCGTGCCGTCGACGATCCTGAACACCTCTGCCAGCGGTTGGCCCAGTGCGTCCTCCCGGGACCAGCCGGTCATCGCCTCCGCCGCCTGGTTCAGATAGGTCACGTTGCCCAGGAGGTCGGTGGTCAGCACGGCGTCACCGATGGAGTTGAGCGTGACCTGGGCGCGCTCCTTCTCCTCGAACAAGGCCTCTTGCGCCGCTCGCAAGCCGAACTCCGTTGACTTGCGCTCGGTGATATCCTCAACCGTCTGCACATGACCGTGCGGCTGCATGCCGTCGCGCATGGCGGCGCTGTTGACGCGCGTCCACACGACGCTTCCATCTTCCCGCTGAAAGCGGAACTCCGTCCGGAACGGCGCATCGCTATGCGCTGCGGTACGCCAATCGGCAAGCACACGCGGACGATCGTCCGGGTGGATCGCCATGCTCCAGCGCGTGCCCAGCGTCTGTTCGAAGCTCAGCCCCGCGCCCGCCCGCCGAGCAGATGCAACACTTGACCGACGATCGCATCGGCCGGGCCCTGGATCGGCTCTTCGACGCAGACCGGGCAGCGCTGCTCACCGAGGTGGTGGTGGCGATGGGCCGCCGCTTTGGGGTCGGTTTCGCGCAGCTGCACAACGACTCGACCTCGATCGCCTTCTGTGGCCAGTATGCGCACGCCTCAGGCCGGCGCCTGCGTGCGCGGCGCGCGCCCGCCATCACCTACGGCTACTCCAAGGACCATCGGCCCGATCTGAAGCAGCTGCTGTTCATCCTCACCCTGGATGCCGACGGTGGCGTACCGGTGCAGTTTCGCTGCCTGGACGGCAACACCAGCGATTCCCAGACTCACATCGAGACCTGGAATACGCTGCGCACGGTGGCCGCGCGCCCGGACTTCCTCTACGTGGCCGACTCCAAGCTGTGCGCGCGCCGCTTCCACACGCCGGCCGGCGCCAGCGAGGCGCGGGCCGGCACGACTTACCATGGCGCAGACGGTTCGGTGCAGCACAGCGGCGGTCTGGCGGCCAGCGGAAGGCGTGGCAGTGTAACCAGTTCGGGCGGCCATACGGTGGGCGCCGATGGCAATGTCACCCAGAGCCGCAACACGACCCTGACCAACTCCGCCACCGGCAACGCGTACCAGGGCAGCACGAGCTACGATCAGACCAATGGTGTCACCCACAGCGCCACCTGCTATGACGCCGCGGGCAGCGAGATCGACTGTCCGTCGCGTTGAGCAGGTTTGAACACTCTCATTCAATTGCAGGAGAGCAACCTTCCAGTTCGCGAGCGGTAACGGTCAGGTCAGAGACAGCTGCTGACACTGGCTGCGACCTCGGTTGTCACCGCGCGGCTTCGCCACGGTTTTGGCGAGCTTGCGAGGAATCATGGGGGAGGTACACGCTTTTGGAGTGCAGGGTTTGTCGTTGACAACAGAGCACTAGGCAAGCTATTCAAGGAAGAGTACCTTTGCCAGGACGGCCGCGTATCACATGGATGGGCGTTCCGCTGCATTCGATCCGGTGGGTAACGATCGGCAGGCGTGCTTCTTCGCGAAGTTGGATTCGGCGACGCTGGTTCGGCGGGTGGCGCCCGGGCAATCGGGGCGCCATCCTATGCTGACGAGACGGCGCGCCGCCGATGCAATAGGCTAAATCAGGGAAGCCTGAAAAACGGTGGTCTGCCCCCGGTTCCCTTCCGCGCAGAAAACCGTGGCCCGTCCCTGGTTCCGCTCAGGGCGTCATTGCAACCGCATCACAGAGCTTTGCGTCGGCCACACAGTGCATAATGGGCGTGGCATTGGATAACGGCTTTTTGAGGAGCACCTACATGGGAAAGAAGTTATACGTCGGCAACCTGGGTTACGGCATTCGCAGCAGTGACCTGGAACAGTTATTCGCAGCTCACGGCACCGTTCGCTCTGCGGAGGTAATCACGGATCGGACTACCGGGCAATCCAAAGGGTTCGGCTTCGTTGAGATGAGCACCGACCAGGAAGCAAAAGCGGCCATCGCCGCCCTCAACGGCAAGGATATGGGAGGCCGGCCGGTGACGGTCGATGAAGCCCGTCCCAAGGAAGAAGGTGGCGGTCGTGGTCACGGTGGTTACGGTGGTCGCGGAGGCGGCAAAGGCGGGGGCTATGGAGGCGGAGGACGCCGGTTTTAGCTAGTGTAGTGTGCATTCTGTCTGGAACTTAAGCGGCGATTGGCGCGAATCACCTTCTGCAGGATGTCGCGCGCGCTCTTGGTCCAGATGAATGGCTTGGGATCGGTGTTGTGATGGGCGATGTACTCGTCAATGGCGGCAACCAGTTCGGCAACGCTGGTGAATACGCCGCGGCGCAAGCGCTCGGTAGTGATGTCGCGGAAGAAGCGCTCGACCATGTTCAGCCACGAGGCCGAGGTCGGCGTGAAGTGCATGTGAAAGCGCCGATGCTTGGCCAGCCACTGCTGTACGGTGGGATGCTTGTGGGTGGCGTAGTTGTCGGCGATCAGATGCAACGTCTTGGCCTTGGGCGTCTCGCGATCGATCTGGCGCAGGAACTTCAGCCACTCGCGGTGCGTATGGCGCTGCTGGCACTGGCCGATGACCTGGCCATCCAGGACGTTGAGCGCGGCGAACAGCGTGGTCGTGCCATTGCGTTTGTAGTCGTGCGTCATGGTGGCCGCGCGGCCCTTCTTCAGGGGCAAGCCGGGCTGGGTGCGGTCCAGCGCCTGCACCTGGCTCTTCTCGTCGCAGCACAGCACCAGCGCATGCTCGGGCGGGGCCATGTACAGGCCCACGATGTCTTCGAGCTTCTCGACGAACTTCGGATCGCGCGAGATCTTGAAGCCGCGCACCCGGTGCGGCTTCAGGCCGTTGGCCCGCCAGTGCCGCGAGACGCTGGCGGGGCTGACGCCGAGTTCCGCCGCAATCTTGCGCGTGCTCCAATGCGTGCCCGCCTTGGGCCTGCTCTGCGTGGTCAGCTCCACCAACCGCACCACGTCCACCTTCAACGGCGGTGCCCCGCGTGGCAAGTCGCGCTCGATGCCCGCCAAGCGCGATTGCGCGTACCGTGCGCGCCAACGCGCAACCTGCACCCGGCCCATGCCGAGCTGCGCGGCAATGTCTTTGTTCTGCACGCCATCGGCTGCTCGCAGCACGATGCGCGCACGCTGTGCCAGCCTGACGCTGGTGCGCTTGGAGCGCACCAGCTTGGTCAACTGCGCTCGCTCGTCTGCGCTCAACACGATCGCCGGTGCTACTCGAAATTGCTACCTCCCCTGCACATGCCCTGTGTATTGGAGGCGCGAGGCTCAATTAAGTTCAATCAAGAATGCAACACTACACTAGGAGGCGCTGTCCGGACCCAGGTCCCTTCCAACCTTGCCGTATGGCCTACCCAAACGGGTAGGGCGCCCTTGCGAGCTCCGCAGTAGCATGCAGTTCCGCGTGGTTCGCCGGAAGGGCCTTCGTCACCTGCACCGAGCGTGATTGTTCTCCGTCAGGCAGCCCGCCGCATGAGGGAACTCGAGTCTAGCCGGGAATGGCGGGAGGTGACACAGAGTCGGGATCGTGACAGGGAGAACGGACATGTCTGCTGCCCAGTGCGCGAAGCGGTTCGGACGCCAAACCAGGGCTGGTCTCGAGATGCTTGCGATCGTTGCGCTGGGGATGTTTGCGCGCGCCGTCGGCGCAGAGGATCTCGACGACTCCCACAGGTCACTCGAGAAGGCAGGGACCTACCGCGTCAGGATGGTCGTGATGATTCGGGCACCGGCGCATTATGTGCATAGGGTACTGACCGACTACGTCCAAATCGATCGCCTGAATCCTGCGATTACGGAAAGCAGGATACTGCCTTCCCCTGCGGCCGGAACCGTCCTGGGTGATGACCCGGATAGGTGGGTGCATTGCCTTTCTCTGCCGGGATATCGACCGCGTCGAGGACGTGAGCGAGGTGGGCGCGGGGCATCTGCGGGCGATCATCGTACCGGAACAGAGCGACTTCGGGTCGGGCCTGGCCGATTGGAGAATCGAACCCTTCGGGGATCAGAGCCAGGTGGTATATGAATCGGAGTTCGAGCCGGCATTCTTCATTCCTCCGCTCATCGGCAGCCATTTCGTCAAGCGAGCGGTCGGCAAGGCCGTCACGACCAGCTTCGCCAAGCTCGAATGCATCGCCCGCATTCAGGCGGGATTGACGGGAGTTTCACCGCGGGAGCTGGTCGATGCCACACCCGAGACCATGGGCGGCGATGCCATGAGCGCCGCACTGTGGGATCCCATACAGGGAGGAACCGTGTTGCCCTGTGCAGGCTACGATGGCAGGCCGGTTGCCTGTCGCGGAGTCTCCGCGGCCCGCAAGGCGGGTGTTGATGGTGCGCCCCCCTCGCGCATTCTGGACTATGGGAGTCGTCGGGGCGCTCGCCGGCTGCGTGTCCCAGGAAACGACTCAGCTACACCCGGGACGTCTATCCTCTGCTCAGATCCAACTGTCTGAAGTGTCACATGCCGCCCGACGGCGAGGGCTATCGCGAAACCAGCCTGAGCGTCGAGAGCTACGAAAGCCTGATGCGGGGTACCTTCGAAACGGGCCGGTGATCGTGCCCGGTGACAGCAAAAAGAGCCTGCTCGAACATGCTGATCGAGGGCCGCGCCGGTCCTTCGATGCGTATGCCGCACGGCACGAACGAACCTCTAACAACAAGAGAGATCCGGGTACTGCGCCTCTGGGTGGATCAGGGCGCAAAGCATAACTGACGGGTCTGTATACGGATTCGCAGACTCTGCCGGGATCGTGAACATTTCCGGACCTGCGCGCAGCGACCCTCCTTGCCTGCTTCCCGTGTTCCTCGCCACCAACCAGGAATTGGGGCTACTATTTCCCGCATCTCACCCGTGTGGCGGGTCACCGCCGGACGCTGCCGAGACCGGAACCGCTCGGGCCCGAAGTGGGATCGGCTGTGGCGCAGTTGCGCCAGGCTAGCCCGGGAAATCCCGCCAGCATTCCGGGAGCTGGCGGAATTCCCAGCCGCGCTGGTGCCGGGTGAGATTTTCGGGCCAGCGCTGGAGAATCGGGCAATGCTGATGGAAGATTGCTCCAAACGGCACGGCTGCGGATGCCAAGCTTGCACGCACACGGATCCGTGGCCATGGTGTACTGTGTGCCGCCTCTGTTCGAGCCTTCGGTGCCGACAGGTGCGGCTCCACACCCCTGCGGTTCGCCAGCCCCCCTTCGCCCACCTTTCCGTATCCGCCGGGAACTGGTCCATGCATAGCCGATTGCTGCGGGATCAGGAGGACCTGATCGGGCTGATCTACGACGCCGTCGTGCACCCCGAGGCGTGGCAGACCTGGCTCGACAAACTGGTGAGCTGCGCCGGAGCGCGTTCCGCTCTCCTGATGATCCGGAATCCCGACGGACTGGACACGGGTTTTGCCGTTCAGTCCGGTCTCGATGATGCGCTGCGCGAAGCTCAACAGCCGGGGAATCTCGCGCGCCCGATCGGACGCGCAGTGCGGGCCGGACGCGCCGAGCGAACGCGCATTTGTCGCCGGCGCGGGTAGAGCAGAGCCGATCTACCACAAACGGGCGTGCACCGGGACATCTGTCTATTGTTCGGTAACGAACGCGGTTCCGGGGTCTGCATCTCCTCCGATGGACCGTGGTCTGCTCCGGTTCGTTCTGCAGCGCGACGAGTCGCAGGGCGAGTTCAGCGAGAATGAAATAGAAGACCTTCGGAAGCTCGTCCCTCACATCCGGCGCAGCGTGCAACTGGGGCACGAAGTCGGTCTGTTTCGCGGAAGCGTGGAGGCCATCGTCGAGCGCCTGCCGACGCCCTGTCTGCTCTCGGACGGGACCCGAAGGGCTATTGCCGTAAACAGCGGTGCGAGGCAACTGCTCGAGGAGCGCCGGCATGGTCTGGTGCTCAAACAGGATCGCGTGTTCATCGAAGTGCCGGGCCTCACCAGACGACTGCAGGCATTGATCCGTAACAGTCACGGTACCGTCGGTGGGGCTGACGGACAGGGCGGCGGCATCATCAAGCTGCCGCGTCAGGACCATCTGCCGTTGATCCTGTCGGTCTCACCCTTTCGCAGTCCGGTCGCAGCGGTATTTCCAAAGTGCGAAGACATGGTTGCGCTCCTCCTTTACGATCCGGAGCGCAGGTTGCTGCCGAACGATCAGCTGTTGCTGGAGGTATTCGGGCTGACACGCGGCGAGGCGCGGGTGGCGATACTGCTCGCTGCAGGACGTGATCTGGAGGATATCGCTCGCGCGCTGGGTGTTTCTCTCAATGCGGTGAAGTTTCACCTCAAGTCGATCTATGCCAAGACGGCCACGCACCGCCAGAGCGAAGTCGTGTCACTCCTGCTGTGCTGTCAGATGCAGACGCTCGCATGAGATCGTGCACGAGGCTGGTGCCGGACTCTGCGCCGGGCGGGAGCGCAAGCGATCCCCAGGTCTCGCTGGCCCGTCAGGGGCACATCGTGAATCGGAACACGGTGAAGAGGGACGACCTGATTTTGACCTTCGATCTCGCCAGCGCCGGAGCGCCGATGGAAACATAAGCAGAGCCCAGGTCGAAAGTGAAATGTCGACGGGCGCGGGACCGTCGTGGGATCGGTGTATCGGGCCGACGGCGCCCGCTATTGCACGCCGTAGACGTGAACGACGTACTCGATGTCCCGCACCATTGTCCCACGGCCGTTCCCGGGGTTGTCGGATTCCGCTCTGAAGGATATCCGGTGCGTGCTGGCCGACATCGGCCGGAGCATGACCCACTACCCATCCGTTCCTGAGGGATGTACGCGCCGATGCGCCGAACTCGCCGGTTCTCGTGCAGAAAGGTCGAGCCACTCTTGTGACCTTTGCCTGAAGAGTGCGGGGTTGACGAGGGCCTCACCGTCTGCAACCACCCGAAAGGACTGCAACACCTGTTTGGCTCGCCACACGCAGTCGGGAGGACCCTGGTCGCGCCGATGCGCAATATCGGTGAGATATGCGGACTACCACGTGCGTCGAGTCAATGCAGACAAGACCGCCCCCAGTGGGAAGGGACGGAGATGATCGAGACCCGTTTTACGCGGGCGTCGCGCTGGCGACTACACTCTGTCGGCATGGGTCTGCTCCCCGTTGTCAAGAGGTGTGGCTCGCAACTGGGGGTCACACCCAGTGCCAGCCCATTTCGCTGAAAGGGAGAGACAGTGAACTTTCTGGTGACTTTGGATAATCGAAACAGGGCGGTCTGGGCATTCGCAGGATTCGCTCTCATCCTGGCGGTTGGGCTGGTCGACTTGGTTACCGGATTTGAGCTCACGTTTGGGCTGTTCTACCTGATTCCAATCTATCTGGTAGTCTGGTCTGCGAGTCGACGGCTCGGGATCATGGCGGCTCTTGCCAGCGCCATGGTATGGCTGGCCGCTGATTCGGCAGCGGGGTGCCTCCATTACTCACACTCTTCTATCTACGTCTGGAATACCCTTCATCCGACTCGGCAACTTTATCGTGTTCGCGCTGCTGCTTTCCGAACTGAGAAGGGCGTTGCTACACGAAAGGGAACTGGCTCATACGGACTACCTGACCGGCGCGGCTAACTCGAGGTCCTTCTTCGAACTCGCGCAGGCGGAGATTGACCGCTTCCAGCGATATCAGCATCCGTTCTCCATAGCGTATATGGACCTTGACAATTTCAAGACCGTAAATGACCGGTACGGTCACGAGGCAGGTGACCAGGTCCTCCGTACGGTGGTTGACCATGTCATAAGGTGCTCGCGGAAGACGGATGTTATCGCGCGGCTCGGCGGAGACGAATTTGCCCTACTGTTGCCGGAAACCGATCAGAAAGCGGCGAAGGTCGCCATCTCAAAACTCCAAAGCTGCCTTCTGGAAGCAATGCGAAGAAGCAATTGGCCGATTACATTCAGCATCGGTGTATTGACATGCACCGACGACGTGCCGCACACGGCAGACGACTTGATCAAGGTGACTGATGATTTGATGTACTCGGTAAAGCGTGACCGGAAGAACGCCGTGCAATGCGCCTCTTACACGGTGGGGGTAACCGGGGACGGGGTAACAGGGGACGTACCACGATTTGCGAGTTAGTCTATTCGACCATTGACTGAAGGATGGATCGACCCGGTCTGACTACGCCGATGTTTGTGGTGCGCTGGTGCACAACCTCCCAATGTGCGCAGGAACCTGAGCCGAAGGGGAACCGACGAAGCGGACCAACGACAGATGTATACCGCTCCCCCAGGAGGCCACGCTGGCCGCGGATCGTGGAGACGTAATCGACGCCATCAAGATCACTCGGGAAAGAACGGGTCGAAGTCTCAAAGAAGCGAAAGACGCGGTAGACGCCTATTTGCACGGCGGCGCCACCGGGAGCGAATCGCCGCGAGAACTTCGATCGTCAGCTCTCTGGCCCGGCGATGTCGGGCGGTTGCCGGGAATCGGGGCGCCCGCGGACGGGGAACACCGCGGGCGCCCGAACATCGCGCTGAGACAGACAGGCGATACGGCCTGCCTGTTACGATCGCTGCCGGCCATGGAGAGCGAAGCGAGGGCCGGTAGTCCCCGGTAGCGATGAGGGCGCACTGTTTACCCGGAGTCGCGAAGCGGCGCAGGGGAAACAAAGTAGCCATCCGAGCATCGCATCCAGCCCTTGCGGGAGTGCTGCGAAGCCAGCACCGAGCGAAGCAAGGGTGTGGCGTAGCGGCACGGACGCAGGGCGGCCGGGGCACTAATGGCTGTCGCGTAGGCGAGTCGATTTTGGGGACTGGGATGTCCCAAAATCTTTCACGAGGTAGCGACACGCTTGTCCGTGTTCAGTGCTGCTCCCAACGGGACCACTTGGCTCCCGTCCGATTGTTCCGACGCTTGTCGTACGGTAGATACACCGGTGCGTGTCCCTCGACGTGCTCTGTCACGAATTCGTATGCGAGCTCGCCAACCTGCGGGACGAACTGTCTGCTTGCTTCGATGGCAGCCCGAAAGTGAAGGCCTCCCCACCGTCGTGAAAGACCGCAGTCGTTCGCAAACTCGGTCCACGTTGCCCACGGACCGAGTGTTATATCCTCCTTTGGCGTGATGCCCGGCTCCACCGTGGAGGCCCTGCAGAGCGGGAACCGACCAGTTCAGCTCGTCACTGCTGAAGAACCGCCTTGCGGCCTGCCTGCGCACATGGCCGTCGAGACGGACGGGATACAGTTTGCTCCCCAACCGTAATGCCGATTGGCGTGCCATCCTCGATGTTTCTGTTGGTCGCGCTTTCGCTTGCGGGACGACGGAGCCGCGAGTAGACGCCTAGCGCTGTCGGGTGATACGGCGCCGAAGCGTCAAACCAGGCATTCGTCACCAGTGTGGTCACGCGAATGACCAATTTGACATCGGAGCCCGTGGGCGAAACGTCGCTGAAGACGACG
The DNA here is from genome assembly GCA_963728895.1 of uncultured Gammaproteobacteria bacterium. GTDB lineage: Bacteria > Pseudomonadota > Gammaproteobacteria > JBBQDK01 > JBBQDK01 > CAVSLM01. The sequence continues at coordinate 93,977 of CAVSLM010000014.1, forward strand.
GGTACCACGGCCGGAATGATCACTTCGACAGGCGCGTTTCCGGTGTCCAGATCGGAGGCTGCCGCGGCCTGCGCGGCTTGAAGCAACATGAAGGCCGAGGCCAGCGATAGCGCCACCTTGAGCAAGAACGCCCGGAAAGAGGCTTGCCGTGTGGGTTTGTTGTCGAAGAAAATTGCGCGAGATGCCGTATCCGGCACGAATGAGCGTTTCATGATTTCCTCCCTGTTTGGCGATCTCTTGGCTTGGCGCCGACTCGGCAAATTTCTGGCAGAGACAGCAACTCGGCTGTGTTGCGTCGTCCACGGATGGTCGCCTGCTACACCCTCGATTTGTTCTCGGTCTCCCTCGAGAATCGCTTGGCTGCACCGGATTCGCCCGGTGAGCCGAGGCGTGCAGTGCCCGGCTCTCCACCCTGCTTTTGGGCAAGTTTATCTTCTCCACCGGCACCGGCCTGGGCAAGCGTTGAATTGGCGAAGCAAATCCGCTTCATTGGAACGTGAGTGGCGCTGTGATTGGCGGTCTGTTCAGTGCAGGCGGGATTTCGTCCCCAGGAAATAGATCCACAATCCGAATACATGGCGAAGGTAGTTGGGGAGGAATTCCCGGTCATGAAGCCAGAGGGCGATCGGTAAGTACAGCGGCCCGAGCAGTAGCGTGTACCAGTCGCGTATGCGGCCAACCTTTTCGCCAATTATGCCGTGCATTGCCATCAAGCGGGTCAGTGCCTTGATGGTGTACGGTCGGACATGGGTAGGGTCGTCGTAAAAGTTCCACATGCTCCAGGCGCTAGCGCTGCGTACGTCGGGGCACTCGACATATGCGACCCCGGAGGCTTTGAGCACCCGTTGAATCTCGCTCGCGGCCAAGAGAGGATCCGTGAGGTGTTCCAGCAAGTGACGTGCGATCAAAAAATCGACGGACGTAGTGCGCAACGGTAGGGCCAGGGCGCTTCCCGAAACGCGCGAGTAGGATCCGGAAGCCGGCTGCAATGTCAAATCGATGCCGATGACGTGCAAGTCGCCCCGAAATGAGCACAGGCGTTCGGCGAACGTGCCGTCGCCGCAACCCATGTCCAGCACCACAGCGCCCGCCGGCAGACGTCCGAGCGCAGCAAACAGAGCGGTGGGAGTTCGCCAGGTCGGTATCACTCGAGTGACACGGGACTTCAGTCGTCCCGTGCGTGCGTCTTTTTGGTAGTAGCCCTTGGGGTACATGCACTTCATCCTAACCGGCTATCGCCATCAGTTTGCGGGCCACCACCGTCGGTTGCAACTGGGCCAGGCACGCGTGGTGGGGACATTTCCTGGCGACGGTCGGATCCTGATCGTCTCCAAAGCAGGGGCCGCACGGAACCGAAATTGACAGCGGTACGGCTCCAATGAGTGCGGGCCCGGTAAGTCGGGGATCGGTGGGCCCGTAGAGGCATAGCGTTGGAACCTTCAAGGACGCCGCTATGTTGGCAAGCCCACTGTCATTTCCTACGACCGCTCTGGAACTTCGGACAAGTTCAACGGCACCACGCATGGATACGTTTCCGACAAGATCGATGACGTTCGTCAATCGCCCGAGGCGTGCGATCTCGCGACTTTGTCGCTCATCATCGAGTCCGCCTCCAAGGAGGACGAAGACGACATCTGGCAATGCGGAGATCAATGCATGCCAATGGCGTGCGGGCCAGAACCTCCAAGTCGCATTGCGCCCGCCACCGATTGCCAGCACGACATAGGGTTGAGGCGGGATTGCCACCTCGGCATCTGCAGCCTCGGCAAACAGCGTGTTGCTGTCGGCAGGTAGCCTGATATCCTGGGAGTAGGCTAGATGCGCTGCCAGCTTCCCGATCGTCGGATCCCTGGCCACCGTACGATTGAATACGTTTCTGGCCAGTGCATTCGTCACGACGCCGATCCTTATCGGTATGCCGGACAAGGCCGCCAGCGATAGGGTATCCGGCTGGTTGGAGAGATAGCTTACAGCGAGCACCGGGAATTTCCGACTGCGTATGTGGAGCAGCAGCTCCACCCACCGCTTCGCGTACGAGAGAAGTTCGGTACCGTGGGTCGCGCGATCGAGGTATTTGACTTCCCCTATCAATGTGCTGTTCGCCAGTAGCTCGTTTCCCTCGTTGCGGTGGGGAATGATGACGGTCGCGGACTGGCACTCGTGCTTCTCCAGCAAATTGGCCAGTCCGGGATAGATCACGCACCAGTCGCCAATGCCGGAAGGTCCGAAGTAAAGGAGCTCCCGTTTTGGTTGATGCTCTATCACGATTGATTCCTCGCAGCTGCATACCGCTGATTCAAGGACCGGGAGCGTGCGCCTTCGGCCGATGCAGGACAGATCCCCTCATGGCGGGAGACCGTCGGGAAACCGCAGGCCGCTCCACGGGTATCGCGCGGAAATCCCTGGTCACTCATGCGATCTTGGACTCCTTCGGGACCGAACGGACAATGGGCGTAGCCACGCGGACACTGGCTTATCGGCACCGGCAGCCGCTCGCTTGGATGTAGCGCGACAACGCATCCACTACTGAAGCCGCGGAGGTGGTTATCGAAGCGCAGGGGCGGGTTATTGTCAAATCCGGTGCGCAGCCTGATCAGATGGCCTTCTTGCCGCCGGCGTTCTTCCCGTGGTCGGTATCCTACTTGAAGCTCGTTCCCGTGCTCACCGTAAACGGGGTGCGAAGTGTCGCCAGCGTAGCTTGGTGCACATTCGCGGCTCGTAAATTCTCGCACCCATGGTGTCGCCGGTTACACGATCGTCGGCCCGATGCGCGTTACACCCGGGCAACGTGTCGAGCTTCGCCTTCTCGAGTGACGGCGAAATCGAGAGTGCCGCCCGGCGGGTATCGGAGCGACCTGCACTCCGCCGGCTAGCTCCGGAATGCCACGGCGAAGTCGTGATAAGGTGGCGGATCGATGCGCCTTGGCTCGCATATCTCAGCGGGATCCCCGATGCTGGCGCAGGGCTCGTGTGCCCGGGCTCGGCCTTTCACCAGTAAACACGGTATTTTCCGAGTTGCGTCGTATCTGCCACCTGATCGGGCGGCTCCGGGCGCCGGCTCCTGCCTCAATGCGATCGTCCAGGCTGACTTTCGCCGCCCGCAATCGTTCAGGTCGCCGCCGTGCCCGGACGTGGACTGAAGAGCATGCGCAGCAGCCGCTCCGTGGGAAGCGCGAGGATCATGCGCTCGCGTCCGCGCACGCTGATCCGCCACGGGAACCACAGGCCGGCAAAGCGCTTACGGCGTGCCAGCGAAAAGCGTTTCATGAGCCGCAGGTAGCCGTCGTCGTCGGGCAGTTCCCACTTCTCCTGGAAGCGCGCGCTGCTGCGCTGCGCCCAGGCATCGCTCCAGCGTACCCAGAAGTACGGGATGTCCGACCAGGCCAGCGGCGTCGCATGGTAATTGGGGAAGCTGATCACCGACTCGGGTTCCAGATAGATGCTGCCCCCGGCCTCCTGGATGAGCATGGCAAAGTCGTGATGCTCGGAGTGGCTCATGAGCTCCTCGTCCAGCGGTCCGAGGCGATCGAACACCGCATTGCGCGCCAGTACGCAGTGGAACTCCAGCGCCCCCACCGGTTTGCGCCACAGGGCGTCGCCGGCCTCGGAGGCCGGCCGGTGCGCGACTTCGTGCGAGTGGTGAAACACCCTGCGGCCGTCCTCCACGGCCACGTAGTCCCAACCGCCGACTGCATGAACGATCCGGTCCTCCAGAGGGCCTTCCAGGTAGAGCGGTTCCACCGCCCAGGCACCGGTTGTGCGTGCGCAGTCGAGCAGTCGATCCAGCCACCCGGGTGTGACGATGGCGTCATTGTCGATGAAGACGACGAACTCGCTGTCCACCCGCGCCTGCCCGAGATTGCGGGCCTGGTTGGGAGCGAGATAGTGTTCCACCCGGATCAGCTCGAAACCTTTCTCGGCGGCCTGCGCCCGCAGTTGGCGTGCAACGTGGGCCGGCGAGCGCGCGTCGACATAAATGAGCCGGAACGGCGGAGTGGTGTGCGCATAAATGCTTTCCAGCGCCGGTACTGCGAAACTGAAGCGCTCGCGCGGTACCACCACAATGGTCACAGGCGTATCGGACATGAACTTTCCCCCTTACTAGAAACCAGCTGTCGTTCCAGCGCGCGCCTAGTGCGGTCTGGTTCCGGGCACGCATCCTACGGTTACTGCGGCACTGCCTTGCGGAGCCTGGCAACAGGCTGCGTGGTATCGGACAATGCGGCTTCGATGTACTCGCGCATGCGCGCGGCGGTGTTTTCCCAGGCGTAGCGCCTGCGCGCCAGGTGATAGCCGTTGACTCCCAGCGTGCGGCACTGTCCGGGATCGGCGATGAGCTCGCTGAGCCGATCGGCAAGCCCCTCGACGTCGAAGGGCGCTACCCGGTAGCCGTTGACGCCGTTGATCACGAAATCCGGAATCGCCCCGCAGTCGGTCGCCACGATCGGTAGCCCGTGCTGCATGGCTTCGATGAATACGCTTCCGAACGGCTCACGCCGGGTCGGCAGGCAGAAAACCGCAGCCTGATTGTAGTGGTGCGTGACCTGGTCCAGGGGAACACGACCCAGCACCCGGCAGTTCGAAATGTCGATCTCGGGGACGCACCCGACCACCGTCAGCTTGGCGTCGGGGTGGCGCAGCAGCACGCGCCGGAACGCCGCGACCAGCTCCTCGCCACCCTTGCGGACCCAGTCGATTCCCACGAACAGGATGTTCTTGCTGGCGTAGCGGGTGTCCGGCACCGGGGTATGCGAGTGCGCCCTGGCGTTTGCGCCTGTGTACACGCACGTGACCCGATCCTCTGGTACGGCGTAGCGATCGATCAGGCACTGGCTCATATTGTTGCTCCAGGTGAACACGCGCCGGGCGCGGTGGTACATCTCGCGCTCGAGCGCAACCCACCCTCCACAGTTTTGATTCCAGCGGTTGACCTCTGGACAGTCGTAATAGGCGAGATGGACGATATCCGTGTAGATGAAATTCGGGATCCCCGCCCCACCGGCATCAAACAGCAGCATCATCTGGACGGAAAAGGCGAAGTCGCCGTTCTGCAGGCGCTCGGCGATCAGCCGGCGCATCTGGCGGAACAGATAGGTGGTCCGCGAAGCATAGAAACCAACCTTCTTGTCGCCCAGGCACAGATGGCGCCAGTACTCGCGTAACATGCAGGCAAGGTTTGCCAGCTTCATCCATCGAGAGCGTCCGCGAAGCAGCTCGCCGATGTCGATCACTTCCACCGTGTACTCCGCGAACGCAGTCCGGAACGCCTGCAGGAAGGCCGTCTTGGAGGGATGTGGGTGATGATCGACGACGAAGGCGATGCGCCGAGGGGCGTTCATGGCTGTGCCGTTACGGGATGAACCCGACGGTGCGACCACCCTCTCACCTGGGCGTCACCGAGGGGGTGGGTGCACTTCGAAGGTTGCGGCGCATGCGCCTGCGGATACCCGCCAGTGCCCGCGCGAGCCGAACCGACCAGCGGGTGCGCAGTGAGCGCGGAGTGATGGCGAAGGTCTTTCCCGTCGTGCGGCACAGCACCTCGGGGATGTCGGCGGTCAGCGTTTCCTCGAACGCGGCGGCAAGTTGCTCGGCGAGCGCGGGATAGCCCAGACGGCGCGCCAGTTCCACCTGCTGCTCGCCGGTGGACCGGATGAAACCCCGGCGCCACCCGATCTGGCGGCAGTATGGCATGTTGAGATCGAGGTGATCCTCCACCTCGTTTGCCAGGCGCATCAGCAGCACGGTCCTTCCCGAGTGATCGAGCGTGTCCAGTCGTTCCCCTGCCGCGGCCACGCCCTGTCCGTCCCAGACCAGGGCGTTGTAGGCGGCAATCAACGCTTCGACTTCCTCTCCGGCTGCGCGCCGCAGCTCGGCGCGTTTGGCCGCCGTGACGCCCCGGGTGCCGCTGCCGAAATCCCCCAGTTCGTAGGCGGCGTGCAGCATTCCGGCAATGACCACCGCTACCGGCGCGCGCTGCGAGGCCAGCACGCTGGCCGTTCCCACGAGATGGGCGAGCAGGGGCTTGCCGGATCCGCGAAATGCGGCGCCGAACAGTCCAAGCGCGTAATCATAGGCAGCCACGACGCGCGTCAGCTCCTCCGTGCTGTAGCCTTCGCGGCGCATCTGATTGAAAAGCTGAACGTTGGTCTGCGCGAACGGGTGCATGGATGCACTCTTTACAGGTCAATGGCGGTCCCCGCGACCGCCCATCGACTCCGATCCCCGATTGGAACCCCCACTGCCATTGGAGTATAGGGAGCAAGGCCGCCCTTTTGCTAGCCCGGAAATCTCACCAGCATCCCGGGAGGCTGAATGGGAATTTCGCGTGATCTGCGGCCGCCGGTGACCAACCTGCCCGTTCGGCCACGCGAGCGGCGCGTGTCGGCCGTCCCTGGTCCAGTCAGGACCGGCTGGCGGCTGGGTCGAGCGCAGCGCTTGCCGCCCACCCAGCCTACCCAGACGGGATTGTCGGGCAGCATAGAGATGCGCGTCGCGGGGACGCCCGCCGGCTATTGTCCGACGGCTTTCTTTCCCTGGGTGGGCTGCCCGTGCTGGATGGATGTTCCAAGGACGTTCAGGAATTGCGCAAGCCACTTCGGATGCGCGGGCCAGGCGGGGGCACTGACCAGGTTGCCGTCCACATGGACGTCGGTTACGGGGACATCGACATAGTGCCCGCCGGCGGCATTGACCTCGGGTCCGCATGCAGGATACGCGGTGCAGCTGTGGCCCTTGAGCACTCCGGCGGCAGCAAGAATCTGCAGCCCGTGGCAGATTGCGGCGATCGGCTTGTCCTGATCGGCGAAGTGGCGCGTGATCTCCAGCACACGCGGGTTCAGGCGCAGGTATTCCGGAGCGCGTCCGCCTGGCACGCAGAGCGCGTCGTAATCCTCGGGGCGGACTTCGGCGAAGGTTGCGTTCAGCGTGAAGTTGTGGCCACGTTTCTCGCTGTAAGTCTGGTCACCCTCGAAATCGTGTATGGCGGTGCGCACGGATTCACCCGCCTTCTTATCCGGACAGACCGCGTGCACCGTATGGCCGACCATCTGCAGTGCCTGAAATGGCACCATGATCTCGTAATCTTCCCCGAAGTCACCCACCAGCATCAGGATCCGTTTCCCGGTCATGGTGCTTCCCTCCCTATCTGTGCAGACGCGCGTGCAGACCAAACCAGTCTACGCCCGCGACGAAACAGTTCAACCCGGCCCGGTGGGAGTACAGCGCACGCCGTTGCGTGATGGGGAGCGCCGTATACTTGGCCAGAACCTGATGTGGCCGCGCCATCGGAGGTTCGGATATGAAGCGCTTTCGCCAGGCGTGCGCATCGGACATGGCCGCCATCGTCGGGATGATGCGTCGCTACTATGCAGAGGATGGTTACCCGTTTGTCGAGGCCCAGGCACGCGAGGCCGTATCGGAGCTCCTGGCGGACGAGCGCCTCGGGCGCGTCTGGGTGGCGGACGCCGGGGACACGGTGATCGGCTACCTCGCAGTGACGCTGGGTTTCAGCTTGGAATATCGCGGGAGGGATGCCTTCGTCGACGAGTTGTTCATTTCCGAAGATCACCGGGGCCAGGGACTGGGACGCGAGGCACTCGGGATTGCCGAAGCCTATTGCCGGGAACGCGGTGTGCGAGCGCTGCACCTGGAGGTTGAACGCCACCGGGGGGCGGCGCTGGAGCTTTATCGCCGGGTCGGCTTCGAGCAGCACGACCGCCGACTGATGACCAAGGAGCTCGATGCTCGCGCGGGAGGTGGCTGACCCGGGATGCCGGTGAGATTTCCGGTCTGGGCCGGCCGGCTGCGTGGCGCAGCCGGCCGAAGCCTCAAATTCGCCCAAGCCCTAAATCACTGGGCATGCTCCTGCACTGCTTCCCCGGCATCTTCCATCTTCTTACCGGCCGTGTCCATCGCGTCGCTGGCCTTATCGCCGGCGTTTTCCATGGTCTGGTCGATCTTCTCTCCTGCCTGCTCGGCAGGCCCCTTTTGCTCGCACCCGACGACGCCGAGAACCAGAGTCGCGGCCAGTGCGGCCATCCATTTACTGACTTTCATTGTGCTTTATCTCCTGACGCCGACATTGCCGGGTCATAGTCGATTAGAGGTCGTGATTGCTCCGTGGAGCCTGCAGCACACATCCCATGGGACGGAGCCCGAGCAGGTCACGCACCGGGAAGATTCGTCGCGGTGTGCCTCGATTGCCTCTCCAGCGGACTCCCAATGATACTCTAAAACCTGTGGCGCGGGCCCGCAAAGCCGGGCCTCAACGAAGCCAGTGCCCGCAAGTCGACGCTCGGTGAGCGACGCGGGCTGCGCGCGGGGCTGCGCGATATTGCACGCGGGTACGAGCGAAACCAGTGCGGTCGGGTGAATGCATGAGAGACGGACCAAGAGTGGAAATCGAATACTGCAGCCAATGCGGTTTCTTGCTGCGCAGCGCGTGGCTCGCTCAGGAGCTGCTCACGACGTTCAAGGACGAGCTCGGCAGCCTGACGTTGGTTCCAGGGACCGGCGGAATCTTTCTCGTCCGGGTGGACGGAGAGACCGTCTGGTCGCGCAAGGAAGAAGGGCGCTTCCCGGAATCGAAAGAGCTCAAGCAACGTATCCGCGACCGGATTGCTCCGGAGAAGGACCTCGGACACTCGGATCGTTGATCGGACGGACCCGTTTGCGCTTCAACGCCATCCAGCAAATCGCAGTCCGGCGGGCGGTGCGGTGTCGGACGTATGCGGGCCGTACCGTTGCCCCACTTGGCCGGCGGTGCCGACCAGGCCCCGGCAGGTTGGGGCCGAAGCTTCCGCATGGTGCGGCATTCCCGCGCCGGTGGCTATGACCGAAGAATTTCGTATACTTCGTTTATCAGACTGGCGCCACATGTCCGGCGCGCAGTACCCGCGGGCCTGCCGCATCCCTGTCAGCGAGAATCCCGATGTTGCCACCGAAGCTCGACGAGCACCTGTACGATGGTGAGAGCCTCCCTTGCGTCGGGGAGGCCGTCACGCTCGCCGGGCCCGCAGGGCCACTGGAGGCGGTTACGGCGTGCCCGAATGCAGGGCTGCGAATGCGCGGCATGGCGGTGATCTGCCATCCCCATCCGCTTTACGGGGGGACCTTCCAGAACAAGGTCGTACATTACCTCTCACGCACCTTCAACGAGCTCGGGCTCGCCACGGTGCGGTTCAACTTCCGGGGTGTCGGCGACAGTGCCGGGGTATATGCCGGTGGAAAGGGCGAAGTCGACGACCTGCTTGCAGTGCTCGATTGGGCAACGGCGCAACGACCGGGCCAGGAGCTCTGGCTCGCCGGGTTTTCCTTCGGCGCCTACATTGCACTGCGGGCCGCGCCGCTCAGGTCCATTGCGCAGCTGGTCACGGTTGCGCCCCCGGTGAACTTCTTCCAGTTCGCAGACATCGTCCCACCCGGCTGTCCGTGGCTGCTGGTTCAGGGCGATCACGATGAAGTCGTGCCGGGCGCACAGGTGGTCGAATGGGCGAACGGCATGCCGCAGCCGCCGCGGACCATCGTGTTGCCGGGCGTCGATCACTTCTTCCACGGACACCTCAACGAGCTGCGGATGGCGCTCCTGCGCGCGCTTACCGATAAAGCGGGGCCTGTGCGCGTACAGTTGTAAGGGACGTGCCGGCGGTGCACTACGGTTGCCAGGCCGGTCGCGCATTGCGCCTGGACACGCGCCGGCTACAGATCCTGCTGCAGCCCTCGGTGACCCGGGAGTCATCGCGCGCATGAGTGCGGTGGTGCTGGCGCGCGGCTTGACGAAGCGTTTCGGCGACGCTCCGCCAGTGGTGCGCGGCATTGACTTCGAAGTTCCGGGTGGACGCTGCTTCGGCTTTCTCGGACCCAACGGCGCCGGCAAGACCACCACGCTGCGCATGATCCTCGGCATTTCCCCGCTCAGCGCGGGAGAGTTGCAGGTGTTCGGCGACCCTGTCCCGGCGGCGGGTCGGCGCGTGCGGGCGCGCATCGGCGTGGTGCCGCAGGCCGACAACCTGGACCCGGATTTCACCGTCGCAGAGAACCTGCGCATCTACGGCAGCTATTTCGATCTCCCAATCGCCGCGCGCGAGGCACGCATCGAGCGCCTGCTGGATTTCGTGGACCTGTCCGACCGCGCCGCCTCGCCGATCGGAACGCTGTCCGGCGGTATGAGGCGCCGCCTGACCATCGCGCGTGCGTTGGTCAACGACCCGGAGCTCATCGTGCTGGACGAGCCGACCACGGGCCTCGATCCGCAGGCACGGCACATGATCTGGGCGCGAATGCGCGAGCTGCTCAAGGCCGGCAAGACGCTGTTGCTCACGACACACTATATGGAAGAGGCCGAGCGGCTTTGCGACGAACTGGTGATCATGGACCGAGGCACCATTCTCGATCGTGGCACACCGGCGGAGCTGATCCGCCGCCACGTCGAGCGGGAGGTGATTGAGCTGCGCGGCTTCGCGGGTCGTGCCGTAGGCGGGGAGGGTGCATTGCGGCAGTTCTGCCGCATGGAAGCGGTGGGCGACGACGTGTACTGCTACACGCCCGATCCCAGAGCGTTGCTCGAATGGCTCGAGTCGCAACCGGCCGCGGTGTTTCTGCGCCGGCCGGCGAATCTCGAGGACGTGTTTCTGAAGCTTACCGGTCGGGAGCTGCACGACTGATGGCGGACTGGAGCCTGCCCCGCATTCGGGCAAGCAGCACCGCTGCAGTGTGGCGGCGCAATCTCCTGGTGTGGCGCAAGCTGATTGCGCCGGCGTTGGTCGTGAACTTCGGCGAGCCATTTCTGTATCTTCTGGGTCTCGGCTACGGCTTCGGACTATACATCGGACAGATGGCCGGAATGCCGTATCTCACCTTTCTCGCCTCGGGCATCGTCGCATCGGCAAGCATGAATACCGCGAGTTTCGAGGGCATGTATTCGGTGCACACGCGTATGGTGCCGCAACAGACCTACGCGGCGATGATGGCGACCCCGGTCACCGTGGACGACATCGTGGCCGGCGAGCTTCTGTGGTGCGCGAGCAAAGCACTGCTGAGCGGCGTGGCCATGATCTGCGTCGCCGCCCTGCTGGGAGCGGTGCATGGATGGGGGGTGCTGCTCGCAGTTCCCTGTGTGTTTCTGACCGGCCTGTGCTTTACGGGGCCGGCGCTGGTAATGAGCGCGCTGGCGCCGAACTACGATTTTTTCAACTACTACGCAACGCTCGTGCTGGCACCGCTGCTGCTGCTGTGCGGCGTGTTCTACCCCATCAACACTTTTCCGGAACCCCTGCAGGCGGGCGTGGCATTTCTGCCGTTGACGCACGCGGTGGAGCTGATTCGACCGCTGCTCGCCGGCCGGGCGCTCACGGCAGCCTGGCTGCATGTCTCCGTGCTGCTCGCCTATGCGTTCATCGGCTACTATGCAGCCGTGGTGCTGGTGCGCAGGCGCCTGCTGGTCTGAGCACCCCTGCAGGCACGAGGGGTAGACATGCGGGAGCCGCATTCCCATGCTCCGATCGCTTCAGCGTCCCGCGGCCACGCCGCTACTGGCGCGCCCTGCACTGCCCGACGGGCGGATGCTATAATGTCGCGCCATCGAGCAGGCCGGTAGCGCGCACCATCGAGGAGAACAACATGCGATCATTCGCCCGCCCGATCAGGCTGGTTTGCTTATACGTGACCGTGTCCCTGTCAGCACTCGGAATCTATCTGCCTGCCGCGGAAGCCGCGCTGGTCGGCACCCAGCAGGTGCTTGACAACGGCCATGCCGTTACGGCGCGTCAGCGCGTGGAATCGGTCCTCGCACGCCAGGACGTGGCGGCGCAGTTGGTGGCGAACGGTGTGGATCCGGCCCGCGTGCAGACACGACTGGACGGCCTGACCGATACCGAGATGCAGACACTCGCGGCGCAGCTCGATCAACTGCCCGCCGGTGCGGGCGCGCTGGAGATCGTGCTGCTGGTGTTCGTCGTGCTGCTGCTGACGGATCTTCTCGGTCTGACGCACATCTTCGCTTTCGTCCACCGCCGCTGACGCGCCACGAGCGGCCGCGTGAACGCATCGAGCGCCGGACCCGGGGTGCAACGATGGCCGGCACTCGTCCTGGCGGTGCTCGTGACGGGCGGTTGTGCGATTGCGCCGCAGACGCGCGCCTTGCGCGAATCGCCTCCGGCACCGGTACGCGCAGAGCTGTACGAAGTACCCTTCTTCGCCCAGGACACCGATCAGTGTGGTCCGGCGGCACTGGCCGGTGTCCTCGGCTGGAGCGGGATCGCCGCGAGACCCGAATCTCTGCGCCCGGAGGTTTACCTGCCGGGGCGCGGTGGAAGCCTGCAACTGGAGCTGCAGTCTGCCGCGCGCCGGCACGGGCGCGTGGCCTATGTACTGGCGCCGCGACTCGATGCGCTGCTGGCCGAAGTCGCCGCGGGACATCCGGTGATCGTGCTGCAGGACCTGGGCGCTCTGGGCGTCGCAGTCTGGCATTACGCTGTGATGGTCGGCTTCGATGTGCCGGCCGATCGCGTTGTGCTGCACTCGGGCGGCGATGCACGGCGCCTGCAGCGTATGGAGCTCTTCGAGGACACCTGGCGCCGGGCGGGTTATTGGGCGCTGGTGGTGCTGCCCCCCGGCGAGCTGCCGGCGCGCGCCGAAGAAGATCGCTACCTGCTCGCGGTCGCGGCATTGGAACAAACCGGGCGTTTCGCAGAGGCGGTGGTCGCCTATGCGGCGGCTGCCCGGCGCTGGCCGGGGAGCCTGGGCGCACAAATGGGACTCGGCAACGCGCGCTACGCGCTGCATGACCTGCGGGGTGCGGAATCCGCTTACCGCGAGGCGGCGGCCCGCCACCCGCAGGACCCCGCCGCATTCAACAATCTGGCGCAGGTGCTTGCGGATCAGGACCGCCTTGATGCGGCCGAGCGCGCCGCGCGCCAGGCGGTGGCACTGGGCGGGCCACTGAGCGCAACCTGCCGGCAGACGCTGGAGGAGATCCTCCAACAGCGCGCCGGCTCCCGGCGCACGAGTAGTTTCGGGACTGCAACGATCGAATGACGGCCCGTACGTTGGTGTGGATCGGACACGCGGCGCGACTTCCGAGAGACGGCTCTTGCTGATGAGGAAACGCTACTTCGGCCATGGCTGCCTGTTGGCCGCACTGTTTGCAATGCCTCCCGGTGCGACGTTCGCCGGCGAGTTGTCCGCGATCGATGCCGTTGCACTGGTGCGCAGTGACCTTCAGCAGGCGCTGGCACCGCAGGGCCTGCCGCGCGCAGGCGAGGAACCGCTGCTCGAGGCCGAGGCGCTGCGCGCATTCTATGCGCAGCGCGATTACCTGCCGGCCTGGACCAATGACGGAGCCGCGCGTCCTGCGGCGCGAGAGCTGTTGCAGCGAGTCATCGCGGCAGGAGAAGCAGGACTCGATCCCCAGGACTATCACCGCTCGGCGCTCGAGACGCTGCTCGCGCCTGCCCCTGTGACACCGACGCGGACGCTCGAGCTGGAACTGCTTCTGAGCGACGCCTACCTGCACTATGCCGGCGACCTCTACGGCGGGCGGATCAGGCAGCGTCAGGAGGGTCTCGAATGGAACATCGAACGTACACCGCTTCCCGATCTGGCCGCCCTGCTGCGGGATGCGCTTGCGAAGGAAGACATCTCCGGCACCTTGGACAGCATGGAGCCGCCGCATCCGGAATACTGGGCGCTGCGCCATGCGCTCGCCCGCTACACCGCGCTGGCGCGACACGGTGAGTGGCCGGAGCTGCCGCCAGGTCCGAAGCTGGAACCCGGTGATCGCGACCCGCGGGTGCCGTTGCTGCGTAGGCATATGGATATGACCGGTGATCTCACGCCGGACCTGCATCCGGTGCAGAGCGATGTCTACGATCCCGGGTTGGTCGAAGCCGTGCGCCGTTTCCAGGGCCGGCATGGCCTGCTGGTGGATGGCGTTGTTGGCGCGCGTACGCGCGAAGCGCTCAACGTGCCGCTCGCCGGCCGCGTGCAGCAGCTTGCGCTCAACATGGAGCGCTGGCGCTGGATGCCGCGCCAACTGGAGGCGCGGCGCATCCAGGTGAACATGGTGGGTTTCGATCTCGACGTCATCGATCAACGGGTCGTGCTGATGAGCATGCGCGTCATCGTCGGTCAACAGGTCCGCAGCACGCCGGTGTTCAGCAGTCGCATCACCCACGTGCTGTTCAATCCGGTCTGGAACGTCCCGCCGCGCATCGCCCGCCAGGACATTCTCCCCAAGCTGCAGCAGGAACCCGAGTATCTGCAGCGCATGAACATGGAGGTAATGAGCAACTGGACTGCCGCTGCGGAGGTGGTCGATCCGCAGAACATAGACTGGGTTTCACTGGGTACCCGGATGCCTTACAAGCTGCGTCAGCTGCCGGGTCCGACCAATGCGCTGGGACGCTTGAAGTTCCTGTTGCCGAACGGCTACGACATCTATCTGCACGACACACCGGGGCGCAGTTTGTTCCAGAAACCGGTGCGCGCATTCAGCTCCGGGTGCATACGCCTGGAGAAGCCGATCGAGCTCGCGGAGTATCTGTTCCGCAATGAGCCGGGCTGGGACCGCAATCGCATACTCGCGCTCATCACCGCAGGCAAGACCCGCACCGTTCGGGTACCGGAACCTGTTCCGATCTATCTGCTGTATCTCACCGCGTGGATCGATCGTAACGGGAATGTACAGTTCCGCGACGATATCTATGGCCGCGATATGCTACTCGCCGATCTGCTCCGGCAACATGGGAGGAACTTGGCAATCAGTATGTGATCTGTGCCGCTTACGCGTGGATGTCGTTCGGGTAAAAGTGAGACTCCACGTACGACCGAAACTTGAAAAAAGGGAGGAGACTACGTGTCGAAGCCACTGGTGCTCGATGATGATGCAGTGCGGACCGGTCGGAGGCGCTTCTTGCGCGGCCTTGTCGCGGTCACGGCCGGTCTGACGATGTTGCCCGCACTCGCCAAAGTCAAACCCGCAGGCGAGCGCATCCTGGCACTGCACCACTTGCACACCGGCGAGAGCTTGCGCACGCCGTACTGGTCACACGGCGAGTACCTTCCCGATGCACTTGCGGACATCGACTATCTCCTGCGTGATTTCCGAACCGATGAAGTGAAGGCCATCGACCCGAGGTTGATGGACCTTCTCTACACACTGCGCCAGCGGATCGGTACACGCGCTCCATTCCAGATCATCTCAGGCTATCGTTCACCTGCGACCAACGAGATGCTGCGACGGCGCAGCAACGGCGTGGCGAAGCACAGTCTGCACATGGAGGGCATGGCGGTGGACATCCGCTTGTCCGGCTGCCGGCTCGCTACGCTGCGCAAGGCGGCATTGGCGATGGAGCGCGGCGGGGTCGGATACTATCCAAAGTCCGAATTCGTCCATGTGGATGTGGGAGGGTACGTTCCTGGTAGAGGCCGGGTCCGTGGCACCAGCCACCGGCGCAGCACAAAAAATACGGCGGCACATTCTTGTGCCGCCTCGCGTGCCACGTGCGGTCGGGCTTGCCCCGTCACGCTTGCGGTTTTCTTACTCCTCCCCACGCCGAGTTCGAGCTCTTATTGTTGTTCTGCAGCCCTTCGAGCGGGTTGGCGCAACCGGGGAGAGTCACCCTACTGCTCTCCAAATCCGTGCGCCCATCGACGACGGCCACCCACTGGAGCCGGACCAGCTCCCCTTTATTTACCGACTCGGCCGAAGTCGTATGCCCGCAAACTTTGTTGCTTGTTCAGGTCGTCTCCCTTTGTCGCTACCGGACTGCACGAACGGAGAGCGTGGCTGCGCCCGCGGGTCACAGGTGCGGAACCGACCTGGCTGCCGCTCATGAATCCCGCGAGCAGGGGCGCATCGCGGGCATGCGCCGCTTCCCTAGCAACTTTCGAACCGAAACAAAAAACCACAGCAGTTCATGGGTGTTTCATGACCGGCCCGAACGGTATGTCGATCTCTGTAAAATGCGCCGACAGAATATATGCGGCCGGCCTGATCGTCTTGCAGCCGATCAATGGGTTGCGCACCGCAGGCCGGTGTGGGTTATGCGGCCCAGAACCCATGATAGTTCCCGCATCAATGCGAGGGCTCAAACTTGTGATTCAGGAACAGCGGGTTAGCGGGTCGCGCTTGTAAGGAAATCCGACGGTGGTCATTCGGCGCGCAGCGCCTCGACGGGGTCCAGGCGTGCCGCGCGGCGTGCCGGCAGCACGCCGGCGCCCAACCCAATGGCCGCCGCGAGCGCCTCGGCAAGAATCACGTACGAGATCGGCGTGTGCACCGGGAGCGCCGGAACCAGCGCATCCAGCAGGGCGGCGATCCCGGCACCCAGCGTCAGGCCGGCGAGCCCGCCGAGGCCGGCGAGCACCGTTGCCTCGGCCAGGAACAGCCAGAGGATCTGGCGCCTAGGCGCACCGAGTGCGCGCAGCAGGCCGATTTCCCCGGTACGCTCGTTCACTGCGATGGTCATGATGGTAAGTATCCCCACGCCGCCCACGGCCAACGAAATACCACCCAGCGCACCGACGGCGAACGTCAGCACGTTCAGAACCGAGCTCAAAACGTCGAGCATCTGGCGCTGAGTGATGGCGGTGAAATCCTTGCGCCGATGTCGGCCCTCGAGCACCTTTTCCAGTCCCCGGACGACATCCTCGTCCCGAGCGCCGCTGGCATACAGGACATCGATCTCCATCAGGCCCTCACGATTGAAAAGCTCCAGGCCCTTGGAGGCGGGGATGAAGACCGTGTCGTCCAGATCGAATCCGAGCACCTGGCCCTTGGGCTCCATGACGCCTACCACGCGATAGCGGTCCCCGCCGACCCTGATTCGGCTGCCAAGCGGATTGCCGGTAGCAGAACAGTTCGTCACGAACCTTGTTGCCGAGCACGGCCAGGGCGCGCGCGGCGCGCGGGTCGTCGGGCGGCAGGAAACGGCCCGAGGCGACCTGCATGCGTAGCGCCTCGGCAAACTGCGAGCCCACGCCGTACACGGTAACGCGGCGGGTCATCGCACCGTGCTCGACGGCTGCATTTCCCTGAACGATCGGAACGGTGGCGATGACCTGCGGCACGCGACGCAATGCTTCGGCATCGTCGATGGTGAGTGGGTGCACCGTTCCGAAGGCACCGATGGATGCACCGTGGGTGGTGACCCGTCCGGGCTGCACGCCGATCAGATTGGTCCCGAACTGCGTGAATTCGGCGATCACGAAGCGGTGAATGCCTTCGCCAATCGACGTCAGCAGCACGACGGCTGCGATGCCGATGGCGATACCCAGCATGGTCAGGGCGGAGCGCAGCCGGTGGGCGCGCACCGAGCTCAGTGACAGACGCAACAGATCAGCGCCGAGCATGTTCGCCTCCCGCAAGCGATGCCCGCGACGGTGCGCTATGCTCAGGCGACGATGGCGCGAGCCCTCCAGGCGGTGGGGCCGGGGTGTGCGGCTCGGCCCGATATCTCATCGGACGGCAACAAAACGGCATGCAGCGGTGGACATGGAGTTTCTTTCGACTCGTATCCTGGTGGGATGCCTGCCCCGGCTGGTTCTGCGCCCGCACGCGGGATCGCGGTGAGCTATGCGGGCGAGAGATCACGGCCCACGACAGAACCGCAGGTGCGGTTGACATCGTGGTCGCCGCGAGGGAAATGCATATGCAACGTGAACAGCAACGTGGGCATGGCGCCCACCTGCGCCGGGGGTGGTATGCTCGTGCTGCAGGTCCTGCGCTGGCGCTGTTGTTTGCCGTCACGCTACACGCCTACGGTGGCCAAGAGGAGCACGATGCCATGACCCTGACGCTGACTTCCGGAGCCTTTGCACAGGGCGGACAGATTCCGTTGCGCTATACCTGCGACGGCGAGGATATTTCGCCTCCGCTCTCGTGGAGCGGAATTCCCGAACAGACACAGAGTCTGGCACTGATCGTCGACGATCCCGATGCCCCTGATCCCAAGGCGCCGCAGATGACCTGGGTGCACTGGGTGCTCTACAACGTACCACCCGGTGTCACCGGCATTCCCGAGGGTGCCGGCACCGAGGCGCTAGGCAGCGGGGTCGAATCCGGCCTCAACGACTGGAAGCGCAGCGGCTATGGGGGACCATGTCCGCCGGTGGGTCGCCATCGCTACTTCTTCAAGCTGTACGCGCTCGACACGCGTTTGCACGGCCTCGATATGCCCGGCAAGGCGCGGCTGGAGCAGGCCATGCAGGGCCACATCGTCGCTCGGGCCGAGCTGGTCGGAACCTACGAGCGCAGCCGCTGACTTCGCGCGATTCGGCGCCCGCCTCAGATCACCGGCTCCGTGCCCGAGGGCTGCGATACGCGCAAGGCGCGCTGGATCTGCTCGGTGCTGGGTTTGGCTGCATCGACGCGCCATTCCTTGATGTAAGGTCCGGCCCCGTCCGCGTCGTCCTTGATCATATAGTCGATCCCGGGGCAGGTGTCGGGATGGAGCCGATGGATGGCGACGCACAGCTCGCGTGCCGAGTGGTTGGTGTGCAGCAGCGCCGCGTGCTGGGCGACCTGACGCATGCGCACGTGCATGTCCCGATTCAGTCTACGCATCAGTATCAGCACCGTGATCATCACGCCAATGCTGATGAGGATGGCCGAGATCGATAGCGCATCGAAGTACATGTTGCCCCCTTAAACGTTGTTGTCGCAGTTGCCTTGCCCGTTTCTCCCGCAGCGGAGCGTCGACATGTCGCGACTGTGCCCGATCAGACCTCGACACCGTCGAAGTCGACTGTGATCGGATGCCGGCTCTGGGCAGGACCGCCGTCGCGCGCCAGGAGCGTGGTGCGCATGCCGGCCTCGGCCGCAGCATCGAGCTCCGCTTCGATGTCCGAGAGGAACAGAATCCCCGTCGCAGGCAGACCGATCTCGCGGGCGATCGCCCGGTAGGACTCCGGCTCGCGCTTCGCACCGATGGTGGTGTCGAAATAGCCGGTGAACAACGGCGTCAGGTCTCCTTCGCCGGTATGTGCGAAGAGCAGTTTCTGCGCCAGCACCGAACCGGAGGAAAATACATACAGCCGGATGCCGCGCGCGCGCCAGTCACGCAGATGACGCGCGGCGTCCGGGTACACGTGCCCCACGAGACTGCCGTCGCGATAGCCTTGTTCCCAGATCAATCCCTGCAGTGCCTTGAGAGCAGTGATCTTGCGGTCCTCGTCTATCCAGCGCAGCAGCCGATCCACCAGCTCCTGATCGCCGGAGGTATCCGGCGCCTCGTGCCGTGCATCGTCCAGAATGGCGCGCACGGTGGGCTCATGCGCATGCTCATGCACGAAGGCGGGCAGGCGCTGGCGCGCATAGGGGAACAGCACGTGCTTGACGAAGGAGAGCGCCGACGTCGTGCCTTCGATGTCGGTGACGATTGCACGGACCGAAGGCTCAGTCATCGTCCTCGATCTCGGCGCTCCAGCCCAGCGCGCGCGCGCGCTCCACCGCGGCGCGGTAGATACGCTCGTGCCGGGCTCGAAGCTCCGGGGAGAGATTGCTTACCAGATGCCCGTACGGTGCCCAGGCCGCGGAAACCTTGTCGTACAGCTCCTGCAGCCGGATATGGCTCCAGCCGGCGCAGGTCTCGTTTTCCGGGAGCAGGCCGAACACCCAGGCATCGCGGATGATGCCGCCGATGGGCGTCATGCCGCCGTAGTGGTCGTTTTGCAGACCGACATAGCTGGGGGCGTCTGTCATGAGCATGCCAAGCGTTTGGTTGCGGCGATTATACGGGAATGCGGTGGCGAGCCCGAAAGTCTCACTGGTGAGATTTCCGGGCTAGCGCCGGGCGAGCGCCTGTACCGGATCCAGGCGTGCCGCGCGGCGTGCCGGCAGCACGCCGAACAGCAGCCCGGTCGCAAGCGCGACGCCCAGGGCGGCGCCAATGGCCCACGGCGGAGGCTGCACCGGAAGCTGCGGGTAGAGGCGAGCGATCACCCAGCTTCCCAGCATGCCCACCAGCAGTCCCAGCACCGCTCCGGCAAAGGACAGCAGCGCGGCCTCGGCGAGAAACAGGGTGAGTATCTGTCGTCCCGGCGCGCCCAGCGCCTTGAGCAGGCCGATTTCCGTGGTGCGCTGCGCGACGGCGACCAGCATGACGTTCATGATGAGCACCCCGGCCACGATCAGGCTGATGGCGGCGATGCCACCTACGGTGTAGGTGAGCGCGCGCAGAATGCGGTCGAAGGTCGCAAGCAGCGCATCCTGGGTCACCACCGTCACGTCGGCCTCGCCCTCGTGCCGGGCGCGGATGATGTCCAGCACGTCCCGGCGTGCCTGATCGACGGCCTCGCGGCTGGGAGCTTCCACCATGATGCGGAACAGCGAGGAAGTGTTGAACAACATCTGCGCCGAGGCCACCGGCACGATCACCACCTCGTCCAGGTCGACACCGATCGACTGTCCACGGCTACCCAGGACGCCGATGACCCGAAACCGCCGATCGCCGATGCGCACCCACTGTCCGAGCGCGGCCGACGTACCGAACAGCTCGTCGCGAATCTTGGTACCGATCACCGCCAGCGGGGCTGCTTCCGTGGGGTTGCCCGCCGGCAGGAAGCGGCCCTGGGTCATCTCGAGGTGGCGTACCTGCTCGAACTCGGCGGTCGTGCCCATCACCATGGCATCGCGCTCCAGCCCGGCGTGCGACACGGGTGCCGAGCCGATGTTGAGGGGTGCCAGGCGGCGCACGTCAGGGCTGCGCTGCAGGGCGAGTGCATCTTCCAGCGTCAGGTCGCGCGGAGTCTCGCCGGCCAGCGGCGGAGCGGCGCCCGTGGTCTCGCTGCGCCCCGGCAGCACGATGAGCAGGTGGGTGCCGAGCGCGGCGAACTCCCCGGTCACGTAGCGCCGTGCGCCTTCGCCCAACGCCGTCAGGATGACCACGGCCGCGACGCCGATCACCATGGCGAGCAGCATGAGCGCGCTGCGCACCCGGTATCCACGCAGCGCGCGCAAGGCGAAGCCGAGCACGTCGACGGGCTGGATCACGCCGCGATGCCCTGCGAGTCTTTCACGACCCGACCATCGAGCATGTGGATGCGGCGGGCCG